>NZ_JBXAFY010000008.1:0-245946 GCF_058793575.1 Shinella sp. GW835-FHT14H05 | reverse complement strand
AAAAACAGGCCGCATAAGGTCAGATTGAAAACCCAAGACTCTCCTGAAAATTGGAGGGACGATGGGTCTCAGGTCACCATGTGTATTGGTAGCTTCACAGCGTAGATATCGAGGCAATCGTTCGCTATTGAATTTTGCGGGAGGGCTTCCAGATGAGTATTCGAGGCGGTGCTTTCTGGGTTATGTCCAGCGATAGGCGTCGGTAGCCCATTGAAAACAGAAAATTATACGCGCCGCAAGGTTATCAATCGTTATTCGCTGGCGTAGGGCTGTGCGGTTTTGCGGGGGCCGCGCTATTTATCCGCACGCATCTTCATATTTACAATGGCCGATTGCCGCAGCTCTGCAATTTGGACGCCCGGCTTTTGTCTCGTTTTGGGCACTGAATCACTTGCCAAAGACTTGGTAATCGGTCGCCTGGCAATCTTCTGCTTAGTTGTCGCCATCAGCATCCCATTACTCAAAGCGTAGAATGCCGCGCGGCCCTGATCTGCCTCAAGGACGTTCCGTGTGCAATCGCAGCGTCAATTTTGCTCAGCGTCGGCTCGCCCGAGCAAAGCATTTGCACGGCGCTGAACTCTGTGCTTATATATGAAATACCGTTTCACTAGATGAGACATACGGTATTGCGCGATCAGGAGGAGGATACGCATGCTTTTTAAGACGTGGAAATATGCGCTGCTTGTTACAGCCGGCTTGGTCTGCTGTACGGGCTTTGCCGGTTCGGCTGTGGCCGAAACCGACTTCGCCGGTCAGAGGATCACGGTCACCGTGCCCTATGCGGCAGGCGGTGGGGCGGATCTCTATGCGCGGTTCCTGACACCGCTGATTGCCGAGCGCTTGCCCGGGCAGCCGACGATAGTGATCAAGAATGTCGAAGGGGCAGGCGCGATTGCCGGCAGCAACCAGTTCGAGCAACGCGCCAAGAAGGACGGCACGGATATCATCGCAGCCAGCGCGTCCGTGATGCTGAACTTCACCTTCAAGGACCAGCGCGCGCAATACAATCTCGACAAATGGATCCCGATTATCAGCTCCGCCCAGGGCACCGTAGTCTATATGAGCAGTGCCCTGGGCATCAAGACGGCAGACGAACTGCCCCAGCTCGAAGGCAAGGACGTCACGCTCGGCGCCAACAATCCGACCGGCGGCGACATGCGCGTTCTCATGGCAATGGACCTTCTCGGTGTGAAAGTGCGGCCGGTTTTCGGCCTCAACCGTGGCGACGCTTTTCCGGCCTTCGAGCGCGGTGAACTCAACCTCGATTTCGCGATCAACAATGCCTACCAGAAGCTCGCCAAGCCATTGGTCGACAGCGGGGAGGTTGTGCCGCTCTTCACGCTCGGTTTTGCGGACGACAACGGGAGGGTCGTGCGCGACCCCGCTAATCCGGATCTACCGCATTTCCTGGAGGTCTACGAAAAGCTGAAGGGCGAGCCGTTGTCCGGCCCGGCGCGCAAGGCATGGGATTCCGTGTTCAACCTCAACGTGATGGCGACCAGGGCGATCCTGCTGCCGGAAGGCACACTGGATGAGGTCGTGGCGACTTATGAAGGTGCTGTGAGCAAGCTGCTTGCCGACTTCGAAGCCGATCCGGCGCTCAAGAAGAAGGCAACCGACCTGCTTGGGGAAGAGCCTCAGGCGACGGGGAAGGCGGCAACCCGCAACGTTCGCAGCGCCGTCGTCTTCGACGATGAAGCGCTCGGCTGGCTGCGGTCCTGGCTGAAGCAGCGTTTTGACGCGTCTCTATAATCTGGCGCGATCGAAGGCGTGATCTCCACGTCTTCGATCCTTGTTTTTGCGGGCGCAGCTGACGCGTCGATTTGAGGAATATCATGGAAGTCATAGTTCAGTCGCTGGGGGAGCTGCTGTCGCTGCACCACCTTGCCTATCTGTTGATCGGTGTCGGCATGGGCATGGTGGTCGGCGTTCTGCCCGGCATGGGTGGCGTGGCCGGCATGGCGCTGCTTCTGCCCTTCGTCTATGGCATGGAGCAGACTTCCGCCCTTGCGCTGATGATCGGCATGTTGGCAACGACGGCGACAGGCGACACCTTTCCGTCCATCCTCATGGGCATACCCGGTGGGTCATCCTCCGCGACCGTGCTTGATGGCTTCCCGCTGGCGCGTCAGGGCCATGCGGCGAGGGCGCTGAGTGCATCCTTTTCGGCCTCGCTCATCGGGGGTCTGTTCGGCGCCGTTGTGCTGACGGGCTGTGTCTTCATCGCCAAGCCTTTGATCCTCGGCGTGGGCATGGGAGAACAGTTGTTGCTGATCCTCCTCGCCTTATCGATGGTGGGCTCGCTGACGGGCGCCAGTCTCTTCAAGGGACTTGCCGCCTGTTCCGTCGGCCTCCTGCTCGGCAGCATCGGCAGTGCGCCGGCCACCGGTGAACTGCGCTACACGTTTTCCACGGTCTATCTGAGCGATGGCATTCCGCTCGTCGTGCTGGCGCTTGGCATATTCGCCTTTCCAGAGATCGTCGACTTGATGCGGCAGCGCTCGACGATCGCCAAGGATGCGCGGCTCGGCAGCGGCTTCATGGAGGGCATCTTCGACACAATACGCAACTGGTGGCTGGTCCTTCGCGTCTCGGTGTTGGGCGCGATCGTCGGCATCCTGCCGGGTGTCGGCGCCTCCACTGCTGACTGGCTTGCCTATGGCCATGTCGTGCAATCCTCGCGGGACCGTTCGAAATTTGGCAAGGGCGACATTCGCGGCGTGATCGCGCCCGAAGCCGCCAACAATGCGGTGCGCGGTGGTGACCTCGTGCCGACCCTGTTCTTTGGCATACCGGGTTCCGGGTCTATGGCGCTGCTGCTTGGCGCGTTCATTCTGATCGGGCTTGAGCCCGGTGCGCGCATGGTGGGCGCCGACCTGCACCTAACCTTCGTCATCATCTGGTCGCTAGCGCTTGGAAACGTCTTCGCGGGCATCCTCTGCGTCATGCTGGCCGGGCCGATTGCTCGCCTGACTGTCATTCGCTACGCTTTGATGGCGCCGTTGATCGTTGTCGTAATGGTGTTCACCGCCTATCAGGCGACGAAGAGCTGGGGCGACATCGTCACTCTTCTGACGCTGACGGTCTTCGGCTGCTACATGAAGCGGTTCGACTGGCCGCGTCCGGCGTTGGTCGTCGGGTTCGTCCTTTCGCGCCCGCTCGAAGCCAATATCTATCAGACGGCGCAGGTCTATGGCCTGTCCTTCCTCGAGCGGCCTCAGTCCATTGCCATCGCGCTCATGGTGCTCGCCTCGCTCGCCGTCGGCATCCGCATCATGATGAAGTCGTCGCCGGATGATCCCGCGGATGCGGAAGGAGACGCGGTGACATCGCGCGTACCCCAGATCGCATTCTCGGCCGCGCTGGCACTTGTGACACTATGGGCGCTCTTTGCGATCCGCGACAAAAGCTATCTCACTTATCTCTATCCCGCCTCTGTGGGCGTCATCACGATTATCCTGACCGGCATGGTGATTGCACACCAAGCCTTCGCGCCTCTGGCAAATCCCGTTCTCGGCGATATCGACCAGACGAATAGGACCGTCTTCAGCGAGCGGCCGAGCAAATACGTCTACTTCGCCTGGTTTGCGCTGTTTGCCGGGCTTATCTACGTCTTGGGCTTTACGCTGGCATCGGCGGTCTTCGTCTTTGCCTTCCTCTATGTCGAGTGCGGTCGTCCCTTGCGCCGAAACGCGATCATCACCCTGTGTACGATCCTGACCCTCGCGGTGCTCGCCTATGTGCTTTATCTCGACTATCCGGAGGGTCTCATCCCGCTCTGGCTGGACTTCCCGGACTGGCTGATGTGAGCGGCGCGTGGTCGCGCAGCTTTTCAAACTCCTGCTGGCGGTGGGGATAGGCGCCGCCGGCGGGATGGCTTTCTCCCTTATCGGTACGCCGCTCCCTTTCATGCTCGGCGCAATGACGGCGACAACGATCGCCAGTTTCTGCAAGCTGCCGCTCGCCATGCCGAAATTGGCGCGCAACTGCTTAGCGACCGTTCTCGGCGTCTTGTTCGGCAGCGTGCTGGATGTCTCGGGCATACCGACGGGCAGCGCGCTGGTCGTTCTGGCGCTCCTCGTGGTTCTCTACCTCGCCAGCATGGTGGGGCTCGGCTGGCTCTTTTTTCGGCGGGCCGGCTTTGATTCTGTCACGAGCTATTTTGCCGCCGTGCCGGGCAATCTGTCGGAAATCGTCGTTCTGGCGGAGGATTGCGGGGCGGATGTGAAGAAGGTCGTCTTGGTGCACTCCGCGCGCCTTGCCGTCACGGTCACGGCCATTTCCCTCTCGCTTCGCTATCTTCTCGGCCTGGAGGTCGTGGCCCTGACGCCCAAGGCCGGACTGCCGCCCGGATGGCTGGACCTCGCCATTCTGGTCGGATGCGCGATCGTTGGCTCGTTGGCAGGCAAACTGCTGCGCATACCAGCACCGTTCCTCATCGGTCCGCTCATCGCCAGCGTCATTGTGCACGCAATTCCGTTGACACAGAGCGCCCCGCCTGCGGCCATGGTGGCCGGCGCCCAGGTCGTTCTGGGAACATTCATCGGGGTCCGCTTTGCGGGCGTGCGCTTGAACGAGGTTTTCGGCACGCTTGCGATCTCACTCATATGGGCGCTCTCCGCGCTTCTTTTCGTCGCAGCTTTTGCCGCGGGGGTCTCTTATCTTCTCGGCGAGGCTTTCGACGCGATGCTGTTGGCGTTTTCGCCCGGGGGCGTCGCGGAGGTTTCGGCGCTCGCCGTCGCGGCTCATATCAGCCTAGGCTTCGTTACCACGATACAGATCATCCGCATGAGCTGCCTCGTCGTCATCGGGCCGATCGTCGTCCGGCGGTTGTTCGGCAGCAAAGTGACGCATTGATGTTTCGTACAATGAAATGATGTTTCATAATATTGACAATGCTGGCTAGGGTCGGCATGGTGCATTCAAAGCCGTCCGACGATGGAGCGGCGTCTCAACCGGAGGAGCGAATTTTCAATGAGTGGCAAGCAATACGATGTGATCGTTGTCGGCGGCGGAAACGCGGCTCTGTCCGCAGCACTCTCGGCCGTTGAAGGCGGAGCAAGCGTTCTCGTGCTTGAGCGCGCGCCGGAGCACAAGCGCGGAGGCAATTCCGCCTTTACGGGCGGCGGCTTCCGCATGGTCCATCACGGTGCTGCCGATATCAAGAAGATCGTTCCCGACTTGTCGGACGAGGACATCGCGAAAACGGATTTCGGCGAATATACCGCAGAGAACTATTTCGACGATCTGGGCCGCATTACGCAATATCACATCGACCCGGAGCTCGCCGACATCATCGTCAACAACAGCACCGACACTGTTCACTGGCTCATGCAGCAGGGCGTGAAATTTGTGCCAAACTACGGACGCCAGGCCTTCAACCACAACGGCCGATTCAAGTTCTTCGGCGGCGTGGTCATCTATGCCAATGGCGGTGGTGCCGGTCTCGTCGAGGCCGAAATTCGCGCCGCGGAGAAGCGTGGTGTCGAAATCCGCTACGGCACGCGAGCTGTCTCGCTCCTGCGCAACGGCGCAGCCGTTGGCGGCGTTCGGGTCATCGTGGATGGCATCGAGGAAGACATCTACGCCACGGCCGTGGTTCTCGCTTGCGGCGGCTTCGAGGCCAACCGCGAATGGCGTGCCCGCTATCTCGGCCCGGGCTGGGAAATGGCCAAGGTTCGCGGAACCCGCTACAATACGGGTGACGGCATCAAGATGGCGCTCGACTTCGGCGCGCAGTCCTACGGCCAGTGGTCTGGCTGCCACTCGGTTTCCTGGGAGCGTTATGCGAACGATTTCGGTGATGTCGATGGCCAGCATTCCGCGGGCTATCGCCACAGCTATCCCTACAGCATCATGGTCAATGCCGAGGGCAAACGCTTCTTGGACGAGGGGGCTGACTTCCGCAACTACACCTATGCCAAGTATGGCAGGATCGTGCTGCAGCAGCCCGGCAGCTATGCGTGGCAGGTGTTCGATGCCCAGGTCGCGCATCTCATTCGCGATGAATACAAGATGCGCGGCGCCACCAAGGTGAAGGCCGACACCCTCGAGGAACTGGCCGACAAGATGGGGGACGTCGACTATCACGGCTTCCTCAACACCGTCCGTGAGTACAATGACTCCATTAAGAAGGATGTCGACTTCGATCCGAACATCAAGGATGGAAAGTCGACGGTAGGGCTCGCGGTCACCAAGTCGAATTGGGCCAACACGATCGAGAAAGGTCCATTCGAGGCCTACTCGGTCGGCTGCGGCATCACGTTCACGTTTGGCGGCCTGAAGATCAATACGGAGGCACAGGTTCTTGACATCGAAGACCAACCACTCTCCGGCGTTTTTGCCGCCGGTGAACTGGTGGGCGGGCTTTACTACTTCAACTATCCCGGCAGCACGGGCCTGATGGCGGGTGCGGTTTTCGGGCGCATTGCGGGGCGAAGTGCTGCCGCTTATGTCAGCACGAAGGCCGCCAAGCAGTCAGAACAAGCCGTTGCAGGCTGAGGCTGGACGCTGAAACGGTTTGCCATTACGGTATCATTTCACGATATGAAATGGGTTCCCATATGGACGAAACAGTTTCCGGACGTCGAAGAGGGGGCCGCGGATCACGCGCGGCCACCCCATCTGAGGACACAAACGAAGCATCTGCTTCCGCAACGGAAGAGGCCACCAAGAAGGGTGGTGCCTACTCCATCGCCGTCTTGAACCGGGCGGTGGAGATCATGGGTGTCTTTAGTTCGGGCCAACCATCTCGAGGCCTCAAAGACATCTCCAAGGCGACGGGTCTGCCGAAATCCACCGTGTTCCGCATCCTCTCCACCCTCGTCGAACACGAGTTCTGCGAGATGGACCCGAACACGGGCGAGTACAGTCTGGGCTTCGCCCTCGTGCGCCTTGCCGACATTCGCCGCCGGCAGGCCAACCTGCATGCCCTGGCCGCCCCCGTCATGCGCGATATCCGTAACGCACTGAACGAGACCATCGTGCTCTCCGTGCGTTCTGGCGATACGCGCGTTCACATCGATTCCCTCGAAGGGCTGCATCCGATGCGCCGCAGCGCCGATCTCGGCGTGCATTCTCCGCTTTATGCCGGTGCGTCCAGCAAGGTGCTTCTTGCCGGGCTGGATGACGCAGAAATCGAAGACTATCTCGCCCGCGTCGAGCTACAGCAGATCCAGGAAAATACGATCACGCGGCGGGAGGACCTGCTCAAGGAAATCGCCCTTATCCGAGAGCTCGGCTATGCCGAAAGCCGCGGCGAGCTGATCGCAGGCGGCGGCGCGATCGCCGTGCCTATTAAGAATTATGAAGGCCGCACCGTAGCGGCAATCGACGTGCTGACGCCGGCCTATCGCTACACACCCGAACACAGGGAGCGATGCATCGGCTTGATGCTGCACGGTGCGCGGCAGATATCGGAGCGCCTGGGATACAAGCCGCCGGCGTGAACTCCGCCGGCAAGCAAGCGCCCGTTGCCGCGGGCCATGGCCGCCTCAGCCGTCGCGGCCTTCGGCAGGCACTCCACGAAAATAGCGCTCTTCAAGGGCCTGCTGGCGTGTGGCCCCTTCGCCCTCCGGTCCGACAAAGGGGATCGGATAGGGATTGGCCTTGCGGCTATCGGCGAAACGTTCCCAGGCCGCGATGCCGTCGCTCTGGAATTCCTGCATGAAGTCCCAGACGGCGGCCCACGCGATATGATGCGTGAAGCTCGGCAGCCAGGCGAGATTGACACCGAGGTCCTTGTGCTCGTCGAGCGACAGGTAACGTGGCAGCTTGCCCTTCATGAACGAAAATGGCCCTTTCACCGCGGCGCGGGCGTGGCGGATCTCATCGACCGAGTGCGGTGATTCGAGCTGTACCCAGTCGACGCCGGCTTCTTCGCGGTAGGCCCGCAGGCGGTCGAGTGTCTTGGGAAGATCGAACCCGACAGCGTCACGCGCATAGCATTGCGCCATCACCACGAAGTTAGGATCGATCTCGTTCTTCATGTCGACGGCGGCGCGATAGCGGGCGATGACCTGGTCGAGCGGCGCGACTTCGATACCGGCGTCGCCCGTCCTGCGCTTGCCCTCGATCGGCTGGTCGTCGATGCGGATTCCTGCGATTCCTGCCCTTATGCATTCGCGCACCATGCGGCGCACGGCCATGATGCCGCCATGCCCGGTGTCGCCGTCCATGATGATCGGAAAATTCACCGACTGTGCGATCCAGCCGGAGATCGTTACGCATTCCATCATGGTTGCCGTGCCGACATCGGCAAGCCCGGTATAGGCACCGACGACGCTTCCGGTCCCGACGAAGCCCACCTCGCACCCGGCTTTCTCCATGATGCGGGCGAGGTGGGCGCTCGGCGGGTGAAGGACCGAAACCACGCGTTCCTGTTGCTCCATCAGCTGGCGCAGCCGCACCGCGGGTGAGCCCGTCTCGGCTCGCTTCGATTCGTCTTCGCGGTTTTCGGGCATTCCGCCGGTGTCTTCCTGCTGCACGGGGTGATCCTTTGTTCTCTCATGGCACGGCGATGACGCCTGTTGACACTATTTCCCAAACAGACTTATCTTGCAATATAAAATGAAATGATGTTTCATAGAATGAGACGAACGGAAGCCGACAACGGCTGAAAGGTTGCCATGCATGCGCTTGCCAAGATAATTGCCGCCCACGCGGGCCGGGACAGCGTTCAGGTCGGAGAGATCGTGAATGTCGAGCCTGACCTGATCATGCTGAACGATCGCGGCGCAGCACGCGCCCGTGCGTTGCTTGCGGAAATGGGCGGCGACAAGGTTTTCGACCCGGAACGGGTCGTTGTCGTTTTCGACCACCATTACCCCGCGATCCGCCCGCAGGATGCAGAGGCCCAGAAGGTGACGCGGGTCTGGACAAAGGCTCAGGCCATATCGAAATTCCATGCCGGAGAAGGCATTGGCCACGTGCTTTTCCCGGAGAAGGGGTATGCGCGGCCCGGTAGCCTCATTTTCGGGACCGATTCCCATACGGTCACAAATGGCGCCCTCGGTTGCTTCTCGACCGGACTCGGGCATTCCGACATCGCCTCGGGCCTGGCGCTCGGATACAATTGGCTCCGTGTTCCCGAAGTGCTGCGTGTCGTGCTGCATGGCGAACCGAAGCCATGGGTGACCGCAAAGGACATCGTGCTCAAAATCGCCCAGGACTATGGCGAGGACGCGGCCGTCTACCAGGCTGTCGAGTTCACCGGCCCGCTCGTCCGCTCTCTGTGCATGGACGAGCGCCTCGTTTTGACGAATATGGTGATCGATTTCGGCGCGAAGGCCGGTTACATCCAGCCCGACGAGATCACGTTCGACTATCTCCGGTCGCGTCAGGTGACATCCAGCTGGACGGTCTACGAGACGGACGGGGAGGCGGATTACGCCCGCACCATCGAGATCGACGTGACGGAGTTGGACTCGCTGGTGGCGCTACCGCACGACCTCTCCAATGTCGTGACGGCAGGCGAGGCGGCCCATATCGAGGTCGACGAAGCCATCTTCGGAACCTGCACCGGCGGCAGGATCAACGACTTCCGTCTGGCCGCGGAGATCATGCGCGGCAGGCACGTCGCGGACAATTGCCGGATGATGGTCAATCCCGGTTCGGCGGACGTTTTCCAGCAGGCCATGCGCGAAGGTCTCATCCAGATCATGGTGGAGGCAGGTGCCGTGATCGGCGTGCCCGGATGCGGGCCCTGCACAGGCTGTCACCAGGGCATGATGGCGGCTGGTGAAATGGGCATTACTTCCGCCAGCCGCAATTTCCGCGGTCGCATGGGTAGCCCGGACTCCAGCCTCATCGTGGCCTCTCCCGCCACGGTGGCCGCGTCCGCAATCGCCGGCCACGTGGTCTCCCCGAGCGAATTTCTGGTGAAGCAATGAAGATACGCGGCAGAACCTGGACCTTTGGTGTGAACGTGAACACCGACCTGATCTTTCCGAAACCTTATTTTCGGCCGGCCTATGAACCGGGCGAAATGGCCTCCCATTTGATGGCGGGAATCGATGAGGGCTTCGCATCGAAGGTCCGCCCAGGCGACATCATTGTCGGCGGCTTGAACTTCGGCTGCGGATCAAGCCGCGAGGAAGCCGCGGGCGCAATGCGCGAGGCGGGCATCGCAGCCGTTGTGGCGCCCAGCTTCGGCCGGCTCTTCATGCGCAACGGCATCAATTTCGGCATCCCGATCGTGGCACTCGCCGATATCGACCGGCACGTGACCGAGGGTGACGAGCTGGAAATCGATCTCGACATCAGCAGCCTGCGGAACCTCGCTACCGGCTATCACGCGAGCCTTGCGCCAATGGCGCCGGAATCCCTGCGCATGATGCAGGAGGGCGGCATAAAGGCCTATACGAGGCGCATTCTCGCCGAACGGCGCGCCGCCGGCGCCTAAACCCTGAAACGATCGATGACAGGAATGGCCAGGACGCCGACGATCGGCGCCGTGCCATCGCGCCTGCATCGCCAGTCGGAGAAAATTGCCATGAAGATCTTGGTCCCTGTAAAGCGGGTCGTTGATTACAACGTCAAAATTCGCGTGAAGGCGGATGGCTCGGGTGTCGAGCTAGCGAATGTGAAGATGTCGATGAACCCGTTCGACGAGATTTCGGTCGAGGAGGCGCTGCGGCTGAAGGAGGCTGGCAAGGCTTCGGAAGTGGTCGTCGTGTCGATCGGTCCGGCGAAGGCCGAAGAGACGCTGCGCACCGCACTCGCCATGGGCGCCGACCGCGCCGTGCTGGTCGAGACGGAAGATGCCGTCGAGCCGCTCGCCGTGGCAAAGATCCTCAAGGGTGTCGCAGAAGCCGAGGCTCCGGGTCTGATCATCGTCGGCAAGCAGGCGATCGACGACGACAGCAACCAGACCGGGCAGATGCTGTCCGCCCTGCTCGGCTGGGCACAGGCGACGTTTGCCTCGAAGGTCGAGATCGGTGAGGGTTCCGCCCAGGTCACCCGCGAAGTCGACGGCGGTCTCCAGACCATCGAAGTGAAGCTTCCGGCCGTGGTCACCACGGACCTGCGCCTCAACGAGCCGCGTTATGCCTCGCTTCCCAACATCATGAAGGCGAAGAAGAAGCCGCTCGACAAGAAGACGCCATCCGACTTCGGCGTCGACACGAGCCCGCGCCTCAAGGTGCTGAAGACCGAGGAGCCATCCGGCCGCAAGGCAGGCGTCAAGGTCAAGAGCGTCGCCGAACTCGTCGACAAGCTGAAAAACGAAGCCGGCGTGCTGTAAGGCGGGAAAGGGAGAACATTACCATGGCCATTCTTCTTCTGGCAGATCACGACAACGCCCACCTTTCCGACCAGACGGCAAAGGCGCTGACGGCGGCAGGCAAGATCGGTCCCGACGTGCATGTGCTCGTCGCGGGTGCCGGTGCCAAGGCAGCAGCCGAACAGGCGGCAAAGCTCTCGGGCGTCTCGAAGGTCCTCGTCGCCGAGGATCAAACGCTTGCCAACAACCTGGCGGAACCGCTGGCAGCGCTCATCGTCTCGCTGGCCGGCAATTACGAGGCCATCGTCTCTGCCGCCACCTCCGTCGGCAAGAACGTTTTGCCGCGCGTGGCAGCCCTTCTCGATGTCGCGCAGGTCTCGGAAATCATCGAGGTCGTTTCGGCCGATACGTTCAAGCGTCCGATCTATGCGGGCAATGCGATCCAGACGGTTCAGTCCACCGACGCCAAGAAGGTGATCACGGTGCGCACGGCGTCCTTCGCTGCGGCCTCTGAAGGCGGCAGTGCATCGATTGAAAGCGTCTCGGCGGCTGCGAACCCCGGCCTCTCGACCCACGTCAAGGACGCGCTGTCCTCGTCGGATCGTCCGGAACTCACCTCGGCCAAGATCATCATCTCGGGCGGCCGTGCGCTTGGTTCGTCGGAGAAGTTCCAGGAAGTCATTCTCCCCGTGGCCGACAAGCTCGGTGCGGCGGTGGGTGCCTCCCGTGCTGCGGTCGATGCGGGCTATGCGCCGAACGACTGGCAGGTTGGTCAGACGGGCAAGGTGGTTGCGCCGCAACTCTACATCGCCTGCGGCATCTCGGGTGCCATCCAGCACCTTGCCGGCATGAAGGACTCCAAGGTGATCGTGGCGATCAACAAGGACGAGGAGGCGCCGATCTTCCAGGTCGCCGACTATGGCCTCGTCGCCGATCTCTTCGAGGCGCTGCCGGAGTTGCAGAAGGCGCTCTGAACGGGCACGCATCGACTTTACCGTCGTTACCCTGAGGCTTGAACCGAGGATGACGACGGTGAGGGAGCCCGCGAGTCGGCTCAGGCTAATGGGTAGCGGAGAGATGCCGGCCAAGTTCACGGAGGGTGGCCTGGGCATCCATCGTGGCAATCGTGGAGGCGATCGCGTGGGCTTGAGCGGGTGGCACGATGCCATCGCAGAGCGAGAAAAACTTCTGTTCAATCCTTTGCCGCCCGACAGGGCGTTCCGCGCTGCCCGTGCGATGGGGCACGTCCGTCTCGAGGACCCGGCCGTCCGTCATGCGTGCGACGGCGTTGACGCGATGACGGTTCGCGGCGCCGCCGGCGTCGAGCTCCGGCTCATGCCTGAATTCCATCTTCGCGATGAGCGTGAGCACGTCGGGATCGGCGAGGCGATCCTGCCTGTACTGCTTCACGAAGGCATCGCCTTCGAGCAGCTGAATCGCCGCGGCAAAAGATCCGTTCATCTGCGCTGAGACGATATCCACCGGCTGGTAGGGCCAGCCGACATTCATGGCGCCCTTCTTGCTGAGGCTAATGGTAAGGTGCTGGAGGTTATCGGCGCGAAGGCCTGCTGCTGTCAGCTCCCTGACCGCGTCTATCGTCGTGTGTGCGCTTGCGCATGCCGCGTAGAGCTTGAAGCCGACACGTCGGCATTCCCAGTTTTCCCCCAATCCTTCGAGTATTGTCTCGGGATCGAATTGTCCCTTCATCGTGCTCATGAAACCGCCGGACTGCGCCTCGATTCCATTGAGTGCGCCGGTAAATCCCTTGCGGGCCAGGAGGGCGGCGAGAACACCGCTTTCGGCGGCGCGGCCGGCGTGGAAGCGTTTGGCCATCGCGCCCTTGCGCGCCGCATAGAGGCCGCTTGCCTGCGTGGCGCCAAGCGCAATCGCATGTGCGCTCGCAGTCGCGTCGAGCTTGAGACAGGATGCGGCGGCCGCGGCCGCGGCGAACGTCCCGACCGTCCCAGTGACATGGAAGCCGCTGGTCGAGTGGCTAACGCCGGCGCAGATGCCGACGCGTATACCGATCTCATAGCCGGCCGCAAGTGCCAGGAGCAGGTCGCGTCCGCTGCGTCCTTCGGCTTCGGCCACTGCCAGGGCTGCGGGAATGGTGACGGCTGCCGGGTGCAGGGAGGACGAGACATGCACGTCATCGATCTCGTAGCCATGTATGGCCGTGCCGTTTGCGAGCGCCGCATTGGGCGGGCTCGCCGTCTCGCCACGCCCGAAGAGTGTTACGCCGGGCCTGCCGCCAAGCTCCGAGGCGAGTTCCGACACCATCGACCCCCAGGGCTGGCGAGCGCCGAAGAGGCCGCAGCCGATGCCATCAAGCAGGCACAGCTTCATGTGCTCCACGACGTCGGACGGAAGATCCTCATAACGCAGTGAGCTCAGCCACGCGCCGAGCCGGGCGATAACCGTCGTTGACATGGTGTTCATGCGAGTACCTCGCGCCGCAGCGTCAGGCGCTCCAGTGCCGTCTCGTCGATGGTGATGCCGAAGCCGGGTCCGTTCGGCACGCGGACGTGACCATCACGGATCTGGAAGTCGTTTTCTGCAGCGATCGGATCCGGACCCATGACGCCGAGCCCGAAAATGAACTCGCCGGCGGGCATGACCTGCCGCGCGGGCCGGCTGGCATAGAAATGCGCGCCGGCGGCGGCCTCGAGCTGTGAGAGAACAGCAAGCCCACCACAATTGATCTTGAGGTTTGCCGCTTCGGCGAGTGCCGCAATCTTGCGGGCCGGCGTGATGCCACCATGCTTGTAGAGCTTGATGCACAGCACATCGGCGGCGCCCGCAGCGATGATCGCATGCGCGTCCTTGATCGTCCCGCAGGCCTCGTCCGCCATCAGCGGCACGCCGCTTGCCGCGGCCCTGATCGCCGCCATGCCTCGCAGGTCATGCCGGTCGATCGGCTGTTCGAGGTAATCGAGGCGATAATCCTTCAGCGCTTCAAGAACGCTGAACGTGTCGCTACAACTCCAGCCGGTATTGGGATCCATGCCGAGCACGATGTCGAGCCCGATCGCCTCGCGGATCTTGCGGAAGGTTCGCACGTCCTCGCGCCAGCCGTTCGGATGGCCGGCCTTCATACATAGTACGGTGATGCCGAACTGCGAAACCGCGCGCTGCGCATCCTCAACCGCGCGCGCAATGTCGCTTGCCATGCTGATCGACCATTCGAGCGGGATGAGCTCCTGACAGAGACCGCCGATCAGGTTGTAGACCGGCTGGCCGAGCGCCTTGCCCATGGCGTCGTATAGGGCGTGGTCGATGAGGGCGCGGGCATTGACGTTCTGCGGGCCGCGATTGTCGAACATCGCGTGGATCGCTTCCACGTCGAAAATCGACCGGCCGATCAAGTGAGGCCCGTACACCTCCTGGATCGCGGTAATGATGCTGGCATAGGTGTCGGGTATCGAGTGATGCGGCGAAAGCGGGCGGATCTGGCCGTAGCCGACAACACCTTCTGCAAAGATTTTCACCAGAACCGGCTTACCGAGCAGGTCGCCCGAGCGTCCCGTATCATAGGAGCCGGTGGAACGCATACGCTGCAGGCGCTGGGTCAGGTCGCTGACAATGATTTCGATCCGCTCGATTTTCATGATTCCCCCGTTTTTGAACACCGGGAGAACCCGGACGACGCTATGTGTAGCGCTTGAAATGCTATTCCATGGTGTGAAACATATTGATTTGACTCCCGGTGCGCAACCCAACTACGATAAATTTGTGGAACAACATTTCACATCATGAAACGGGAGGAGTTTATGAAACCTATCAAGAGTTTGGGTCGACTCATGGTCGCGGCTGCGGCCATGTGGGCGAGTGCAGCCTATGCGCAGTCAGCCGATTTCGGCGGAAAGCGTGTCGAGATCATCGTGCCCTACGAGGCTGGCGGGGGAACCGACCTTTATGCGCGCTATCTCGCCCCCTTTCTTTCGGCGAAGCTGCCCGGCAACCCCACGGTCATCGTCACGAATGTGGAAGGCGCTGGCGCGATTGCCGGCAGCAACCAGTTCCAGGAGCGTGCCAAGCCGGATGGGTTGTCGCTCATTGCGGTCGCGGCGTCGGTTACGTCAAACTATGTGTTCCGGGATGAACGGGTTCGCTACAAGCTCGACACCTGGATTCCGATCATCAGTTCGCCCGCCGGCACGGTGGTCTATGCCCGGCCGGATATTGGGCCGAAAACGCTCGGAGACATGGCGTCTCTCAAGGGCAAGCAACTGGTTATGGGGGCGAACAACCCTTCGGGCGGCGACATGCGCGTGCTGCTGAGCCTGGATCTGCTGGATCTCGACCTGAAGCCGATCTACGGCATCAACCGCGGCGATGCCCGGCCCGCTTTCGAGCGCGGCGAGTTCAACGTCAACTTCGACTCGACCCAAGCCTATCCGACACAGGTCAAGCCGCTGATCGAGGCGGGCGAGGCCGTGCCGCTCTTTGCCTTCGGCATTGCCGACGAAAACGGAAAGATCGTGCGTGATCCCACGGTCCCCGACCTGCCGACCTTTGTCGAAGTGTATCGCTCGATGTTCGGCAAGGACCCGGAAGGACCAGGCTTCGAGGCATGGAGAGCCGTCTTTAACCTCAATGTCATGGCCTCGAAGGCACTTGCGCTGCCAGCGGACACGCCGAGCGAAATCGTGGAGGCCTATAATACCGCGATGAAGGAGGTGCTCGTCGACCTGCGCAAGCCGGAAAACGTCGAGAAGTCCGACGAGATCGTCGGTCCTTATCCGCAAGCGCTCGGCGCACAAGCCGGCGAGATCCTGCGCGGCGCCGTGGCCTTCGACGACGCGACCTTTTCTTGGCTTCAAGAATGGATCGCGAAGGAAACTGCGGGCCGGCAGTAATGGCTCGGGGTGCCGCACCGACAAAGCGTGGCACCCCTTGCATTTCGCTGATGCGATGAAACCAAAGGCGTTGAAACGTGCTGATACGCGAATGCCCCGTCGCCGTGGTGGAGCGGGTGAGCCATCGGGTGGCAGTTATGCATCTCGCTGAGATCGTCGAGATTGGTCCGCGCCAGGCCGTGTTCGAGAATCCGCAGCATGCCTATACGCAAAAGCGGATGGCGGCAGTCCCTGTACCGGACCCGTCGCGGCGTAACATCAAACGGCCTGTGTCAACCGACGAGATTCGGAGCCCAATCCATCACATTGGCTACGAGCCGCCGAAGCGCCTGTACCAAGAGGTCTCAAAGTGGCACTTTGTGCAGGCGGGATCTCATTGAGCGTCCTCGCTGCCAGCAAGTTGCTATCGCCACCCTTGCCGTGTCGGTTTGTCCATAGTTGCGTCTGCGAAGCGCTGGCTGAATTTTCACCGGCAGGAGAAGCGGCGGCGCGCTTGGCGCGTTTGAACTGACCATATGCGGCATCGGATTAGTTAGAAAATCTAACAAATTCGTTCGACTTTCTAAATTGAGCTAAGCGCTTATCGGCCGTACCTTCCTTTCGAAGCTGCTCGGGAGGCGGCTGGGAGTGGCGGCGAACTCGCCCTCCTCGGAGGAGACCAGGCTCATTGCGACGATTGTGGCCGGTGAAGCGCATGCGCTTTGCCGTTCGCTCGACGATGCGCGGACTTCGGCGGGGCACTCCTCACAATCATCCCCAAGCTGAGGACCCTGTCGATGAACCTTTATTCCCTTCTTTCCCTGCGTGCGGCCAATGGCCGTCCCGTTCGTGTGGCACTGATCGGCGCCGGCAAGTTCGGTTCGATGGTCCTTGCTCAGGCCCAGCGCATTGACGGCTTGCACATGGTTGCCGTCGCCGACCTTGACGTCGCCAAGGCACGCGAATCCATGGAGCGGGTCGGCTGGACCAAGGAGCGCTACCAAGCACGGAGCTGCGGCGAGGCGCTGAAGACCGGCCAGACCTTCGTAACCAACGACGTCAACGCGATCTTCGGCTGCGACGAGATCGAATGCGTCATCGAGGCAACCGGCCATCCGATCGCCGGTACGCGCCATGCGCTTGCTGCTATCGAAAGCCGCAAGCATGTCGTGATGGTCAATGTCGAGGCCGACGTCATGGTCGGTCCGATTCTGGCGGAGAAGGCCCGCGCGGCCGGCGTGATCTATTCCATGGCCTATGGCGACCAGCCAGCCTTGATCTGCGAGCTTGTCGACTGGGCTCGCGCCACCGGCTTCGACGTCACCTCTGCCGGCAAGGGCATGAATTTCGAGCCGCGCTACCGTTATTCCACGCCAGATACGGTATGGGGACTGTTCGGCTGGACTGAAGAACAGGTTGCCGCAGACAATCTCAACCCGAAGCTCTACAACTCCTTCACGGACGGCACCAAGGCTGCAATCGAGATGGCCGCCGTTGCAAACGGCACGGGTCTCGATTGCCCGGATGATGGCCTTGCGTTTCCGCCCGCTGGTCTCCACGATCTCGCCCGCGTTTTCCGTCCGGTGAGCGACGGCGGTCGCATGGCCCGGTCCGGCCTCGTCGACATCGCGGCCAGCCAGGAGCCTGATGGCCGCGAGGTCTTCAACAATATCCGCTACGGCGTCTTCGTGACTTTCAAGGCGCACAACGAATATGCCCGCGCCTGCTTCAAGCAATATGGCCTCCTTACCGATCCGTCGGGCTGGTATGCCTCCATGTGGCGCCCCTTCCACATCATTGGCCTCGAAACTTCCATTAGCGTTTTGTCCGCAGTGCTCCGCAATGAACCGACCGGCACATCCAAGGAGTTCCGCGGCGACGCGGTTGCGACTGCCAAGAAGGACATGCAGCCCGGCGAAATGCTGGACGGTGAGGGCGGGTACGCCGTCTGGGCCAACGCCATCCCGGCGACGCGCAGCCTCGACCTGAAGGCTCTGCCGATCGGCCTTGCTCATAACGTCAAGCTCAAGCGGCCGATCAAGAAGGACCAGATCGTCAGCTTTGATGATGTCGAGATCGTCAACGACCTCGATGTCGTCACACTGCGCCAGGACATGGAAGCACGCTTCCGCCCCGGCCAGGAAGCGGCAGCCTGATCGCGCGGTAAGAGGACGGGAAGATGGAAGTTTTCGTCGTTGTTGCCGAGTTTCGCGTGTGGCCGGAGAGGCTTGCGGACTTTCTGGAGGCCGCGCGCGACGATGCGCAGCATTCGTTGGCGGATGAACCGGGATGCCGCCAGTTCGACGTCGCCCAGCCGCAAGGAGAAGACGGCACTGTCGTCTTCTACGAAGTCTACGACAGCCGCGCAGCGTTCGATGTCCATCTGCAAACGCCACATCTCAAGCGTTTCCGGGCGGCCTTCCCATCCTTCATCCTGGAGGAGCGGCCTGTCCGCTTCCTTCACCGCCACTATCCGTGAAGAGGGTGTGCCATGGCCGGAAGTGTGAAACGGATCGCCGTTATCGGAACGGGCATCATGGGCGGGCACATGGCCGGCCGGCTGGCTGATGCGGGTTTTCAGGTGGCTGCCTGGAACCGGACGCGGGACAAGGCCGATGTGCTGTCGTCCCGCGGCATCGCCGTCTCGGGCTCGGCGGCGGAGGCCGCCGCCGGCGCCGATGTGGTGATCTGCATGCTCAGCTCCGGCCCGGTCTGCGAGGACGTGCTTTTGGGCGCCGGCGGTGTCGTGGCCGCGATGAAAGCGGCCGCCGCGCTCGTCGTGATGAGTTCCATTCCGGTGGAAACAGCGGTGCACATCGGCGAGCAGGTGGTCGGTCGCGGCCTTACCTATAGCGATGCCCCGGTTTCCGGCGGTGAGAAAGGCGCGCGGGATGGCACGCTTGCCATCATGGCGGGGGGCGTCGAGGCGGATGTTGCGGCACTTGCCGCCGTCTTCGCGTGCCTCGGACGGGTTACGCACGTCGGCCCTGCCGGCAGCGGCGCACTGACGAAACTCGCCAACCAACTCATCGTCGCTTCGACAATCTGTGCGGTTGCCGAGGCTCTGACACTCGTAGAACGGGGCGGGGCAAATCCAGCCCGCGTTCGCGAGGCCTTGCTCGGTGGTTTCGCCGATTCCACCATCTTCCGTCAACACGGCCTGAGAATGGTCATGGGCGATTTCCAGCCGGGCGGTCCGGCGAAATACCAAGTGAAGGATACATCCACGGCCCTGGCATTTGCACATAGCCGGGGATTGAGGCTACCGGTCGGCGAGGAGGTCGACCGGCTCTACCAGGCCATGGTCGACAACGGCGATGGCGATCTGGATCATAGCGGAATCATTCTTGAACTTCGGCGCATGAACGATTCCGCGCAACTGACGGCTTGTACCTGACATCAAATTCTTTGGGAGGAATGACATGAAACTCTTTACCATTCGCGGCCTCGTCGCGGCAGCAACGCTCTTCTCGGCCTCGTTCGCCGCGGCCGAAACCCTGACGCTTTCAACACCGGATGCCGATACGTCGGAAATCACCCTTGCCGCCAACAAATTCGCCGAGCTGGTCTCTGCCAAGACGAATGGCGAGCTGACAATCAAGGTATTTGCCAATGGCACGCTCTACGGCGGCGATCCATCGGCTGGCGTCAAGCAGCTTGCGGGTGGTTCGCTGGATATGCTCTTGAACTCCACATCGCTTTACGCAACTTTCAATCCAAAGTTCACGGCAATCGCTATCCCCTACCAGTTCCGGGACATTGAGCAGCTGCGCGCTTATCTTGACAGTGATCTCGGCAAGGAACTCCAAGGCGATCTCAGCAATATCGGCATTCTCGGCCTTGATCTCTGGTCCCGACCACTGCGCCAGATTACCAATTCGAAGCTTCCGATCACCGCACCGGCTGACCTCAAGGGCATGAAGCTACGCGTGCCGAACAATCCGCTCTGGGTTGAGTTCTTTGGCGCGATGGGTGCTGCGCCGACGCCAATGGCTTTCGCTGAAGTCTACAATGCGTTGCAGTTGAAGGTGGTCGACGGGCAAGAGAATCCGATCAACGTTCCAGTCAGCGCCCGCCTGTTCGAAGTGCAGAAATACGCAACGATCAGCAACCACATCGCCGACGCTTGGGTGCTGGGCATGAACCCGGCACGCTATGAAGGCTTGAGTGATGCCTTCAAGTCCGCGTTGCAGGATGCTGCCAAGGAAACCGAGGCCTGGAAGGCCGAGAACGACGCTGCGGATATCGCAAAGTCGCTGGAGACCCTCAAGGCAAAGGGCATGGAGGTCAACGAACTGACGGAAGAGCAGCGCCAGGCGTTCGTTGACGTCGCAGCCGGGCTGTCGGAGACGTTTGCCGCTCTCGTGAAGGACCAGTCCTTCTTCGATCGCACCCAGTCTTTCGCCAAGACGAACTGACGTTTGGGCCGACACCTTGTCTTGGGACAGGTGTCGGCCCAGGCTTCTGTTTCACTCCCGCGGAAAGGTATTTCCATGCGTGCTCCCCTGCGCTCCCCGCTCGGCACCTTCGTGAAGATCATCGCCGATGTCGCCGCCGGTGCTGCGTGCGCCGGCATCCTGGTCGTCGTGCTGATCCAAGTCGTCGGCCGTCTTGCCGGGCACCCGTTTCCGTGGACCGAGGAAGCGACGCGCTTTCTTTTCATCTGGATGGTGTTCCTCGGTCTCGCCGCCGGCTTCAGGACCGTCGAGAGTGCTCGCGTCGTTATTTTCCTCGTGCTTGCGCGCCGGCTCTTCCAGAATCTCGCCGTGCCGATCTATGTCCTGTCTTCCGTCCTTTTCTTTGCTTTGATGGGATGGACCGGGCTGACGCTGGTGCGTCAGCAGATCATGATGAACGAGACCGCCGCGACGCTGCCCATTCCCATGTGGGTGATCGGCATGGTGATGCCCGTCTCCGCGGCGATCGCGATCCTGGCGATCTTCGATTCCCTGCGCCGCCGCCGCGACCTCATCGCGCTTCCAGAACTCGGCCTGCCGGCGGGTGAAAGTGCCCATGCCGACATCTCCATATCAGCGGGACATTGACCCATGTCGCTCTTTCTCCTCCTTTCCTTCTTCGGGCTGAGCATGCTCGGCATACCGCTTGCGGTAGCTCTAGCGCTCGCCGGTATCGCCACGCTCTGGCTGTTCACGTCCATGCCGATGGATCTCCTGTCACAGACGATGTTCTCGTCGATGAATTCGTTCCTGCTGGTGGCGGTGCCGCTCTTCATTCTGGTCGGGGCCGTGATGGAGCGCGGCCGGGTCGCCGAACGTATTTTTGACTTCGCCGAGGCGATCGTCGGCTGGCTTCCGGGTGGTCTCGGCCATGTCAACGTGATTTCGTCGGTGATCTTTTCAGGCGTGTCCGGCTCCTCCGTCGCCGACATTGCCTCCGTTGGCGCCATCGAGATCAAGGCGATGGAGCGGCACGGCTTTCCCAAGGGTTATGCCGTCGGCATGACGCTCTGCACCGCCACGCTCTCCTCGATCATCCCACCGTCCATCCTCGTTGTCATCGCCGGCTCTATCGCCGACGTGTCGATCGGCACACTGCTGGTCGCCGGTCTCGTGCCGGGCCTGTTCATCGCCTTCGCATTCCTGGTCTTCAACCATTTCTATTCGGTCTACTACGGCTACAATCCGCCGACGCCCTTCAATTTTCGCCTCTTGGTGGTGACGGGCCTGCGTGCCATCCTGCCGATGCTGACGCCGCTGATCCTCATCATCGGTATTGCGAGCGGTCTGTTCACGCCCACCGAGGCGGCGGCAATCGCCGTGGTCTATGTCGCGGTCCTCGGCCTTCTGGTCTACCGGACCCTTCCGCTCCGCGAGATTCCGGAAATCCTGATCTCGACGGCGCGCATCTCCGGCACCATCCTCTTCATCGCCGCCACCTCGCAGCTTGCCGCCTGGATCTTCACCTATGATGGCCTGCCGGAGAAGGTGGCCGAACTGATGCAGATCATGAGCCTCGGCCCGCCGACAGGCATGCTTGTCATCTTCTTTTTCCTTTTGATCATCGGCATCTTCATGGAGGCGATCCCCGCCATGTTCATTCTTATCCCCGTGCTGATGCCGCCGGTGCAGGCGCTGGGTATCGACCCGATCCACTTCCTAATCGTCACCGTCATGACGCTGACACTCGGCCTCGTGACCCCGCCCATCGGTGTCTGCCTCTTTGCGGCGGCGCAGGTGGCCAACATGAAGGTGGAGGATGTCATCCGCGGCTCGCTGGCGCCGATGGCGGTATTGACGCTGGCCATCTTCGCGCTGGTGCTCTTCCCGATCCTCACTCTCGGCCCGATCCGTCTTTTGGGAATGTATTGACGATGGCTAAGGCAGTTCAAAGTCTGCGCCCTGAAATGATGCAGGCGGCTTACATTCTCGTCATGGGCATTGCGGGCACGGGAAAAAGCGTGATCGCCAGCCGTCTCGTGAACTCCCTTCGCGGTACCTTCGTTGAAGCGGATGCTTATCATAGCCCCGAGAATGTCGAACGCATGCGCCAGGGTATCGGTCTCACAGATAACGACCGTTGGCCGTGGCTGACGGCTGTGGCGGAAGCCGCGATTGGCGCGGAAGGCCGGCCCGTCATCATTGCCTGCTCCGCCCTCAAGCGAAGCTACCGTGACTTCCTCCGCGCGAAGATTGGAGCGTTCCCGATCCTCTTTCTCACCGGCGCCCCGGAATTGATCGGCGAGCGGCTCGCCGACCGTCAGAATCATTTTGCCAGTGCCTCGCTGCTCGAAAGCCAGTTGCAGACCTTGGAGCCACCGGCAGAAGACGAGGATGTCGTGTACCTCGATATCCGCATGTCGCCCGATGAAATCGTCGTGTTCGCGCTTGCCCAGCTCGATGGGCGGACCTCGACCGGCGGCTGATCCTCAGCGCCTTGCCGCCCAGGCATCCCGTTCTTCACGCAGCCAGTCTAGGAAGGTGCGCACCTTCTTTCGCCGCAGATGATCGAACGGGCAGACGATCCACTGGGTCACCAGCCGGATTGCCGGGTAGGACGCGACGGGGCAGACGAGACGGCCGGAAGCGAGTTCCTCCTCCATCATCAGCGTGCTTTCCAAGGCAATGCCCATGCCGCGTGCGGCGGCGTCGATTGCCATATGGCTGCGGTCGAACAATACGCGCTGCCAACGGTCTGTGGATGTCACTCCCGCCAAAGGAAACCATGTCGTCCATTGCGCCTGAGACTTGGCGGAATGGATGAGGCGGAATTTCGGCAAATCCTCCGGAAAAAGACTATCGGCTGCGGCGTAGCCCGGCGAGCAGACCGGCATGAACTCTTCCTCCACCACACCCTCGACAAACAGGCCTGGCCAGCGCCCGTCGCCGTGGCGAAGCTCGATATCGACGATCTCCTGGCTGAAATCAGTCGGCTCGTTCGTGCCATCGAGGCGCACTTCCAGGTCGGGCTGCTGGTCGAGAAACGAGGCCAACCTCGGAAGCAGCCATTTGTTGGAAAGCGTCGGCGTCGCGCGAATGGTGAGGCTGGTGACGGAGCGGAAACCCTTGATGGTCGCAGTCGCCTCGGCGATGTGCTCGACCTGGTCTGCTATCATCGAAAAATAGCGTTCGCCGGCCTCTGTCAGCACAATGCCGCGACCCGCCTTGGCCAATAGGGAGACGCCGAGCTGCAGTTCAAGCGCCTGGATTTGCTGACTGACGGCTGATGGTGTGACGCTGAGCTCTTTAGCGGCGCGCGAAATGCTGCCCGCGCGAGCCGCTGTATGGAAGACAAAAATCGGCTTGATGGGGATGTGCATCAGGGATTGTCCGCATAAGGTTCGCTTTCTTAAATCATCTACCTTCCGTTCCGCCAAGCATCGAGCAAGCTGCAACGCTGCAATGCGCAATCTGCACTGCGTCGCTGACACGGCAGGTTGTAGATTCACGCCGGAAAGCGAGGACAGTACGATGCGTTCGACAGACAAAGCGAAATCACAGAGCACTGCCCGCCGTCTCTGGGCGGTATTCGTGTCGGTTCGCGCCTATCAGGCGCGACAGTTGCTCAGGAATCGCTGCAATTAACTTTTCGTTCCCGCGCATAACGTAAGTCGCTCGAGGGGAGCCGGCTCTCGCACCTATTTCGCCTCAGGAATGTGACTAGCCGACGGATGCCGTCAAAAAGCAGCCGCCCAGCAGCGCTGGACGGCTGTTGAAAGGCTGAAACACTCAACCCTGGGCGAAGGGGACCGTCACGAAGGTCTGCTGGTCCTGCCGCTGTACCAGAAGCAGGACGGCCTTGCGGCCTGCCTTGCCCGCTTCAGAAACCGCGGTTTTGGCTTCACCGGCCGAGCCAACCGGCTTCTGATTCACCGAAAGGATGACGTCGCCCGGCTGGAGGCCGGCGTCGGCGGCGGGCTTGTCTGGGTTGACACCCTCGACGACCGCGCCGTTTTCATCCTTCGGCAGGCCGAGCGATTGCCGCATGTCCGCCGTCAGGTCACCAAGCTGAACGCCGATGGTCGGCACATGTTGTGCCGCCTTGCCCGATTTGCCGCCAGCATCGGCTATGATCTGCCCACTGCCGTCCTCATTGTTGCCGATGGTAATCGAAAGGTCCTTGTCGCCGCCATCGCGCCAGACCGTCAGGCTTTCCTTCGCGCCGGGGTTGAGATCGGCAACCATGCGTGAGAGATCGCGCGGCGAGGTCACTGCCTTGCCTCCGAGCGCGGTGATGATGTCGCCGGAACGGATACCGGCTTTGCCCGCCGGTGTGCCGTCATCGACCTTCGCCACCAGTGCACCCGTCGGTTTGGCAAGCCCGATTGCATCGGCGATGTCGGCGGTCACGGGCTGAATCTGCACACCGATGAAGCCGTGCTCGATCGAGCCGTCCTTCATCAGCTTGGCGACGACCGCCTGCGCCTGGTTGGAAGGTATGGCGAAACCGACGCCCACACTGCCGCCATTCGGCGAATAGATCGCCGTGTTGATGCCGACGACCTTGCCGTCGGCGCCGACAAGCGGACCGCCCGAATTGCCGTGGTTGATCGGTGCATCGATCTGGATGAAATCGTCATAAGGTCCACTGTGCAGGTCGCGGCCGCGGGCCGAGACGATGCCGGCCGTTACCGTCGTGCCGATGCCGAAGGGGTTGCCGATGGCGAGGATCGGATCACCGGCGCGTAAGCTATCCGATTCGCCCCAGCCAATCGTGGCCAGCGGCTTGTCGCTGTCGATTTTCAACACGGCTAGGTCCGACTTCGGGTCCGCACCGATGAGCTTCGCCGACAGTTCCGTGCCGTCGTCGAGCGTTACCTTGATGGTGTTCGCCTTGTCGATGACGTGGTTGTTGGTGACGATGTAACCGTCACTCGTCAGCACGAAGCCGGAGCCGAGCGCCTGGGCCTTTTCGGCAGACCGCGGCTGCGGCATCTGCCGCTGGCCGAAGAAGTCGCGGAACTGCTGGTCGAAGGGCGAACCGCCACCGAAGGGGGAGGTGCCATCGGCACTGGCATCTTCCGCACTGAGGGTTGTCGTAATGGTGACGACGGCTGGCTTGTCGGCCGATACGACCGAGGCGAAGGAACCCTCGGCGAGCGGTGAGCCGAAGCTTTGCGGTGCAGCAGCTTGCGCGGTTTTCGTGCCGAAAAGGCCGGAGGCAGCCATCGGCAGCACCAGCAGGGCGACGCCGAAGAGCGCTGCGACACGATGTTTTTTCAAGAATTCTGGTCATGGTCGTCTTCCTTTGTTCGGTGCTCCGGTGCCTGCGAGACAGGCGCCGGAGCGTACGAGACCGGACCGCAGGTGCAGGGCGGCCGCTCTCGTGTTCAGGCTGGGGGGTGAAATGTGGTCGAACGTCGCCGACGGGTACCGAAGGTCAGCTCAACCGTACGATATCCTGGTCGAGCTTGCGGATGTCGCTCTCGAGGCGTTTGTAAGTGGTGTTCGGGATCGCGCCGGCATGGGAGTTGGCGGCGGTCATTGCCTGGTTGTGGATGCTACCGGTTTCGCTTTCTAGTTTGCGCACGGCGCTTGCCGACAACCGATGCATGGCCTCTTCTTGTTGTATCTTCTCGTCGGCCGAACGTAGCCTGATGAGAACCTGGTTGAGGCTCGGCTTGTAGAGAAGCGCTGGCATATACTGCGATGACGCCTGGGGATCGGTAGAGTCGTGATCATGGGTCGAAACACGCCCCGAGGGAGGCTCGTGCCGGCTGGCGGCGAAGGCGCCGCCTACGGAAAGCGAAAGAGCGATAGTGGCAAAGGTGATGGTTTTCAATGTCGAGCGCATGACGCGTATCCTCGAAGAAGGAGGGAAGACGTACCCTCCACCCGGCTGTCCGGTGTCGTCGCGTCGCGGTTCCTTCCCGCCGGCGGCATCCAGCCTGTCATCATCTATAGGCCCGCCCGCCCAGTCTGGTCATGTTACAATTAAATAAAGTTTCGGGCGCCTTTTTCGCCAAATTAATGCCCGGATTGAGGAGCTTGCCCGGTAAGTGTTCTCGAATTACCGTTTCTTGTCAATGGTTTGCTTTTCTCTGTGTTGCGCCGGGCGCAGGCACCAAACATGGCCGATCTGTAATCTTTCTCTCAGGCATCGAGTGGGGGTTTACTGCCGGGGCCAGCCGCGCCTTCAGCCCATCTATGATGCGGTCGGCAAGGCCTTCGTATTCGTTGTCGAAATGATGCTCGCCTTCGATGTCGTCGACCTGGTGGGACATACGGATATGGTCGGCCGTCTAATGCGGCTTACGCTCGGGCGGAAGCAGCGCACAGGGGGAGACGGGGCGCACTCTTGCTCGTCCACTTTGCGGGTCGGCGGTCAAGATCCTTTCAACGGCAAATACAGCTGCAAGTGACTATTTGTTCCCTCTGACTTTGGGCAGATTGCTCAGCAGAGACTCGCATGCCTTGGTGATGTGGGTGACGAGCAGGTCCGTCGCGAGCGCAACATCGCGCTGCCGGCAGGCGGCAAGAATCTGGCGGTGTTCTCGATCATCGACGCCGGTTCCGCCCGATAGTGTCAGCTGAATGCGAAGATATCGTTCGATCCGGTCGTTCACCGATCGGATGAGGTTGAGCAGGAAGGGCTTGTCTGCGTCTTCGTAGAGACAGGAGTGAAATTGCCAGTTCAGTTCTGCCCATCGCGCGACATCTGTCTCGCGGGCGAACTCGTCGCAATAGCCTTCAGCACGCTCGAATGTGCGCTCGGTCATTCTCGGAACCGAAAGTTTCAGCGCGTTGGCTTCCAGCATGGCCCGCACTTCGAAAATCTCGGCGATTTCCGGTTCGGTGATACTCGTTACGACAGCGCCGCGGTTGCGCTGAAACTCGACAAGCCCCTCGGCTTCGAGACGCTTCAGCGCTTCGCGGACGGGAATCTTGCTGACGTCGAAGAGCTTGGCAATGTCGTCTTGGCGGATAGGCTCGCCCTCATCCAGGACGCCAGTGACAATCGCTTCGCGAATGTATTTCGCGATGATATCCGAAGTCGGGGGCGTGCTGCCGAGTGACGGCAGGTTTTGGGCTTTCAGCGGCAACTTTCACTCCATGGTCGCTCGGCGCGGTCGCGTGGGGCGCTTCGAATACCGTAGCGTATATACGATCGGTGCTTGTCTGTCTTGACTCGTAATCGTATACGATATTCTATATAAGGAAAGAAGGAGTGCTGCGCGTGGTGGACGGGCAAAAAACACCGGGATTGATCGGCTACGTTACGCCCCTCAGCGCTACGCCCGGTGGCACTCTGGAATTCAAGGTTTCCTCTCACGGCAATCGGCCGGTTGCTGCGCGGGGACTTCGTCTCATCTGCTGTGATCCGAATCCGGCAGGACCTGGCTTCAAGACCGAGGCTGCTGACTTCGGCCTCGCGGAAAGCTATCCGGCTTCAGAGCAGCATGCGCATCTCGGTTCCTGCGCGTTTGGTCAGATTCCGGATCTGAGCGACTATGTGTTGGTCGAGATCGAGCTGGTAATACAGCCGACTCTCTTTTCCGACAGCGCACAAACAGTCTTTTCCTTGCAGAACGCCGAAGGAACCACAGGCGTGGCAATGATTGTTCGCGGCGGCATGCTATTTCTCCAGCAGTTGCGAACGGATCGGGTATTCGATGTCGGCCTCGCTCTGCCGCTGAATCGTTGGTCTCGTCTTGACTTGACTTTCAAGCCCGATGGTTTCTCGGTTGTGATCGTGGAGGAGAGCCCCCGCGGCGTCGAAGGGAAGCAGGCCAGTTCTCCCCACGTTACGAGTGCGGCGCTGACTGGCGCGGATCACATCTGCATTGCCGCTGTGTGGCGAGGTCATCCCACGCAGGCGTTCAACGGAGCCCTAGAAGGTCCTTTAGCGAGCGCAAGGCGACTGGAAACGTCCGCATGGGAAATCATTGCCAGTTGGAATTTCGGCGGGGACGCGCGTGACACCTGGGTGGCGGATGCGACGGGAGGCGAAGCGCGCCTTTCCCTGATCAACATGCCGATGCGTGCCGTCCGGTCATCGGCCTGGTCCGGGCGCAATCAGGATTGGAAGCAGGCGCCGCAAGACTATGCCGCGATCCGTTTTCATTCCGACGACCTCAGCGATTGTGCCTGGGAAACAACGATCCGCATGAAGGTACCCGAGGGCATGCAATCCGGTGTCTACGGGCTTGAGATCGACAACGGCGCCGGCAAGGACACGATTCCGTTCTATGTCATTCCGGGAGAGAGGACCAAGCGGCAGCGGATCGTCTTCCTGGCACCGACCTTCACCTACATGGCCTATGCGAATTTTGCGCGCGACAACTTCGCCGGCGATCTCGCGGAAAGGGCCGCCGCCTGGAACGCCTATCCGCACAATCCCGATGAGGTCGGCGCCTACGGCTATTCCACCTATAGCCGCCATCCCGACGGAACCGGGGTCACCCTGTCATCGCGCCTGCGGCCCATTCTGACCATGCGCCCGAACTATCTCACCTACTTCGATGCGAACGGATCGGGTATGCGCCATTTCCCGGCGGATTCGCATCTGACGGATTGGCTTGAGAAAAAGGGTTTCTCCTTTGACGTCATCACCGATGAGGACCTGGATCGAGATGGCCTTGCCGCCTTGTCACCCTATGACGTCGTGCTGACCGGCACGCACCCCGAATACCACACCCGGCGCACCATGGAGGCACTGATCGCCTATCGGGAAGCCGGCGGCAATCTCATCTATCTAGGGGGCAACGGCTTCTATTGGAAGATCGGCCGCAAAGACGACTTGCCGCATCTGATTGAGGTCCGGCGTGCCGAGGGCGGTATGCGGGTATGGGCGAGCCAGCCGGGCGAGTATTACCACCAGCTCGATGGAGACTATGGCGGCCTTTGGCGTCGCAACGGAATTCCGCCCCAGGCCGTTGCCGGCGTAGGCTTTACTGCCGAGGGCGGGTTCGAGGGCTCGTATTATGTCCGCACCGCTGCCTCCTACGCGGAGGACCTTGCCTTTCTTTTTGACGGCATATCGCCCGATGAGCGCATCGGCGATTTTGGATTGTCCGGTGGTGGGGCGGCGGGTTTCGAGATCGACCAGGCCGCAACCGATCTCGGCACGCCGGAATTCGCGACGATCGTCGCCTTCTCCGAAGGGCATGGGCCTTCGTTTCACACGACGTTCGAGGAGCTTCTTCTGCCTGATGTGTTCGACGGCGCGCCGCGGGCGCATGGCGGCATCAGCGCCAACATCGTCTACGGAAAGTCCGAAACGGGCGGGGGGCTTTTTGCCGTCGGCTCGATCACCTTTTGCGGGAGCCTTTCGCACAACAACTACGACAACAATGTCTCGCGGCTTCTCGAAAATTGCCTGAGGAGGTTTCTCGCTGATGGTTGAGAGAAACGAAACCCGAGACACCCGCCTTCGCTTTCACGAGCTGAAAGCGCTTCTAAAGACGGTTTTCGTCAACAATGGCACAGCCTCGGAGACCGCCGAAATCCTCGCGGAAAACTGCGCCGGATGCGAAAGGGACGGTGCGCTGAGCCATGGCATCTTCCGCATGCCGGGCTATGTCGGTTCTCTGCGGTCGGGATGGGTGGACGGTCTGGCGGTGCCCGATGCCACGCGCCTTGGACCGTCCTTCATCCGCGTCGATGCGCGGAACGGTTTTGCCCAGCGTGCGCTTGCGGCCGCGGACCCGCTCGTCAGAAACGCGCTTCGCGAGACGGGCATAGCCGTCGCCGCGATCCGCAATTCCCACCATTTCAGCGCATTGTGGCCGGATGTCGAACCTTTTGCGCTTTCGGGCTACATGGCCCTCACGGCAGTGAACGGTCTCGCGAATGTGGTTCCCCATGGTGGCCGGCAGGCGATCTATGGAACCAATCCCATTGCCTTTGCTGCACCGGTGGAAGGCGCCGCGCCGCTCGTCGTCGATCAGGCCACCAGCGTCATGGCGAATGGCGAAGTCCGCCTGCAGGCGCTCGCCGGCAAGCCGGTGCCTGTCGGAACAGGTGTCGACCGCGACGGCAATGCCACGACGGATCCTCATGCGATCCTGGCGGGCGGGGCATTGAACACCTTCGGCGGCTACAAGGGGTCTTCGATCGCCCTGTTCGTCGAAATTCTCGCGAGCGCCGTCACAGGGGGGCAGTTCTCCTTCGAAAACGACTTTACCGGTTATCCCGGCGCGCAAACGCCGAAAGCGGGGCAGTTCCTCGTCGTGATCGATCCGAACTGGGGTGGCTCTACCGGATTTGAAACTCGCCTTGCGCATCTGTGCACCCGGCTGATCGATGCCGGCCAGGATCGGCTCCCCGGCGCGCGGCGATTTGCGAACCGTGCGGCGGCCGAGCAGTCCGGCATCCCGATCGCACAGGGCGAACTCCAGCGGCTTCGAACGCTGGCGGGGGAGGCGCCATGAAACCTGAAACGGATCGGCTCAAACAGGAAGGCCATGAAATGATGCTCGACAGGAACAGACTTGAAGTTCGGCGGGACCTCACGCCCGAGCAGGTGGACCAACTGGTTGATCTCTTTCAGCAGGAGTGGTGGACCAAAGGCCGGGAGAAAGCGGATGTCGAACGATTGATGAAGAATGCCGGGCCGGTGTTCGCCTTTATCGATCCGTTGAACGGAGAGCTGGTCGCCTTCGCGCGCGCCATGACGGACGGCGTCTACAAGGCGATGATCTTCGACATCATCGTCAAGGATACCTGGCGGAACACCGGGCTCGGGCGCCTCCTAATGGACACCGTCATGACGGATCCCGTCCTTGCGGGCGTCAAGCATCGCGAACTCTATTGCCTCGAAGAAATGCGGCCCTTCTACGAAAAGTGGGGATTCACGGCCAACCTGCCCGGTCTTTTCTTCATGCGCCAGTCGTCCTGAGGCACGGCAAGTGGGGTTTCGAGCTATCATGGCTACCCATCAAACCATTCTCGACGTCGACTGTGCCGTTGTCGGCCTTGGCGTCATGGGCGCTTCAACGCTGTATTTCCTGGCCCAGTCGGGCGGGAAGGTCGTCGGTATCGACACATACAGCCCCCCGCATGGCCATGGCGCAAGCCATGGCGGCTACAAGGTGACGAGAGAAGCCGTTGCCGAAGGCCCGGCCTATCTGCATTTTGTCCGGCGCTCGAATGCGCTGCTGCGTGACCTCGAACACCGCTACGGCGTCAGCCTGATGCAGCGCACGGGAACTTTGATCATCGGGTCGGAGGCGACGAGCAGCGCCAGCGGTTTCCTGCGCGATACCATTGGGATTGCCCAGGCGAATGGCATTGTGCACGAAGTTCTACCGTCAAGGGAGTTGCGCAGACGCTATCCGCAGCTCATCGGCATAGCCGAAGAGGACACGGGTTATCTTGAGCCTGACGCCGGGTTCATCCGCCCCGAGCCGCTGTTGGATCTGCAGATCGCCCTTGCCGAACACGCGGGCGCCGAGATTTTGAGGAATACTGCCGTCAAACGGATCACTTCGGTCTCCGGCGGTGTCGAGATCGAGGCCGAGGGGGTGCGGATCCGCGCCCGGCAGGTCGTCGTTGCGGCAGGGCGGTGGATGGGCGAACTCCTTGGCGACCAGCTTGCGAGCCTGCTGACTGTCGGCCGGCAGCGGACCTTTACGTTCAAAGTGCGTGATGCGGCTGCCTACCGCGCGGAGCGATTCCCGACCTTGATGTGGTTTCGCGAGCGTGTCGGTGGTGATTGCGCGACGGTTTTCCCGCTCGAAGGATCGGAGGAGGGGCTCAAGTTCTTTGTCGCGGACACGGAGGTCGATGCCCGCATCGGCCAGTCGAGCGATCGGTTTTTCGAGCAGCATGTCGCGCCGTTCTTCTCCGGGATTTCCCCGGAATTGCAGGCGATGGAGGCCTGCTACTACACGTCGACCTCCGATCATGGATTCCTGCTGGATTGGCATCCGGACATTGCAGGGCTGTTCCTCGTGTCCGCCTGTTCGGGTCATGGGTTCAAACATGCATTGGGGATTGGCGAGACGGTATCGGCCGTGCTGACGGGAAGGCCTACTCCTGATCTTTCGGCATTCAGCCTGGAGCGATTTTTCGCGGGCCTGCCATTCCACTGAACATATCGTCGATGCAAGGCGGTAAACGGCCTTGACACATTTGGTAGATCGTATACGATATCTGAAATAGAAGAATGAACGACGACGAACGGGTCGTCGGTGAGAGGAAGACACATGAAATTCGATCGCTTCCTGACCACGGTGGAGCTGCACACCTGCGGCGAGACTTTTCGCCTGGTCACCCAGGGCCTGCCCAAGATCCCCGGCAAGACGATTGTCGAGCGCATCACCTGGCTCGAACAGAACGCGGATCACTATCGACGCGCCGTGCTGCTGGAGCCCCGCGGCCACAAGGATCTCTACGGCGGCTATCTGACCGAGCCGGTTCATCCCGAGGCCGATTTCGGCGTGATCTTCCTCAACAACATGGGATACAGCCCCCATTGCGGTCACGGTGTCATCGCTCTTGCGACCGCCGCCGTGGAGCTCGGCTGGATCGAGCGGAAAGCGCCGGAAACGAAGGTCGGCATCGATGCGCCATGCGGCTTCATCGAAGCCTATGTCCAATGGGATGGCGAGCGCACCGGCGCGGTTCGTTTCGTCAATGTGCCCTCGTTCATCTTCAGCCGCGACGTAACCGTTGAGACGCCGAGCTTCGGCGAGGTCACCGGCGATGTCGCGTATGGTGGTGCGACCTATTTCTACGTCGACGGCCGCAAGCACGGCGTCGAAATTCGCGAATTCGATGCGCAGCGCGTCATGCAGCTCGGATACGAGATCAAGAAGGCGGTGAATGCCAAGATGCCGTTCGTGCATCCGGAAATCCCGGAATTCAACAATGTCTACGGCGTGATGGTTTATGGCGACCCCCGCCATGCGGGCTCCACACAGGCAAATTGCTGCGTCTATGCCGACCGCGCCGTCGACCGCTCGCCGACCGGTTCGGGTACTGCAGGCCGTGTTGCCCAGCTTTATCTTCGCGGCGAGATGACCGGTGCCGAGACGCTGGTCAATGAATCGATCATTGGCACGATCTTCAAGGGACGCGTGCTTTTCGAAACCAAGGTCGGCGACTTCGACGCCGTCGTCCCGGAAGTGGAAGGCAGCGCCCATATTTGCGGCTTTGCCAACTGGGTGATCGATGAAGCCGATCCGCTCAAATACGGCTTCCTGGTGAGCTGACGATGGTCCAGCACTTCGATGCATCCCTAACCGAGACATTGCTGCCCTTCGGTCTGCTCGTCGGTGAGCTGGAAAGAACCGTGGCCGCGTATGCCGACGGAAAGATCGTCAGTCCGGAGCGGCTGGTCATTCCTCTAGCGGCCGGCGGTGTCATGCTTTCCATGCCCGCGAGCGCCGAGGACATTGCGAGCCACAAGCTCGTCAATGTCTGCCCGTCGAACCTTTCGCGCAATCTTGCGACGATCAACGGTGAGGTCGTTGCCTACGATGCCGTCACCGGCGTTTCCCTCTTCGCCCTCGACGGTCCGACCGTCACCGGACGGCGAACGGCGGCGGTGACGCTGCTGGCCATCAGCCGGCTTCGGAAAACGCCGCCGAAGACCATCGCGATCATCGGAACAGGCAAGCAGGCGTCCACACATGCACAGGCATTCGCCTCCTTCTTTCCCGGCGCAAACCTGGTCGTCGCTGGGATTTCCCGGGAAGAGGAAGACCAATTTTGTACAAGGCATACCGCCTGCGCCGTCAGGCCCTTTGCGGATCGCGACTGGTCTCGCGTTGACGTCGTGGTGACGCTGACCACCAGCAAGACGCCGGTCTATGCGGAAGTTGCGACGCGGGACCGGCTTGTCGTGGGGGTAGGGGCCTTTACGCCGGATGCAGCCGAGGTTGGAAGGGAAACAGTGCTGGCTAGCACTCTGGTCGTCGATGATCCCGCCGGTGCGCGGCACGAGGCGGGCGATCTCATCCAGGCCGGCATCGATTGGTACAAGGTGATTTCCCTGTCTGACGTTCTGAAGGGAACGGCAGATGTCGCTGGCCCGATCTTCTTCAAGAGCGTCGGCTGTGCGGCGTGGGACCTCGCGGCATGCCGCGTGGCGCGTGCAATGATCGCTACGGACACTTCGGATCGGCCGTCGCGGTGAATTGGGAAGGCCATCGGATTCGTTTCAAGGCGCCCCTCCCCTCCATCTGCGGGGAACAGCGGCACTTTCGAGCGTATACGATAGCCAATATGCGAAATAATCCATAACAAGAGAGGAACTGCAAATGAAGAAAATGATCCCACTTATGGCGCTCGCCGCTGTGGCAATATGTGGTTCGGCTGCACAGGCAGACCAGCTTGACGACATCATCAGTGCCGGCAAGCTTCGCTGCGCCGTGCAGCTCGACTTCCCGCCGAATGGCTCGCGCGACGCGAAAAATAACCCAATCGGTTTCGACGTCGACTACTGCAACGACCTCGGCGCGGCGCTCGGCGTCGAAGTCGAAATCGTCGATACGCCGGAAAATGACCGCATCCCGGCGATCCTGTCGGGCCGGGCCGACGTTGCGGTCGCCGTCGCCTCCGACACGCTGGAGCGTGCGAAGACCGTAGGCTTCTCGATCCCCTATTTCATGTTCGAGACGATTGTGCTGGCGCGCGAGGATTCGGGCATCAAGGCGCCTGACGATATCAAGGGTCATACGGTCGGCGGTCCAGCGGGCGCCTATGAAACGCTCGCGCTTGCCAAGGAGGTCGAGAAGAAGAACGATCCGGCGTCGAAGATGCTGACGTTCCAGACCCAGTCGGACACCTTCCTGGCACTCGGCCAGAAGCGCATCGACGCGACCTACACCACGTCGACGATCGCCGCAGCGATCATCGAATCCGGCAAATATCCGGGCCTCAAGGTTGTCGGCCCCGCGCCGGTCGATGCCGATTACTGCGCACTGATCGTCAAGCGACAGGAACAGGGTTGGCTCAACTACGTCAACCTGTTCCTGAACCGCCAGGTGCGTTCGGGCCGCTATGCCGAACTCTACAAGAAGTGGATCGGTGAGGATGCCGGTGCAGCCCCGGCTCTAACCGTCCCCGGCGTCTACCGATAACCAGCATTCGTCTCATCGCAAGAAGGCACCCGGTCGCAATCGATCGGGCGCCACCTTGGGCGCGCATATGCGTCCGCGACAACCGAGCGCTGACAAAGAATGAGGTCGCAAATGGATTATGAATTTCAGTGGAGGCCGGTCCTGCGTTCGCTTCCCGAGATGCTGTGGGGCGCTCTGCAAACGATCGAGATCGCGGGCCTCGCCATGATGCTCGGAACGGTCCTCGCCATTTTCCTGGCCCTCGCCAAACGATCCGGCAAAAAATACCTGTCCTTGCCAGCCGACATGTGGATTGAGACGGCGAGAAACACGCCCGCACTCTTCCAGATCTACATGTTGTATTTCGGCCTGGGCTCGCTCGGCTTGCAGGTCGGATCCTACGCCGCGCTGTTGCTCGGCATCACGTTCAACAATGCCGGTTATCTCGCCGAGACGTTCCGCGGTGGCTTTGCAGCCGTTCCAGAGACGCAGACACGGGCGGCACGCTCCCTTGGACTGGGGGCGGTGCAGACCCAGTGGCACATCGTGATCCCACAGATGCTGCGCGCGGTTTTCCACGCCATGACCAACCAGATGGTGTGGTCCGTCCTGATGAGTTCGCTCGGGGTCATTGTCGGCCTGACTACGGACCTGACCGGCGTTACCCAGAAACTCAACGTCGTGACCTACAGGACCTTCGAGTACTTCTTCGTCGCGGCGTGCCTCTACTACCTCATTTCCAAGGCTTTCACGCTATCGGCGCGCGTCGTGGCCTGGCGCCTGTTCCGCTATTAGGAGGTCGCGATGTATTTCGGTGGATCATTTTCGTGGGGCGACTTCTTCTTCCTTCTGTCGGGAGCCGTGACCACGCTTTCAATCACCCTTGTCGCCGTCGTCATCGGTACCGTCCTCGGTGTCCTGTTCGGCCTGATCCGGGCCGGCGCGCCCTGGTGGATCGGCAACACGCTCGGCGCGGTCCTCGATGTCTTCCGGTCCGTGCCGCTCCTCATCCAGCTCGTGCTGTTCAACTCGTTCAACAGCATGCTCAAGCTGAACTGGCCGACCTTCACCGTCGGCTGCATCTGCCTGGGAATTTACGCCTCAGCCTTTTGCACCGAGATCGTCAGAAGCGGTGTCGGCGCAGTCCCTCAGACGACACGCCGCGCTGCCCGTTCTCTCGGCCTCACCTGGCGGCAGGAATTGACGTCGATCACGCTGCCGATCGCCAACCGGATCGTCTTTCCGAGCTGGATCGGGCTGACGCTCGGCGTGATGAAGGACACGGCGCTCGTCTTGTGGATCGGCATCGTCGAACTCCTGCGCAGCTCGCAGATCGTCACGTCGCGGGTTCAGGAACCGCTGCTGATCCTCGGCATCACCGGGCTGATCTACTTCGTGATGAGCTTTCCTATCGCCAGACTCGGCAATCAACTTGAGAAGAAGTGGGGCACGCAATGATCGCCATCGAGAACGTTCACAAGCAATTCGGCGCGCTGCATGTGCTGAAAGGTGTCGATCTGTCGGTGCAGAAGGGCGAGGTCCTGTCGATGATCGGCGGGTCGGGATCCGGTAAATCGACGATGCTGATGTGTATTAACGGCCTCGAAGGCATCCAGCAGGGCCGCATCACGGTCGATGGCGTGGAAGTTCACGCCAAGGCCACCGACCTCAACAAACTGCGCCGCCGCATTGGAATCGTCTTCCAGCAGTGGAATGCCTTTCCGCATCTCACGGTGCTGGAGAATGTCACGCTTGCGCCGAGAAAAGTTCTCGGCAAATCCAGGGAAGAGGCGGAGGTGATCGCGGTCGAGCAACTGTCTCATGTCGGGTTGAAGGAAAAGCTCGCCGTGTTCCCGTCCCGGCTTTCCGGCGGCCAGCAGCAACGCATGGCGATCGCAAGAGCGCTTGCGATGTCACCCGACTATATGCTGTTCGACGAGGTCACCTCGGCGCTCGATCCGCAGCTCGTCGGCGAGGTGCTTGATACAATGCGCATGCTGTCGAAGGAGGGCATGACGATGATCGTCGTCACCCACGAAATGCGTTTCGCACGCGAAGTGTCGGATCGCGTCGCCTTCTTCCGCGAGGGGCGCATTCACGAGATCGGCTCGCCGGATCAGATCTTCGAGAACCCCCAGCAGCCGGAAACCGCGGCTTTCCTCAAATCCATTTGACCTCCATCTAGGAACCTGAACAGTGCGCTCATCCAAGATAGTCCATGTCGTGAGCTGCCATGCCGAAGGCGAAGTCGGCGACGTCATCGTCGGCGGTGTCGCGCCGCCTCCCGGTGCGACGATCTGGGACCAGGCGCGCTGGATCGCGGAAGACGAAACACTCCGCAACTTCGTCCTCAACGAGCCACGCGGCGGCGTGTTCCGTCATGTCAACCTGCTGGTGCCGCCGAAGGACCCGAAGGCACAGATGGGCTGGATCATCATGGAGCCCGCCGATACGCCGCCCATGTCCGGCTCGAATTCGATGTGCGTGGCGACAGTCCTGCTCGACACCGGCATCATCCCCATGCAGGAGCCGGTCACACGCCTGACCTTGGAAGCGCCTGGCGGCCTGATCGATGTCGAGGCGGAATGCCGAAACGGCAAGGCCGAGCGTATCCGCGTGCGCAACGTGCCCTCCTTCGCCGACAAGCTCGACGTGACGCTCGAAGTGGAAGGGATCGGCACGATCACCGTCGATACCGCCTATGGCGGCGACAGCTTCGTCATCGTCGATGCCGCGTCGCTCGGCTTGAGCCTCCGCCCCGAGCAGGCGCGCGACATTGCGCGCATGGGTGTGAAGATCACGGAGGCCGCCAACGAGCAGATCGGCTTCAACCACCCAACAAATGGCTGGAGTGGGATTTCCTTCTGCCAGATGACCGATCCCGTGTTTATGAAAGACGGCGTCCTGCACGGTAAGAACGCCGTCTCGATCCGCCCCGGCAAGGTCGATCGTTCGCCCTGTGGCACAGGCTGCTCCGCCCGCCTGGCCGTTCTCTACGCCAGGGGCTTGATGAAGGCCGGCGACGGGTTCGTCGGCATCTCGTTGCTCGACAGCGAGTTCCATTGCAGCCTCGACGAGGCGCTTGAGCTCAACGGTTTGCCAGCAATTCGGCCGACCCTTTCAGGCCGCGCCTGGATCGTCGGAACGAAACAACTGATGGTCGATCCCGCTGACCCGTTCCAGGGGGGCTATCGAGTCTCCGACACCTGGCCGATGCACAGGTGATCATTGCAATCCGGCTTTCGGAGCAGCAGTTTCTGCACCACGGCGACGGACTGAACCGGCGGTGTGAGCGTATTGCGATATCCACCTTGCGCGTGAGCAGGTCGCCCACCGACAGAGGCGTTAAGGTTGGTAACCAACTCCGGTAAACCACTTTGCCGCCCGCGGGACACCGTTCGGGGTCGCGCGGGTGGCGCGTGATTTTGTCCCGCCGTCAGGCTGCTTCACGGTTTTCCAAGTTTGTCGGCACCGTTGAAATCGTCTTCAGGATTTGGGATGCGATCTGATAGGGGTCGCCCTGTGAGTTCGGGCGGCGGTCTTCGAGGTAGCCACGGTAGCCATTGTTAACGAAGCTGTGCGGAACACGGATCGAAGCACCGCGGTCAGCCACTCCATAGCTGAACTGGTGGATCGAGGCGGTCTCGTGCTTGCCGGTGAGGCGCATGTGGTTGTCGGGGCCGTAAACGGCGATGTGGTCCGCACGGGCTTCGGCGAATGCATCCATCAGGCCCTCGAAATACATCTTGCCGCCAATTTCGCGCATGTATTTGGTCGAGAAGTTGGCGTGCATGCCCGACCCGTTCCAGTCGGTGTCCCCAAGAGGCTTGCAATGGTACTCGACGTCGATGCCGTACTTTTCCGTCAGGCGCTGCAGCAGGTAACGGGCAAGCCAGATTTCGTCGGCCGCCTTGCGTGAGCCTTTGCCGAAGACCTGGAATTCCCACTGGCCCTTGGCGACTTCGGCATTGATGCCCTCGTGGTTGATACCGGCTGCAAGGCAGATATCGAGATGTTCTTCGACGATCTTACGGGCGACGCCGCCGACATTGCTGTACCCTACGCCGCAATAGTACGGACCCTGCGGGGCGGGGAAGCCCGCATCCGGGAAGCCAAGCGGGCGGCCGTTCTGGTAGAAGAAATATTCTTGCTCGAAGCCGAACCAGGCGTCGTCGTCGTCAAGGATTCCGGCGCGAGTGTTGGACGGGTGTGGCGTCTTGGCGTCCGGCATCATTACTTCGCAAAGCACGAGGGCGCCGTTGTTGCGCTCCGGGTCGGGATAGACGGCGACGGGCTTGAGCACGCAGTCCGAACTGTTGCCTTCGGCCTGCATGGTCGAGGAACCGTCGAAGCCCCAGAAGGGGAGCTGCTCTAGAGTCGGGAAGGCGTCGAATTCCTTGATGAGGGTCTTGCCGCGAAGGTTCGGGGTTGGTTTGTAGCCATCGAGCCAGGCATATTCGAGTTTAAACTTTGTCATACGAATTCCTTCACGCATGGGACCAAATTGAAGTCGACCCTCATCGACATTCGCAAGTTCAGAAGCAGGTATCGTGCCAATCTGGCTTGCCGCTCAACGCGCAGGAAATTGGGCGCATGTTGCGGGGAATTGGATAACCCCACGCGGACGGGATGAGTGCGAATTAGGCACTCTGCACAAAATGTCGGCACGCCTATTGCTGGCAGTTCACGTTGCTCCGGCAGAAAAGGAATATGTTAATCTGGTGCTTTTTGCCGGACGCCTAAGCCCTCATAGGGGCGCTGGCGAGCTCGCGTACATGACTATTCTACCGCGGTGGATAGCATCTTCGTCTGGGCTGGCGCTCCGGCTTTGCAACAAACTGTTCCTCGGCCGTGTTGCAAGCGAGCTCAAAAGCTCCTCCGCTTCTGATAATGCTTCCTCTTGCCTGGCAAAAATATGTAAAGTTTGGACATTCCTTATATTTCCCTATCGCCCAACCACTCCGCCAGCACCTCGTCCGTATGCTCTCCAAGCAGGGGCGCGGGGCGGGTGATGCGGCCGGGCGTGTCGTGCAACGTCACGGTCACGCCGTGGGTCGTGTACGTGCCGACGGTTGGGTGTTCGATATCGACGATCTGGCCCCGGTGGCGAAGCTGCGGGTTTTCCGTCACCTCGCCAATGCTGGTGACCTTAGCGCAGGGCACGCCTGCCTTTTCCATCGCCTCGACGACGGCGCTTGAGGGATGCAGGCCAACCCATTGCTGGACGATCGCTTCGATCGCCTCCTGGTTGGCGAGGCGGGCGTCGGCCGTGGCAAAACGTGGATCGTCGAGCAGGTGCATCAGGTCGGCGGTTGCGGCGAAGCGGCGGAAGAGCGAGTCGGTGCCGGCTGAGAGGTAGACCCATTCGTCGTCGCTGCACCGGAAGCTGTTGACGGGTGCCGTGTAGCGGTCGCGGCTTCCCATGCGCGTCATCGACTGGCCGAGCTGCCTGAAATCCGGGATGGCGCTCATCAGCAGGCTGGCGCTCGTTTCGAGCAGGCTTGCTTCGACGAGCTGACCCTTGCCGGTCTGGCGGCGGGCCTCCAGCGCGCAGAGCGTGCCGATCGTCGCGTAGAGCGCCGTCGAGTAATCGACCATGAAGGTGCCGGCCATGGTGGGCGGTCCGTCCGGCTGGCCCGTCAGATTCATGATGCCACCCATCGCCTGGGCGATCACATCGAAACAGGCGCGGTTGGCGAAAGGGCCATCCTGGCCAAAGCCGGAAATGCGCACGACGATGAGGCGCGGGTTGATCGCCGACAGGACATCCCAGCCGCAGCCCATCTTTTCGAGCGTTCCAGGTCGAAAATTCTCGATGAGGATATCGGCCGTGGCGGCAAGCTGGCGCAAAGTTTCCTGGTCCTTCGGGTCGCGAAAATCGAGTTCGACGCTGCGCTTGTTGCGGTTGAACGACAGAAAATAGGTGCTCTCGCCAGCAATCTTCGGATGGTTGAGCCGCGTGTCGTCACCGCTGCCGCGCTTTTCGATCTTCACGACATCAGCGCCCATGTCGCCGAGCTGCATGGCGCAGAAGGGGCCGGCGATAAAACGGGAAAGGTCGAGAACGCGCAGGCCATCAAGGGGCGCGGCGAGGGGCGGGGTAAGCGACATGTCTGCTCCAGTCTATGCAACGATGATGGTTGATGGTTTCCAGCGGCTTGCGAGATAAGCCTCCAGATTGTCGGTGGAGAGCGGGCGGCCAGGATCGACCTGGACCGGGGCCTCCGCCGTGGAATGGCGCACGATGATTTCGACCGGCAGCGTTGCTGCGATCGGCGACAGGGCCTCGTCGGAAAAGCGTTCCAGCAGGCGCTCGCCGACGCTTTCGCCGATTTCGGTCGCCGGCTGGCGGGCGGTGGTCAGCGAGATCATCGGGAAGGCCGAGAAGAAGACGTCATCGACGCCGACGATAGACAGGTCCTTCGGCACGGAAAGCCCCATCTGCTGCGCCACATCCATGGTGCCGAAGGCCATAAGGTCGTTGGCTGCGATCACGGCCGTCGGACGCTGTGGCAGCGACAGAAGTTCGCGCGCCCCGCGCATGCCGGCGATGAAATCGTAGCTGCCGTCCGCAACCAGTTCGGGGGCGGCGTCGAGGCCAAGGGCCGCCACGCCATCGCGAAAGCCTCGGGTGCGCTCGCAGGCGGCAGAGGATTGCTTGGGGCCGGTGATGAAGCCGATGCGTCGGTGACCGAGATCGGCGAGGTGGCGGACGAGGGCGTAAACACCGCCGGTATTGTCCATACCGACATAGTCGAAGGTCGAGCTTGGCGCATGCATGGTCTGCCAGTCGGCGGGTGTGCGGTGGACGAGCACGACCGGCAACCCGCAGCCGGCAAGCTGTGCGGTCTCCTCGATGTCGAGACACTGTGAAATGACGACGATGGCGTCGACGTCGCGCTTGGCGAAGGCATGGATCGCCGCCTTGCAGGTCCGCCCGTCATTCGCGGTGCTGGCGACGAGCGTTGCGTAGCCGGCGGGCACGAGGATCGAATTCAGCCCACTAATGATCTCGTTGAACACCGGGTTGGCGAAATCCGGCAGGATCACGCCGACCGAGGAGGACTGGCGGGTGACGAGCGCGCGGGCGGCCGCGGACGCCTCGTAGTTCATGGCCTTCGCCATGGCCATGATGCGCGCCTTCGTGCGCGGCGCCACGATGTCCTTGTCGTGCAAGGCGTTCGACACCGTGGATGGCGCCACACCCAGTGCCTCTGCCACATCGACGATGGTGACGCCGCGTTTTGCCCGTCGTCTCGCTCCCATCCCTTGCTCCTCCGCCTGATGGTTTTTGTACTATGACCAATAAAAACGTTTGCAGAAACGTTTTTATATGAAAGTCTTCGTGTCGGGAGAAGATTTGCCAGGGAAACGGTATGTCCGGTGATGCGCCTTGATCGGCGTTCACGACATGCGTGCGGCTGTCTTGAAAACGCCGGCAGGGCCGGCGCCATACCGGTGAGGAGTTCTATGCACTACAAGGATCCGACCTTCGAATCCGTCGAACTGGGTGAAACATTCGGCCCCCAGGTTCTCGACATGGACGAGCATTACCTGCGCTCGGCCTGCTTTGCTTTGTCCGATTATTCCGACTGCTATTTTCATGCAGACCCGGCATTCGGATACCGCATCGTGCCTTCCGCAGCGCTGGTTCGTGACGGTGTTGCGCTGTTTTTGACCAAGTACAATCCGAACACCGTCGTCGGTCTGCACCAATCGGAAGAGCTCTGGTACCACGCCCCCGTTCCCTTCGGCGGCAAGGTGACGCTGACCGGCGAATATGTCGATAAATACGAACGGCGTGGCAAGGGTTACTGCGTACTCGACGTCGACGTGCGCGACGAGGCCGGCCGCCTTCTGGTGCGCCAGAAATCGACGGAGATCATGCGCATTCCCGAAGGCATCCGCATGGGCGAGGGCAGTTCCACGCCGGGCGCGGGGCGCGTTTCCGGCACGGTTTCCGAAAACGTTTCTCCAATCGGCCGCGCCCGTCTGGATATCCCCGCTGGCACACCGATCCCGTCGCTAAGGAAGACGGCGCACAACGACGAGATGGCCGTGTTCTCGGGCATCCACTTCAACCGGCACAACATTCACACGGACGACCACGTCTCAAGCGCTGCCGGCTTCCGCGCCCGCCTTGCGCAGGGCGTCCAGACGACGTGCTGGATGTCGGAAATGCTGGCGAATTTCTTCGGTCCCGCCGCCTGGTTCACCTCCGGCTGGATGAAGAACGTCTACCTGCAACCGGTCTATGCCGGCGACGAGCTGACGGCGCATGGCGTCGTCACCGGCCGCACGGATGACGGCCGGCTCGAACTCGAAATCTGGACGCGCAACCAGGATGGTCTCATGACCGCCGCCGGCTGGGCGTCTGCCAAGGTCGAGGTTTGAGGAGGCTGACGTGTCGAACGGAACTAACCTCAGCGAAAGGACACCCATGTTCGCCAAAGGCAATCTCTCGGCGACCGTCAAGGATCTGCTGCTGCGCAACATCGCGGTCACCGGTCTTCTGGTGCTCATCATCATCTCGGCCTTCCTGTCACCCTATTTCCTGACGGCTGACAACCTGTTCAACGTGCTGCGGCAATGGACTATGGTGGGGCTGATCGCGATCGGCCTGACCTTCGTGATCATTTCCGGCGGCATCGACCTTTCGGGCGGCGCCGTGCTGGCGCTGGCGACTGTCGTCGGCGCTCTGTCCGCTCCGCTGGTCGGATCGGCCGGCATGATCGCCGTCGTCATTCTCGTCGGTGCGGCTTGCGGCTATATCAACGGCGCCCTCATCACCTGGGGCAAGGTGCCGCCTTTCGTCGCCACGCTCGGCATGATGACTGCCGCGCGTGGGCTTGCGCTCATCCTCAGCGAGGGACGCACGGTGACGGCCGATCTCGCGCCGGAATTCGTCTTCGCCTTCGGCCGCGGTTATCTAGGGCCGATCCCGATGCCGGTGCTGCTGACGGCAATCGTCTTCATCGTCGCAGCGGTGACGCTGAAATACACGGTCTATGGCCGGCATGTCTGCCTCGTCGGTGATAATCCGGTCGGCGCGCACCGCTCCGGGATTCAGGTCCAGGGCGTCATCCGCAGTGTCTACACGCTGCATGGTGTGCTGGCGGCGATGGCGGGCCTCTTGTTTCTCGGACGCCTTGGCGTCGGGGAGCCGACCGGCGGCATGCTGTTCGAACTCTCCGGCATTGCAGCGGTCGTCATCGGCGGCACGCCCTTCGTTGGCGGCGTCGGCAGCATCTTGCTCACCTTCGTCGGCCTGATGGTGATCGGGCTGACCTACAACATCCTGAACCTTCTCTCCGTCTCACCCTACGCACAGGACTTCGCACGCGGCGTCATCATCGTCGTCGCCGTGATGTTCAGCATACGCCGTGAGGCCAGGAGCCGGGTGAGGAAATAGCGCAGCAAACTCCGGCGCAGGCCGGATCAAGTCAAAACGGGAGGAAACCATGACTTACAGACAGACACTCCAAATCGCCATGCTGGCCGGCACGATCCTCGCCGCACCGGCGGCAGCGACTGCCCAGACGGTGGAAATCGGCGTCGCCCAGCCGAACCTCGAACATCCCTACCGCGTCGGCGGCATCGAGCGGGCAAAGACCTGGGGCGCCGAGCACCCAGACGTAAAGCTGACGATTGTTGACGGCCGGCGTGACAGCGCGACGCAGTTGTCCGGCATCGAGGATCTGATCACTCGCCACGTCTCGGCCGTCGTCATGTCGCCGAACGATTCCAAGGCGCTGGCGCCGATCGCCGACGCCGCCAAGCGCGCCAACGTTCCGCTGATCATCTTCGACCGTAAGCTCGACGTACCGGAAACGGATTTCGCCGCCTTCATCGGCTCGGACAATGTCGAGATGGGTCGCGTCGCCGCGCGCTTCGTCGTCGAGAAGATCGGCGAGGAGGGCAAGGTCATCCAGCTCGAAGGCACGCCTGGCGCGTCCGCGACCGTCGACCGAAAGACGGGCTTCGAAGAGGAAATCGCCAAGCATCCGGGCATCACTGTGGTCTCCTATGTCGGCCATTATCGTCTGCAGGAAGCCGTGGCGGCAATGGAAGACGCTGTCACCGCACATCGCGATGTGAAGGCGGTCTTCGCGCATAACGACACGATGGCACTGGGTGCGGCTCAGGTGCTGGAGGAGCAGAAGATCGAAGGTGTCGCCACCGTCGGCATGGATGGGGCGAAGGAAGGCTGCGACGGCGTTGCCGCCGGCCGCCTGACGGGCTCGGTCTATTACCCCACCATGTTCCCGGAATCGCTCGAGCTCGCGATGAAGGTGCTGGCCGGCGAAAAGGTCGAGAAGATGACCTTCCTCGATACACCGATGATCACCAAGGAAACGCACGACACCTATTGCAAGTAATCGGCTGCGGTCGAGGGGCCATCCCCTCGACCGCCCAGAGGATATGCGTGATGACCCCATTGCTGAAACTGAACAATATCTGCAAGTCGTTCGGCGCCGTGCGCGCGCTGACCGATATCGATTTCGAACTCTATGAATCGGAAGTGGTGGCGCTGGCCGGTGACAACGGTGCGGGAAAATCCACCCTCATCAAGATCATCTCCGGCGCGCAGCCGGCCGATAGCGGCCAGATCTGGTTCGAGGGCCGCGAAGTGACGGTGCGCAAGCCCGAGGATGCCCGGCATCTCGGCATCGAGACGGTCTATCAGGATCTGGCGCTCTTCGACGATTCCAACGTCGCGGAAAACATCTTTGCCGGACGCGAGGCCGTGCGCAACGTGCTCGGCGCGAAGTTTCTCAAGGCCGAAGAGATGCACAGCCGCTCGAAGGATCTGTTGAAGTCGCTCAACATCCACATCCAGTCGACGCATTTTACCGTGAAGGGCATGTCCGGCGGCCAGCGCCAGAGCGTCGCCATCGCACGCGCCGTCGCCTTCGGCCGCAAGGTCGTCATCCTCGACGAGCCGACGGCGGCACTCGGCGTGCCGGAGCAGGAGAAGGTCCTGTCGCTGATCAAGGACCTGCGCTCGCGCGGCTTCTCGATCATCCTGATCAGCCACAACCTGCACCATATTTTCGAGGTTTGCGACCGCATCCATGTGCTGCGTCAGGGCCAGACGGCAGGGGTGCGTAAAAAGGCCGAAACCAGTCCCGACGACATCGTCAAGCTCATCACCGGTGGCAATCTGGTCGTGCATTGAGCACGACCAAGACGTCACAGACCGTTTTCGTAGAAGCGGAGCGCCAGCGGGATCTGTAGGCCGAACATCGCCTTGCCATGCTGCGTGCGGCAGCCGCGCGCCTCGGCCATTTCCAGAAGGGGCGTCATATGCGGGACGTTCACCACATCGCCGACAAAGATGCCGCGCCGCGTCGCCGAAAGGTCGACGGGCAGCGGATCGTCGGCCGAAAGACCGAGACTGGTGGCGTTTACGACGATGTCGATCTCTGCGCCGGGCGCAGCAGTCGTCACAGTGAAGACGGTCGCCGGGAAGGCGCTGCGAAGCCGGTTCGCAAGTGTTTCCGCGCGTTCTCGGTTGCGGTTTGCGATCGCGATGCGGCCGATGCCGGCTTCGGCGAGTGCACAGCAGATACCGGCGCTGACGCCGCCCGCACCGGCCACATGGGCCGAGGCACCGGCAATGGTGATGCCTGCGGCCGTCATGGCGCCGACAAAACCGGCACCGTCGAGCTGGTGGCCGAAGAGCTGGCCATCCGGCGTGCGGCGGACGATGTTCACAGCGCCGGCAATGCGCGCCGTTTCACTGGCATCATCGAGAAGTGGCAGGATGCTCTCCTTGAACGGCATTGTGACGAAGAAACCCGCGAGGTTTTCGACGTGACGCAAGCCGGCAAGGGCGGCGCCCAGCGAGTCCGGCTTTACGCCGAACGGGATCATGCGGCCCGGCAGGCTGTGTTCGGCGAGATAGGCATTCAGAATGCCCGGCGAGCGCACGAAGCCTATCGGGTATCCGATCAATCCATAAAGACGATGTTCATCCGCCATCCGGCGTTTCCTCCTGCCATTCGGTGGTGTCTGTCGAGCTTCGGCCTAACAGAAAAATACGAGACAAGAAACGTTTTTTGTTGCCAACTTCCAGAAACGTTTTTATATCCGGTTCTACCCATCGGGAGGACTGCATTTTGAAAGAGAAACTGACGACCCTGGAGAAGGCGCTGTCTCCGATCGTGTCCGGCTCGTCCGTGGCGATCGGCGGCAGTCTGCTGCGCCGCCAGCCGAACGCCGCCGTGCGCCAGCTGATCCGCGCTGGGGTGCGCGACCTGACGGTGATGAGCTGGGCCGGCACGACGGCGATCGATCTGCTGGCTGCCGCGGATGCCATTCGCCGCTGGGAGGGCATCTATGTCGGCCTGTTCAACTACGGGCTGGCGCCGAATTTCCGCCGCGCCGTCGAGAGCGGGCGCATCGAGGTGCGCGATTTCTCCGAAACGGCAATGGTGGCGCGCCTGCGCGCGGCCGCCCAGGGCATGCCCTTCCTGCCGATCCGCACGCTGTTCGGCTCCGATATCGCCAAGGTGAATCCCGAGCAGATCCGCACCTTCGATTGCCCGTTCACCGGCCAGAAGCTGCAGGCGATTGCCGCCGCCGAGCCGGACTTCACTCTCATCCACGGTTATGCCGGCGACAAATACGGCAATGTGCAATGGCCGGTCGTGCGCGATACTGACGATATGGACCAGCCGTTCGCTTCCGGCGCCAAGCGCCTGATCGTGACGGTCGAAAAGATCGTGCCACATGAGGAGATCAAGAAGCAGCCGTCGCTGACCTACATTCCCGGCAATTGGGTGGAGGCGATCGTCGAGGTGCCCTATGGCGCGCATCCCGCGGCCTGCGACACGCTTTATGACGAGGACGACGCGCATCTGCGCGACTACATCGCCCGCTCGAAGACCGCCGACGGCGTGAAGGCCTATCTCGACGAATTCGCAAACGCTCTGCCGGATCACGCTGCCTATCTCGAAAAATGCGGGGGCCTCGATGCGCTCGCCGCCCTCGACGTCAAGGGGAGGGCGTAAGCCATGGCCGACTTCACCAATAACGAACTCATCACCGCCTATCTCTCCCGCCAGATCCGCGAAGACGATCTTTGCTTCGTCGGCGTTGGCACCAATGGACGCGCCTTCACGCTCGCCGTCGGCATGCCGCTGGCTGCCGTGCGGCTCGCGCAGCTGCACCATGCGCCGGGTGCCGCCGTCTACTGGGGCAACCTGCTGGAGCCAGACCTTTCGGTGATCCCGGAACACTTCACGCAGGATACGTTCACGCAATGGCAGGCCGCCGCCTGCCCGCCGGATACGGGCGTGAAATGCGACATGCTGGCGCGCGGACGGTTCGACGTATCGTTTAATTCCGCCGCCCAGCTCGATCGCTACGGCAACATGAACATCACGGCGATCGGCGACTACCGCAATCCGAAGGTGCGCCTTGTCGGCAGCCTGGCGCAGCCTGAGCATTTTGCCTTCGTGCGCCGCCCCTTGCTGCTAATGGACCTCGATGCGCGCAGCTTCGTCGAGAAGGTCGATTTCATTACCAGCGCCGGCCATCTCTCGGGCGGTAACAGTCGCCGCGAGGCCGGGCTGAGCGAGGGTGGTCCGGCGCTTGTCGTCACCGACAAAGCGGTCTTCGACTTTGCCGAAGACACCCGCGAGATGCGGTTGAAATCGCTGCATCCGGGCGTGACGAAGGATGCGGTGCTCGCCGCCATGTCTTTTGTTCCGCTGGTTCCAGAAACGATTCCGGAGACCGAGCCGCCGACGGTGAAGGAACTCGCCCACATCCGCACCGATATCGACCCCAACCGCATCCTGCTCAAAGTCTGATCATGTCTTCAAACGCACAGTCCACGGTTTCGTCCCTCTCCGGCATCAAGGTGCTGGATCTCTCACGCTTCATCGCCGGCCCGCATTGCGCCATGCTGCTCGGCGATCTCGGTGCGGATGTCGTGAAGGTCGAACGCACGCGCGCCGGCGACGACACCCGTTCGCTCGGCCCCTACATTGCGGGCGAGAGCATCTACTTCATGATGTTCAACCGCAACAAGCGCAGCCTGACGCTCAATTTCCGCAATCCGGAGGCGCAGGACTTGCTGCGCCGCCTCGTGCTGGAGGCCGACGTGCTGGTCGAGAATTTCCGACCCGGTACGATGGAGAAAATGGGCTGCGGCTGGGAGGATCTGCGCAAGATCAACCCCAAGCTGATCATGGCCCGGCTTTCCGGCTTCGGCCAGAACAACAGCCTATCCGCCGAACCCTGCTTCGATGGCATCGCCCAGGCGATCACGGGCTTCATGGACCTCACTGGCGATCCGAAGGGCGGCCCGATGATGGCAGGCACCTTCCTCGTCGACTATGCCACTGCGCTGCATGCCACGATCGGCATTCTCGCCGCATTGAACCATCGCAACCGGGCGGGCGAGGGGCAGGTCGTTGATGTCAGCTTGATCGGCGGCGCGACCTCCATGCTGATGACTGCCATTCCGGAATTCCTGGTCAACGGCCGCCGCATGACACGCGCCGGCAACCGCGACCGGTATGCCGCGCCCGCCAACACTTTCCGCGCCAAGGACGACGTTTGGATCCACATGGTCGCCGGCAACAATGCGCATTTCCCGCGTTTTGCGGCGATGATCGGCCGACCCGACCTGTTGGACGATCCACGCTTCTCGACGCTCGAGCAGCGCATGGTGAATGTCGAGGCGATCGAGGCGATCGCGGCCGCATGGATTGCGGAGCACACGGCGGACGAGGTGCTCGCGGTGTTGCGCGTTGCAGAACTTCCTTCGGCCCGCATCCGCACCGTCGAGGAGGTCGCGAACGACCCCTACATGCGCGAAGCCGGTCATATCGTCGATGTCGTGCATCCCAAGGCTGGCGTGGTGCCGATGCAGGGGCCGCCCGTCGGTCTCGGCACCACGCCGACCGCCGTGCGGCGTCCGCCGCCGATGCTCGGCGAACATTCCGACGACGTGTTGCACGAGTGGCTTTCCATGACGGACGAGGCGATCGCCAAGCTTCGCTCGGCAACGGTCATCTGACAGAATTCATCCGCATTTTCAAAGGTTTCGAGGAGGATAGAACGTGAGCAAGGGTAACAGGAGCGGGGCGCATGTGATGGCGCAGGCGCTGAAGCGGCATGGTGTAGAGGTGATCTTCGGCCAGGCTATTCCGGCAGCGCTTTTCCTCGCGGCGCCGCATTACGGCATCCGGCAAATCGGCTATCGCACGGAAAATGCCGGCGCGGTGATGGCCGACGCCTATGCGCGCATTTCGCACAAGGTGGCGGTCGTGACGGCGCAGAACGGGCCGGCCGCGACGCTGCTGGTGGCAGGTCTGGCAGAAGCCTACAAGGCCTCGATCCCGATCGTCGCCATCGTGCAGGACGTGGCGCGCCCCTTCGCCGACAAGAACGCTTTCCAGGAACTCGATCATCTTGACCTCTTCAAGGGCGTGGCCAAGTGGATCAAGCGCGTCGCCGACGTCAACCGCATCGACGACTATATCGACATGGCCTTCACGGCCGCTGCCTCCGGTCGACCCGGCCCCGCAGTGCTGATCGCGCCGATCGACATGTTCGTCGATACGGCGGAAAGCCGTACCGAGGGACGCATGGCATCGCTCGGCACTTTCCCGCTCGATCGCAGCGGACCTGATCCGGACCGCATCGCGGAAGCGGCCAAGCTGCTCGCCTCCGCCGAGCGCCCGCTGATCATCGCCGGCGGCGGCGTGCATGTGTCTGATGCTGCCGATGAGCTTGCAGCTCTTCAGGAACGCTTCTCTATTCCGGTGGCGACCACCGTAATGGGTAAGGGCGCTGTCGACGAGGGCCATCCGCTCTCCGTCGGCATCGTCGGTTATTTCATGGCGACGCGCAGCCGCACCAAGCACCTGCGCGCGCTGGTCACCGAGGCGGATGTCATCATGCTGATCGGCAACCGTACCAACCAAAATGGCACGGATAGCTGGTCGCTCTTCCCGAAGGGCGCAAAATACATCCACCTCGACGTGGACGGTCAGGAAATCGGCCGCAACTACGAGGCGCTGCGCCTCGTCGGCGATGCGAAACTCGGCATCAAGGCGCTCTCGGCAGCGCTCGATGCGGAAGATGTGGCGAAGCGCAAGGCGGCCCGTCCGGCGCTTGAAAAGACCATTGCTGAAGGCCTTGCCAAGGGCCGCCAAGATGCCGCCGCTGTCGAAACGTCGAATGCCAGCCCGCTTCGCCCGGAGCGGTTGATGCGGGATCTCGACAGCCTGCTGACGCCGAACCATATCGTCGTCTCGGATGCCAGCTATTCCTCGATCTGGATCGGCAACCACCTGACCGCGCGCAAGCCCGGCATGCGCTTCCTCACGCCGCGTGGCCTTGCCGGCCTCGGCTGGGGCCTGCCCTATGCGCTTGGCGCCAAATGCGCCCGGCCGGATGCGCCGGTCTTCGCGCTCGTCGGCGATGGCGGTTTCGCGCATGTCTGGTCGGAGCTTGAGACGGCGCGGCGCATGGGGCTGAACGTCGTGGTCGCGGTGCTCAACAACTCGATCCTCGGCTATGAGAAACACGCGGAAAAGGTGATCTTCAACGAATATTCCGATGCCTGCGATTTCACGCCAGTCGACCACGCGGCGATTGCTCGCGGGGCGGGTTGCGCGGGCGTGCGCATCGAGAAGGCGGAGGATTTCCTGCCGGCGCTGAAGGTGGCCTTCGCGGCCAACACCACGACCGTTCTCGACGTCGTTACCGACGAGCGCGCCTATCCGCCGATCACCATGTTCAACGACAATTCCGCGCTGAATTACTGAGGGAGGCGACGTCATGAAGAAATTGATGAACAAGCCCTCGGGCTTTGTCGATGAAATGCTCGACGGTCTCGTTGCCGCCAATCCCTCGCTGGCGCTCGGCGGCGACACCGGCCGCGTCGTGCACCGCGCAAAGCCTATCCGCAGCGGCAAGGTCGGCGTCGTTTCCGGCGGCGGCTCCGGCCACCTGCCGCTCTTCACCGGCTATGTCGGGGAGGGGCTGCTCGACAGCTGCTCGATCGGCAACGTCTTCGAAGGGCCGACGGTCGGCTCCTGCATGGAGGCGATCAAGCTTGCCGATGGCGGCAAGGGCGTGCTGCGCCTCTATGGCAACTACGGTGGCGACCGGATGAACTTCGACATGGCTGGCGAAATGCTGGAGGACGAGGGCATCCGCACGACGACCGTGCTCGGAAATGACGATGTCGCGAGCGCTGGTCCGGCCGAGCGGCAGAAACGCCGCGGTGTTGCGGGCATCATCTATGCCTACAAGACGGCCGGGGCACTTGCCGAAACCGGCGCCGATCTCGATGCCGTGACGGCGATCGCGCAGAAGACGGTGGATCGCACGCGCACCATTGGCGTTGCACTTGCGCCCTGCCAGGTGCCGGGCTCCGACAAGCCGTCCTTCACGCTCGGCGAAAACGAGATCGAGATGGGCATGGGCATCCATGGTGAGCCGGGCATCTGGCGCGACACGCTGCGCGAAGCCGACGCCATTGCCGACGAGATGATTGAGCGCCTGCTCGCCGACAAGCCGGAGGGGGCGGGCAAGCGGGTCTCCATCCTCGTCAACAGCCTTGGTGCCACGCCGCTGGAAGAGCTATTCATCCTCTATCGCCGAGCTAGGGCGACGCTCGAAGTCGCAGGCATCGAGATCGTCCGGCCGCTCGTGGGCCACTATGCGACGTCGATGGAAATGGCCGGCGCCTCCATCTCGCTCTGCTTCGTCGACGACGAGATCGAGGCGCTGCTGGCCGCCCCCGCCCACTGCCCATTCTGGACGGTGACGGCATGAGCATTACGGTCGCCTCCATCGCCGCTGCCGTCACCCGCGCCGATAAGGCGATGGGCGGGCTGGAGCAGATATTGAACGACGCCGATGCAAAACTCGGCGACGGCGACACGGGCGGCATGCTCGCCCGGGTCATCGGCAAGATGGCCGAGGTCGACCTGTCTTCCACCGCCGATCCGGGCGCTGCCTTGAGCCAGCTCGCCAAAGCGGCGACGGTTGCGACGGGATCGAGCCTGGGCACTTTGTTCGCGACGGGATTGCTTGCCGCGGGCCGCGAGGCAAAGGGCCGGGCGACACTCGACGTTGGCGACCTTTCCAGCCTCTTTGCGACGGCGCGCGATGCGATGATTGCGCGCGGCGGCGCGTCGCTTGGCGACAAGACCGTGCTCGATTCGCTCGATGCCATTGCCGAGGCGCTAAAGGGCGCCGAAACGCCGGAGCAGGCGACACGGGATGCAGCGAAGGCGGCATCCGAGGCGCTCGAAACATTCCGTTCGCGGCCGAACCGCATCGGCCGCGCACGTATGTTCGGTGACCAGACGATCGGCATCGATGATCCCGGCATGCTAGCGATCAAGGAGCTTTCGGCCGCAATCGCGGTCTGACCCGCTATCAGCCCGGAGAGACGAGAGGCCGGCGTTCTGCCGGCCTCTTTGCGTTCCCGCCATCGGCAGGGGCCGCACAGGATGCGCGCAGGACCAACTCCGTCGGTATGATGACTTCACGCGGCGTCGGCGGGCGCTTGGAGTGGATGCGGCGCATCAGCAGTTCCGCGGCGGCAGCGCCCATTTCGCGCTTGGGCAGGTGAAGCGTGCTGAGATTGATGCGGCGCAGCCGTGCTAGATCGATATCGTCGCAGCCAAGCAGCGATAGGTCTTGCGGAATCGACAGGCCGAGTTCGCTTGCCGCATCCTGCACACCGAGCGCGCAGACATCGTTGCTGGCGATCACCGCCGTTGGCCGCTTCGAGAGTGTGGCGAAGTAGTGCATGGCGTCATAGCCGGCCTCGACGGTGTAGTCGCCGCGATAGATCAGGTCGGGGTCCTCGTCGCAGCCGAGGTCGGCGATGGTCGCCTCGAAGGCTTCGAAACGTTCCTGCGCCGTGCTGGAGGTTCCTGGGCCGGTCACGAGGCCGATCCGGCGGTGGCCGAGCCCGTGCAGGTAGGTCACGCTGTCGCGCATGCCCTGAAGATTGTCAGAGCCAACGTAGTCGTCGCGAAAACGTGAAGAACGGCGCTGGATGAGCACGAAGGGCGTCTTGCCGTCGAGCAGCTTGCGCACCTCCGGCGTGTCGCAGTGCTGGGAGATCAGGATCATGCCGTCTACCTGCCGATCCAGCAGCGTCTGCATCTGGCTGACCTGGCGCTCGACGAGCTCGTCGGTGTTGCAGAGCAGGATGGTACAGCCCTCGCGCACGGCGATGTCGTCGATGCCGCGGATGAATTCCGGGATTGCGGGATTGCTGACATCGGGCACCAGTACGCCGATGGTCGAGCTCAGCTTCATGCGCAGCGAGCGCGCCACGGCGGAGGGTCGATAACCCAGCCGTTCGGCGGCTTCCTTCACCTGGCGGCGGGTTTCCTCGTTAACGTGCCGCTTGCCGGCCAACGCATTCGAGACCGTCGAAACCGCATGTCCGGTCGCCGCAGCCACATCCCTGATTGTAATCCGGCCATTGTCGGGCACGCTTCAAACTCCAGTTGCAGAACCGATTTTATCGTGGCGCTATTTTCACGGCGCCAAGCGACATTAGCTGAGAATCGTCGGCGGAAATAGTCAAATACTAACATTGACAGGTCGCGGGCAGGGGGCTAATCAACACGACGAAAACCGTTTTTCGAAAAACGTTTTCTGAGGCGTGGAGGCCTCATTCCGGTGGAGGAGTTTCAGGATGCAGCAGGACCGTCTGCGAACGGCGCTAGTAGGATGCGGGGCGTTTGCCAATGCCGCGCTGCTTCCAGCGATGCGCATGGCTGATATCGACATCGTGGCAGTCTGCGACCCGGATGCGGCGCGCGCTGAAGCGACGATGCGGGCCGCCGGCGCCAGCGCCTGCTACGCCGACATGTCCGCTATGCTGGCCGCGGAAACGATGGATGCGGTCGTCATGGCTGTCGGCCCGACGATCTATCCCACACTCGCCGTGCAGGCCTTTGCCCACGGCGTTCATGTTTTCGTCGAGAAGCCGCCGGCAATCACGCTTGCCGAGGGTGAGGCGATGGCGCTGGCCGCAAGAAAGGCCGGCCGGCAACTCATCGTCGGCTTCATGAAGCGCTTCGCGACCGGCTACCGCATGGCGAAGGACATTTCCGAGACGGCGGATTTCGGCGCGATACAGATGGTGAGCGCGCGCATCACCTCCGGCGTCTGGACGCCGGCTTGGTCGAAGACCTTGACGCCGTTCTCCTTCGTGCTCGATCACAGCGTGCACTTTCTCGATCTGATGCGCTTCTACGGCGGCCCGGTCGATTGGGTCTCGGCCGTCAAGACACAGGCATCCGATGAGCGGTTCGGTTTCGCGGTGCTGCTCGGTTATGCCAGCGGGGCGGCCGGGCTGCTTGAAATATCGAATTACGAAAGCCGTGGCGTGCCGAACGAGCGCGTGCAGATCACCGGCTCGAAGGGCGCCAGCGTCACGGTCGAAAACGTCACGCGCGTCACCTATACACGGGATGCCGAACCCATGGTGCCCGGCCGCGCCTTCTCGCCGGAGCGCGAGCGCTTGATCTGGGAACCGAACATGACGAACATTTCCGGCGAGAACGCGTCGCTCGTCCACATGGGTTATGTCGGCGAGATGCGCAATCTCGCGGCCAGTCTTGCGGCGGGCAGCGCGGTCATCCCGTCCATCGAGGATGGCATCGCGGCGCTGGCTCTTGCCCATGCGGTCGTCGAAAGCGATGGCCGCCGTATCAATCTTCAAAATGCAGGTGAGTTTCAACATGTCGCTGTCCATTGATCTGAAAGGCCGTATCGCACTCGTCACGGGTGGCGGAACGGGGCTTGGGCGGGCCGGTGCGGATGCATTGGTGGCGGCAGGTGCAACCGTCATCATCGCCGGCCGGCGTCAGGATGTGCTCGAAAAGGCTGCGACCGAGGCGGGAGCGCAGGCGATGACCTGCGATGTCAGCGATGCAACGGAAACACGCGCGCTCGTCGAGCGTATCGTCGCCGAACATGGCAAGCTGGACATCCTCGTCAACGCCGCCGGCCTCAACATCCGCGGCGATTCGTTCGACTATGGCGTCGAGGACTGGGACAGGGTACATGCGATCAACACGCGCGGCCTGTTCTTCATGTCGCAGGCGGCCGGCCGTGTCATGCGCAGCAATGGTTATGGCAAGATCATCAACATCGCCTCGATGGCAAGCGAGATCGGCATGCCGGCCATCGTCGCCTACGGGTCTTCGAAGGGCGGCGTCAAGCAGATCACGCAGGGCCTCGCCGTCGAATGGGCCAAGGCCGGCATTCGGGTGAATGCCATCGAGCCGGGCTGGTTCCGCACCGAACTCACCGAGCCGCTCTTCCACAACAAGGAATGGCTGGCGAAGGTGGAAAACCGCGTTCCGATGGGGCGTGCGGGAAATCCAGAAGAAGTCGGCGGCGCCATCGCTTTCCTTGCCAGCGCGCTCTCGGACTATATAACCGGCGCCGTTATCAAGGTCGACGGGGGAGCACTGGCAGCCTGATGCAAGAACAATCCGAAATCGTCGAAGCCCCAGAAAATCCGACGCTGCTCGAGCGTATCGGGGAAGCCGTCATCGTTCCGTTGATGCTCGCCATCATCGCCATAGGCTTTGCGTCCGTCTGCCTGCGTTATGTCTTCAACGGGCACTACGCGCTGTTCTGGTCGGAAGAGGTCATCCGCTATGCCTTCATCTGGCTGTTCTGGCTGGCCGCGCCGATCCTCGTCTGGCGGCGCGCCATGTTCACGGTCGACCTGTTCACCAACATGCTGCCAAAGCGCATACAGCGCGTCATCGCGATCCTTCTCGATCTTGCCGTCATCGTGCTGATGGGGACCTTCGTCTACTACGGCTGGCTGATGGCGCGCGTGAATGCGCCGCAATTGTCGTCGGCGCTGTCGCTGTCGCTCTTCTGGATCTATCTCGCCATTCCCGTCGGCGCGGCCCTCATCATATTTGCTACGATCGCACGCATGTTGCGCGACGTGCGTAACGGTGCACAGGAGGCAGGCCGATGACGCTCACACTCTTCGGCTGCTTCTTCCTCTTTCTGCTGCTCGGCCTGCCGGTGGCCTTCTCCACCGGTCTTGCGGCGCTCGTCGTCGTACTCAACTATCCCATCGTGCAGGAACGCCTGCTGATCACGAAAACCTTCGGCGGCATGGATTCTTTCACGCTGATGGCGATCCCGTTCTTCGTGCTGGCCGGCGAGGTCATGTCGCGGTCAGGCCTCACGCAACGCATCGTTGATTTGGCGATCGCCCTCGTCGGGCATTTTCGAGCCGGCCTTGCCTATGTCACGGTCATTTCCAATGTCATGATGGCGGGCGTTTCTGGCTCTGCGTCGGCCGACTGCGCTGCCACCGGCTCGATCCTGATCCCGGCCATGAAGGAGCAGGGCTACAAGCCGGAGTTCGCGGCGTTGATGGTGGCATTCTCGGCAATGATGGCGCCGCTTATCCCGCCGTCGATCTTCCTGATCATCTATGGCTCGATGTCCGGCGTTTCGATCGGACGGCTGTTCCTCGCTGGTATCATCCCGGGCCTGCTTGTCGGCCTTTCGCTGCTCATCCTCGCCTTTATCCTGACACGCTTCACGTCGTTCAAGGTGGAGACGGTAAAATTCTCCGGTCAACGCTTGAAGGAATCCGCTATGAAGGCGGGTTTTGCATTGGTCATGCCCTTCGTCATCATCGGCGGCATCCGGTTCGGCATCTTCACGCCGACGGAAGCCGGCATCGTGGCGGTGGTTTATGCGCTGTTCTACGGCTTCGTCATCGAACGCTCGCTGAACCTCAAGAACCTGCGCGAACTCACCATGTCGGCGGCCCTCTCGTCCGCCAACATCATGATGATCGTCGGCTTTTCGGCGGTCTTCGGCACCATTCTGGCCCTTGGCCGCTTCGAGCAGCAGATCACCTCGGTGCTGTTCTCGATCACCACAGAACCGCTGCTCGTCGTCACCATCCTGATCATCGTGCTGACACTGATCGGCGGCCTGATGGACGAAGTATCGACCGCCGTGCTGTTCGTGCCCACGCTTGCCGCCATCGGCCTGCAGATGGGCTTCGATCCGGTGCAGTTCGGCGTCGTCATGGTGCTTGCCATCATGATGGGCGCGGTCATGCCGCCGGTCGGCACGCTGCTGTTCATCGGGGTCAGCATCGCGCGCATACCGCTGTCGCGCATCCTCGTGCTGGTCTGGGTGTTCCTGATCCCGCTGCTGCTGGTCAACCTGCTGATCGCATTCGTCCCGTTCTTCACAACCTATCTGCCGTCCTTCATGTGACGGTGCATCAAGGCTCAACGGAGGAGTAGAGCATGTTCGTAGAAAAACGTTTCTTGATGGGTGCGCTGACCGCACTCGCACTTGCCGCCAGCACCGCGCTGGCCCAGGCCGAAACAACGCTGACGCTTGGCGACATCTATGCGGCCGACCACAGCAACACGCTGGCCGACAAGCGCTTTGCCGAGCTGGTCGCCGAGCGCACCAATGGCGAGGTGAAGATCGAGGTCTATGGCGACGCCACGCTCGGCAATGAGCGCGAACTGGCGGAAAGCGTCGTTTCCGGCTCGGTCGACATCGCGCCGAGCGGCATGTCGGGCATCGGTCGCTTCTTCCCGGAATTGCAGGTCCTGGAGCTTCCTTATCTTTATAAGGACCTCGACCACATGCAGCGCGTTGCCGCGGTAATTGCGCCAGACGTGCAGGAAGCCTTCCAGGCACAGGGCGTGCGCAATCTCGGTTTCCTCTACCTCGGCCCCCGGTCGATCGCCAGCAAGAAGGCAATCAACACGATCGAGGACATGGACGGGCTGCGGATCCGCGTGCCGGAATCGCCCCTTTATATCGGCTTTGCCAAGGCACTGAATGCGGTTCCGACGCCGATCCCGTTCCCGGAAGTCTATTCCGCCATTGAGACGGGTGTTGCGGATGCGACGGAAGGCGAGCCGGCGACGCTCTCGACCACCAAATGGTACGAGACGACGAAGAGCGTGAGCCTAACCAAGCACATCTGGCACTTCCGCTTCATCCCGGTGAATTCGGCGAAGTTCGATGCGCTCCCCAAGGAACAGCAGGACGTGTTGGTAAACGCGGCTGCCGAGGCGCAGGCCTATCAGGCAAGCCTCGTTAACGACTTCAATGACAAGGCGCTCGACGAGATGAAGAAGGCCGGCGTGACCATCATCGAGACCCAGGGTCTCGACAAGTTCGCAGCCCGTCTTGCCACCTTCCAGGACGAGTTCGCCGCCAGCCTCGGCGACAAGGCCGTCGCGCTTCTCGCCAAGGTCCGCAGCGTTCAGTAACCCGCATTCTGCCCGCTGCCGCAGGGTGGCGGGCTCCCATCTCGACAAGGATTCGATTGACGATGACGCCCCCGACCTTCAAGGACCCGACCTACGAAAACGTCTATATCGGCGAGACCTTCGGACCGGTCGACCTCGTGCTCGACGACTTTTTCCTGCGCAGCTACGCCTATGCCCTCGACGATTACAGCGGCATGCGGATCGTCGACGGCATGGTCCAGCCGGTCGGCGCGGTACCGCCCCACATGATCGTGTCGGATCTCATGCAGATCTTCCTGACGGTCTACGACCGCGACAAGGTGGTGGGCCTGCACCAGAAGGAAGAGGTCATCCACTACAAGCCCGTGCCGGTTGGTGCAAAGCTGACGCTCACCGGTACCTATGTCGACAAATACATGAAGCGCGGGAAGGGTTATACGGTGCTGGAAAGCATCGCCCGCGACGAAGAGGGCGACATCGTCATCCTGCAACGATCGACGGAAGTCATGCGCATGCCTGAAGGCGTCAAGGTCGGCACGGGCTCGGCCGAGCCGGAGCGCCGGGTCAGCCCGCGTGCTCTACCGGGCGAGCGGGCAGGACGTGTCACCGCGCAAACGCCGGTTGGCACGGCGCTGCGGCCGATGACGAAACAGGTGCGCCAGGCCCAGATGTCCGTCTTCACCGGTGCCGAATTCCACAAGCAGGGCATCCACACCAATCTGGAGATCGCAAAGAAGGCGGGCCTGCGTGAATGCATCGCCCAGGGCATGATGGAATCCTGCTGGGCGTCGCAATATCTCGCAGGCCTCTTCGGCGAAAGCTTTCTTTCCACCGGCCGGCATTTCTCGACCTACCTCATGCCGATCTATCCGAAAGACGTGATCACGATCGAGGGCATCGTGACGAGTAGGGAACCGTTAGATGGTGGGACCAGCGTTGAGATTGAATATTGGCTGATTAATCAGGACGGCCAAACGACCGCGGTCGGGTTTGGCGCGGCGGTACTGTGATCATTTCATGCGATGTCAATTAATGGACGTTCGGAGTCTAGTTGGCGGCCTCAACCCCACCGGCTCGCGCTGACACCAAAAGCCGTCGCCAAGCGAAGGCCGCATACATGCGTTCCCCAAGCACAACGTTCCTTCGAAAAATTGGTTGTCCGATTTTCCGTCAGGAAATTGCGTGTCAGGAACGCGGCATTCCCAGTGGCCGGAGATGACGGCGCAGGGCGGCGATGCGGAAGATCGCGTTTGCCGCGCCATAGCCGCGATAGCCGCGCCGCTCGACGATCTCGAAGAAGAGACCCTCGCCGTAGGTGGGGCTGTAGAGCTGGAAATATTCGCCATGCTCGTCACGGTCGTAGAGGATGTTGCGGGCCTGCAGCCGTTCGGTGAGGGCGGGGTTGAGGCCGAAGCGCGCTTCAAGGTCGTCGTAGTAGTTCTGCGAGATGTCCAGAGCGACGAAACCGTTTGCGGCGAGCGCGTCGGCCGTCGCAAAAATGTTGTCGGTGGTGAAGGCGAGATGCTGGATGCCGGAGCCGAAGGTTTCGCTGATGAAGCGGCCGGCCACCGTGTTGCGGTTTTCCGCGCCGTTCATGGTGATGCGCAGCGATCCTTCGCCGTTCTCGACCACCTGGCTGCGCACCAGGCCCGACGGGTCGACGATGTCGACCATCGGCGTCTTCTCTGCCTCGAAGATCGCGGTGTAGAACAGCAGCCAGGTCAAAAGCTCGTCATAGGGCATGGTCTGGGCGACGTGATCGACGTGCCCGAGGCCGGCGTCCCGCATTCCCGGATCGCCCTCCACGGGATCGAACTCGATGTCCCAGATGCGGGCGAGTTCGCTCGTCCGGTCGAGGAAATAGAGCACGCCGCCGCCCACGCCGCGCACCGCCGGCATTTCGATCTCGCCGGGATCGAGCGGTTCTCCGAAGGCCTCGGCGCCGAGCGTGACGGCGCGCGCCTGCGCGGCCCTCGCATCCTCGACGAGAAGGCCCATCGCATAGGCGGAGGTACCGTGCACGAGATAGGAGGAGCCGGCAAAGCCGCGCTCGTCGGCATTAACGACGAGGCGGATATCGCCCTGCCGGAACACGGTGACGTTCTTCGATTTGTGGCGGGCCTCCCGGCGGAAGCCGAGGGTGGCGATCATGGCTTCGAGATCGGGTGCCTCTGCCTCGTCTACCGTGAACTCGACGAATGCGACCCCCTCCACGCGGCTGCGCGCCGGCATGGCCGGCACGTCGAGGGAGAGGCTGGGGTTGGCGCGGCGGATGCGGTCGCCGAGATAGACGAGGGAACGGTAACCGTCGACGGCAATCGCGCCCGGCGAGCCGCCGCGGAACTGGTCGTTGAAGATTTCGAGCGAGAGGTAGCCGTCATAGCCGGTCTCGGCCACGGCGGCCATGAAGGTCTCGACTGGCAAGTCCCCTTCGCCCGGCATGTTGCGGAAGTGGCGGCTCCAGTAGAGCAGGTCCATGTCGATCTTCGGCGCATCGGCAAGCTGGATGATGAAGATCTTTTCCTTCGGGATCGAGCGGATCGAGTTGACGTCGATTTTGCGCGCCAGAGTGTGAAAGCTGTCGAGGATCAGGCCGATATTGGGGTGGTCGGCCCGGCGCACGATTTCCCAGGCGTCGCGGTGATCGTTGATGTGCCGGCCCCAGGCGAGCGCCTCATAGCCGACCCGGAGGCCGCGTTTTGCCGCGAGCTCGCCGAGTTCGTGGAAGTCGGCGGCGGCGCGGTCGAGCCCGCCGAGGGCGGCGCTGGAGACGTTCGAGCAGACCAGCACGAGATCGGTGCCCATGTCCTGCATGAGGTCGAACTTGCGCTCGGCCCGGTCGAAGGTGCGGCTGCGCAGCGGCTCCGGCATCCCTTCGAAATCGCGGAAGGGCTGGAACAGCGTGATCTCCAGGCCGAAATCGCGCACGATGCGGCCGAGCTGGCGCGGACTTTCGTCGAAGACGAGAAAATCGTTCTCGAAAATCTCGACGCCGTCGAAGCCGGCCTTGGCGATGGCGCCGAGCTTTTCGCTGAGGTCGCCGCTGAGCGAGACGGTGGCGATCGAGGTCTTCATGGCGATGTCCTCCGGCGCTTCTCAGCGGGCGAGCATGTTGAAATGGGCGAGCATGCGGTTGGCATCGGGTTCGCGGCCGGTGAACAGCCGGAACGCGCCGACCGCCTGGAACACCGCCATGCCCCCGCCGTCGAGCGTGCGGCAGCCGTGGCGTTTCGCTTCGTGCAGCAGCGCGGTTTCGAGCGGGAAATAGACCACCTCAGCGACCCAGTGGCGCGGCGCGAGCAGATCGGCCGGCAACGGCAGGCCGGGATATTTCGCCATGCCGGTTGGTGTCGCGTGGACGAGGCCCGTGGCGGCGCGCATGGCCGCGACAAGATTCTCGGCCGCCTCGACATGGGCTGCGGGAAAAAGCGCGGCCATGCTGTCTGCCAGGGTTGCGGCGCGTTCCGGCTCCCGGTCGAAGACCAGAAGCCTTTCCAGTCCCAGCGATAGCAGAGCATAGGCGGTCGCCGCGCCCGCTCCGCCAGCGCCGAGTTGCAACGCCGCGGATAGCTCGGCCTGCGGCAGGCCCCTGCGAAAACTTTCGGCAAAACCCCACCAGTCGGTATTGTGGCCGAAGCGCTTGCCGTCGCGCAGCACGACCGTGTTGACCGCGCCGAGATCGCGCGCCTGCGGCGATAGCTCGTCGAGATGGGGAATGACGCTTTGCTTGCAGGGATGGGTGATGTTGAGCCCGGCAAGCCCGCGCGCCTCCGCCTCGCCGATCAGGCGCGGCAGGTCTTCAGGCGTGGCGCCGATCTGGTTGAGGTCGATCAGCGTATAGTCGTAGGAAAAACCCTGAGCCTCGCCCTCGCGCATATGCATGGCCGGAGTCAACGATGCCTGGATACCAGCACCGATCAGGCCGGCTTTCATCGGTTTGATGAGCGTGTCGATCATCTCTTGCAATCCATTGGGGTGTGGTCCGGCCCGCCCGTCCGGCGGGCCGGTTCCGGCGGGTTTACTGGCCGCGGATCGTTTCGAGTTCCTTGAAGAGGGCGGCGACCGTATCCGGGCCGATTTCGGCGCCGAATTTTTCGATCAGCGGCTTGACGGCGTCGCGCAGCTTCTGGGTTTCCTCGGGCGAAAGCTCGCTCACCTCCATGCCGGTCGCCTTGATGTCCGCGAGCGCCTTGGCGTCCACCTCGCGCGAGACCGTGCGCTGGTAGTCGCGGGCTTCCGCCGCGGTGGACTGGAAGAGCGCCTTCTCCTCGTCGTTGAGGCCGTCCCAGACCTTCTTGCTGATCAGCACGATCTGCGGGTTGTACTGGTGGCGGGTCACGGTCATGTATTTCTGCACTTCGAAGAATTTTGCATTGAGGATGTTGGCGGAGGGGTTCTCCTGGCCGTCGACGGTGCCGGTTTCGAGCGCGGTGTAGAGTTCGGTATAGGGCAGCGGCACGGCATTGGCGCCGAGGCTGTTGAACAGCTCGATCGGGATCGGCGACTGGATCGTGCGGATCTTCAGCCCCTTGATGTCCTCAAGCTTAGTCACCGGATGGCGGTTGTTGGTGAGGTTCCGGAAGCCGAGTTCCCAATAGCCGAGGCCGACGAGGCCAGTTTCGGGCAGAAGCTCCATGAGGCTCGTGCCGAAGGTGCCGTCCATCACCTTGTCGGCTTCCTCGCCGCTGTTGAAAAGGAAGGGCAGGTCGACCGCGCCGAATTGCTTGACGTTGCCGGCGAGGATACCGGCATTCAGCACGGTCATCTCGATGACGCCGCCCTGCAGCGCCGAAACGGTCTGCACGTCGCCGCCGAGAACGCCGCCCGGAAACAGCTTTACCTCGATCTTTCCGCCGCTCTTCTCCTTCATGAGTTCGGCGAACTTTTCCATGCCGGTCACCTGCGGATGACCCTTGTTGTTGGCGGCAGCGAATTTGAGCTGGTGTTCGCGGATTTCCGCCGAGGCCGGCAAGGCGACAAGCAGGGCGAGCGGCACGATCGTTCCGAGCGCCAGTTTCTTCAGTGTATCGAACATGGTTTCCTCCCAGGTTTGGCCGTGCCTTTGCACTCGGCCGGTTGAGTTTCCGCGGCTCAGTGTCCCATCAGCGCCACGGGAACCGTGACGAGCTGTGGGAACAGCACGAGCAGCAGAAGCACGATGATTTCGGCGATGAGGAAGGGCATGACCCCCTTCATCAATTGCTCCATGCTGAGCTTGGAGACGCCGCAGATGACGTTGAGCACGGTACCGACGGGGGGCGTGATCAAGCCGATGGAATTGTTGATGATGAAAAGCACGCCGAAATAGACCGGATCGATGCCCGCCTCCCGGATGATCGGCATCAGCACCGGCGTCATGATCAGGATGGTCGGCGTCATGTCCATGGCGGTGCCCACCACCACGACCAGGGCCATGATGGCGAGCAGCAGCAGCGTCTGGTTGTCCATCAGTGGCCGGACGAGCGAGGCGAGTTCGCCGGGAACGTCGGCGACGGTGACGAGCCAGGCCGAGACGGCGGCGCAGGCGACGAGGAACATGACGACCGCCGTGATCTTCGCCGCCGCGACGAAGACGCCGAAGAGTTTGGCCGGCGGCAGTTCGCGATAGACGACCATCGCCACGAACAGCGAATAGACCGCCGCGACCACGCCCGCCTCCGTCGGCGTGAAGACGCCGAATTTCAGGCCGACGATGATGATGACAGGTAGCATCAGCGCCCAGATACTGTCGGTGAAGGCCTTCAGGCGGGCGGCGCCGCTCTGGCGCGGCGGTAGCGCGAATTGCTCCTTGCGGGCAACGAGCAGCCAGGTGAGGCAGAGCGCGCCGGCGATCATCAGGCCGGGAAAGATGCCGGCAAGGAAGAGTTTCGTGATCGAGACCCCGCCGACGACGCCGTAGAGGATGAAGCCGATAGACGGGGGGATGATCGGCCCGATGACCGAGGCGGATGCGAGCAGCCCACCCGTCCTTGCCGGATCGTGGCCGGATTTCAGCATCATCGGATAGAGCAGGGCGCCGAGCGCAGCGGCATCGGCGACCGCCGAGCCCGAAAGGCTGGACAGGATGCAGGCCGCGAAGATGGCCACGAAGCCGAGCCCGCCGCGGATATGCCCGACCATCGCCATGGCAAGGTTGACGATGCGCCGCGAAAGGCCGCCGGTGTTCATCACTTCCCCAGCCAGCAGGAAGAAGGGCACGGCCATCAGCGGAAAGCTGTCGGCGCCGTTGAGCACGTTCTGCGCCACGATCTGCGCATCGAAGAGGCCGAGATACATCATCAGGGCAACGCCGCTGAGGATGAGGGCGAAGGCGATCGGCACGCCGAGCGCCATGGGCACGAGAAGGGCGCCGAGAAAGATCGAGACAGTCATCGGCGGGGCCTCACTGTTTGATGGAAGGGGCGGTGAGCGGGGCAGTGGGCTGGTGATCCAGCGCCAACTCGTCCTCGCTGTCCTTGACGAATTCGGCCGTGGTGACGTCGATGCGGCCGGTGAGGACACCGATCATGTCGGAGAGGACGAGCAGCACAGCCGGGATGCCAAAGGCAAGGCCCGCGCCGTAGAAGACGCCCATGGAAATGCCGGTCGCCGGGGCCGAGACGTGAAGGTTGATCAGAGTCTGCGTCCAGCTTCCGCTGATCATCAGCCAGATGGCCCAGAGCATTAGCGCCTGGCCGGCCAGAACGGCGATCTTCGCGCCTCCCGGCGGCAGGCGGCGCAACAGGGAATCAACGCCGAGATGGCCATGTTCACGTATGGCGACGACCGCGCCGAGGAAGGTCAGCCAGACGAAAAAGAGGCGCGACAGCTCTTCCGAATAGGTGATGCCGGTGTTGAAGGCATAGCGCAGGACCACATTGCCGAAGACCAGCACGACCATGCCGGCGAGCAGCGCGGCGATCACAGCCTTCAGTCCCCAGAAGCAGAAATCGATGATGCGAACCATTGTGCTCCTCCCAAAGCCAATTGCCGCTTGCACGGCCCTGTTCCTACCTAGCGCGGTCCGCCGGGACGCGTTAGGGGCACCGCGCCTTGACAGCTTCCTCCTCGCCGTCAAAGTCCGGTACAAAATGTACGAACTAGTACGTATGTCAAGTGCCCTCTCTTGAAAGAGCCCTTCAATCTCAATATGACTTCCCCGAGCGATAGAAAGCGGAGGCCGTTAGCGCGTCCGCTTCATGGCGCTTTTCTTGATGAAAATCAGGACGATCGCCGGAGAGAAGTGACGAGGAATGGTGGCGCGAGCTGAAACAAACCGAAAGAACGATCCGGAGCGGACGAAGGAGGACATCCTTGCTGTCGCGACCGAGGAATTCTCGACTCACGGTCTCGCTGGCGGACGTGTCGATGCCATCGCCGAGCGCACGCGAACATCAAAGCGGATGATCTATTATTATTTCGGCGGAAAGGAGGGGCTCTATCTTTCCGTCCTCGAACGCGCCTACCGCAAGATCAGAACCCTCGAAGAGGACCTGAAACTCGCAAGCCTTGCGCCGGAAGAGGCGCTGCGCACGTTGATCGCCAGCACCTTCGAGCATGACGAGGCCAATCCCGATTTTGTGCGTCTTGTCAGCATCGAGAACATCCACCATGCCGCGCACATGCTGCGCTCGGACGCGATCCGCGACCTCAACGTCTCGGTCATCGAGACCATCGCCGGCATCCTTGAGCGCGGCCTCGCGGATGGCGTCTTCAAGCGCCAGGCCGACCCGATCGATGTGCATATGTTGATCAGTGCCTTCTGCTTCTTCCGTGTCTCCAACCGCTACACCTTCGGCACGATCTTCCGCCGGGATCTCTCAGAACCCGAGATAATGGTGCGGCACAAGGGCATGATCGCCGACGCGGTTATAAACTACCTTAAAAATGAGCGTAGTTGACTTGCCCTTCCACAACGCGTTTTTCTTCCGATATCCGGCACGCGCCGGTAGGAACACGCCACCTCCTTGTGTGACAGGCTCGACCGTCCGAGTTATCTCTTCGATAGCGGCATCGCGTCTTGTGTCAGCTTCGCGCAGTCGTTCAAGCCTCAGGCTGGTGCGGACTTCAGCCACAACATCTCCAAGCCGACCACCGGCGAGCAATACGAAATCGGCACCAAATGCCAGCGCGCCGAAATCGGCGCGCTCGTCACGGTCTCCGCGTTCCAAATTGCGCAACAGAACACGCTGACGACTGACCCGGCCGATCCCCTATTCCAACTCGTTTGACCTCTTCTTCAAACCTCTTTCGTTTCCGTCCAGCGCTTGACCCTATGCGTATCGATATCAAAGAGATCGAGCGCGCGTCCGACGGTCTGGTCGATGATGTCGGCCAGGGTTTTGGGACGGTGGTAGAATGCGGGTACGGGCGGCATGATGATGGCACCGTTGAGTGTCGCCTGTTCCATGAGGCGGATATGGCCGGCATGCAGCGGAGTTTCGCGAAGCAGCAGCACCACGCGACGGCGCTCCTTGAGGCAGACGTCGGCGGCGCGCACGATCAGCTCGTCGTTATAGCTATTGGCAATGCCGCTCAATGTCTTGATGGAGCAGGGCGCCACCAGCATGCCTTCCGTCTTGTAAGAGCCTGATGAGAGCGAAGCGCCTATGTCCTTGAACGCGTGCACAGTGTCTGCGAGAGCGCGGACCGCGTCGATCTCGTAGTCCGTCTCCTCTCCGATCGTCCGGATGGCTGAGGGCGACAGGATGAGATGGGATTCGATGTCCTCGATTTCCCGGAGCATCTCCAGTGCGCGAATGCCATAGATGACGCCAGAGGCCCCGGTTATCGCAACGATGAGCCGGCGCATGTCATGGACCTCCGTTTGTCTTACGTAGCTCGGCGAAGGGTCGCGCCACGCCTTCGGGAACACCAATGTCGAAGACGTTGAGCGTCATGGCGACGAAGCTGTAGTAGCCCGCGATTGCCACGAGGTCTATCATGCCGTCTTGCCCCAGTTCTGCGATACCGCATTCATAGCTTTCCGCGGAAAGACTGCGTGACACGTAGAGCTCGTTCACCAACGCAAAGACACAGGCGCTCTTCGTATCGGCGAACCGTGGCGTGGCGTCGGTTTCGATGGCATCGATAATATCCGGTGTGATGCCGGCGTGTAGAGCTTCGCGCTTGTGCGCATGCCATTCGTACTCGCTCATCCAGTAGCGGGCGGTGACGAGGATCGCGAGTTCGGACAGTTCCGCCGGCAACGACGTGCCGTAACGGGCATAGGCGCCAAGACTCTGCCCGCGCCGAGCGAGTTCGGGCCGGAACAGCCAGGCCTTGAGAGGAGCGGGCAGGCTGGAGCGCGGCCCGGCGAGTGTTTCGTCGCAGATCTTGCGCTGTTCGGATGACATGGTTGCGGGGTCGAGGTTAGGCAGTCGGGGCAATCGCGAACCTTTCGATTGGGACGCGGCAGTAAGTCCGCCGCGCCTTTGTTCACATTAGACGGTGGGGATGATCGTGAGGGCAGGAATGAGCTTGCCTAGCACCGTTGCCGGCCACGGAATATGCATGATGCGATCGGCCAGGACATGGATGAAGATGGTGAAGCATGTTGCCTGCGTCACGCTCAACCACCACGGCTCGCGTCCCTCCACGCGCATATATGCGATGATGAAGACAAAGGAGCTCGGGAGGAAACCGATCAGCGATACTCCGACGATGAAGGAACCAAACCAGGCAAGGAAGATGCCGGACCGCACGAGGAAAGTGCGGGTGTCGATCGCTTCATCGCCGCTGATATCCATGTGAACGGCGGATTCGCGTTGTTCGCCCTCCCGAAGGCTGACCCCACCCCGGCGCAGAACCTGATAGACGAGGCTGATGCCGGCGGTGATCATGAAGACGCAACCTACGATGATGGGAGCGGTGTTTGCCGGTGCCCGCCATCCCGCGGCTTGGAACATCATCATGGCGACCACGACGATAAGAAGCACATAGAACAGGTCGGCGACCTTGAATGTCGGCCGATGGAACTCCAGCAGCATCCGCTTGAGCCCGCCGCTGCGCTTGGTCTCCCGCAGGAATGGGCGAACCATGCCGAGGACGGAGACGGTGAGAATGACGACGACGGCCGGCCGCAGTAGCCAGTCGGCACCGTAGCGAACCACCGAGATCGACATGTAACGTTCAATCAGCGCGCCTAGGACGAAGCCCAGCATAAGGGGCGGGCGCGCCCAACCCAACCGCTTCATCGTCCATCCGAGCACGGAGAATACGAGAAGCGCGTAGATGTCGCCCCAATCGCGGGTTTCCTGATAGGCGCCCATGAACACCACACAGAGAACGATGGGAAGGATGAGCGTGTAGCGAAGCGTCGCCAGCTTGGCGAGTTGGCCGGAAAACAGAAAACAGATACCGGCGCCGAGGATGTTGGCGATGGCGATCGACCAGATCATCGAGAAAGTGATTTCGATGTTGGTGGTCAGCATTTCCGGCCCGGGGATCAGGCCCTGGATAAGGAATGCTCCGAGCAGGATCGCCATGCTGGCGCTGCCGGGGACGCCGAAGGCGATGGTGGGGATGAGCGAACCGGCGGTGATGGAGTTGTTGGCGCTTTCCGGCGCGATAAGCCCGCGCACGTCGCCTTTCCCGAAGGTCTCGCGCGCACCCTTGACCGTCTGCATGGCGTGGCCATAAGCAAGCCAGTCGACGACCGAAGCACCGAGGCCGGGGATGGCGCCCACGGCGGCGCCGATGCCCCCGCAACGCAGTACTAGCCACCAGTTCGTGAGCGCATCACGCACGCCGGCACCCATGCCCTCGCGAACGTTGAAACGGGAATGGCTGGCGATCGCCGCCCGGCGAATGGCAAGATCGGCGAGTTCCGGAACTGCAAAAAGGCCGAGTGCGATCGGCACCAGCGGTACGCCCTCCCAGAGATAGAGTTGACCCATCGTCCAGCGCAACGTGCCGGTCTGGGGATCGGTGCCGATCATGGAGAGCATCACGCCGAAGCTGGCGAGCGCCAGCCCGCGCAACGGGGCACTGCCTGAGAGCGTCGCCACCATGGAGACACCGAAGATCGACAGCGCAAGCAGTTCCGGGCTGCCGATCTGGAGGACGAGGGGACGCATGACGGGGATAAGCGCCGCCAGCAAGGCGGCACCAAACAATCCCCCGATCAGGGACGCGGTATAAGCGGCGGCGAGGGCGCGGCCTGCTTCGCCTTTCTTCGCCATCGCGTAGCCGTCGAGCACGGTGGCCTGGGCTGACGACCCGCCGGGCACGCCAAACAGGATCGCCGGGATCGTGTCGCTGGTGCCCGTCACCGACTTCATACCCAAAAGAAGAGCGAAGGCGGTCACGGGATCAAGTGTGAACGTGAAGGGAAGCAGCAGCGCCAACCCTAGAAGTCCACCGATGCCGGGGATGATGCCCAATGCAAGACCCATCAGCACGCCGGCTGACAGCATCATCAAGCGATAGGGCTCGAGCACGCTGAGCATTGCTGAGCCAGCAACCCCCAAGAGCGAAACGTCCATGTCCGAAACTCCTCCTATTTCGCACGTGCGGCCCATCCTCACCACAGTTTGGGGCGCTCAATTTCCACGAGGCGGAATTAGTTTCCGTCTTGTTGACATGTGACTTGGACCTGATGCTAATTGCAAGAACAGCAGAAAATAATTCCGCTAAGTGGAATTTCTTTGGGTCGATTGTGCGTATGCACGGACCGAAAGTGAAAATACCGGAGGAGCATCAGCGTGATACTGCAGAACAAATTTGACGTTCCGACCTCACCCGAGGAAGCCTGGCAGACGCTTCTGGACGTGCCGGGTATCGTTGGATGCGTTCCGGGTGCCGAGCTGACTTCCAAGGAATCGGATAACGTCTACAAGGGCCGTGTCTCCGTGAAGCTCGGTCCCGTCGCGCTCAAATTCAACGGGTCGGCGACGATCGAAACGGCGGATTCCGCTACCCGCACCGCACTCATCCGCGCCAACGGCACAGACCAGCAGGGCCGGGGAAATGCCGGCGCAGTCACAACGATGCGCGTTGAGCCGTCGGCTGCCGGTTCGACCGTGACGCTCGACACCGATCTGCAACTCTCGGGGCTCGTCGCACAATATGGCCGCGCTTCGGGTGTGATCACCGCGGTGTCCAGCACCATCATTTCCCAGTTCGCGGAAAACCTCCGCCGACAGATAAGCGCCCAAAATGTGGCTGATCTGCCCTCCGAAAGAGAGGAGCCAATTTCCGCTGGGCGGAAAACTGCATCGGCTAACAATGCTATCGGCGGCGGCATGCTCTGGAAGATCTTTACCGCCTGGTTCGGTGGCCTTTTCGGCGCGTCGAGAAGGGGCTGACATGTCGCTGGCCATGTCCGCGCTGAGGCGCTCTCATACTTTGTTGTTGCACGTCGCCCAAGCCGGCGAACATGCCACGCTTGGCAGCATCGCCAGCGATCTGGAGATGCCGCAATCGACGGTGCACCGCGTGCTGTCGCAACTGGTCGAGGAAGGGCTTGTGGTGGTTGGCCCGGCCGGGCACTACCGCCTCGGCTGGAAGGCGCTGCAACTGGCGCGTCGCATCTGGAATGCGGCATCGGAGGAGGAACTGGCGCTGCCGCTTATGCGGGAGCTGTCGGAGACGACGGGGGAGACCGTCACTCTCAACAAGTACATTCCGAGCGAAGGCTTCTGTGTCTGCGTTGCGGTCGCGGAAACCTCGCACTCGCTCTCGTATGCGCTCAATGTCGGTGATACCCGACATCTCAATATGGGGGCCGGCGGCAAATCGATTCTGGCAGGGATGGGCGACGCGGACGCCGATGCGGTCATTGCGCGCCACGGACTTCCTTCAGCCACGAAGGAAACGGTCACCGATCTTGAAAGGCTCAACTCCGACATAGCGTTGATCCGAAGCCGTGGCTATGCGGTGTCGAGTGGAGAAAGCGTGGAGGGAGCGATCGGCTATGCCGTTCCGATTTTCTACCGCGGCGAGATGGTCTTCGGTTCCATGGCTGTCACTGCTCCGCAGATTCGCTTTCGCGCGGAATGGGAGAAGGACTGGCTCGCGGCACTTGTCGACAAGGCGCGTACGCTTTCCGAGTTGCTGGGCGCGTCACAACGCAAAATCACGACCTTCTATCCGTCATATCAAAAGGAAGCGGCTGACATATGAAGCCCTCGCCCTTCACCTATCACGCGCCCACAACGACGGCCGAACTGACCGAACTGCTTGGAACGCTCGACGACGTCCGCATCATTGCAGGCGGTCAGTCTCTAATGCCGATGATGAATTTCCGCTTCGTACAGCCCGGCCATCTCATCGATCTCAACACCGTTGGCGGCCTTGCCTATGTCGATGTCCAGAGGGACTTCATCGAAATCGGTGCGTCCACGCGCCAGAGGTTCCTGCAGCGTTCTCAGGATATCGCCAAGCACATGCCGATCGTTGGCGAAGCCCTTTCGCATGTGGGACACCGCCAGACACGAGCCCGCGGCACGATTGGCGGCTCTCTCTGTCATTTTGATCCGTCCGCCGAACTGGTAAACATGGCCGCGCTGCATGATGCAGTGCTGACGCTGACGAGCGTGGACGGTGACCGGAGTATCAGCTTCGGTGAATTCGGCTTGGGCTTCCTAACGACATCCGTACAACCCAATGAATTCTTGCGATCGGTCTGTCTTGCCCGCTGGCCGGAAGGTCATGGCTATGGCTTCGAGGAATTCGCGATGCGCCATGGCGACTTTGCGATCTGTGCCGTGTCCTGCTTGATGACGCTGGACGATCGGGGCGCGATCGACCGGCTGGCAGTCGCGGTTTCGGGCGTCAGCGAAACTCCTGTTCGCCTCACCGAGATGGAAGGCCGCTTGCGGGGCACAATGCCTGATGCCGGAACAGCCGCCGATCTTGCCGCTGCTGCTGGCGATATCGAGGCCATGAGTGACGCCTATATCACCTCCGACTACCGGAGCCATCTGGCGCGCGTCATCACGCGCCGCGCCTTCACCAAGGCCACCGAGCGCGCCGATCAGAGAGTTCGAGCATGAAAGACCTGCGTACCATTTCCGTGACCGTGAACGGCACACCCTATTCGCGCGAAGTCGAAACCCGGCGCACGCTCGCCGACTTTCTGCGCCTCGATCTCAAGCTGACCGGCACGCATCTGGGCTGTGAGCATGGTGCCTGCGGTGCATGCACGGTTCGTGTCGAAGGTGAGGCGGTCCGCTCCTGCCTGATGCTGGCTGTGCAGACCAACGGCAAGTCGGTCGCGACCGTCGAGGGCCTCGCCAAGGACGGTAAGCTGACGCCGATGCAGAACCAATTCTGGGAAAAACATGGGCTGCAATGCGGCTTCTGTACCCCCGGCATCCTGATGACCATGACGGAGTTTCTCGAAGAGAACCCCGATCCGACGGAATCCGAGGTTCGCGATGCGCTCTCGGGCAACATCTGCCGATGCACCGGCTATCAGGCGATCGTTGACGCGGTACTCGCGACGGCGGCTCAGGCGCGGGGAGAACAGTGATGCAGATGCGCTCATTCGGACAGAGCATCAAGCGTAAGGAAGACCCGGCGTTTCTGACCGGCAAGGGGCGGTATGTCGATGACATCGAGTTGCCCAACATGGCGCATGCGGCTTTCGTGCGAAGCCCCCTCGCGCACGCGAAAATCAAGTCGATCGACGCGAGTGCTGCACGTGCAATGGACGGTGTCATTGCTGTCATCACGTACCACGAACTGCCCGAAACATTGCGGCAGCGCCGCCTGCCGCTGGTCGTGCCGGTAGAATCACTCACCAATCCGCGGCTTCCGTACACTTTGGCACGTGATGAAGTCTGTTATGTCGGCGAGGCCATTGCCATTGTCGTTGCGGAAAACCGCTACATCGCGGAGGACGCGGTTGCGCAGGTGATGGTCGACCTCGAACCTCTCGGCGTGGTCGCCGACTGCCGGGCTGGGCTTATGGAAGGAGCGCCCCGATCGCATCTTGGTGCAGACTCCAATATTGCGGCGACGATGCCGTCGGTGACGGGGGACATAGACGCTGCCTTCTCCAACGCTCGCCATGTGTTCAAGGAGTCGATCTTCCAGCACCGCGGTGGCGCCTTCTTCATGGAATGCCGCGGCGCAATCGCCCACTACGATCAGTTCAGCGAAAACCTGCTCGTCTATGTTTCATCGCAGGGCGTGCATCGCATCAAGCGGTCCTTCCACGAACTTTTCGATATTCAGGATTCCAAGCTGCGCATCGTAACGCCGGATGTCGGCGGCGGCTTCGGCCCGAAGGGTTCGTACTACGTGGAATATGGTGCCGTCGCTGCGGCCTCGATGGCAACCGGACGTCCGGTCAAATGGATCGAGGATCGCCGCGAGAATTTCGTCGCTACCCACCAGGAGCGTGACCAGTACTGGGACGTGGAGATCGCCGTCGACGAGAACGCCAAGATTCTCGGTGTCCGTGGCACGCTCACCCATGACAACGGCGCCTACACGCCGTGGGGAATCGTGCTGCCGTGGATTTCGGTCGCAACCGTGCCCGGTCCCTACGTAATTCCCGCTTATGACATGACCCTCATTTCGGTCATCACCAACAAGGTGCCGACCACGCCGGTGCGGGGCGCGGGCCGGCCACAGGCTGTTTTCGTCATGGAGCGGCTTCTGGAGCGTGTCGCCAAGGAGCTTGGCCTCGATCCGGCCGAAGTGCGCCGACGCAACTTCATCAAACCGGAACAGATGCCCTACGATGTCGGGGTCATTTTTCGCGATGGTCGTCCAGTCGTCTATGATAGCGGGGACTATCCCAAATGCCAGGAGGTGGCGCTTGAGGCCGTCAACTACGAGGCCTTTGCGGAACGGCAGAAAGCGGCGCTTTCAGAAGGTCGCTATATCGGCATCGGCATCGGCAATGCCGTCGAGGCGACAGGCCTTGGCCCCTATGAGGGTGTAACAGTGCGTATTGGCACCAATGGCAACATCACTGCATATACCGGTGCCACGCCGCAAGGTCAGGCGCACAAGACGACGCTGGCACAGATTGTCGCCGACCACTTCGGCGTCTCGATCGATGCCGTGACGGTTGAGACGGGTGATACGTCGAACATCTCGTTTGGTATCGGCACTTTCGCGTCGCGAACGGCCGTCAATGCAGGTTCTTCAGCGCACCTCGCCGGTCAAGCGGTGGCAACCAAGGTGCGCGAGATTGCCGCGCAACTGCTTGAGGTCGAGCCCGACGATATCGAGCTGACCGACGGTGTGGCCCGAGTGAAGGGGCCGTCCAACCGGTTCAAGACGTTACGCGAACTTGCCGTCTATTCGTTGGGCAAACCCGGCTTCTCGCTCGCGCCCGGCATGACCCCGGGGCTGGAGAACACCGCCTATTTCACGCCCACGCAATCCTCTTATGCCAACGGGACCAGCGTTGCGGAAGTCGAGGTGGATGTCGAGACGGGCCGCGTGCACATCAACCGGCTCGTGATGTCCCACGACTGCGGCCGGGTGATCAATCCCATGGTGGTCGATGGGCAGGTCGTTGGTGGGGTTGCCCACGGTGTCGGCAATGCGCTTTTCGAGCGCATGGTCCATGACGACCAAGCGCAGCCGCTGTCCACCAATTTCGGTGAGTACATGCTGCCGCTCGCGGCCGATGTTCCACGCGTCGAAATCCATCATCAGGAGACTGCAAGCCCCAACAATCCGCTTGGGGTCAAGGGGGCGGGCGAGGGGGGAACCATCCCCACCATCGTGGCGATCGTCAACGCTGTAGCCAATGCACTGGCGCCCCTTGGCGTCCACATCGCCGAGGCGCCATTGTCGCCGCAACGCATCATCCAGTTGATCGACGAAGCAAAGGCAAGGAGCGTTGCATGATGGCAGACGGAGGCGTTCCCATGAATTCGGCGAGCTATGCAGAGCGATTGGTCGCCGTCCTCAAGATCTTCGCCGAGGGGCCGGGCGTACTCTCGATCAGCGAGATCAGCGAAGCCCTCAATCTCGCGCCGAGCTCGACGCACAGGCTCCTCGGGCCGCTGGTCGAACAGGGCTTGATCGATCGTGCCTCCAAGCGGCGCTATCGCGTGGGAACAGAACTCTTTCGTATCGCGGCCCTCGTCGAGACGCGCTACAGCCTTCTGAATGTCGCCAAGCCGGTCGTGGCTAAAACGGCCGAGGAGAGCAAGGAGACCTGCCTTCTGGCTATCGTCACGCCGTCGCGCAGCCGTATCGTGCTCGCCCACAAAGTGGATTCCGCTTATCCGCTTCGCTTCAAGTTCGATCTGCTGATGAACATTTCCCCAATCTGGGGATCGCTCGGCCGCGCGGTGATGGCGTGGCTGGAGCCGGGCGAACTGCGTCGTGTTCTGTCCGAGGGAGGACCGTCCCCGCTGACCGGTGCGCCAATACCAAGTCAGGACGCGCTTTCGGCCGAACTCGCCATGGTGCGGCGGCACGGCTATGCGCGCAGCGTCGGGCAGCGAGCCGCGCCCGACGCCATCGGAATTTCGGCTCCAGTCTTCGATGCAACGGGAGTCGTCTGTGGCGCCCTCGGGATAGTCACCCCGGAGCATCGTATGACGCCCGAACTGGAGCGGCAGGTCATAAAACTTGTCCGCTCGAACGCTGCCAAACTCTCACACATGATGGGCCATTCCGGTCGCATGCTTGATGTGAGTTGATCCATTTCATCTTTGGGAGGAAACATGATGAAGTATTCGAAGACAAGACGCATGCTTTTGGCGGGCGCGATCGCTTTCCTGGCGACGGTGCCGCACCAGGCCCTCGCCCAGACCGTCGAGGAATTCTACAAAGGCAAGACAATCGATATGGTCATCGGCTACGCGCCGGGCGGCAGCAATGATGCCTATGCACGCGCCGTGGCCAATCACATTGGTAAGCACATTCCCGGCAATCCCCAGGTCATTCCGCTGAACATGCCCGGCGGCGGCAGTCTGCTTGCTGCAAATCACCTTGCCAACATTGCGCCCAAGGATGGCTCGGTTCTCGGTGTCGTCGCATCGACGATCCCGCTCGACGAGCAGCTGGGTTCAGAGAATATCCAGTTCAAGTCCGCCGATTTCAACTGGATCGGTCGTGTCGCCTCGAACACCAATGTGACGTTCGTCAACGCATCGACCAATGTGAAGACGGTCCAGGATGCCATGAACACGGAAACCATTCTGGCGGCGACCGGTGCAAGTTCGACCGTGGCGATCTATCCCTCGGTGATGAACACCATGGCCGGAACGAAGTTCAAGCTCGTCATGGGCTATGAGGGGTCCGCCGAGGCCATGCTGGCCATGGAGCGTGGCGAGGTCGATGGACATTCGACGAGCCTTGCTGCCGTCATGACGTCCCACCCCGAATGGATGACAAGCGGCAAAGTCAACTTCCTCGTTCAGTACGGGCTGACCCGCCACGCGGAACTACCAAATGTGCCGACGGCGATCGAGTTGATCAAGGATCCGGCCGAACTCGCGGCAACCCGTTTGATCCTCGGCGGCGTAGAGGTTGGCAAGCCCGTGCTTACCACGCCCGGCGTGCCTGCAGATCGCGTGGAGGCGCTGCGCCGGGCTTTCGATGCCATGCTAAAGGACCCGGACTTCGTCAACGAACTCACGCAACAGCGGCTCGAGATTTCGCCGATGTCGGGCGAGGAGCTCCAGAAAGTGGTTAGCGAAGCGGCCTCGGCCACGCCCGAACTGATCGCACGCGTCAAGGCCGTTTGGCCGAACCAGTAAGCAGAGCTGACGTGCCGGCTTCTGCCGGCGCGTCTCTCCATAGGGGAAAGAACCATGTTCGAGTTCGCTGTAGAATTTTCGCGAGAGGGCACCGTCGCGACGGTCGATCTCAACCGCCCGGACGAGGGTAATAAACTGACCCGTGACATGATGCGCCTGCTGACGCAGAAGCTGAACGAGCTTGCGGGTCGGGAGCAGCTGAATACCGTTATCCTGGCCGCGCGCGGGCCGGCCTTTTGCCTCGGACGCGACGGCCGCGGTGAAACGCCGGGCGCACTCTCGGCCTACGATATGCGCGAACAGTCGATGGGGGCTGTACTCGATCTCTATGCTGCGATCCGGCGAGTTCCCGTCCCCGTCATTGCGAAGGTACATGGCGACGCGCTGGGGTTCGGTGCTGCGCTTGCTGGGGCCTGCGACATCACGCTTGCCGCAAGCGAAGCGAAATTCGCCTTCAGCGAGATTCACCACGGCATTCCCCCAACCATGGCCATGACCGCCGTCATGCGGCATCTGTCGCCCAAAGCCCTGGCATGGCTCATCTATTCAGGCGAGACGATCTCCGCGACGCGTGCGGTCGATATCGGGCTTGCCAGCGCGATCCTGCCCCAGGACACCTTCGAAGAGAAAGCACAAACCTTCGTGGACGAACTGGCATCGCGCCCGCGTCGTAATCTCGCGACGATCAAGAAATATCAGAGTCTTTCCGCCAGCATGGCACCGGAGGCCGCTTCGGACTATGCCGGCGCGCTGCTGGCGCTTGTTAGGGCGAGTTGAGAACGATGGTGCAGATCGTCACGCGCTCCGGATTGAGGCTGCATTACCAGACTCGCGGTGTTGGACCCGTCATCGTACTGCTGCACCCGGTCGGATTGCGCGCTGCCTTCTGGGATCCGGTAATCGATGCGCTGTCGGACCGTTTTCGGCTGATCAGTCCCGACCTGCGCGGCCACGGCCAGAGCGATGTGCCAGCGACGGATTTCAGCCTTGAGGATATGGCGCGGGACGTGATCGACCTCATCGAGACGGTCGGCACACCACCGGCAATTATTTGCGGATGTTCGCTTGGCGGCATGCTGGCCCAAGCGGTAACGATCGCGGCCCCGCAGATCGTACGAGGCATGGTGGTCATCAGCGCCGGACATAGCCGTGACGATGCCGGTCGGAAAGCGGTTCTCGCCCGGGCGAATGCAGCCATGGCTGGCATGCCGGCTATCGTCGAGACGACGCTGGAACGCTGGTTCTCGGAAGATGCCAACCCGGCGACAGTGGCGACGGCTCGTGCTTGGCTTCTCGAAGATGACCCGGTTCTTCATTCGCGGTGCTGGCGGGCCATGGCCGGCCTCGATCATGCCGGCAGCCTCGGAACGATCCGGGTGCCCGCCCTGGCGATCGCGGCGACCGATGACAAAAGTGTCTCGCCGTCCGTTATGCAGGATCTGGCAGCACGTATACCGGGCGCCGACTACAAGGAAATTGTCGGAGCGGGACACCTGTCCCCACTCGAACGGCCAAAAGACATTGCCGCAATCCTTGGCACTTTTGCCGAGGCGGTCGCATGATTGAAACGAACACGTCCGCTGGAGGAACCATGACCGTCCCTAGAACCCCGCCGCTCAATCTCAATGACCATCTTGACGCGCTCGATGCCGCGGGTCTGCTGGTGCGGGTCGACCGCCCCATCAACAAGGATACGGAACTCCACCCGCTGGTGCGCTGGCAGTTCTTGGGTGGACTGGAGGAGAACGACCGCAAGGCATTTCTGTTCACCAACGTGGTGGATTCCAAAGGCCGGAAATACGACATGCCGGTACTTCTTGGCGCATTGGCAGCCTCCCCGCGCATCTATGCCATGGGCATGGGCCGTCCGGTCGAGGAGATCGGTGACGCCTGGAACCACGCGATTGCCAATCCGATTCCACCAAACCGGGTCACGGAGGCCCCGTGCCAGGCGGTCGTCATCCAAGGCGAGGCGTTGACGCGGCCAGATGGTGGCGTTGCGGCATTGCCGGTGCCCGTTTCGACGCCGGGCTTCGATTCCGCACCCTATCTCACGGCGACCATGTGCATCACGCGCGATCCGGAAACCGGCGTCCAGAATGCTGGCATGTATCGCGCTGCTCTGAAAGCCCCGGACCGCATGGTCATTCGCATGGCGGCAAAGCCCGGCGGCGCCGGCGGATGGCTGCACTGGCTCAAGTATCGCGAGCGCGCAGAGAAGATGCCGATCGCCATCGCGCTCGGGGCAGCGCCCGTGGTCGTGTTCACCTCACCGCAAAAACTGCCCGTCGATGTCGATGAATTTTCCGTCGCCGGGGGTCTAGCAGGACAGGCGATCGACACGGTGAAATGCGTGTCCAACGACCTTGAAGTTCCGGCAGATGCCGAGATCGTCATCGAGGGATACATCGATACCTCCGTCCTTGAGCCGGAAGCCCCGTTCGGCGAAAGCAACGGCTATGTCGCCCTCGAGGGCTACAACATGCCCATGATCGTGACGGCCATCACGCACAAGCGGAAGGCGATCTTCAACGCCATCATCAGCCAGGTGACCCCATCGGAATCGAGCGTCATAAAGAAGGTCGCCTACGAACCGCTGTTCCTGCACCATCTGTCCAAGCAACTGTCGATCAAGGGTATCAAGAAGGTCGTGTTGCACGAGCGGTTGACCAATCTTCGCCCGGTCATCTTCCTTCAATATGCCTATGGAACACCGCGCAGCGAGGTCTGGCGTGGGCTCTACGCCGCGTCTTCCTTCATGGGTAGCGTCGGCAAGATCGTCATCGCGATCAGTGAGGACATCGACCCCAATTCAGTCGACGCTATCTTGTGGTCGATGGCCTACCGATCGACCCCCTCCGAGGACGTGCTGATCACGCCCAACAGAGGCGGTGTGCAGGGTGCGCAATATGGCCCCTCGAACACCGATTCCGGCCTGTTGATCGACGCGACGCAGAAGCGCCCGCTGCCGCCTCTCGCCTTGCCCAAGAAGGAATTCATGGAAAACGCCAAGGCGATCTGGGAGGAATTGGGGCTGCCGGCTATCAAGGCGGAATCCCCTTGGCACGGCTACACGCTGGGCGACTGGACCGAGCGCTGGGAAACCTTGGCGCAGCGCGCCACCGCAAGCGATTGGCAGCTCAACGGCGACGACACCTTGCCGCGGCAGCATTCGGGCAAGGGTCCCGAAGATTCTGCGCGCAATCTCGAGTAATCCGCGCCCGCAGGAGAGGACCAATGCAAATCTTCCCAAGGCGCGCGCCGATGATGGCGGCCCGCGTCGATTTCCCGCTCGGCGCACCTGATAGCCAGCCCGACGACGCGCTCACCGCCTTCCGGCTGATCGAGGCCGGTCAACAGGAAGGCCTCGGCTGCGCGCTCATCACTGTCGTGGAGGTGATCGGAGGGTCGGCGCGTGGCAAGGGTGCCCATATGTCGGTGCTCTCAGACGGTCGCTATTGTGGTTATGTGTCGGGTGGATGCGTCGAGGCGGCCATTGCCGCTGAAGCCATCCAGGCCATCGAGAAGGCGCGCGGCCAGGTGTTGCGCATCGGCTCGGGCTCGCCGCTCATCGACGTGCGTCTGCCCTGCGGTGGCGGTATCGACCTGCATATCCATGTGGCCCCCGATCCCGTGATTGTGCGCGCCGCCATTGAGGCGATGGAATTTCGTGAGCCGTTCCGTATTGGTTACTTGCCTAAGGAGGGCAGGCTGCGCTTCGACCAGTCGCTCGATGAGGCCGATGGGACGGGCTGGAAGCTCGACATTTTCGAGCGCGTCTACCGACCAAGGACGCGCCTCGTTCTGATCGGTCGTGGGCTTGAGGTGGAAACGACGGCACGCATAGCGACCGCTGCCGGTCTTGAGGTGGTCGCCTATTGTGCCGACGGCGAAACGGCGGACAGCGTCTACCGCAATGGCGCCAAGGCGCATTGGCTTTCGATGCCTTCCGATCGCCCCGATTTCGCTGTCGATCCCTATACCGCCGTCGTGTTCCTGTTTCACGACCATGAATGGGAACTTGGCCTGCTCTGCCATCTCCTTCGGGAACACAAGCCGTTTTTTATCGGCGCGCTTGGCAGCCGGAGAACCCATCTGATGCGCGTTGATGCCCTAAGGCAGGCCGGCATCGCAGAGACCTTGATCGATACGATCCATGGTCCGGTTGGGTTGTTTGGTCCCACCAGAGATGCCGCATCGCTGGCGATCTCCATTCTGGGGCAAGTGACGCAGGCCCGCGAACAGGCCGATAAGCTCGCCGGCTCCTGATGGTGGGATCGGCATCGAAAACGGCGATGTGGGCCGGCTTCGGCCTTGCGCTCCTGATCGGTACGGCCGGAGGAGCAGTCTTCGCCTATATCCGCTTTCCTCTCCCCTGGATGCTCGGAGCGATGTGTGCCTGCACGGCCGCAACGTTGCTCCGCCTGCCAGTGCGGCCCGTCGCGGCGGTTCGCCCGTTCATGACCGCGATCATTGGAGTTTTGCTTGGAGCGAGCTTCTCGCCCGAACAACTCGCCAGCCTCACGGGCTGGGTGCCTACGTTACTCGGTCTTGTTGGCTATGTGCTGGTGTGCGCTGTTCTGGTAACGCCCTACTTCCGTCTGGTCGCGGGCATGGACCTGCCGACCGCCTTCTTCTCCGCCATGCCCGGCGGCGTCATTGAAATGATGCTCGTCGGCGAAGAGAAAGGCGGTGACGGCAGAACGATTGCGCTGGTGCATTCTGCGCGCATCCTCTTCGTCGTGGCCGCGGTGCCACTGATTATCGCGTTTCTCGCGGATGTGACAATTGTGACCGGAGCGAGTGCAACTCGCCTGTCGATTGCTGAGACATCCATAATGAGCGAGTTGTTGCTAGCAGGTTGTGTCGTGGTCGGCATGGTCGCCGGACGAATCCTGAAACTGCCGGCGCGATACCTTCTTGGACCGATGCTTATCTCCGCCGCGGTGCATATGACGGGCGCTACGGATTTCCAGCCGGCGGCCGAGGTGATTATTCTCGCGCAGGTGGTTCTCGGAACGCTCATCGGGTGCCGCTTCGCCGGCGTACCGCCGAAACGCATCGGTGTCATCCTGTTGGTCAGCGCCGGATCTGTGACGATCATGCTCGCCATTGCGCTGTTCTTCGCCATGGGGCTCGCTGTTGTCTCCCCTTACGGCTTGGAGGCGATCCTTCTGGCCTACTCTCCTGGCGGCCTCAACGAAATGAGTCTTGTCGCACTCGCTATGGATCTCGAAGTGGCATTCGTCTCCGGCCACCATATCGTTCGCGTGATCCTGGTTGTCGCTCTGGCGCAGCTCCTGTTTCGCGGTGCCATCATATTAGCTCCGCGCAAAACGAGTGATGATAGTGACGCGTGATGCCGCAGCTTGTCGTTAGATTGCGTCGATGAGATTTTCTATGGCATGCGCGAGCAGCTCGCTCTGGCCCGGCGAGAAATGCTCCAGAACGAGGAGGACGGCCGCCGCGGCGCGTTGGCGCGTATCGGATGTTTTTGATAGCGATGCAGCCGCTGGCATGGCTTCAAGTGTATCGAGTTCGATATGTTCCGCGTCGAGTTCAGCAGCTTTGACACGGTCGCGCAGCTTTTCGGTCGCCTTGTCCGGTGCCGGTGCCGGTCCTGATTTCAATCGGCGGCGGATGGCTCGCAGCGGCATAACGACCTCTTCGCGCCAGGCAGCCACGTGCGCATCAGCGGCCTCGATGTCGCCTTGCTCGAGGGTCTCTTCCCGGATTGACGTCCGCCAGAGGGCATGAATCAGGATGTTGACGTCGACATTGCCCCGATCCTGCAACTCGAGGCAGGCCATTGCAACGCCTTCTCGGCGATAGAAATCGAGGGCAAAGTCCCAAAGTCGCACGTCTCGTCCTCCGTCATTCCCGTCATTCTACGTGCTCATAGGGCTGCGAGCACGCCAGAGGCCGACGGATAACATGAGGGGCGCCTAGCAAGCGCCCCTTTAGATTTCGAAATCGGTCTCTATTCGCCATAAACCGCCTTCGCCTTGGTGAGAAGCGCGGGATCGATCTTGTCGAAGCGCGCAATCATCTCCTGTAAGTCCTCGCCGGACATCGGATTGACGGTTGCACCGATCGCAGCCGCATCCTTCAGGAAAGCCGGGTCCTTGACCATGGCATCGAAGGCACGGCGCAGGATTTCAAGCCGGTCGTTCGGAATGCCGGGCGTCGTGAAATAGTACTTTCCGATGTCATTGGAACTCATGATCAGTTCCATGACAGGCCGGTTCTCTTCCGAGGCGAGCTCGACGGAGGTCGGAACATCGGGCAGCACCGGATCGCGCTTCAGCGCATGCTGCACAAGAATGCGGACCGTTCCCTCCTTGAACCAGGTGGGATTGGCAGCCATCAGGGCTTCGAAGGTCGTGGAGTGCCCTTCGGCTTCTCCGCGTTCCATGGCCAGCATACCGGCTGCGGAGCCCTCATAGCCCATGATGAGCTTGAATTTGGTGCCGAGGAACTGGTTCATCGCGCGCGGATACAGCGAAATCGACGAACCCACATTGGTCGCCGAGAGGATCACTTCTTCCTTCATCGCCTGCTGTATGTCTTTGATGTCGCTCGTATTCCAGACCATGGTCACGCTGGTCGACGGCTGGACGCGGCCGATAAAGTTGAAGCCCGACATTTCGAACTCGACATTGTCGATCATCTTGGATTGCAGCGGCACGGCCTGCGAGACAATGCCGATCACCGTGCCATCTTGTGGCGACGTGTTGTAGAGCTGGTTGGCCGCCGCCAGGCCCCCGGCACCGGGCAGATTGATCGGCACGATCGTCGGTTTACCCGGAATGTTGTCGCCCAGATGGTTGGAGACGACGCGGGACAGGAGATCGTTTCCGCCACCGGGCGCGAAACCGATGACCAGTTCGATGGTCTTGCCTGCGTAGAAATCTTCCTGCGCGAGAACGGGTTGAGCGGCAACGAGGGCAGTGAGTACGACGGCGCCGCGCGCCAGCCAATGCATGGCGGTCTGTCTCAACATGATGCTTTCCTCCAGTGATCGACCTCGCTTTCCCCTGCGAGGCAATATAGAGACGGTAGGAAGCAAAGGAAAACTTGGCAATTGCTTGAACAAAGAATTCCGCCATCCGGAAATACGATAGGATTTTGCAATATTGTCTTGTTTTTATTGATATATATTTCACCAAATACGGGCGCGCTTCGACGGCGCGGGTCACGCGGAGCCGCGCGGAAGTTTCTTGGCTTATGGTCCTTAGCTCAAGGGGCCGTCGATCGGACGTAGGAAGCGTCCGTTTTCGATCCGTTTGTCTCCGTCGACATAAAGCGTTGGTTCGAGGATCACCCCGTCCATGTGAATGTTCGACAGCAGGGTTCCACCCACATCGACATTGGTGCCGAGCCCGAAATGCATGGTGCCCAGGATGTTCTTGTCTTCGCGCTGGACGCCGCGGATCTGGGCCTTCGAGTTGATCCCCACCGACGCCTCCGCTGGGCAGACATAGGCATTCTCGTCGCCATACTGCTCAAGATAGTTGCGCAGGAAGTGCGCGTCTGCGCCACCGTCGATCTTGACGATACGCCCGTGCTCGACCGTAAGCTCGATCGGGCTGGATATCCGGCCGATCTGGTGCATGCACAGATCGATGACCAGTTTGCCGCTGCCGCTGTATTCGACCGGCGGAATGTTGAATTCGCCATTGGGATAGAGGAACCGCAGCATGTTGGACTTGCGGTTCTGAACTTTGGAGACGTTCTGGATCTTGTAGGCAACGAAGTCGTCGCCCGGCATATTCGGGATGAAAATGCGGTTTTCGACCGAATAGGTGAAGTCGCAGCCATATTTGGAGGTAACCCTGCAATGCCTGGCGTCTTTACCGAAGATGTTGGTAGCGACCCAATATTGCCGGATCGCCATTTCCTTCTGGTCCTCGGTGACTGCGCCGGACTGAAACATTTCCAGCGTCATGCCGCCATCCATGCAGATGACCGGAACACCAGCATCCATCGCAACCGCGTTTGCATGAGCGTGCAGCATGCCGGTCGATGCCAGCAGGATGTTGAGGTCCGAATGCAGCATCGCTTCACAGACTGTCTTGGGCGGATCGTAGTAGTCGGCCGGTCGTGGATCAAACAGCGCCAATGTGCCGTCTGCGCCGAGTTCGCTGACAATGCTCATGACAGCCTGCCAGACCCTTGGATCATGCGCCGTATCGGTCATGATGAGCACGTTCATGCCTGGCGTGATGTTGGCCACCAGGGGGCGACGTAGATAATCAAGCGTACCCGTCATGAGACCGTGCAGCGGCATGCAATCCTCCTCAATGCTATTCCTTCCGTCTTTCGCGTCGCGTCTATATTTCCGACGCGCTTGACGGCGATTGAAGTATTTGTATAGCTTAGAAGAAATTTTATGGATTAAAAATAAGTAATTCCACGTAACGGAATTTCCCACGAAATAATAATCAAAAATTCTATTTGGCGGAATTTCCAAGTGCATTGACAACCGGAGGAGGAAGAGTTGGACAAGTTTGATCGCCCCATTGGGTTGGAGACACCCTCGACGCTTGATTGGAAGAGTGACATCGCCGCGGAGATGTTGCGAAGGCTCGATATCCCCTATGTCGCCCTCAATCCCGGCGCCAGCTATCGCGGTTTCCACGACAGCCTCGTCAACTACCTCGGTAACCGTTCGCCGCAAATGCTGCTGTGCCTGCACGAAGACCACGTCATTTCGATCGCGCATGGTTATGCGAAGGTCACCGACAAGCCGATGGGCGCTGTGCTCCATTCCAATGTCGGGCTATTGCATGGCCTGATGGGCATCTTCAATGCTTGGGGCGGGCGAGCGCCGATGATCGTGATCGGTGCGACCGGTCCTGTCGAGCCGGAAAAGCGGCGCCCCTATATCGACTGGATCCACACCTCCAAGGATCAGGGCGGATTGCTGCGCAACTATGTGAAGTGGGATGATGAACCACGTTCTGCGGACGGCATCGTCGAGGCATTCCTGCGCGGCCACCAGATCACCGCGTCCACGCCGCGTGGCCCAGTCTACATCTGCCTGGACGCTGGTTTGCAGGAGGACCCGGCCCCTGAACACTTCCATATTCCGACGGCCGAGCGCTATCAGCCGATTTCACCCGCCTGCGCCACGCAACGCGATATCGACGCTGTGGCCGATCTTGTCCGGGCGGCCCGAAATCCCCTGTTCCTGTTTGGCCGTGGCTCGGTCGATCAGGGCGACTGGGATCGCAGGGTGGCGCTGGTCGAGGCCGCCGGTGCCTATGTGATGACGTCGACCCGCGGCAAGGCGGTCTTTCCGACCGACCATCCTCGCCATGCTGCCCCACCGCTCACCTGGCTTGATGCCGACGCCAAACCGATCGTCGAGGCAGCAGATCTCATCGTTTCGTTCGACTGGGTTGATCTCAACGGCCTGCTGCGGCAGGTCAATCGCAAATCCGACCAGCTTGAAGCCAGGATCGTGCACGTGACGCAGGATCGCTCACTCCACAATGGCTGGGACATGGGGTATTTCGGCCTGCCACCGGCCGATTTCCCCATCGATGCCAATCCTGATGCCTTCGTCGCACAACTCCTTGTTAGCCTGAACGGGCGGGATAAGGGTATTTCGACCTGGACCGGCATATCGCGCATCGATCCGGGGCCGGTCGAGTTCAACGTCAATGGCGACCGGGAAATTATCCCATTCGACCTGGAAGTAGCGGTCAAAAAGATCGCCGGGAGCCGTAAGGTTACACTCGCCAACAACAATATCGGTTGGTCGACGCGCGCCTTCATGATCCGTGGACCGCTTGACTTCATGGGGCATAACGGCGGCGGCGGCATCGGCGCCGGCCCGGGGCTGACGGTCGGCGTAGCGTTGGCACTGCTTGGCAGCGACCGCACAGTGGTTGGTGTCATGGGCGACGGCGATTTTCTCCAGGGCGTCACGGCGCTTTGGACCGCCGCGCATTACCAGATCCCGGCACTATTCATCGTGGCCAACAATCGTTCGAACTACAACGACGAGATCCATCAGGCTGCCATGGCCAAAGACCGCGGGCGCCCGCCAGAGAACCGCTGGATCGGACAACAGATCGACAATCCGGCTCTCGATCTGGCCGGCATGGCGCGCGCGCAAGGTGTCGAAGCAGAAGGCCCGGTCGAGAATGTCAACGACCTGATGGCGGCGATCGAACGCGGGCTGGCCGTGGTCGATGCCGGGCGGCCGTATCTGATCGATGCGCATATCGCCCTCGGATACACCAAGAAGATCGTGACCCGTGGGCATTAGGAGGCAGTGATGAGCAGAACAATACAGTCGGTCCTTCCCGCAAATCGCGATCTCTATTATGGCGGCCGCTGGCACGCTCCCAATGGCGGCTATACAGATGTGTTCAACCCGTCGACCGGTGAAAGCCTAGGCCCGGTTGCGCAGGCCGATATCAGCGATGTTGAAACGGCGATCGCTGCGGCCCGCTCGGGTTTCGAAGACTGGCAGGGAACGCTGCCGAAAACGCGCTCGTCCTTGTTGCGTGAGATTGCGGCTGTCATCCGGAAGAATGCCGAGGAACTCGCCCTTCTCGATGCGGCCAACTGTGGCAATCCTGTCACCGCACTGTTGCGCGATGCCGAAAACGCCGCCACAAAGCTCGACTATTTTGCCGGCGTGGCGCTTGAAGCCAAAGGCAGCACGATCCCCGCTGGCCAGGACATGATGTGCATGACAGTGCGCGAACCCTGGGGTGTCTGCCTCCGGATCGGCGCTTTCAACCACCCGCTCTCCTTTGCCGGCGGCAAGCTCGGCGCGCCGTTGGCAGCTGGAAACAGCGTGATCATGAAGCCTTCGCCGCAGGCCCCGCTCTCCGCTCTGCGGTTGGCGGAATTGATCGACGGTATTGCGCCACCGGGTGTCATCAACTTCATGACCTGTGGGCTTGAATCCACTCAGGCGCTGGTCACGCACCGCGATGTCGCCATGGTGTCGATTGTCGGTAGCATCGCCACTGGAAAAGCGGTTGCGAAGGCCTGCGCCGACCGGCTGAAACCGATGATCTGTGAACTCTCGGGCAAGAACGCGTTGATCGCCTATGCCGATGCCGATATCGGCCTCACCGTCGAGGGTGCGGTACGGGGCATGAACTTCACCTGGTGCGGCCAGTCCTGTGGTTCGACATCGCGGCTCTTCGTCCACGCAGATATCCACGATGCTGTCGTTGAGGGCATCATCGCCGCGACGCGACGCTTTAAGCCCGGCCTTGCCACAGACCCGGCAACGAATATGGGCGCCATCATCTCCAAGGCGCAGTACGAGAAGATCATGGGTTACATTGAGCTCGGCAAGCAGCAGGGCGCGACGCTCCGGCTGGGTGGCGCGCGCCCGACGTTGCCCGACCTTGCCAATGGTTACTTCATCGAGCCTACGATTTTTACCGATGTCACGCCCGACATGGCGATCGCGCACGAAGAGATCTTCGGGCCTGTCCTCGCCGTGATCAAATGGACTGACGAGGCGGATATGATGCGCCATGTCAACAGTGTCGACTACGGGCTCACCGCGGCGATTTACACAACGAATGTCACCACGGCCCATCGCGCGGCCCGGCAGGTCCAGTCCGGCTTCGTGTGGGTCAACGACACGTCATCCCATTACATCGGCGCACCGTTCGGCGGCTACAAGCTTTCCGGCGTGGGGCGTGAAGAATCGATCGAGGAACTGCTGGAATTCACCCAGATGAAGACGATCAAAATTGCGCTTTGACGTCTTGTCGGATTCGCAAATTGCCGAAGTAGAAGAGTGATGGATACATTGTAGCCGCCGCATTTGAGAACCAGCTTCGCTGGAAACTGATCAAGTCCAAGTCTGCATGATCCTTGTCTACACGAGGGGCCAGCTGTTTGAATTCCGTCAAGGGACGGAGCGCTAGATTTCATCTCGCTGGCTCGAGCAAGGCCTGCAAGAAAGCAACGACCAAGGGGTTCGCCGCGTTTGCAGTCCGATACGCGATGCGATGTGTGGAGGAGAAGTCGAAGGTTCCCTTCTTCAAGGCTCTCAACTCGCCGGTTTTCACCCAGGGCTCGGCGAAATGGCAGGGCAGGAAGCCGATGAAATGGCCTGATAAAATCATCATGGCTTGCGCTTCCATCTCTACGGCCGATGCGCTGGCGCGGGGATGGCCGACGATATAGAGGTCGTCGAAATGCCGGTAGCGCCGCACGCAGAACCGGCTGTTCTCGATGTCCTTCATGTCGAGATCTTTGTCGTTTCTGGCAAAAAGCGGATGTGCGGCGCCGCAATAGAGTGAATGCGGTTCCGTTGCGAAGTCGCGATAGGTGACACTCGGCGCTTTTTGGGAGAGGGGGCCGATGACGATATCGAGGTCCCCGTCGGCCACCTTCTGCTCAAGTTCGGACGGCATGGCGAGCGTCAGCTCCAGGAAGACATCGGCATCATCTTTCAGAAAGCGGCGGATGGTGTGCTGGAGGCCCAGTTGCGGGCTTGTATAGATGCCGTCCGAGGCGCCGATGCGCAGCCGGCCGGCGAGGCTGCCGCGTGCGGCACTGACCCGCCGGGTGAATCCGTCGAGGTCGAGAAAGAGCTGCTGGGCCGCGTCATAGGTTGCCTGGCCGGCCTCCGTCAGGCGGAACTGCTGTTTTCCCCGCAGACAAAGCTGGGCGCCGATGCGCTTTTCCAGTTCGGCAAGATGCGTGCTCAGCGTCGACTGGGAGAGGTTGAGCGCAATCTGAGCATCGGCAAATCCGCGAGCATCCGCCAGCGCCACGAATACCCGCAGGAGGCGGATATCGATATTGTCCAATCTGCGCATCTGCACCTCACATTGATAATCTTCGATGCAGGGTCGCAAACAATTTGATTTACTTCAATGTAGCGCGTGGCAGGCTGTCCCCATAAAACGTCAAGGGGAATAAAAATGAACGCTTTCACCAGACTAGCCGCGGCTGCAATCCTGTTGTCTTCCACGGCATCGGCCGCGCAGAGCGCCGAGCAGATCCGTATCCTCGCGCCGACCTGGCTCGGCTTTGCGCCCGTCCATGTGGGCATCCAGAACGGCTGCTTCACGGCCCGCGGCCTCGATGTCAGCATCAAGTTCGAGGACGATCTCGCGAATGTCATGGCGGCGATGGCGCGCGGCGATATCGAGGTCCAGATGCGCTCGGTCGGCGAATACCAGGGCCGCCCGCGCGACGAGGACACGCCCGGCATCATCATCGGCACGATCGACGAATCCGTGGGCGGTGACGGCGTAATCACCGACGACAAGATCGCCTCGGTCGCCGACCTGAAGGGCAAGACCGTGGCCTCGGAGCTCAACATTCCATCACGGTTGCTTTTGCAGGCGGCCCTCAAGGAGGCCGGGCTTTCGCTCGCCGATCTCCAGATCAAGGACATTGCCACGGCCGATACCGCGGCCGTCTTCGCCGACGAAAGCATTGCCGCCATTGCGACCTACGAACCCTTCATGTCCCAGGCCGTCCAGAACTCCACGCGTTCCGGCGCGAAGGTGCTTCTCTCGTCGAAGGATAAGCGTGGCCTCATCGTCGATGCCATCATCGCACGCAATGACGACCTCAAGGCGAACCCGAAGAAATATGCTGAATTCCTCGCGTGCCTTTACGAGGCGGTCGATTTCATCAAGGCCGAACCAGCGAAATTCGCGGAGATGGTGGCGCCGGAATTCGGACTGACCCCGGCCGAGGTCACGGGTGTCGTCGAAAGCAGCCTTTCCTATACCAGCCTAGCGGAATCCAAAGCCTATATGGGGGCGGACGGAAAGCTAGGCACGCTCGGCGCGATCTTCGACACCGTCATGGCGCTCAACCTGGAAAACGGTGCGGCGGACAACAAGCTGATCGCCGAAGACCAGATCGACAATTCGATCATCAGCACCGTGACAGGCGCCGAATAATCGACCCTCGGATAACCTAGCACCAGCGGCTGCAATGGCAGGCGCTGGTGCCCAACCTTTCCGGTTCATTCATGTTCACAAACCTGTTCGTCTTCCGGGCGAGGTCGAGCCCGTTGGTTGAGGCCACCATCGGTGCGCTGTCCGCGGCAGCCTTGCTTCTCGTCTGGGAGGGCGCCGCGCGGGGCGGTCTCATCAGTCCGCAGTTCCTGCCGGCGCCAAGTCGCGTCTTCGTCGCCCTGTGGAGCCTGATCACCAATCAGTCCCTGCTATACCATACGGGAATATCCGCGGCCCGCGTCTGGGGCGCGTTTCTCATCGCGGCCGTCATGGCGATCCCGATCGGCATCCTCATGAGCAGCTACCGCATCGTCGGCGCAGCACTCGAGCCCATCGTCGACTTCGTTCGCTATCTCCCGGTGCCCGCACTCGTGCCACTGTCGATCATCTGGTTCGGTGTTGGGGAATCCACCAAGATATTCCTGCTCTGGCTCGGCACGTTCTTCCAGCTCGTGCTGTTTGTCGCAGACGACATGCGGCGCGTGCCGAACGAGTTCGTCGAGGTGGCCCGCACGCTCGGGGCGAACTCCGGGCATGTAATGCGGGATGTCGCCCTGCGCTCCATGGCGCCGTCGCTGCTCGACAATATGCGCATCACGCTCGGCTGGTGCTGGACCTACGTGATCATCGCCGAGATCGTCGCGGCCGATTCCGGCATCGGCTACATCATCTGGACCGCCCGGCGTTTCGTCAAAACGCCCGAGGTCATAGCGGGCGTCGTCGTGATCGGATTGATCGGCCTCGTCACGGACCAGCTGCTTCGCATGATCCATCGTCGCGTCTTCCGCTATCTGTGAGGCCAGGATGACCCAGAACTATCTTCATTTCGACAATGTCTCCAAGGCGTTCGGGCCGGTGGATGTCGTCTCGCGCACCAACCTGTCGATCGACCGCAACCAGTTTATCGTCTTCCTCGGCCCGTCGGGTTGCGGCAAGACCACGCTCATGCGCATGGTCGGGGGTCTCGATACGCCGTCGGCCGGCTGCGTGCGCCTGGAATCCGAAGTCGTCGACAAGCCCGACCGCCGGCGCGGCATGGTCTTCCAGTCCTATTCGTCCTTCCCCTGGCTCACCGTGGAAGAAAACATCGGCTTCGGGATGCGTTATCGCAATGATCTCACTGCCGGGGAAAAGGCCCGGCGCCGCCAGCACTATCTCAAGCTCGTCGGGCTTGAAGATTTTGCCCGCGCCTATCCGAACCGCATTTCAGGCGGCATGCGCCAGCGCGTGGCGATCGCCAGAACGCTTGCCGCCGGCTCCGACGTGCTCCTCATGGACGAACCCTTCGGCGCGCTCGACGCCCTGACGCGCGAACGCCTGCAGGTGGAGCTGCGGCTCATTCAGAACCGCGAGCAGAAGACCGTCATCTTCGTCACCCACGATGTGGAAGAGGCCGTGTTCCTGGCAGACCGCATCGTGCTGTTTTCCCGCCGGCCGGCGCGCGTCGTCGCGGATATCGACGTTGTCGCGCGGCTGGGGGCGGAGAGGACATTGGATATCCGCGAGTCTCCCGCCTTCTTCGAGCTCAGGAACCATGTGCTCCATCTCATCCGCAATGAAACAGGAGACATGATGTGACCGGCATGTTCGAAAACAGGACCATCGTCATAACCGGAGCAAGCCGGGGGATCGGTTTCGGAGTGGCGGGCGGGTTCGCCAGCGAGGGCGCGGACGTCCATATCATCGCCGATGACGAGGGCGTGTTTGAGGCCGCCCGCCAGCTCGGCGCGAAAGCCTACCGGGCCGACATCACAGAGCCCCACGCCATCGAAGACGCTCTTAACGCGATTTCCCGGATCGACGTCCTGGTGAACAATGCGGGTTACGAGCGCATGACGCCTCTGGTGTCCGAGAGCGATCGTGTCGAAGACACGTTCCGGCGCGTCATCGAGATCAATGTCGTCGGCACGGGTATCGTGACCCGCCGCGCGATCGCGCGCATGCGGCCGGGCAGCGCGATCGTCAACACGGCGTCGATCTGGGGCCGCGTGGCGGAGGCGCAGTTCGATGCGTATGTCGCCTCGAAACACGCGATCATCGGGCTGACCAAGACCTGGGCGAAGGAACTGGGGCCGCTCGGCATTCGCGTCAATGCCGTGTGCCCCGGATGGGTGCGCACCGAAGCCTCGATGCGTTCTCTTGGCCTGATGGCCGCCGCCCGCGAGACGGACGAGGACGGACTGTTGCGGGAGATCGTTGCCGGCCAGGCTCTCGACGGGCTGATGGAGCCGCAGGACATGCGCGAGGCCTACCTATTCCTGGCCTCGGACCGCGCCAGCAATATTACGGGCCAGTCGCTTGGTGTGGACAGGGGGGAAGTGCCGTGGTGAACGTGTTGAAGGGAAAAACCGCGATTGTCACCGGCGCGGCGCGCGGCATCGGTCGCGCCAGCGCACTGGCATTGCATTCGGCCGGAGCGACGGTGGTGGGGCTCGACCGCGATGTGCCGGACGATGGCACGAAGATCATCGCCTGTGATCTGACGATCGAAGAGAGCGTCAGGGAGGCCGTGGCCGATGCGGTGGCGCTCCTCGGCAGGGTCGATATCCTCGTCAACAATGCCGGGATTCTCGAAGAGAAGGCGCTTGCGGACATCGATGCCGCCCATATCGACCGGATGTTCTCCGTCAATGTGCGGGGTGCGATCCTGGTGGCGCGCGAATGCCTGCCGCACATGCCGGAGGGTGGGCGGATCATCAACATCGTGTCCGAGCTTGCGTATCTCGGTCGCGCCAATGCCTCGGTCTACTGCGCCACGAAGGCGGCGCTTCTTGGCCTCACCCGCTCCTGGGCGCGCGAGCTTGCGCCCCGCATCCTGGTCAACGCTGTCGCACCCGGCCCCACCGATACGCCGCTTCTCGACTTCGGCAATCTTACGCCCGAGCAGAAAGCCGCGGAGACGGCAAATCCGCTTGGCCGGATCGGCCGTCCGGAGGAGGTGGCCGCGAGCGTCGTGTTCCTGGCCGGGCCGGGCGCTACGCTCTTCACGGGTCAATGCCTTGGCGCCAATTGCGGCGCGGCAATGTTTTAGGGAGGTACAAGATGAACGAATCCGTATTTTGGGCGGACCACACATGGCCCGAGGCCGAAGCGAAAATTGCCGCGGGCGCACCGGTGTTCCTGCCACTCGGCGCAACCGAACAGCACGGCCATCACATGGCACTCAACGTGGATGTCGTCATTCCCACGGCGATCTGCGAGCGCGTCGCAAGGGCGGTGGGTGGCCTGATCGCGCCGACGGTGCCTTACGGCAACCGCTCGCAGCCGCGTTCGGGCGGCGGCCCGGCCTTCCCCGGCACCATAAATCTTTCGGCCCATACCTTCTCGCTCGTCGTGCGGGATATCCTTGTCGATCTTTATCGCCGGAAGGTCCGGCGGATCGTCGTCCTCAACGGACATTATGAAAACATCTGGCCCTCGATCGAGGGTATCGAACTGGCGCTGGACGCCATCGGCCGCGACAAGACGGATGGCCTGACAATCCTGCGGATGGATCATTGGGAATTCGCGCGGCCCGAGACCATCGCGCGCATCTTCCCCGACGGTTATCCCGGCATCGAACTCGAGCATGCGAGCGTGCTCGAGACCTCCCTGATGCTGGCGATCAGGCCCGACCTCGTCGATCTTACCCGCGCCCTGCATGATGGGCCGGCACAATTCCGGCCCTACGATCGTTTTCCCAAGCCGCCCGTCGAAGTGCCGCCATCCGGGGTCCTGTCCATGACGGAAGGCTCGACGGCGGAAAAGGGCGAATGGCTCCTGGCCGACAGCGTCGGCCGGATGATCGACATCATCAACGAAGAATTCAAATAGGACTTTGATCATGGGAGAGAAATTCCACCAGCCGGTCGATGCCGCCAAGGTGCCGCGCTTTGCAGGCCATGCGACATTCATGCGGCTGCCCGCCGTCGCCTCGGCCGAAGGGCTCGATATCGCGCTTGCAGGCATCCCCTGGGACGGCGGAACGACCAACCGTGCCGGTGCGCGACACGGCCCGCGCGAAGTCCGCAACCAGTCCAGCCTCATGCGCAGCACCCATCACGTCTTCAAGACCGAGCCGTTCAAGATCGCCAATATTGCCGATGTCGGCGACCTTTCCGTCAATCCGATCGATCTCCTCGATGGCCTGAAGCTCATCGAGGGTGGTGTTGCGGATATCGTCAACGCTGGTGCACTGCCGCTTTGTGTCGGTGGCGATCATCTTACCACGCTTCCGGTTCTGCGGGCGGTCGCCAGGAAAGCGCCGGTCGGCCTCATCCACTTCGATGCGCATTCGGACACCAACGACACCTATTTCGGCGACAACCCGTACACGCATGGCACGCCGTTCCGTCGCGCAATCGAGGAAAACCTGCTCGATCCCCGCAGGGTGGTGCAGATCGGAATTCGCGGCTCTATCTATTCGCCGGACGAACATGATTGGGCCAAGGCGCAGGGTGTGCGCATCATCTATATGGAAGAGTTCAGCGCGCGCGGTCCCGAGGCCATAATGGCCGAGGTTCGCGACATCGTTGGCGACGCACCGACTTATGTGACCTTCGATATTGACTCGATCGATCCATCCATGGCGCCAGGCACCGGCACGCCGGAAATCGGCGGCTTTACGACCAGGGAAGCTCAGGACCTGGTGCGGCGCCTCGATGGTCTGAACCTTGTCGGCGCCGATGTCGTGGAAGTTGCCCCGCCATTCGACCTCGCCGGCATGACCGCGATCGCCGGCGCCACCATCCTCTTCGAGTTGATGTGCGTCATGGCAAGACAGGTCGACCGCTGCCGCCTGCGTTGACGATCAAAAGCAGACGTCACGCCGCCTGCGAGGTCTGGAGCCATTGGTTGAACCCGACCGCCCTGCCGGTCGGGGTGGATCCGGCGATCTCGTAGGCTCCGACGATGGGATTGATCGTGGGGCGGAGGAGAATGAGCTGGCCTTCGCGCAACTCCCTCTCGATCAGGAAGGGGCTTGCCTGGCCGATGCCGAGTCCGGTCATGCAGGCATCGATGGAGGCTTCGTCGGTGTCGAAGGTGATGCTTCCGCTGCGCGGCCGGAAGGGTATGCCTGCTGCCTCGCACCAGCGGCGCCACGACCAGGCATCTGCGGTGTCGAGCAGGATCGGCAGATCCAGCAGCGCCTCCGGCGTCACCGTTTTGGCCACGCTGCCGATCAGGAGCGGGGAACAGACGGCGACCGTCCGGTCGAGCAGGAAGGCGGAGGGAAACCGGGTTTCGTCGGCGCCTCTGGTATAGCTGATCGTGACATCGGGCAGATCGCTGGCGCCGAGCGCGAGCGACTGTATGTTGAGATCGACGCTGGGGTTTTCCTGCAGGTAGGCGCCGATCCTCGGGATGAGCCAGCGCCGCGCCAGCGTGATCGGCGCCTGGATCACCAGGCGCACGCGATCCGGCAAAAGGGCGAGTGTGCCGTTTTCCAGCGTGGCCAGCGCCGCATTCACATGGATAAGGTACTGCCGCCCCGCATCTGTGAGCGAGATTGCGTTGTGCCTTCTGTGGAACAGCTGAACGCCGAGCGTATCCTCAAGCGACTTGATCTGCCGGCTGATCGCGCCGGGCGTCAGGTGCAGTTCCCGCGCCGCCAGCGTTAGGCTGCCCGTGCGCGCGGCGATCGAGAAGGCGGGGAGCGTCGCCAGCGGCGGCAGTTTGATGCGGTTGGATTGAGGATTTCTCATGCCGGCGTGAGAATCTTTCGATTGCAAATAAGTTGACTATATCTATCCACATTCTTCCGGAGCGACAAGAATTATCCGGGAAGCCCAGTCTTGAAGACCGATATCCGCAAGCGGCGCGATCAAGGCACGCCGGGCTTTCTGCCGGGCGGCAGCATGCATTCTGCGCAACGGCGTGCGCAGCCTGCGGTCCGCCACTGTCATCACTGATCGAGGGAGAGAACCATGTTTTCCAGTTTTGCCTTGCCGAGCAGGCGCGCTGTTTTGTCCGGCGCATTCGCCGTCTGCCTTGCGGCCATGCCCGTCCTTGCCGAGGACGCGACGCAGAAGGTCACCGACGACCGTGGCGTCGAGGTCGAAATCCCCGCCCACCCGAAACGGATCGCCTCGATCTCGTTCTTCGCCGACGACGTGGCGCTGGCACTCGGCATCAAGCCGGTGGCGAGCACCTACATGGTGGCGGATCGTCCGCCGGAATTCCTGCTCGGCCTCACCGGGGGCATGACGCAGATCGGCCAGCGCGCGAAGCCGAACCTTGAACTGCTTTCGGAAGCAAAGCCCGACCTCATCGTCGCCATCCGACGCTACACCGTCGGCAATGCGCCGCAGCTTGAGAAGATCGCGCCCTACGTCGCCTGGAACATGGAGCTGCTCGATGGCAGCGACAAGGAAATCGAAGCGCTGGCGAAGGTTCTCGGCAAGCCCGAGCGCGGTATCGAGTTGAACAGGGATTTCCGCGCGCACCTCGCCGAGATTGCGGCCAAGGCGCCGAAGGACACGCATCCGCGCTATGCCATCATGTGGGGCGGCGAGGTGCCGTTCGCCTTCCATGACGAGAATACGTCCGCCTCGATCGTGAACGCCATCGGCGGCGAGAACATTGCCGGCGCCATGACGCCGGGCGGCGAGTTCGGTATCGATCTCAGCCTCGAAACCATGCTCGAAAAGGATCCGGAAGTCCTGTTCATCTATGATTACGGTCCGGATCGCCCGCACGAGAACAACCCGATCTGGAAGGAGCTCACGGCGGTCAAGAACAACCGGGTCTTCTATGTCGGCGACCAGTGGGTCGAGACCAACGGTCCGATCGCGCGCGAGATCGTTCTGCGCGAGGCGGCCCATTATCTCTATCCGGATGTCTTCCCCAAGGTTGACGTGAAGGCGGAAGCGGCCAAGATCATCCCGGCCGAACTCCAGAAATAAGCGATTGACCGCGACGACGATGGATGCACGGAAATCCTCGATAGCCATCGGCTTCATCGTCGTCGCGACCCTTCTCGTCATTGCGGCCGGGCTGATGCCCGGTGCGCGGACGCTGTCGTTCGATGCGGTCCTGCGGGCGCTCGTGAGCCCCGATGGCAAGATCGAGTCGATCCTGGTCTGGACCCTGCGGCTGCCGCGGAGCCTTGCCGCAGCGACAGCGGGTGCGGGGCTTGCCGTGTCGGGTTATCTCCTCCAGTCGCTCACCCGAAACCCGCTCGCCGATCCCGGCATCACGGGGGTTACGGCCGGGGCGATCGCGCCGATCGTCACCTGTTTCGTGTTCTTTCCCTGGATTTCCGGGCTCTATTATCCGCTCGTCGGGCTTGCCGGCGGGCTTGCGGCGGCTTCGGTGACGTTCTGGGTGGCGCGGGGCGGCAACAGCCATCCGCTCCATCTGGCGCTCGGTGGCGTCAGCGTCTCGCTCTTCCTCAGCGCGATCACGATTTACGTGCTACTGTTTGCGGGACCGCAATCGACCGCGCTGCTGTTCTGGCTGGCCGGGGGTTTTGCCGGCCGGACCTGGATGCACCTGCTCCAGATGTTGCCATGGGTGCTGATCGGGGTGCTGGGCGCCTTGCTCCTCCATCGGGCCCTCGCCATGTTCGCCCTCAGCGACCATTCCGCCGCGGCGATGGGGGTGCAGCTCACGCTGTGGAAACCGGTCCTGCTCCTGCTTGGCATATGCCCCGTGGCGGGTGTTGCGCCTGTCGCCGGTCCCGTGGCGTTCGTCGGCCTGGCTGCACCGCATATCGCGAGGCTGCTCCGGCCACGGGGAACGCTCTCGGAGATCGGCCTCACCGCCGCCATCGGGGCGCTGATCGTGACGGCGGCGGACCTGATCGCGCGAACCATCGCCATCCCCAAGGAGCTTCCGGTCGGCATCGTCACCGCTCTGCTCGGCGGTCCGCTCTTCGTCTATCTCATCCAGCGTGGCCGGCTCGATTTCAAGGGGGAGGGGGCATGAGCCTGCACGACGCCCCGGCGATCGGCCGGCCAAGCCGCTGGGTCCTTCCTGCCGCCCTTCTGCTCGTCCTCCTGTCGTTCGTCGCCGCCGTTTTCCTCGGCATCGTCGATATCCCCGCCCATGACGTCCTGTCGGCGCTGACCGGCAGCGGATCGCCGGAGGCGCGCTCGATCATCCTCGATATCCGGTTGCCCCGGATCGTGACGGGCATTCTCGCCGGCGTGCAGTTTGCCCTCGCGGGCCTGCTTCTCCAGACCATCACGCGCAACCCGCTCGCCGATCCCTCGCTGATGGGCGTCTCGCAGGGCGCGACGCTGACCGTCACGGTCTTCCTTCTCTTCACGGTCTATCGGGCCAATCCCGATTCCTATTCCGTCAACGAACTGCCCATCGCCTGGCTTCCGCCCGCCGGCATGATCGGCGGCATGATCGCGGGCGGCATCATCTATCTGCTCGCCTTCCGCCTCGATCTCAGCCCGCTGCGCATCACGCTCTGCGGCATCGCCATCGGCGCGGTGCTGCACGCCATCGCGATAGGGCTGATTGCGGGATGGGGCTCGGCGCGCATCGAGATCATCCTCGAATGGCTCTCCGGCAGCCTCTATGCGAGGACCTGGGATCACGCCTTGTTCCTGCTGCCGTTCACAATCGTCGGCCTCGCAATGCTTCCGCTGATCTACCGGCCGCTCATCCTGCTTCGGTTCGACGCGGCCGTCGCCCGCTCCTTCGGGCTCTCTTATAAAAAGCAGTTCTCCTTCGTCCTGCTCGTCTCCTGCGCGCTCGCGGCCAGTGCCGTCGGCGCGGTCGGGCCGGTCGTCTTCGTCGGCCTGATCGTTCCGCATCTGGCGCGCTTCCTTGCGGGACGGCATTTTCCGCTGGTCCTTCCGCTGACCATCGTTCTCGGCGCCGTCATCGTCACGCTGGGCGACCTGATCGGCCGGCTCGCCGGCGGGCCGGAAGAAGTGCCGATCGGTGTCGTCACCGCCCTCATGGGCGTGCCCGTCCTGCTCGTGCTTCTGCGCAAGGTTCCATGAGGTCGCCCATGCCGCTCGCCTGCTCGCAACTGTCGGTTCACTATGGTCGCCGCAGCGCCTTGGCCGATTTTTCCCTGTCGATGGAGAAGGGGGAAATCCGTGCGCTGATCGGCCCGAACGGATCGGGAAAGAGCACGGTGCTCCAGGCCTTGGCCGGGCTGATCACCCCCTCGAAGGGAAGGGCAGACATCGAGGGCGTCGCGGTCGCCTCGATGTCGCGGCGCAACATCGCCAAGAAGCTCGCCTTCCTGCCGCAGCAGCCGGCGGCCCCGGACGAGATGACGATCGCCCAGCTTGTGCGCCAGGGCCGTTTTCCCCATGTCGGCCTGTTCCGCTCCTATGACCGGAAGGACGAGGAGGCGATCGAATGGGCACTTGAGAGCACGGGCCTGACCGCCTTTGCCGATCGGACATTGCAGGAGCTTTCCGGCGGTGAGCGCCAGCGCGCATGGATTTCGGCGGCGCTGGCGCAGGAGGCCGGCATTCTGCTTCTGGACGAGCCGACGTCCTTCCTCGATATCGGCTACCAGGTGGAGGTGCTGGACCTCGTGCACCGCCTCAGCCGCGAGCGCGGCGTGACGATCCTCATGGCGATCCACGACATCAACCAGGCGATTGCCGTCAGCGACCGCATCTCCCTTCTGGAAAAGGGCGAGCTACGCTTCGACGGCGAGCCGAAGGCGCTCGCCGAAAGCGGCCTGATCGAAAAGACCTTCCGGGTGCGGGGCCGCTTCGTCGAGGTCGCGCCCGACAAGCCGCCCCATTTCGACGTCGAGCTTACGAAGCTGCACCGGCCTGGTTCTTGACGAGCCGGAAGACGATCTTCGTCTGTGTGTAATAGTCGAGAGCATCGGCAAAATCCGGCGTCCAGCCATCGGCGAAGTAGGGAATGAAGCCATCATATTCCAGCTTACGGGCGGAGACCTGGAAACCGGCCTTGGCGAAGGCCTTTGCGTAGTCGGTGATCGAGCGATCCTGAACGATCGTGTTCGTGCGCTGGGCGACCAGATCGCGCCATTTCGGCCAGAGCGGATTGTCGGTGTGGCAACCCGTGACGGCGTAGTAGACCCCGCCCGGCTTCAAAGCCTTGAAGATATCGGCTGCATGGGCGTCGATATCCTCGATGAGATAGATCACCTCATGGCTGATCGCGAGATCGAACTCTCCGACCCACCCCTCAAGCGCTCCGCCGACGGCATGCTGGACGGGAATATTGCCCTTGAAGGCTTCGGCCTTGGCGACCGACTGTTCGGCGATGTCGATGCCGAGGGCCTTGCGGAAGGGCCGGAGCGCATAGAGATGCCGCAGCAAACCGCCCTGGTTGCAGCCGAAATCGAGCACGCTTTTCTGGCTGAGGTCGCGCTCGACGATCAGCTCGATGAGGTGCCGCCAGATCGGCGCATGGCCATCCGACATCCGGTCTTCCGCGTCCGGGTCGACATACCAGGTCGTGATGGTTTTCTGGTCCTGGCTCACCGCAACCTCCTATGCAATTTTCCCGTGTCAACCTTTTAAGATATTGACACTCCTGCGAAAAGTGCAAAATGCGTCAAGGCGCGCGTTTGCAGCCGCTTCCTATGTCGGTTTCGCTGAAGCTGTTTTGCTTTTTTCGAAAAGATGGTGCTGGCGGTGGGCCGCATAGAGCGCGGCCACGCCCGGTTTTGGCTGAATTCGAGGCACAGAACGCGCAGGCCTCCACGGCGTGATGTGTATGGTCGAACGAATGAATTATCGGCACCTCGCCTTGACAGGCTCCACCATGAGAATGCAAGCTTTGTAACAGTGCAGGTATAAGCCCGCACAGAAATGCCCCGCTCAACGCATGTTGATGACGATCCGGAGCTCGCACCTCCTGGAACAGGGTCCTGGCGAAACTGGCGACAAGCCGGTTCAACTATGGAAGCTGGTGGGCATGACGACGGATACTCTCTTTCCTGGCGATTTTTCTTCTGTTCGTACTTCGGGCAGCCCATCGGCATGTCGTTCGTTTGCGGCCAACCATCACGTTGGCTGGCGGCGCGACGCCGATTTGACCGTCCCGGCAGGTTGTCCTGCCGCACCATGTCGGCTGGCGCCCGGATCTCAGCTTCAGGCGTGAGACACGCTCCGGCATGCGTCCGTGCCCCCGTGGCCATGCCGAAGCGCCTGAGTGAAACGGGGCTCACCTCACAGTTCAACGCAGGCAAAGGTATGGAGGAGTTTACCTTGGCAAAAGCAGATGAAGACAGTGCGTCCATCGCACGGCCGGAAGATGAAAAGCTCGGCATTGGCGCCAACATCGCCTATGGGCTTCAACACGTTCTGACGATGTATGGAGGCATCGTCGCGGTCCCCCTGATCGTCGGCCAGGCAGCGGGGCTGAGCCCCAGCGATGTCGGCCTTCTGGTGACGGCATCGCTTTTTGCGGGCGGTCTTGCGACCATCCTGCAGACCCTGGGATTGCCCTTCTTCGGCAGCCGCCTGCCGCTCGTGCAGGGCGTCTCGTTTTCCGGGGTCGCGACGATGGTCGCCATTTCCGGCAATGGCGGCATTCCGTCCATCCTGGGCGCCGTCATTGTCGCCTCGTTGATCGGCCTCCTGATTACGCCGGTCTTCTCGCGGATCACGCGTTTCTTCCCGCCGCTCGTCACGGGCATCGTCATTACCACGATCGGCCTGACGCTGATGCCGGTCGCAGCCTTCTGGGCCATGGGCGGCAACAGCAAGGCGCCGGATTTCGGAAGCCCGTCGAACATCCAGCTTGCGGCCGTAACGCTTGCCATCGTTCTCCTGCTCAGCAAGGTGGGCAGCGCTTCGATCTCGCGGCTGTCCATCCTGCTTGCCCTGGTGATCGGAACCGGCATTGCCTACGCCGCCGGCATGACCGATTTTTCGCAAGTGACAAACGGTCCCGTCTTCGCGCTGCCGACGATCTTCCACTTTGGCTATCCGACCTTCGAGATCGCGGCCATCATCTCCATGCTGATCGTCATCGTCGTCACTCTGGTGGAGACCTCGGCCGATATTCTGGCGGTCGGCGAGATCGTCGAGACGAAGGTGGATTCCCGCCGCCTCGGCGACGGGCTGCGCGCCGACATGCTTTCCAGCATACTTGCTCCGATCTTCGGCTCGTTCACCCAAAGCGCCTTTGCGCAGAATGTCGGCCTCGTCGCCGTCACCGGCGTCAAGAGCCGCTATGTGGTGGCGACGGGCGGCCTGTTCCTCGTGATCCTAGGCTTGCTGCCCGTCATGGGGCGCGTTGTGGCCGCGGTGCCGAGTTCGGTCCTCGGCGGCGCCGGCATCGTGCTCTTCGGCACGGTCGCGGCCAGCGGCATCCGCACGCTCTCCAAGGTCGACTACCAGAACAATATGAACCTGGTCATTGTCGCGACGTCGATCGGGTTCGGCATGATCCCGATCGCCTCGCCGGGTTTCTACGAACATTTCCCGGCCTGGGTCGCGACGATCTTCCATTCCGGCATCAGTTCGGCCGCCCTGATGGCGATCGTCCTCAACCTGCTTTTCAACCATGTGAAGGCCGGCAACTCCGATCAGCAATCCGTCTTCGTGGCGGGCACGGAGCGAACGATCCGCTACACGGACATCGCCCGCCTGCACGACGGCGACTACTTCCTCAATGGCAGGCTCTACGACGCCAAGGGTGTCGAGATCCCGATGATCCCGGAAGCCGCCCACTAGGCGCCTTGCACCACGCGATCCGGATCGGGATTGGCCCCTGATCCGGACCCACTTTTCCACCGACCTCAAAGGAGACAAAATGTCGGAAGAAACCGAAACCCGCCGCCTGCTCGACGCCCTGTTCGGCACGATGGAAGATGGCGTCATCCCCGCCACGGAAACCGGCGTTGCGGCCGGAAACAAGGTCTTCGGCGCAGCATTGCTGCGCAAGTCGGACCTGTCGACGGTCCTCGTCGAAACCAACAACGAGATGGAAAACCCGCTGTGGCACGGGGAGGTCCATACCCTGAAGCGGTTCTACGAGATGCCGCAATGCGACCGGCCGGACTCGAAAGATCTCATCTTCCTGTCGACGCACGAGCCCTGCTCGATGTGCCTTTCGGCGATCACCTGGGCCGGCTTCGACAACTTCTTCTATTTCTTCAGCCACGAAGATTCCCGCGACGCGTTTTCCATCCCGCACGATCTGAAAATCCTGAAGGAAGTCTTCACACTGGACGCCGGCGGTTACAACAAGACGAACGCCTTCTGGAAAGGCCGATCGATCCAAGCCCTGATCGACCGCCTTCCCGAGCCGCAGCGCGAGGAGTTCAAGGAGCGAGCCGAAGCCATCCGCCTGAAATACGACGATCTCTCCGTCGTCTACCAGACAAGCAAGGACGGCAACGCCATCCCCCTCAACTAACCTCTTTCTTACCCAGCTCCTCCCCGGGCACGCTGCCGGTGGTTTTTGCCCTCGGCGGCGCGTTTGGTGTCGGGCGATCAACCGACCAAATTCTTCGATCCGGTCATCGAGCCTCTGCCATCACTGTGGCAGGCGGAAATGGTCGTCGATGTGAGGGCGGTGGCGGGTTTACTTCTGCCGGCCGATCGCCTTGCGGTAGCTGCCGAACGGCTTGCTCCCTCGACCGTCAGCCCATGCACGGCTTCGGCATCCGGATCGACATAGAGTGCATCGACCGGGCGATAAACCTCGCACATGAAGCAGGTCTGGCAGGATGCCTGCCGCAGGATCAGCGGCGGTCCTTCGGGCATCGCCTCGAAGACATTGGTGGGCCAGACCCTGGACGCAGAGAATGCAGTCCGTGCAGGTGTCGGTATTGGGAACCTCGATCATTATTCGGCGGCCTCCCTGTATACCCCCGGATCGGTCGTCTCCTGCCTCACGGCGGCCTGGGCCTGGCGCAGTTGCAGCGCCGCAGATCGGTTCGCGGGTGGCATTGTCGCTCGCGGCATTAAAGCCGGCAACGGTGGCGGTACAGGCGAGGCGGTCAGCCGCAGGATCGCCTTCACCTGATCCGTTTCAGCAAGATCGAGCGGGGCATAGACGGGCTCGGAAGCAGGATGCGGGCGATGATCGAGCGGCCACAGGCAGAGCCTGCGCGCTCGATCAGGCTTTCATCCCGGCGGTAGAACTGGGCAAAGCGATAGAGCGCCATCTTGGTGCTCGAGGCGAAGGCCGGCGATATGGCGTAGGCGGAGGAGAACTCGATGCCGGAGAGTTCGACGCCCGCCTCCGCGCCCATCAGGTAGCCGCCGCCCGTCGGCACGTCGCAGCCGAGCGCCTTGCTCATGAAGGCGCAGCCGCCCGTTGCCAGCAAGACCGCGCCTGCCTGGACCGCCCAGTGGCCACCTTCCTGCCGGCGCAGGCCCGTCGCGCCCATGACTGCGGCGCCATCGCTCACCAGCCGGGTAGCAGGATGGTGGTCGAGGATTGTGATGCCGGCATTCTTCACCTTGCGGCGCATCAGCCGCATATATTCCGGCCCCTGGACGGAAAGGCGTTGCTGCTCGCCCTTTTCGTTGACGGGGAAGGGATAACCCCAGTCCGCCAGCCGATTGACGCTTTCATAGGTCTTGTCGAGGACGGGCACCATCCACGAGCGCTCGGAGAGGTAACCGCCCATCGCCTCGCGACTTGCCATCGCCGCTTACCGCTCCTCTGGGTCCGGCGGCACGTACCAGATCTGGGTGCCGGCGGAGGCGGTGGCGCCGGAACTGCCACAATAGCCCTTGTCGATCAGGACAACCTTGGCACCGCTTGCCGCGGCTTCAAGCGCTGCCCAGCATCCCGCCGGACCACCGCCGATCACGAGCACGTCGCAGGCGATCTCGGTTGCAGGTGTGGTGGTAAAGTCGGCGTCTTGCGAGGGCAGCGTCATGACAGAAATCCTTTGAGGTAAGAAATCTTATTGCGGTTTAAATCTATGTATTGCATAGGTTTTTGAGTTGTTTCTGGAGTTCGTCCATGCCCATCGCCAGCCTCGCCATGTATGTTAGCCCGGAGCCGGTCGCGCAGGCGACGCGGCTGTTTTGGGAGGCGCTCGGCACGCGGCTGCGGGACTTTGGGCTTGATGCGCCCCAAGCGCTTGACGACGGTGTGCGCTACGACGAAGCGTGGCTTCGCCCGGACCTGCTGTTCGGCCAGACCTGCGGCTATCCCTACGTCCAGCATCTGCGCGGCAAGGTGCAGCTGGTCGCTTCCCCCGTTTACGGGCTTCCCGGCTGCGATGGTCCGCTCAAATGCAGCTTCATCATCGTGAATGCAGCGTCCTCCGCACAGTCGATCGAGGAGCTGAGGGGCGGGCGGGCCGCGATCAACGAGCCCGGCAGTAATTCCGGCTACAACCTGTTTCGCGCTTTCGTGGCGCCGCATGCAGTGGATGGGCGCGTCTTCGCCTCCGTGCTGGAGACCGGCGGCCATCGGGCGAGCATCGATGCCGTTTCGAGCGGGGCGGCCGATGTCGCGGCGATCGACTGCGTGACCTTCGGCAACACTCTGCGCTTCGATCCCGAGCGTGTCGCCGGCGTGCGTATCCTGGCGGAAACGGCGAAGGGGCCGGGCCTGCCCTTCATTACCGCCGCCTCGACGTCGGCAGCGGACCTGGCAACCCTGCGGCGCGCGCTGGCGCAGACCATTGCCGATCCCGCACTTGCCGAAGTCTGCGATACGCTCTCGCTGCGCGACATCAGCCTGCTCGGCGATGCCGACTACGAGGTCCTGGCGGAGCTGGATCGGGATGCTGCGCGCCATGGCTACCCCGCCATCGCTTGAGAGAGGACGGCCGGTTCCGCGGCGAGCGGAAAATGGCAGGCGACACTGCGGCCACCCGTTCCGGCCTGGAGGGCGGGCACTTCGGCCGCGCATTTCGGCTGGGCGAGGGGGCAGCGTTTGTGGAAGCGGCATCCGGATGGCGGATTGCTCGGGCTCGGCAATTCACCGGACAGCACGATGCGCTCGCGCCGGCGGCGGAGCTCCAGCGAAATTCCGTCGACGGCGGTCAGCCGGTCGTAGCGGACCACCGTATCCTTCAGGGTGAGAACCGGTGCCACCATCACGCGGCCTCCAGCCAGCAGGAGAACACGTGCCCGCCGCCCGTCTGGCGGCGCGGCGGCGAGTGCCTTGCCGCTTTCCGCGTCGATCGCGGTGAAGGCGATTCTCGCCGAATTGAAAGGCGATTTCCGCGGTCTTCTGCTCGCCGATCGGCTTGCCGACGATCTGCTGGAAGTGCGACTGGATCGGACCTTTATGGTCGGGATTGATTTCAAGCACGAACTGTTCGCGCGGCGTCCATTCCTTCAGCGCATAGGGGCCGCTGCCGATCAGCTTCGTGGCGATCGCCTTTTCGCCGAGCGCTTCGAAAGCCTTCCTGGAGAGGATGCGGCCGAGCCATCGGGGAGCGCAATCGTATAGAGTGCCGGCGCCGGGTTCGTCAGGATGATGCGGCCTTCGAGCGGGCCGGTCACGTCAACGCGGTCGAGCGCGGACCAGTCCTTGGCATAGGTAACGGGCTTGCCTTCGCTATCCGGCTTGATGAAGCGTTCGAAAGAGAACTTCATATCTTCCGCCGTCAGGTCGCGTAGCCGCCGGTAGAGGCGAGGCTACTGCGCAGCTTGAAGCGGATTTCCTTGTCCGACACTTGCTCCAGCTCTTCGGCGGCATCGAGCTCCCATTCGGGCGAGCCCGGCTTGAAGGAGATCAGGCCCTGCTGCACCGACCAGATCACGTTGAGATCGACCGGGCCGGAGCGGTTGGCCGGGTCTAGGATGGCGAGATCCTTGTCGGCATGCCGCTCTGGCTCTATCTTTTCGGCTTCGTCTATATCGCAACGGCGCTTTCCAGGCTGCGGTCCTTCGCCGAGCATCGCTATGCCGACCACCACGACGAACGCACGGCGATCGTCGAAAACAGCCCGCTGTTCGGGCTGCTGTTCCTCTACAACAACCTGCATGTGCTGCACCACAAGCGGCCAGGCGTTCCATCGGTACAGGGATGCGCTGATCGAGATCAATGGCGGCCTGGTCTATGACGGCTATCTCGACGTGGCACGCCGCTTCCTGCTGAAGCCGCATGATGCCCCCCGCCATCCTCGCCACACGCAATCCGATTTCACGGTCACTGAGGACGTCTACGAGGCTGACGACCCGCATTCGGCGGAACTCAGGGTGTTTTGACCGCTCCGCTTCGGCTAAGGCTTACCCTCTTCGATCTTCGGAAGAAACCAGGCGAGCAGGCCCGCGAGCGGGAGGAAAGAGCAGATATAATACACCGTCTCGACGCCGTAGCTGTCAGCGAGAATTCCGAGAAGGGCGGCGGCGATGCCGCCGAGGCCGAAGTTCAGGCCGTAAAACAGCCCGCCGATCAGTCCGATGCGGTGCGGCAGAAGCTCGATGGCGTAGATCAGGATCGAGGCGAAGGCGCTTGCCATGATCAGGTTGATCAGCACGGTGAGCACGCCCGTCCAGAACAGATCGACGTGCGGCAGGAGCAGCGTCAGGGGAAGCGGCCCCAGGACGGAAATCCAGATGATCCGATAGCGCCCGATCCGATCGCCAATAATCCCGCCGATAAGCGCGCCCGCGGCCGAGGCCAGCAGGAAGATGAACAGCATCATCTGTGCCGACGGGATGGAGAGACCGAACCTCTCCATGAGGTAGAACGTGTAGAACGACCGGAAGCTTTCGCCATACGCGTTCTTGGTGAACATCAGCAGGGTCAGAACCACCAGGGCCAGGCCGATCGTAGCGGGAGCGTGACGGACCGTGCCGCCCACCTTCTTGCCATTCGCCCGCAGGGCCGCGAATTCTGCGCTAATCTGGCGCTGTTTGCTGCCGATCCAGAGCAGGAGCGCCATGGCCAGCAAAGCAAGCACGGCGAACCATGCGAGGCTCGGTTGGCCCCATGGCACGATGATGAGCGCCGCAAACACCGGGCCGAGCGCGCCGCCGGCCTGGCCGCCCACCTGGAAGAGCCCCTGCGCCAGTCCCTGCCGGCCGCCGGCCGCGTAGCGCGCCATGCGCGTCGCTTCCGGGTGGAAGATGGAGGATCCGATGCCGATCAGGGCGACCGAGACGAGGATAACCGCATAGCTGTGCGCAAATGCGAGGCTGACGAGCCCGGAAAGGGTGAACATCATGCCGACGACCGGCGAATAGGGGGCCGGATGTTTGTCCGTCACCATGCCGATGGCCGGCTGCAGCAGCGATCCGGCAATCTGGAAGGTCATGGTGATCATGCCGATCTGCACGAAATCCAGCGCATAGGCATCCTTCAGGATCGGATAGGCGGCCGGGATGAGCGATTGCATCAGGTCGTTGAGGAGATGGCTGAAACCCAGAACGACCAGAACGGCAAGGTGGGTTTTGGCACGCGAGGCGGTGGGAACGGCGGCTGTCATAGCTGTTTTCGTGATCTTTCGGAAAAACATAAAGTATCCGACTCAGATCGTATTGTTCTTCCGCTCATCAGGGCAAGGGCTGCCGGTACTTTCAAGTGAAAGATATCAAGCCGGATAGGGGCTCGCCATGCGCAGCCAGCGCACATCCATATCGCCGGCGAGCATCGTGTGGCGCTTGGCAAGGAACTCTTTCACATAGGGCTGCGAGAGGTGCGCCTCGAGATGCGCCGTGCTTGCCCAGACCTCGTAAAAGACAAAGAGATCCGGATCGGCGCGGTCGCGATGGACATGGTACTGCAAAACGCCGTCTTCCTCGCGCGTCGGGTCGACGAGGGCAAGCAGGGCAGTTTCCAGGGCGTCGGCCATGCCTGCCTTGGCGCGGGCTTGTCCGGCAAGCGCATAGGGGCCGATTTCATCTGTGCCTCGTGCGGGAAGGGTGAAGGCCGGGCTCGACATGGCATTTCCTTTTGGTATGAATTGCACCGTACCTATCATTGCATAAGGTATGATGCAATCCATACCTTGGAGTGTTCGCATGGATCATGAAGGTCATCCTGACGAGGAGGAGATCGCGTTTGGCAGCGTCCTGTCGGCGCTGGCGGACCCGCTGCGGCGGCAGGTCGTCATGGAACTGGCGCTGGCGCCGGCCGGAACGGAGCGCACCTGCGTTTCCTTCGGACTGCCGGTCAGTAAGGCGACGCTGACACACCATTTTCGCGTTCTTCGCGAGGCGGGGCTGATCCGTCAGGTCGACCGAGGCAACAGCCGGGCGGCGACGCTGAGGCGCGACGAGATCGATCGGCGCCTGCCGGGCTTGCTCAATCTCGTCGCTGCGGGGAAGGCGAGCGCCTGAACGGTGTGGGAATCCCATTAAGCCGACATGTTACGCCGCATCCAGCTCTCGGCTACTCGTCCGGGCGGTGCGCCGCGGTGAGCGTCCCATGACGCGCTTGAAGGCTGCGCTGAATGCCGCTTCCGAACTGTAGCCCACCGAATGGGCGATCTCGGCGACGGAACTGCCGCCGCGGCGCAGCGCGCGGTCTGCCTGGCGCATGCGCCACTCGGTCAGATAGGCAAGCGGCGGAATGCCGGCGACGGCCCGGAAATGCGTCGCGAAGGCGGTCCGCGACATGGCGGCGGCACGGGCGAGTTCCGGCAAGCTCCAGGAGTGCCCAAGGTTGCCCTGCATCAGCGCCAATGCCGGCACAAGCCGCGGGTCGCAGGCGACGCGCAGCCAGCCGGGCTCGATCTGAGCGGCGGCCGCGAGGTGGCGGCGCAGGATCTGGATCAGCAGCAGGTGCGCGAGGCTGGAGCAGGCCATTTCCGCTCCGGGAGCACGCCCCGCGGCCTCTTCGACCAATTCCCCGATCAGCGCGCCAAGGCGGCCTGCGCCGCTCTGCGAGGCGGGGATGTGCAGGAAATCCGGCAGACTTTCCACCATCAGCCGCCCGCCCGCGTGATCGGTGTCGAGATGGCCGCCGAGGAACAGGAAATCGTCGCCTTGGCCGACCGGTACGATCGCCGCGCCAGCGCCCGCAAAAATCGCATGCGCCGGCTTCGGCGCCAGCGACAGGTCGGTCGTCACGGTGAAACCGGCATTGCGTGTCAGGAGGAAGACGTCGCCGGCTTCTAGCGGGAACGGTGTCGCGGTTCCGTCGAGCACCAGAAGGCAGGAGCCGCGTCCGATCACGAAGAACTTGATCTTGCGCGGCGGATCGAACCGGATCGACCAGTCGCCACCGCCGATGAAGCCACCGGCATAGATCATCCGGGCATCGATCAGTTCAAGGGTTTGGGACAGGGGATCACGGGCCATTTCTGAACTCTGGCTATAGAATGAGGGATTATTGCGCATTCAAAATACAGGAAGAAGAGCGCATATCCAAGCCATAGCGATCAACCACCGGAGTTTGCAACAATGACCACGCCCCAGAAACCGCTTGGATCGGGCTTTTTAGCCTACACGACCTCGATCGACGTCATCCGTGGTATCGACCTGACCGGCAAGCTTGCCATCGTCACGGGCGGTTATGCCGGTCTTGGCCTCGAAGCCGCCCGTACGCTGGCCTCCGCTGGTGCGCGCGTCATCGTGCCGGCGCGGGATGTCGAGCGCGCCCGCCGGGCGATCGCCGAGATCGGCGGCGGCATCGAGGTCCAGCCGATGGACCTCACGGACCCGGCCTCGATCGATGCTTTTGCCCGCGGCATCGTCCAGTCGGGCCTGCCGCTCCACATCCTGATCAACAGCGCCGGCATCATGGCCGTGCCCGAACGCACGCAGGATGCCCATGGAAACGAGATGCAGTTCTCGACCAATCATCTTGGTCATTTTCAGCTGACGCTGCGGCTCTGGCCGGCGCTCATCCGCGCGAACGGTGCGCGCGTCGTCTCCGTCTCGTCCATGGGGCATCGCTTCTCGGATATCGTCTGGGACGACATCAACTATGAAAACCGGGCCTATGACCCGTGGAACGCCTACGGTCAGTCGAAGACCGCCAACATTCTGTTTGCGGTCGAGCTTGACCGGCGCGGCCGCGAGCATGGCATTCGTGCGTTCTCGTTGCATCCGGGCGGCATCATAACCGGCCTTGCCAAGCATCTGTCGGTCGAGCGGCTGAAGGAGATGGGCAATCTCGACGCCAACGGGGAGCCGGTCATCGATCCCGACCGCGACATGAAATCCATCCCGCAGGGTGCCGCCACCCATGTCTGGTGCGCAGTCAGCCCACAGCTCGATGACAAGGGCGGTGTCTTCTGCGCCAGCTCGGATATTGCGGAGCTCGAAGACGGCAAGGTCACGATGACGCTCGAAGGCCGCGACCGGCGGACGTCCAAAGTGGCTCCCTATGCCATCGACCCGGCCTCGGCAGAGCGGCTGTGGAAGCTCAGCGAGGCCATGACGGGAAGCAGCCTGCCGGCTTGAGCCCAGCCATTCTGCGAGAGCTATAGATCACCCGAAGAGATTGGTGGCGGCATTGTTTGCCGCCACAATTGTTTGGACGGCACTGTAACGTTATTCTTGCAGCCGAGCGACTTCGACCGCGCACCCGGGACCGCGCCGGCCCCTGCCAAAAACATCCGGCATACCCTTTCCATCAGCGTTCACGAGGAATTTTGTTTCCCTTTCGCACGGACATTCTCAAGTCCCTTGTGCGTCGTCGCGATCAAGGGTATGGTTATCGTGTTGAAGGGTTGTCGTACAACATAGGAGTTTTGGACGACGACTGCGCAAAGGGTTCAGGCAGCCGGGCCGAACCGGCGGGGAACGGAATTTCCATTGTTTCACGGGAGGAACGAGAATGACTGATGGAAGTCAATTTGCACATTTCGGAACGATGAAGCGGCGCACGCTGCTGCTCGGCGCGGCTTCTGGCCTGGCGGTCGCCGCCATGCCCGGGCGCATCTTCGCGCAAGGCGCGCCGACGCTGGTCACGTCGATCCGTTCGCTTTCCAATCCTTACCATGCCGTCTGGAAGTCCGGCGCCGAGGCTTTCGCCAAGTCGGTCGGGCTTGAGCATGTCACGCTCGTCTCCGAAGGCAACAGCGAGAAGGGCATCGCCGACATCAAGGCCATGCTCGCCAAGACCGGTGGCAACATGGTGCTGAACTCGGATCCGAACGACACGCCGGACGCCCGTCCGATCGTCGAGGCCTGCAAGGCGGCGGGCGCCTATGTGGTCACGCAGTGGAACAAGCCGGCCGACCTGCATCCGGTCGATTTCAACCCGAACTACGTTTCGCATATCGAATTCGACGGCATCGCCAGCGGCAAGCAGATTGCGGAAGTGCTGTTCAGCGCGATCGGCGGATCGGGCGGCATCGTGGCGCTCGGCGGCATGATCTCGACGACGGCGGCCATCGAGCGCAAGAAGGGCCTCGATGAGGCGCTGGCCGCCAATACGAACATCAAGCTGCTCGATTTCCAGGTCGCCAACTGGAAATCCACCGAAGCCTTCGACCTGACGGGCAACCTGCTCACCCGCTTCGGCGACGAGATCAAGGGCATCTGGGCGGCGAACGACGACATGGGCACCGGCGCGCTGGAAGCGCTTCGCGCGGAAGGCCTTGCCGGCAAGGTGCCGGTGGTCGGCATCGACGGCATCAAGGCGGCGGTGGATGCGGTGCGCAGCGGCGAATTCGCCTGCACCATCACCTCCGACCCGTTCTGGCAGGGGGGCATCGGCCTTGCGCTCGGCCTGGCGGCGCTGACCAAGAAGCTCGATCCGACGGCGGAGCCGCCGGAGCATCGCGAGTTCTACGGCAAGGTCGTCGCGATCACCAAGGACAATGTCGAGGAATATTACAAGACGAATGTCGAGGCGCAGCCGACGATCGACTGGAACGACCTGTGGGGTCGTGTCGTCGGCCAGATCCGGACCTGACGAGAGCATCCATCTTCCCAAGGACCCGGCGCGGCGCGCCGGGTTTTGTCGCCGGCGATCGCTTCGCCGGCGACCTTTCAGCCTTTGAAGCGGAGTGTTTCCTTTGACTGCCAATTCTGACAGCATGAAGGTCGTGGAACACGCGGGGGAGGCATCGACCATGCGAGGCTTGTTCGCGCGTTTTGCGGGAAGGGGCGGGGGCAAGGCCTTGCGCCGGTTCGCCCCTCTGGTCGTGCTCATCGTTCTCTGCGTGCTCATCGCGATCGCCAACCCGAATTTCATTGAGCCGCGCAATCTCATCCGCATCGCCAACTCCGCGGCGGTGCCGCTGACGCTCGCCATGGGCATGACCTTCATCATCCTGATGGGCAGCATCGACCTGTCCGTCGAGGGTGCCCTGTCGGTCTCGGCGATGGTGCTCGTGATGCTTGCCGCCAACGACCTCAACGGCAACGATTACGGCTGGCTGGCCGTGCTGGTGGCGATCGCCGCGAGTGTCGCGATCGGTCTGCTCAACGGCCTCATCCAGACGATGCTGCGCATCCCCTCCTTCATGGCGACGCTCGGCATGTGGTTCATCGGGCTCGGCATATCGGTCTACATGCTCGGCGGGTCGGCCGTGCGGCTGTCGGATGCCTCCATTCGCGCGCTTTCGCTGGAGCGTTTCCTCGGTTTCCCGCTGGCGGTCTTCGTGGCTCTTGCCGCCTTCCTGCTGGCGGTGGTGATCCAGTATCATACAAGGCTCGGCCGCCATATCGTGGCGATCGGCGGCGGCGAGGACGTGGCCGAACTCTCTGGTGTCAGCCTCGTGCGGGTGCGCATCCTTGCCTTCGGCGTGGCCGGCTTCTTCTTCGGCGTGGCGGGCGTGCTGTCCGCGGCACAGCTCGGCCAGTCGAACGCCGTCATCGCCGACGGTCGGCTGTTTGCCGCCGTCACGGCCGTCGTCGTCGGCGGCACGGCGCTGACGGGCGGCGAGGGCGGCGTGCTGAACACGCTCGCCGGCGTCCTCATCGTCACGGTGCTTGCCAACGGCATGGTGCTGCTCGGCATTTCCCCCTACGTGCAGCAGACCGTGCAGGGCCTGCTGATCATCGCGGCGGTCGCGCTTTCGCTGGACCGCCTGCGCCTCAAGATCGTGAAGTGACCGCCATGCTGAGCGTGAACGCAATCTCCAAATCCTTCCTGGGCGTGAAGGCGCTCAAGGATGTCTCCATCGAGATCAGGCCGAACGAGGTGATCGGCCTGATCGGCGAGAACGGCGCCGGCAAGTCGACGCTGATGCGCACGCTGGCCGGCACGCTGCGGCCCGACAGCGGCACGCTGACGCTCGATGGCGAGCCGCTGCGCCTGCGCGGCACGCGCGACGCGGCGCTGCACGGCATCGGCATGGTGTTCCAGGAACAGTCGCTGCTCCTCAACATGTCGGTCGCCGAAAACATCTATCTCGGCCAGGAAGACCGGTTCACCCGCTTCGGCATCGTCAACTGGCGAGCGATGCGCGCGGCCGCGCGCCGGCAGCTTGCCAAGATCGGCGTCGACATCGATGTGACGACGCGCACCGCCGAACTGTCCTTCGCCGCCCGCCAGATGGTGGAGCTCGCCAAGGCGCTGACGCTGGAGGAATCGGTGTCGCGCCAGCTCGTCATCCTGCTCGACGAGCCGACCTCGGTGCTGACCGCCGCCGATATCGAGGTGCTGTTCGATCGGGTGCGCGCGCTCAAATCGCGCGCCAGCTTCGTCTTCGTCTCGCACCGGCTCGACGAGGTGCTGCGCATCTCCGACCGCGTCTATACGATGAAGGACGGCGAGGTGGTCGCCGAGCACAAGGCTTCCGATGTGACGGCGCCGCAGCTGCACGAGATCATGGTCGGCCGCGGCCTCCAGACGGAATATTACAAGGAGCCGCGCCAGAAGCCGCCGCGCCCCGACGTGGTGCTCGAAGCCAATGGCCTCGGCGTCAAGGGCGCCTTCCACAACCTGGATTTCAAGATCCATGCCGGCGAAATCCTCGGCATTGCCGGCGTCGTCGGCTCCGGCCGCGAGGAGCTGAGCCGCACGCTCGGCGGCTTCATGCCGCAGAGCGAAGGCGTGCTGAAGGTCCGCGGCGAGGAGGTGCGGTTCACCTCGCCGGAACAGGCGGTGAAGAAGAGCATCGGCTACATCCCGCGCGAGCGCCGCTATGAGGGGCTGGTGATGTTCCTGTCGATTGCCGAAAACATCTCGCTCCCCGATCTTTCCAGCGTCATGCGCGGCGGCGCCATCGATTATGGCAAGGAACGGCGGCTGGCGGCGGAGTGGATAAAGAAGCTGAAGATCAAGGCGCCCGGCCCCGATGTCGCCTGCCGCAAGCTTTCGGGCGGCAACCAGCAGAAGGTCGTGCTCGCGCGATGGATGACGGCGGGCTCGCGCATCCTCATCCTCGACCACCCGACGCGCGGCCTCGATGTCGGCGCGAAGGAGGAGGTCTACGACCTCGTGCGCGACCTCTGCGACCAGGGCATCGCGATCGTGCTTCTCTCCGACACGCTGGAGGAGACCATCGGCCTGTCGCATCGGGTGCTCGTCATGCGTGACGGCGCGGTGACGGCGCATTTCGATGCGGCGGCGGGCAGCAAGCCGGACCAGGTCGATCTGGTGCGGGAAATGGTGTGAGGAGACGGCCATGAAGAAGTTTTCCGATAGGATCGCGGCCGGCTGGTTCCAGGGCGCCATTCCGCCAGCCCTGCTCGTCCTGCTGATCGTGATCGTCGAGATCGGCTCGCCGGGTTTCCTGACGGGCGAGACGCTGGCGCTGCTGCTCGCCAACACCGCCGTCCTCTTCATCCTGGCGACGGGCGTCACCTTCGTCATCCTACTCGGCGGCATCGACCTCTCCATCCAGGCGGTCGCGTCGCTGGCGAGCGTCATCCTCGCCCAGCTTTTGCCGTCGCTCGGCATTCTTGCCTTTCCGGTTGCGATCGCGGCGGGAACCGTCTTCGGCATCCTCAGCGGTGTCGTGCATGTGCGCCTGCGCGTGCCGTCCTTCGTGGCGACGCTGGCGACGGGGGGCGTCGTCGCCGGCATCGCGCTGTGGATCGCGCAAGGCCGCGCCATCACCATCGAGGAGGCCGGGCGGCAGAACACGATGTGGATCAACGGCACGGTCGGCGGCCTTCCGGTCGTGGCGATCCTGGCGGCCGGCGTCGGCCTCGTAAGCTTCCTCGTCCTGCGCTACACCCGGTTCGGCCGCTACAGTTTCGCGGTCGGGGCAGGCGAGCCGGCGGCGCTGGCGGCGGGCGTCAATGTCGACCGCGTGAAGATCGTCGCCTTCGCCCTGTCGGGAACACTCTCGGCCATAGCCGGGGTCATCCTCGCCTCGCGCCTTTCAAGCGGATCGCCGAGCCTCGCCAACCAGCTGCTGCTGCCGGCCATCGCCGCCGTCATCGTCGGCGGCACGGCGATTACCGGCGGGCTCGGCGGTGTGGCGCGCACGGCCGTCGGCGCGCTGATCATCTCGATCGTACGGATCGGCATGACCTTCGTCGGCGTCAACATCTTTGCGGAAAACGTGGTGTTCGGCGCCGTGCTCATCATCGCGGTCGCTATCACCATTGACCGCAGCAAGATCCCGGTCATCAAGTGACATGGCCGGTTCGGGCGGAAACTCTCCCATTCGCCCGCTGGGGAGCCGCGCCATCGGGCGCGGCTCCCTCCATTGGCGATCAGGACCCCGCTATTTGCGGTCAGGACATCGTGTCGAGGTCGATCAGCTCGATCTTGTAGCCGTCCGGGTCCTCGATGAAGGCGATGTGCGTCGTGCCGTGCTTCATCGGCCCAGGCGGACGCGGAATGCGGGCGCCCTGCTTTTCCAGCGCGCTGCAGACGGCGTAGATGTCGCGCACGCCGAGCGCGAGGTGCCCGAAGCCGGTGCCGAGGTCATAACCCTCCTCGCGGCCCCAATTGTAGGTCAGCTCGACGACGGTGTCCGTCTCTTCCGGACCGTAGCCGACAAAGGCATTGGTGAACTTGCCCTCGGGATAGTCGTCGCGGCGCAGCAGCGTCATGCCGAGAAGCTCGGTGTAGAACTTGATCGAGGCGTCGAGGTCGAAAACCCGGATCATCGTGTGCATCATGCGGAACTGGCTCGGTGCATCGGCCATGGTGGCATTCCTCCATTAAGTGGCAGTTTTCATTCTGACTTCCACATCGGAACGGCTTTGGAAAAAGTGTGGCCGCCCTTGATGTTCCTTATCAGTGTTGTATGATAACCATGCAAGTAGGATACTTGTCCAGCCCTTCGGGCGAGCGAGGAGAAGAAGTGATGAACGTGGCGGGTTCCGCGCGCGAAAAAAAGCTGGCGGCGCTTTTGGCGGAGTTGCCGGCCGGCCTTCTCCTGACCGCGCCGGAAGACATGGAACGCTACACGCGCGACTGGACGGGCGATCACCACGGCCTGCCGCTCGCCGTCGCGCGGCCCCGCTCGACCGCCGACGTCTCGAGCCTGCTCGCCCTCTGTTCGCAAAACGGCATCGGCGTCGTGCCGCAGGGCGGGCTGACCGGGCTAGTCGGTGCGGCTGTCGCCTCCACGCCGCGCGACGAGGTCGTCGTGTCGCTCGACCGCATGAACCGGGTGCGTTCCGTCAGCCCCATCGACTATGCCATGGTCGTCGAGGCCGGCTGTATCCTGGAGGATGCCAAGGCTGCGGCGGAGGCGCAGGACCGCATCCTGCCGATCACTTTTGGCGCGCAGGGCAGCTGCCGGATCGGTGGCAACGTTGCCACCAATGCCGGCGGGTTCAACGTGCTGCGCTACGGCATGACGCGCGACCTGGTGCTGGGCCTCGAAGTGGTGCTGAGCGACGGCCGCATCTGGAACGGCCTCAAGCTCCTGCGCAAGGACAACCGCGGCTATGACCTCAAGCAGCTTTTCATTGGCAGCGAAGGTACGCTCGGCATCGTCACCGCGGTGTCGCTGAAGCTGTTCCCGAAGCCCAGCCAGATCGAGACCGCGCTGGTCGGCCTGCGCTCGGTTGCCGATGCCATGGAGCTTTACGCCCGGGCGCGGCGCGAATGCAGCGACCTGCTGAATGCCTTCGAGCTGATCCTGCGCGGCGGCATCGAGATCGCGCTTGCCGCCCGCAGCGATTTCCGCGAGCCCTTCGAGACGGTCTGCCCCGTCTATGTGTTGATCGAGGCCTCGGCCGGCGGGCGCGTCGACCTGCGCGCCATCCTTGAGGATTTCCTGATCGGTGCTTCCGATCTGGTGGTCGACGGCGCGGTGGCGACGAGCCGGGCGCAGGCAGCGCAGCTCTGGCTGCTGCGCGAGGTGATGGTGGAAGCGCAGGGGCGCGGCGGGCGTTACCTGCGCACCGACGTCTCCGTGCCGATCTCCAGCCTTGCCGGCTTCGTCGACGATGCACTTGTGGCCTTGGCCGCAAGCCACCCGCAGGCGCTCGCCGTCACCTACGGCCATGTCGGCGACGGCAACATCCATCTCAACATCGTGCCGCCGGTCGGCATGGACGATCCCGCCGATATCGAGCATCTGTTCCACGAGGCGGAGATGGTGATCTTCGACGTGGTCGACCGTTACGACGGTTCGCTCAGCGCCGAGCACGGCATCGGCCGCGTCAAGCAGGCAGCTTTCCTCGAACGGGTGGACCCCGTTTCGCTCGATCTCGCCTTCCGCATCAAGCGGGCACTCGATCCGGCGGCGATTATGAATATAGGTAGACTCCTGCCGTCCGAAGAGACGGACGAACGGGGTGATCCATGATGCTGAAACTCGACAAGGTCAATCGCGGTCCGCATTTGTCGACGCTGGTCGCAAGCTCCATCTCGCGCGAAATCGCGCAGGGGCGGCTGAAGCCGGGCGACCAGCTGCCGACCGAGCAGGCGCTGGCGCAGACCTTTGGCGTCAGCCGCAATGTCGTGCGCGAAGCGATCGCCCGGCTGCGGTCGGAAGGGCGCATCTGGTCGCAGCAGGGCCGCGGCGCCTTCGTGGCCGATGCGCAGAACACCACCGTCCTCACCATCGACCACGATTCCCTTCAGGAGGCGGATGCCTTCAAGAACCTGTTCGAGATCCGCGGCATCCTCGAAGTGGAGATTGCGGGCATCGCCGCGCAGCGCCGCACCGACGCGGATATCGATGCGATGAAGGAGGCGCTGGCGACCATGGCGGCAGCACCCTATGGCAGCGTCACCTGGCTGAAGACCGACCTCGAATTCCACCGCACCGTCGCCTCGGCCACGCAGAATTCCTACATGGCGCCCTTTCTGATGTTCGCCTCGGAGCGGGTGCGCGACAGCATCCTCGCCTCCGGCCACCAGCAGCGCTCGGATGATCTGGCGAGCATTACGCTCGGCGAACACCAGAGTATCCTGGATGCCATTGCGGCCGGCGATGTCGACGGCGCCCGGCGCGCCATGACCGAGCATCTTGCAGGCGCCGCGCGCCGCGTTGGTCTCCCGGCCGCGACTGTCGACCCCGACGGCGCGGACGATCATTTCGAAAAGGAATCATGAACATGGCAGGCAGGTTGCAGGGAAAGACGGCCGTCGTCACGGCCGCCGGGCAAGGCATGGGGCACGCGACCGTGCTCGCCTTCGCGCGCGAGGGCGCAAGGGTTGTGGCGACTGACATCGACGCCGGCAAGCTCGCGGCGCTTGACGGCATGGCCGGCGTGGAGACACGCGCCCTCGACGTGCTCGATCCGGAAGCGATCAAGCGCTTCGCCGCCTCGATTGCGGCACCCGACATCCTCTTCAACTGCGCCGGCTATGTGCACAACGGCACGATCCTCGACTGCGACGAGGACGCCTTCGACTTCTCACTCTCGCTCAACGTGCGCTCCATGTACCGCATGATCCGCGCCTTCCTGCCCGGCATGCTGGAGCGCGGCGGCGGGTCGATCGTCAACATGGCGTCGGTCGCCTCGACGGTCATCGCCGCGCCGAACCGCTTCATCTACGGCACGACCAAGGCCGCCGTCATCGGGCTTACCAAGTCGGTGGCCGTCGATTATGTGACGAAGGGCATCCGGGTGAACGCCATCTGCCCCGGCACGATCGAAAGCCCCTCGCTGCAGGACCGCATGCGCGCAACCGGCGACTATGATGCCGCCCGCGCCACCTTCATCGGCCGCCAGCCGATGGGCCGGCTCGGCACGGCTGGCGAAGTCGCCGAACTGGTCGTCTACCTCGCCAGCGACGAGTCCGCCTTCATGACCGGCAACGCCGTCGTCATCGATGGCGGCTGGACGAACGCCTGATCCGCTTTATTTCCACGGGAACAAGACCATGAAACTTCTCCGTTACGGTTCGCACGGCGCCGAAAAGCCGGGATTGCTTGATGCTGAAGGCCGCGTGCGCGACCTTTCCGTCCATGTCGACGATATTGCCGGCGGCGTGCTGACGAACGAGGGCATCGCACGCCTTGCGGCAATCGACCCGGCCACCCTGCCGCTCGTCGCCGATCCCGGCCGCATGGGACCGTGCGTGGCGCGCGTCGGCAAGTTCATCTGCGTCGGCCTCAACTATGCCGACCATGCAGCAGAGACCGGCGCGGAAATCCCCAAGGAACCGATCCTCTTCATGAAGGCGACCAGCGCCATCACCGGGCCGAACGACAACGTCATCATCCCGCGCAACTCGGTGAAGACCGATTGGGAGGTCGAGCTGGGCGTCGTCATCGGTGACGAGGCGCGCTACGTCTCGGAAGCCGATGCGATGAAGCATGTCGCCGGTTACTGCCTGATCAACGACGTCTCCGAACGCGCCTTCCAGGCCGAGCGCGGCGGGCAGTGGACCAAGGGCAAGTCGGCCGACAGTTTTGGGCCGATCGGCCCCTGGATGGTGACGCGCGACGAGATCGCCGATCCGCAGAACCTCGGCATGTGGTTGAAGGTCGACGGCGTTTCGCGCCAGAACGGATCGACGCGCACCATGGTCTTCGGCGTCGCCTTCCTCGTGCACTATATCTCGCAGTTCATGAGCCTGCAGCCGGGCGACATCATCTCGACGGGAACCCCACCCGGCGTCGGCCTCGGCATCAAGCCGGAGCCGATCTACCTCAAGGCCGGCCAGACCATTCGCCTCGGCATCGAGGGCCTTGGCGAGCAGCAGCAGCTCACCGTCGACGCGGCCTGAAGGGCTCAGGCGGAGGTGATCCGCCGGGCGGAGGCGAGGATACGCAGCGCGGCGCAGGCGGCACCATAGCCGTTGTCGATGTTGACGACGGCAAGGCCGGAGGCGCAGCTTGCCAGCATGGCGTTGAGCGCCGTGCGCCCCTCTTCCGCCGCGCCGTAGCCGACGGAGGTCGGCACGCAGATCACCGCCGAGCCGACGAGGCCGCCGAGCACGCTGGCGAGCGCGGCGTCCATGCCCGCCACCGCGATGATGACGGGAAAGGTGCGGATCTCCTCGATCCGCTCCATCAGCCGCCAGAGGCCCGCCACGCCGACATCGACGATGAGGGATGCCTCGACGCCCGCATGCCGGAGCGTGCGCGCCGCCTCCCGGGCGACCGGTGCATCCGAGGTGCCGGCGGCGACGATCGCCACCGAACGGCTATCGGCGACCGGCCGCACCGGGCCGAAGAAGGCGGTGCGGGAGAGGGGGCAATAGTCAATCTGCGCGCGGTGGGCGGCGGCAAGGGCTTCAGCCTTTTCCGGCGCCAGCCGCGTCAGCAGGAGACCGGCGTTGCGTGCGGAGGCGCCACCAAGGATCGTGTCGATCTGGGCCACGGATTTTTCGCCGCAGAGCACCGCCTCGCCAAGGCCGATACGGCTTTCCCTGTCGAAATCGAATACGACGTCGCTCATGCGCCCTCCCGCAGGAAGGTGCTGCCGTTGCGATAGGGCGCGAAGGCGATAGTCGCGCCAGCGATTTCCGGTGGGAGCAGGGCGGTGATGTCGCCCGTTAGCGTCAAGCGGACATCGTCGCCCGCTGCCGACAGGCTTGCGGGATCGAGTTCCACGACGATGCCGGCGCGACGCAGGCGGCAGCGCACCGTTTCGGGCGCGAGCCGGGCGGCGACGAGTTTTTCCACCGCGTGGATGGCCACCAATATTGCGGGCTCGATGCGGATCGCCGTCTCGACGCGGCTCGACAGGCAGGGTGAAGAGGGCAGTTCGGCGAGATCGCCGAGGCCGAGCGTGCGGGCGAGGGACCGCACCGCGGGCTTGTCCATGCCTGCCTCCACGAAGGGATGGCGCACGGAATGGCGCCTGGCGGCGTCGAGGCCGGGGCGGTATTCGCCGAGATCATCGGTGTTGGTGCCCGAAAGGATCGTCGCCCCCGTGCGGCTGGCGATGGTGCCGTAGAGATTGCCCTTGCAGAAGAAACAGCGATCGACCGGATTGGCGCGATAATTCTCGTCGGAAAATTCGCCGGCATCGATCAGCTCCAGCCGCCAGCCTTCCCGGCGCGCCCAGGCCTCGACCCGCGCTGTCGCCTCGGCCGGCACGGCGGCCGAAACCGCGTGCAGCATCGTTACTCGGGAAGGACCGAGAAGGCGGCCGGCAAAGACCCCGAGCGTCATGGAATCCACGCCGCCACTCAGCGCCAGCGCCGCCGTGCCGATCTCGCCGATCACGTCGCCGAGGGGGCGGCTCATTGGTTGCCGCCTTCGGCCTCGCGCCGCAGCCGTTCGCGCGCGGCCCGGCCAGCGACCGCCGACAGGGCATCGGCCTCCAGCTTTGTCGTTTCGCCGGAAGGGCGTGCGGCGGACTTGGCTGGAAGCGTTCGGCCGCCGGCCTGCGTTTCGTGGCTGAGGCGCGGCAACGTCAGGCGTTCGGTGATTGTGCGGCGGATGCCGAGCGTCGCCGTTTCGTCGAAGATCAGCCGTGCGACCTCATCCGCGGCCTGCGGCATGGAAAGCACGCGCAGATGCGTCATCAGCCGCCCCTTCTTGCCGAAGGCGACCGCCTGCACGGCATCCAGCACGCCGGCATGGGCGCGGATATGGGCAAGGGCGATCGCGAGGTCCTCGCCCGTCTGGTCGTCGATCTCGCATTCGAGCACGGCGACCCGGTTGGCCTGGATATGCTCTCCCCGCTCGAAGGCGAGGACGCGCAGGCAATTGCTGACGCCGGTTAGCCGGCGCGTGCCGAAACCGTGGCCGGACCCGGAGAGCCTGCCCGAGCGTGGGGCGCCAGGCCCGCCCTTGCAGAGGTAGCGCAGGATCGCCGCTCCCGTCGGCGTCACACGCTCGCCGCCCACGCCGTCGTCGACCATGGAAAAACCTTCGAGCAGCAGCACCGTCGCGGGGGCGGGAACCGGCAGCAGCCCGTGGGCCGTGCGTATCCTTCCGGAGCCGAGCGGGATTGGACCGACCGTCCATTCGGCAGGCCCCACGGCGTCGATGAGATAGGCGGCGGCGAGGATGTCGGCGATGGAATCCCAGGCGCCGACCTCGTGGAAGGTCAGGGCCTCTGGCGTCGTGCCGTGCACACGCGCCTCGGCGGCGGCAAGCTCGGAAAAGATGCCGATGGCATGGCCGATCACCGCGGCGGGCGCCGGCATATGTTCGAGGGCATGCCGGATCGAGCGCCACTCGACGTGGCTGTGGGGACTATCGTCGTGGTGGTGGCCGTCATGATGATGATGGTGGGGCGGGTGGTCCTTTGGCGCCTTGTCGTTCGTCACCGTGAAGCGCCGGCCCGTCAGCACACCGTCGTCATGCGGCGCGAGCGTGGCTGCAACGCCGTCCAGCAGCGGGCAGCGGGCGATGAGATCGTGCAATCCCGGCTCCAGCTCGGGCCGCAGATCGAGCATCGCGGCGGCGAATATGTCGCCGGCCATGCCGCCGAGCGGATCGAGGTGGAAGGCGTTCATGCGCCGTCTGCTCCCTCGCCGTGCAGCGATATGCCGTTCAGCCCGGCGATGACGTCGGAGAGCGCCGGCACGAAAGCCTCGCCTTTGCCGGCCGCGACGGCGCTGGCAAAGCTGTTGCGCACTGCCGCCCCGATGGGATTGACGACGCCGGCGGCCTGCGCGGTGGCGGCGAGATAGCTCATGTCCTTCAGCGCGTTTTTCATGGCGAAGCGCTGGGCGTTCTCGTTGCGGTTCAGCACGAAATCGAAGAAGGCCTGGTAGAAGGGGCAGTCCATGCGGCTGCCGCTGAGCACGCTGTTGATGACCTGTGGCGTCAGCCCCATCTTCGCGCCGACGGTGAGCGCTTCGGAATAGATCGTCGAGTAGCCCATCGAGACGAAGTTGACGAGCAGCTTCATGGTGTGGCCGCTGCCCGTGGCACCCGTATGAATGACGCGGCCGGCGAAGGCCTCGACCACCGGGCGGGCGCGGGCGACGTGCTCCGCCGCGCCGCCGATCATCACGTCGAGCTTGCCTTCCGCCGCCTCCTTCGGCGTGCGCCCGAGCGGCGCGTCGAGAAGGATGATGCCTTGCCCTTCGAGCTCGGCGGCGAGCGCGGTGGTTTGCGCCGGGTTGGAGGTGGAGCAGTCGATGATAAGCAGCGGCTTGCCGGCTGAGACGAGGCCGTCGCGGCCTTTCACGACCTCTTCGACCTCGCGCGAGCCCGTCACGCAGAGCACGACGATGTCGCATGCCTGCGCCAGCGCACGCGGCGTGGCCGCTTCCTGCGCGCCGCGCGCGACAAGGTCGTCAACCGTCTCGCGGCGGCGGTGGGCGAGCACGGTAAGCGGAAAACCCTTGGCCAGCAGGTTGCCGGCCATGCCGGCGCCCATGGCGCCGAGCCCTATGAAACCGATCCGTTCCCTCATCGCGTCCTCCCCTTGGTTGTCTCTCGTTTTGATTTTTCCCGCGTCATCGGATAGCACGGAGTTTTCGCCGCCCGCAGGCCGGGGCGCATGAAGGAGTTCGATTCGGACGATGACGGACAAGGACACGGCATTTTTCGACGCCATCCAGCAGGTCCCGAACCTGCGCAGCGGCCTTGTCGACGCCCTGGCGGCGCAGATCGAATCCGGTGATCTCGCGCCGGGCCAGCGCCTGCCGACCGAGCAGGCGATCATGACCCAGACGGGCGTGAGCCGCACGGTGGTGCGCGAGGCGCTTGCCGCGCTGCGCGCCCGCGGGCTCATCACCACCCGCCAGGGGCTTGGCGCCTTCGTGACCAACGATCCGAAACCGCGCGCCTTCTCCATCGTGCCGAACGACCTGCAATCGATCGACGACGTCATCAGCGTGCTCGAGCTGCGCGTCGGCCTGGAGGTGGAGGCCGGCGGCTTTGCCGCGCTGCGGCGCGAGGAGGAGGACCTCCGGCGCATGCGTGCCCGCCTCGATGCGCTGGATGCGGCGATCGAGCGGGGCGAATCCGGCGCGATCGAGGATGCCGCCTTCCACCGCGCGATCCTGGTCGCCACGCAAAATCCCTATTACGCGCGGCTGTTCGACACGTTCGGCACCCTGATGATGCCGCGCCAATGGGCGCGCTTCGAGGCGATGGCGAAGGCGGAGAAGACGCGGCACACGAGCCGCATGCACCGCGAGCATGAAACGATCTTCGCGGCCATCGAGGCCGGCGACGACAAGGGCGCGCAGAAGGCGCTGAGGACGCATCTCACCCGAAGCCTCGCGCGCTTTGCCGAATTGCGCGACACGACGGAGCGCATTGGCCCGCCCTCCGTCATGCCGTCTGGGGAATGACATAAGGCCCCTCCGGGATCACCGCGATGCGGGGATCGCCGCTCCGCTCGATGCTGCGGGCGATTGCCGCCCCGATATCGTCGATCATGCCGACGCCGGTCAGCCGGCGATCGTCGCCCTGAAGGCCGGTCGTATAGAGTTCGATCCGGCCGACGCGCATGGGTTTGAGCTGCATCTCCGTCTGCCATTCGTCGATTTCGGCGAGTGATTTGGCCGTCAGGGTCGCGAGGAAACGTTCGGGGCCGAGGTCGACGAGGCGGGCTTGCGCCTCGCGGAATTCGGGCGAGCCAAACCCTTCCGAACATTCCGACACCATGATCAGCGTGCCGCCGGGTGCCAGAATGTCGATCGGCGTCACCATGCCTTTGATCGTCTGGTAATAGGTCTTGTCGAGCGGGTAGCCGGCCGATGAGGTCAGCACGGTCGAGAATTTGTGCGGCATGCCGATGCGGGTGGCGTCGCTGACGAAATCGACGGCCGCCGCGTGGCTGGCGATGATCTCGCCGAAGGTGACGCAGACGAGGTCGCGCTCCTCGTCGAGCACGGTGTTGAGCGCGTAGATCTCGCCGAGCTTGCGGACGATCTGCAATTGCTCCTCATGCAGCGGATTGCCGACGAGATTGCACTGCACTGCTAACGGGTCTTCCATGAAGCGCGCGGAATGGAAGGTGCGGATCGTCTCGTGGTGGGCGACACCGGGAGCGACGACCTTGCGCCCGCCCGACCATCCGGCCATGAAATGCGGCTCGACGAGGCCGGTGGCGATGCGCAGGTCCGCCTCGACCAGCAGGCGATCGAGCTTGACGGGCGTGCCGCGCGTCGGGGTGACGCCAAGGTCGATATGCGCGGCCTCATCGCGGGCGTCGTGGTTGACGATGCGGATATTCTCCAGCACCCAGGGATCGCCGATCAGTTCGGCCAGCTCTTCGCCGAGGTTGGGGCGGTGCAGGCCGGTGGCAATGAGAATGACGATAGCGTCCTGCGGAATGCCGGCGGCCATCATCGTGCGCACCATCGGGCCGAGGAACAGTCGGTTCGGTACGGGGCGGGTGATGTCGCAGATCAGGATGCAGGCGCTTTTGCGCCCGCGCGCCAGTTCGGACAGCGGCGCGGCGTCGATCGGCGCCTCCAGAGCGGCCTCGACCGCGCCTTGCGGGTCGGTGATCTTCGGCAAAGGCCGCTTGCGGATGACGGTTGGCACGGCCCCGGCCGGCAGGTCGATGGGCAGGTGCCCCCGGCCGTAGGAGACGGAAACCGGATGCCCGCCCATCACGCGCTCTCCTTCACGCCGCCGAGATAAAGCTCGCGCATCAGCGACATGTCGCGCAGCTCGTCGATGGCGCCCGACAGCATGATGCGGCCGTTCTGCATGAGATAGCCGCGCGCGGCGACGGAAAGCGCCAGGCCGGCATTCTGCTCGACAAGCAGCACGGAAGCGCCGAATTCCCTGCCGATATTGAGGATGATGCCCTGGATTTCCTTCACCAGCAGCGGCGAGAGGCCGAGCGAGGGCTCGTCGAGCAGCAGCACCTTCGGCCGCGCCATCAGGCCGCGGGCAATCGCCAGCATCTGCTGTTGCCCGCCGCTGAGCGAGCCGCCCTTTTGCGCGCGCTTGACGGCCAGGATGGGGAAGAATTTCTCCATCAGGGCGATATCGGCCTCGACGGCGGCGGCATCCGTGCGGGTATAGGCGCCGAGCCGCAGGTTCTCCTCGACGCTCATGTCGGCGAAGATGCGCCGGCCTTCGGGCACGAGCACGACGCCGCGCCGCGCCATCACGTCCGGGGGCGAGCCGGTCACATCCTCGCCGTTGAAGGTCACCGTTCCAGCGCGCGGGCGCACGAGGCCGGCAATGGTGCGCAGCAGCGTGGATTTGCCCGCACCGTTCGGCCCGAGCACGGTGACGATCTCGCCGGCATCGAGGGTGAGCGACACGTCGCGGTTGACGGTGGTGGCGCCGTAGCCGGTAGAGACGCTGGAAACCGAAAGCAGGGTCACAGGTCGCCTCCGAGATAGACTTCGAGCACTTTCGGATCGCGCAGCACGTCGGCGGTCGCGCCATCGGCGATCTTGGAGCCGAAATCGAGCACGACCAGACGCTTGCAAAGCATCTGCATCAGCTTCATGTCGTGATCGATGACGCAGACGCTGATGCCGTTTTGCGGGAATTGCTTGACCAGGCCGACCAGCGCGGCCGTCTCCTTGTCGTTGAGGCCGGCGGCGGGCTCGTCGAGCAAAAGCAGGATCGGCCGCGTGGCGAGCGCCAGCGCCAGCCCGAGCAGGCGCAGGCTGCCGAAGGGCAGCACGCCCGCCCGTTCTTCCGCAAGGTGGCGGATGCCGACGAAATCCATCAGCGCATCCGGCGTCGTCCAGGGAAAGTCGCGCGCGTCGGCGCGCTTGCAATGCTCGGTCGCGATGGTGACGTTTTCGCGCACGCTGAGGCCGGTGAAGGCCATCGCCTGCTGGAAGGTGTAGCCGATACCGGTCTGCGAGATGCGGTGCGGCGGGATGGCGGTCACGTCCTGCCCGCGCCAGGTGACGCGGCCGGCGGTCGGCCTGTGGACGCCGGTGATGACGTTGAACAAAGTCGATTTGCCCGATCCGTTCGGGCCGACGATGCCGAGGATTTCGCCGTCCTCGATGCTGAGATCGACGCCGGCAAGGGCCGCCACGCCGCCGAACTGCTTGCGCAGGCCGGAGATTTCCAGAAGGGCGCTCATCGGCCGGTCTCCTTCAGGGTGGCTTCGGTGCTCGTCTTGCTGAAGCCACCGACGAGGCGCTGCCAGAGTTCGCCGATGCCGGCGATCAGGCCATTCGGCAGGAACAGGATGACGGCGATCAGGCAGACGCCGTAGACGATGCGGGATTCGACCGGGTCGAGGTTCAGCACTTCCGGCAGGAAGGCGACGAGGATGCCGCCGGCGAGCGGGCCGAGCAGCAGGCGCGCGCCGCCGATCATTACCATCAGGGCGAGGTAGATGCTCGGGAAGGAGGCGAATTGCTGGGGCGAGATATGGCCGAGGAAATAGGCGAGCAGCACGCCGGACACGCCGGCATAGACGCCGCTGACCACGAAGGCGCCGATCTTGTGCCGGCCGACATTGATGCCGAGGGCGGCCGCGAGCTTTTCGTTCTCGCGGATGGCGCGCAATGTGCGGCCGTAGGAGGAGTTGATGATCGCCCAGCTCGCCACGGCCGCCAGCGCGACGAAGGCGACGACCAGCACGTAGAAGCGCGGCAGGTCGCCGAGGTCCATGCCGAAAAGCGTGACCGGCCGGAGGATCGAGATGCCGCTTGCAGCACCGGTGAAATCGCCGCCATTGGTCAGCACGATCGTCAGCAATTGCCCGAAGGCGAAGGTCATGATGACGAAGTGGTGGCCGCTGACGCGCAAGGACGGGATGCCGACGATGGCCGCGGCGACGGCCGCGAACAGGCCCGCGAAGGGCAGGGCCACCCAGAAGCCGACGTCGAAATCGCGCAGCAGCATGGCCGCGGTATAGGCGCCGACGCCGACGAGGGCCGCATGGCCCATCGACAGGATGCCGGTTTGGCCGAACAGCACGGAAAGGCCATACAGCGCGATGACGTTGATCCCCGCCGAGATGGCGAGCGAGAGAAGCCGGTTGCTCGGCGAGAACTGCGGCACCAGTGCGAGAAGCACCAGCAGCGCCAGGACCGCGAGCAGCGAATGAAGGGAGTTGCGCGACGAAATCATGGTTCCTGCCGTTCTGTTCTCACGCCATCTTCGGCCCGCTCGTGCCGCCGAACAGGCCGTGCGGGCGGAAGAGCAGGACGAGGATCATGAGGCCGAAGGAGTAGGCGTCGGTCCATTCGGAGAAGCCGTAGCCTGCGCTGAGGCCCTCCACGATGCCGAGGATCAGGCCCGCCGCGACGGCGCCCGTGAGATTGCCGAGGCCGCCGATGAGCGCGACGGCAAAACCCTTCATGACCATGGTGCCGCCGGTAAACGGCGTGATCGGGAAGAGCGCGATGAGGAGGGCGCCGCCAAGGCCGGCCAGCGCGCTGCCCAGCACGAAGACGCCGGTGATGTAGCGGCGCACCGGAATACCCATCAGGGCAGCGGTGTCGCGGTCCTCGACGCTGGCGCGCAGCGCCCGGCCGTAGCGGCTTCGAGTGATCATCATATAGGTGGCGGCGACCACGGCGACGGTAACGAGGATGACCATGACGCGCACCGAGGCGATGCGCACTCCGCCGACGTCCCACACGGTGGAAAGCGGGCGCGGGATGCTCTTCTGGTTCGGATCGAAGAACAGGATGACGATGTGCTGCAGCACGACGATGAGGCCGAGCGAGACGATGAAGCCGTTCGTCGGCCTTTCCAGCGTGAAGCGGAAGATGCCACGTTCCAGCACATAGCCCATCAGGGCGACGGCCGCGACCGCAAGCGCGACGGCGAGCGGAAAGCCGAGGCCGCTGCCGACGGCGAGCCAGGTAACGATGCTGCCGACCATGAGAAATTCGCCGTGGGCGAAGTTGATGATGCCCGTCAGGCCGAAGATCAGCGTGACGCCGACCGCGATCAGCGTGATGACGCTGGCGATCGACAGGCCGTTGAGGATCTGTTGAATGAGGATGTCCACGGCATTCTTCCGTCTGTGCGAGGCGGCGGCCAGGCCGTTCCGCCTTCGTTGGCATTCGCTCCCGCAGGGCTTTCACCCGGCGGGAGCGGATCGATCGGCACAGGACTTATTCCGGCGCTTTTTCAGGCGGCTGCTGCATCGAGCAGGTGATGTCGCCGCCGGGTGCCGCGGCGCAGACTTCCGTCGCATGCGTCACCTGGTGTGTTTCGTTGAAGGCAAGCTTGTCCGAGACGACGCCCGAATAATCCATCGACATCAGCGCTTCGACCGTCTTGTCCGGATCGAGTGTACCGGCCTTCTCCCACGCCTTGGCGAGGAAATGCACGTAGTCGTGGTAGAGCAGGGAGACCGACGAGGTAACGCCGTGCGGCGCGCCGGCCGCGAAGTAAGCGTCGAAATAGGTCTTCGAGTTCGGGTTTGACGATGCGCCCCAGCAGACCGGCACGCAGCTCATGGCGACCGGCACGTCGGCGGAAAGGCCGCGTTCCTTCCAGATGCCCGGATCGACGCCGAACAGGAAGTAGCTCTTGGCAGCACCCAGTTCGATCGCCTGCGGCAGGGCCGTCAGCGTCGAATCGCCGTTGTACCAGAAGTGGATCGTGTCCGGCTCGAAGCTCTTCGCCTTGGTGAGGAAGGGCGAGAAGTCGGTGGTATCCGGCGGATAGAAGATGATGTCCGGAACCTCCTGTCCCTCGGCCTTGAGCGCGGTGATGTAGAAGGAGGACAGGAACTGACCCGTCGCATCATTTCCGACGATCATGACCGACTTCTTCGGCTTGTAGCCGAGCAGCGGCTCCAGCAGGTTGAGCACGCCGCGGGCCGTCGAGCCCGAACGCTGGAACTCCTGTGGTTCCGACTGGAAGAGGTAATGCACGTCGCCGCCGGCCTTCACGCCGTCGGATGTCAGCACCTTGCCGAGCGTGGAATTGCCGGCGAAATGCACGACCTTGGCCGGCTGGGTGATCTTGGCCATGGCGAGCGTGAAATCGTGCGATTCCGAGCCGAAGATCGCCTGGACCTTCTCGTCGCGGACCAGTTCCTGGGTTGCGGCGATGGCGGTCGCGACATCCGTGCGGTCGTCGCGCTTGACCATTTCGAGCTTGTAGGTCTTGTCGCCGACCTTGATGCCGCCGGCATCGTTGATCTGCTGGACGGCAAGCCCGACGCCGGCCGGCAGCGTGTGGCCGGCCGAGACGAAGGCGCCGGATTCCGCGGCGACGACGCCGATCTTGATGACGTTTTCCGCATCCTGCGCGAGCGCCGGATGGATGAATGTTCCAAGGCTGAGCGCAAGCGCGCCGCCCCGCAATAGGCTGGATCTCACCATTTCTTCCTCCCGATGGCGATTTTGCCGTCTTACCGGGTTGTCGTACAACCCTGTTTTCTGATAATACCGTTGCCAGGGAGATGTCAAGCGTGGTCGTGCACCGGCCGGGCGGCATTTCGGAAGTCCGCACGGGATGGAAAACCCACAAGGGAGAATGAAAATGCAGTCACGACAATTCGGTCGCACGGGCCGCAGCGTCAGCGAAATCGGCTTCGGCGCCTGGGCGATCGGCGCCGCCTGGGGCGAGGTGAACGACGAGGAGGCGCTGGCCGCCCTGCACGCCGCGCTCGACACCGGCGTCACCTTCATCGACACCGCCGATGTCTATGGCGACGGCCATTCCGAACGCCTCATCGCGAAGGTTCTGAAGGAACGCGGCGGCGAAAAACCCTTCGTCGCCACCAAGGCCGGCCGGCGCCTGCCCGCGCAGTCCGTCGAGGGCTACAGCACCGAAAACCTGAATGCCTGGATCGACCGCAGCCTGAAGAATCTCGGCGTCGAGACGCTCGACCTCGTGCAGCTGCACTGCCCGCCGACCGACCTCTACTACCATCCGGAGGTCTTCGGGCGGCTCGACAGGCTCGTCGAGGAGGGCAAGATCCGCCACTACGGCGTCAGCGTCGAGCGCGTCGAGGAAGCCCTGAAGGCGATCGAATATCCGGGCGTCGTCAGCGTGCAGATCATCTTCAACGCCTTCCGCCAGCGCCCCGCCGAACGCTTCTTCGCGGAGGCGAAGCAGAAGAACGTTGCGATCATCGCCCGCGTGCCGTTGGCGAGCGGTCTTCTCTCCGGCAAGTTCAGGCGCGACACCACGTTCGAGGCGACGGACCACCGCCTGTTCAACCGCAACGGCGAAGCCTTCGATGTCGGCGAGACCTTCTCCGGCGTTCCCTACGAGGCCGGCCTCGACGCGGTCGAGCGCATCCGCCCGCTGGTTTCCGGCGACACGACCATGGCGAAATTCGCGCTCCGCTGGATCCTGATGTTCGACGCGATCACGGTCGCCATTCCGGGTGCGCGCAACCCGGCGCAGGCGCGCTCCAACGCCGAGGCGGCCGCGCTGCCGGCGCTCCCCAAGGAGGTCATGGACGAGCTCGTCAAGATCTACGACGAGGACATCCGCCAATACGTCCATCAGCGCTGGTAGCAGCCGCCGGCTGACCGACAGACCATCCGAGACGGCGCGCCGGAGACGGCACGTCGTCCATTGCCAACGGAACGGACCATGCCCACACCCATCATCGATTCCCACCATCATTTCTGGGATCCCGCAAGCGGCGGCGACTATGCCTGGCTGAGCGGCCCCTTCGAACCCATCAACCGCGTCTTCGCGCCGAAGGACCTGCGCCCCTCGATCGCGTCCAGCGGCGTGTCGGGCACCGTGCTCGTCCAGACCTGGAACGACCTCGGCGAGACCTGGGATTTCATCCGCACCGCCGAGACGACGGATTTCGTCGCCGGCGTCGTCGGCTGGGTCGATCTCGCCGACCCGGGTGTCGCCGCCACCATCGCCGCACTACGGCAAAGCCCCGAGGGCAAATGGCTCGTCGGCGTGCGCCACCTGATCCAGACCGAGAGCGACCCGAACTGGCTGCTGCGCGCTGACGCGATGCGCGGCCTCCAGGCCGTGGAAGCCGCCGGCCTCGTCTACGACCTCGTGCCGAACCTGCCGCAGCTTCCCGCCTGCATCGCGACCGTGAAGGCCTTTCCCGGCATGCGCTTCGTGCTCGACCACATTTCCAAGCCGGAAATCCGCAATCGCGGTTTCGACGAATGGGCGGTGCTGATCCGCCAGTTCCGCGCCGAGCGCGGCCATGTCTGGTGCAAGCTCTCCGGCATGGTGACGGAGGCGAACTGGCAGACGTGGACGCCCGAAGACCTGAAGCCCTATGTGCACGAAGTCCTCGACGTCTTCGGCGTAGACCGCTGCATGTTCGGTACGGACTGGCCAGTCTGCCTTGTCGCCGCCAGCTACGACCGGGTGGTGGATGCGCTGCGCGAATGCCTGAAGGACCTGCCGCAAGCCGATCTCGACCGCATCTTCGGCCTCAACGCCATCGACGCGTATCGCCTGCCGGGATTTGCCGGGGAGGCGAGGGGCTGACATGGCCGGTGGCTTCACCTTCGCCTCGCGCATCGGCTTCGGCGCCAGCGGCATCGGCACGCTCTACCGCGACGTGCCGGAGGCCGTGGCGCGCGATACGCTTGCGGCCGTTTACGAGGCCGGTATCCGTTATTTCGACACCGCCCCCCTTTACGGGCACGGCCTCAGCGAGCTTCGGCTGGGGCAGTTCCTGCGCACGGTGCCGCGCGACGGCATCACGGTCTCGACTAAGGTCGGGCGTTATCTCGTGCCGCCGCGCGGCAGCCCGGTGGACTACGGGCTCTGGGCGTCGCCGCTGCGCCTGAAGCCCGTCTTCGACTACAGCTATGACGGCACGATGCGGGCGCTGGAACAATCGGCAAGCCGTCTCGGCTTCCCGGATTTCGACGTGGTCTATATCCACGACGTCGACCGCTACACCCACGGGCCGGACGGTTTCGAGCGTCATTTCGACGAGGCGATGGCGGGCTGCTACCGTGCGCTCGACGAGCTTCGCCGCTCGGGCGAGGTGAAGGCCATCGGCGTCGGCGTCAACGAGAGCGACATCGCGACCCGTTTCGTCGAGGCGGGCCGTTTCGACGTTGTGATGATCGCGGGGCGCTATTCCCTGATCGACCGTAGCGCCGAGAAGGACCTGTTTCCGGCGGCGCAAAAGGCAGGAACCCGCATCGTGGCGGCCGGAGTGTTCAATTCCGGCATCCTCGCCAAGGGGCCGGGCGCGGAAGGGGCGACCTACGATTATGGCGCGCCGCCATCCGATGTCACCCGGCGCGCGGAGGCGATCGCCGGCATCTGCGCGCAATACGATGTGCCGCTCCAGGCCGCCGCCATCCAGTTCCCGCTGCGCTCGCCGCTCGTGCGGGCGGTCGTGCTCGGCATGAGCCGGCCGGAGCGCGTCGCCCAGAACCTCGAATGGTCGCGCCTGCCGATCCCCGAAGCCATGTGGCAGGCCATCGACGCCGCACTCTGAAACCCGGATCGAAGACCGCCCGGATGTTCGTCTGGGCGGTCTTTTCGTTCAGGCCGCCTCGCCATCCGGAAGGGGCGCCTCGGCGGCAACGAGGCCTTCGGCCTTCAACTCGCTCCAAAGGTCCGCCGGAATAGGCTGGCGGATGTAGGCGAGGTTCTGCTCCAGCTCCGCGACCGAGCGTGCGCCCGGAATGACGCTGATGACGAGCGGATGACCGAGCGGGAATTGCAGCGCGGCGGCCGGCAGCGGCACGCCGTGGCGCACACAAACGGCCTCGATGCGGGCGACCCGCTCCAGCACCGCGGGCGGTGCCGCGCGCGTGTTGAAGGTTGCGCCCTGTTTTGCGCCGGTGGCGAGGATGCCGGAATTGTACGGGCCGCCGATCACGATCTTCGTGCCGCGCGCCGCACAGGCGGGCAGCAGGTCGGCGAGCGGCTCCTGTTCGAGCAGCGTATAGCGGCCGGCAAGCAGGAAATAGTCGAAACGCCCGGCCACGACGAAATCGCGCAGCATCTGCCACTGATTGATGCCGACGCCGATCGCCTTGACGACGCCTTGCGCGCGCAGGTCCTCCAGCACCGGATAGGCGCCCTCCATCGCCTCGCGGAAACGGCTGCGGGCATAGGGGTCTTCGCCCGGTGCGAAATGCAGCGCCTCGTCCGGATCATGGATCGCCAGCATGTCGACATGGTCGGTGCCGAGCCGCTTCAGCGTGCCTTCAATGGAGCGTAAGACGCCGTCGCGCGAATAGTCGAATTCGGCGCGGAAGGGCGGCGCCTTGTCCCAGAGCTGCGGCGTCATCTCGCTGTCGGGGATCGGCACGAGATCGTAGCCCACCTTGGAGGAGATGACGATGTTCTTGCGCGGCAGCGAGCGGATTGCCTCGCCCAGCCGGCTTTCGGCCAGCCCGAAGCCGTAGACCGGCGCCGTGTCGAAATAGCGGATGCCCGCCTCGTAGGCGGCCTGGACGGTGGCGAAGGCGTCCTGCGGTTCGGTCGCGCGGTACATGTTGCCAAGCCCGGTGCCGCCAAGCCCCATCGTCGTCACGTCCAGGCTCCCGTTGACGGACCGCGACAGCATTTCAGGCATCCTATCTCCTCCCTTTCCGATGATTTCCCGGCGACGAAGCGCGTCGCGCTCTCAAGCATATTGACACAGAACTTGTCGTACAACAATGTAAGATGGCAACAGAATGACAAGGGCGGCGCAAACGCCGCCGGAGGGTTGGAAATGGACATCGAGGTCAGGCATGCCGCACATCCGGATGCGGTCCGCACGTTCGATACGGAGGCGCTGCGGGCGCATTTCCTCGTCGAGACCGTTTTCGCGCCGGGGCGGATCGCGCTGACATATAGCCATTACGACCGTTTCGTGCTGGGCGGCGCGACGCCGCTGGAGGGGGCGCTGGTGCTCGGCGCGCCGAAGGCGATCGGGCAGAAGACCTTTCTGGCCGAGCGGGAACTGGGCGTGCTGAATATCGGCGGCGCCGGGCATGTGCGCGTGGATGGCACGGCCTACGATCTCGCCCGGCTCGATTGCCTCTATGTCGGCAAGGGCGCCGTGGATGTCCGCTTCGAAAGCGAAACGCCGGGCGATCCGGCGAAGTTCTACCTGATTTCCGCGCCCGCCCATGCGGTCCATCCCACCCGCATCATCACGAAGGCGCAGGCGCGCCACCATGAGCTCGGCGAGACGGCGACGGCGAACCGGCGCGGCCTCCACCAGTTCATCCATCCCGAAGTCTGCGATTCGTGCCAGATCAGCATGGGCTTCACGCTTCTGGAGGCCGGCAGCATCTGGAACACCATGCCCTGTCATACCCATGAGCGGCGCATGGAAGCCTATCTCTATTTCGACATCGCCCCGGAGCACCGGGTCTTCCACTTCATGGGCGAACCGCACCAGACCCGCCACCTCGTCGTCGCGAGCGACCAGGCAGTCATTTCGCCGCCCTGGTCGATCCATTCGGGCGCGGGAACGAGCCGCTACGGCTTCATCTGGGCGATGGCCGGCGACAACCGGGATTTCACCGACATGGACCATCTGGCGATCGGCGAGCTGAGATAGGCGATGACGAATCTTTTCGATCTCACCGGCCGCGTCGCGGTGGTCACCGGCGCCAATACCGGCATCGGCCAAGGCATCGCCGCCGCCCTTGCGGGCGCCGGCGCCTCCATCGTTGCCGTCGGCCGTTCGTCGATGGAGCAGACGGGCGCACTGGTGCGGGACGCCGGCGCGGCCTTTCACGCCATTTCGGCGGACCTGTCCTCCACCGCCCCCGTCGCGGGCATCGTCGACGAGGCAATCCGCACTTTCGGCGCCATCGACATTCTCGTCAACAATGCCGGAATCGTCCGCCGCGCGGACTAGGTCGATTTCACCGAGGAGAACTGGGACGCGGTGATCAACGTCAACCTCAAGACCCTGTTCTTCCTGACGCAGGCCGCCGGGCGCCACATGCTGGCCCGCGGCCGCGGCAAGGTCGTCAACATCGCCTCGATGCTTTCCTTCCAGGGCGGCATCCGCATTCCCGCCTATACCGCGTCAAAGAGCGGCGTCGCCGGCCTCACGCGACTGCTCGCCTGCGAATGGGCGGCTGGCAACGTCAATGTCAACGCGATCGCACCCGGCTATTTCGCCACCAACAACACGGCGGCGCTACGCGACGACGCCGACCGCAGCAAGGCCATCCTGGACCGCATTCCTGCCGGCCGCTGGGGACAGCCAACGGATATCGGCGGCGCGGCCGTGTTCATGTCGTCTGCGGCGTCCGACTACGTCCACGGCACTGTGCTGCCTGTCGATGGTGGTTGGCTCGCGCGCTGAATCATCCCTGGGCCGCGTCCTCGCGCCGCACTGTCATATGCTCCGCTTTACGACGTTTCGCCGACCTATACACGTACGGCCGATCGTTCTGTGCGTGTGAAACGTTTGGCACGAGCGGTCCGTGACCCGCATTATTGAAGTAGAGAAACATCTTCCTTCGACGCTGCAGCCCCGGCCTTGAGGATTTCGGGCGCGATCCAATCGTCGATATTAACTTTGGAGTCTATGAAGCCGTGCCTGGCGAGGCGGTCGATCTGAATGTCGAGAAGACCAAGGCGTTCGCGATCAAGGCTCGGCGTCATCGCGGTCTTGAGATTGGAGCCGTAGGTGGCCTCCGCGAAGTCTCGCGCCGCGCCGGTTTCCTTGCAAACGATCGAGATGACGCGGTCGCGGTTTTCGCCGACCCATTCGCCCGAGCGCAACGTTGCCGAAACGAAGGCGATGACCAGCTCCGGACGCTTTTCCAGAAGATCCGCATGGACGGTGATGGGGCGTGGCGTTCCGTTCTTGACGCGATCGCGGATCGGCAGTGCATCGATATCGGCGAGGGTCGCAAGGCCGAGCCGATGCGCTGCCTCCCGCGTCGCGGCGCCCTTGACATAGGCGGCGTCAGCCTCTCCCGAGGCAACCTGTGCTAGCGACGGCCAGTCCTTGATCTTGAGATCGCGTCACAGCCGCCCCGGCGGGATGGTCTGCGCAACCGGTGTCTCGATGATGGAAGCATCGCCGAAGGTAAGACCCCCGTGTCTCAGCGCCGCCTCGAACCCTCCGAGCGCGATGGTGCGCCGATGACGACGCCGAAGGCATAGGCAGTGATCGCGTTGGCCGCTGCGGGAACGCTGATACCCATGCTGGCAAACTCCGAGGTTCCGATCGAAAAACTGCCTAGCGCGAGGGCAAACAGCGTCAGCTTTTGGGCACGACCAGTTGCCGGCCGGGCGACCTTTGAGATATTGCGACCGGGCAAGAAGAGGTGTGTTTCAGACGTGATGGACATTTCGACGATCCTTTTTCGAATAGGGACTTGGGTGCAGTCGTTTTTGAAAATCCAAATCCTGTATGTTGCTTGACGACATGAATCTCACGTCGCGCCGGGGCGCAGTAGCCGGATCGCGTTCTCACGATTTGGGAAGAAAATTCACAGATTGGGCCTACTAGGCCTGACAGCATGCGCGCTCGGGACTATGCTTGGCCCCGCTTGTGACTTGGTATCGGGGATGGGTCATGGACAATCGCGCGGGCGAGATGATGGTGTTCGTTCAGGTCGTAGAGGCGGGAAGCTTTTCCGAAGCGGCGCGATCGCTCCTCATGACACCCTCTACCGTGTCGAAACTCGTTGCCCGGCTCGAAAGTCGGCTCGGCATCCGTTTGGTCGAGCGCTCGACGCGTCGGCTGGCGCTGACCAAGGAGGGCGAGTTCTATTACGAGCGAAGCCAGCGGCTTCTCGCCGATCTCGACGAGACCGAACAGCAGATCGCGCAGGGCGGTGCCGAGCCTGAGGGCGTGATCCGTGTCAGCTGTTCGGTCACCTTCGGCGTTGCGGCGCTCGAGCCGATCCTTCCCGCTTTCTGGGAAGCTTATCCCGGCATCGTCATCGATCTTTCACTGTCCGACGAAACGGTTGATCTCTATCTCGAACGAACCGATGTGGCGATCCGGGTGGGCAAGCTCCCGGATTCCAATCTTATCGCACGGAAGATCGGCACGACCCGGCGCCGGATCGTCGCTTCGCCCGGATATCTAGCCAAATGGGGCGTGCCCCAGACGTCCGAAGATCTGCTCAAGCACAATTGCCTCGGCTTCAATTTCCGCCGTGCGAACCCCGTCTGGCCGATGCGCGAGGGTGGCCGTATAGTCGAGCGCATGCTGAGCGGCTCTCTGCTGGTCAATAACGGCGAGACCATCCGCCGGATGGCCATCGCGGGCGTTGGGATCGGCCGCATCGCCGACTATCATCTTCGCGGTCCGATCGCCCGGGGCGAGCTGATCGAGATTCTCGCCGACAGTACCCTTTCCGATTTTGACGACATCCATGCGCTCTATCGCGGTGCCCAGCTAATGCCGGCCCGCGTGCGGGCCTTCCTGGATTTCACGGTGCCGCGCATGCAGAAATTCCTGGCGACCGATCCGATGGGGGACGCCTCGCCCACGGATGGCTGAGCGAGGCATGGATTGGTCTCTCATCGCCTCAGGCTGGGATCGGAAGTGGTGCAGCCGAGTTGACGAGGCCATCGTGACGAATCTCGCGCCAGAAATCCGCCGGGATCACCTCTTTAAGCGCGGCGCTATCCTCAGCGATGCGGTCCGGTTTGCTTGCGCCGGGAATGACGGCCGCGACTGCGGGGTTGGCGAGCGCAAATTGCAACCCGGCTGCTTTCATGCTCACGCCATGACGATCGGCGATGGTTTTGATCCGTGCCACCTTGTCGAGGATTTGAGGCGTTGCCGGCGCATATTCGAAGTTCGGGCCGCCCACAAGCGCGCCGGAGCTATAGGGGCCGCCGACGACGATGCCGAGGCCACGCTCGGCGACAGCAGGCATGACGCGCTGGAGCGCACGGTCATGGTCAAGCAACGTGTAGCGGCCGGCAAGCAGGAAGCCATCGGGTCGTGGACCTTCCAGCGCCAGCAACAGTTCGATCGGCTCGACACGATTGACGCCTAGGCCCCAGGCCTTGATCACGCCCTCGTCACGCAGCCGGTCGAGCGCCTTGAAGGCGCCCTTGCGCGCACTTTCAAAGACAGCAAGCCACTCGTCGCCATAGAAGTCCTGGGCGACGTCATGGACGAAAGCGAGCTCGATGTGATCGGTCTTGAGCCGCTTCAAGCTGTCTTCGATCGAACGCAGGGTGGCGTCTTCCGAATAGTTGTTGATGATCTTGTTGGGGCGCCCATATTTGAAGACGCCGGGATGCGCATCGTCGACGGAGTTTCAAAGGTCTTTCAGCCGGCCGTAGAGGTCGAGGTAGTCGGTCTTGCTGGCGGTGAGGGCGATACGCTCTTCGGGTGTGAACGATTTGATCGCCGGGCTCGTGGCCGCATCGGCTTCGGCGAACAGCCGGTCAAGCAGCGGCCCGAGAGGGGATGTTGTCAGGGTGGACATTGTGTCTCCGGAACATGGCATTGCGTTGGGCATAGAAATACGATTAATTCATCGCATTTTCTAATCGCATTGCTGGAGAACGCGATGATTGAACGCGTAAGGCCCCGGATTTCCACGCGAAAAGAGCCAAAACAGAGCCGCTCGAACGAGCTGGTTTCGGCAATTCTGACGGCGGCTGTTCAGGTTTTGGTGGAGGAGGGCGCGCAGCGTTTCACCACGGCGAGGGTTGCGGAAAAGGCCGGGGTCAGCATCGGTTCACTTTACCAGTATTTCCCGAACAAGGCCTCCATCCTGTTTCGGTTGCAGAGCGACGAATGGCGTGGTTCGACCGAAATGTTGCGTGAGATCCTCACCGCCATCGCGCCGCCGAAAGACCGGCTGCGGCGGCTGGTACATGCCTTCGTCCGCTCCGAATGCGACGAGGCGCCCGTCCGCCAGGCGCTCGCCGACGCAGCGCCGCTGTACCGCGACGCTCCGGAGGCGCGCGAGATGCGCGCGGAGGGCGACCGGCTTTTCGACAGTTTCATCCGGGATTTGCTTCCCGGCATGCCCGATGGCCCGAGGGATGTCGCAGGCGACCTGATCGTCACGACATTGACCGCCGTGGGCAAGGAATTTTCGGAGACGCCGCGGACGGACGAAGAAATAGACGCTTACGCGAGCGCGATGGCGGACATGCTCTACGCCTACGTCGAAACACTGGTGAAGCTTTGACGCCTGTTCGTGCAGGCTTGGGTACGGGCTCGGTGGCCCGAATGCGTGGAGGGCCTGGTCTCCTCGGCGGTGCTTGGGACATCGGCTCGCCGCCCCACATGCTTCGCCACCGACCGTTGCTCTGCCACGTTCGAAGTTCTAGGGATTGAGCGACAGCAACAGGTGCCGGATATGGATGAGGATGCGGACCACAAATCCCTTGTCGAGCGTGTGCAGGACGTTGCGCATACGCTGACGGACACGGAGCAGCGGTTGATCTCGGAGCTTTTGAAGGCGCCGCGGGAGATTGCGCTTGGCACGTCCAGCGAATTTGCGGCACGGCTCAACGTGCACGAAGCGACGACGTCGCGGCTGTCGCGCAAACTCGGCTTTGCGACCTATGCGCAGTTCCGCGCGCATCTGCGGGATGAGTTCCTGCGCAGCTCGGCCCCGGCCAGCCGGATTTCCGCGACGCTCAGCGAAAGCAGGCGGCAAGGTTTTCTGCCGCTGTTGATCGAGCAAGAGCTGGCTGCGCTGGGAGCGGTCTCCGACCATGTCACGGATGAGCAGATCGTCGAGGCCGCGGCCATGCTCGACCGCGCCCGGGTGTTCATCTACGGGCACGGCAATGCCGAAACGCTGGTTCTCCTGATGGAGCGTCGACTGCGACGGCTTGGCATCGTCACCCTGCGGCTGACGGGAAACCGCCGGGATCTCGCCGAGCAGATGCTGACACTTGGCCGGGACGACGCCGTCCTGCTGTTTGCCTTCCGCCGCCAGCCTCCGGACTACAGCCGCATCATGGACGTTGCACGCGACGTGATGGCCTCGACGGTAACGGTGTCCGGCACCATCGGCCCTTCGCTGCAGCCAAAGCCCGATCTCCTGCTCTCCGCACCTCGCGCCGGCAGCCGGGAGAGCTACCAGACGCTCACCGTCCCGATGGCGCTCTGCAATGCCGTCGTTCTGGCCCTTGCAGACCGGCGGGGACCGGACGCGCTTGCGAAACTCGACCGCCTGGGCGCCCTGATCACGCAATTCGGAGACTGATTCTGCAAGTAAACTTGCATGTCATATAATTGTTGCAAGAAAACACTACATGGGGTACACCATCCACAAGAGGAGTTCCCCACATGTTGAAAATGCTCGCCCCATTCTGTGCGCTGGCGCTGGCCACGTCCGCCTATGCCCAGGACCTCGACGGCAAGTCCGTCGCGGACCTGCTGCCGCTTGCGAAAAAAGAAGCCAAGGTAACCGTCTACGCCTTCACCAGCCGCATCGGCCGGGTAGAGGAGGCCTTTGAGACGGCGTATCCCGGCATAGACATGGTGGCTTTCGACATGTCGTCGACCGAGCAGATCGCCCGCATCAAGAGCGAGGCCGCCGCAGGGGTTGCGGGCGCCGACGTCATCTACATTTCCGATGCGCCCGTCGTGCTGACGGAGCTTGCAAGCCAGAACCTCGTGACCCGCTACGTGCCGCCGCGCATGGAAAGCCTGGTGCCGGAGCAGTTCAAGTCGCCGCTTCTCGCACAGCGTCTTTCGACGAAGGTGCTGATGTATAACGAGGAAGCCTATCCCGACGGCTCCCCCGTCAAGAACCTCTGGGATCTCACCAAGCCGGAGTGGAAGGGTCGCGTGATCATGGTCGATCCGCTGCAACGCGGCGACTACCTCGACCTCATGACGGAGATCGTCCTGAAGTCGGACGACATGGCCAAGGCCTACGAGGCTGCCTTCGGCAAGCCGATCGCGCTTGGCGAGGGTATCGACAATGCCGGCGAACAGTTCATCACCGATCTTTTCGCCAATGATCTCGTCCTGGTCGGCTCGACGGACGACGTCAACAGGGCGATCGGCGCGAAGGGCCAGAAGAACCCGCCCATCGGCTTCACCAGCTATTCGGATCGCCGCGACAATGAAGACGAGGGCTGGGCCTTGCAGGTCGCCAACGATATCGAGCCGTCGAACGGCATCGTCTTTCCGGCTTTCCTTGCGCTTAACGCCACGGCCGCCAATCCTGCCGCAGCACGCCTCGCCATCGATTTCATGATGGGCGACGACAGCGACACCGGTGGCGATGGCTTCAAGCCGTTCTACGTCGCCGGCGACTGGCCGACCCGCACCGACCTTGCCCAGCATCCCGACGCCATTCCGCTTTCCGACTTCAAGAGCTGGCAGATCGATGCCGCCGAAACGGCCAAGATCCGGGCGAATGTCGCTGATTTCGTCCTCGCGCTGCAATAACCTGACGGGACAGGACGGGCGCCACTGCGTCCGTCCACTCCGGAGTTCCGCATGACACTCCCGCTTCGCCGCCTCAGGCCGCCGCTCGCCCGCTATGGCCTGACTGCTGTCATGGCCCTGATCCTCGTTGTCCTGGTCGCCGCTCCCCTTGCGACGATCCTCATCCAGACCCTTCAGCCCGGCGGCGGCGCCTGGGCCGATGTTCTCGCCAGCCGCCTGTCGCAGAACCTGTTCTGGCGCCCCGCGGCCAACACCATGATCATCGGGCTGGCCGTTGCCGGCGGCTGCGTGCTGCTCGGTGGCTTCCTCGCCTGGCTGGTGGTGATGACCGATGTTCCGGGTCGCCCGCTCATCGCCTTCATGGCGACGCTTCCCTTCATGATCCCGAGCTTCGCGACCGCGCTCGCCTGGGGCAGCGTTTTCCGCAACGGCCGCGTCGGCGGCGCGGGAGGCCTCCTCGAAGGTCTCGGCTTCAGCGTGCCGGATTGGTTGTCCTGGGGCATGGTGCCGACGATCGTCGTGTTGATCGCACACTATTATGCGCTGGCCTTCACGGTGATTGCCGCCGCCCTTTCGACCGTCAACGCCGATCTGGTCGAGGCCGCACAGATGACGGGCGCCTCGCGCAAGCGCATCCTGTTCGGCATCGTGCTGCCCGTCGTCACGCCGGCCGTCATCGCCGGCGGGTCGCTCGCTTTTGCCGGCGCCGTGTCGAACTTCGCGGCTCCCGCCCTGCTCGGGCTGCCGGTCCGCATGCAGACGCTGTCGACCCGCTTGTTCGGCATGATCGAGATCGGCCAGACGGAGCGCGGTTATGTTCTCGCTATTCTGCTGATCGCGATTTCCGCAATCTTCCTCGGCATCGGCAACCGCATTCTCAACAGCCGCCGCAGCTTCGCCACCATCGGCGGCAAGGGCGCGCGGCCGCGTCGCTTTGCTCTTGGCGCGATGCGGCTGCCGCTTGCGCTCCTTGCCTGGACCGTCTGCATCCTCACCACCCTCCTTCCGATCCTGCTTCTTCTTGCAGCCAGCCTCGCACCCTCGTCCCTGTCGCTGTTTTCCGACTGGACGCTGCATTACTGGATCGGCGCGGCGGATCCCGCCTTCGCCCGCGGCCAGCCCGGCATCTTCCACAATCCGCAGCTGATCTCGGCACTGACGACGACGCTGATGCTTGGGGCCGGCGTGGTGTTCGCCGCCAATGCCCTCGGCCTATTGATCGCCGTCGCGCTGACGCGCCAGAAGGTTCCGGTGCTGAGCAATGCGGTCTCGCAATTGAGCTTCCTGCCTATGCTCCTGCCCGGCATCGCGTTTGCGGCTGCCTATATCGCCCTTTACGGCGCGCCGATCGGTCCGCTGCCCGCCCTCTATGGCACCAAGCTGCTGCTAGGCCTTGCGCTGACGGCCGCGATGCTGCCGTTTGCCGTGCAGACAGGAAGGGCGACCGTGGCGCAGATTTCCGGCGATATCGACGAGGCGGCGCGCATGACCGGCGCGGGTTTCTTCCGCCGGCTCTGGGCCATCACCCTGCCGCTTGCTGCCCGCGGACTTGCCGCCGGCCTGCTGATCTCCTTCGTCAATGTCATCGGCGATCTTGCGATCACCGTGCTGCTCTACACGCCGACATCGCCGCTGCTCGCCGTCCTGTCCTACAGCTATGCCTCCGACGGGTTCCACCAGTTCGCCAATGCCGTCACACTCGTCATTCTCGTCATCTCCATGCTGGCCACCTGCGCCGCCGCGCTGTTGCGCGGCCGCCGGCGCCAGACCTTTGCGTGAGAGCCCGCCCCGTGATTTCGCTCAACCAGGTCTCCAAATCCTTTGCCGGCACCCGCGTCGTCGACGATGTCAGCTTTTCGGTGCCGGAAGGTGCCTTCCTCGTGCTGCTCGGCCCGTCCGGCTGCGGCAAGAGCACCATGCTTCGCATGCTGGCGGGTCTTGAACAGCCGACCGGCGGCCAGATCCGGTTCGGCGACACGCTGGTCGCCGATGGCGGTTCCGGCTTCGCCCTGCCGCCGGCGCGACGTGACGCCGGCCTCGTCTTCCAGTCCTATGCGCTCTGGCCGCACATGACCGTGGCCGGCAATATCGACTGGCCGCTGAAGGTCGCACGGCTGCCTGCCGAAGAGCGTCGCGCACGCATCGCCGAAGCCATGGAGATGCTCGGGATCACGCAACTCGCCCAGCGCTACCCGGGCGAAATCTCCGGCGGACAGCAGCAGCGCGTGGCGCTTGCCCGCATGATCGCCCCGCGCCCGAAAGTGATGCTGTTCGACGAGCCGCTCTCCAATCTCGATGCCACCTTGCGCGTCGAGATGCGGTTCGAGCTGCTGAAGGTGCATGCCGCGACCGGTGCCACCTCGGTCTATGTCACGCATGACCAGGTCGAGGCGATGACCATGGCAAGCCATGTGGCGGTCATGAATCACGGCCGGATCGAACAGTTCGATGCGCCGGAGCGCCTGCTCGCCGAACCGGCCTCGGCCTTCGTCGCCGGTTTTGTCGGCACGCCGGCGGCCAATCTCATACCGATCGCTGGCGGCAAATGGCTGGGCACCGTAGCTGACGCAGCCCTGCCGGACATTGTGGGGCACGCCATGGTCCGGGCCGAGACCATCGAGCTTGCCGACGAGGCGGGGCCGCGCACGGTGAGCGTGACGCTTGCCGAAGTCGTGCCCATGGCCGGCCGCCGGCTCGTGACGGGGGTGGCCAATGGTATTCGTATCACCGCCATAACGGACAGTGCGGACCGGTTACCACCCAATCTGCGCTTCCGGCTGCCCCCCGCAGCCGCAGCGATTTTCGACAGTGAAGGAAAACGTATTTCATGAAACGCATTCTCCTGGTGCGACACGGCGAAAGCGAGTGGAACGCCATCCGGCGCCTGCAAGGACAGGCCGATATCGGACTATCGGCGCTTGGCGAACAACAGGCGCGCACGCTCGCTCCTATGGTTGCGACCTATGCGCCGGAGGTGGTGCTGACCTCCGACCTGAAACGGGCGGTCGCGACCGCAGCACTGCTTGGCTATGCGGATGCCGTACGCGAGCCGCTGCTGCGCGAGCAGAGCGTCGGGAACTGGACGGGCGCAGAGATCGCGTCGCTCATGGCCGAGACACCGGCGGCCTATGCGGGCTGGCGGGCCGGCACCTTCGCGCCGGAGAACGGAGAGATCTGGGCCGATTTTCGCGCCCGGATCAGGCAGGCGATCCAAGCCGCCATCGACATGCCGGACGAAACGATCCTGATGGTCTGCCATGGTGGCGTGATCCGGGCGGCGCTCGACAGCACGCTCGGGCTTGCACCGGCGCGGATCATCCCGGCTGGCCCGGCCAGCCTGACCATCCTCGCCTTCCCGAAGGGGGAAGCAAGGCTAGAAGTGTTCAACGCGACAACATTTTCATCCGTTCTCGACGCGCCGGATTAAGTGGAGCGACGGTTCGGGATTACTCCGCGGCCGCTTCGCGAGAGCCCGCACCGCGCATATCGCCGGGCAGCACGCCGAATTCGGCCCGGAATTGTCGCCGGAAGTGGTGCGGATTTTCGAACCCGATCGATGCGGCTATGTCCGTAATCGGCAGGCGGGTGTTGAGAATCCGGTTCTTGGCCAGGTCCATCCGCCTTGCCAGAACGTAGCGATGGGGAGCCAAGCCGGTGGTTCTGCGGAAAGCACGCGCAAAATGGAAAGGGCTGAGGCCTGCCTCCGATGCAAGATCGTCAAGGGTCAGGACCTGCGCGACGTCGCTTTCGATCTTCTCGACCACCCTGGCGAGGACGGAGGCGCGAAGCTGGCCTTTGGGGTGGGGTGCCTTGCCCGGACCCAGCAGATGCCGGACCAGGGCATGTTCGAGGCTGCTGGCCTCGATGGGCGATAGTGTGCGCTGCCCCAGACACGCCTGTCGCAAGACGTGGGCGATGCCCAGCATGAGGGGCTCGACGGCGAATTGCTGACGGCCTTTGTGCCGTCCGAGCGTCGGTTCGAGGGGTACCTTGCGACCGATTTCCTCGGCTACCGCATCCAGCAGCGACGTATGCGGATACATTTCCAGCGTGTCGCTGTGTTCGGGTACGCTCAGGAGCGTCGTGGGCTCCTCGCCGATCACATAAAAGCCGCCGGCGGCAACCTCGACGTCGTAAGTGCGGCCCGATTGTTCCAGTGCGACACGGTCGTGGCAGGAGAAAACGACTTCCAGCCGATTGGCGCGCGTGCGGGATGCGCCCTCGAATGGCGGCATCCAGGCATAGGTGGCCTGGAGGCGCGGCAAGGAGAGCCCATGACGTTTCTCACCCGAATAAAGCTGCCGCGCCCGCGATGGTGTCATTCCGTCCCCCGAGAAGAGCAAGAACCGAGCCTGTGAAATGGGCCGCAGCATGCCATCCTCACGGCATGCGACCTCAATCCGGACAGCGTGCAGCGCCATTATGTCCGTGATCCCAATAACTGAAGGAGCACCGATATGTCACGCGTTCGCGTCCGCAACGTCTCCATCCCGCTCGACGGCTTCAGCACCGGTGAGGGACAAAGCGTCGCCGCAATCGTCCAGCAGCGCCGTAACCGTAAAACCGCTGAGGCATAAGATATGGTCCGCTTCAAAAACATCCTTGGCTTCATTCTCCTGCTGATCTCGGCCGCAGCAGGCAGCATTGCGATGGCACAAGGCTCGGGCGAGCGCTTCGCCGGCGAGGCGAGCCTCGGCGCGCAGCCTGCGATTCCGATCCATATCGAGTTGCACAGATCGGGCGAGGCCGTGACCGGAACGGTGTCGATCCCTGGCGCCACGTTCGAACTGGTCGACGCAGCGGGCGGAAACGCGATTGCCGGGCGCTTCCAGGGCCAGGGCGGAAGCGGCATCCTGACCTTGAACATTGCCGGAGACGACCTTACCGGCGCCTTCGACCTTGCGGGCCAGCCCGGAACAATCACGGCGCATCGCACCGCCGCGGACGCTGAAAGCTTCTTCAGGCCTCCCGAACAGCGGCTCGACCTGACGACCGCCCAATGGACGGAAGATCTCGACCGGCTGGTGACAATCCTCACCAGCGAGCATGCGTCTCCCTTCCATCGGGTGTCGCGCGCGCAGTTCGAAAAACAGGCATCGGAATTGCGCGCCGCGCTTCCCAAGCTGGACGGGCCTGCGGTCGCCGTGGAATTTCGCAGGCTTGCGGCGCTGATCGGCGATGGCCATACGTCGGTGGCCCAGTCGCATGGGCGGCCGCGCCTGCCTATTGAATTCTATTGGTTCGAGGATGGGCTGCGTGTCACGGGCATTTCCGGATCACAAAGCAGCGCGCTCGGCGCCAAGTTGGTTGCTGTCGATAATGTGGCGGTCAGCGACGTCGCCGAGCGGCTTCGCGCTCACATCCCGCAGGCGGAGACTCAATGGCACTTTCGCGCAGGCGTGCCGGCTCTGCTGGCCAATCCGGACGTTCTTCGGGCGATCGGGCTGGGGGCGGGGCCCGCCTATACGTTCAACTTAGAGACTGAGGACGGCGTGCAAAAGTCTGTCGACATGACCGCGGCAACCGACACGGGGGCAGACGCCACGCTGAGTGGGGATGTGCCGCTCTGGCAACGCAACGAGGAGCAGGCCTTCTGGAGCGAGCGGCTCGCCGACGGCAGTATCTATGTGAACTGGCGCTCGTATGACGGCCTTGCGGACAATATGGCGGCGCTGCTGCAAAGCCTGGACGCCGAGCACCCGCGCAGGCTGATCATCGACCTGCGCGACAATGACGGCGGCGACTTCAATATCGGGCGTGCTTTCGTGGAAGAGATAAAGCGCCGCCCCTGGCTCAACCGGCGCGGCGTTCTCTACGTGATGATCGGCCGCAAGACATTCTCTGCAGCGATGACGAATGCCGTGGATTTCCAGCGCTCGACAGAGGCCGTTCTGGTCGGCGAACCCGCCGGCGCGGCGCCGAACAACTGGCAGGAGGTGCGGCGTTTCACTCTGCCGAATTCGGGTCTCAGCGTCGGCGTCTCCACACGCTATTACGAGTTCCTTCCCGGCAAGGCGGATCTCGTTCCCGATCTCAGCATCCCGCCCGAGCCGAGCGACTGGGGCAGCCCGGAGGACGCAGGTTTGCGGCTTGTCCTGGCCCAGCCGGTTCCGTAGGTGCGCGACATGTATTCATCCGAACATGACGTCGTCATCGCCGGAGGCGGCCCGACGGGGCTGATGCTGGCGGGTGAACTGGCATTGGCGGGTGTGGATGCCGCCATTGTTGAGCGGCGCATGAACCAGGACGTCGAGGGCTCGCGCGCGAGCGGGTTGCATCCGCGATCGATCGAACTGCTCGACCAGCGTGGCATCGCCGACCGCTTCCTCTCGCAGGGAGAAAAATATCGCGTCGTGTTGTTTGCCGGCGCCGTTCTCGACGCCAGCGACCGGCCGACCCGTTACAACTACACGCTCGCGCTGTGGCAGGCCAAGATCGAGCGCGGCCTCGCCGACTGGACGTCCGAGTTGGCGGTTGAAGCCTATCGCGGCTGTGAAGTAACGGACTTCGTGCAGAATGACGCCTCCGTTGATGTCGCGTTGAACGATGGGCGGACATTGCGATCGAGATATCTCGTCGGCTGCGATGGTGGCCGCAGCCTGGTCCGCAAGACGGCCGGCATCGACTTCCTGGGATGGGATCCGGCCATCAGCTACCTGATCTTCGAAGCCGACATGGCGGACGAACCTGCCTTGGGCATGCGGCATGGCGAAAGAGGCGTCTATGCTCTTGGAAGGCTGGAGGACGGCAAACGCGTGCGCGGCGTCGTGACCGAGCAACGGCTCGAAAGAGGTGACAAGCCCACGATCGATGCGCTTCGCGGGGCGCTTATCGCCGCTTATGGATTGGATTTCGGCGTCCACGACATCACCTGGCTGTCGCGATTCACCGATGCGGCACGCCAGGCCGCATCCTACCGGAAGGGGCGCGTGTTGCTGGCCGGTGACGCCGCCCATGTGCATTCTCCGGTCGGCGGGCAGGGCCTGAACATCGGCCTCCAGGACGCCGTCAATCTGGGATGGAAGCTGGCACAGGTCGTCAAGGATATCTCTTCGGAAAGCCTGCTCGACACCTACCACGCAGAGCGGCATCCGGTCGGAGCGGCCCTGCTCAAACAGACCCTGGCGCTGACAGCGCTCAATCGCGGCGACGAGCGAACGAATGCCTTGCGCGAAATGATGGCGCAAGTCATGCAAATGGACGCGCCGCGCCTCTGGTATTCCGCGATGATGTCCGGCCTCGATATTCGCTACGACCTTGGCGAAGGCCACCCGCTGCTCGGCCGCCGCATGCCCGATCTTGATATTCTCACCGTCGACGGGCCAACGCGGGTTTTCGCGCTTTTGCACGATGCGCGGCCGGTGCTGCTCAATCTCGGAGAGCCTAACACTCTCGACATCACGGGCTGGGCGGGTCGCGTCAAGCTGATCGACGCGAAATTCGAAGGGGTGTGCGAACTTCCCGTGATCGGCGTGGTCCAGACTCCCACCGCCGTGCTGATCCGGCCCGACGGGCACGTCGCCTGGGTTGCAGATGGAAGCGCTACAGGTCTCGATGACGCCTTGAGAACCTGGTTCGGCGAACCCACTATCGAATAGAATGGGGCTACGAGAGTGTTGGCCGGCCTGGCCGATTTATCCAGATCCCCAGCCCCGATCGTGCTTTCGGCAATGCGATTACTCGTTCGCAAGTTCATATTTTATTAAATTTGTTTGCAAACACTCATTTCGGGGATGGGTAAAAACTCGGGGGATGCGCGTTGTTATGCGAAAGAACTCGGACTGGAGACAGCCATGCCCACCGACCAGCATACCATCCTCGTCGTGGAGGACGAGCCGCTGATCCGGCTTGTTCTGATTGAGGCATTGCAAGATGAAGGTTACCTTGTGCTCGCTGCTTCCAGTGTCTTGGAGGCGATTGGCCTTATGGGAAAATTTACGCATATAGATGGTCTTGTGACGGATGTGGATTTGCCGGGTGGTTTGAGCGGCCTTGATTTGCTCGAGCTGTTCAGCCAGTGCCGGCCGACCGCCGCCCAAATCGTTGTCTCAGGCGGGAATGCTCTGAAGGAAGGGCATATGTCGGCTCGTGCTCGGTTCTTCTCGAAGCCCTACAGCCTTGATGATATCATTGCCGAACTCGACTGCCAGATCGCAGTGACCGGCGCGATCCTGCACCGGCAGGCCCGGTAGCGGCAGCTAAATGCGACGGGGCAAGTCAGCGGCGGTCGAAGTGGGTGCGTAGCGATACGTGCGTCTGTACGGTCGCGATGCCGGGTGTCGTTGCGATCTGGCGGCGTATGGTGTCGAGCTCGGCGTTCGAGGCGCATTCTATGAGCAACATTAGGTCGGTGGGGCCGGCGAGCGACCAGCATGTTACGACGTTCGGGATTCCGCTGAGGTGCGGCACGATATGGTCGCAGTTGCGGCCCGGCTGGAAGCCGATCGCGATGAGTGCCTCGACACCCGGTTTCTCCCTGTCCGTGCCGAGTTTCACGGTGTAGCCGGCGATCACGCCGTTTGCCTCCAGCCGGCGGATGCGCTCGTGCACTGCACTGCGGGAGAGGCCGACATGGCGCGTAAGCTCGATGAGGCTCATGCGGGCGTCGGCGCGTAGCGCCCCCAGGAGCAGCCTGTCCTTCTCGTCCAAATCGTTCATCCGGATAACTCTTCCTTAAGCCGGACGAATGTCCGGGCATCCGCCATCTTGCTGCGCGAAAGCGGACCAAAAAGCAACTAGCGTCGGTCATCGTTTAAGGAGAGATATCGATGTCGACCATACCGCAATCCGCCGTGCTGATCCCGATCGACATGCAGCGGGCGTTCGATGAGACCGCGTGGCCGCAACGTTGGAACGGCAAGGCGGATGAGAACGGCCTTGCCTTGCTTGGTGCGTGGCGTGCCACGGGGAGGGCCATTATCCATGTTCGCCATGACAGCGTCGAACCGAATTCCACGCTGCGGCCGGAACGGCCGGGCAATGCCTTTCGCCCGGGCTTCGAGCCGCAGGCCGACGAACCCCTGGTGACGAAAAGCGTCAATGCCGTCTTTATCGGCACCGATCTCGACCTTCGCCTGCGCCGCATGGGCGCGGACACGATCGTGCTTTTCGGGATTTCGACCGATATGTGCGTGTCGACCAGCGTCCGCGTGGGCGCGAACCTGGGCTACCGGATCATTCTCATTGAAGATGCCTGCGACTGCTTTGACCTGCCGGACGGGGAGGGCGGGACGATTACCGCGCGTGACGTGCATCGCGCTCATATCGCGACGCTGCGGCAGGAGTTTGCTACGGTTTTAAAAACGGGCGATGCCCTGTCGATGGTCTTGCCGTAGGCGCGCCGCGACGGGTGGAACCCAGTCGAAATGGCAGGCCGGACCGCTCCCGGGAGCTGTTTCTCATGCAAGGGGATGATCCCCCTGGACGAGAACCGGGAGCGAACTGGACGTAAACGTCAGACGGCGATGCGGCGTGCGGCCTTGTCGCAGGCTTTGCGATCCGAGCCGAACTGAGCCACGATCTTGGTGGCGTCCTCGACGCTGATGCGATGCTTTTTCGCGAGTGTCTTCACGTCATAGCCCTTCGCTGACGCAGATGCGTCATTCATATTGCTCATGGATTTTCTCCTTGGGGGTTAGGAAGGCGGTAACGCCGTGCGCGACGCGCTCTGTTCCTCTTCGCATATATGGTGCCTGTGCGCCATTCCCACAAGTCCAACCGGGGTTGTCATCGAGCTATAATGCCACGCCGGACTTGCCGATTGGTTTTCGACCGCGGCCTCGACTGTCCGTTTAGCCCTTGTCTTTGCCGTCAATAGTATGATTGACTTACGATAATGACGTCCGTCCAGGCGGATGGCGAAGGTCTATTGTCAGAAACGGGGAACACCAATGAACAGGGAAAAGACAATGAACCGCATGCGTCCGCTGCTTGCCGGCGCGGCCTTCTCGCTGCTGCTCGTCTGCGGCGGCACGGCGCCGGCCTTCGCGGAAACGCCGGCGGATACGCTGGTCCAGGCCTGGGCGATCGACGATACGATCACGCTCGACCCGGCCGAATCCTTCGAACTGTCGCCGGCGGAATTCATCGGCAACGCCTATGACATGCTGGTGCGCCTCGACATCGCCGACACGACGAAGGTCAAAGGCGGCATTGCCGACAGTTGGACCGTCTCCGACGACGGCCTCACCTATACGTTCAAGCTGAAGCCGGGCATCAAGTTCGCCTCCGGCAACCCGATCACCGCCGAGGATGTCGCCTGGTCCTTTGAGCGCGTCGTCAAGCTCGACAAGAGCCCCGCCTTCATCCTCACCCAGTTCGGCCTGACGGGCGACAACGTGACGGAAAAGGCCAAGGCGGTCGACGAAAACACCTTCGTCTTCACCGTCGACAAGTCCTATGCGCCGAGCTTCGTGCTGAACTGCCTCACCGCCACCGTCGGCGCCGTGCTTGACAAGAAGCTGGTGATGGAACACGCCGAGGCCAAGACGCCGAGCGACGAATACAAATACGACACCGATTTCGGCTATGGCTGGCTCAAGACCAACTATGCCGGCTCCGGACCGTTCAAGATCCGCGACTGGCGCGCCAACGAAATCGTCGTGCTGGAGCGCAACGACAATTATTACGGCGAGAAGCCCGCGCTGACCCGCGTCATCTACCGCCACGTCAAGGAAAGCGCCACGCAGCGCCTGATGCTGGAGGCCGGCGACGTCGATGTCGCCCGCAACCTGGAGCCGGGCGACCTAGAGGCCGTGTCGAAGAACGCGGACCTCACGACCGCCAGCGCGCCGAAGGGCACGGTCTATTACATCAGCCTCAACCAGAAGAACGAAAATCTCGCCAAGCCCGAGGTTCGCGAGGCTTTCAAGTATCTCGTCGACTATGACGCGATCGGCGCGACGCTCATCAAGGGCATCGGCGAAATCCGCCAGACCTACCAGGCCAAGGGCGTGCTCGGTGCGCTCGATGCAAGCCCCTACAAATTCGACGTCGCGAAGGCCAAGGAGCTTCTGGAAAAGGCAGGCCTGAAGGACGGCTTCTCCGTTACCTTTGACGTGCGCAACACGCAGCCGGTGACGGGCATTGCCGAATCCTTCCAGCAGACGGCCGGGCAGGCTGGCGTGAAGATCGAGATCATCCCGGGCGATGGTAAGCAGACGTTGACCAAGTATCGCGCTCGCAATCACGATCTCTATATCGGCCAGTGGGGCATGGACTACTGGGATCCGAACTCGAATGGCGAAGCCTTCACCTCCAACCCGGACAATGGCGACGATGCGTCTGTCAAGACGCTCGCCTGGCGCAACGCCTGGGACATTCCGGAACTGACCGCCGAATCCAAGGCGGCCCTTCTGGAGCGTGACAACGCCAAGCGTGCGGCAATGTATGAAAAGCTCCAGCAGCAGGCGCTGGAGACCAGCCCCTTCGTGATGATCTTTCAGCAGATCGAGGTGGCGGGCGTGCGCGGCAAGGTCAAGGGCTACACGCTGGGGCCAAGTTTCGATTCCAACCCGCTCGCGCCTATCTCCAAGGAATAACCTTCCTTGAGCATGGCTGAAATGCGAAAGCCGGCAGGGCGCGCCAAACGGCGCGCTTCTGCACGGCTGAAATCGGTGGCGGGTTTCCTCGTGGTGGTCGCCACCACCTATCTCGGCCTGCTCGCAGTCACCTTCTTCATCGGCCGCGTCGTGCCGATCGATCCGGTGCTGGCGATCGTCGGCGACCGGGCGCCGGCCCATGTGATCGAGCGCGTTCGGCAGGAAATGGGGCTCGACCTGCCGTATTACCAGCAGTTCTGGCTCTATATGACCGGCGTGCTTCGGGGCGATTTCGGCACTTCGGTGCTCACCACGAATCCCGTCATGGCCGACATCCGCCGCGTCTTCCCGGCGACCATGGAGCTTGCCACGGTCGGCACGCTCATCGGCGCGCTTTTCGGCATCCCGCTCGGCGTGCTTGCCGCCGTCAAGCGCGGCAGCCTCGTCGACCAGGTGGTGCGCATCGTCGGCCTCATCGGCTATTCCGTGCCGATCTTCTGGCTGGGCCTGCTAGCGCTGCTCGTCTTCTACGCCCGCCTCGGTTGGACCTCCGGCCCCGGGCGCATGGACGTGGTGTTCGAATATACGTTCACGCCCGTCACCGGCTTCTTCCTGCTCGACGCGATCATCACCGGCGACTGGGCCGCGTTGCGCGACATCGTCTCGCACATCATCCTGCCGGCCTCGCTGCTCGGCTATTTCTCCATGGCCTATATCAGCCGCATGACGCGTTCCTTCATGCTGAACGAGCTCGGCCAGGAATATATCGTCGCCGCGCGCGCCAAGGGCCTGTCGGAGACGCGGATCATCTGGGGCCATGCGCTGCGCAATGCCGCGGTGCCGCTCGTCACCGTCATCGCGCTCTCCTATGCAGGCCTGCTGGAGGGTTCTGTCTTGACGGAAACCGTCTTCGCCTGGCCGGGGCTTGGCCTCTACATCACCAATTCGCTGCAAAATGCCGACATGAACGCGGTGCTGGGCGGCACCATCGTGATCGGCTCCGTCTTCATCGCCATCAACCTTTTGTCCGACTTGCTCTACCGCATGCTCGACCCGAGAACGAGGACACGATGAGCGAGACCGCAATGACCCGCCGCGAATGGCTCCTCACCGACCGGCCGCAATCGCGCCTGCAAGCCCGCCTCGGCCGCGCCTATGTCGCCTGGCGGCGGTTCACCGCCAACCGGCTCGCCGTCGTCGGCCTGCTGATCATCCTCGGCATGGTCTTTCTCGCCATCTTCGCCCCGCTGCTCGCCCCCCATTCGCCCTATGTCGGCGATCTCGCCAAGTCCCGCCTGATGACGCCGGGGCCGGCGCATTGGCTCGGCACGGACGACCAGGGCCGCGACATCCTCTCGCGCCTCATCTACGGTTCGCGCCTCACCTTGCAGGTCGTGCTGCTCGTGGCAGTCATTGCGGCACCCATCGGCCTTCTGGTCGGCACGGTCGCCGGCTATGCCGGCGGCTGGGTGGATGCGGTGCTGATGCGCATCACCGATATCTTCCTCGCCTTTCCCAAGCTCGTGCTGGCGCTCGCCTTCGTCGCCGCACTCGGGCCGGGCATCGGTAATGCGATCATCGCCATCGCCATCACCTCCTGGCCGCCCTATGCGCGCATCGCGCGGGCAGAAACCCTGACGGTGCGAAACTCGGACTATATCCTGGCGGTGCAGCTGATGGGCGCCTCGCCCTGGCGCATCGTGCTGCGCCATATCATGCCGCTCTGCATTTCCTCGCTCATCGTGCGCGTGACGCTCGACATGGCGGGCATCATCCTCACGGCCGCCGGCCTTGGCTTCCTCGGTCTCGGCGCGCAGCCGCCGCTGCCCGAATGGGGCGCGATGATCGCCTCCGGCCGCCGCTTCATCCTCGATCAATGGTGGGTCGCCGCCGCACCGGGCTTTGCCATCCTCGTCGTCAGCCTCGGCTTCAATCTGCTCGGCGATGGCCTTCGCGATGCGCTCGATCCGCGTGGGAGCGGCCAATGAGTGCGTTGCTTGACGTTGAGGATCTGCGTGTTTCCTTTCCGACCCGCACCGGCGTCATCGAGGCCGTGCGCGGCGTCTCCTTCACGCTCGGGCGCGAGCGGCTCGGCATCGTCGGCGAATCTGGCTCCGGCAAGTCGCAAACCGGCCGCGCCATCATGGGGCTCACCGCCGAGCATGGCGTAATCGATGCGAAACGCTTGGAATTCAGCGGCATCGACCTCCTCAAGGCCTCGAAAGCCGAGAGAAGGGCGCTGCGCGGCAAGCGCATAGCGATGATTTTGCAGGACCCGAAATATTCGCTGAACCCGGTCATGACCATCGGCCGCCAGATCGTCGAGACGCTCCGCACGCACGAGCGGGTCGGGCGGGCGGAGGCTCGAAAACGCGCACTCGACATGCTCGCGGCCGTGCAGATCCGCGATCCCGAGCGCGTCTTCGGTCTTTATCCCCATGAGGTTTCCGGTGGCATGGGCCAGCGCGCGATGATCGCCATGATGCTGATTGCCGACCCCGAACTCCTGATCGCTGACGAGCCGACCTCGGCGCTCGACGTGACGGTGCAGCTCGACGTGCTCGCGATCCTCAACCGGCTGGTTGCCGATCGGGGCATGGGCCTGATCTTCATCTCGCATGACCTGCGGCTCGTCTCCTCCTTCTGCGACCGCGTCATCGTCATGTATGCCGGCCGCATCGTGGAGGAGCTGCCAGCGGCAAGGCTTTCCGAAGCCCGGCACCCCTATACCCGCGGCCTGCTCAACTGCATGCCCGAGATCGGCGCCGACCGGCACCCGCTGCCGGTGCTCGACCGCAGGCCGGAGTGGAGAACATGACGCCGGCTCTCGCCATCGACGGGCTTGGTGTCGCCTTCGACGATTTCGTGGCACTGGAGGATGTGAGCCTGTCCGTCGCGCCCGGCGGCTCCTTCGGGCTGGTCGGTGAATCCGGTTCCGGCAAGTCGACGCTGTTGCGCGCGGTTGCCGGCCTTGCGCCCGCTTCTGCCGGCACCATCACGGTCGACGGCAAGGTCCTCGGCGGCAAACGCGACAAGGCGTTCTATCGCAAGGTCCAAATGGTCTTTCAGGACCCCTATGGTTCGCTGCACCCGCGCCAGACGGTCGACCGGCTGCTGCTCGAACCGCTAGCGATCCACGGTTTTGACGATGCCGAAGGCCGCATCGTGCGGGCGCTGGACGAGGTGGGGCTCGGCTCCGGTTTCCGCTTCCGCTATTCCCACCAGCTTTCCGGTGGCCAGCGCCAGCGCGTGGCGATCGCCCGCGCGCTGATCCTCGAACCCTCCATCCTGCTGCTGGACGAACCGACGTCGGCGCTCGATGCCTCGGTGCAGGCCGAAGTGCTGAACCTGCTCGAACAGCTGCGCACCGCCCGCAATCTCACCTTCGTCATGGTCAGCCACGACCTCGCCGTCATTACCCACATGTGCAACCGCCTGATGGTCATGCAGAACGGCCGCACGGTGGAACAGCTCACCGCCACGGATCTCGCGGCGCGCAAGGTGACGCAGGATTACACCCGCGGCCTTCTCGCCGCCAGCGAAGGTTTTCGGCGCGACGTTTGAGGGCCTGCCGGGCGTACCGGCAGGCCGTTGGTTATGCCGCCTGGCGAACCAGAACGCCGAGCGCCGTCGTGATCAGGCGGGCGAAGGTCAGCGCGCCGATGCCGTCGACGTCCCGTTCCGGCATGAACTCGACGAAATCCATGGCGGCGATCCGGCCGCGCCCGGCGGCGCCCTTGATGAGATCGACGGCCTGGTAATAGCTGAGGCCGCCCGGCGCGCGGCCGATGACGCCCGGGACGATCGACGGGTCGAGCGCATCTGCGTCGATGCAGATGATGATGTTGCTGCCTTCCGGGATGAGATCGAGCACGGCGTGGACGCCCTGCCGATGCAGCTCGTAGGCGGTCACGAACGTGACGCCCCAGGCGAGCGCATCCTCGTAGTCGCTCGTCGCCGCCGAGCCGATGCCGCGCGCGCCGACCTGGATGATCCGCTCGACATGCGGCATTTCCGATGCGCGGCGCATGGTGGAGGACAGGCCCAGGCGCTCGCCCATGTGGATTTCGCGCCAGTCGATATGGGCATCGATCTGCAGGATCGTGAATTTCTGGTCGCCGGCCGAAGCGCCGATCGCCTCGATCATCGGGATCGGGATGGAATCGTCGCCGCCGATGAGCACCGGCACGGCGCCCTGCGCGCGCACCTTGCTGACGGCCTCGGCGATCTTCTTGCGATTGCCGGCGGTGTCGGCTTCGTCGAAGGGCAGGTTGCCGCAGTCGACGGGCCGCAAGTGTGGTGCCGGGAAGACGGGGCCGCCGTGATCGAAGTCGTGGCGGTCGACATTGGCGGTCAGTGCACCCGTCGCCTTGCGCAAGGCGTCCGGCGCGTTGCGGCAATAGGCGCCGACCGAGGCATAGGGCGTGGCGCAGGGCGCGCCGATCAGCGCCACGGGCGCGGAGAGCGCGTCGAGGTTGTCGCAGGCCGCAAGGCCGAGGAAGGTCGCGGTTTCGGCAGCCGCGCCGAAGAGCGCGCCGAGATCGGGCTTTTCATTCATGGATGGTCCTCCTGTGTTGCGGCGTTAAGCCGGAAAATACTCTGGATGGATGAGGGCGGCGGCGATCAGCCGATCCGGCTTTCGAGGTAGCCGGCCCAGCGCCGCTGGATGAGCTGGAAGCCGGAGACCAGCACGAATGTCAGCGTGAGGTAGATCGCGGCGGCCGTCACATAGGGCTCGAACTGGATGTAATAGTTGAGGGTGATACTGCGCGCGACGCCGGTCGTCTCAAGCAGGGTCACGGTGCTGGCGAGCGCGGTGGCGTGCAGCATCATGATCATCTCGTTACCGTAGAGCGGCAGCGACCGGGTCAGCATGCCGGGAATGAGGATGCGAAAGGCCTGTGCCCGGCGCGACATGCCATAGGCCCGCGCCGCCTCGATCTCGCCCACCGGAATGTGGCGCAGCCCGCCGGCGAAGATCTCCGTGCTGTATGCGGTCGTGTTGAGCACGAAAGTCAGAAGTACGCAGACCATCGGGCTCGAAAGCCACGGCCAGAACACGCTGGCGCGGATGAGCTCGAACTGGGCGAGGCCGAAATAGACGAGGAATAGCTGCACCAAGAGCGGCGTGCCGCGGAAGACCAGCGTGTAGCCGAGGATTGCGTAACGCACCGCTGGAACCCGGCTGTTGCGCAGGAAGGCCAGCGGCACGGCGAGCACGAAGGACAGGGCCAGCGAAACGACCGCGAGAAGCAGCGTCAGCTTTGCCCCTTCGGCGTAAAGGGGAAGGTTTTCGGCGATGACGTCCCAGTTCATGGCGCAAGCTCCCGAAGGCCGATCTCGAAGCGGCGCGCCAGCAGCGCCAGTAGGATGAGGGAAAAGACGGTCACGAACAGATAGAACCCGGCGGCGATGAGATAGAAGGTGAAGGGCATGCCGGTCGCCTCCGCGGCGCCCTTCGCGCGAAACATCACGTCCTGCAGCCCGATCAGCGACACCAGCGCCGTCGCCTTGGCGAGCACCAGCCAGTTGTTGGTGAAGCCGGGCAGGGCGAGACGGATGAGCTGCGGCAGGATGATGCAGACGAACATGCGCCGCCGCGTCAGGCCATAGGCGATCGCCGCTTCGATCTGCCCCTTGGGAATGTTCTGCAACGCCGTCTTGAACGTTTCCGTCATATAGGCGCCGAAGATCAGCCCGAGCGTGGCGATGCCGGCGACGATTGGGGGGAACTCGACGCGCGCGTCGATACCCATCGCGTCGATCCACTGGTTGAGCAGGGCCGGCAGGCTGTAATAGATCAGCAGCATGACGACGAGGTCGGGAATGCCGCGCACCACGAAGGTGTAGGCCGAGGCAATCGTCCTGAGCAGCCGGTTGCCGGAAAGCTTGGCGAAGGCGGCCCCCATGCCGAGGATTGTCGCCACGACGAGCGAGGCCACGGCCAGCAGCAGGGTCGTCGACCCCGCTGCCAGGATGGTCGCGGTGAATGCGGCGACCATGCCCGTCATTGACCGAAATATTTGGCGTTGATGGCGTCGAGCTTGCCGTTCTCGCGGATGATGGCGAGGCCCTTGTTGACGCTTTCGACAAGGGCCTCGTTCTTCTTATTGATGGCGATCGCCACCCCTTCGCCGAACTCCTTGGCGTCCGCGCCGGTCAATTGCGGCCCGACGAGCTCGAAATCCTTGCCCGCATCGCTGTTCAGGAAGCCATGAATGACCTGGGCCTGGTAGCTGATATGCAGGTCGGCGCGGCCGGCCGTAAGCTCCAGATAGGGCGCGCTGCCGGTGTCGTAGCGCGTGATCGTCGCCGTCGGATAGTGGCTGGTGACATAGGCGTCCATCGGCGTACCGGTCTGCACGGCGATCGTCTTGCCGGCAAGTCCCTCGGGCGTGATGTCGAGCGCGGCACCCTTCTTGGCGACGAAACGGAAGATCGGGCGGTCGTAGATATCGCTGAACGCGATGACCTGGCGGCGCTTTTCGGTGACGGTGAGCTGCGAGATCAGCGCGTCGTACTTGCCGTCGATCAGGCCGGGGATCATGCCGTCCCAGGCGGCGTTGAAGATGTTGCAGTCGAGTTGCGCGGCCTCGCAGACAGCCTGCATCAGCTCGATGTCGTAGCCGACGAGCTTGCCTTCGGAATCGATATATTCGAACGGCGGGAATGTGGCGTCGGTCGCGATGTCGAGCGTCTCGGCGGCCTGGGCCGTCGTCAGGGTCGCGGCCACGATCATGGTGGCGCACAGGGATTTGAGCATAGCCTTCATTGTTCCGTCCTCTCGGGTTTGGTTATTGTCTGGATTTTGGGGATCGCCGGCGTTTAGTGCTGGAGCCGGCCGGCCAGGAACTGCTGCAACCGCGGGCTTTTCGCCTGGGTGAAGATGACGTCCGGCGTGCCCTCTTCCTCCACCCGTCCCTGGTGGAGGTAGACAACGCGGCTGGAGGCGTGGCGCGCAAAGCCCATCTCGTGCGTGACCACGATCATCGTGCGCCCTTCCTCCGCAAGTGCCTGCATGACGCGCAGGACCTCGCTGACGAGCTCCGGATCGAGCGCCGATGTCGGCTCGTCGAAAAGCATGACGTCCGGGTTCATGCTGAGCGCGCGCGCGATCGCCACGCGCTGCTGCTGGCCGCCGGAAAGATGGGAGGGGTATTTCTCCAGGACCTCATGGTTGAGGCCGACCTTCGCCAGGTTGGCCTTCGCCCGCTCGATCGCGTCCTTGCGCGAAAGGCCGAGCACGCTGACCGGCGCTTCGGCGACATTCGACAGCACCGACATATGCGACCAGAGGCAGAAATTCTGGAAGACCATGGCAAGCCGGCTGCGCATGCGGCGCAACTGGTGCCGGTCATTCGCCCGCAGCATGCCGTCGCGATCCTTGACCGTTGCCAGCACCTCGCCGTCGATGGCGATGGTGCCGGCACTCGGGCGCTCCAGGAAGTTGATGCAGCGCAGGAACGTGCTCTTGCCGGAGCCGCTGGCACCGATGACGCTGATGACGTCACCGGCTTTCGCCTGGAGCGAAACGCCCTTCAGCACCTCATGCGCCCCATAGGACTTGTGAATGTCTGTCGCGCTGAGTTTCAGCATCGGATCCCTCTTGGCGAGGCGGCTCGAACCGCTCTTCCGCTCAATTCTTTTGCCATCTAGGGACATGGCTGCATTTTGCGCAAATGACGATTCTTCACCCGATACATGATGTGAAATCATGTATCGATCGGCCCTATGGCACTTAGCCGCGAAGCCAATGGAATAATTTATGATTTCCCGTCAGCTTTCGCGTCGGCGAAACCCGTCAGGGAAGAGTGTCCCAGGAGGCATCGCGACCGAAGCGTGCAAGCAGCCAGCGCAGGAAAAGCCGCGTCACGGATCGGCCAAGGCTCGCATTGTTGCAGACCACATGCCAGCCGCCGAAAGCGTCGATAGAAAAGGAGAAGGGTTTGATCAGCACGCCGCGCTTGAGGTCCGACGCCGACAGCGTGTCGCTCACCAGCGCAACGCCGGTGCCGTGGATCGCAAGGTCGATCGCCATGCCGAGGTCGCTGCAATAGAGATGACGAGCCTGCTGGGCGAGATCAGGCTCGCCGGCTTCGGAAAACCACCGCCGCCATTCGGACCCGTCGTCCCAGTGCAGCAACAGGCAGTGGCGAAGATCGGCTGGTTGGGTGATCGATCCGCCAATGCGCTCGAACAGCAGCGGGCTGCAAACCGGCGTGACGTTGACATGCGCAAGAAGCGCGGACCAGCGGTCCGCCCATCCACCCGGGCCGAAGGAGATGCCGACATCGATGTCGCCGAGTTCGTGCACGCGCTGGTTCTCGACCAGGCGGATATGGCATTCGATCGAGGGATGGTCCTGGCAGAAATCGCTGATGTGCCGGGCAAGCCAAGTGTTGGCGAACATGGGCGGACACGCGACGTCGAGCCGCCCGCCGACCTGGCTCGCGTCGGAGAGGCGCATCGTGGCGGCGAGGATTTCCTGAAGTGCGGCGGACACCGTCTTTGCGAGGATGCGGCCAGCGTCCGTCAGCGCCACGCCGCGCCCAGCCTTGGCGAAGAGTTCGCAGCCGAGCGCCTCTTCAAGACGGCGGATCTGATGGCTGACCGCGCTGTCGGTCAGGTGAAGCTCGGCCGCCGCCTTGGCAAGGCTCTGATGGCGCGCGGCCGCCTCGAAGGTTCGCAGCGTCGGCAGGGGAAGGTTGCGCAGGTCGGCCAACGGAATCAACGAACATGTGAAGGAGGATATTGCGCGCGACGATACGCGCAGTTCTGAGACCACGCAACGCGCTTCACGGCAACACCAACATGCAGTTGGGCGCGACGAGGGAACCCCGCGGCCTCATTTCACCATGAAGCGCGAGCTGAACGGCAGGCTTGCCGCGCCGACTGCCTTGGGGGCAGCATAGGTCTTGCCGACGATTTCGTCGATGGTGGGATTTCTTCTCGGACGAGATCGTACAGCGCCGTACAGATACTGGCCGGGATGAAGGAGGAGAAGCAGCAGACGGCATAGGCAAACTCGTGGTCGGCGTCGGCGCGCCCTATCCGGCACCCCATCGCCGCTTACCCCATGCCGGACCTTTGGTTCGAGGGCATGTTCGGCGACGGCTATGAAAAGTCTAAGGCGCTCGCCGATTTCATGAAGGTCGAGTACCTGTCGGCCGGAGACCACGTCTCGACCGACGGCGTGGATGGCATCCACTTCTCCGCCGAGACCAACATCACGCTCGGACACGCGATCGCCGACAAGGTCGCGGCGTTGTTCTGAGCAAAGCCACTCCGGCACCTCCCCTGCCGGAGTGGCTTACATTTCCAGCCACTTGCCGAAGAAATACGCGATCTGCTTATGCCACCACGGCCAGTCGTGGCTCGCGTCCGGCCCCCAGAAATCGACCCAGGCGGGAATGCCCTTCTCGCGCAACACGGCCTCCAGGTGACGGGTGTCCTCGATCATCTGCTCCTCCCAGGCGCCCTGGCCGCAGCAGAAGAAGAGGCGGCGCGAGCGGATCCGGTCGAGGAGATCGCCTTCGGGCATTCCTGCGAGATAGTTCACCGGCGAGTTGAAGTAGATCTGGCCGTCCAGTGCATCGCCGAAGAAATGCCGAGTGGAGTAGACGCCACTCAGCGCGATGACGCCGGCGGCGCGGTCGGGGAAGCGGAACAGGAAGTTGCTGGCGTGGAAGGCGCCCATCGAACAGCCCGACAGGATCGGCAAGCCGCCGCCGGCGGCAAGGATCTCCGGCAGCAATTCGTCGTTGATGTAGCGGAAATAGGATTCGTGGCGGGCGATGCGGGCCGGAAGGTCGTGGCCGTTGGAAAAGAAGCTCTCGCCGTCGATGCCGTCGGCGGTCCAGAGCCGGATTTCGCCGGCGTTAATGCGATCGGCGAGCGCGTTGACGCCGCCTGAATCCTCGTACTGGTAGAAGCGTCCGTTGGATGTGGGGAAGACGAGCACCGGCCGGCCGGCATGGCCGTAGGTCTTGAACTCCATCTCCCGCCCGAGGTGATGGCTGAAGCGCTTCTGATAGTCGACCTGCACCGTATTAACGCTCCACATCCTGGATGAAGCGCACGATGGCTTTCACCTCTTCAAAATCTTCCGAACGGAACTGATAGGCGAAATTGCCCATAGCCCGGCTGAACACATCCTCGATCGGCGCGCAATGCACGATCTTCTTGCCATGGGCCGCCAGAATCGCCCCGTGGTCGTTGACGTAGCGAATGTGATTCTTGCGGCTGGCATAGCCGGTATAGTAGCGCCCCGTGAAGGGGCCGGCGACCTTGTTGTTGACGACCATGCCGGCCCATTCGCGATAGACGTCCATATCGTAGGAGTAGTTGATGGCGTCGGTCATCCAGGCGCCGGGCGGGCGCATGTTGACCTCCAGCGCCACGATGCGCCCATCCGCCCGCGTCTGGAAGAACTCGATATGGAAGAACTTTTCGCGAATGCCGAAGGCCTTGACGGCGGCGCGGCCGGCCTTTTCCACTGCGGGATCGACAAAGGGCAGGCAATAGTAGTTGAGGTGGGAATCGGCGTTGACCACGCCCATGATGCTCTGCTCGAAACGGTGGCTGGCGGCGAAGACGATCTCGCCGTCGCGGTTCACCAGTCCGTCATAGGTCAGTATGATGCCGTCGATGAACTGTTCGGCGACATAACGCACGCCGGGCTTTTTCGCCGCCTCGAAGGCGTCGAGGTCGCCCTTGTCGCTGATCTTCAGCGTGTTGCTGGCGCCCGAGCCTTGGTCCGGCTTGATCACGATGGGATAGCCGACCTCGGCGATGAAGGCCTCCACGCCGGCCCGGTCGACATAGCCGTGCTGGCGGATCGTCTCGACGCCGGCCTTCTTGAAGAAGGCGCTCATCTTCGACTTGTGCTTGAGGTTCTCGATGAAATCGCTGCGGATGCCGGGAATGTTGAAATCGGTGCGGATCGCCGCGTCCTGCTCCAGCCAGTGCTCGTTGAGCGATTCGAACCGTTCGATGCGGCCCCAGCGATGGATGAAATGGCCCATGGCGCGCAGCACCTGGTCGGCATTCTCCATGTCCGCGATGCGGTAATATTCGCTGAGGGCGTTCTTGAGCTTCGGGGCGAGGCGGTCGAAGGGCGCGTCGCCGATCCCCAGGATCGTGGCGCCGGCCTGCCGGAGGCGATCGCAGAAGTCGGCATTGTTGGCGGGAAAGTGCGGAGAGAAGAACACGAATTTCACGAGGAACTGCTCCGGGAGGTGAAAGGGAATATTAGTCGAGGTCGAAATGAGAGAAAAGTGGGGCTTGGCGCCACAATCGCAGCGCAAAACCGTTTTGTCCGGCCCGCCTAAAGGCTACCGATCGCCGCGTTGACGGCCTCGATCCGGCGCAGACGCGCGCGTCCTTCGGCGCCGGCGCGAAGGCTCGCATGCACCATGATGCGGTGGCAGACGGCCGGCACGGCGGCGTGGTTGTACTTCGGGCTGCGGGCGTGGGCTGGGCGGGCGTCGCGCTCGTCATGACGGCGATCGCCTCTTTCTGCCGCACGCTGGTCGGCATCCCGGCCCGCGCATCGTCGAGGAGCATCTGCGCCTCTTCTGGGGCCTCCTGGTGGTCAGCTTCCTCATCGGCAATGTCTTCCTGCTGGAGCTGAACATTCCGCTGATCGGCCTCTGGGTGCGGCTCGACCGTTTCGAGCCCGCGCCGCAGCTCATCGGTTTCGTACTCGGGCCAATGATGGAGGAGTATTTTCGCCGCACCATGCTTTTGTCGCGCGGTGATGCGCTGGTGCTGTTGGAGCGGCCGGGTTCGGCGCTGCTGCTCGCTGCGGCGCTCCTGTTGTTTGTCGCAGCTTTTGTGCCGGTTGCACGCTGGAGGGCGATTATCCACCGCCAAACGCATGGGAAGACGGCCTGAACTGATTTTTTCCAGGCTGCGTCCTGCCCCTCGGCGGGTTGCGCCTATACTGTCGGCACGGTTCCGCCATCGATGATGTATTCCGTCCCCGTTATCGCCGAAGCTCGGTCGGAGGCAAGGAAGGCGATGAGGTTGGCGACTTCGTGCGGCTTTGCCGGCCGGCCCATCGGAATGCCGCCGAGCGCATCCATGATGATCTTCTTGCCGCCCTCATAGTCGGTGCCGGCCTGCTCTGCCAGGCGTTCGGCCAGACGCACCGCCGCCTCGGTCTCGATCCAGCCCGGCGACACCCGCGCCACGCGCACGCCCTTGGGAGACACCTCTTTCGACAGGGCCTTGCTGTAGGTCGAAAGCGCGGCCTTCGCCGCCGCATAGGCAGTCGTCGACTCCGGCAGGGGGAGGACCCTCTGGATGGAAGAGACATGGATCACGACGCCACATCCCTGAGCGACCATTTCCGGAACAAGCTGCCGATCAAGCCGGATGGCAGGGAAGAGATTGAGATACAGCTCCTTGTGCCACTCGGCATCGGTCAGCGCCGAAAAGCCGCCGCCCGGCGCCGAGGAGCCGCCGAGCATATGCACGATGATGTCGACGCCGCCAAGCCGCTCACGCGTGGCCTGGGCCACGGCGGCACAACCTTCCTCGGTGGTGAGATCGGCAGCAATGAAGAGCTCTTCAGGCAGGGCCTCGGGCCGGGCGCGGGCGGTCGTGACCACCTGCGCACCAAGCGCCCGGAACAGTTCGACGGTCGCGGCGCCCGCGCCTTTCGTTCCAGCGGTGATGAGGGCGCGTTTGCCTTTCAACGTGAGAAATCCGGTCATCAGCCAATCTCCAGTCCGACGATCCTGTCGTCCTTGACGGTGAAGGAAAAATCGAGCGTCACGGGGCTGTTGGGAAATTGTCCCGTCACCGTCGCACGGACGGAAACGTTGTCACCCGCACCTTTCGTCTCGATGGGCTCGGCGACGTGATGGTACTTTTTCTTTGCTGCCACCCACCAGCTACGGATTGCGCCCACACCTTCATGGCGGGAGCCCTCGTCCTTAACCACGGCGCTCGCGGAGAACACCGCAGCCAGGGCATCCGGGTCGTTGCGCCTGTCGGCGTCGAAATAGGCTTTCACAACGTCAGGCATATCCATCGCTTCTTCCTCATCTGCATGTTCCTCCTAGATAAGGCTCGACGATTGTATGAATAAGTGGGATAAAACGGGATGACTAATTGAACGAATCGGGACAATGGAGCGCGCTGGCCTGAACGACCTGAATGCCGTCATCGCAATTGCGCGCAGGAGAACGTTTCGAGCGGCCGCCATCGATCTCGGGATGTCCACGACCGCGCTGAGCCATGCCATCGGAAAGCTCGAGGCAAATCTTGGCGTGCGCCTGTTCAATCGCACGACGCGCAGCGTCTCGCTGACCGATGCCGGCAGGCTGTTCGTGGAACGGGTGGGGCCTGCACTTCAGGATATCCATGGCGCATTGGATATGGTGCGATCCCAACGGGAGACGCCCTCGGGGACGATACGGATCAACGCCGCTCCGTTTGCCGCGCGCGAAATCATCTCGCCGCTCGTCATCGAATTTCTTCGTCGCTATCCGGACATGAACGTCGACCTGGTGACCGAAGGGCGGTTGATCGATATCGTTGCCGATGGTTTTGATCTAGGCGTGCGGGTTGCCGGCCTGGTTCCCAGCGACATGATCGCGGTCCCACTCGGCCGCCCGCAGCGATATGCTATCGTCGGGTCTCCCGACTATTTCAGGCACAACGGAAAACCGCGTGTCCCACCGGACCTTCTCGGCCACAAATGCATCCGTGTGCGCTTGCCGGACGGCGCGCTTTTCCGATGGCGTTTCGAGAAGGACGGGGAGACGGTTCAGATCGACGTGCGGGGGCCTATCATGCTCGACGAAGTAAGCCTCGCGCGAACCGCCGTCATGGAGAATATCGGCATTGGTTGCTTCATGGAGCAAGGCGTCCTCGCCGATATAGAGGCAGGCCGTCTGGTCCGCGTGCTGGAGGATTGGACGCCGCCCTTTCCAGGGCTCTGCCTGTATTATCCCGGCCGCCGAAATCTATCCGCCGGCGTTAAGGCTTTTCTCGCCTTGGCGCGTGAGGTGGCGGGGAAAAGTGTCGCAAAGCGCCGGAACAGGCGTATGCAATAACCTTAAGACTGCAAAGCGTGGTGATCAGTTGCCGTTGCCGGCAGATGCGAAGATGCAGAGCGGACCTGCCCGTTTTAAAGCCGGGCCTTGCAAAAGAATGGCCCGGTAAAAGGGATTATCCGCCATTATAATAGAGCGATGTGGCGTGCTTTATTTCGTATTTTTTGTTCATAATCCGCACGGTGCGATATAGCGTTCCGGCATGGCTTCGCACCCATTTTGCAGCAGAGGCTTCCCCGGTTCGACACGGCCATGGCAAGGGCGACCCGATCTCTAGCAAGCGGGTCGACGAACCCATCGGTCATGCCGGAATCAGGCGCTCCATGAGGGCTTTCAGATCGCGCGCCACGGCAAAGCTGTTGTCCTGATGCTGCCGGTTGCAGAACAGTTCGCAGCTCCACCAGCCGTCATAGCCCGTCGATTTCACGGCATCTACCCAGCTTTGAAGGTCGAGGACGCCCTGTCCGGTGGGGACGTCGCGCAGCAGCGGTTCGTTCGGTATGCCGCCGGTATAGGGCAGGGAATCGCAGAGGTGCACACCGTAGATCAGGTCCTTGTCCAGTCGTGCGATCTGCTCCGGCGTATCCCCCGAGGTATAGGAGTGCCAGAAGTCGATGACGATCCGTACATTGTCCCGCTTGCACAAGTCGAGGATCCGCTGTTGCGCATCCATTGTGTTGAGCGGCGTCCACGACAGGGCTTCGAGATAGACGATTAGTCCGTGGGAGGCGGCGATGTCGGCCACGGCCTGAAGGTTGGCGGCCGTCTGTTCGGTCTGGATATCTTTTGGCAGGTCGATCAGGCCGCGGTAGAGATGTGGATAGCGCTCCGCGGCGCCCGGCTCGAAAACGCGGATATCCAAAGGACCGGTGATGGCTTCGATCCCTCTCGCGCCCGCCGCGGATGCCAACACGCAAAGTTGTTCGGCTTCGCGCAGCATCTGCCGACGGGCGTCGCCCTGTCGTTCCAGATCGATCAGAAAGCCGATGCCGGGGAGGAAAAGGCCGTCGAGGCGCGCCTTCAACTCCGGCACGGTGAAGCCGGCATCGAGAAACGCGCCGATCTTGTTGCCGGAGGTTTCAAGGCCATCGAACCCGATAGTACGGGCGATTTCGATGTCGATGGCCAAGGTGTTCGATTTGGATGCCATCGAATGAAAGATGAGTTGGTTCTGGGTTCTGGTCATGGCTGCCGGCTTCCTCTGTTCGTTCATTACGGGCTGCTGACGGAAACGTGGCGCCTGCGTGCCGCTGCCTGGACGGCTTCGGCGGCGCGCAGAGCGATGACGTTGTCGTCGGCAAGCGACATCCATGTGCCCGAGCCTTGGGGCAGGGCGAGGAATGCCTCGATCGTGGTCATGTGCTGGTCGCGTTCGCGCACCGGAATAAGCTCGTTCCGGCCGTTGAGGCGGCGCACAAGGGCACCGGTCCCTCTGCCGCTAAGGGTTCCGTGCGCAGTGAGCGTGCCACGGTCACCGGCGAGCATGACGATACTTTCGAACTCCGCGGTCGTGAAACTCTCGTAGGATTGAAAGAGCGCGCCACCGGACAGGCGGATCGCGTAGGATATCTGGTCGCCGTCGGCGCCGCCTGGCACGGACGAAAGGGCAGTCACCGCCGCCGGTTCCTGACCGGTGAGAAATCGTGCCAGATCGATGCTGTCGACGGATATTTCAAGAAGGGCGGCGCCGCGATCCATCGTCTCGTCGATGTGACGGTTGGGCGGGAGTTGAAATGGTGCGCCCCGCGCGATGAGAAGCGACTGCAGCGTGCCGATCTCGCCATCCTGCAGCAGCCGGCGCATGGTCTGGTGCGGCGAGAGGGTGCGGAATGGCTGGTTGAGGGCCAGGAGGATGCCGGCCTTCCTGCATTCTTCGGCCAAGTTTGCCGCGATGCGGCTGTTGCCGGCAATCGGGCCGTCGCACAGGACGTGTTTTCGCGCCGCCGCCGCGGCCAGGATATAGTGCTTGCGACGGTCGCGGGCGGCGCTGACATAAGCAAATTGGACGCGCGGATCGCGAAGGGCCGGCCGCGCATCGACGGCGATGCCGGCTATCTGCATGTCCTGCGAGAAATGTGTCGCATATTGCCGGTTCCGACTGACGACCCACAGGGGCTGATGCCCGACCGAACGGATCGCCGCCACCATGTGCTCGGTTGCAATGGTGCCGGTGCCCATGACCGACCATCCAAGTTCTTCCCCGGAATGCACCGCACGTCCTCCTCTTCATCATCCGGAGATTGACCGGTCGCCAAGCGCGCTACAACTTCGCAGACAATTGATGTCTTTAGCGATATGAAGTACAATCAGCGTCACAGTGCGTCATGCCGGGGGCTTTAATGGAACAGCTGGGAAGAGATGGGGCCGCCCTGGCGGCGAACCTGAGAACGCTGTGCGAGCAGCACGGCTCCGTGGCCGCCGTCTGCCGCAAGATCAATGTCAACCGGCAGCAGTTCAACAAGTACCTGTCGGGCGCGCATGTGCCGTCGGCGGCCAATCTGAGGATCATCGCGAACTATTTCGGCCTCAGCGTCGCCATGCTCTTTGCCGACCCGGAGGAGTTCCGCACGCTGGTGGAAGGCAACTTCTTCCATGCGATGGCGACCGCCCGCCAACTGCCGGAGTTCTCGCGCTTCGTGTCGGAGATGATCGTGGAGAACAATGCCGATCACAACGACATCGTCGGGATCTACGACCGCTATCAGTTTTCCTCGATCTATAAGGGCTTCGTGCTGCGCTCGGCCTTCTGCATCTATCGCAACAAGGAATTCCTCCAGCACTATTATGTCGAGCGTTTCCCGAGCTTCGACGACCCGAAGAAGACGGAATATGTCTTCAAATATTACGGCTTCTGCTTCCCCGTCGCCGATCGCCTCTTCACCGCGGATTTCGAGGGCATCCAGTCGAACGAATTGACGTTTGGCGTCTATGCGCAGGTCAAGCGGAACGCCAAGCGCTTCATGTTCGGAATTTCCAGCGGCATTGCTGCGACCGTTTTCCGCCAGCCCTATTCCACGAAGGTCGCGCTGCACTACCGGGGGCCTGGCTTGCTGCGCCGCGAGCATCTCAAGGAGCTGACGGTAATGGACCGCAATGATCCCAGCATTCCGCGCGAGGCACTGCAATATCTCGGCGACGGCTCCGACATGATCCAGATGAGTTGAAGGCCGCCGTCAGGGGTGCAGTTCGACGGCGAGCCAGACGCTGTCGGTATCCGCATAGTAGCGGTGCCAGGGATAGGTCCACTGGTTCTCGCCGGTGACCCGGCAGAAGGGATCGTGCGAATAGCCGATCGGCATCACCACGTCCTCATAGAGCGTCGCTGCGTCGCGCGCCTTGAATTTCTGCATGCGACCCGACCCATGGATCTGCGTGTGCGTTTCCAGGAACGGGTGCTCGTTATGGATGAAGCAATCCGTGTCGCCGGGCGACCACCAAAGATTGAGCTTCAGCGTGAAGGTCTGCGGCGCTTCGGCTGCCGCGCGTTCATTGGTGAAGACGCGGGGATCGAGGGTGACGGTGCCGATCTCGTCCTGCGCCGATATGTAGAGCGGCGTGTCGCGGGGAAAGCTGCGGATGCGGTTGCCCAGCCAGTCCCAGCCACGAAACATGCAGCCACCGAGATTGGTCGGCCTGACGACCTTGATGATCGCGGCGCGATCCGCCGAGCGGATGCGGCCGCCCTTCAGCCAGGTCGACTTCCACGCCGGTACGATGGCGGGATGTTCGTCGCCGGTGATCATCGGGGAGGGGCTGATATTGACCACGACGGCGTCCGTCACGTCATAGTCCGCGACGTTCTCGATAAGCGTTGCGGAAATGAAGTCGTCTGCGAAAGCCAGGTCTCTGCTCAGGTTCTGCACGGCGGTGCCTCTTTTGTCTGTCCGTGTTCTGAGAAAGCCATAGCGCGCGCCGCGAAAAAAGTGCGCGCCGGAATTAATTTATTCGCATGATGGCGCGGCTCCAGCTTCACTTTGCGAAGGAGGGCGTTGTTCTGGATCACCTGCCGCTCGCCACCGGGATGCCAGCGGACCGCTGCAAATTGACCGCGTCGGCGGCGGCGCGGCCGTCGCGATCATGAACCCTGACGCAAAACTGCTTTTGAAGTGCGTCATCTCGCGTCAGTGTTTCGATGGCTGCGAACTTGCGAGTTTGCCCCGCTCGGCGGAAGAATAAGCCTATCGCTGGAGGGCGTCCCCGTCCTGCTCACAAGATAACGAGATTTCAGAGGGTCGATCAATGAAGCTGACAGGTGGTCAAGTCGTCGCGAAAGCGTTGAAGGAATATGGCGTCGAATATGTGGCGGGCGTGCCCGGCCACGGCATCTGGTCGCTGTTCGACGCGTTCCTGCAGGAGGGATCGGAAATCCCCTTCATCCAGGTGATGCACGAGCAGAGCGCGGTTCACATGGCCGACGGCTACTACCGCGCCTGCGGCAAGCCGATGGCTTGCTCCACCTCGGTCGGTCCGGGCGCGGCCAACACGATCATTGGCCTTGCAACCGCCTATTGCGATTCCACTTCGCTCTTCTACGTTTCCGGCTCGCCCCAGACCTATATGCATGGCCACGGCACTATGCAGGAGCTGGAACGCCAGCAGGACAATGCCTTTCCGCGCATCACCGAGCAGGTGACCAAGCGCGCCTGGCAGGCCAATTCGGTGCAGGTCCTCCCAAGCATTATGCACCGTGCCTTCAGCGAGTTGCTGACGGGCCGCCCGGGTCCGGTTCATGTCGAAGTCCCGATGGACGTTCAGGTCGAGGCGGCGGATGTCACCATCCATCCGCTCGGCAAGCGCCTGCCGGTCGGCGTCGCCTATCCGGATCCGAAGGCCATTGAAGCCGCGCTGAAGGTTCTTCTCTCCGCCGAGCGCCCGGTCATCGTTGCCGGCGGCGGCGCGATCACGGCCAATGCATCGGCAGAACTGACGCGCCTTGCCGAAAAGCTCGGTGCCGCCGTCTCGATCACTTGGAACGGCAAGGGCGCCATTTCCGAAGATCACCAGTTGTTCATCGGCGCCGTCGGCCAGACGGGCACGACCTGCGGCAACAAGATCACCGCATCGGCCGACGTCGTCGTTTCGGTCGGCTGCCGCTTCACCGACTGGTCGGCCTCCTCCTATGCCAAGGGCGTCTCCTTCTCGATCCCCTCGGCCAAACTCATCCATATCGACCTCGACCCGCGCGAGATCGGCAAGAACTACGAGACGGAAGTCGGCATCGTCGCCGATGCCAAGGTGACGCTGGAGGCGATTCTCTCGCTGATTTCCGATGCGGACTCGCAGAAGATGCTTTCGCGTCGCGAGACCTTCCTCGCCGACGTGCAGAAGGCCAAGGCCGAATGGCGCGCCCAGGTCGAGCCGCGCGAAAACAGCCGCGAGACGCCCTTCACCTCGCAGCGCCCGTTGATGGCGCTTCGCAAGGTGCTCGATCGAAACGGCATCGTCGTCGTCGGCTCGGGCAATACGCAGGGCTCGGTCAAGCAGAGCTTCCCGATCTACGAACCCCGTACGCATCTCACCTCCGGTTCCTATTCGCCGATGGGCTGGGCGGTGCCGGCAGCGCTTGGCGCCAAGCTCGCCTGCCCGGACCGGCAGGTCGTCGCCATCGTCGGCGATGGTGACTTCATGATGTCGCTGCCGGAAATGGGCACGGCCGTCATGAACGGCATCAATGTCGTGTTCCTCGTGCTGAACAACCAGGGCTACATGTCGATCCGCGGCGGACAGCGCAAGTTCATGGGCCGCCACATCGCCTCCGAGTTCAACCACCACGCCGGTAACGGCGCGCCCTATTCCGCCGACATCACGGCCTCCGCCAAGGCCTTCGGCCTTCAGGCGTGGAAGGTGGAGAAGGACGAGGACCTCGAAAGCAGCCTGAAGGCGGCGCTCGAATGCGGCGGTCCGGCCCTCGTCGAAGTGATCGTCTCGCGCGATGCCGCCGGTCCCTTCGCCACCGGCTGGTGGGACTTCCCGTCGCCGGCCTACTACGAGAAGGAGCAGGCCGCACACGCAGAGATGCGCGCCCGCGAACAGCACCTCTAGACATCGCGAGCAGGGGAGGCCTGAGCCTCCCTTGCCCTCCCAAGATCCTTGATAGCGCGGCGCCCACGGCGGCCGTGAACGAAGAGACTTTGTCATGATCCGGCACATCAAAACAGCCAAGGCTCCCATCGACGACGGCGGAACCGACAGCGCGGTCACCAAGGCGGTCGAGGCACTTCTCGCAAAAGTCAGGGATGGCGGCGATAAGGCGGTTCGCGAACTTTCCGTGCAGTTCGACAAGTTCGATCGCGAATCCTACCGGCTGACGAAGGATGAGGTCGCGGGCTGCATCAACGCGCTCACGGCCCGGGAGCGCGAGGACCTCGATTTTGCGCAGGATCAGATCCGCCGGTTCGCAGAGGTCCAGAAGGCCGCGCTGAAGGACGTCGAGGTCGAGACCCTGCCGGGCGTCGTGCTCGGCCACAAGAACGTGCCGATCCAGAATGTCGGCTGCTATGTGCCGGGCGGCAAATATCCGCTGCTGGCATCCGCCCACATGACCGTGCTGACGGCGCGTGTCGCCGGCTGCCAGCGGGTGATCACCTGCGCACCGCCCTTCCAGGGCAAGATTGCCGAAAAGATCGTTGCGGCGCAGGCGCTTGCCGGCGCCGATGAGATTTACTGCATCGGCGGCGTACAGGCGATCGCCGCGATGGCCTACGGCACGGAAACGATCGATCCGGTCGACATGCTGGCTGGCCCCGGCAATGCCTATGTGGCAGAAGCAAAACGGCTGCTCTTCGGCCGCGTCGGCATCGACCTTTTCGCCGGCCCGACGGAAACGCTGATCATCGCCGACGACAGCGTCGACGGCGAACTGGTGGCGACGGACCTCCTCGGCCAGGCCGAGCATGGCGTCAATTCGCCAGCGATTCTCATCACCAATTCGGAAAAGCTGGCGCGCGATACGCTTTCTGAGATCGAGCGCCTGCTCGCGATCCTCCCGACGGCCGAGGTCGCCGGCAAGGCGTGGGAGGATTTCGGCGAGATTATCCTCTGCGACACCATCGAGGAGATGCTGGCGGAAGGCGACCGCGTGGCGTCCGAACATGTGCAGGTCATGACCCGCGATCCGGACTACTTCCTCGCCAACATGAAGAACTACGGCGCGCTGTTCCTGGGTGCCCGCACGAACGTTGCCTTCGGCGACAAGGTGATCGGCACCAACCATACGCTGCCGACCAACAAGGCGGCCCGCTACACCGGCGGCCTCTGGGTCGGAAAATTCCTGAAGACCTGCACCTACCAGAAGGTCCTGACCGACGAGGCGTCCGCGATGATCGGCGCCTACGGCTCGCGGCTCTGCCTGATGGAAGGCTTCGCCGGGCATGCCGAGCAGGCAAACATTCGTGTCCGCCGCTACGGCGGCCGCAACGTCGGCTACGCGATGCCCGCAGACCCCGTTTAACGACCACGCACAAGAGCCCGACAGGGGCCGCGCTAAAAAACTCAACCAGAGAGGACCAACGTCATGTCGAAGTTTATTGCCACTGTTCTTGCCGCCACCATGCTCGTGCCCGTTGCGGCGCGTGCGGAAGGCGAGATCGAAGTTCTGCACCATTGGGTCTCGCAAAGCGAGGTGGACGCGCTCAACGTCATTCGCAAGGAGCTCGAGGCCAAGGGGTTTACGTGGAAGGATTCCGCCGTTGGCGGCATGAGCGGCGCGAATGCGCAGCAGGCGCTGCGCTCGCGCCTCACGGCGGGCAACCCGCCGGGCGCCATGCAGTTTCTTGGCTGGGAAGGCGTTCAGTGGGCGGAGCAGGGCGTCGTTCGCGACCTGAACGACCTCGCCAAGACCGGCGGCTGGCGTGAAGCGCTTGCCCCTCAGCTCCTGCCCTTCGTGACATCGGGTGATGCCTTCATTGCAGCCCCCATCAACATGCACCGCCAGAACTGGGTCTGGGCCAACAAGAAGATCTTCGACGATGCCGGCATTGCCGTTCCGAAGTCCTGGGCGGAGCTGATCGCGGCCGGCAAGACGCTTCAGGAGAAGGGTATCGTTCCCGTCGCGATGGGTGACGAGCCGTGGCAGATCGGGATCATTTTCGACGCCCTCCTGTCGGACGTCAACGGACCGGAATTCTACCAGAAGACGGCGATCGATCTCGATCCGGCAGCGCTCGGCAGTGCCGAGATGGTGAAGGTGTTCGACACGCTGCGCGAGGTGCGCGGCCTCGTCGACAACAACTTCGTCGGCCGCGACTGGGCGGTTGCCACGGGCATGGTCATCAACGGGGAAGCCGCGATGCAGTTCATGGGCGACTGGGCGAAGGGCGAGTTCCTGGCGAAGGGCCTGAAGCCCAACCAGGACTTCTACTGCTTCGCCACGCCCGGCCAGGTGACCTCCTTCCAGTACCTGATCGATAGCTTCGGCATGTTCACCGTACAGGACGAGAACGTGCAGAACGCGCAGACGGCACTTGCCGAGACCATCATGGATCCGAAGGTCCAGAAAGGCTTCAACCTGATCAAGGGCTCGATCCCGGCCCGCAGCGACGTCTCGGTCGACGACTTCGACGATTGCGCCAAGCTCGGCTACCAGGAGCGCGCCGCGGCAATCGAGAAGGGCAGCATGCAGGGCGCTATGACGCACGGCTTCGCCGCCAAGCCGGAATTCGCCTCCGTCTTCAGCGACGTCGCCGCGCAGTTCTTCGTCGGCAACATGAGCTCGGAAGACGCCGTCAAGATGCTGGTCTCCGGCATCGACAACGCGCGTTAAAGCCCAACTGCCAACCGGAGGAGCCGCGCCTGTCGGCTCCTCCACCGTACCCGCAATCGGAGCTGACCCATGAGCGCTTCTACGCGCATGTCATCGCGATTGGCAGCCTGGCTTCCGCGCATCGTCGTCGCTCCCAGCCTGCTCGTCGTCATCGTCACCGTCTACCTGTTTATCCTGTGGACGGGGCTGATTTCCGTCACCTCGTCGAAATTCGTGCCGACCTACGATTTCGTCGGCCTTGAACAATATGTGCGCCTCTGGGCGACCCCCCGCTGGCACACCGCCGTCGCCAACCTGTTCATCTTTTCCGCGCTCTTCCTGGCGCTGTCCACGGGCTTGGGCCTGCTGATGGCGATCCTCCTGGACCAGAACATCCGGGCCGAGGGAGCGCTGCGGGCGATCTATCTCTATCCGATGGCGCTGTCGTTCATCGTCACAGGAACGGCCTGGAAGTGGATCATGAATCCTGGTCTCGGCATCCAGCGGGTGGTCAACGACCTCGGCTGGACGGACTTCCGCTTCGACTGGATCACCGACCCGCAAATGGCGATCTACACCGTCGTGGTGGCCGGTGTCTGGCAGTCTTCGGGTTTTGCCATGGCGATCTTCCTTGCGGGGCTGAGAGGCATCGACAACTCCGTCATCAAGGCGGCACAGATCGAGGGCGCCACGCTGCCGCTGATCTACCGGCAGATCATCATTCCCATGCTGCGCCCGGCCATGCTGAGCGTGATCGTCCTCCTCAGCTACATCGCCATCAAGAGTTTCGACCTGGTGCTGGCCTTGACGAACGGCGGCCCCGGAACGGCGACCGAACTGCCCTCGACCTTCATGTTCTCCGCCACCTTCCGGCGAAACCAGATGGGCGTCGGTGCGGCCAGTGCCGTGATGATGCTCATGACCGTCGCGGCGATCATCATTCCCTACCTCTATTCCGAGCTGCGGGAGAAGAACAATGGCTGAAGCACTTTCGCAATCCGGCAAGGCGCGGCTGGGCCGCATCGTCATCTACACCTGCCTGATGATCGTGGCACTGCTCTACCTGATGCCGCTCTGGGTCATGGTCTCGACCTCGCTGAAGCCGCTCGACGAAATCTATGGCGGCTCGTTCATCGGCCTTCCCAAGGTGGTGACGCTCGATGCATGGCGGGCGGCCTGGTCGCAGGCCTGCATCGGAACCGAATGCACCGGGCTGAAACCCTATTTCGTCAACTCGCTGCTGATGGTCATCCCGGCCGTCGCCCTGTCGACGGGGATCGGCGCGATCAACGGCTACATCCTCACGAAATGGAAGTTCCCCGGCGCCAATTTCGTTTTCGGCCTCATGCTCTTCGGCTGCTTCTTGCCGTACCAGGCGATCCTCATTCCCATGGCGCGCACGCTCGGACTGCTGGGTCTCGCCGGCTCCATTCCCGGTCTCGTCGCCGTCCACGTCTCTTACGGCGTCTGCTTCACGACGCTGTTCTTCCGCAACTACTTCGTGTCGCTGCCGGATGAACTCACGAAGGCGGCGATGGTCGATGGCGCGGGCTTCTTCCGGATTTTCTGGAGTGTCATCCTGCCGACCTCCATTCCGATCATCGTCGTGTCCTGCATCTGGCAGTTCACGCAGATTTGGAACGACTTCCTCTTCGGTGTGTCCTTCACCTCCGGTTCGAGCAGCCCGATCACGGTCGCGCTCAACAACATCGTCAACGTGACCACCGGTCGCAAGCAGTACAATGTCGACATGGCCGCCGCCATGATCGCCGCCATCCCAACTTTGGTCGTCTACATCGTCGCTGGTCGATATTTCGTCCGCGGGCTGACGGCCGGTGCCGTGAAAGGCTGATCCCATGTCCACTCTTGAAATCGATCGCGTCCGCAAATCCTATGGTCATTTCGAGGTTTTGAAGGAGGTTTCGATCTCCATCGGAACCGGCGATTTCCTCGTGCTGCTCGGCCCTTCCGGCTGTGGCAAGTCCACGCTTCTCAACATGATCGCCGGGCTAGAAACGATCTCGGGTGGCGAGATCCGCATCGCGGGAAAGACCGTCAACGAGCTTTCGCCGAAGGATCGGGATATCGCGATGGTGTTTCAGTCCTACGCGCTCTACCCGACGATGACCGTGCGGCAGAACATCGAGTTCGGCATGAAGATCCGGCGCGTCACCCAGGCCGACCGCGCCAAGGCCGTGAAGACGGCGTCCGACCTGTTGCAGATCGACCATCTGCTCGATCGCAAGCCGTCGCAGCTCTCCGGCGGCCAGCGCCAGCGCGTGGCCATGGGGCGTGCCATCGTGCGCGAACCGAAGCTGTTCCTGTTCGACGAGCCGCTGTCGAACCTTGATGCCAAGCTGCGCGTCGACATGCGCACGGAGATCAAACGCCTCCATGCCCGCCTCGGCACGACGATCGTCTATGTCACGCATGACCAGATCGAGGCCATGACGCTTGCCACCCGCGTGGCGGTCATGAAGGACGGCGTCGTGCAGCAGCTCGACGAGCCGCAGGCCGTTTATGACCGGCCGGCCAATGTCTACGTCGCACGCTTCGTCGGGTCACCGGCCATGAACATCGTGCCGGCGGTTCTGGAGGTGCAGGGCTCGACGGCGACGGCCGTCATCGACATCGCCAAACGCCCGGCGGCACGCATTGCCGGCATCACCCTGTCGCCGGAGGCCCTGCAGCGCTACGCCGGCAAGAAGGTGCTTGTCGGCATCCGCCCGGAAAACTTCTCGATTGCCACGGGCGGCGCTGCCCCGCCATCGCTCACCATCGACTTCGACGTGGTCGAGCCGACCGGGCCTGACACCCTGGCCGTCTTCCAGCTTGGCGGCGTCGAGGTGACGGCCCGTCTTCCGCCCAAGCAGGCCCATGCGAGGCAGGAAGCCGCCCTGTCCGTCGACACATCGAAGACCGTGCTGTTCGACATCGAATCCGAAACGCGCATCGACTGAAAGACATCATGACCCAGACCGCAGACATCGTCATCATCGGCTCCGGCATCGGCGGCGCATCCCTGGCACACAGCCTTGCCCCCTCCGGCCTGCGGATCGTCATTCTGGAGCGTGGCGATTACCTGAAGGACAGCCCGGAAGCGCGCGATGACCGTGCGATCTTCCAGAAAGGGTTCTACCGCTCTTCGGAGGAATGGCTGGGCACGGATGGCGAGAGTTTCCTTCCGGGCAACTATTATTATGTGGGTGGCAATTCGAAGTTCTTCGGTGCCGTCATGTATCGCTACCGCCGCGAGGATTTTGCTCCGCGCCCGCATATGGACGGCGCATCTCCGGGCTGGCCGATGTCCTACGAGGCGCTTTCGCCTTGGTACGATGCAGCCGAAAGCATTTTCCAAGTGCGCGGTTCGGTTTCCGAGGATCCAACGGAGCCGCCGCATGACACGTCCTATGCCTATCCGAAGGTTCCTGACGAACCGGCGATTGCCGCCGTCCGCCGCCGGCTGGAAAAGGCGGGCATCCATCCGGCCGCCCTTCCGCTCTCGATCGATATCGAGGCCTGGTTGAAACGGGCAAAGACAGGGTGGGATGCGTTTCCGAACACGGGCGTCGGCAAGATCGATGCGGAGGTGGGGCCGCTCGCAAGTGCGCTTGCCCATCAGAATGTCAGCCTCCTGACCGGCGCCAGCGTGACACGGCTGGAGACCGACGAGACGGGCCGCAGGGTCATCGCCGCCGTCTATGTGAAGGACGGGATCGAGCACCGCATTTCCGCCGATCGCTTCGCCGTGGCGGCGGGCGCGGTCCAGACAGCAGCGCTTCTCCTGCGCTCCGCAAGCAAGGCGCATCCAACCGGCCTCGCCAACGGCTCGGACCAGGTGGGCCGCAATTTCATGAACCACAACACGACGGCGATGCTGACGATCGATCCCTTCGCGGCCAATACCTCGGTCTACCAGAAGACCATCGCCTTCAACGATTTCTACAACGCGGACAACGAATACGGCGCGCCGCTCGGCAACGTGCAGCTTCTCGGCCACATCACTGGCAATATCCTCAAGGCCAATCTTCCATTTCCGGCGCCAACGTGGATTGCAAAACTCATCGCGCGCTACGCCTATGGCTGGTTCCTGACGAGCGAGGACCTGCCCAACCCGGAAAGCCGGGTGATGGTGCGCGACAATCGCATCGTCATGCACTGGATCCGCTCGAACATGCGCGCGCACGAGGCGCTGATTGCCAAGACCCGCGCGGTCATGCGCAAGGCCGGTTTCCCGATCGTGCTGACGCACACCTTCGGCCGCAAGACGACGTCGCACCAATGCGGAACCGCCCGCATGGGCAGCGATCCGCAAACCTCGGTCGTCGATCTCGATTGCCGCAGCCATGATGTCGAAAACCTCTACGTCACGGATGCCTCCGTGCTGCCGACATCGGCCGCCGTCAATCCGGCTCTGACCATTGCTGCCCTCGCGATCAAGGCCGGCAGCGCCATTTCAAGGGGGCGATGATGGGACTTCGGGATATGGGATCGGCGCGCTACGGCATTTCGCCCCGGCATCCGGACGAGATCACCACATTCGACTATATCGTGGTCGGTGGCGGCTCGACGGGTTGCGTCATCGCCGCGCGCCTATCGGAAGACCCCGCCGTCAACGTGCTCCTGCTCGAGGAGGGACCACGCGACCGCAGCCCGTACATCCACATTCCCGGCGCCTATTACAAGACTGCGCAAGGCGACCTCCTGAAGCGCATTCCCTGGGAGCCGATGGCCGAACAGGAGCGCACGGAGACGCCGACCATGGTGCAGGCCCGGGTTCTGGGCGGCGGCAGCTCGGTCAATGCCATGATCTACATTCGCGGCGTGCCGGCCGACTATGAGCAATGGGTTGCGCTTGGCGCCGAAGGCTGGGGATATGCCGATGTGTTGCCCTTCTTCAAGCGCGCCGAGGACAACAATCGCTTCTGCAACGCCGCCCACGGTGTCGGCGGTCCGCTTGGCGTTTCCGATATCGACTACATCCATCCGCTGACCCGCGCCTGGCTCCAGGCATGCCAGCAGGCGGGCCTGCCCTACAATCCGGATTTCAACTCCGGCGATCCGGAAGGCTGTGGCCTCTATCAGATCACGGCCCGCAACGGTCGCCGTAGCTCCGCTGCCGTGGCCTATCTCAACCCGGCACGCAAGCGGCGCAATCTGCGTGTGGAAACCGGCGCCATGGTCACGCGCGTGCTCATCGAGAACGGGCGTGCGGTGGGTGTCGAGTGTGTCAAGGGCAAGCGCACGGTCGTGTACCGCGCCGACCAGGAGGTCGTCCTCTCGACGGGGGCGATCGCCACGCCCAAGCTCCTGATGCTGTCGGGCGTCGGCCCGGCGGACCAGATCCGGCGCCAGGGCCTCGACGTGCACGCCGACCTGCCGGGTGTCGGCCAGAACCTGCAGGACCACATCGAGATTTCGCTCGTCTACCAACTCAACGGCCCGCACAGCTACGACAAGTACAAGAAGCCGCATTGGAAGGCGCTTGCCGGGCTGAACTATGCGCTGTTCCGCAACGGCCCCGCATCTTCCAACCTCATCGAAGGCGGCGCCTTCTGGTGGGGCAACCGGGGCGAGGCGAGCCCGGATATCCAGTATTTCATGGTCGTCGGTGCGGGCATCGAGGAGGGTGTCGATGCGGTTCCCGGCGGCAATGGCTGCACGGTCAATCTCGGACAGATCCGGCCGCGCTCCAGGGGAGAAGTCACACTCCTTAGCGCCGACCCGGCGGCGAACCCGCGCGTGGCGCCGCGCTATTTCTACGATCCCTACGATCTCGACGCCATGACCGAAGGTGCGATGGCCGCCATCGACATCATGGCGCAGCCGGCAATCTCGAAATTCGTGGCGGCACGGCACGCGCCATCGCCGGCGCTCAAGACGCGGGAGGATATCAGGGCCTTCTGCGTCAAGGATGCGCACGCGGCGCTTCACCCTGCCGGAACGTGCCGGATGGGCGGCGACAACATGGCGGTGGTCGATCCGAAACTGCGCGTGCATGGAATTGAACGGCTTCGTATCGCCGATGCGTCTGTCATGCCGACGCTGATCTCCGGCAACCCGAATTCGGTCTGCATCATGATCGGCGAGCGTGCGGCCGAATTTCTGCGGTCGTAGGGCGTGATGAGAAGCGCCGTATTCTTTTGTGTTTTTTATTGCGTATATCCGCCTATTCGTGCATAATTAGAATCAATACATGCACAAAGAGGCAAAAATGAATCCGACTGTTGTGGTGTTCGATATCGGTGGCGTCCTGATCGATTGGAATCCCGCCTATCTCTATCGCAAGCTGCTCCCTGACGAGGCGGCGGTGTCCGCTTTCCTCAGCGAGGTCTGCACATCGGCCTGGAACGAGCAGTTCGATGCGGGCCGGCCTTTTGCCGAGGGCATCGCCGCGCTTGGCGAGCGTCATCCCGAGCGGGTCGCCTTGATCGAGGCCTACTGGCTGCGCTGGCACGAAATGCTGGGAGGAGAGGTCGCCGGGACGGCCGAGATTCTCCGGCGCCTGAAGACGGCTGGTGTTCCAGTACACGCAATTTCGAACTGGTCGGCCGAGACTTTCCCGCGGGCGAAGGACATCTATCCCTTCCTGGGCCTGTTCGACGTTCTCGTCGTTTCCGGCACGGAGAAGCTGGTGAAGCCGGATGCCGCGATCTTCAACCGCTTCCTGGAGCGGGCGGGTGTGCGCGCCGAGGAGTGCATCTTCATCGATGACAACGCGGCGAACATTGCCGCAGCGGCAGCCCTTGGTTTCCACACCGAACACTTCCGCACGGCCGAGGCCCTCGAGGCTCGGCTAACGGCGCTTGGACTTCTTGCCCATGTGGAGGAGGCGACGGCATGAGCGCGGACAAGGCGGAACTGGCGGCGCTTTCCCCGGAGGAGCGGCAGGCTGTCATTCTCGACAAGGTCAATGCAAGCGGGCGGGTCCTCGCGGCCGGGCTCGCGCAGGAATTCGGCGTTTCGGAAGATTCGATCCGCCGCGACCTGCGCGACCTTTCGGATGCAGGCCTCGTGCAGCGGTTTCACGGCGGTGCGGCGCGGCTTGTCACGCCTGCGCTCGATTTCCATCGTCGCGAAATGCTGCATGCCGGAGAGAAGCAGCGGATCGGGCTTGCCGCCGCCGCGGCGATCCCGGACGGCGCGACGCTGCTGGTGGATTCCAGCACGACCGTCGTCCAGTTTGTGCGCAGTCTTTCACCGGCGCTCTCCATTCGCATCATCACGACCGCCGTCGATGTAGCCGCCGCCGCGCTCGACCATCCGCTCGCCGAAGTGATCATGATCGGCGGCCGCCTGGGCAGGCTGACCCGCAGCGCGACCGGTGCCGGAGCGATCGATGCCGTGCGGGCGGTTCGGGCCGACTACTGCATCCTCGGTACGTGCGGCGTCGATCACGACCTGATGCTGCGCAGCGACGACTTCGAGGATGCACACCTCAAATCCACGATGGTCAGGGCCGCGAACAAGACTCTTCTTCTGGCGACCGCCGACAAGCTCGGCCAGGCCGCAACCCATGAAGTCGCCCGGATTTCCGCCGTTTCGGCACTTTTCACAGACAGCAAGGACACCGCCATCCTCACCGCCATCGGCGAGGCCGGTGTCGATGTCACGATTGTCTGACACCTCTTAACATCCTGCATCACGGAGATGACGATGGCTTTTTCACCTGACGAGGACGCCCGGGCGATCCTGCTGCCAGCATTCGATACGCTCGATGTGCTGGATGTCATGGTGCCCTTCCTGGAAAAGGGTGGCTGTTCCATTCTGATCGGCGAGACGCGGGCGGAATATGTCGCACGCGCCATGTCCGCAGAAAGGCTCGCCGCCGAAACGCCGGCCGTCTTCCAGGCCCGCATCGCAGAACTGAAATCCGTCACGCCCCATTTGATCGTTGCGGTGGATCAGGAACTCGGCGGCATCCAGCGGCTCATGGGACTGGTTCCGCCGCTCCCCTCGCTGGACGAGGCCCACGCGCTTGACGATGCATCGCTTGCCGAGCGGTGCCGGATCACGGCTTCGGCTGCCCGTGAACTCGGGGTGTCGATGTTCCTGGCACCGATCGCCGATGTCATCGACGGACAGAACCCATGGCTGCGGGGCCGCACGATGGCCAGCTATCCGGAGGCCGTGGCAAGGCTGGTTTCCGCTTTCGTCACGGGCGTCCAGAGCGCCGGCATTACCGCCGTGACCAAGCATTTTCCGGGCTTCAACGATCTGGCGGGCGACCCGGCACTCGTCGATGTTTCCCTGCTCACGCCGCGGGAGCGCATTCTGCACAATGCCCTGCCGTTCAGGGCGGCGATCGAAGCTGGAACCAAGGCGATCATGACCGGCCCGGCGCCCGTTGCCGCGTTCGACGGGCAAAATGCCGCGAGTACGTCGCCGGCAGTCATGGCGATGCTGCGCGACGATTTCGGTTTCGGGGGCCTGATCGTCAGCGACGACCTTGATGCACCGGCCACCATGCGCGGCCGCTCGCTGCTTGAAACCGCCATCTCTTCGGTCAATGCGGGAGCCGATCTGCTTTTGGTTGGGGGAGGGCCGCACCTTGATGCCTTATGCGATGGCATTGCCGCGGCGGCGCGATCCGGACGGATATCTCTGGGTCGTCTTTCGGAAGCAGCCGCCGGCGTGCGGCGGAATGCGGCCGCCTCGTAAGAGGAAAACATCGCGGTCGATGCCGAACAGGGTATCGTCGCCGCCGCCGTCGATGGCGAAATGGGTGCGCTGCAGGAGATCAACCGCGCCGGCAGCAACTTTGGTGCGACGCTCCGACCAGATCGGCCGTGCCGGCGTCTTGCCGGCGGCTCCGACGGAGCAACGCGTCGCCCAAGGTGCTCGTCATCCTGGGCGAGGCTGATGTTTGGGAGAGTGGCGGGAGAATGTCAGCGACGAGCTTAAGGCGCGCTGCAAGTTTCGGTCTTAACGGTCGAAACCCCAAACGTCTGGGTTTTGAGCGAAATACGCGATCAGCATTTCGATAAGCACCCGGACTTTCCGCGCAGGGTGCTTACCCGGCGGTCGGACGACATAGGCCCCTGCCGACGGTGGGGGGTAGCCTGTCATCACCGGAACGAGCGCGCCGGAGACCACATAGTCGTGTGTGATGCAATCGGGGAGCCAGGCGATGCCGAGCCCCGCGGCCGCGGCGGAGGCAAGCGCAGTCGCATTGTCGGCCTTGAACCTGCCCTGCGGCTGAACCGTGACAACCTTTTCGCCATCCATGAACTGCCAGGCCTCCGTTCCCTGCATGAGGGCCTGATGGTCGGCGAGCTGTTCCACCGTATCCGGTGAACCGTGCGTTTTGATGTAAGTCGGGCTTGCGACGAGCTTTCCATAGATCGGCCCGACGCGCTTCGCGATCAAGTTGGAGTCCTGAAGGTAACCGACCCGGATCGCGCAATCGAAACCTTCGGCGACCAGATCGACAAATCGATCGCTGTAGGCGGCATGGATGTGGAGCTGCGGGTGGCGCTGCGCCATTTCTGCAAGCACGGGGGCGAAATGGGTCGGGCCGAACGAGAGCGGCATCGCCACCCTCAGGCGGCCGCGCAGCTCGCCGGTCGGCAGGATCGCTTCTCTCGCCGTATCGATCTCGGCGCTGGCCCTGGCCGCGTGGTCCCTGAAGGTCATTCCCGCCTCTGTGAGCGCCGCCCCGCGGGTCGTGCGTGCCAGAAGCTGCACACCAAGCTCTGCCTCAATCCGAAAGAGCCGTCGACTGACGATCGACTTGGAGACGCCGAGCCGGCGCGCGGCGGCCGATACACCCCCTGCATCGGCCACGGCAACGAATGTCTGCAGGTCTTCGATGTCCATTCCGCGTTCCTCATTTCGCTCCACAGATTGCCTGACTATGGCACTACCGCATCACGAAAAGGAACAGCAAATTGCGTTCCGGCGACGTCACTCATTGGCGAATGTCCCCCGTGAACCCATTGCCGCCATGGCGGCAGAGAAAGGAAATCTTGATGACCCTTCGTAACGGCCTCGATTCGCTTCTTCGCCCGGAAGACTCGGTCCTCGTTCTGATCGACCATCAACCCTACCAACTCGCGAACCTCAACAGCCACGACCCGCAAGCTGTGGTTAACAGCACGACAGCGCTGGCAAAGCTCGCAAAAGCCTTCAATGTTCCGGCCGTTCTCACCAGCGTGATCGCGGCGCGCGGCGGACTTCTCTTTAAGCAGATCACCGACGTATTTCCGGGTCAGGACGTCATCGATCGCACATGGGTGAACACCTGGCAGGACGAGAATGTGGTGAATGTCGTCAAGGCGACCGGCCGCAAGCAATTGATCATCGCCGGCCTGTGGACCGAGATTTGCGTCGCAATGCCTGTGATCCAGGCCGCCGGCGAAGGCTGGGACGTGACCGTGATTACCGATGCGTCGGGCGGGATTTCGAAGGAGTCTCACGAGGTTGCCATCCAGCGGATGATCACGGCCGGCGCGAATGTGATGACGGTGATGGCGCTCGCCGGCGAATGGCAACGGGATTGGGCGCGCACAGAGCATGTCGAGGCGCTGACCGAGATTCTCATCCAGCACTTTGGCGGCAGCGGCATCGCCTACTTGTGGGAACAACAGCTGCTCAACACGCCGGTGCCCAGCGCCGCCGGCTGATCTTTGCTGCGGATGACCAGGATTTCGAGCAACCGACCGCTCGTCGACCTGCGTCATCCGCTTTACCTTGCTCGTATTGATGTCTAACGCGCCGGACGTCAGGCTGTCTTCACGGAATAATCCATCTGCCGCAGGTCTTCGATCAGGCTCGGGCCTGTCGGCACCCAATCCAATTTCTCCCGCGTCTGGGCACTGGATGCGACGATATCCGCCCCGGCGAACATCGCGAACCAACCAAAATGCGGTGCCGCCTCGTCCGGCGAAAGAGAGACAACCGGAAGATCGAGGCCGGCAGCGACCACCTCGGCTATGTCCCGCGCCGCCACGCCTTCTTCGGCGACAGCATGGTAACGGGCACCTGCCTCGGCGCGATCGAGGGCAAGCACATAGAGCTTGGCCACATCGCGTACGTGGCCGGCCGCCCAACGGTTGGCGCCTTGCCCGACATAGGCGACCACGCCCTTCTCCCGCGCCATGTCGATATAGGGAGAGATCAAGCCCTGCTTGAAGGTATCGTGCACCTGCGGGAGCCGCATGACGGAGAGGTTCACGCCTGCTTCGAGCAAGACCTGCCCCGCCAGTTCCGACGCGATGCGCGGATTGAAATGATGTGCATCGAAAACCTCTTCCCTGGCAGGCCGACCGTCGCCTGGGTCCCCCATGCCAACGCCCGACGTGATGAGCAGCGGCCGATCCGACCCCTTCAGTACAGACCCGAGTGCGGCAATGACACCGCGATCCTTTTCGCAATTTGCCACGAAATTCGTGAAATCATGATCGAAGGCAGTATGGATGATGGCGTCGGCGTTCCGTGCTCCGTCCGCGAGGCCGGTTGGATCCTCCAGCGTTCCGAGATGAGCGCTTGCGCCTGCCGCTGCCAAAGCGTCCGCACCGGCCTTGGAGCGGGTGAGGCCGATGACTTCATGGCCGGCGGCCAGCAATTCGGGAAGAATCCGGGATCCGATGAAGCCTGTGGCACCCGTTAGGAAAACACGCATGGGAAAGTCTCCGATATTGACGTAGCGCCTGATCCCATGAAAAATTGTCCTGTTAAAGTAGTGACTTTATCATGGTATAATCACCAACAGGATCATCAGCGTGAGCGATTCCGAAAATATCCTGGGCACGTTCTTGCGCGACCGGCGAATGCGGCTTGATCCCGCGATATTCGGCTTCCAGGTTGGACGCCGCCGCACGCCGGGCTTGCGTCGCGAAGAGGTCGCCCAGCGCTCGAACATAAGCCCGACCTGGTATACTTGGCTGGAGCAGGGGCGTGGCGGAGCCCCCTCAGCCCATGTGCTTGATCGGATCGCCAGCGGGCTCATGCTGACCGAGCCCGAACGTGACCATCTTCACATTCTCGCTTTCGGCCATCCGCCGGAGGCGCGATACCGCCAGCCCGAAGGCATTACCCCGCGGCTCCAACGCGTCCTCGATGCCATGCCTTTCAGCCCTGCCATCATCAGGACAGCCACATGGGATGTGGTGGCGTGGAATACGGCAGCAACCGTGATCCTCACGGACTATGCCAAGCTCCCCAAGGATAAGCGCAACATCCTTCGCATGATGTTCTCTGACGAACGGGTTCGCGCGGCGCAGGACGATTGGCAGAGTGTCGCGCGCTATGTCGTTGCCGCTTTCCGAGCCGATGCCACGCGGGCAGGTGCCGGCGCGGAAATTCAGCAATTGGTGGATGAGCTTTCAGCCAGCAGCCCGGAGTTCAAGACGCTCTGGGAGGACAATGAAATCGCGGGTTTCCGAGACGGCGTCAAGCGCCTCCACCATCCCGTCCTGGGGCCGATAGAGCTTGAATTCTCGAATTTTGCGGTCGAGGGCAGATCGGACCTCAACATGATGGTTTACAGTCCAGCGAACCCTGAGGTGATGGAGCAGTTTCGCTCGCTGATTTCGGGGGCGCAGCGCTGAGGCAGCGCGCCTGATACAACCGCTCCCATGATAAATGGGGCCTTATCGGCAGGCATGACTGATCTTGCCCAAAAATCAGGCTTGAATCTGATTTGCTCCTTGCGAGGAATCGCAAATCGTTAAGTCGTCACCACGGCCCAGGAAGAGATTTAAACCCATCTTCGTAGATATCCCAAAGCCGTGCCGACACCTTTGCCGAAATGATATTCAGGATCACCGCTCACCAAAATCGTAGGCGCCGACGCCTACGAGGTCTCCGACTATATCCCGTTGAGAGCGAGCTTGCCTCCGGCTTTCGGGCCTGGAGCGACGTGAAAGCGTGATGCTCTTCGGGTAAACTAGGATAGCACCGCCCCAGGCAGTTCCAGGCTGCGGAAATGCTCTTTTGCATGTTCATAGAAGACGGCAGGGGCGAAGTGCAGGTCTGCACCGGTTCGGACCATCAGCCCGAAGCGATTGGTCGAAAGCCCAGGATCGGTGAGAGGGAGAAAAATCAATGCTCCGCTGCCGATCTCGTTGTGTGCACCAATTGGTGTCATGATGGAAATATGATGCCCGGCTTGTGCCAACTCCACGAGCATGCGGATCGATCCGACCTCCAGTAATGGCGGCCGTGCCGTTGCTGCCGCTTCGAGATTGGGCTGGATTGCCCGGCGGATGGAGAGATCGCGCGTTCCGATGGCAACAGGGTGGGCAAAGCAGTCTGCGAGGGTAAGGCTTTGCTGAGAGGCAAGCGGGTGATCCGGTCGCATGAGCGCGCCGACACGCACGTCGCGGCGCACCGCCATTTCGATCTCACGAGGCGGTGCCGTCACAAAGCCGAAACCGACGTCGATTGTTTCGTCGATGAGGCGGGAGACGACGTCGGACGAGGACGTGACTTCGACATTTAGATGCAATGTCGGGTGACGCTGCGAAAACGCCGTCAGAAGGGCCGGCAGGAAGGACAGACCGACGCTTTCGACCGTGGCGATACGGACGGAACCGGTCTTGAGCCCGCGCAGCATGTCGAGCTCCGATACTGCCGCTTCAAGCGGCGAGGCGACACGACGGACGTGCCTATAGAGAATTTCGCCGGCGGCGGTCATCTTGATGCGGCGGCCTTCGCGCTGAAATAATGCCATGCCCAATGCGTCCTCAAGCTGGGTGATTTGCCTGGATACGGCAGACGAGGCGACGTTGAGGCGGCGCGCGCATTCCCGGATGGACAACAGTTCCGCGGCGGTCTGGAAATAGATCATGGCCGGCTGGTGAAATATACGGGCGAGCAGCATAGGGGACAGTGCGCGCTCACGTGGCGGAGATGGCCGAATGGGGGCAGCTTCTGGCGTGCGCATGAGACGTTCCGTTCATTGATGCCTTTTAGGCAACAATTCGCTCTTAAATTGGAAATAGCAAGATCAATCCGGATGAAGGACATTCACGTTGCCAATGTTCACCGGAGGTCTTCGCCTTGGATATCAACACGATCAACGCCGTCAGCAGGCCGCAGAGCCGCGCCGAACTTTGGCCATTTCAGGAGGGTGATGCATGGCTTGGCGGTGGGACATGGTTGTTTTCTGAGCCGCAACCCAAACTTCAGAGGCTCGTGGATCTGTCTTTGCTCGACTGGCAGCCTCTTATAACAACCGATGCCGGTCTATCGATCAGCGCGACCTGCAAGGTAGCGACGCTGGATGCTTTCGAGCCACCTGTCGCATGGCCTGCAGCGCGACTGATCGGCAAATGCTGCCGCTCATTCCTCGCCTCGTTCAAGATCTGGAACATGGCTACTGTCGGCGGCAACCTGTGCATGTCCCTGCCGGCCGGCCCCATGATCTCGTTGACCGCAGCGCTCGAAGGGGTTTGCACGATATGGTCATCGGATGGTTCAGCACGAAAAGTCCCGGTCGTCGATTTCGTAAAAGGGCCACTGAGCAATGATCTGCGGCCTGGCGAAATTCTGCGCGGTATCAACCTGCCGTGGGAGGCGCTTTCACGCAGGACGGCATTTCGCCGGGCGAGCCTTACCCCGCTAGGTCGCTCGGGCGTGCTTCTCATCGGTACGCTCTCGGCCAAGGGCGGCTTCGTGCTCACGGTCACCGCTTCGACGCGCCGACCGGTGCAGTTCGCATTCCCGCACTGCCCAAGCGCCCGCGAACTGGAGCGCCGCCTCGAAAACGATATTCCGGACGCGCTCTATTATGACGACATTCATGGCCTGCCCGACTGGCGCCAACATATGACGCACCTTTTCGCGGAGGAAATCCGTAAAGAGCTTGGAGAATGGACATGACCTATCTCGTTGACGGCAAGACGCATGAGGCGATCCCGCGGCCGGGCCAGTGTTTGCGCACGTTCCTGCGGGATCTTGGCTGCTTCGGCGTGAAGAAGGGCTGCGACGCGGGCGATTGTGGCGCCTGTACGGTTCACATCGACGGACGGCCCGTGCACAGCTGCCTCGTGCCGGCCTTTCGGGCAGAGAACCAGGAAGTCACGACGATCGAAGGGCTCGGCTCTCCGGACGACCTTCACCCGGTTCAGCAGTCTTTCCTCGATGCGCAGGGTTTCCAGTGCGGGTTCTGCACGGCAGGTGCGATCATGACCGCGGCGGCGCTCGACCAGGCCCAGCGGCGCAATCTTCCCGCGGCGCTGAAGGGCAATCTTTGCCGTTGCACCGGCTATCGCGCAATCGCGGATGCCATTGAGGGCGTCAAGCATGTCGAGCGTGTCGGTGCGGGTCAGGCGTGCGGGCGAAACCTCGCCGCGCCCGCTGGACCCGGCGTGGTAACAGGTCGCGTGCGCTATACGATGGATGTCGCACCGGTTGGCGATCTTGCTGGCCTCACGCATATGAAAATCCTGCGCTCGCCGCATCCATCCGCTCGTATTCTTTCCATCGATACAAGCAATGCACTTGCCCTGCCGGGCGTTGTGACTGTGCTGACCCACGCAGATGCGCCGGATCACTATTTTTCGACCGCACGTCACGAAATGTACACCGACGATCCAGACGACACGCTGGTGCTGGATCCAGTCATTCGCCATATCGGACAGCGTGTCGCGGCGGTCGTCGCTGACAGCGAGGGTATTGCGGAAGCAGCCTGCAAGCTGATCGCTGTCGAATATGAGTTGCTGCCTGCGGTCTTCGATCCCGAAGAAGCCCTACGGCCGGGTGCGCATGTCGTTCATGACAAGCCGCTTTCCTCACGCATCGCCCATCCACAGCGTAATATCGTCGCCGAGCTGCATGGGCATCTGGGCGATGTCGACAAAGGTTTTGCGAAGGCGGATGCCATCCACGAGGGCACCTATTACATCCAACGGGTGCAACATGCTCATCTGGAAACGCATGGAGCTATCGGTTGGCTCGATGGTGACGGGCGGCTCAATATGCGAACGAGCACGCAGGTGCCGTTCCTGACACGCGATGCCCTTTGCACGCTCTTCGATCTTCCGCAGGAGAAGGTTCGCGTCTTTGCGGAGCGCGTCGGCGGGGGCTTTGGCGGCAAGCAGGAAATGATCACCGAGGATATCGTGGCACTTGCGGTCTTCAAGACCGGTCGACCGGTAAAACTCGAGTACACACGAACGGAGCAGTTCTCCGCCTCCACCAGCCGTCACCCTATGAAGATCACGGTGAAGGTCGGTGCGACGAAAGACGGTCTGCTGACCGCCATCTCCATGCGCATGCTTTCCAATACAGGCGCTTATGGCAATCACGGGCCGGGTGTGATGTATCACGGCTCTGGCGAATGCATAGCGCTCTACCGCTGCCCGAACAAGAAAGTCGATTCCGTCGCGGTCTATACCAACGAAATGCCGAGCGGCGCCTTTCGCGGATACGGGCTGAGCCAGAGCAATTTTGCGGTTGAATCCGCGATGGATGAGATCGCGCGCCAGATCGGCATGGACCCGATCGAGTTCCGCAGGCGAAATGTGGTTGTGCCCGGTGACCCGATGACATCGGCTGACGATGGGCCTCATGATGTGGAGTACGGTAGTTACGGCCTGGACCAGTGCCTCGACATGGTAGAAGCCGCACTTGCCCGCAGCCCAGCCCCTAATCTTTCGGACGATTGGCTTGTCGGGCGCGGTGTCGCTGCCGGCATGATCGACACGATCCCGCCGCGCGGGCACCGGGCCGAAAGCCGGGTCACGCTCCTGCCTGATGGTACCTACGAATTGAAGACCGGCACGGCGGAATTCGGCAATGGTACCACGACCGTACATTGCCAGATTGTCGCCTCCTTGCTTGGAACGACGCTGGCCCACGTCCGCATCAAGCAGTCGGATACGGATCATATTTCGCACGATACCGGCGCTTTCGGCAGCACCGGAACGGTGGTCGCGGGATCGGCAACCCGGGAGGCCGCGGAAGATCTTGCCGGCATTATCCTGGATTTTGCAGCGTCCTTGGCCAATGTCGGGCGATCGGAATGCAAGCTTGGCGAAGGTGCCGTTATAGCCGGCAGCCGTCGCATCGCTCTCCCTGTCTTGGCTGTCGCTGCTGCGGAGGCAGGCGTAAAATTGTCGGGGCAGGGGCGCAGCGGTGGTACGCCGCGGTCGGTCGCCTTCAATGTCCAGGGTTTCGAGGTGGCAATCCACCGTCGTTATGGCGAAATCCGCATCTTGCGCTCGATCCACGCGGCGGACGCCGGAACGGTGATGAATCCGATGCAGTGCCGCGGGCAAGTGGAAGGAGGTGTCGCGCAGGCGATCGGCGCGGCCCTCTATGAAGACCTGAACATCGATGGAGAGGGAAAGGTCACCAATCCGACGTTCCGCGGCTATCACATTCCGGCTTTCGCCGACATCCCCCGTGCCGAGGTCTATTTCGCCGACACGTACGATCGCATAGGTCCGCTTGGCGCCAAATCCATGAGCGAGAGCCCTTACAATCCGGTCGCCGCTGCTCTCGGCAACGCTATTCGAGACGCCATCGGCGTGCGGCTCTACGCAACGCCCTTCAAGGCGGATCGGCTTTACAAGCTCGCCGCAGAGGCGCGGCCTTCGCAAGCGAGCGCCGCGGCGGTCGTCTATGAACCTGCCTGAAAAAAGGAATGCGTGATGAAAATGCCGGCCGGATCACGGGATCAATTCGACGACTATGTCATCGATTTCGCCGTTGACCGAAAACGCCGCGGCGAGCGGATCGCAATCGTCACGCTTGTCCAGATCGAAGGATCGTCGCCACGCCCTCTTGGCGCGCAGATGGCCGTCTCGGAAAGCGGGCGTTGGACGGGCTATCTTTCGGGAGGCTGTATCGAGCGCGCCGTGGTGAGCGAAGCCATCGCCGCCATTCAGGACGGCGAAAACAGACGCGTGCGTTATGGTCGCGGATCGAAGTACTTCGACATCCAACTCCCCTGCGGCAGTGCGATCGAACTCGTCTTTGACGTCAACATTGCTGATGACGATCTCGTCGCGATCGACGCGCGCCTGCACCGCCGTCTGCCGGCCATCATGCATGTACCATCACTTGCGGGCGACGAGAGCGAAACGCTGACCCGGATCTACGCTCCGCGCACGCGCATCATCATCGCCGGCATCGGTCCCTCCGCGGTCCAGCTCTCAAGGCTCGGTCTTGTTACCGGTTTCGAAGTGGTGCTTTATTCGCCCGATGCGGAAACACGCGAGGAGATCCTGAAAACGCCCGGCGTCGAGGTCGTGCCGATTCCAAGCGCGGCAAGCCTGCCCATCGTTCACGCCGACCGCCACACGGCGGTCGCGGTGATGTTTCACGATCATGAATGGGAAACGAACCTGCTGCCGCTGATCCTGGAGACCGATGCTTTCTATGTCGGCGCCATGGGCAGTCGAAAGACCCACCAGCGCCGGCTCGACATCCTTGCGCGCTTCGGTGTGGAAAAAGAGAAGCTCGGTCGCATCCGCGGGCCGGCGGGCTTGTTCGAAAGCGGCAAGAGTGCATCCTCCATCGCGCTCTCCATCCTGGCGGAGATCATGCAGGCGAATGTCAGCGCAAGCGCAGGCGTCGGTCTCTTGTCCGATGGGAGAGAGATATCTCCACTGCCGATCTGGGAACCCATCAGCCAACCGCTGGCGGTGGGTTGCTGCTCCGGCAATGCCGCGGCCGTTCGTTGAGAAGCTTTGCGCCGGCCTGAGCCGCCAATACGTGCAGGACCGGCGAGGAAGCTCGCACGCCTGATGGAGTTCGCTTGCATGGATCCATCATCACACGATTTCGAGATGCGCTTATCCCAGTTGAGACTCGACTGGCATCTTTGCATCATTATATTCCAAAAAATATATCGGATTCGGAAGAGCGGATGTCTTGGTCCCTATGCTAGCTTTGCCACGGCGCGCTCTCGAGTAATCGAGCGAACTGGGCGTGGAAAGATCAATGAGCGATCGCGAAGTAAGGAGCCTTGACGATGCGCTGGCCTTTATCGCCAGCTACATAGAAGCGGCAATACCACCCATGCGGGTTTCCGTTTCTGCGGCCTATGATCATCTTCTGGCGGAAGATATAGTCGCCTCTGTCTCGCTGCCGCGTTTCGACAATGCGGCGATGGACGGCTTTGCCATCCGAACAGATGATGTGCGGCCGGATGGAACCGCCTGCCTTAAAATCACTCAGACAATTACGGCGGGGCAGGAAGCCTTGAGCGCGCTCTGCGCTGGTGAGGCGGCGCGAATAACGACGGGTGCTCCGGTGCCACCCGGCGCCGACCGTGTCGTCGTGCAGGAAGCCGCCCGGCTTGATGGCGATCAGGTTCATCTCAGAGCTCCCGCCGGTGGCAAGCTGCATATCCGCAAAAAGGGGGAAGACGTTGCCCAGGGCACGGTCGTGATGGTGGCCGGCACCCGCATCGGGCCTGGCCAAATCGCGCTTCTCTCATCGCTTGGGCTTAGATCCGTTTTGGTTGCGGCACGACCGAAGGTGGCACTTCTGTCAACAGGTGACGAACTTGTTGACAATCCCGGTCTCCTCGAGCCGGGTAAAATATTCGATACGAACCGGCCCATGCTCCTTCGGATGCTCCAAGCCGCCGGAGCCGCCGTCACGGATCTCGGCATTGCCCGCGACGACCCAGAACTCATTCTTGAACGGCTTGTCGCCGCGGCAGCCGACCACGATCTCCTGATTTCCACTGGCGGCGCGTCTGCTGGTTTTGCCGATCACCTGACACGGATCATCGTCCGGCGTGGTTACCTTGAGTTCTGGAAGCTCGACATGCGGCCGGGAAAGCCCGTCGGCTTTGGCGATATCGACGATTGCCCCATTCTGCTCCTCCCCGGAAATCCTTTGGCGGCGGCAGCGAGCTTCGCCCTTCTGGGGCGTGCCATCATCGCCCGCCTTGGTGGGAAGGGATCAAATGAGCGGCACGCCTGGCATTTGCCAGTCACCAGTAAGATCGCCAAACCGCCGGGGCGGACGCAGGTTCTTCTAGGGCGATTGCGTCAAGGTTTGCTTGGCCGTGCCACGGCGGTCGAACCCTTGCCGGACCAAGGCTCTGCGAGGCTCCGTTACCTTGCCGTCGCTGACGTCATGATCGTTCTCCACTCTGAACAAACCGAGATACTAGAGGGAGATGTCGTCGAGGTTTTACCATTCTGACAAGGGTGCCAGCCTGATGTCCTCGCCGGAAGAGGGACTGCTGTTGTCACGGGGCCGTGAAATTAGGATATATGCGCGGGAACATATGTAGGACGAAGCGCTTGCCGCGTTCTATGTTGCGGCAAGCGATTTTTAGCCCGGTTTAATCGACGGCGACCATCACGTCCGACGCCTTGACGACGGCGTAGGCTTCTCCGCCAACGGCGAGGCCGAGTTCATCGACGGATTCATTGGTGATGGATGCGGTGACGACCGCGCCGCCGGCAACCTCGATGCGTACATGAGCCGTGGTCGCGCCTTTGGTTACTTCGATGATCTTGCCCTTGAGGCGGTTGCGTGCGCTGATCTTCATGGGAGTCTCCTGTTTTGGCGAGTACGCGATAGCATGCCATGTTGCAAAGCTACTACGGTCCAGACAGAGAGAACAGCTCCAGACTATCAGGCGTTTTCGCGAAAATTTGCCCGCGTATCATCGGTGAAAAGCGAAATATTCCATAAAATATAGCGTCGCTGCCTTTCGGGGATACCTGCTATCCCTCGGCTCCTATCGGAGGACCTCTTCATGCTCGCACGCCTCCGCGCAAACCGATCCCCGAAATTCCTGACGAGGACTGGGATTTGGAAAACGCCATCAGCGTGAGGAGGCACCTATCACATGATGGTGGCGGCGGTGCGCGACTTGCGCCAGCTCGTGAACCCGCCCGGCCCGACCAGCCACATCGTCAACATCACGTCGGTCGATGCATGCGCCATCGAACAGGATGGGCCTGAGCTGGAACAGGTGCGCCTGCTTTGCGCCGAGCATTCAATGGAGGTCGTTGTCGGCTTTCTGGAGCGGGTCGGGCCGAAGCTCGATAATGTAGCGGCAATCATCGGGCCCAGGGGCGTGACCGGCATCCACCGCAAGCGTCATCTGCCGTTCCTTGGCGCAGATCGCTTCGTGGTTTCGGTCTTCGAGACGGCGGTGGGCAAGGTCGGCGTGGCGATATGCTACGAGATTCGCTTTCCGGAGGTCTCGCGGACGCTGGCTTTGGCGGGCGCTGATTTCATCGCATTGCCGACGAACTGGCCTGTCCAGTCCGTCCTTCTCGCCGACTGTCGCCAAGCCCACGCGGATTGCCAAGCGCGACTACCTCGTCGTGTACGCGCGGCGGCGCGGTTGCCGCAAAGATCGTTGCCGAACTCCTCTCGCCCGTGCTGATCGGCGCCGATGCCGACGACATCTGGGGCCATTGGGACCGCATGTATCAGGAGACACTCCTGACCGGCCGGCAGGGGATCGCGCTGCGCGCGATTTCCGCCGTCGACATGGCGCTATGGGATCTTGCGGCGAAACGCAGGAGTTTACCGCTGGCCGTCATGCTGGGCGGCGCAGTGAGGCTGGTACCGGCCTATGCGTCTGGCGGATATTATCGGCCGTATGACGGGGAATGGGCCAAGGCTGTCCATCGCGAAATACGGTTCAACGTCGAGCATGGTTTTTCGGACCACAAGATCAAAGTGGGTGGGCTCTCGATCAAAGAAGACGCCGACCGTGTGAGGGCAACGATCGATGCTATGGATGGTCGAGGCAGGCTCGCGCTCGATGCGAACAATGCCTACCGCGACTTCAGTGAGGCGTTGCACGCGGCACGCGTTTTCGAAAAGGCGGCGGGAGACGACGGCCTCTGGTGGTTCGAGGAGCCTCTTTCACCCGACGACTATGCCGGGCATGCTGAACTTGCCCATAGGCTGGAAACCCCGGTAGCGACACGCGAGATACACCAGACACGCCACGAGTTCCGCATGTAGATCGAACAGCGTTCTGCAGACATACTGCAGCCAGATGTTAGCGTGCTCGGCGGTGTCAGCGAATGGATCCGCGTAACGCGCGCTGCGGAGAGGTCGAACATTTCCTGCCTGAGAAGGACATTTACAATTTCGAGCTTCTTGTGACGCCGGAAACACGCCAGGTCTATAAAGACGGGCAACTGATCCTCATCGATCGGGCGGGATGGGGGTTCCAATTTGATAGGGCGGTGCTGGATGAATTCACTGTTGAGCACTTCACGTCCAGCTGACATATCAGCAAACTCATCTCCCAGGTGCAGGATGCAGGCTCCCAGTGTTGCGTGACTAAGTGCCGTTGGCAAACACTTGTGAAATTCGAAGGGCGTGCCGACGGTTCAAGTTGGATCAACACCTTGGTGTATTCGGGTCACCACTTCGAGCCGGTGCAACGGTCAGCTATAAGGGCGGGATTATCGAGGCATGACAGTTCGGCTAGAACATCGCGCTATACGAATTCTTCGCACATACCGGCGAGATCGATCCAGCATGCCTCCGCCAATCCACGCAGGACTGAAATCTCGAAATCCTCCACGTCATGGCGCGTGAGGTGGGCCGCGATATGGCCGATCAGGGTCGCGACGAATCTCCCGGGCGGAAAGGCACGCTGATTAAAGTCGACGGCGGTCCCCTTCGCCAGGACCTTCACGGCCATCGGTCCCTCCAGCCGCATGCGCACGCGGCCATGGCTCTGATCTATACCGCTTGCCTGCGGTTCGAGTGCGGCAAGCAGTTGCTTCCTATCGGCATGGCGCGTCGGCTTATCGCCGATGAGCAGCCACTGGCCGGGTGAAAGGGGACGTGCCGCCAATCCAGATTCATTGGCGAGCCGTTCGACATTTGCCGTCTGGTCCGGTGCGCCGGGGCCGACAATCATCTGCAGCACCGTCCCCTCGGGAAGCGGTGAGAGACGGATGCCGTGCGAGACGAGAGGCGTGCGATCGGCGAGGGCGGGCAGGGCGCGAAGATCAGGCATGGAGCTTCTCGTTGCTGGGATCGAAGAACACGGGCGGGCAGAGCCGGGCGGAGGTGAATTCGCCATTGAGGCCATTCCAGACGACGACCTCCTCGCCGTGCCGCTCGTCCCCGCGTTTGACCAGCGCCAGGCCTATCGTCGAGCCGACATGCGGGGAATGGGCGCTGGACGTCACATAGCCCTGGTCGTTCTCCAACGTCGCCGCCGCGTTCTTGGCGAGGATATGTGCGCCGGTGCGAAAGGTGTCGGCAGGGTCGAGCGGCACGACGCCGACGAGGCGCGGCCGGTCGGGTGCGGCAAGGCCTTCGCGTTGCAGCATGGCTTTGCCGATGAAGTCCGGCTTGGCCAGCGAGACCATTTTACCAAAACCGAGATCGGCGGGTGCCACCGTCCCGTTAATCTCGTTGTGGGTGACATGGCCTTTTTCAATGCGCAGCACGCTCAGTGCCTCGACGCCGTAGGGCATGAGGCCTTCCGTCCGACCTGTCGCCATCAGCGCCTCCGCGACGCTGTCGCCATAGGCTGCGGGTATGGCGAGCTCATAGGCGAGCTCGCCGGAGAAGGAGATGCGGAACAGCCGGCCGTGCAAGGCGCCCCCGAAAAGCGAAACCTCGTGCGCCGCCAGATACGGGAAGGCTGCGTCCCCGATATCCTCGTCGATGATCGCCTGCAGGATTTTCCGGGATTTCGGCCCGGCAATCGCCATCTGCGCCCATTGGTCGGTGATGGAGGCAAGGCGCACATCGAGGTCCGGCCAGAGCGCCTGGGCGCAGAATTCGAGATGGTTCATGGCGCCCGCGGCATAGGCGGTGGTCGTCGTCATGAGGAAGCGGTTTTCCTCCAGCCGGCTCGTCGTGCCGTCGTCGTAGATCATGCCGTCCTCGCGCAGCATCAGGCCGTATCGCGCCTTTCCGATCGGCAGCTTCAGGAAGGTGTTGCAATAGACGCGGTTGAGGAATTCGGCTGCATCGGGACCGCAGATTTCGATCTTGCCGAGCATCGACACGTCGCAGAGGCCGGCATTCCTGCGCACGTTGACGACTTCGCGGGCGACGCTTTCGCGCCAGTCTTTCTCGCCGGTGCGGGGGAACCAGGCGGAACGATACCAAAGGCCGGTTTCAACGAAGACCGCGCCATGCTTGGCCGCCCAGCCATGAAGCGGAGAGCGGCGGACGGGCTGGAAATGCTCCCCGTGATGAGCGCCAGCGAGCGCACCGAAGGACACTGGGGTATAAAACGGGCGGAAGGTAGTCGTGCCCACCGCGCCCGGCGAAAAGCCGCGCGCCTCGGCGAGAAGTCCGATGGCGTTGACGTTGGAGAGCTTGCCCTGGTCGGTCGCCATGCCGCCGGTGGTATAGCGCTTTGCTAGCTCGACATGGCCGTAGCCTTCCTTGACCGCGAGGTCGAGATCCTTGCGATGTACGTCGTTCTGATAATCGACGAAGGCCTTTCCCTTGCCGCCGGGGATTGACCAGAGAGTTTTGGCGGGGGCCGACACAGGCACATCGCCTTCGACCGTGCCGAAGGCGACCGGCGTTGCGGTAAAACCGAACGTGGCCACCAGGTTGGCCCCCCGCCGCGCGCCGTCGTTCAGGCAGGCCGCAAGTCCGTCGATGCCGCGGGCCGCACCGGCGGGCGTGAGGCCGCCGAGGTTGGCCGGCGGCAGGAAGCCGGCCTTCTCATCCGACCAGACCGGCCTGCCGCCGCGGTGGCAGGCGAGATGGATGACCGGGCTGAAGCCGCCGGACATGGCGAGCGCATCGACCTTCAGCCGTTCCGTACGGCTGCCGCTGTGGATATCGATGGCGGTGAGGCTCCTGCCGCCATGGGCGTCCGTGACGACGGCACCGCGCAGCACACGTGCCTTGCCGGCATAGGTCGCGCCGCCCGCCGCCCGCGGGTCGACGATGGCCGAAACGCGGACGCCGCGCGCCTCCAGGTCGGCGGCCAGCTGGTAGCCGCTATCATTGGCGGTGAAGATCGCCGTCGTCCTGCCGGGGGCAACGGCGTAGCGGTTGAGATAGGTTCGCATGGCGCCGGCCATCATCACGCCGGGAATGTCGTTTCCGCCGAAGACAAGCGGTCGCTCCTCCGCGCCGGTTGCCAGGATTGCGCCCTTGGCGACGATGCGCCAGAGACGCTCGACCGGCCGGGACGGCGACGGTGTCGCGATATGCTTCTGCACGCGTTCGACTGCACCGAAGACATTGCCGTCATACCAGCCGAAGACGGTGGTGCGCGTCAGAAAGGTGACATTGGGCAGCGATCTTAGCTCCGTCGCGCAGGCCTCGGCGAAGGCGGATGCTGGCGTTCCGCCGATGATTGCGGTCTCCGAAAGCAATGAGCCGCCAGCCATGGCGTGTTCATCGGCGACAATGACTCTGGCGCCGGCGCGGCCGGCTGTCAGCGCCGCGGCGAGGCCCGCCGGCCCGCTGCCGACGACCAGCAGATCGCAATGCGCCCAGCACTTGTCGTAGCTGTCCGGGTCGGCCTCATGCGTCGCCCGGCCTAGGCCGGCAGCTTTTCGGATGAAGGGCTCGTAGACTTTCTCCCAGAACGGCGCGGGCCACATGAAGGTCTTGTAGTAGAAGCCTGCGCCGAGGAACGGCGAGGCGAGGCTGTTGAGCGCGCCGATATCGAAGGCGAGCGACGGCCAGCGGTTCTGGCTGCGGGCTTCGAGGCCGGCATAAAGCTCCTGCATGGTCGCGCGGGTGTTGGGCTCCGTGCGGCCGCTGCCGCCGATGGTCATCAGAGCATTCGGCTCCGCCGCGCCTGATGTCAGAATGCCGCGCGGGCGATGATACTTGAAGCTGCGGCCGACGAGACGGCGGCCATTGGCGAGAAGTGCTGAGGCGAGGCTGTCGCCTTGGACGCCCTGCATGGCCTTGCCGTCGAAGGTGAAGGAAAGGGGTTGGCCGCGGTCGATCAAGCCGCCCTGCGGCAAACGATAGGAGGTCATGCGGCTTGTCCTTTCGCGGCGGCGGCATCCTGGGAGGTGTTGACCTGATGGGTTACGGTATCGCGGCAGACGACCAGCCAGCGGCGGCAGCCGGCAGTGTGGTGCCAGTATTCCTCATAGGCGCCACGCGGGTTCTCCCGGAGATAGACGTAGTGGAACCAACTGTCCGGGTCGGCGTCGGGTGCGGGGCGCGCCAGCGCCGCGCCCTTGATGGTGAATTCCTCTTTCGGTCGTGATCCGCAATGCGGGCAGGGCACAAGGCTTGCCATGTCGAAGGTCCTCGATCGGTTCGTCAATGGAGGTTGGGCTGGGCGCCCTGGCCCTTTTCGTCGAGAAGATGGCCGCGGCGGAAACGGTCGAGGCGGAAGGCCGCAGCCTTCTCGTGCGGCGTGCCGCGCGCCAGAAGATGGGCGAAGCAGAAGCCGGAGGCGGGCGTCGCCTTGAAGCCGCCGTAGCACCAGCCGGCATTGAGATAGAGATTGTCGATGTGGGCGCGGTCGATGATCGGCGAGCCGTCCATCGACATGTCCATGATGCCGCCCCACGCCCGCAGGACCCGCACCCGCGAGAGCGCCGGGATCATCGCCTTGCCGGCCTCCGCGACATGCTCGACGGTCGCGAGGTTGCCGCGCTGGGCGTAGGAATTGTAGCCGTCGATGTCGCCGCCGAAGACGAGCCCGCCCTTGTCGGATTGCGACACATAGAAATGTCCCGCGCCAAAGGTGACGACGCCGTCGATGAAGGGTTTCAGCCCCTCGGACACGAAGGCCTGCAGGACGTGGCTTTCCAGCGGCAGCTTGAGATCGGCCATGCGGGCGACCTCGGAGGAATTTCCGGCCGCCGCCAGCGCCAGCTTGCCGCAGCCGATGAAGCCGCGGCTGGTCTCGACGCCGGTAACGCGGCCGTTCTCACGCCGGATGCCGGTCACTTCGCAGCCCTGGATGATGTCGATGCCGCGGCTGTCGGCGCCGCGCGCATAACCCCAGGCCACCGCATCGTGGCGCACGGTGCCGCCGCGCCGCTGCAGCAGCCCGCCCTTGATGGGAAAGCGCGCATTGTCGAAATCGAGGAAGGGCACCATGCGGCGCACCGCCTCCCGGTCCAGTAACTCGGCATCGACGCCGTGCAGGCGCATGGCATTGCCGCGCCGCGTGAAGGCGTCGCGTTGGGCGTCGGAATGATAGAGGTTAAGCACGCCGCGCTGCGAGACCATGGCGTTGAAGTTGAAATCCTGCTCCAGCCCTTCCCAGAGCTTCATCGACAGCTCGTAGAACGGGTTGTTGGCGGGCAGCAGATAGTTGGAGCGGATGATCGTCGTGTTGCGGCCGACATTGCCGGAGCCGATGTAATTCTTTTCCAGCACCGCCACATTGGCGATGCCGAATTCCTTGGCGAGATAATAGGCGGTCGCCAGCCCATGTCCGCCGCCACCGACGATGACCACGTCGTAATGCGGCTTCGGTTCAGGCTGACGCCAGGCAGGCGTCCAGTCGCGGTTGCCGCGAAGGCCGTTCCAGAGGAGGGAGAAGGCTGAGTAGCGCATGGCATCGCTCGTCGAAAAGAGGCTGTTTGCTTTTCGTAGCAGCGGCGGGCTTGCCTATATTGCATGATAAGGACAAATTCGGATAGATTTGGGCCATGCTCCTGCCAGACACCCGCAACCTCCAGCGCATCGGCTTTGTGCTCGTGCCGAATTTCGCCCTGATGTCCTATGCCTCGGCGAGCGAACCGCTGCGCGCGGCAAACCTCATTGCCGGCACTCCGCTTTACGACATCGTACCGCTTTCGGCGGACGGCCTGCCGGTGCGCAGTTCCGCCGGACTGGAGATCGCCTGCGGCCGGCTCGCGGATCTCGGCGGCGCCTGCCACACGCTGCATGTCTGCGCCGGCGGCAACCCGGCCGACTGGCGGGACAGCGCCGCGCTGCATGCGCCCCTGCGAAAGTTCGCCCGCGACGGGGTGCGCATTGGCGGCATTTCGAGCGGCGCGTATATCCTGGCCGCCGCCGGTCTGCTGGAAACCTGCGACTTCACGATCCATTGGGAGCATGCGCCGCTGCTGCGCGAGACCTTTCCGCATCTCGCGCCGCGCCAGGCGCGCTTCGTTGTCGATGGCGGGCGCGTGACCTGCGGCGGCGGCGTAGCGCCGCTCGACATGATGCATGCCGTCATCGCCGAGCGCATGGGCGCGGATTTCGCCCGTCGTGTCAGCGACTGGTATCTCCATACCGCCGTCGCCGAATCGGCCGATCCCCAGCGCGGCTCGGCGGCCGAGCGTTACGGCACCCATCATCCGGCGCTGCTGACGGTGCTGGAGATGATGGAGGCGTCGATCGAAAATCCGCTCGGCCGTCCTGAAATGGCAAGACTTGCCGGCATCAGCCCGCGGCATCTCGACCGGCTTTTTCTAACCCATCGCGGGGAAAGTTTTCTCAATACTTACCGCGCGATCCGTCTGGCGCATGGTCGCCGGCTCCTGGAGCAGAGCCCGCTGTCCATCGCCGAGATCGCCTATGCAACTGGCTTTTCCAGCGCCGGCCATTTTTCCCGCGCCTTTAAGGCCGCCTATGGACAGACACCGGCGGGTGCGCGACGCTAACCGCCGAGCTGCTCGGAAACCAGGACCGGGATTTCCTTCAGGGCGAAGGCGCGGAAAGCGGCAGCGACCGGAGAAGGCGGCACATCGCGCCGTTCGACAAGCCCTACCTGACGGCTCGCCGTCGTATCGCCGAGGTCCAGCGCCGCCACGCCCTCATAGGCCCCATACATGGTTAGCGAAGGCAGAATGGTGAGGCCGAGACCCGCCTTCACCATCGCGACGAGCGAGGTGACGTTGTAGACGGTGATCAGCGAACGTGCCGAAATCTGCTTATAGTCTTCCGCCTCGATCCTGTCGGAAGCGCCGTTGCGGATCAGCGTTGCAGCCTTGAGGTCGCTCCACTCCACGGGCCGATCCAGACGGCAAAGATCGTGGTCGTCTTTGCACAGCAACTTGAACCGGTCGGAGAAGAGTGGCGTGAATTCCACCCCGCCGCCTGTGCGGCTTTCGCCGGCGATGCCGATATCGGCGACGCCGCTCTCCACCATGCGCCGCACCTGCGCGGTGTCTATGTCGAAAAGCTCCACTTGCACCTGCGGCCGGGTTTCGAGAAACCGTTGCAGGATCGGCGGCAGCACGTTCGTCGCCACCGATGGCACGGAGGCGATTGACAGGCTGCCGATGCGGCTGTGCGCGAAGGCGCGCATGATGCTGACCGACTTGTCGAAGCTGCGGATCTGCTCGCGGCCGAGATCGAGCATCAGGTTGCCGAGCGCCGTCAGGCTGTTCTTGCGGTCGGTCTGGAACAGCGGCCCGCCGATCTCTTCTTCCAGCTGTTTCAGTGTCATCGACACGGCCGAGGCCGTGCGGCCGACGGCATCGGCCGCGTCCTTGATGTTCCCGCTCTCCGCCACCGTCACGAAGACCCGCAATGCTTCCAGCTTGATCATAGCACCAACTTCAATTCTTCTGAAATTGATAACAGAAATATCCGCTTGATTGAAGTGCTGTGCTGGCGGATTTTCGTCTCAACAGAATGGAGACCGCACATGGCAGAACGCTACGCCAACCTGATCGGCGGCAAATGGAGGCAGGGCGCACGCTTCCATGAAAACCGCAATCCGTCGGATGTCACCGACCTGATCGGCCTCTATGCGCAGGCCGATGAAGCCGATGTCGACGAGGCGATTGCCGCCGGTCGTGCAGCGATGCCGACCTGGCGGGCGACCGGGCTCGAACAGCGCCAAGCGATCCTCAACAAGATCGGCATGGAACTGATGGAGCGCTCCGCCGAACTCGGTGAACTCTTGTCGCGCGAAGAGGGCAAGCCGCTGGCGGAAGGCCGCGGCGAGGTTTTTCGCGCCGGCCAGTTCTTCACCTATTATGCAGCCGAGGTGTTGCGCCAGCTCGGCGAGAACGCGGATTCCGTGCGCCCCGGCATCGAGATCGACATGCGCCGCGAGCCGATGGGGCTTGTCGCCGTCGTCTCGCCATGGAACTTTCCGACCGCCACGGCGAGTTGGAAGATCGCGCCGGCACTCGCTTACGGCAATGCGGTCATCTGGAAGCCGGCCAACGAGACGCCGGCCTCGGCCTTCGCGCTCGCCGACATCATCCACCGCGCCGGCCTGCCGGATGGCGCATTCCAGCTGCTGATGGGGCCGGGCGCCGTCGTCGGCAACGGGCTTGCCGGCCATCGCGGCGTTGATGCCATCACTTTCACCGGGTCCTACGAGGTCGGCTGCCAGGTCGCAGTCGCGGCCGCCGCGAACCTCACGAAATTCCAGCTGGAACTCGGCTCGAAGAACGCGCTGCTCATCATGGATGACGCCGATCTCGACCTCGCGGTTGCGGCCTCCATTGGCGGCGGCTATTCCGGCACGGGGCAGAAATGCACGGCGTCCTCGCGCCTTGTGGTGCATGAAAAGGTCCATGACGTCTTCGTCCAAAAACTTGCCGCAGCCGTCGCCGCGTTGAAAGTGGGGCATGCGCTCGCGGACGGCACGCAGGTCGGGCCGGTGGTGAGCGAACGCCAGCTTGCGGCGAACCTCGCGTGGGTGGATCGCGCCCGTTCCGCAGGTGCCGAAGTCGCCATCGGCGGCGAGCGCCTGCAACTCGCCCATGACGGCTTCTACATGACGCCGGCGCTCCTGACCGGCACGACCAATGCCATGGATTTCAACCGCGAGGAAATGTTCGCGCCCATCGCCGCCGTGCAGACGGTCTCTTCCTACGAGGAGGGACTTTCCGTCGTCAACGATACGCGCTTCGGCCTCGTCGCCGGCATCTTCAGCCGCTCGCTTGCCCGCACCACGCATTTCCGGCGCCATGTCGAAACCGGCTGCGTCACCATCAACCTGCCGACGGCGGGGACGGACTATCATGTACCCTTCGGCGGGCGGAAGGATTCGAGTTTCGGTTCACGCGAGCAGGGCCGTTCGGCGGCCGAGTTCTACACTCAGGTCAAGACCGCCTATATTCGGGCGGGGGAGCCGGAGTAAGGCCATGGACGCAAAGATCGCCAGCCCCCTCGTAGACTGCCTGCAATATGCCAACTGGAGCCCGAGCGTCTTCACCGAGATGCGGGCCGGCGGCGTGCATGCCGTGCATGCCACCATCGCCTATCACGAAAATTTCCGCGAGACGGTGGCCAACATCATCGCCTGGAACCGCCATTTCGAGCGTCACCCGGATCTCATCTTCCCCGGCCGCTCCGGCAGCGATATCGAGCGCGCCATGCGGGAAGGGCGCACGGCCATCTTTTTCGGCTTGCAGAACCCGTCGCCGATCGAGGATGACATCGGCCTCATTGAGGTCTGCCACATGCTCGGCGTGCGCTTCATGCAGCTCTCCTACAACAACCAGTCATTGCTTGCCACCGGCTGCTACGAGGGGGAAGATCCGGGTATTACCCGTTTCGGCCGGCAGGCTATCGCCGAGATGAACCGGGTCGGCATGGTCATCGACATGAGCCATTCCGCCGAACGCTCCACGCTGGAGGCAATCGAGATTTCCACGCGCCCGATCGCCATTACCCACGCCAATCCGCACTGGTGGCATCCCGCACTGCGCAACAAATCCGACGCCGTGCTGAAGGCGCTGGCGCAGTCGGGCGGCATGCTCGGCCTGTCGCTCTATCCGCATCACCTGAAGGACGGGTCGAACTGCACGCTGGAAAGTTTTTGCGCCATGGTCGCGGATACGGCATCGCGCTACGGCGTCGAGCATGTCGGCATCGGCAGCGATCTGTGCCAGGATCAGCCGGATTCCGTGGTGACCTGGATGCGCAACGGCCGCTGGTCGAAGGCGACGGATTACGGTGAAGGATCGGCGGCAGCGGCGGGCTTTCCCCGGCAGCCGGCCTGGTTCGGCAGCAATGCGGACCTCGGCAACCTGCGCCATGGCCTGCGCAATGCCGGCTTCTCCGAGGAGGAGGTCGGCGGCATCATGGGCGGCAACTGGCTGCGGTTCTACACCGCGTCCTTCGGGCCGATGCCATGACCAGCCGGGCGCTCGACATCACGACAGGACCGGCGTTGGCGCTGCGTTCGCCGGACGTCGTCATGCGTCTGCAGCGGATGGGTGCCTCCTTCCCGACGCGGCTCAGCTTCCTGCGCAGCCTGATCCGCCGTCTTACTGCAAGCGGCACCACGGTCCGCCGATCGCTCTGGAGCATGGACGATGCGGGTTTTGGCGATGCGGTCTATACGCTCACGCTCGGCGGGCACGACTACAGTCTCGTTGCCTTCTCCTGCCCGCTTCCCGACGACCAGCGCTCCGACCGCGTGATCGCGGAAGCCTGGGATACGAGCTACGTGCTCTATGACGGTATTCCCGACGCGACCGAGATTGACCGGCTGCGGGCGAATGCGCCGCGGCAGGAAGCGGGGCGGTTCGGCCCGTGCGATCTGGTGCTGAGCCGCGCCAACAAGTCCGTACGCTTCTTTGAGCATGTCGCCGACAGCCTCGCCCACGGCCTCCAGCCGGATCGGCAGCGCCTCGGCGAGGTCGGCTACCTGCTGCGCACCACCGCCGTCTACGGCAACGGCAAGTTCGGCATTGCCGATCGTTTCGTGCTGGCGGAACGCGAGGGGCTCGCCGGTCCCTTCCAGGCGGAGATGCTGACCGTCTGGCTGATCCGTGAATTCTCCCACGATCTGGTCGAGCACGTCGCCCGGCGCAGAGCGCCAAAAACCTTCGTGCCGCTCGCGCCGGACCTGCGCCGCCATATCGGTGTCGGCAATTCCACCGGCCTCGGCATGGCGCCGTTCCTGGCGAACCATCCGGTGCTTCTGAACAACTGGGTCCTCGCCCGCGAAACCGCCTTGGCGCGGGTGCGGGCGAAGCCGTATCTGGATGCGGCGGCGCTGAACCGGTTGGCCGATCTCTGGCGGCAGGCGGCCCTGCATCTCGCTCAATGGTCGGTCGAGGACGATGCTTTGATGGCACGCCTCCTGCTCCTGCGCAGGGAATGGGCGCAAGCCGAAGGCTGGATCGATCCTGCAAGGCTGCTGGCCACCTCGTTCCCGGTCGCCTCACTGCTCGACCGTTCGCAATCCCTGTCCATAGACTTCCAGGAGTTGCTGGCCGCTCTCATCATTGAAATGGCGGGCGCGGAGAACGACGATCTTGCGGACGGCATGGCGGCCGCGCGGGAAGGGGGGCCTGAAACGGGCATGCGGGTCTCAGCCCTTCGCGGGCTCCTGCGTGATCACTACGGCTGGGCCATGGCCATCGCCTTCGACGCGCCGGCCGAAACCGCCCAGTTCTGGTATGTCTCGGAGGAGAAGCTGGAACCCCGCCTCGGTCGTCGCGCCACGGAGCCCGGCGCGGATCTGGAACTGCCGCTCGATATCGCCCGGCAAGTGCAGCAGCTCGCCGCCGACCTTGCGGATACGCCGGACGGGCAGACGGTCGCCGCCTTCCTCGCGCGTTTCCCGCAGCATCGTCACGTGGTGCGCCGCATCCAGACGACGGCGGCTGCGCCCTATGCGGAAATCCGCGACAACCTGCTGTCGGATCGCTGCCTGCCGATCGACATGCTGCGCTGCAAGCTCGCCTTCTTCGGCGCCTCGAAGTTCGACCCGCGCTCGGATCGCTGGACCCGCATCACGCTTTTCCAGGGTGCGCCGACGGCCGGCGAGATCACGGCCGGCGAAACCGACGATTGCTGGCTTCCGGTGCTGCCGTGACGACGATCCTTCTTTCCTACAACGAAGTGCAATCGCTCGCCCGCAAGGCGGCCAGCGGCGCGGGCCTGCCCCATGGCGTCGCGGAAGAAATCGGCCACGCAGCCGTCTGGCTCTCGGCGCGCGGCGTCGATGCCATCAGGGTCGTCGTCGATGCCCTTGGCGACGAGGCACAGGGCAGGCAGGCCGTTCTCCGTGGTCAAGCGGCCATCGATGCGCTGTGCTGCGGAGAGACCCAGCAGGGCTTGCCTGAGGATCAGGCCTATAGCCTGTTGCTGATCGGCCTTGCCGGCGCGGCGGCGATGGATACGGGGCTGAACCTCACCGTGCAGCAGGGAAATGGCGATGTCGCCCCACTCGCCCGGGTGAGCGATGTCGGCGGCCTGTTGCTCACCATGAAGACCTTGCGCGTTATGCCTGACGATGCCGCGCCCGCCTGCTCCGGATCGCCGCGGCCAACGGCGACCGATGCCGCGGCCTACGCGGCAGCGCTTAGCCTGGCAGCCAGGACCTACGTGCCGGCTTCGGACCTGTCGCGCGCCCAGGGCGCCGGCGCCGGCACGACCGACAACGATTGAGGATGTTTCCATGACGGACCGGATGATGACGCTCGCCGCGATCGAGCACCTGTGCCTGCGCGCCTTGGTGGCCGCGGGCGCCAGTGAAGCCAATGCCGCCGCCGTCGCCCGCTCGACGATGCTGGCGGAGCGCGATGGCATCCGCAGCCACGGGCTGCACTATGTGCCGATCTATGCGGAGCATGTGCGCGCTGGCAAGGTCGATGGTATGGCGCAACCCGTCGTGTCGCGCCCGCGTCCTGGCGCGGTCGTCGTCGATGCGGCAACCGGCTTCGCCCATCCGGCAATCGATGCCGGCTGGGCGAAGTTCATCACCGCTGCGCGCGAAAACGGCGTCGCCGTGATGACGGTGTTCAACTCCTACAATTGCGGCGTGCTCGGCCACCACGCGGAGCGCATCGCCGAAGCCGGCCTGCTCGGTCTCTGCACCACCCATGCGCCGGCCTCCATTGCGCCGCCGGGCGGCCGCGCCCCGGTCATTGGCACCAATCCCTTCGCGCTCGGCGTTCCCGATGGCGGGGGCGGGGCGGCACTCGTGCTCGACCAGTCGGCGAGCGTCGTCGCGAAATCCGAAATCCTTCTGCGATCACGCGAGGGCAGGCCCATCGAGCCTGGCTGGGCGCTCGATGCGGAGGGCGCGCCGACGGTGGATCCGGCCGCCGCGCTCAAGGGATCGATGCTGCCCGCCGGCGGACACAAGGGCTTCGGTGCCGGGCTTCTCGTCGAAATCCTGGCCTCCTGCCTGTCGGGGGCGATGCTCAGCAAGGATGCCAGCCCGTTTTCCGGCACGGCGGGCGGTCCGCCGAAAACCGGTCAATGTTTCATCGCCTTCGACCCTTCAGCCTTCTCCGAAGGCTTTTCGCAACAGGTCGCAAGCCTGCTTGGCGCCATCACCACGCAGGACGGCGCGCGGCTTCCCGGTGGCCGCCGGGGGGCGGCACGCACACACACCGAGCGCTACGGCGTGCCTGTCGATGCGGCGCTGATCGAGCGGATCGAGGCGCTTTAACGCTAAAGTTTTTCTGAAATCCGGATCAGTTATTTCGGTTTGATAAAAGTGGCCGCTTTCGACATCGTAATTGTCAAGACCACCACAACCACAACAAAGGGAACGGACATGAAGATCAAGACATCCATTCTTGCGGGCGCCTGCCTGTCCTGCATGGTTCTCGGCGGCAACGCCGCCCAGGCTGCGGAATGCGGCACGACCGACCCCATCACCGTCGCCGAAATGACCTGGCTTTCCGCCGGCACACTCGCCTATGTGACCAAGGCGATCCTTGCCGAAGGCTACGGCTGCAATGTCCAGATTGTGCCCGGCGACACGGTGCCGACCGCCTCCTCCATGCTGGCCAAGGGCGAGCCGGATATCGCTCCGGAGCTCTGGGTCTCCACCGTCAAATCGACGTGGGACCAGATGCTGGCGAAGGGTACCGTCTACAAGGCGGGCGATATCTTCGCCAGCGGCGGCCAGGAGGGCTGGTGGATCCCGGATTATGTCGCCGAAGCGCATCCGGAAATCCGCTCCGTCAGCGACCTCAAGGACAACTGGAAGGTCTTCGAAGACGAGTCGAACGCCGGCAAGGGCCGCTTCTATGCCTGCCCGCCCGGCTGGGGCTGCGAGATCATCACCAACAACCTCGTCAAGGCGCTCGGCCTCGAAGGGACCTACGAGATTTATCCAACCGGTTCCGGCGCCAACCTGAAGGCAACCATCGCCCGGCAGGTCTCGCGCAAGAAGCCCTTCATCGGCTGGTACTGGGGTCCGACCGAGGTGATCGGCAAATACAAGCTGAAGGTGCTCGAGATGCCGGCCTATGATGCGGCCAAGTTCACCTGCCTCACCGATGCCAAGTGCGAGAAGCCGGAACTAACCGGCTGGGCGATCGGTGAAGTCGCCGTCGCAGCGACGACCAGCCTCAAGGAAAAGGCCCCCGCCGTCGCCGAGTTCCTGTCGAAAATGCAGGTGCCGAATGCCGAGATCAGCGACGTGCTGGCCTGGGGCGACGACAACAAGGCCTCGCCGGAGGAGGTCGCGACGTACTTCTTCAAGAACTACGAAGCGATCTGGACCAAGTGGGTGCCAGCCGATGTCGCCGAGAAGGTCAAGGCCTCGCTCTGAGGCCCATCTTGTGGGGTCGGCGCAATCCTCCCGGTTGCGCCGTCCTGCAGCCTTCCTTTGCCGATGGTTCGCGCCGCGTTGTGGCCGGCAAGAGATGTATTCTGAAAGGCTTGTGCCGTGGCAGACAATTTCCCCGAGCTCATCGACACCCGCGGTCTTCGCTTTGCCATCGACGATGGCTTCAGCTGGGTCGTGGCGAACTATGGCGATATGTTCGAGCGGCTGCTGATGCCGCTGCTCAAGCTGCTCAGCGGCATGGAGACCTTCCTGCAATGGCTGCCCTGGTACGTCACCATCGCCGCGATCGCCGCCCTGACCTATTCCGCATCGCGCAGCCTGAAGGCGACCGCCGGTGCTGCGGTCATGCTGGTCTTCATCGGCGCGCTGGGCCTGTGGAACGACGCCATGGCGACGATCGCGCTCATGCTCGCCGCAACGGTGGTGGCCATCGTGGTCGGCATTCCGCTCGGCATCGCGATGGCGCGCTCGGACTGGCTGCGCTCGATGGCCCTGCCGCTGCTCGACATCATGCAGACGCTGCCGATCTTCGTCTATCTCATCCCCTTCGTCATGCTGTTCGGCCCGGGGAAGATCCCGGCCATCCTCGCCACCGTGTTCTTCGCCATTCCGCCGGTCATCCGGCTCACCGATCTCGGCATCCGCCAGGTCGATGGCGAGGTGGTCGAGGCGATTACCGCCTTCGGCGCGACGCCCCGGCAAAAGCTCTTCAAAGTGCAGATCCCGCTCGCCTTGCCGACGATCATGGCCGGCATCAACCAGACGACGATGATGGCGCTCTCCATGGTGGTCATCGCCTCGATGATCGGCGCGGGCGGCCTCGGCTACCAGGTGCTGCAGGGCATCCAGCGGCTGGAAGTGAGCCGCGGCCTCATCGCCGGCATCGCCATCGTCTTCCTCGCCGTGATCTTCGACCGCATCGCCCAGTCCTATGGACGGCGCGCCCAGAAACACCTTGCCAGCGGAGAGTGAGGCCGTGACCGCTTCCGACGTGAAAATCCAGATCGAGAAGGTCTACAAGATCTTCGGCGACCGCCCGGACGATGCGATCGCCGAGCTGCGCGCCGGGGCGCAGAAGACCGAGGTGCTGCAGAAGACCGGCTGTGTCGTCGGCCTCAAGGACATCGATTTCTCGATCCGCAACGGCGAGACCTTCGTCATCATGGGCCTGTCGGGATCGGGAAAATCGACCCTGATCCGCCACTTCAACCGGCTGATCGAGCCCACCGCTGGCCGCATCCTCGTCGATGGCCGTAACATCATGGAGATGAACGCGAAGGAGCTCCTGGTCTTCCGCCGCAACGGCATTTCCATGGTGTTCCAGCGATTCGGCCTGCTGCCGCACCAGACGGTGCTGGAAAACACGATCTGCGGGCCGATCCTGCAGGGCGTTAACCGCCGCGAGGCGGTGGCGCTCGGCATGGAACAGCTGGAGCTCGTCGGGCTGAAGGGCTTCGAGAACCGCTTCCCGCGGCAGCTTTCGGGCGGCATGCAGCAGCGCGTCGGCCTTGCCCGGGCGCTCGCGACCAAGGCGGACGTGCTCTTGATGGACGAGGCCTTCAGCGCGCTCGACCCGCTGATCAAGAGCGACATGCAGGAGCAGCTGAAGGATATTCAGGCGCGGCTGAAGAAGACGATCATCTTCATCACGCACGATCTCGATGAGGCGCTCCATCTCGGCGACCGCATCGCCATCCTCAAGGACGGCGAGTTGCGCCAAGTCGGCACGGGCGAGGAGATTCTATTCCGCCCGGCCGACGATTATGTCGAGCGCTTCGTGCGCAAGGTCGACCTGTCGCGGGCGATGTATGCCCATGAGGCCTTTACGAAGGTTCCGGTCCTGACGAGCGCCGAGGCGACCCCGGAACGCTCGGCCGCGCTGTTGCGGGAGCATCCGGGCGTCGTCGTCACCAATGGTGTCGCACCCCGCCTTCTCGCGCGCGGAGCGACGGGCGAGGCGATCGCGGTGGCGTCCGTCGATGCTGGTGCCGCCATCGGCCAGTGCTTCCCGCTGCTCGCCGCGCAGGACGCCATCCTCGTCACGGAGGGCGGCGCGGCGACGGGCATGCTGACACGCGAAATGGCCTTCAAGGCACTGGCGCGTTCGGCACGCCCGGTCTGAGGCGCGACGGCGCCACATCCAAGAGAAAAGAACCGATGAAGAGCCATGTGCTGACCGTATCCTGCCAATCGACCCGCGGCATCGTCGCCGCGATCACCGGCTACCTCGCCGAGAAGGGGTGTTATATCTCCGACAGTTCGCAGTTCGACGACCTGGTGACGGGCCTGTTCTTCATGCGCCTCACCTTCCTCTCGCAGGAAGGCGTGTCGGAAGAGGAGATCAAGTCCGGCTTTGCCGCCGTCGGCAAGAAATTCGCGATGACCTACCGCTTCAACGACAGCGACGAGCGCATGAAGGTGCTGCTCATGGTGTCGCGCTTCGGCCATTGCCTGAACGACCTGCTCTACCGCTGGAAGATCGGCGCCCTGCCGATCGACATCGTCGGTGTCGTCTCCAACCACTTCGATTACCAGAAGGTCATCGTCAACCACGACATCCCCTTCCACCACATCAAGGTGACGAAGGAGAACAAGCCGCAGGCCGAAGCCCGGCTGATGGAAGTGGTCGAGCAGTCCGGCGCGGAACTCATCGTTCTCGCCCGCTACATGCAGGTGCTGTCGGATGCAGTCTGCAAGAAGATGTCGGGCCGCATCATCAACATCCACCACTCGTTCCTGCCGTCCTTCAAGGGGGCCAACCCCTACAAGCAGGCCTTCGAGCGCGGCGTGAAGCTGATCGGCGCCACGGCGCACTACGTTACCGAGGATCTCGACGAAGGTCCGATCATCGAGCAGGACGTGGCGCGCATCACCCATGCGCAGTCGGCGGAGGATTATGTCTCGATCGGCCGCGACGTGGAGAGCCAGGTTCTTGCCCGCGCTGTGCATGCCCATATCCACCACCGCGTGTTCATGAACGGCAACAAGACCATCGTCTTCCCGCCGAGCCCCGGTTCCTACGCTTCCGAGCGCATGGGGTGACCGTGGTCGAGATCGTCGATGGGAAGCAGGTTGCCGCTTCCGTGATTGAGAGCGTGCAGTCGGCGACCGCCGCCCTGGAGAAGGATGCCGGCGTGAAGCCCGGCCTCGCCGTCGTTATCGTCGGCAACGACCCGGCAAGCCACGCCTATGTCTCCTCCAAGAGCCGAATGGCCAAGGAATGCGGCTTCACCTCCATCCAGCACACGCTGCCGGAGGAGACGACGCAGGAAGAGCTCGCCCGCCTCGTCGAGACGCTGAACGCCGACGAAAGCGTTCACGGCATCCTCGTGCAGCTCCCGCTGCCCAAGCACCTGAATTCCGAGCCGATCATCCAGTCGATCAAGCCGGAGAAGGACGTCGACGGCCTGCATGTCGTCAATGCCGGCAAGCTCGCAACGGGCGATCTCGATGGCGGCCTCGTCTCCTGCACGCCGGCCGGCGCCATGGTCTTCGTGCGCCGCACGCACGGCAACGATCTCTCCGGCCTCAATGCCGTGGTGATCGGCCGCTCGAACCTGTTCGGCAAGCCGATGTCGGCCCTGCTGCTCGCCGCGAACGCCACGGTGACCACCGCCCATTCGCGCACCAAGGACCTCGCCGCCGTCTGCCGCAATGCCGATATCCTGGTCGCCGCCGTCGGTCGTCCGGAAATGGTGAAGGCCGACTGGGTGAAGCCGGGCGCTACCGTCATCGACGTCGGCATCAACCGCATTGCCACACCTGAGAAGGGCGAGGGCAAGTCGCGCATGGTCGGCGACGTCGCCTTCGAGGAATGCGCCAAGGTCGCGGGCGCCATCACGCCGGTCCCCGGCGGCGTCGGCCCGATGACCATCGCCATGCTGATGGCCAACACCGTCATCGCCGCCTACCGCAAGGCCGGCAGGACGCCGCCGAAGGTCTGCACTGGCCCGTTTCTTTCGACCTAGCGCTTTATCAGGCGGTTAAATTAGTTGTCGGTGGTTCGATGCCACTAAAGAGCCAGAAGGCGAGATTGTCAGGCATCCAAGTTTTTCCAAAGCCCGTTCTGCTACATCAGACGAGGGACTGGCGTGAAGCCGTGGCTCGTTTTAGCTTTGCATTCTAAAAAATTGCATTTGGAGGGTGCTGTGAACCTTCGTCATCAGATCGTCGCGCTTGCGGTAGTGCCGCTCGTCATCGCGATCCTCACCATTACTGCCTTCATCACTTGGCAGGCGACGAGCCTTGCCCAGAGCAGCATCGACACGTTCGAACGCAATATGCTGAAGGCGAAAGAGACCGAACTGCTAAACCTTACCAACCTTGCCCGCTCGGCGATCGAGGAGGTCTATGCTTCGGCGGATGCCAATGACGAAGAGGCTAAGGATCGCGTTCGTGGCATTCTAACGTCGCTCGATTACGGCAAAGACGGTTATTTCTTCGTCTATGACTACGATGGTAACAACGTCGTCCACCCGCGCCAGACCTTTCGGCCGGGGCACAATTGGATGGACCTGACCGACCCCGACGGCAATCAGGTGATTGCCAATCTGATCCAGAAGGCGAAGGAAGGCGGCGGGCTCTACCAGTACAAGTGGGAAAAGCCCTCGTCCGAAACCATGGCCGACAAGCTGTCCTTCGCGATGGGTCTTGATAAGTGGCAGTGGATGCTGGGAACAGGCGTCTATCTTGATGATGTTTTCGCCCAGACGGCGGCGGCGAAGGCCGACCTGCGGGAAAAGATCGGCCATACCTTTCTGGTGGTCGCACTTATCGCCGTGCCTGCCGTGATGGTGGTCTTTGCCACCTGCATGCTCGTCACACTGCGTGAGCGGCGCTTGGCGGACGGCAAGCTGAAAGCCTTGACGCAACGCATCATCAACACCCAGGAAGAGGAGCGCACGCGGCTCGCCCGCGAACTGCACGACGGCATATCGCAGAACCTCGTCGGCGTGCGCTATGCCATCGACCTTGCCAGCCGTAAGGTCCGCAACCACACCGACGACGCCTCCAGCGCCATCGAAAAGGGGGTGGACGCACTCAACGGCGCGATCAAGGAGGTTCGCCGGCTGTCGCACGACCTGCGGCCACCCGCATTGGACGACCTTGGTCTTACCGCTGCGCTAACCGCCCTCAGCAGCCATTTTTCCGAACGAACGGGCATTCGTACCGTGCTGGAAGCCGATCCCGGCAAGGACAGGCTGAAGCCCGAGGCGAGCACCGCGCTCTACCGGGTGGCGCAGGAAGCCTTGAACAATATAGAACGTCATTCCGGTGCCCGCGACGTGCAGATCAGGCTCTGGAACGCCCGCGGCCGAGCGCGTATGACAGTCACCGACGATGGAAACGGCTTTGAGGACAGTGTGGGCAGGACCGGGGACGGGCACCAGAACGGCCTCGGCCTGCGCAACATGCAGGAGCGCATGGCGCATTTCGGCGGCGTGCTGTTGGTCAAGAGTACATCAGAGGGTACCGTATTGACCGCCATGCTGCCGCTCTCGGCAAATGCGGATGCGGATAAACGGGCTGAAGCCGCGTGAGCGAGACCAAGCCGATCAAGGTTGTGCTCATCGACAACCACCCGCTGGTTCTCGACGGCCTGCGCGCCGTGCTCGAAACTTTTCCGCATATCGAGGTGGTCGGCACGGCGGGATTGGCGCTGACCGGGCTGGAGGTCGCGGTGAAGACCAATCCGGCGGTGGTGCTCATCGATATCAACATGCCGAAGCTCAGCGGCATCGACGCCATCGAATTGTTCAAGGTGAAGTTGCCGCATTGTCGCATCGTGATGCTCTCCATGCATGACAGCCGTGAATATATCTCGGCCTCCGTCCTGCATGGCGCCTCCGGCTATATCCTCAAGGACGTCTCGACCGACGAGATCGTCACGGCGATCGAGACCGTCGCGGCAGGCCGGACCTATTTCTCGTCCGGCGTTTCCGACGTTCTCCTCGAACGCCGACCGAGCGAGCCCGCCAACCCGCTCACCACCCGCGAGCACGACGTGCTGACGCTGCTGGCATCTGGCAAGAGCAACCGCGACATCGCCCAATCGCTTTCGCTTTCAGAGGCCACGGTCGAAACACATCGCAAGAACATCAAGAAGAAGCTTGGAATTTCAACGACCGCCGGCCTCATTCGCTATGCGATCGACAATGGTTTTAGTCTGTCCGACGGCTGAGATCTGCGCCTACCCACTACTGGGTAGGCGGTTTTATTTGGCGATCCCGCCCGTCTTGTTCCCCCAATAAGGACGCCATACGACTTCCGCGACGGTCGGCAAAGAGGTGCCGGCTGGGGAGGAATTCATCATGTCCGGCCTTTTGTCGCTGTCGCGCGCCATCGACGCGCTCAACACCTTTATTGGTAAATCGGTGTCGTGGTTGTTGCTCGCCGCGGTGCTGATCAGTGCTGTCAACGCCGTCACGCGCAAGCTCTTTAACCTGAGCTCCAACGCGTGGCTGGAAGCGCAGTGGTACCTCTTTTCCGCCGTCTTCCTGATTGCCGCCGCTTACACGCTGCTCAGCAGCGAGCATGTGAAGGTCGATCTCGTCTATGGCCACATGCCGCGGAAAGCCCAGCTCTGGGTGGAGATCCTCGGTACGATCTTCTTTCTGTTCCCCTTCTGCCTGATCACGATCTACCTCTCTTGGCCGATAGTGGTGTCGAAGTTCCTGAGTGGCGAGGTGTCGAACAACACCGGCGGGCTGCTTCTCTGGCCGGTCTGGGCGCTGATCCCCATCGGCTTCGGCCTGCTGACGCTACAAGGCGTCTCCGAGCTCATCAAGCGCATCGCGATCCTGCGGGGCGACATGCCCGACGCGACGGCACTTGCTGACGCTGAAGCCCAGACGCTCTAACGCCAGGAACCTGATCCCATGTTTGCTTTCTTCGCGGAAAATCTCGCGCCCATCATGTTTCTGTCGCTGATCGTCGTGCTGCTGATGGGCTATCCTGTCGCTTTCGCACTCGCCTTCGTCGGCTTCGTCTTCGGCTTCATCGGCATCGAAATGGGCCTTCTACCGATCAACCTCTTCGGCGCCGTGCCCGACCGTATCTTCGGGCAGATGTCGAATGAAACGCTGCTCGCAATTCCCTTCTTCACCTTCATGGGATTGATCCTCGAACGAAGTGGCATGGCCGAGGATCTGCTCGATACGATCGGCCAGCTCTTCGGCCCGATCCGTGGCGGTCTTGCCTTCGCGGTCATCTTTGTTGGTGCCATTCTCGCGGCCACCACCGGCGTTGTCGCGGCCTCGGTCATCTCTATGGGCTTGATCTCACTGCCGATCATGCTGCGCTATGGATATGACCGGCGCGTAGCGGCCGGGACGATCGCGGCGTCGGGAACGCTCGCACAGATCATCCCACCGAGCCTCGTGCTGATCATCCTTGCTGACCAGCTCGGCCGCTCGGTCGGCGACATGTACAAGGGCGCGCTGGTGCCCGGCCTGCTGCTCGTCGGGATCTATGCCGGCTATATTATTCTCATGTCCTACCTGCAGCCCGCCAGCGTCCCGGCGCTGCCGCCGGAGGCCCGCACGCTGCGCGGCTGGAAGCTCGCCCGCAAGGTGGTCACGTCGCTCGTGCCACCGCTCGTGCTGATATTCCTGGTGCTCGGCACGATCTTCATCGGCGTTGCGACACCCACAGAAGGCGGCGCGATGGGGGCGGTTGGCGCACTCATTCTGGCTGCGGGCAACCGGCGTCTCGACCTATCGATGATGAAGTCGGCGCTCTACGCCACGGCAAAACTCTCGTCCTTCGTCATCTTTATCTTGCTCGGCGCGCGCGTCTTCTCGCTGACCTTTTACGGCGTCGACGGCCATATCTGGGTCGAGCATCTGATGACTTCGATCCCCGGCGGGGAAATTGGCTTCCTCATCGTCGCCAACCTGCTGGTCTTCTTCCTTGCCTTCTTCCTCGATTATTTCGAGCTGGCCTTCATCATCATCCCGCTTCTGGCGCCGGTTGCCGATGCGCTCGGCATTGACCTCATCTGGTTCGGCGTGATGCTGGCGATCAACATGCAGACCTCGTTCATGCATCCGCCCTTCGGCTTCTCGTTGTTCTACCTGCGCTCCGTCGCACCCAACCGGGCCTATAAGGACAGGGTGACCGGGGCGACGATCCAGCCGGTGACCTCGGGCCAGATCTACATGGGCGCCCTGCCGTTCCTCGGAATCCAGCTGTTCATGGTCGCTGTCGTCGTGGCGTTCCCGGGCCTCGTCACCCACTACAAGTCCGGCGCGACCGCGGTCGACCCGGCAACCATCCAGCTCAACGTGCCGATGCCGGGCGCCGAGGGTGAAAACCCGTTCGGAACGCCGACGCAGCCTTTCGGCGCACCCGAATCGTCCGACGACAGTTCGACGCCGTCCTTCGGAACGGAGACGCCCGAATTCGGTTCGCCGCAGCCAAGCTTCGGCCAGCCTGCCCAGTCCAACTAACCCAAACCAACGGTCCGTCGGACATCCGTGCCGGCCGGTCCACGTAGCCACCTGAGGAGGAAACGATGACTGACATTCTGAACCGCCGCAACTTTCTGACCAAGGGCGCGCTCGGCGGCGCCGCAGCGGTCGCTGGCGCATCGCTCGCGGCACCCGCAATCGCCCAGGAACTGCCGACCCTGAAATGGCGCCTGACATCTGGCTTCCCGAACAACCTCGACACAATCTATGGCGGCGCGGTCGTCATGGCAGAAGCGCTGTCGAAGATTACCGAGGGCAAGTTCCAGATCCAGGTCTTCCAGGCCGGAGAACTGGTGCCAGGCCCGCAGGCGATAGATGCGGTGCAGAGCGACACCGTGGAAATCGCCCATACCTGCGGCTACTATTTTACCGGCAAGAACCCGACCTTCGCGATCGGCTCAACCATCCCCTTCGGCCTCAATGCCCGCCAGCAGAATGCCTGGCTCTACCATGGCGGCGGCAACGAGCTTTATGACGAATTCCTGTCGGAATACGGCATCGTCGGCAAGCCGGGCGGCGGCACAGGCGCCCAGATGGGCGGCTGGTTTCGCAATGAAATCAAGTCGCTCGACGACCTGAAGGGCATCAAGATGCGCATTGCAGGTGTCGCTGGCGAAGTCATGTCGCGCCTCGGCGTCGTGCCGCAGCAGCTTCCGGGCGGTGACATCTACCCGGCGCTCGAACGCGGCACGATCGATGCCGCCGAATGGGTCGGTCCCTATGACGACGAACGCCTCGGCTTCTACCAGATCGCTCCCTACTACTATTACCCTGCCTATTGGGAAGGCGGTTTGACGATCCACTTCTTCATCAACAAGGCCCAGTACGAGGCACTGCCGGAAGCCTACAAGGTCGCGCTCGACACCGCCTGCAAGGCTGCCAACATCAACATGCAGGCGCTCTACGACGTGAAGAACACGACCGCGATCCGCTCGCTGGTCGGCAAGGGCGTCAATCTTCGCCCGATGCCGCGCGACGTGATGGACGCCGCCTACAAGGCGACCTTCGAGCTCTACGCCGAATATAGCGAGAAGCACCCGGCCTGGGCGAAGATCTATCCGAGCTGGAAGAAGTTCCGCGACGAATCGTTCGAGTGGTTCCGCGTCGCAGAATACAGCTATGACAGCTATATGTACGCCGCGCAGGCCGCAGGTAAGTAGTACGCGTACTGTCTTGTGACCAGGCCGGTTAGGTAATTAAGTCGTAGGGTGAAGACCGGCACTCGTCGTTAGGCAACGTTGTGCATTCGCGATCGAGCCAGGAAAGCATGGCAGCGTTCTAGGGCGACGCTGCCATGCGGATGTGATCAAGGAAAGTGGATTGCAGCCTGCTCGGCAGCCAGTTTTCGCGTACTGTGATGCCGATGGTGCGCGTGCCGAGACGCTCACGCACATCCTGCGCAACGGGCACACAGGTCAACAGGCCTTCGCGTTCCTCGACGGCGATCTGACGGCGGGAAAGCATCGACAGGCGGTCGCTTTCCAGGATGATGGCGCGGGTAAGGATGAGCGAGCTCGTCTCGATGCTGGCGCGGGGCGAAGTGGGGCATTTCTCGAACAGGGTGTCGAAGGCGGCGCGAATGGGAGTTCCCGGCCGCTGAGCTACCCATTCCTGCCGCGCGAGGTCATCGAGCGATGCGCCTCTGCGGTGCGAAAGAAGCGGGTGCCCCGCCCGACCGACGATCGCATAGGGATCGTCGAACAACCCTTCCGTTCGCAAGCCCGCCAGATCGCTACCCGAGCGCAGTGCACCTATGAGAATATCGCTCGCCCCGACACGCAACTGCTGGGACAACAGTTCGTAAGAACCATCCATTACTTCGATCCGGGCATTTGGATGGGCCGCCAAAAGCGGATTGATTGCGCGAGCCAAGAGCAGAGTGCGGGCAAGCGGCAGGCTCGCGATCTTGATCCTTCCCTCCATGCGGCCTTCCAGTTCCTTCAGCTCGTCGCCCGCTTGTTCCAGCTCGGTGAGAGCGACCTGCCAACGCATGGCGAGGCGGCGACCGAGAGTGTTCGGCGCCACGCCGCTTGGGCTGCGAACCAGAATCGCCTTTCCGACATTGGCCTGTAATTCGTGCAGCGTTCTGTGCAGCGCGGCTGCTGAGCTGCCACCGGCGCGTGCCGCCTCGGCGATCGAGCCGCTGCCGGCGAGCGCGATCAGCGCCTCGATCTGGCGAAAGCTGATGCGGGCGAGGGTCTTGGAGATCAGCGCGGGGTCGCGCTGCGAACTGGCACCTAGCGCCTGGCCGAGCGCAGAGGCGAACTGTTCCTCCATGCGCCGCAAGCGCGCCAGGAGCACTTCGCCGGCGGTTGTCGGCTGGCTGCCGGCGGCATAGCGGGCGAGAAGCTTCGCGCCGAAACGCATTTCGATTCCAGCCAGCGCCACAGAGATAGAGGGCTGCGAAACATTCAGCTCCGCGGCCGCCCGGTTGAGGCTGCCCGTCTCGCAGACCTGCATGAAGGCGCGCAGGTGGCGAAGATTGAGGTCGGTCGTGATCATGCTGGCATCGTAAGCTGATTCGCAAAAAACTATAACAAGCAACGGCTTTCGTATTAGCGCCGGGAACCCGATCGGTGCGAGTGTGACCCTCGAAAATGGAGGAGCATGATTATGCATCAGAAAACCGGACTCGTTGTCAGCGCCCATTCCGCCGACTTCGTCTGGAGGGCTGGCGGCGCGATCGCGGCCCACGCAAAGCAGGGCTACAATGTCACCGTCGTATGCCTGTCGTTCGGCGAACGCGGCGAATCCGCCAAGCTGTGGCGTAAGCCCGGCATGACGTTGGAGGCCGTGAAGGCTGACCGCAAGCGCGAGGCGGAAAACGCCGCCAGGGCCCTCGGCGTCCACGACATTAAGTTCTACGATCTCGGCGACTATCCCATGCAGATCACGTCGGGGGCATTTGACCGGCTGGTCGATCTCTATCGCGAGATCCGCCCGGAATTCATGCTGACCCACTCCCGCCAAGACCCTTACAACTTCGACCACCCGATGGCGACCGAGTTCGCGCAGCATGCGCGGGTCATCGCGCAGGCGCATGGCCACCGACCGGATGTGCCCGTGCTCGGTGCTCCACCGGTTTACCTCTTCGAGCCGCACCAGCCGGAACAATGCAACTGGAAACCCAATTTCCTTCTCGACATCACTGACGTCTGGGAGAAGAAGTTGGCCGCCATCAAGTGCATGGAGGGCCAGGAACATCTTTGGGAATATTATACCCGCGTGGCCCTGCAGCGCGGTGTGCAGGCCGCGCGCAACTCCGACTACAAGGTCACCTATGGCGAGGCCTATGAGGCGGTCTTCCCGCACGTCACCGGCACGCTCGGCCATGGAGCGCTGGCATGAATGTCGTGCACCGGAACATCGTGCGGCCGCCGCTTAACGTCGTCGATGCGCTGGCGGAATGCGGCACGGCAACTGTACATGAAGCCATGGGCCGCGTCGGCCTGCTGCAATCCTACATGCGGCCGATCTGGCATGGCGCCCGCGTGGCCGGTACGGCGGTGACGGTCTCGATCCCGCCGGCGGACAACTGGATGCTGCATGTGGCGGTGGAGCAATGCCAGGAGGGCGACATTCTCGTCGTCGCTCCCACCTCACTGTGTGATGCCGGCTATTTCGGTGAACTGCTCGCGACATCGCTCAAGGTGCGTGGCGTGCGTGGCCTGGTGATCGAAGCGGGCGTTCGCGACGTCGCGGAACTCGAGGAGATGGGCTTTCCCGTCTGGTCGCGTTTCGTCTCCGCGCAGGGCACGGTCAAGGCGACGCTCGGCTCCGTCAACGTCCCGATCGTTTGTGCCGGCGCCAGTATCGCGCCCGGCGACGTCATCGTTGCGGATGACGATGGCGTGATGGTCGTGCCGAAGACCGAGGCGGAAACCGCACTGCGGGCATCCAGGGCGCGGATGGAAAAGGAGCGGCAGACCCGCGAGCGGCTTGCCGCGGGCGAACTGGGTCTCGACATCTACAAGATGCGCGAGGCGCTTGCCGCCAAGGGGCTGACCTACATCGATTGATCGAAAGCCGGGGAAGGTGGAGGAACCTTTTCCGCACGGGAGGACGAATGACCACGATTGCTTTCATCGGCTTCGGCGAGGCAGCACAATCCATCGCCGGCGGCCTCAACAACCGCAACGCGGCGCGGCTTGCCGCCTACGACCTGCGCTTCCGAGACCCGACAACCTCGGCTGGCCTGCGCGGTATCGCATCCGAAAGGGGCGTGCAGCCGCTCGACGACATTGCGGATATCGCTTCAGCGGATGTCGTGCTGTCGCTCGTGGTCGGCGCGGCGACCAAGGCCGTTGCAGCCTCGGCCGCTCCCTATCTTTCGGCAAACGCGATCTTCATCGATCTCAACTCCGTGGGTCCCGATACCAAGGCGCTCGCCGCAAAGGAAATCGAGACCGGCAAGGGCAGCTTCGTCGAAGGTGCCGTGATGGCTCGGGTGCCACCCTATGCGGAAAAGGTGCCAATCCTGGTAGCCGGAAAGCGGGCGGGTGAGGCGGCCGAGCGGCTGAATGCGCTCGGGATGAATCTCGAGGCCGTCGGCGACACGCCCGGCCAGGCCTCCTCGCTGAAGATGATCCGCTCGGTGATGATCAAGGGTGTCGAAGCGCTGCTGATCGAGGCGCTGTCGTCGGCGGAGCGGGCTGGCGTCACCGAACGCATCCTCGATTCCGTTGGGGAAACCTTTCCGGGGCTCGACTGGCGGCAGATCGCGGACTACTACCTGTCGCGAACCTTCGAACACGGCGCGCGTCGCGTGACCGAAATGACAGAAGCGGCCGAAACCGTCGAGTTGTTCGGGCTGAAGGCTTCCATGTCGCGGGCCGCCTGCGAGACGATCGCCAGCGCCCACGCGGCGATGAAGGATCAGGGCCTTGCCGTGACGGACGGATATCGCGGTTTCGTGCCCGTGCTGGCACGCCGCCTGGCAAAGGACCTCTGACATGGATGGTATTATCCAGTCGCTCGGCGTCATCTTCTCCTTTTCGGGCCTGGCGGTCCTCATTATCGGTGCACTGCTTGGCATCGTCATCGGCGCGCTTCCGGGCCTCGGCCCATCGATCGGGTTGAGCCTGCTCATTCCCTTCACCTACAATCTCGGCCCCGAGCTCAGCATGCTGATGATGATCTCGCTCTATACCTCGGCCGAGTATGGCGGTTCGATCAGCGCGATCCTGCTCTCGACGCCCGGTACGGCCGCCGCCGCAGCCACCGCCATCGACGGCTACGCCATGGCCCGTAAAGGCAAGGCGAACGAGGCGATCTCGATTTCGCTCACCGCATCGACCGTCGGCGGCGTCTTCGGTGGCCTGGCCCTGCTGCTGCTGGCCATGCCGCTGGCCTCGCTCGCCCTCAAATTCGGCCCAGCGGGATATTTTGCCGTCGGCATTTTCGGGCTCACGTCTGTCGCGGCACTTTCCGGCGGCTCGCTGGTCAAGGGGCTTGTCTGCGCGGCCTTCGGTCTCGCACTCGCGACGATCGGCATCGACCCCATTGCCGGCACGCCGCGCTTCACCTTCGGCCTGTTCGAGCTTTATGAAGGCGTGCCGTTCCTTGCCGCTCTTATCGGCCTTTTCGCTGTGTCGGAAGCGCTGGTGATGATCGAGAACCGTGTGGCGGCCGCACCTGTCATCAAGGACAAGGTCGGCCATGTCTTCATGTCCGGCGCGCTGTGGAAGGAAACCTGGCGCTCCATGCTGTCTGGTTCGGTCATCGGCACGCTGCTCGGCATCCTGCCCGGCGTTGGAGGCAATATCGCCTGTTGGGTCGCCCGCGATTATGCGCGGGCCCGCGATCGCCGTCCCGAAGAATTCGGCCATGGCTCTGCAAACGGCATCGCCGCGCCCGAAGCCTCCAACAACGCGACCGTCGGCGGGGCGCTCGTTCCGCTTCTCGCACTTGGCGTGCCGGGCTCGCCGACGACCGCCATCATGGTTGGCGCGCTCATCATGCATGGCCTACATCCCGGCCCGCAGCTCTTCACCGAAGCGCCCTCGCTGGTCTATGCGATCCTCTTCGGCACGATTATCGCGTCGCTCGTGCAATATGCCGCGGGCTCGCTGTTCCTGCCGCTGATGGCGCGGGTGATGCGCCTGCCGGATGCGGTGATCGCGGTCGGCATCATGGCCTTTGCCGTGCTCGGCGCCTTCGCCATCCGCAACCTGATGTTCGACGTCTACCTGATGCTTGGTTTCGGCGTCGTCGGGTATCTCATGAAGAAGCTGCGCTTCCCCGTCGCGCCCATCATTCTCGCAATGGTGCTCGGCTATCTCGTGGAATCCAACTACCGCACAGCGCTGGTTTCCTCGCAGGGCGACTACATGATTTTCATCACCGATCCGGTCAGCCTGTTGTTCCTCGTCCTCAGCCTCGTCAGCCTGCTGACGCCGCTATGGCGGCGGCTCCAGAAGCGCCGCGTGCGGCAGGTCGATGTCGACGAAACGGCGAACGGCACTGCCCGCTGATCAAAAGTTCAACAGGAGGAGAAGGCATATGACCATCAATAGAAGAACGTTCGGCACGCGCGTGGCGGGGGCAGCCCTGGGACTGGCGCTCGCCCTTTCAAGCGTCGCTTTGCCGGCCCCGGCCATGGCGGCCGGTTTTCCGGAAAAGTCCGTGACACTCGTGGTCTGGGCGGGTGCCGGGGGAGCGCTCGATACCTATGGCCGCAAGCTCGCCGAGCTTCTGGAAAAGGAATCCGGCTGGAGCGTCAAGGTCGACAACCGGCCGGGCGGCAGCGGTGCGGTCGGCGTTTCGCAGATCATGACCCAGCCGGCGGACGGCTACAACATCCTCGTCTTCACGGGAACGCTGACTTTCGGAATCGCCCAGGGCCTCATTCCCTTCGAGCTCAAGGACTTCCGCATGCTGCGTGCCATGCAGTCGGAGCCATCCTCGCTGGCGGTATTGTCCGACAGCCAGTTCAAGACCGTCGACGACTTCGTGAAATACATGAAGGAAAACCCGAGCGGGCAGAAGGTCGGCGGCCATGCGCCCGGCGGCTTCCACCAGTATATGCTCTACCAGCTAATGAAGTCGGGCGGCTTTGAGAGCGGCTGGATCCCGCATGACGCCTCCGGCAAGGTGACACTTGCGTTGCTCGGCAAACATATTGACGCCGCGATGATGACGCCATCGACCGGCCTTGCCCAGGTCAAGAATGGAGAGATCAAACTGCTCGGCGTTTCCACCGACAAGCGTAGCGAATTCCTGCCCGATACGCCGACCTTCAAGGAGCAGGGCTACGACATCGAAGGCGCGGTCTGGCGCGGGATCGCCGTGAAGGCTGGAACGCCCGACGATGTGGTCGAATCGATCCAGGCGGCGGTCGATAAGGTCACTGCCTCGGCAGACTGGAAGAAGTTCCAGACCGAGCAGTTCCAGGACAGCCCAGACTGGAAGGAAGAGGAATTCACCAAGCGGGCTGAAAGCGACCTCACCAACCAGCTCGAATTCCTGAAAGCGAACGGATACGCCCAATGACGAACCAGGCTTCGGCTGTTCCGGGCTCCCACCTCTCCCCCGCGCCGGGGGGAGAGGCCACCCGCAAGCACTTCTGGCAGAACCTCGTTGCGGCCTGCATTTCCATCGCGTGGAATGCGAGCTTCCTCTTCATGAGCCTCGCTCTGCCTGCCGGCCATTCGCGCGGCGATGTTGGGCCGGGGTCATTGCCGATGCAGGTCTCCGTCTTCGGCCTCATCGTCTCGGCGGTCTATCTGGTGCAGGTCCTGCGCGGCATCGACCTCGGTGGTTCAAGCGACAGGATCGACGTGCCGCGTGTTGCCGGCCTGCTCGGCCTCTTCGTTGCCGTGGCGCTCAGCGCGAACTGGATAGGCCTTGCGCTCTGCCTCGGTATTGGCACGGGCGTGGCGACGCTGCTCTTTCCCGGGGAAAGGCCGTTCGTGCGCGCGATCGCGACGGGTGTCGGCTTCTGGGCGATTGCCTATGGGCTGTTCGGCAAGCTGCTCGAACTGCCGCTTCCCTGAACTTGAATAGAGATCGATAGGAGTGACGGACATGACGCCGGATGGCATCGCGTGCATGATGATGAGGGGTGGCACGTCGAAGGGGGCCTATTTCCTCGCCGACGACCTGCCTTCAGACCCCGCGGAACGCGACCGGCTTCTGCTGCGCATCATGGGTTCGCCCGATCCGCGCCAGATCGACGGCATCGGCGGCGCGGACCCGCTGACCAGCAAGGTGGCGGTCGTGCGGGCCTCGACGCGGCCGGATTTCGACGTCGACTACCTGTTCCTCCAGGTCTTCGTCGACCAGGCGCTCGTCAGCGACAACCAGAATTGCGGTAACATCCTCGCCGGCATCGGCGCGTTTGCAATTGAACGCGGGCTCGTCAGGGCCCAAGAGGGTGAGACCGTCATCCGCATATTCATGGAGAACACTGCACAATCCGCCGTCGCGCGAATCCGCACCGAGAACGGCCGGCCGGTCTATGCCGGCGAGGCACGCATCGATGGCGTTCCGGGATCGGCGGCGCCCGTCTACCTCGCCTTCACCGATGCTGCGGGTTCAAGTTGTGGCGCATTGCTGCCGACCGGTTCGGCCGCGACCGTGATCGACGGCGTGACCTGCACGCTGATCGACAATGGCATGCCCGTTGTCGTCATGCGCGCCTCGGATTTCGGACTGACGGGTTATGAAAGCCGCGAGGAGTTGGAAGCGAACGAAACGGTCAAGGCGCGCGTCGAGCGCATCCGGCTTGCAGCCGGTCCATTGATGAACCTCGGTGACGTCGCGAAAAAATCCGTGCCCAAGATGACGCTCGTTGCCCCGCCGACCAGCGGTGGCGCCATCATGACCCGCAGCTTCATTCCCCACCGCGTGCATGCCTCCATCGGTGTTTTCGGTGCGCTGAGTGTGGCGACGGCCTGCATGTTTTCTGAAAGCCCGGCAGCCTCCATGGCGGTGCTTCCGGAAGGCGAAGTTAAGACCGTCGCCGTCGAGCATCCAACGGGCCAGATGGACATCCTGCTGCGGCTCGACAAGGATGCACCGGGCGGGCTCGGTGAATGCTCGTTCCTGCGTACCGCCCGCAAGCTGTTGGATGGGCAAGTCTTTTTAAAGTGAGGTCACCAGATGTGGATCCGCACCGCGACGTCGGATTTTGCGTCAGAGAAAAGCTGTGGTTCCGGGGTCGTTCTCCTTCAACGTCAGCAGTTCTCGACTTCGCATTTTCGAATGCCCTTCTAGGCAGCGTGGGAAATCTCTTCTGTCACGACTTCGAAGCGGGAGAGAATTGCCGGCCCGAAGGCGGTTGTCAGCGCCACATCGGTGGCGTCCCGGCCGGTTGCCATCAATATACGGCCGATGCGGGGCGTGTTGTGCCGCGCATCGACGGTATGCCAGTGCCCTCCGAGATAGACTTCGAACCAAGCGCTGAAATCCATCGGGTTTGGGTCTATCGGCACGCCGATGTCGCCGAGATAACCCGTGCAATAGCGGGCCGGAATGTTCATGCACTGGCAAAGCGTGATCGCGAGATGGGCGAAGTCGCGGCAGACGCCTGTCTGGTCGGCATATCCGCCGGAGGCAGTCCTCAACGGATCCGCCTTCTGGTAATCGAAGGCGATATGGTTGTGGACGAAATCTAATATGGCCTGTACCCGCGGCCAGCCGAGCGGAGTGGCTGAAAACGTCTCCCAGGCGAAATCCGCCAGATGGTCGGTATCGCAATAGCGGCTGCCGAGCAGGTAGACCAGAACGTCGTCCGGCAAGTCCTTGATGTCATGCTGGAAGGCATTTTCCGGCACGGGATCGGGCTGTCCACTGTCATAGATTTCGAACCTCGTGGAGATCGTGGTCAGCCCCGGCGGCGCAACGATCCGGCTACACGCATTGCCGAAGCCATCGATGTAATCCCATGTCTCGATCGGCCGATCGAAACTCAGCACCTGTTCCGTGAGAAGATCCGGGCGGCGTGATGGGTGGATGTTGAGGACCAGCAGCATCGGCGTCGCCTGCTTGCATTCATAGCCGACGTGAAACCCAGCACGTATTTTCATGTTCGCGTCCTTTGGAGGAGGAAGTTTTGCCAACGAGGCTGTCGAGTGCAACGCCCGGAAAACGCGGGAGTTCCACTCATCCATTGTGTTTGGCATCCTGATCGTCGGTCGTAACATTAACCTGCACGGACATATTCTCGAAGTCGGAGGCTCTGCCGTCGTAGCTGCCCCAAAGGGGGATGGCCTGTCTGGGATCGCGCGCAACGCCGACGCGGATGAGGTCGCGGTTGCCGACGATGCCGTTGGTCGGATCGAACTCCACCCAACCCGCGCCGGGCAGATACACCTGGCACCAGGCATGAGTTGATCCCCCGCCGAGCGTCGTTGAGCCGTCACGATCGGGAACGTAGATGTAACCGGTGACGAAGCGTGCTGCGAGGCCGAGCGATCTCGCCGCTTCCATCATCAGCAGCGCGAAATCCCGGCAGGTGCCGCGCCGAAGTTTTAGCGTCTCGAGCGGCGCCTGCGTTCCGTGCGCCATGCGCCGGGCATAGGCAAAGCCCTCATGGATCGCGTAACACATCGTCATCAACAGATGGCCGGTTTCAGTGGGCTGTCCGATCTTCACAAACTGCTGTGCCCATCTGGCGATCTCACCATCGGGATCGGGGTAATGGCGCTTGATTGTACTTTCCAGATCTGGCGCCTCTTCCGCGTCATAGACAAAAGGATAGGTCAGGGCCCTCTCGTCGATCTGCAGATCCATCGCCGCCTGCGGCGTGTGCTCAAGGCGAATGATCGTTTCGAAGCGGAGGTTACGTGAGGTTTGGGAAAAACCGACGAGCGCGACGCAATTGCCGAAAACATCGAGAATCCAACGGATACGATCCGGTTGCGGTTCCACAGAAAGGCGAGAATTCAGGAGTGTCTGATCGAAACTATCCCTCGGTCGAAACAGCAGTCGATGTTCACCAAACGCCACGCGCCTCTTATACTGATACGTGGTGACATGCCGGACAGAAAATATGGTCATACAATCACCAATTGTGGCGGCGCCACCTCGAAACCGATTGCAGTTTAATAGAGGTCGATCCAAAGACGATACGTAGCAGACTCTGGTGGTCGAAGCTTCAATTGTCCGGTCGCTTTCGCTTCGAAGCGAAATCCACACCCGAGCGAATTGAGAGTTAGGCAGAACGCGTCGTGAATTTGCAGCGGGCAATTGATTGGAACTTCTACTCGGAAACGGCGTTCGTCTCCCCAATCAAATGGAGTTCCATCATGAACCGAATTATCTACATTGTCGGCCTCGTCGTCATCGTCCTTGTCGTGCTGTCTTTCCTCGGTTTCAGGTGACACCATGGGCGACGAACGCGACAGGCGCATCAAGGCGCGTGCCTTTGAAATCTGGCAGCAGGAGGGGTCGCTAGATGGGCGCTCTCTAGGCCATTGGCTTCAGGCCGAAAAAGACGTCGATGACGCGGAGCGTTCTGTCGATGGAGCCAGTCCTTCAACGAATCCTAGCCTTCGCACTTTGAACGGTAAAGCCTAGCGGCGACGATTTTCGTTCCGCGCTGCTTTCACCGCTCGAAATCGGGGTCGGCTAGGTGTGGTGGTATTTCGGTTGTTTCGCCTGCGGCCAACCGAAATAATTCGATATAGCGCGCCCGTTCTTCATTGATCGCTTCCACAATCATTTGCACGGGGTCCTTTTGACCGCGTGCGAGGTGTCGAGCTGCAATGTTCCAGGCCGCGCGTTCAATGCTAGAAATCTGCTCTTCGGCATTGCCAGATATTTCCACGCCCTCCTCCTATACGTTCGGCTGTGTAACCTGACTAAATAAGCTTGCGCGAAATTGACCTCAACTTATGCGGATTACGAGTGGGAAGTTTGAAGGTGATCCACAAATAGGAAACGAGCGCCCGAGGCAGATAGGGCGCTCGCTTGTTTGGCCGTGCGTTAAGACCCTTTGATCTGAGCATAATAGCTGGCACTGCAACTTGTTCCGCCGCGTCTGACTATCGAAGAGATATCTTCTCCGCGGACCTACGCTTCATGGACGCCGTGGGGAATGACCTCCATAACGAGCCGCACAGTGATGAGCGGCACGTGGTTTTCGTCCTGAAGTTCTACCGCAAGGCAATCGAGCTTGCCCCGAGGGAGTCCGTCAACCGCGATTTCCGCCAGGAGTAATTTGGCCTCGCTCTCCGCTTCGTCCAGCCCGGAAAATTCGAAACTTCGATCCGGCTGAAACACGTCTTCCTGATCCTGGATCTTGAAGTAGAATTTGGCCATCGGTCCCTCCATGCTACCTCAGCGGATAGACAATGACGAATCCGTCGCAACGTTCCCCCTGATCGCTGCGAAAAGAGCCGACGCAAGTGTGCCGGCGACGTGCGTGATGGAGCGCGGCTGCGGGGACGACCGCCCAAGATGGAATCGGTGACCACAGTCTGTACGCTCAGGCGCTTTTGAAGAACCTCGAAACGCTAGGCCTCGCCGACTGCTGAAATGATGACTATGCGTCCGCGCCTGTGGTCGGAAAGACGAATGATCGCATGTTCAGCCGAGGCTTCCGGGTAACCCGTGCGTTGTAATAAGATGTTGCGCCCTCTTGTGTCGATGAATTGTCGAGAGAATCTCGCGAGGAGTAAGGGTCTCACGTTGTAGGTTCATATCCCTTCAAGGGCTTAGTCGAGCAACTGTCGAGGGTCGCCGTGTGATCGATAAGCCGACATCGCCGCTTACCCGAAATTTGCGTGTAATCCACTTCTAATGGCTTCGGTCATGAATTTGACGAACGCTGACAGTTTTGGTGGCGGGGTCTTGCTTCGGGGCCACAGCAGCCGGAAGGCGCGTGTCCGTTTCTGGGAGCCGGGAAGCACCTCCTGAAGAACACCGGTACGGATTCGGGCTGCTACCGCGAAGTCCGGAAGCCACGCGATCCCATGTCCCGCTTCGGCAAACCGGATCAATGGCTCAAGCGACGTTGCCGCCAGAGTCACCGGCAGCACCATCCCCTCCGGAACGATGGGATCCCAGCCTCCGAGCTTGCCGGTGTCGTAGAAGCGGTGGTGCAGGAGACGGTGATTGATGAGATCCGAAGCTATGCGCGGCTCTCCAAATCGCGCGATGTAGCTTTGGGCGGCCACCAAAAGGTTCGAAAACTCACCGAGCTTCACATGCATGAGACGACTATCGGAGACTTCGCCGGATCGGATCACCGCATCGAAACCGTCATCGATCACATCGACCATGCGATCGTTGAAATCAAGATCAAGCTCGATCTCCGGATATTTTTCCGCAAATGCGCCCAGCAGCGGTGTCAGAAGATCGAGAGAAAAGGGAACAGCCACGCGAAGTCTTCCGCGTGGCGCTGCGGTCGTGTGTGCAAGTTCGGCTTCGGCAGCCTCCATTTGCGACAGGATGTGACGGCAACGATCGAAGAACATCTCGCCTTCCGCGGTCAATCTGATCGCGCGCGTCGAACGGTGGAAGAGCCGAACGCCAAGCTGCTCCTCCAGCTTGGCAATGGTCTTTCCGATTGCCGAAGAGGACAGTCCAAACTGCTGGCCTGCTAGCTTGAAGCTGCGCAATTCTGCGGCCTGAACGAAGGCTGACATCGCACTCACGCTTTCCATTCTGATCTTCATGGCATCCAGTTTGTCCGCAATGTTCGGAAATGCGGCTTGTTTATCGGTCTTATCGACTTCGGTAGTCAAGGGACATGCCGTCGCCATCGTTACCGCCGCGACGAAAGACACTGCCACCGGAGACGTTTTCGATGTCGCATTCGCACTTGTTTGAACTCCTTACGTTTCTGCACGGGCCGCCGATGCAAAATCGCTTCATGCTTGCACCGCTCACCAATCAGCAAAGCGAACACGACGGTACCGCGACCGAGTTCGATTTGGACTGGATCCGGCAAGTCGCCCGGTCCGGCTACGGGCTGGTGCATACCGGGGCGGCCTATGTCGAGGGGTGTGGCATCGCCTACGAGCGGCAGCTCGGCATCCAAGACGATGCAGAACTATGGGGCCTGACACAGATGGCGTCCGCGATCCGCGAGGGCGGCGGATTGTCGTCGGTGCAGCTTCACCATGCCGGTCATCGCGCCAATCCACGGCTCGGAGGTATTCCGTCGCCGGCATCTGGCCGGACGCTGCCCGGGATTTCGGCGTTGACCACGGAGGCAGTAGAGCGGATCCGCGACAGCTTCATCGCGGCTGCCAAACGGGCCCAGCTTGCCAGGTTCGACGGTGTTGCGCCGCATGGCGCATTCGGGTGGATCCTGTCGGAGTTCCTGTCGCCGCTGATGAACGACCGAAAGGACAAATACGGTGGCAGCATCGAAAACCGAGCCCGGCTGACGATAGAGATCATCGAGGGTATCCGGCGTGCCTGCGGACCGGATTTCCAGATCGGCTGGCGCCTTTCGGTCGAACGCTATGGCCTTCTGCTGGAGGAACTTCGCGAGATCGTTTGGGAAATCCTCGACCGGGAACTGATCGACTATCTCGATCTCGCGCTGTGGGATTCTGCCCAGATCGTCGGGACGGGAACGTTTCGCGGAAAACGCATGCTTAGCGTCTTCACCGAAATCCCCCGTCGGGGTGTCCGCGTCGGCACGGCTGGAAAGATCATGAGCGCCCGGCGCAGCGCAGAACTGCTCGAGGAAGGGTGCGATTTCGTGTTGATCGGCCGCGCCGGCATCCTCGAGCGCGATTTCCCGCTCCTCGTCAAAGCCAACCCGCTGCACGAGGGCCCAAAACTGCCGGTAACCGCGCAGTTTCTGCGCGACGGTGGTCTGAGCGAGCGCTTCATCAACCACATGCGCGGATGGGAAAGCTTTGTCCGGCCGGGCAGCCCGTGACATCAGCCGCTTAGGGCTCGAGCAGCTCCCCCTTCAAAATCAGCAACCAACAAGCTTTTCAGAACGTCCCACTCATCGTGGGCGAAAGGAGAATGTCATGAATGCCTCAGAAGAAAACCTGCCGGCAGGTTACGTGCCACCGAAGGTCTGGTCTCAGAAACAGACTTATGGCGGCGTCTTCGGCACCAGCAACCGGCCGGTGTCCGGCGCCAGGTACGAAAAGGCACTGCCCGTTGGCGAGCAACCTTTGCAGCTCTATTCGCAGGGCACGCCCAACGGCCAGAAGATCACGATCATGCTCGAGGAGCTATTGGCTGCCGGGCATACCGGCGCCGAATACGATGCCTGGCTGATCGATATCTTCGAGGGCGACCAGTTTGGAAGCGGGTTCACGGCCATCAATCCCAATTCCAAGATTCCGGCACTTGTCGATCGGTCGACGGAGCCGGCCACTCCTGTCTTCGAGAGCGGCTCGATTCTCGTTTATCTCGCGGAGAAATTCGGCGCCTTCCTACCGACCGAGCATCGCGCCCGCACAGAGGCGTTCAACTGGTTGATGTGGCAGGTGGGAACGGCGCCCTTTGTGGGCGGTGGCCTCGGCCACTTCTATGCCTATGCGCCGTTCAAGATCGAATACGCGATCGACCGCTACGCGATTGAGGTCAAGCGTCAGTTACATGTGCTGGACACGCACCTGGCGCGCCACGAATTTTTGGCCGGCGATCAGTACACGATCGCCGACATCGCCGTCTGGCCCTGGCAACCGGGCAGTCTTTATGGCGTCTACAACACTCATGAGTTCCTGAACGTCGAGGAATACAGGCATCTTTTGCGCTGGTACCGCGCGATTGCTGCCCGGCCTGCCGTGGCGCGGGGGAGGATCGTCAATCGTACGTCCGGAGGGGCCAGCGAATTCCTGCGGGAACGCCACAGCGCTGCCGATCTCGACGCCCTGTTCCGATAGCGCAGGCCATTTCACGCTGAACTGCAGATATCTCCCATTCAATCAAAGCGCGGGCAATCCCGCCTGCGCGAAGTCTTATCCATGGAGTGAATATGAAGCTGTATTACGCCACCGGTTCCTGTGGGCTTGCCCCGCAGATTGCCCTGCGGGAAGCCGGGCAGACATTCGATCTCGTCAAGGTCGACTTCAAGACGAAGACGACCATCGAGGGAAACTATTTTGAGGTCACGCCGAAGGGTTTTGTGCCGGCGCTCAAGCTGGATGACGGCGAGGTGATCACCGAAGGTGCTGTCGTCCTACAATGGATCGCCGATCACAATCCCGATCGCGGGCTCCTGCCGGCGCATGGATCCGCTGAGCGCTATCGAGCCCTGGAATGGCTGAGTTACATCGCGACCGACATGCACAAGGGCTATGCGAACCTGTTCTACCCCCATCTGGACGACGCCTCGAAGTTGAGGTTCATCGAAGGAAATCTCGCGACCCGCTTCGCCTATCTGGACGATCACTTGTCCCGCAACGACTATCTGCTGGAGAGTGGTTTCTCGGTTGCCGACGCTTATCTCTTCAACATCCTGACCTGGTCGCACCGCGTGAACGTCGATCTTTCGGCCTATCCCGCGATCCGGCGCTTCATGGCGCGCATGGGCGAGCGCCCGACGGTACGGGCATCGCTCGAGGCCGAGGGGGTAATGCTCGGCTGACCACAGATCGCATTCACATCCTCGACTACAGGTCACAGCACTGGCGATGGCCGACCAAAAAGGAAATCTCAAATGGACTGGAATGAAAATCGCACGAACCTTCTGGCAAATGTCGGCGAGTTGCAAAAACTGTCACCCGACATTGTGAGAGGCTACCTCACTATATCCGGCGCAGGCCGCAAGACCGAGCAGATGGATGAGAAGACGCGTCAACTCATCTCCCTTGCCGTCGCCGTCACCACGCGCTGCGACGGATGCATCGCAATCCACAGCGCCGAAGCGCTCAAGTCTGGCGCCACCCGCGAGGAACTGGCCGAGGCGTTGAGTGTGGCGGTCGCGATGAATGCGGGTGCGGCACTGGTCTATTCGACCCGTGCGCTTGAAGCCTTCGGAGCGGCCGAACACGGCTGAGGCGGTCGACATCAAGTTGCGAGCAGCTTGCGGGCCTCGATATCAACTGTTCCGCTATGACAGGACTGCCCTGAGCCGTGGAGTGGCAAAATCTAGAAAAGTCCTGAGCTTCAGCGGCATCAGGCCTTGCGACAGATGTACGAGTTGTACCGGCGACGGATCCAACTCGAAGTCTTCAAGGACGGGCGCCAGCAAGCCCGCCTCTACGGCACGTCGTGCCTGATAGGCTATGACACGGGTGATACCAAGACCGGCAGAGGCGGCATCCACCGCCGCCTCTGCCGTGTTGACGGAAAGGCGTGACCGGATAGGCGTGGATATCTCCTGCCGCCCGTCACGGAATGTCCAGAACCGGTTTGACAGCAGTCCTTCGAAGGAGATGCAGTCCAAGTTCGCTAGATCGCGCGGGTGGGTGGGGCCAGGATTGCGCCTCAGATAATCCGGATTGGCATAAACAGTCGTGCGGATCGAGCCGAGGCGAGTGGCGATCAGGCTGCTATCTGCCAGATGGCCGATCCGAAGCGCCACATCGATCTGCTCGTCGGCGAGGCTGACCGACCTGTCGCTCATCGTCAGGCGGATATTGATGTCGGGAAACGCCTTTAGGAAATCCGTGACGACGGGCAGCACATGCAGGCGGCCGAAGACGATCGGCGCCGTTATCGTCAAGTCCCCGCGTGGGGCAATATATTCACCCGATGCTCGGCGTTCGGCCTCCTCGACGCGCCCAAGGATTTCGCGGGCGGCTCCCACATAACTTTCTCCTGCCTCGGTCAAAAGGATCTTGCGGCTGGTGCGTGTGATCAGGCGAACCCCGAGATGGGCCTCAAGCTCGGAAATCTTGCGGCTGACGGTCGGGAGCGGCGAATGCAGCGCACGAGACGCAGCCGAGAGACTGCCGGCCTCGACCACGGCGATGAACACGGACATGGCGTCGAGACGATCCATCGATCATTCCAGAATTCGAGAGGATACCTTTTCAGATATCAATCTACTACAGAAATTCGGATGCCAATAGTTTCCTTGCTGTCATCGACGCTTTTGTTCAGCACTTCAAAGGAGCCTTCCATGAAACTCTACAATTTCCCACTTTCCGGTCATGCGCATCGCGCTCTCCTGTTCCTGTCGCTTCTTGGCGTCAAGGCAGACATCGTTGACGTGGATCTCGCAAATGGTGCTCATAAGGCGCCGGATTTCCTGAAGCTCAATCCGTTCGGTCAGGTTCCGGTCCTTGACGATGACGGTGTCATCGTCGCCGATTCCAATGCCATCCTCGTTTATCTGGCCACCAAGCTCGGCCGGAAAGACTGGCTGCCCGATGATCTCCAGTCTGTCGCGGCTATCCAGAAGTGGCTCTCCGTCGCTGCTGGCGAGATCGCTTACGGTCCCGCCGCGGCTCGCCTGATCACGGTGTTCAAAGCCGACTTTCGCGCCGACGAGGTGATTGCCCGCGCTCACCACATTCTGGGTCTCGTCAACGCCGAACTCGGACGGCATCGGTTCATCGTCGGCGACCGACCGACTATCGCCGATGTCGCACTCTACAGCTACATCGTCGGCGCGCCGGAGGGGAATGTCGATCTGACGCCGCACCCGGAAGTCCGCCATTGGCTTGCCCGTATCGAAGCACTGCCGGGCTTTGTGCCTTTCCCCAAGACGGCAATCGGTCTCGCGGCCTGACGGTGTGGGCGCGGCCGGCCCGTTCCGGCCGCATCCTCTTTGGAGAAGGAGGCGTTATGTTTCAAAAATCGGATTTGTCGGAGGCCACTCCAGCCCCTTCTCCCTGGCACGAGGGTGAGCTTGAATTGCAGCGCCACGCTGGCGTTGCCGAGCAAATGGATAGGGTCGGGCGCAAATTCGTGCGGCATTTCTTGCTCGAACAACATCGCGAGTTCTTTCCGCTCATCTCATTCATTGCCATCGGAGCCGTCGATCACCAGGGCGTTCCCTGGGCGACGATCCGTTGTGGCGAGCCGGGTTTTCTGCATTCTCCCGATCCGCAGACCTTGGAGATCAATGCAATCCGCGATCCCGGCGATCCGGCGGAAAAGGGTATGGATGACGGTGATCCTGTCGGGTTGCTTGGCGTCGATCTTATCACGCGACGCCGCAACCGAATGAACGGTAGGATCGTCCGCAGCGGAAATGATAGGTTTTCGGTCGCTGTCGACGACAGCTACGGGAACTGCCCGCGCTATATCCAGAACCGGCATTTCCGGTTCGTCAGAGATCCGGCCGAGATGTCGTCGTCAGCGTCCCTCGTTTCGGACCGGTTGGAAGACCGTGCGCGGCAAATCATAACGGCGGCCGATACGTTCTTCGTGGCCTCCTATACGGACCGCGAAGGCGAGGGCCGGCAGGTCGACGTCTCCCATCGCGGCGGCCGGCAGGGCTTCGTGCGCATCGACGCGGACGGCGGGCTTACCATTCCGGATTTCAACGGCAACCTGTTCTTCAACACGCTCGGCAATTTCCTCGTCAATCCGCGCGCTGGCCTGCTGTTCATCGATCATGAGACAGGCGATACGCTGCAGATTGCTGGCCGAACCGAGGTCATTCTGGATAGTCCGGAAATTGCGGCCTTTGAGGGTGCCGAACGGCTCTGGCGGGTCATCCCCGAACAAGTGGTGTTGCGGCCAGATGCGCTGCCCTTGCGGTGGACATTTGCGGAAGACGGAATGTCGCCAAGCATCCTGATGACCGGCAACTGGCAGGAGGCGGAGGCGCGCCTTCAGGCGGCCGCCAAGGCGAAGATATGGCGGCGGTCCGCATCGAGCAGATCGTTGCCGAAAGCGCAACAATCCGCTCCCTGCATCTGGCCCCGGTGGATGGCGAGGCGCTGATCCCGTATCTGGCGGGGCAGCATTTGCCGATCCGGATCGCCGATGGCGGCGAATTCATCCGTCGTAGCTACACACTGTCGAGTGCGCCCTCTGATGGTTATTACCGATTGGGCGTCAAGCGCGAGGGCAGGGCGTCCTCACTCCTGCATGCTATGCGGGAGGGAGACGAGATTGAGGCCCTGGCGCCGGCCGGTGCCTTCACCATCGATGCGATGGAACGCAGTCGACCGGCCGTGTTGTTGGCTGCAGGCATTGGCATTACGCCGCTGCTGTCTATGCTGCGCCACGTCGTTCGTGAGGGTGACAGGACGCGCCATCGCCGCCCGGTTTGGCTGTTCAGATCATCGCGCACGCTTGACGAGAGGGCTTTTGATGCCGAGATTGCCGAACTGGTCGAGCGCGGGCAGGGCTCCGTCCAAGATGTCCGGGTCCTGAGTGGTCCCGCATCTGCCGACGTGGGGAGGTATGACGCCGCAGGCCGCATCGACATGGAGTTGCTGAAGGCGCATCTGCCGTTTGGTGACTACGATTTCTATCTCTGCGGGCCTGCTTCCTTCATGCAGGCGATCTATGACGGTTTGCGGCGACTGAACATTGCCGATGGCAGGATCCACGCCGAAGCCTTCGGGCCATCCGGCCTGAAGCGTGAGGCAGAACCAGGTCCGCGCGCCGCTCCCGCCGTACCCGCGGCCACAGAGCCTGTCCGGGTGATCTTCGCTCAATCGGGGAAGGAGGCTCGCTGGAAGCCGGATGGCGGGACCCTGTTGGAACTTGCCGAGCTGAGAGGATTGACCCCGCCTTTCGGGTGCCGGGCTGGTAACTGTGGGGATTGCAGGACGAAGATCTTAAAAGGCCAAGTCAGTTATCAATCGAACCCTGCCTACGCTGTCACGGACGACGAAGCCTTGATCTGTTGCTCGGTCCCGGCGGCCGGCGGCGACCTACATGTCAATCTCTGATCTTGTCCATGTCTTTAAGCCGACGAAATCTCGACGCGTTACTCCTTCCTATTCATGGGGCGTCGGTTCAGATTTCTTCGAGAGCTTAGTTTGCCTGAGATGGTCTGGAGTCGCGAAAGGATGGCCGCTCGTGCCGCGTGTGAACTTCAAGACGGATTTCACGTCAATCTCGGCGCATTCACCGTTGCCCGACAGGACTTCCCTTCGCTTTCGCTGATCAAAATGGCTGAATAGCCCCGAGTTTTGTAGACACCCTTGGGTTAGATTTTCTGCTGCCTTTCGAACTCAACGGGCGACAGCATTCCGTTTCTGACGTGCTTGCGTTTCGGGTTTTAGAACATCTCGATGTAATCGAACACATCCTGGCGCGCTTCATCGCGTGAACGGTAAAGCCTGCGACGTATCCTTTCTCGCTTCAGAAGATTGAAGAAGCTCTCGGCCACCGCATTGTCGTGGCAGTTGCCGCGTCGGCTCATCGAGTGAACCAG
>NZ_JBXAFY010000007.1:0-344374 GCF_058793575.1 Shinella sp. GW835-FHT14H05 | reverse complement strand
GAAAAACAGGCCGCATAAGGTCAGATTGAAAACCCAAGACTCTCCTGAAAATTGGAGGGACGATGGGTCTCAGGTCACTACGAACGAGTTCTCGCCTGCCGATCCGGTGACGAAGCTCGGCAGGAACGACGCGCCGGAAATGATAAGATCCGCCACGGCGGACGACGTTCGATATTGCCAAGGGTGCCGCCAGCCACCGTATGGTGGTTTTGTAGCAGCGGATTGTAGCAAAAAGCCTGCATCCGCCGACGTTAGCGTGAGGCATTTGAGCGATTTCAGTGAGTTAAGAAGAGATTGGCTGGGGAACCTGGATTCGAACCAAGATTAACGGAGTCAGAGTCCGTCGTTCTACCGTTGAACTATTCCCCAGCAACGGTTCCGGCTGAGCCGGCGCCTGTGAGGCGGGCTTATAAACAAAAGGCGGGGAGATGCAAATGGTTTTTTTGGGAAAATCGTCGTCGGGCTTTCTCGGGCGTGTTCTCGGCTGCAGGTGTCGTCGGTCCGTCATAAAAAGAATTTGGCGAACGGGCCGGGCGCTGGTAATGTCGCGCCAACGAAGATCGAGAGAGCGCCTGCTTGCAGCTTTATGAGCTTTGCGCGGCGCCATAGGCAGCAACGTGAACGACCCCGACAGCGGCGTGAAGCCGTCCGTTTCCGGGGCGCGAGATGCGGAAGATACGGGGCGTCCGAAGCGGTCGCGCCGTCGCAAGGGAAAACAGAAGGGCGCAACAAGTCCCTCTGCCGTTTCCCTGTCCGCAGGCCAGGCGACCGGTGTGTCCGGATCGGCTGAGCGCCCCAAGGCCAATGAGGCCGGTGATTCCACGCGCAGGAACAAGCGCCGTCGACGCAGTAAAACTGCCGGCAGCGAAAACGTGCGCCCGCTCGCGCCCGTCGGCCAGCGGGAACTTCCCGATCAGGGCACGGCCGAAGGCCGCCGCAATCGCCGCAAGAACCGTGGCAAGAAGGCGCCGCGCGCCGTGCCGCTCGTCGCCGAGGCGGCCGTCGCGCAGCACCCGGCCGTCGAGCAGGCCAACGGAGAGCGGCCGGCCTTCCACATGCCGGAACCGCGGCGCGATTCGGCGGCCCACCGGCCGGCCGATCGCGACGTTTACGATGCGCCGCTTTATGCGGCACTCGACCTCGGCACCAACAATTGCCGCCTGCTCATCGCCCAGCCGACCCGGCCCGGCCAGTTCCGCGTCGTCGATGCCTTTTCGCGCATCGTGCGGCTCGGCGAGGGCCTGGCTGCGAGCGGCCAGCTTTCCGACGAGGCGATGGACCGCTCCGTCGAGGCGCTGAAGATCTGCGCCGCGAAACTGAAGAACCGCAACATCCGCCGCGCGCGCCTCATCGCCACCGAAGCCTGCCGGGCGGCGGTGAACGGCGAAGCGTTTCTGGAGCGGGTGCTGGAGGAGACCGGCCTCGATCTCGAAATCATCAACCGCGAGACCGAAGCGCGGCTGGCCGTCTCCGGTTGCTCCTCGCTCGTCGGGCGGGAGGCGAAGTCGGTCGTGCTGTTTGACATCGGCGGCGGGTCTTCCGAAATCGCGGTCATCCGCATCGGCGACAACCGTTCCAGCCGGCTTGCCAACCACATCACGCACTGGACCTCGCTGCCGGTCGGCGTCGTCACGCTTTCCGAACGCCATGGCGGGCGCGACGTGACGCCCGAGAGTTTTGCGGGCATGGTCTCGGAAGTCGAGGGCATGCTGGCGAATTTCGATTGCCCGGGCGATGTCGCGCGCGCGGCACCCGAGGATTTCCACCTCATCGGCACGTCCGGCACGGTCACGACGCTGGCCGGCGTGCATCTCGACCTGCCGCGCTACGATCGCCGCCGGGTGGATGGCGTTTGGCTGTCCGACGACGAAGTGACCGCCATGCAGGCACGGCTGCTCTCGTGGGATTTTTCCGCCCGCGCGGCCAATCCCTGTATCGGCCCGGACCGGGCGGATCTCGTGCTCGCCGGCTGCGCCATTCTGGAAGCGATCCGCAAGCGCTGGCCATCGCGCCGCATGCGCGTCGCCGACCGCGGCCTGCGCGAAGGCCTGCTCACCGACATGATGGCCGATGACGGCGTCTGGCGCCGCGGCCGCCACCGCCGCAATCATCGCGGCGGCCCCCGCAACCCGGCAAAGCCCGAAGGACAGGCGTCATGACCAAGCCCCCGATCGGCCGCAAGCTCGGCCAGAAGGTCAAGAAGGGCAAGCTCAAGGCGTCGTCCCGCCGCTGGATCGAGCGCCATATCAACGATCCCTATGTGCAGCGCGCCAAGCTGGAAGGCTATCGCGCGCGCGCGGCCTTCAAGCTGCTTGAAATCGACGAGAAGCACCATATCCTCGCCGGCGCCCGGCGCATCATCGACCTTGGTGCGGCGCCCGGAAGCTGGTCGCAGATCGCCGCCAAGGTGACGGATTCCACCGATGCCGACCCGCGTGTTGCGGCGATCGATTTTCTGGAGATGGACCCGCTTCCGGGCGTGCGCATCCTCCAGATGGACTTTCTGGAGCCCGATGCGCCGGAAAAGCTGATCGAGGCGGTCGGCGGCACGCCGAACCTGGTGATCTCGGACATGGCGGCGCCGACCACCGGTCATCGCCAGACAGACCATATCCGCACTATGCATCTCTGCGAGGTCGCAGCCCATTTCGCAATCGAGGTGCTGGCCGAGGGCGGGCACTTCCTGGCGAAGACCTTCCAGGGCGGCACGGAGCGCGACCTGCTCAACCTGCTGAAGCAGAATTTCAAGCAGGTCATCCATGTGAAGCCCGGCGCTTCGCGCGCCGAATCGGTGGAAATGTTCCTGCTCGCCAAGGGGTTCAAGGGCCGCAAGGCAAGGGACGACGAGGCGGCGGCGACGGAAGAAGACGCCTGATGCTGCTCTATACCACCGTCGGCACGAACGACCTGCAACGCGCCGGCCGCTTCTATGACGCCATCCTGCCGCTCATCGGTTATCGCCGGCAGAAGGAGGGGGCGGACGAGATCGGCTACGCAGCCGACGAGGACGTGCGCGCCCGCTTCTGGGTCGTGGAGCCGTTCAACCGCGAACCGGCGACCTTCGGCAATGGCGTGACCATCGCGCTCGTCGCCCCGACCCGCGCGGCAGTCGATGCCTTCCATGCCGCGGCCCTTGCACAGGGCGGCACCGATGAGGGTGCGCCGGGCCTGCGCCCGTTCCATGCGAATTTCTACGCGGCCTTCATCCGCGACCACGACGGCAACAAGCTCGCCGCCGTCTGCGAACAGCCGGAATAAGCTACTTCACCGCCGCCGTTTCCTCTGCCTCCAGCCGATGGCCGGAGACCGTGGCGCCGGCGTTCTTGGCCATGGCGATGAAGGGGATGACGGCAGTGAGCGTGATCGCCGATATCACCATGAAGGCGATCTGGAAATCGCGCAGCTCCAGCGCCGAGCCGGTAAGCGAGGTCTCGATTTCGAGAATCGCGCCGGCCACCGCGACGCCCATGGCAAGGCTGATCTGCTGAAGCACCGCACTCATCGAGGTTGCCTTGCTGGCGTCCTCGTCCGGGATGTCGGCGAAGGAGAGCGCATTCACGCTGGTGAAGAAGAAGGAGCGCGCAAAGCCGGCGACGAGCAGCACCAGCGCCATGAACCAGAAGGGCGTTGCGGGGGTGAAGAGGCCGTTGACGAAGGTCAGCGCCGTGCCGCAGAGGCAGGCGATGATCAGGGTCGTGCGGAAGCCGGCGAAGGTCAGCACGCGCTTGGCGAGGAACTTCGTGGTGAGCGCGCCGACGGCGCCGGTGAAGGTGACGAGGCCGGACTGGAACGGCGACAGGCCGAAACCGACCTGCAACATCAGCGGCATGAGGAAGGGCACCGCGCCGACGGAGATGCGAAACAGCGTGCCGCCGACGGAGGCCGCGCGAAACGCGCTGTCGCGGAAGAGTTTGAGGTCGAGCAACGGGGCGGGATGGCGCCGCGCGTGCCGCACATAGAGCACGCCGCACAGCAGGCCGACCAGCGTCGAGACGATGCCGATGATCGGTGGCAATGCCGGGAGACTGACGACCGAAAGGCCGAACATCGTGCCGGAGGCGGCGACGGCGCTGAGGAAGAAGCCGAGCCAGTCGAGCGGCGGGGGTGCTGCGGCGCGGATTTCCGGCAGGTAGATGCCGGAAAGGATATAGCCGACGATGCCCACCGGCACGTTGATCAGAAAGATCCAGTGCCAGGAGAAATAGGTGGTGATGAAGCCGCCGAGCGGCGGGCCGGCAAGCGGGCCGACGAGGGCCGGAATGGTGAGCAGCGCCATCGCCGAGACGAGCTCGGAGCGCGACGTGCTGCGCACCAGAACGAGGCGGGCAACCGGCGTCATCATCGCGCCGCCCATGCCCTGCAGGAAGCGCGAGACGACGAAGGCGACGAGGCTGTCGGCCACGGCACAGAGGATGGAGCCGCCGACGAAGACGAGGATCGCCAGGCGGAAGATACGCTTGGCGCCGAAGCGATCGGCCATCCAGCCGCTCAAGGGAATGAAGGTCGCGAGCGACACCATGTAGGAGGTGAGCGCGAGCTTGAGCGTGATCGGTCCCACCCCCAGGTCCGCGGCGATCGCCGGCAGCGACGTGGAGATGACGGTGGAGTCCATCTGCTCCATGAAGAGCGCGACGGCGAGGATGAGGGGGACGATACGGTTCATCAGGCAATCGGGTTTGAGGCCTTCGTGCAGGCCCGCCCGTCTTCTGCGCCCCTTGTTGCCGTCTGTCAAATCGCTCGCTTCACAAGGCCGTGATGGGGCGTGCCCGGATCGTGACAGCGCCCTAGGTGGACGCATGTCATCTTCATGCCGATGCCGTGCCCTACAACCGGCCATGCAGATTTTTCACGAACAGCTTTTCACAAAAAGAGGACACTCCATGGGAGACACTTCGACAATTTCGCGCCGCTCCTTGTTTCTGGCCGCCGGCGTCAGCACATTGGCCGCACCGTTGCTTCTCAACCGCGCAACAGCCTTCGCCCAATCCGACACGGACGCCACCGATATGAGAGTAAGCCCCCTCGAAACACGCAGCTTCAAGCTCGGCAGCTTCCGCGTGCTCGTCGTGCGCGACGGCATGCGCCCCTCCGGCGCGCCGAACGAAACCTTCGGCATCAACCAGTCGGCCGATGCCGTGGGTGCGCTGCTGGCGGAGAATTTCCTGCCGGCCGACCGCTTCGTCAACAGCTTCGCGCCGACGCTGGTCGATACCGGCAGCGAGGTCGTGCTGTTCGATACGGGCATGGGCGAGGGCGGCCGGGAGGCCGGCATGGGGCGCCTGCTCGAAGGGTTGAAATATGCCGGCTACACGCCGGACCAGGTCTCCGTCGTGGTGATCACCCACATGCATGGCGACCATATCGGCGGGCTGATGGAGGGCGGCAAGCCGGCCTTCCCGAATGCGCGTTATGTCGCCGGCCGCACGGAATATGATTTCTGGGTCAATCCCGAGCGCATGGGCACGCCGGCCGAACAGGGTCACCAGGGCGTGCTCGCCAAGGTGCAGCCGCTCGCCGAAAAGCTCACCTTCATCGAGAACGAAGGCCAGGTCGTGCCCGGCATCACAGGCCTCGATGCCTTCGGCCATTCGCCGGGCCACATGATCTTCCGCGTCGAATCGGAGGGCAGAGCGATCATCCTGACGGCCGACACGGCGAACCACTACGTGCTGTCGCTCCAGCGGCCGGACTGGGAAGTGCGTTTCGACATGGACAAGGCACAGGCGGCGGCAACCCGCAAAAAGGTCTTCGACATGATCGCCACCGACAAGCTCGCCTTCATCGGCTACCACATGCCGTTCCCGGCCGCCGGTTTCGTCGAGAAGGCCGGCGAGGGCTATCGCTTCGTGCCCGTTAGCTACCAGTTCGATATCTGATTTATTTCTCGCAATTCCGAACGCAAAACCGCTTCACACTTTTGCTGGAATTGCTTTTGAATCAAAACGGCCCGCCTCATCATGGGCGGGCCGTTTCGTCAAAAAACCGGTCAGTAGCCGCCGCGCATCTCGCGGGCCACATCCTTCAGCATCACGACCATGCGGTCGCGCAATTCTTCGTCAGGACAGTTGACGCCCGCCGAGCGCAAGTCTGCGCGAATACGGTTGAAGGCGCCGTCGGGTGTTGCGACATCGGCCACGGCCAGTTCGCGGGCATATTGCTCACCATCGGGACGGCGCATGGTATTGGCGGCCCACAGGCCGATGAGAGCATTGCGGCGGGCCTGAGCCTTGAACTGAAATTCCTGCTGGTAGGCGAATTCGTCTTCGAGTGCGCGTGCTCTCTTCTTCAGTGCAGACATTGTTATTCCCCGTTTTCTCTGGTTGTTTCTTGCTGTTGGCCTTTCTGTCCTGGCCACGAAAACGGTTATACATGCGAAGATTTAAAAGAACGCCAGCAGGCACGGCTAAAAAATCGTCAACGCGGCAATGCGGGCCGCGGGGCCGCTTTTGCTATTCCCAACCCGTCATGAACGTGTTACCAGCCCTCGCCAACTTCCAAGAATTTCTTGCAAGCGACCGAGGCGGACAACTCCCAATGTTCCCCTTGGTGCGTAAGCTTTACCCTTAAAGGAACTTGGCCCATGGCGCGCATCATAGAAACCGCAACCGGTCTCGAAGCTCTCACCTTTGACGACGTTCTCCTGCAGCCCGGTCACTCCGAGGTCATGCCGGGCCAGACGAACATCGCGACCCGCATCGCCCACGATTTCGAGCTCAACCTGCCGATCCTCTCTTCCGCCATGGACACGGTGACGGAAAGCCGTCTCGCCATCGCCATGGCGCAGGCCGGCGGTCTCGGCGTCATCCACCGCAACCTGACGCCCGCCGAACAGGCCGAGGAAGTCCGCCAGGTCAAGAAGTTCGAAAGCGGCATGGTCGTCAATCCGGTGACGATCGGCCCCGACGCCACGCTCGCCGACGCGCTGTCGCTGATGAAGGCGCATGGCATTTCCGGCATCCCGGTCGTCGAAAACGGCGGCAACGGCAAGGCCGGCCGCCTCGTCGGCATCCTGACGAACCGCGACGTGCGCTTCGCCTCCGATCCGAACCAGAAGATCTACGAACTGATGACCCGTGAGAACCTCATCACGGTGAAGGAAAGCGTCGACCAGCAGGAAGCCAAGCGCCTGCTGCACTCGCACCGCATCGAGAAGCTGCTGGTCGTCGACGGCGACGGCCGCTGCGTCGGCCTCATCACGGTCAAGGACATCGAGAAGTCGCAGCTCAACCCCAATGCCTCGAAGGATGCACAGGGGCGCCTGCGCGCCGCCGCCGCCATCTCCGTCGGCGACGACGGTTTCGAACGTGCCGAGCGCCTCATCGATGCCGGTGTCGACCTCATCGTGGTGGACACCGCGCACGGCCATTCGCAGCGCGTCCTCGACGCCGTCGGCCGCGTGAAGAAACTGTCGAACTCGGTGCGCATCATGGCCGGCAACGTCGCGACGTCGAGCGGCACCAAGGCGCTGATCGATGCGGGTGCCGACGCCGTCAAGGTCGGCATCGGCCCGGGCTCGATCTGCACCACCCGCATCGTCGCCGGCGTCGGCGTGCCGCAGCTCGCCGCCATCATGGCCTCGGTCGAGGCGGCGCATGCCCAGGACATTCCGGTCATCGCCGACGGCGGCATCAAGTTCTCCGGCGACCTCGCGAAGGCCATCGCCGCCGGCTCCTCGGCCGTCATGATCGGCTCGCTGCTTGCCGGCACGGATGAAAGCCCGGGCGAAGTGTTCCTTTACCAGGGCCGCTCCTTCAAGGCCTATCGCGGCATGGGCTCCGTCGGCGCCATGGCGCGCGGCTCGGCAGACCGCTACTTCCAGGCGGAAGTGCGCGACACGCTGAAGCTGGTGCCGGAAGGCATCGAAGGCCAGGTGCCTTACAAGGGTCCGGTTTCGGGCGTGCTGCACCAGCTCGCCGGCGGCCTCAAGGCCTCGATGGGCTATGTCGGCGGCCACGACATCAAGGACTACCAGGAGAAGGCGACCTTCGTGCGCATCTCCGGCGCTGGCCTTCGCGAAAGCCACGCCCATGACGTGACGATCACCCGCGAAAGCCCGAATTATCCGGGCGCCGTCTGATTGTTCGGCATCTGCTGATAAGCCTGAAAATGCCCGGCCTTGCCGGGCATTTCCGTCTTCACGGACTTGTGATTCCTGCTAGGATCGGGCACCGGCAATCTCGCCGGCTTCATCTGGGGGACATCATGAAGAAGATACTGGCTGGCGCCCTTCTGGGCCTTGCGCTGGTCGCGCCTGCACACGCGCAGACGGTCAATGCCGGCACCTACAATGTGGAAGGCACCAACCTCGACGGCTCCGCCTATAACGGAACGGCGACGATCGAGCTGACGAGCGAAACGACCTGCTCGATCGAATGGCATACCGGCTCGACCACCTCGAACGGCATCTGCATGCTCTACGGTGACGCCTTCGCTGCCGGCTACGTGCTCGGCGATGCCGTCGGCCTCATCGTCTATAACGTCCAGGGCGACGGGTCGCTGCACGGCGCCTGGACGATCAGCGGACAGGACGGCTCCGGCACGGAAGTCCTGACCCCGCAATAACACGCTTTCCCCTTCGGCTTGTCGGAATGGCCCTTTCCGGTTGAGGCTTCGGCCGGAAACCCCTATGCATCGGTCGCAACGACAAGCCGAAGGATCCTCATGTCTCCCACGGAAGCCACGATCTGGCCGATGATCGCGCATGTCGCGCTCGTCTTCTGCCTCTATTTGCTGCTCTCGCTCCGCCGCGTTAGCGCCGTCAAGGACGGGCGCGCCAGCGTCGCCCAGTTCCGCGAGAACCGCGAGGAGCCGGCCGAAAGCCTCATTGTCAAGAATTGCCTCGCCAACCAGTTCGAGCTGCCCGTGCTGTTCTATGCGGTCAGTATCCTGCTCTACCTGGTCGATGCCGACAATCCGGTGACGGTGGCGGGCGGCTGGCTGTTCGTGGCGCTGCGCTATGCGCATGCCTATGTGCATGTCACCAGCAACCGCATCCGTTACCGCCGGCCGCTGTTCATCGCGGGCCTCGCGGTCGTCGGCCTGCTGTGGATCTGGCTTGCCACCTGGCTCGCCTTGACCTGACCTTACGGTAACGCAGTTGTGTTCCGCGGCAGCGCCTCGGCGGCCTATCTTATCTTCCGAAAAGTCAACCGGAGGATCCGCCATGGACAAGCCGAAGATCACGCAGGCAATGATCAATGCCTATGACGAATATACCCACCTGACGCTCGACCGCCGCCGCTTCATGGAACGCCTGACGGCGCTTGCGGGCTCGGGTGCCGCGGCCGCGGCTATCGCGCCGCTGCTTGCGGCCAATTCGGCCAGCGCCGAGATGATCGCCGCGGACGACCAGCGCCTCACCGCCAAGGATGTCGTCTATGGCGGCAGCAGTGGCGAGATGAAGGGCTATGTCGTGCGCCCGACGGAGGCGACAAGCCCGCTCGGCAGCGTCATCGTCATCCACGAGAACCGTGGCCTCAACGCCCATACCCGCGATGTCGCGCGCCGCATGGCGCTCGAAGGGTTCATCGCGCTCGCCCCGGATTTCCTGTCGCCGTCGGGCGGCACGCCGGACAACGAGGACACCGCGCGCGAGATGATCGGCAAGCTCGATCCGGCCGTGACGGTAGCCAATGCCGAGGCGAGCCTCAAATTCCTCGCCGAGCTCGAGGGCGCCAGCGGCAATGTCGGCGCCATCGGCTTCTGCTGGGGTGGCGGCCTCGTCAATCGCTTTGCCACCAAGTCGCCAGAGCTGAAAGCCGGTGTCGCCTATTACGGCGCGCAGCCGCCGGCCGAAGACGTGCCGGCCATCAAGGCGGCGATGATGATGCACTATGCCGGGCTCGACGAGCGCATCAATGCTGGCATCGACGCCTATCGCGCGGCGCTGGAAGCGGGTGGCAAGACCTTCGAGATCCACATGTATGACGGCGTCAACCACGCCTTCAACAACGACACCTCCGCCGCCCGCTACGACAAGGCGGCGGCCGACCTCGCCTGGCAGCGCACCGTGGACTTCCTGAAGAAGAATCTCGCCTGACGGTTGCTCGCCTCGAATAAAGCAAATAACTGATCCGTTTGAGAAAACGGGGCCAGGCTCTAGCGAGCCAGGCCCCGTTTCTTTAGGGGCAACAGAACCATCGCGCGCATGCGGCCAGCAAAAGATTGCGGCATCAAGTCAGCGATTTCATCATCACTCGAACAGGATCATTCCCGTGAAGTTTATCGCTACCAAATCGATCGCCGCGCTTGCAGCGGCGGCGCTGTTCATCTCTGCGCCGGTCGCCTTCGCCGCCGGCATGAAATTCGATATCAAGAACGACTCCGGCTACATCATCGACGGTTTCTACACCGGCGAGGGCGGCGAATGGAGCGCCAACTGGATGAACTTCAAGCTCAGCGCCAACGAGACGGCGAACATGGAGTTCAACTACGACGGCCCCTGCGACATCGAATTCTACGTGACCTGGGAAGCCGAGGACGGCTCCAGCATCAAGGGTGACGAGACGACGATCAACATCTGCGAGGCCAGCACCATCTATTTCGATGGCAAGGAAGCCACCTACGACTGATCGCTCGCGCATGGTGAGGAACGGCAGCCCCGGTGAGGCAACGCACCGGGGCTTTTTCTTGGGGTTTATTCGTTGATGGTGAGCCGCATGGCGCAGCGCGTGTCGCGCGCCAGCCCGTTTTCGGCCTCCAGGGCGAGCAAGTTGTCGAGGCGCGGCGAAAGATCGGCCTCGTCCAGCGTGCGGAAACCGAGCCGCTCGTAATAGGGGCAGTTCCAGGGGATGGTGCGGAAGGTGGTGAGCGTTACGGCGGCCAGCCCGCGCGCGGCGGCCTCGTCGATGGCGCGCCGGATCAGCTTGCGGCCGATGCCGAAACCTTGGTGCAGGTGGTCGACGGAAATCTCTTCGATATGCAGCTCGCCATCGGCCACCTCCGCGCTCAGAAAACCGACGGGATAGTCGCCGTCGGCCGCGGCCACGAAGTTCGTTCCCTGCGCGATCATCGCCTCGTGACGCTCGGCGCTTTGCACCTCGCCGACGGCGAGCCACGAGAAGGCCTCGATCAGCTTGAAAGCCTGCGCGGCGGAACGTTCGATCTGCCGGAGCGTCTCGACCTCGTCTGCGCGGGCAAGCCGGATCGTCACCTTCGACGGCCCGGCTTTGCCAGCGGGAATGCCGTCGAGGGGAAGCTGGGTCACCATCCGGGCAGGATATTACCCTGCCGCGCCCGCGGCATGCGCGGAAACACCTTCACTTCGGCTTCCGGCAGGTCGTCTGCGGCCGAAAGCGGCGTGATGTTATCGAGACAGGCCGTGATGTGGCTGGTGATGGCATTGGAGAGCGAAGGCGAGAGGCCCGGCCGCCGCATGATGCCGATCTGCACGGGGGCGAGCGGCGGAAAACCGTCCGCCTGCGTCAGCACCTTCATGCCGGGGCGCAGCGCCGATTCCGGCAGTACGGAGACCGCCATGCCCGCCATGACGGCGGCGGCGACGACGGTCGACGACCAGCTGGTGAACAGGACCTGGTAGTCGCGCCCGACGGAATCGAGCGCCGCGCAGGCGATCTGCCGCCACTGGCAGTCCCGCCGGCCGACCGCGAGCGGCACCGGCGCGTTTTCAGGCAGCGGATGGTTGGCCGACATGACCCAGCAGAGCGGCTCGGTGCGCACCACGTCCGACTGGCGCTGGCGCGGATTGTGGGTGACGAGCGCGATGTCGAGCTCGCCCTTGGCCATCTTTTCCGCAAGGTCCACCGAGGGTTCGCAGACGATGTAGAGCTCGACATTCGGATGCGTCTTAGCAAACCGCATGATGATTTCGGGCATGTAGCGGTCGGCATAGTCGTCCGGCGTGCCGATGCGCAGCATGCCTTCCAGGCGGTTGTCGTCGAAGGCGGCAATGGCCTCGTTGTTGAGGCGCAGCATGCGGCGCGCGAAGTTGAGCAGCCGGTCGCCTTCCGCGGTCAGCCGGTTGCCGCGGCCGTCCTTCATGAAGAGCTGCTTGCCGATGCGCTCTTCCAGGCGCCGCATCTGCATGGACACGGCCGACTGCGTCTTGAAGACCCGCTCGGCGGCGCGGGTGAAGCTTCCGGTATCGGCAATCGCGACGAAGGTCTGGAGCTGGTCGATGTCTAAGGGAGCGGACATGGATACACCCATAAGATTGTTTGATTGATACTATTAGAAACATTCGTTGGACTGATCAATGGCTTTCTGCGAAAAAGCAATTGTTGAACGATTGACGCCGTAGCCGATCAGTCGCTTGGCAGGATCTGCCGCTTTCGCCACGACCTCCCGGCAAAGGGCTCTTCTTGAAACCGGATATTTGAACCGCCGCCCGGCCCCTGCTGGCGGTGAACGATCACAGGCGCCGTGCGAAACCCCATTGAAGGACGATGGATCGCCGAGCCGGAAAGGAGAAATGCCATGCGCATGATCGACCGCAGACTGGAAATCGATATTCTCGCAACGCGCCGTCAGGCCCCGAGCGTCCTCGTCCGTGTCCGCAATGCCGCCTACAGCTTTGCTCGCGCCTGGCAGAATCGCCGCGTGATCAACCGGTTGAGCGAACTCGACGACCACCAGCTCCTCGACATGGGGCTGCGCCGCAGCGACGTCCGGGAGGTCATGACCTCCTCGTTCTTCTCCGATGCCGGCCTCTACCTGACGATCGCGGCGCGCGAGCGCGCCCGCCGTCACCTGCGCAATGGCCGCATGGATTGATTTCCCTTGGTGTCGTCCCCGCTCCCGGGACGGCGCCGCACTTCCCCGCAGGGTGAGAGCCAATAACCCTGCCGCTTGCCCGGCGTGCGACTCCCAAGGTCCGCGTCGGGCTTTTTCAATTTTACCGCCGAAATGTCAGGGCTTCTTGCCGCCGTCCGTGTCCATGCCGTTGCGCATGGTCTCGAAGATCGACTCGATGTTGCGCTGGTAATCCTTCTGCATGTCGAGGCCGGCATCGAACATCGTGTTGACGAAGCTCGTCAGCGAATCCGCCGGCGAGGCGGCCGGTTCGCTCGGCTTGGCGGTCGCCGCCTGCTGGCCGCCCATGTTCGCCATCATGTCCTGGAGCGCCTTGGCGAAAGGATTGTCGGTGAAGGGGTTGGCGGCCGGCGCGTCCTTCTTCGGGCCGCCGCCGAAGAATTCCTGCGCGGCCTGGGTGAAGGGATTGTCGAAGGGGTTGGCCGGCGTCGGCTTCTTGGCGAAGCCCGTCGCCTCCGCCCATTGCTGCATCATATCGGCAAAGGGATTGGCCTGCGTCGTGCCGCCGGGCATGAAGGGCGCGAAGGACTGCTTGAAGATGCCGCCCATCAGCGTGCTCGCCATCACGGGCAGCATCTGCTTGTAGATTTCCTGGCCGATGCCGGTCATCTGCGCGGCCTGCGCGGCGATGGCGCGCGACACGTCCTTGTTGCCGAAGAGGTGGCCGAGAATGCCGTTGCCCTCGGCCATACCCTGCGGCGTGAAGGCCTTGCTGACATCCTCGAAATATTTGGCGTGCTCGCCAGAGGTCACCGCCTGCATGAAGGCGGCGAGATCGTAGGGATTGGCGGCGTTGCGCTTGAACCCTTCGGAAAAGGCCGGCATCAGCGCGGCGACGGCTTTCGCCGCCTGCTCCTGCGCCAGTCCGAACTGCCGCGCCATGATCTCCACGGCATTGCCGTTCTGCGCCTGCATCATCATGTCGTAGAGCGAAAGCATGGGCGGACCCCTTCCCGTTAGCAGGCATGTCCCTGCACTATAACGGGAATTTCGGCCGCGCAAACCGCTTTTTCAGGGCGCAGGGCTCAGTACTGGTAGTCGGTGAAGACCGGCTCGACGGAGCCGTTCCAGCGGCCGTTGTAGAGCGCCAGCATGTCTTCCGCGAGCGTCGCCTTCTTCGCCAGCACCTCGTCGAGCGGCGCGAGGAAGATCGTCTCGTCGACGCCGTCGCCGTTGAGGCGGGCGCGGGCCTTCAGACCCTGACGAGAAATCGACACGACTTCGCGCGCGACGTCGAGCAGCGGCTTGCCGCGGAAATCGGCCCGGAGGCCCTGCGCCGGCACCGCATCGCGCAGCGCCTGGACTTCGTCGACCGTCCAGTCGCGGGTGAGCGCCTCGGCGGCATCGAGCGCGCCGTCGTCATAGAGCAGGCCGACCCAGAAGGCGGGCAGCGCACAGATGCGCCGCCACGGGCCGCCGTCGGCGCCGCGCATTTCAAGGAAGCGCTTCAGGCGCACATCCGGGAAGAGCGTGGAGAGATGGTTCGTCCAGTCGCCAAGGTTCGGCTCCCAGTCGGCAAGCTCGCCCTTCAGCGCGCCGGCCATGAACTGGCGGAAGGTGATATGCGTGCAGTCGTGGTACTTGCCGTCGCGCACGACGAAATACATCGGCACGTCGAGCGCCCACTCCACGTAATCGATAAAGCCGAAATCCGGCTTGAAGGCGAAGGGGATGAGGCCGGCGCGGTTGTTGTCCGTGTCGCGCCAGATATCGCCGCGCCAGGAGAGCAGGCCGTTCGGCTTGCCTTCGGTGAAGGGCGAGGATGCGAAGAGGGCGGTCGCCATCGACTGCAGCTTCAGCGACACCTGCATCTTGCGGCGCATGTCGACTTCGGAGGAGAAGTCGAGGTTCACCTGGATGGTACAGGTGCGGTACATCATGTCGAGACCCTGGCTGCCGACCTTCGGCATGTAGCGGGTCATGATGTCGTAGCGGCTTTTGGGCATGCGCGGCGTCTCGGCCGCCGTCCATTTCGGGCTACCGCCCATGCCGAGGAAGCGGATGCCGAGCGGCTCGGCGATTTCGCGGAGCGTCGCCAGATGCTGGTTCGATTCCTTGCAGGTCTGGTGCAGGTTCTCCAGCGGCGCGCCGGACAGCTCGAACTGGCCGCCGGGCTCCAGCGAGATCGCGCCCATGCCGGTGGGTTCGGCAAGGCCGATGATGTTGCCGGCATCCACGATCGGCTCCCAGCCGGTCTTGGCCTGCATGCCGTTCAGAAGCGCCGAAATGCTGGCCTCGCCGAAATAGGGCACGGGACTGTTGTCGGCCGTAAAGAAGACGAATTTCTCATGCTCGGTGCCGATGCGGAACTTCTCCTTCGGCTTGTTGCCGTCGGCGAGGTATTCCGCCAGGTCTTGAACGGTGCGGACCGGCGTCTGGTCGGTGGTATCACGGGCCATGGGCGTCTTCTTCTGAATGGATGCGCCCGGCGGAGCCGCTGGGCGTAGGAGGGTGCTTGGACCGGAATTAGATGCGGTGCAAGCGAATTCCTTTCAAGGCAGATTCAAAAAAACCCATTCGACTTTTTGGCCGAATTTAGCTCCAGTTGCCGATCGCGGCCTGGATGACGGCCATCGCCGCGACGGCCGCAGTGTCGGCACGCAGGATGCGGGGGCCGAGCGGAATGGCCGTCACGAAATCGAGGCTGCGCAGGAGCGCGCGCTCCTCATCGGAAAATCCGCCCTCCGGGCCGACCAGCAAGGCGAGCTTGCGTTCCTCGATCGCCTGCAGCGCGGGCAGCGGGTTCTGGCTGCCATGGCCCTCGTCGCAGAAGATGATGCGGCGCTCGCGCGGCCAGTTGGCGAGAAGGTCGTCGAGCTTGCGCGGCGCGGCGACAGTGGGGATCGCGAGGATACCGCATTGTTCCGCCGCCTCGATCGCATTGGCTTCCAGCCGCTCGATGCTGGTGATCTTGCCCTGCACATGCTGGGTCATGACGGGCTGGAGCACGCCGGCGCCCATTTCCACGGCCTTCTGCACGAGATAATCCAGCCGGCCCACCTTCAGCGGCGCAAAAAGATAGTGCAGGTCGGACGGCGTCGGCTGCAGGCGGGTCTGCTCGACCGGGGTTAGCAGCAGGCGCTTGCGCGTCGGCAGCGAAAGCGTCGCCTGCCATTCGCCGTCGCGCCCGTTGAACAGCAGCACGGCATCGCCGTCCGTCATGCGCAGCACGTTGCTCAGATAGTGAAAATGCTCCTTCGACGCCTCGATGGCATGGCCTGAAACGAGGGCGTCGCCGACGAAAAGGCGCTGCATCCGGTAATTGGCACGCATGACTGGTCTCTCAAGTAAAGAGCGCGTTGAGCACGAGGAAGACGATGGCCGACAGGATGGCCGAGACGGGCAACGTCACGATCCAGGCCGAAACGATCGTCATGAAATGCGAGCGGCGCACGAGGTAGCGCCGGCGCGTCTCGTCGGGATTGGCCGTCGGTTCTTCCGGCGCGATGCCGTTGCCGCGGCTGCGGATATAGTCGATGCGGCGCTGTGAATTGCGCGTGTACCATTCGCGAAACAGCCCGACCCCGAAGACCGCGCCGACGGCGATATGGGTCGAGGAGACGGGGATGGCGAAGGCCGAGGCGGTGAGCACGGCCACGGCGGACGAGAGGGCCACGCAGAAGGCGCGCATCGGGTTGAGCTTGGTGATTTCGCTGCCGACGATGCGGATGAGGCGCGGGCCGAAAAGCAGCAGGCCGAGCGAAATGCCGAAGGCGCCGATCACCATCACCCAGAGCGGGATCACGTTCTGGCCGTCGGCGGTACTCGCGTGCAAAGCCGAAACAACGCCATAGAGCGGCCCGACGGCGTTCGACACGTCGTTGGCGCCATGGGCGAAGGAGAGAAGTGCTGCCGAACAGATCAGCGGAATGCGAAAGAGCGTGCGCAGCGACTGGTTGCGGTTGTCGAGGCCTTCCGCATGGCGGCGGATGATCGGCCGTGTGACGACATAGGTGACGATGCCGAAGACGAGGCCGACGACGAGCGCCCGGCCGATCGGCACATAATAGAAGCCGTTGGTGCCGCCATTGGCGATGAAGGCGGCGAAGGCGCCGGCCATCACGCCGACGAGCACGGGAACCCAGGTCTTGGCCGCGGCGATCTTGTCCTCGCGGTAGATGATGAATTCCTTGATGAAATAGAGAAACATCGCCGCGATGACGCCGCCGAGGATCGGCGAGACGGTCCAGCTCACCACGATGACGGCGATCGCGTCCCATTGCACGCTGTGGAAGCCGCTCGCCGCCGCACCCGCGCCAATCACGCCGCCGATGATGGAGTGGGTGGTGGAGATCGGCGCATTGGCGAGCGTGGCGATGTTGATCCAGAGCGCAGCGGAGACCAGCGCCGCCATCATCGCCCAGGCGAAAACCTCTGGGCTCGGGAAGATGGCGGGATCGACGATGCCGGAGGCGACTGTCGCTGCCACGCCCTGGCCGGCCAGAAGCGCGCCCGCAATCTCGAAGATGGCGGCGATGACGAGGGCCATGCCCATGGTCATGGCGCGCGCGCCGACGGCGGCGCCCACATTGTTCGTCACGTCGTTCGCGCCGATGTTCATGGCCATGTAGGCGGCAAGGGCGGCGGTGACCGCAATCACCAGCACGCCCGGCGTGCCGGTGGCGAAACTGTCGGCGACGGCCATGGTGATCAGCAGGAAGACCAGCGAAATGCCCACACCCGTCCAGGACTTCAGCACGAAGTGCGTCGCCTGTTCAGTGAAGGTGAATTTTTCGAGATCCTTGTCCAGCGTGGGCTTGCCGCGCTGGACCTGTGAATTGGCCATTCAAACTGCTCCGTTTTGCCCAGACGCACTATCGCTTCAAGGCATCGGCGGCAATATGGCAATGATGGATCAGGCGCCCGTCGTGCCGTTTTTCGGCTTGGGCGCGAGCTCGGCGAGCATCTTTTCCTCGAAGGCGAGGAGGAGGCTCTTCAGGCCCGGTTCCTGCACGCGGTTTGCCGCTTCCGTGCAATCGACCCATTCGGCGCGCCGCTCGCCCTTTTCCGGAAAGTTCTTGCAGATATCGTCGACGGCGAGCGCGAAGACGCGCACCCGGCAATCGACCTTCAGGCCTTCCGGCAAACCCTTCATGTAGTGATAGCTGCCGATCGGCTCCTCGGCGATCTTGCCCTTCACGCCGGCCTCTTCCCAGGCCTCGCGCGCGGCTGCCCCGGCGGCACTCTTGCCATCCATCGGCCAGCCCTTGGGGATAACCCACCGACCGGTGTCGCGGCTGGTGATGAGAAGAACCTCGACGCCCGAACGCTTCTTCTTCACGCGGTAGCACAGCGCACCATATTGCTCCCGGGCGGGCCGACGGAACATGAGATGGACGTCGCTGACGATGCGGTCGAGAATGTTCAAGGTCTTCCTGATTCCTTTCATGGGGAACGGCTCATTGAGTCGTTATATTCTATCATGCTTGCGCGAGATTTACGGCGCAAGTCAGGCCTGTGGGGATTGGCCTCGCTTTTGCATGCGAAGTTGTGAGATCCTTTGCCATTCGCCGCTGCGTTCGGCGTCGCGGATTGCGACAGCAATATAGTCCATATGCGCCTGTGCGGCATTTCTTGCTGCATTTCCGTCACCCGCCATGATGGCCGCGTAGATCGCCTCGTGCTGGGCGAGCAACTGCCCGCGTGCCTCTTCGGACGAGAAAACGAGGTGACGGTGGAAAAAGATCCCTTGTGCGAGCAGCCGGTAGCAGGCGCGCAGCGTGTGCAGCAGCACGATGTTGTGCGCGGCCTCGCCGATGGCGTTGTGCAGCTCGACATCGGTTTCAAGCTCGGCATCGAAGGAGCCGGTCGCGTGCGCCGCGCGCATCGCCTCCATGATGCGCGTCAGCATCTGCCGGTCGTAGGCGGTGGCGCGGCGGGCGGCGAGTTCGGCGGTAATACCTTCGAGCTCGCGGCGATACTCGATATAGTCCTCCGTCGCCCGCTGGTGGCGGGCGATGAGATCGACGACGGGACGCGAAAAGACCTGGCCGATAATATCGGCCACATAGGTGCCGCCGCCGTGCTGACTGATAAGCAGCCCACGGTTTTCCAGCTCCTTCAGCGCCTCGCGGAGGATCGGCCGTGATACGTCCAGCCGCTTGGAAAGCTCGCGCTCGCCGGGCAGCCGGTCGCCGTCGCGCAGGATGCCTTCGAGCAGCAACAGCTCGATCTGCCGCACGACCTCGTCGGCGGTGCGGCTGTGGCTGATGCGGGCAAAAAGGTCGAAGGCGGTGTCGGTCACGGCGGCGATAGTATCAACGCGGCCGGAAACTGGTCAACAATCTTGTCCAGTCGAAAGCAATTCCAGGAAAAGTGGGAACCGGTTTTCCGTCCGGAATTGCGCAACGCTTGAGTTCTTCAACCTGCGTCAATGCGTCCTATCTTCCGGTCCCTGACATTTGTTAAGAAAGAACTGTTGCACATGAGGGGACGGTGCAGACATGGCAAATGGCAGCTTCGCCTTTCCGCAGGCGACCGCGCGTGCGCAGGCGCTCGGGGAAATTCACGCAAGACCATACGCGCTGGTGCCGGTACCGCGCGTCATCTTCCAGCTCGCCTTCCTGACGGAGGGCGGCTCGGCGGTCGATCATGCCGTGATGGCGGAGCTTTCGCGTTCGCGCGGCATCTCGCCGCCAGGGCGCGATTCCAGTCACCACGCGCTGAGCTGGGGGCAGGGCACGCTGCGCTGGGAGCGGCACACGGAATTCTCGACCTATTTCTGGGATGGTCCGGTGCCGGACAAGTTCGGCGCCGAGGTGGCGGTGCATCCGTTCGGCGACAGCTTTTCGCCGCCCGGCACGCTGATCTCGGGCATCCGGCTGGAAATCCGGCCCGATTCGCCGGAAACGAGAGAGGCCATTGCGAGCTTCGATCCGACGAGCCTCTGTTATAGCGAGATCAAGAACGGCCAGGCGATGATCCTGACCGACTTCCGCCAGAACGGCGACGGGCTGACGCAGATCCTCGTCATCGACCGCGGCATGAACGAGGCCGGGCGCGGTGCGGTCGTGCAGCGCCTGCTCGATATCGAGACCTATCGCACGCTCGCCATGATGGGCCTGCCGCTCGCCCAGTCGCTCTCGCCGGATATCCGCCGCATCGAGGACGGGCTGACCGGCATCACCAATGCCATGAAGCAGCACGCCCGCGACAAGGCGGACGAGCTGCTCACCGAGATCACCCGCCTTGCCGCCGAACTGGAGGCCAACGCCGCCCTCAGCCTCTACCGTTTCGGTGCCAGCCGCGCCTATTACGGCATCGTGCAGGAACGTATCCGCACGCTCGCCGAAACCGCGGTGCCCGGCTACGAAACGCTCGGCTTCTTCCTGGAACGCCGGCTTGCACCCGCCATGCGCACCTGCCAGTCCGTCGAGGAGCGGCAAGCGAACCTGTCGCGCAAGCTCGCCCGCGCCACGGCGCTGCTCAGGAGCTGGATCGACGTGGAGCTGGAACAGCTCAACACGACGCTGCTCAACTCCATGGACCGTCGCGCGAAATTGCAGCTCCGCCTGCAGCAGACCGTCGAAGGCCTCTCGGTTGCGGCGATCTCCTACTATGTCGTGGGGCTGTTCGGCTATGTGGCGAAGGCGGCGCACGGACTCGGCGTGCCGGTAAAGCCGGAAACGCTGACCGGCATCGCGGTGCCCTTCGTCATCGTCGGCATGTGGCTGCTCGTGCGCGCCATCCGGCATAAACATGCCGAAGAGGACAAACACTAGCTTAGGTGGAGAGGTCGCACTGGTAGCGCGGTGCGCCCTCGATCACGGCAAAGCCGGTGTCCCAGCCGAAACCGGAATCATCCTGGGCCGCGAGTTTCTTCTGCGCGGCGATGCCGCGCTCCTTGAAGGCGGCTTCCGCTTCCTTCAGCGCCTCCGTCGGGAAGATCACGGCCTGGTAGCTGAAGCCGCTCGCGAGTTCCGTGATATAGATCTCGATCTCCTTGACCGGCACGCCGCGCCAGGTGCCATCCACGACGGGTAGCGTCACCTGGAGATATTCGTTGTCGGGCTTGACGGTCGGCGCGCCGAAGACTGCCTCGTAACCGGCCGGAAGCGCGATCTCGCCCTCCTTGCGCGCGAAGGCGTAGCTCGATTGGAGCAAGGCGCCGAGCGCATCGCTATAGTCGCAGGCATCGTCGAAACCGTCGAGCAGCGGATCGAGCGGCTTGGCGAATGCCGCCGTCGGAAGCATCAGTCCCAATAGGATCACCGTCATCCTGCTGATCATCGCGCGCCCTCCGCTTGAGATCCGCAGCCTAGCGCAAGGTTTTTGCCGCGCCAATTGCGCTTAGCGTTCCCAATAGGGCAGGGGGCCGTAAAGGTCGGCGAGATAGTCGATGAACAGCCGCACCTTGACCGGCAGGAACTGCCGGCTCGGATAGACCGCCGAGAGCACGACATTGCGCGAGCCCTCATAGTCCGGCAGCACCTGTTTCAATTCACCGCTCTTCAGCGCCAGCCCGACATCCCAGGTGGAACGCAGCGCGACGCCCAGGCCCGAAAACACGGCCTCGCGCACCACTTCGCTGGAATTTGTGTAGAGCGGCCCCTGCGGGCGATAGTTGACGCTGCCTTCCGGCCCCTCCAGCCGCCAGACATCCTGCGTATGCGGCGGCAGGCAGATATGGTTGTTCAGGTCTTCCAGCGAGGTCGGCATGCCGTGTCGGGCGATATAATCGGGCGACGCGCAGAGCACGCGCCGGACCGATGCGAGCCTACGGGCGACCAGCGAGGAATCCGACAGTTCGCCGATGCGGATCGCCAGATCGAACCCGCCGCCGACGATGTCGGAAAAATCGTCGGTCAGCATCAGGTTGACGATGAGCTCCGGATAGGTGTCCATGAAGCCCTTGAGATTGGGCGCGATATGCATGCGGCCGAAGGAGGTGGGCGCGGAAATGCGGAGCGTGCCGCGCACGGCGCCGGAGCGGCCGGAAACGAAGGCCTCCGCCTCCTCGATGCCGGCAAGGATGCCGACGATGCGATCATAAAAACCCTGGCCGGCCTCGGTGAGCGAAATCTGCCGCGTGGTGCGCTGGAAGAGCCTTGTGCCGAGGCGTTCTTCCAGTCTTTTCACGCGCTTGGAGACCACGGCCGGCGAAAGTCCCAAGGCCCGCCCCGCGGCCGACATGCTGCCCATGGCAATGACGCGGGAGAAGATTTCGAGGTCGCCGAGATTGGTCATTCCATCGCATTCCATTGTTGCCGAAGCGGAGAAAATGCTTAGCATTTGCGCCTTGCAATAGGAAGTGGTAAAGAAAACAGACCACTTGACGCTAAGGGGGTGAAGCATGGATCAGATCGGGTTTCTGGAGCCGCGGCCGGCGGTGATTGCCCGCCGCCGGGAGATCGTCGCGGATCTGCTCGATCTGCTGCCGCCGGGCTGCCTCGTGCACGAGCCGCGCGAGCTCGTGCCCTTCGAGACGGACGCCTTCGTTTCCTATCGCCGCCTGCCGCTCGCCGTTGCGCTGCCGGAAACGACGGCGCAGGTCGCCGCCGTGCTGAAATACTGCAACCGCTACGGCGTGCCCGTCGTGCCGCGCGGTGCGGGCACCTCGCTCTCCGGCGGCGCGATCCCGCAGGAGGACGCGGTCGTCATCGGCCTTTCCAAGATGTCGCGTATTCTGGAGGTGGATTACGCCAACCGCACGGCGACCGTGCAGGCCGGCGTCACCAATCTCAACATTTCCGACGCCGTCTCCGCTGACGGTTATTTCTACGCGCCCGATCCGAGCTCGCAGCTCGCCTGCACGATCGGCGGCAATATCGGCATGAATTCCGGCGGCGCGCACTGTCTGAAATACGGCGTCACGACCAACAACCTGCTCGGCGTGAAACTCGTGCTGATCGACGGCACGATCGTCGATCTCGGCGGCAAGGGGCTAGATGCCGGCGGGCTCGATCTGCTCGGTCTCGTCTGCGGCGGCGAGGGCCAGCTCGGCATCGTCACCGAGGCGACGGTGCGGCTGATCGCCAAGCCCGAAGGCGCGCGCCCCGTGCTCTTCGGCTTCGACACATCGGAGGAGGCGGGCGCCTGCGTCGCCGACGTCATCGGCGCCGGCATCATCCCCGTCGCCATCGAATTCATGGACAAGCCGGCCATCGAGATCTGCGAAGCCTTCGCGCATGCCGGCTATCCGATGGATGTCGAGGCGCTGCTGATCGTCGAGGTCGAGGGCTCCGAGGCGGAGATGGATGCGATGCTCGCCAGCATCATCGAAATCGCCGGCCGCCACGGCGTGAAGGTCGTCAAGGAAAGCCAGTCGGCGACGGAAGCGGCCCTCATCTGGAAGGGCCGCAAGTCCGCCTTCGGCGCCACCGGCCGCATCGCCGACTATATCTGCATGGACGGCACCGTGCCGCTCGGCCAGCTGCCGCATGTGCTGCGCGGCACGGCGCAGATCGTCGCGAAATACGGGTTGCGCGTCGCCAATGTCTTCCACGCTGGCGACGGCAACATGCATCCGCTGATCCTCTTCAACGCCAACGACCCGGAGGATGCCGCACGCGCCGAGGCCGCGGGCAACGATATCCTGCGGCTCTGCGTCGATGCCGGCGGGTGCCTGACCGGCGAACATGGTGTGGGCATCGAGAAGCGCGACCTGATGCGCCATCAATATGCCGAAGTCGACCTCGACCAGCAGATGGCCGTGCGCGCCGCCTTCGATGCGCAATGGCTGCTCAACCCGTCAAAAGTCTTCCCGCTCGAAGGGCGCCCCGCCGCATGACGCCGATCCACGAACCGCTCTCCGAAGAGGCCGCCGCCCGCCTCGTCCAGGTTGCCGCCCTGTCGCGGTCGTCGCTTGCCATCCGCGGCGGCGGCACGCGGGGCCTCAACGCTGCACCCGATGGTGCCGACATCCTCTCGACCCGCGGCCTCACCGGCATCGTCGCCTATAACCCGGCCGAGATGACCATGACCGCCCGCGCCGGCACGCCGCTGGAGGTGGTGGAGGCGGCGCTTGCCGAAAACCGCCAGATGCTCGCCTTCGAACCCTGCGACCTGCGCGGTGCGCTCGGCTCCTCCGGCATCCCCACCATCGGCGGCGTCTTCGCCACCAATGCCTCTGGTCCGCGCCGTTTCGTGGCGGGTGCCGCGCGCGACAGCCTGCTCGGCGTGCGTTTCGTCAATGGCAAGGGCGAGGTGGTGAAGGCCGGCGGCCGGGTGATGAAGAACGTCACCGGCCTCGACCTCGCAAAGGTCCTCGCCGGCTCGCATGGTTCGCTGGCGCTGATGACGGAAGTCACCTTCCGCGTCCTGCCGGTGCCGGAAACCGCCGTCACCATCGTCATCTCCAACCTCAACGACGCCGAAGCCGTCGCGGCCATGGCGACCGCCATGTCCATGTCGGTGGAAGTCTCGGGTGCTGCCCACCTGCCGGAAAGCGTGCGCGGCCGTTTCGCCGGCGGCGCCCTGCCGGATGGGGCGGCAACCGTACTCCGCCTCGAAGGCCTCGCCGCCTCCGTCGCCGTGCGGGCGGAAAAGCTGGCAGCAAGTATGGCCAGCTTCGGCCCCGTCGCGCGCCTCGATGCCGATCTCACCGCGCGCCTGTGGCGCGAAATCCGCGACGCCGCGCCCTATGCCGATGGCACGCCGCGCCCGCTCTGGCGTGTTTCCGTCGCCCCCACCGCCGGCCACCAGCTGGTCGCCGCACTTCGCCTCGAAACCGGCGTCGACGCCTATTACGACTGGCAGGGCGGCCTCGTCTGGCTGCGCATGGAAGCCGACCCCGAGGCCGCGCTGCTGCGTCGTTACGTCAAGGCCATCGGTGGTGGGCATGCGACGCTGCTGCGCGCCCGGCCGGAGGTCATGGCCGCGACGGAAACCTTCGAGCCGCAGGCCGATGCGGTCGCGGCACTCTCGGCGCGCGTCAAGGCGAGCTTCGATCCGGCCGGCCTCTACGTCTCTCCCTTAATCGACAGCAAACAGGGAGCGTGACCATGGGACGGCTGGCAGGCGATTCGATTGCGCGGCAGCAGAGACGGACATGGAAGGAGCGCGTCAGGCAGGCGCGCGAGGACAAGGCCGCTTGGGGAAGCCTGCCGGCTGCGCCGCTCGCCGTGCTCGGCGCGGCGCGTCGACAGATCGCGCTGCTCTGGTGGCTGTGCGGCGACACCGGCCCGTCAGCGACCGTCGGCGCGCGAGGGATGCCGCCTTTGACGCCGGATATGCGCGTCCTGATCAGGAAGGGTTATCTCAAGCTGGCGCGCCACGGCAGCTACATGCCCGCCAATCCCCTGCGGCGCGACAATGTGCTCACGATCACGTCGGCCGGGCAACAGGCGCTGGCGGCCGCGCACGTCACCGAAGCCGAGAAGAACTACATCATCGCAGCCCGCAAGAACGGCATGCTGCGCTAGGGAGTATTGCCGTGCAGACCAATTTCACCGCCGAGCAGCTGGCCGATCCGCATGTCGCGACATCGGAAAAGATCCTGCGCAAATGCGTGCATTGCGGCTTCTGCACCGCCACCTGTCCCACCTATGTGACGCTCGGCAACGAACTCGATAGCCCGCGCGGCCGCATCTACCTGATCAAGGACATGCTGGAAAACGGCCGCCCGGCGGATGCGGAGGTGGTGACCCATATCGACCGCTGCCTCTCCTGCCTCGCCTGCACCACCACCTGTCCCTCCGGCGTCGACTACATGCATCTCGTCGATCACGCGCGCGTGCATATCGAGGAGACCTACAAGCGCCCGTTCTGGAACCGCCTGACGCGCAACGTGCTCGCCGCCGTGCTGCCCTATCCCGGCCGTTTCCGCCTGGCGTTGAAGGCCGCCGCGCTCGGCCGCCCCTTTGCGGGCCTCCTCAAGCGCGTAGAGGCGCTGGAACCCTTCGGCGCCATGCTGGAACTGGCACCGCGCACCCTGCCGAAGCCTTCCGACAGCGCCAAGCCCGGTACGCACCCGGCATCCGGCCCACGCCGTGGCCGGGTGGCGATCCTGTCGGGCTGCGCCCAGCCGGTGCTGAAGCCGGAGATCAACGAGGCGACGATCCGGCTGCTCACCCGGCTCGGCGTCGAGGTCGTGGCGCCGGCGGGCGAGGTCTGCTGCGGCTCGCTCGTCCACCATATGGGCCGCGAGGCGCAGGCGCTGGAGGCAGCACGGCGCAATGTCGACATCTGGCTCGGCGAGGTCGAGAAGGGCGGGCTCGATGCCATCATCATCACCGCGTCCGGCTGCGGCACGACGATCAAGGACTACGGCTTCATGCTGCGCCTCGACCCCGCCTATGCGGACAAGGCGGCGCGCGTCTCCGCACTTGCCAAGGACGTCACGGAATATCTGTCGAGCCTCGACCTGCCGCAGCAGGAGGCGCGGGGGCTGACCGTCGCCTATCATTCCGCCTGCTCCATGCAGCACGGCCAGAAGATCACCATGGCGCCGAAGACGCTGCTGAAGAAGGCGGGCTTCGTGGTGCGCGATCCGGCGGAGGGGCATCTCTGCTGCGGTTCGGCCGGCACCTACAACATCCTTCAATCGGAAATCTCCGCCAAGCTGAAGGCGCGCAAGGTCAAGAACATCGAGGCGACGAAGCCGGACCTCATCGCCACCGGCAATATCGGCTGCATCACGCAGATCGCGACCGGCACGGCAATCCCGATCCTGCACACGGTGGAATTGCTCGACTGGGCCTATGGCGGGGAAAAGCCGGCCGTGCTTTCCTGATCCTGTCACGCGCGAAACAGCCAATCGTCCGGTAAATGGCTAGAGCAGCGCGTGCAAACCCGTCCGGAGATCGCCATGCGCCGCTTCCTGCTTTCGCTCGCCGCCCTTGCGGCCCTGTCCTCGCCCGCCTTCGCCACCGGCGGCTTCAGCTGCGCGGTGAAGGACAAGAACCTCACGCTCGATGCGGAAGCCGGCTTCAGCTACAGCATCGGCGGGGGCCTCCTGAATTTTCGCGGCGCTTTCGAACTGCCGAAGAAGCTTGCGCCCAAGGGGCTGGAGCGTGTGACGCTTGCGCCGTCGCATCTGGCGCACGACTGGCTCTACGATGGCGAGCTCCGCCTTCTCCTCCACGCGGAAACCGAAGGCGACCTGCCGTTCGGCTCGGTCGATATCATCGTCAAGACGACGATGACGGATGACGAGACCACCTATGACGGCGATTACAAGCTGATCCTCAACCGGGCCGACGCCGACAGCGTGGAGCGCACCGGCAAGGTCTCCTGCTCGGTCGGCTGAAACGACGATGCCGGCGCGAGGCCGGCATCGAGGCGTTCAATCGGGGTGGCGAGATCAGCCGCCGAAGCCGAACAGGTTGCCGAAGAAATCGACGCCCCGGTCGTTGTAGCTGACGCTGCCCTGGCGGTTGCCGGGGCCGACGACGATGACCTTGGTGCCGATGTCGGCGCGGGCATAGAGATGCTCGACGTCCTTGTTCATCATGCGGATGCAGCCGGAAGACATGTTCTGGCCGATCGTCCAGGGCTGGTTCGTGCCGTGAATGCGGAAGATCGTGTCGCGGCCGCCCTTGAAGAGGTAGAGCGCGCGTGCGCCGAGCGGGTTGTCCTCGCCGCCGGCCTGGGTGACGGGCAGGATGCGGCCCTTCTTGGCCTCGCGGCGGCGCATTTCGGCCGGCGGGGTCCAGCTCGGCCATTCGGCCTTGCGGCCGACCTTCACCACGCCCGACCAGCCGAAGCCGTCGCGGCCGACGCCGATGCCGTAGCGCGTCGCCTTGTTGTTGCCCTCGACATAGTAGAGGAACTTGTTGTTGGTATCGACGATCACGGTGCCGCGCGCCTGGTCGGTGACGAAGCGCACCTTGGTGCGCTTGAACTTCGCCGCGACCTGCTTCTTGCTCTGGTACTGCTGTACGAGCGTGACGTCCGACGTGGTCTCGACCTGGCCGCCTTGACGGGCGGCAGGGAAGGCGCCCGCCGAGGTGGCCGGCATGATCGCCGTGGCCGCGACGGCGGCCGCCAGCAAGATCGATGCGTATTTCCGCATGGTGTATTCCCTCTCAATCCTCAATTCCGAGAGGCTAGCCGAGTCCTGACCGAATTCAAGCCAGCCCACGCGCAGTAAGACGATTGTGAAGGCGGATTTCTTCGGGTTGTTGCACGAAGTCTTGCCATAAAAGCAAAGATCTCCGGCCGCGGGGCGACCGGAGATGCTCGATCGGCGTCTGTCTTTACGGCGGCTCGCCTCAAATCACGATGACCTTGGTGCCGACATTCACGCGCTCGTAGAGGTCGACGACGTCCTCGTTGCGCATGCGGATGCAACCGGAGGACACCGCGTAGCCAATCGTCCAGGGCGCGTTTGTGCCGTGGATGCGGTAGAGCGTCGAGCCGAGATACATGGCGCGCGAGCCGAGCGGGTTTTCCGGGCCGCCCTCCATGAAGGCCGGCAGGTAATGGCCCTTCTCCGCCTCGCGGGCGACCATCTCCTTCGGCGGCGTCCAGCTCGGCCATTCCGCCTTGCGGGTGATCGTGTGGGCGCCCGCCCATTCGAAACCAGGCTTGCCGACGCCGACGCCGTAACGCCGCGCCTTGCCGTCGCCCATCACGAGATAGAGGAAGCGGTTATTGGTATCGATGACGATGGTGCCCGCCTTATGCTCGCTCTCGTAGGAGACGATCTGCGGCAGGTACATCGGGTCGAACTTCGACTTGATCGGGTTCTTCGCATGCGTCGTCACTGAAGCCTGCTCGACGCGGGCGGCGCCATCGCGGCGGATGACGCGGCGCTGCTGCACCTTCTGGCGCTGGAGGATGCGGCGCGTGTTGACAGCGGGCTGCACGCCTTCGCCGGTGAGCTGCATCACCCAGGGCGCGGTGAGATCGGGGCTGATGACGATCGGCGGGCGGCTCATGTACCGGTCGTTCGCCTGCGCCACCGTGGTGGTGCACAAAAGGGTCGCTGCAAGAAGGGTTCGTATCAACAACATCGGACGTACTCGCTACTGATCGTCGCCGGGATGCGCCGCCACGATTGAAGGATGCGGCGCCGGTTCGGAAAGAATGCTTGCACTGTCGGATGAAGCGAATGGTAAACGGCCGTTCATTCAATATGCACGATGCCGATAAAGCTTTGAGTAGGGTTATTGCCGGCTTTCCAAATGTGGTTGATGAGTGGTAAACCGGAACAAAAAGGCAACGGAGACAGCAATGACGGCACGGGGACTTGTGGAAGGCGACGACGGGCGCGTGCGCTGCGCGTGGCATGGCAATCTGGAGGACTATCGCCGCTACCATGACGGCGAATGGGGCCACCCGGTCGTCAGTGACCTGCGCCTCTTCGAGAAGATCTGCCTTGAAGGCTTTCAGTCGGGCCTGTCCTGGCTCACCATCCTGCGCAAGCGCGAGGCCTTTCGCGCCGCCTTTGCCGGCTTCGATTTCGACAAGGTCGCGGCGTTTGGCGAGGAAGACATCGCACGCTGCCTTGCCGATACCGGCATTGTGCGCCACCGCGGCAAGATCGTCTCGACGATCAACAATGCGCGGCGCGCGCAGGCGCTGCGCGACGAGTTCGGTACGCTCGCCCGTTATTTCTGGAGTTTCGAGCCGGGGCCGGAGGAGCGGCCGGCGCTGGTGGATTGGGAGACGATCGCCGCCAACCCGACGACGCCCACCTCCGTGCGCCTGTCAAAGGACCTGAAGAAGCGCGGCTGGACTTTCGTCGGCCCGACGACGGTCTACGCCTTCATGCAGGCGATGGGCCTCGTCAACGACCATATCGAGGGATGTTTCTGCCGCGCTGAAGTGGAAGCGGAGAGGAAAGACCTTGAAAGGCCATAATTCCGGTATTGCCGTCACAAATATATCTTTGATTCTACAACGAATCATGTAGCTTATTATAAAGCGGCAAAATCATACATCGGTAGTCTGGGGTCGACGTGCGCGGGGGTAGTCGCGGCGTGCCGCTTTGTGCTGAATGATTTGGCATGAGGGGAAACATGACGCCAAACGCACCTGCATTCGATGAATCTCCACTTGAGATCTGGGCCTGCGACAAGGCCCAGGAGATCATGCTCCGGGAAGGTTTTCGCCTCATCCGGTCGGCCCGCAACGGCAGCAACACCGAAATTCGCGAAACGAGCCTCCTGATGGCCCGTGTCATCGCGGCCTCGCTGGTCGAGGCCTCGGCGGCCCATCGGGCACAGCCGGCCGGCGAATAGGTATCCGGAAGGCCCGCCGGGTAGCCGGCGGGCCTCCTTGTTTTGCTTCTTTACTTGGCGTTGATTACTGGGCGTTCTGCGCCAGCCACTCCTGCATCATCTTGATCTCGCCTTCCTGGGCGGTGATGATGTCTTCCGCGACCTTGCGCATCCCCTCATCCTTGCCGTATTCCAGCTCGATCTTCGCCATGTCGATGGCGCCCTGGTGATGGGCGATCATGCCGCGCACGAAGTCCACATCGGCATTGCCGGTGAACTCGATGTCCATGCCCGCATGCATTTTCGCATTGGCCTCGACGAAGGCCTTGCTGGGCGCGCTCTGGTCGCCCTTGGGGCCGCTCATCGTCATGGCCTGATGGGCGGAGTGGTCGGCCTCCTGGGCGAAAGCGGGCAGGGTGAAGGCGAGCGCCAGCGCTGCGCCGAAAAACAGGGTTTTTGCGTTCATTGTCTTTTCCAGTTCTGAAAACGGTTGATGGCCGGGTGCTAGGCACCCGGTTGTTCACTCAAGCGTCGTTCAGGCCCGGGGAGGCGGATCGAGCGGGGGAAGCGCCAGGCCCGCAAGCTGCGGCGTGGCGGCGGAGACGCGGCCCGAAATGTCGAGCGTGCGGTTCATCGGTTCCAGCCGCGCGGCCTCGATTGCGAAACAGGCGGAACAGGCAAGCGGATGGGCGGCGGGTTTCGCCTTGCCGTGCTCGCTGCCGCCGTCGTCCCCGGCCATCTGGTGCATCGCATGCATGCCGGCCGTTTGCCCGGCATTCAGCGTCGCTGCGACCACCGGCACCCAGCCGGAAAGAACGGCGCCCAGAATGGCGAAGACGAAGAGGATCTGTCTCATGCCCCGAGAGATAGGCGCTCGCAGCCGAAAAGAAAAGGGTCAGTTCAGCCTGCCGCGCCGATCCGGCACCGTCTCCATGCAGACGCGGGCGATGGCGAAGGTGCCGTGGATCGTGCCGTCGGAACCGTCGATCGTCTCCGACTGGCCGAAACAGAAGACCGGCCGATGCAGGCCCGGCCCCGGCCGGATGGTGGTCGAGAAGCTGAAGGTGGTGGAGGCGGTCGCCGCATCCTCCAGCGCCTGCAACACCTTCTGCCAGTCGGCAGGGTCGTAGAGATGGATGAGGTCCATGATGCCGCAGGGCGTGGTGGCGGTGCCGTGCAGGCTTGCCGCCTGCGGCCCCAGCCACACGAGGCCCGTCGCTAGTTCCGCGCTCCATTCCTCGCAGACGAAGAGATTTTCCAACTCGCGGGGATCGATACCGATGAACTGCGCCACGGAGGCGAGACGGTTGGATGTCATTGTCGATTTCAATGCCATTCGGTGGTGTCCGAGAGCGTTCGACCAACCCTGCCCGGCACGGTCGCGGCGCGTAAATTATCAGCCATTTTCGGCTGTCGCCAATCGGTAAAAGTACGGGTTTACGTTCCCGCTTATCCAAGTACAGCTACCCAAGGTTAGCTGAGCTCAAAGGTAGCCGACATCGAGGGCGGCTGAAAGCGAGGCAACTGGTCGTTTACTCGACCACAGGGCGTGGAACTGATCTTTCTCACTCCGCAAGGTTGAATTTGCCCCATTTCGTCCTCACCACCGGCCACGACCTCGTCGACCAGCTCCGGGCCTACCGCCTCAAGGTCGGGCTGACGCAGGACGACATCGCCTGGAAACTCGGCTTTTCCCCCACCACCGTCTCGCGCTGGGAGCGCGGCGTCGCGGCACCCGACCTGCGCGCGACCGGCGCCATCGTCGATTTCCTGCGCCGCGCCGATGCGCAGACCGAACGGCGCCTGCTGAAGGCGATCCTGACGGCGCGCGACAGCCGCAATCTCTGGGAAGGCCGCGACATCCGCTATCTCGGCGGCTCGCAGCAGGAATATCGCGAAAGCCCGGAAATGCGCGCTGTCGTCGGCACCAGCATCCGCGGCTACCTCACCGGCCACTATCGCGATTGCCTGGAAGACAAGGCGCTGGTCGCCAGCCTCTATGCCCGCGAGATCGCCAGCATCCAGATCTATGGCGGCACCGCGCTCTCCACGACGTCGATCCCCGACGGCACCGTGCAGATGAAGCGGCTCTCCTTCCAGTCGGAGATGCGCGGCATCATCCGCGGCGATACCCATTCGGTGCTCATTCCCGCCACGGAAGCCCCGACCGCCTCCGCCGTCATCGTGCATAGCTGGGATACGCTGCTGCGCCGGCCTTGATACTGGGCTGCGATACTGGGCCGCGCTTATATCGGCGGTGATCTCGCCCTTGCCGCGGCACCCCCAATCCGCTAGGGAAACCGCAACGGAAATACAGGAATTTCGGGCATCCCGATGAGCGAAAAGCAGAAAAAACCGCAGAAGCTGAAAGCCCGCCTGCCGCGCGGCTTCGTTGATCGTGATGCCGCGGATATCCGCGCCGTCAACGAAATGACCGCGAAGATCCGCGAGGTCTACGAGCATTACGGCTTCGATCCGGTGGAAACGCCGCTTTTCGAATATACCGACGCGCTCGGAAAGTTCCTGCCGGATGCCGACCGCCCGAACGAGGGCGTCTTCTCGCTGCAGGACGACGACGAGCAGTGGATGTCGCTGCGCTACGACCTGACGGCGCCGCTCGCCCGCCATGTCGCGGAAAACTTCAACGAAATCCAGCTTCCCTACCGCACCTACCGCGCCGGCTACGTCTTCCGCAACGAGAAGCCCGGCCCGGGCCGCTTCCGCCAGTTCATGCAGTTCGACGCCGATACGGTGGGCGCTGCCGGCGTGCAGGCGGATGCCGAAATGTGCATGATGATGGCCGACACGATGGAAGCCCTCGGCATCGCCCGCGGCGACTACGTCATCCGGGTGAACAACCGCAAGGTTCTGGATGGCGTTCTGGAAGCGATCGGTCTCGGCGGCGAGGACAAGGCGGGCGCTCGCCTCAACGTGCTGCGCGCCATCGACAAGCTCGACAAGTTCGGCCCCGAGGGCGTGAAGCTGCTGCTGGGCGCAGGCCGCAAGGATGAGTCCGGCGATTTTACCAAGGGTGCGGGGCTGAATGACGCGCAAATTGGCGATATCATGCAATACGTTCAGTCGGCGCCCCATCAACTAACGCCCTCTAAAGAAAACCCAGGCAGCTTCAATTTGGAAGAGGACTCGCAGTCTTCTAACAGAGCGGTTGTCGAAAGGCTCCGTGAGGTCTTCGGCCACGGCGGAGCGTTGCTGTCGGCCGGCTTGGACGAGTTGGAGACCATCGCATCTCTATGCGAAGCGGCGAAATACGGTAGGGACCGCATCAAGATCGACCCCTCGGTCGTCCGCGGCCTCGAATATTACACCGGCCCCGTCTTCGAAGCCGAGTTGCAGTTCGCCGTCACCAACGAAAAGGGCGAAAAGGTCGTCTTCGGCTCGGTCGGCGGTGGCGGGCGGTATGATGGCCTCGTCTCGCGCTTCATGGGCCAGCCGGTGCCGGCGACGGGCTTTTCCATCGGCGTCTCGCGCCTGATGACGGCGCTGAAGAACCTCGGCAAGCTCGGGCAGAACGAAGTGGTCGCTCCCGTGCTCGTCACCGTCATGGACGGCGATATCGAGAGCATGGGCCGCTACCAGCGCTTCACGCAGGAACTGCGCAAGGCCGGCATTCGCGCCGAAATGTACCAGGGCAACTGGAAGAAGTTCGGCAACCAGCTGAAATATGCCGACCGCCGCGGCGCCCCCGTCGCCATCATCCAGGGCGGCGACGAACGCGCCGAAAGCCTCGTGCAGATCAAGGACCTCATCGAGGGCAAGCGCCTCTCCGGCGAGATCGAGGACAACACCTCCTGGCGCGAGGCCCGCGTGGCGCAGGTCTCCGTTCCGGAAGCCGAACTCGTCGCAAAGGTCCGCGAAATTCTTGATGCGCAGGCTGAAGACCGGGCGCGGGCTGGCTGACGGCGATGGGTGTTTTCCTGCTGCACCCCCCTCTGTCCTGCCGGACATCTCCCCCTCAAGGGGGGAGATCGGCAAGGCGCAGGGACATTGCCCAGACCGCGTCGTCCGTGATGGGCAAAGCGGTGCGCCATCCGATCTCCCCCCTTGAGGGGGAGATGTCCGGCAGGACAGAGGGGGGTAACGTCTCATGCCACTGATCAACCTCCCGGTTTTCGCACCCGACCTTATCGCCGATCTGGAAAAGCTCGGCACGGAGCGCGTCGATACGCCGGTCATCCAGCCGGCCGAACCCTTCCTCGACATGGCGGGCGAGGACCTGCGGCGGCGCATCTTCATGACGGAGAGCGAGACGGGCAAGAGCCTGTGCCTGCGCCCCGAATTCACCATTCCCGTCTGCCTGCGCCACATCGAGACCGCCACCGGCACGCCGAAGCGCTACGCCTATCTCGGCGAGGTCTTCCGCCAGCGCCGCGAGGGCTCGAACGAGTTCTACCAGGCCGGCATCGAAGACCTCGGCGAACAGGATGTCGCCCGCGCCGATGCGCGCGCGGTCTGCGATGCGCTTTCCGTGCTGAAGAACCGCCTGCCGGGCGTCGGCCTTTCGGTCGTGCTCGGCGACCAGTCGGTTTTCGAGGCGGTGGTTGCCGCCTGCGGCCTGCCGGCCGGCTGGCAGAAGCGGCTGGTGCATGCCTTCGGCAACCAGGCGCAATTGCAGAAGCTGATGGCCGATCTGTCCGATCCCGCCCCCTCCGGCGTCTTCGGTCCCGAGGTTGAGCGCCTCGCCATTCTGGGAAAACTCGACGACGAGGCGACGCTGGTCGCCCATATCGACGAGACCATGGAAGCGACCGGCTATTCCACCAATGCCAGCCGCAGCCCCGCCGATATCGCAAGGCGGCTGCGCGAAAAAATGGAACTCGCCAACACGCGGCTCGACGAGCGCACGCTGGCGCTGCTGCGCGAATTCCTGGCCCTCGAACTCAGCCTTGCGGACGCGCCCCGTGCACTCGCCGCCTTCGCGCAAAAGTCGGGCCTTTCACTAGGCGAAGCACTCGCCCGCTTCGAAAGCCGCGTGGCAGCCCTGCGCGATATCGGTGTCGATCCTGCCTCGATCACCTACCGCGCCGCCTTCGGCCGCCCGCTCGATTATTACACCGGCCTCGTCTTCGAGGTCACGCCGGACGGCGACGCGCTGGTGCTCGCCGGCGGCGGCCGTTTCGACCGGTTGCTGACGCTGCTCGGCGCGAAGGAACGCATTCCGGCGGTCGGCTTCTCGCTCTGGCTCGACCGTATCGCGAGCGTGAAGGGAGCCGCCGCATGACCATCACCATCGGTCTGCCCTCCAAGGGCCGCATGAAGGAGGATTCCTCCGCCGTGCTCGCCCGCGCCGGTTTTTCCGTCGTCGCCGTCGGCAACGACCGCTCCTATCGCGGCCGCGTCGAAGGGCGCGACGATATCGAGATCGCCTTCCTGTCGGCCTCCGAAATCTCCCGTGAGATCGCCAACGGCACCGTCGATTTCGGCGTGACCGGCGAGGATCTCGTGCGCGAGGGACTGGCGGAGGCGGATGCCCGCGTCGAATTCTGCGCCCGCCTCGGCTTCGGCCATGCGGATGTCGTGGTCGCGGTGCCGGAAATCTGGCTCGACGTCGATACCATGGCCGATCTCGGCGACGTTGCCGCGGATTTCCGCGCCCGCCACCGCCGCAGGCTCACCATCGCCACGAAGTACTGGCGGCTGACCCAGCAGTTCTTCTCCGGCAACCACGGCATCCAGCTCTACCGCATTGTCGAAAGCCTTGGTGCCACGGAAGGCGCGCCGGCTTCCGGCTCCGCCGATATCATCGTCGACATTACCTCCACCGGCTCGACGCTCCACGCCAACCACCTGAAGATCCTCTCGGATGGCGTGATCCTGAAGTCCGAAGCCTGCCTCGTGCGCGCCCGCAAGCCGGAGCACGAGGGCAATGCGGTGGTGGCGGAAATCATCGAGGCGGTGCGCAAGGCGCTGTGAGCTTCACGGCGCCGGGCTGCACATTTGCAGCCGATTGCCGAACGGATCGTAGAAGCTTGCAAAGGTGACGAAGCCGGGAAAATCCTGCGCATCGTCACACCGTACGCCTCGGCTCCGCAAGACCTCCACCGCCACCCGGCAATCCGCGACATTCAAGACGATGGTCGTGCCGAAGCCGGGCTGCCAGCCCTCTTCAGCCAGAGTGAGCGAAAGATTGCCGCTCGCAGCGCCGGTCGAGAATTCGATCCACCCGGCATCCGGCAGGTCGAAGGTTGGCTCTCCGAGCCCAAGCGTATCGCGATAGAAGTTGCGGGCCGCGTCAAGGTCGGTCACGGAAACCGAAACGACATTGATGCCCTGAAAGATCGTCATGCGCCCTCCGTTTTCCCGTTGAATTGTTTCGGCCCGACCCTCACAAACCCTGTTTGAGTGTCCTATCTAAAAGCTCCCATCGCAAGGAGTCCTCCATGGCAGATCTGTCGTCCTTCCCCATCACCAAAAAGTGGCCCGCCAAGAACCCCGATATCATCCAGCTCTATTCGCTGCCGACGCCGAATGGCGTGAAGGTATCGATCGCGCTGGAAGAACTCGGCCTTGCCTATGAGCCGCACCGCATCGAGTTCGGGCCTGATGGCGTGAAGTCGCCGGAATTCATCTCGCTCAACCCGAACGGCCGCATCCCGGCGATCATCGATCCGAACGGCCCCGGCGGCAAGCCGATCGGCCTTTTCGAATCGGGCGCCATCCTTGTCTACCTCGCGGAAAAGACGGGAAAACTCATCCCCGCCGATCCGGCGTTGCGCTACGAGACACTGAGCTGGGTGATGTTCCAGATGAGCGGCGTCGGGCCCATGCTCGGCCAGTTCGGCCATTTCTACAAATTCGCCGCCGACAAGGTCGCCAACAATTCCTATCCGACGGAGCGTTACCGGGACGAATCGAAGCGCCTGCTCTCGGTGCTGGAGGACCGGCTGAAAGATCGTCCGTGGATCATGGGCGATGAATATACCATCGCCGACATCACGACCTATCCGTGGGTGCGCGGCGCGGATATTTTCTATGGCGGCCGCGAGGCGCTCGACTATGCGAGCTTCCCGTCCGTCGTGGACTGGGTCGAGCGCGCGTCGGCCCGCCCGGCGGCCCAGAAGGGCTTCGATATTCCGGCAAAAGCCTGACGCAAACGAAAAATCCGGCGGCGCGGCGACGAGTTGACGCCGCCCGCCGGAGCGCGCTACCTGTCGGTAAAACCAAAGACGGGGAAACATCGTGACGGGAAGACTGGTTGTTGTGGGTGGCGGTCAGGCCGCATTTGCCCTCGTTGCCAAATTGCGCGCATTGAAGGACGAACGGCCGATCACGATCATCGCCGCCGAGGCGAGCCACCCCTACCAACGACCGCCGCTCTCGAAAAAATACCTGCTCGGCGAGGCCGATCTCGAACGCCTGAAGTTCCGCCCGGAAAGCTGGTATGCGGACAACAATGTCGACATCCGCCTGTCGACCGAGGTCACCGCCATCGACCGTTCGGCCAAGGCCGTGACGCTCAGCGACGGTTCGACGCTGCACTATGCCTATCTGGCGCTCGCCACCGGCGCGACGCCGCGCCGCCTGCCGGCCGAGATCGGCGGCGACCTCGACGGCGTGTTCACGGTGCGTGACTACCGCGATGCCGACCGCCTTGGCGTCGAAATGCAGGAAGGCCGCCGCGCGCTCGTCGTCGGCGGCGGTTATATCGGCCTGGAGGCCGCGGCCGTCGCGCGGGGCAGGGGGCTGCACGTCACCGTCATCGAAATGGCCGACCGCATCCTCGCCCGCGTCGCTTCGCCCGCCACTGCCACCATCCTCAAGGCCATCCACAATGCGCGCGGCGTTGACGTGCGCGAAAAGACCGGCCTCGTGCGCCTCTTGGGAAAGAATGGCCGCGTCACCGGCGCGGAACTCTCCGACGGCTTCGTGCTGCCGGTCGACGTGGTGATCGCCGGCATCGGCGTGGCGGCGAATGATGGGTTCGCCCGCGATGCGGGTCTTGAAGTCACCAACGGCATCGTCGTCGATGCCCATGCCCGCACGTCTGATCCCGCGATCTTCGCCATGGGCGACTGCGCCGTTCTGCCCTTCGAGGGTAATCGCGTGCGGCTGGAATCCGTGCAGAATGCCGTCGACCAGGCGGAAGCGGCGGCTGCCGTCATCGCCGGCGGCGATGCGCCCTATGAGCCGAAACCCTGGTTCTGGTCCGACCAGTATGACGTGAAATTGCAGATCGCCGGCTTCTGCATGGGCTTCGACGATACGTTCGTGCGCCCCGGACAGCGCGAAGGCAGCGTCTCCGTCTGGTATTTCCGCGAAGGCCGGCTGATCGCGGTGGACGCGGTCAACGATGCGAAGGCCTATGTGGTCGGCAAGAAGCTGATCGAGATGGGCCGCACGCCCGCGCGGGAAGCACTGGAGGACCCAGCGACGGACCTCAAGGCCCTGACGCTCTGAAAGGTGTATAGCCCGAAGGTTGAGCTGCATTTTCGTCGCTGAATGAAACAGTTGTACTGTTTTGATCTTTGTTAAGTATGAACTGATGCGAAATATAGCGGTTCGGCGTTAAGCTTTCTGAATTCACTGATTTTTTAGGGTTCTCCGGCTGAGTGGGGCCACTTCGCTCCCACTCCGGTGCCCCTTCATGCTTCGTATCCTGACCTGCATTGCCGTCGAGCACGACCTCCGCCTCGTGCTGCTCGCGGCGTTCATATGCTTCCTGTCCTGCTATGTCGCGGTCTCGCTGACGCAAAGGGCACAGGTCTCCGACGGGAAGGCGCGCGGCCTCTGGCTCGGTGCCGCCGGCACATCGAGCGGCTTCGGCATCTGGGCCACCCACTTCATCGCCATGCTGGCCTACGATCCCGGCGTCGCCATGGGCTTCGACATGGAGCCGACGCTGCTGTCGCTGGCCGTCGCGATCGTCGTCACGACGATCGGGCTGGCGCTCGCAAGCTACATTCCCGGTCGCAGCGCGGTCGTGGCGGGCGGCCTGCTGCTCGGCGCGGGCATCACCTCCATGCACTATATCGGCATGTCGGCGCTGGAACTTCCGGGCCGCATCGTCTGGGACAATGTCTATGTAGCGGCCTCCGTCGTCTGCGCCGGTCTCTTCGGCATGCTGGCGCTCGACGTCTGCATGCGCCCGCAGCTTGGCGCACGGGGTCGCGCCCTTGCCACCGTGCTGATGGCGCTCGGCGTCGTCTCGCTCCATTTCACCGCAATGGCGGCCGTGATGATCGAGCCGGGCCTGATGCCGGTCAGCGACGACACGCTGATCTCCACCAGCCTGATGGTGCCGCTGATTGCCGTCGTCGCCTTCTCGTTGCTCTTCGCAGGGCTGACGGCCGCCGTCTTCGCCAGGCAGTCGGAGCTTGCCGCCAGCGAGAGCACACGCCAGTTCGCCATGCTCGTGCAGGGCGTCAAGGATTACGCCATCTACATGCTCGACCCGGAAGGCCGGGTCGCCAACTGGAACGCGGGCGCCGAGCGCAGCAAGGGCTACAAGGCCCATGAGATCGTCGGTCAGCACTTCTCGCATTTCTACAGCGAGGAGGACCGCGCGGCCGGCCTGCCCGAGCGCGCGCTGGCGCTTGCGCGCGCGGAAGGCAAATACGAGAGCGAGGGCTGGCGCTACAAGAAGGACGGCGGCCGCTTCTGGGCGAATGTCGTCATCGATCCGATTTACGATGCCGGCGGCGTACTCGTCGGCTACGCCAAGATTACCAAGGACGTCACGAAGGAAAAGGCCGACGCCGACCGGCTCGCTGCCGTGACGAAGAACCTCGACCTCGCGCTCGAAAACATGTCGCAGGGCCTCTGCCTGTTCGACAAGGACGAACGCCTGCTCATCGCCAACAAGCGCTACAGCGAGATCTTCGGCTTCCCGGAAGGCCGCGTCCAGCCCGGCATGACGCTGCGCGAGATCGTCGACCAGGGCGTCACCCACCTGTTTGCCGATCCGGATGTGCGCCAGGCGAAGGCACGGGACGTCTATGCGCGTCGCCGCGCTGCGATTCTCGCGAACGACGGCGGCGCGATGGTCGAGAAGCTACCGAACGGCACCTCGGTGCAACTACGCTACCGCACGCTGCCTGACGGCGCCTGGGTTGCGACCTATGAGGATATTTCCGAGCGCCTGCGCTCCGAGGAGCAGATCTCCTTCCTCGCCCGCCACGATGGACTGACCGGCCTGCCGAACCGTGCGAGCTTCAACAACCGTCTCGAAGCCGACCTCGATGCCGCCCGCCTCTCCGGCGGCAAGGTCGCAGCAATCGGCATCGACCTCGACAAGTTCAAGGAAATCAACGACACGCGCGGCCACGCGGCGGGCGACGAAGTGCTCACCACGCTGTCGAAGCGCATGCAGGCCTGCCTGGAGGCCGACGAGACGGTCGCCCGCTTCGGCGGGGACGAATTCGCCGCCGCCAAGCGTTTTTCGGACGTGGCTGACCTCACCGACTTCATCCAGCGTCTGGAGAACTGCCTTAACGGGGAGATCCGCATCGACGGCTACGATATCAAGCCGGGCGCCAGCCTTGGCGTCGCGATCTACCCGCAGGATGCCGACACGGTCGAAGCGCTCATCAACAATGCCGACCTTGCCATGTACCGCGCCAAGGATGCGCTGACCCAGACGGTCTGCTTCTACGAGGTCTCGATGGACGAGGCCGCCCGCAGCCGCCGCCTCATCGCCAACGACCTCTGGCAGGCCGTGGAGCGCAAAGAACTGCAACTGCACTACCAGGTCCAAAAAGCTGTTACCTCCGGCGAGACGATCGGCTACGAGGTGCTGCTGCGCTGGCACCATCCGCTGCGCGGCAAGATCCCTCCGGGCGATTTCATCCCGATTGCCGAGGAGTGCGGCGCCATCCTGCCGATCGGTGAATGGGTTCTGCGCGAGGCATGCCGCGAGGCTGCAACATGGAACAACGACCACAAGATCGCCGTCAACCTGTCGCCGATCCAGCTTGGAAATGCCGATGTCGCGGACCTCGTGCACCGGGTGCTCCTGGAAACGGGCCTCAACCCCCGCCGGCTGGAGCTCGAAATCACCGAATCGACCATCATCGCCGACAAGGAGCGGGCGCTCCAGACGCTGCGCCGCATCAAGGCCTTCGGCGTCACCATCGCCATCGACGATTTCGGCACCGGCTATTCGTCGCTGGAAACGCTGCGCGCCTTCCCCTTCGACAAGATCAAGCTTGACCGCAGCTTCATGAGCGAGGTGGAGGCAAGCCCGGAGGCCAAGGCCATCATCCGCGCCATCCTGGCGCTCGGCCAGACGCTGCGCGTGCCGGTCCTGGCGGAGGGCGTGGAGACGAGCAACCAGCTTGCCATCCTGCTCGACGAGGGTTGCGACGAGGCGCAGGGCTATTTCCTGGGTCGCCCGATGCCGGTGGAAAGCATCCGTACCAGCGTCGAGGCCAGCAAGGCCGCCTGAAGCGGCCTATTGCCGCTTGAAGCGGCGGCCGGCGAGGTCGATCTGGAAGCGGGGGAAGATGAAGACGCCGATGATCGTGCCGGCGTATTTCTCCTCCAGGCCCGTCGATTCCCCAACGCAGAACACCGGCTGGCGCGGCGCGCCGTCGAGGTGAATGGTCGTTGAGAAGCAGAAGGACGAGGATGAGGAGGCCGCCTGCTCGAAGAGTTCGAGCACGCGCGTGCGGTCGAGCGGCTCGTAGCAGCGGATGAGGTTCAACAGCCCGCAGGCGCGCTGCGGCAGGCCATGCGCCTGCATCGCCTTGTCGCCAAGCGTGAAGAGGCCGTTGGAAAGATCGCCGGTCCAGCGCTCCGTCACGCAATATTGCGTCAGCAGTTCGTTGTCCGTCTCGTCGAACCCCATCGAGCCCGGAAGAAAGGGCGACGAGAGATCAGTCTTGATTATCTTGAACACCTACGACCTCAGGCAGTTGCTCGAATTTGGCCGACATGTCACGCCCCGTTTCGGGCACGCGACACGTTAAAAGAGAGCGCCGGCGACAACCCTCGAAGTCCGCCGAACCACTTTCCCATGTACTGAACTTCGTCCGGATCCTGCTATGCGTATCGGATCGGACGTACGCGTGAAAACCGCCGCTGACCCTTCTTTCAAGTCTTCCGGCGGTTCTATCAATATATTTCAGGGAGAACTGGCTGCGCGGTTTATCGACATGTTCCTGTCCAAAACCAGCACCTGTACCCCGGGTGAATCTTACAGTTCACTTGGGGCGTCTTTATAATTGGTTTTTTGATGCCAGCAACGGCTTTTTGAGAATTATTGTACAAACGGAAAAATTCTTTTCACGGAAACGATGCAGTCCGGTGAACCTCTTTGAAATGCGTCCCTTTGCCGGAAAAACAAAAAGGGCGGCCCGAAGACCGCCCTTTCCGAACTGAACCAGCTGGCTCAGATGTGAAGGCTTGCGCCTATCACATCATGTCCATGCCGCCCATGCCGCCCATGCCGCCAGGCATGCCGCCCGGTGCATCCTTCTTCGGCAGTTCGGCGATCATGGCTTCCGTCGTGATCAGCAGCGAAGCAACCGAAGCTGCGTTCTGCAGAGCCGTGCGGACAACCTTGACCGGGTCGACGATGCCGAGTGCGATCAGGTCGCCGTATTCGCCCGTCTGGGCGTTGTAGCCGTAGTTGTCTTCGTTCTTGTCGAGGATCTTGCCGACAACGATCGAAGCTTCGTCACCAGCGTTTTCCGCGATCTGGCGAACGAGGGACTGCAGCGCCTTGCGAACGATGTTGATGCCGGCTTCCTGGTCGTCGTTCTCACCCTTGGAGGTGATCTTGACGGAGGAGCGCAGCAGGGCAACGCCGCCGCCCGGTACGATGCCTTCCTGAACGGCAGCGCGCGTCGCGTTGAGGGCGTCGTCGATGCGGTCCTTCTTTTCCTTGACTTCGACTTCCGTCGAGCCGCCGACGCGGATCACGGCAACGCCGCCAGCGAGCTTGGCAAGGCGTTCCTGCAGCTTCTCGCGGTCGTAATCGGAGGTGGTTTCTTCGATCTGGGCCTTGATCTGCGCGACGCGGCCTTCGATTTCCGACTTCTGGCCGGCACCGTCGACGATCGTCGTGTTTTCCTTGGTGATCGAGACCTTCTTCGCACGGCCGAGCATGTCGAGCGTGACGTTTTCGAGCTTGATGCCGAGGTCTTCGGAGATCACGGTGCCGCCCGACAGGATGGCGATGTCTTCGAGCATGGCCTTGCGGCGGTCGCCGAAGCCCGGAGCCTTGACGGCAGCGATCTTGAGGCCGCCACGCAGCTTGTTGACGACGAGCGTAGCAAGAGCTTCGCCTTCGACGTCTTCAGCGATGATGACGAGCGGCTTGCCGGTCTGGACGACGGCTTCGAGAACCGGGAGCATCGCCTGGAGGTTCGAGAGCTTCTTCTCGTGCAGGAGAATGAAAGCGTCTTCGAGGTCGGCGACCATCTTTTCCGGGTTGGTCACGAAGTAGGGCGACAGGTAGCCGCGGTCGAACTGCATGCCTTCGACGACTTCGAGTTCGGTTTCGGCGGTCTTGGCTTCTTCAACCGTGATGACGCCTTCGTTGCCGACCTTCTGCATGGCTTCTGCAATGTCGAGACCGACCTGCTTGTCGCCGTTTGCGGAGATCGTGCCGACCTGGGCGACTTCTTCCGAAGTGTTGATCTTCTTGGCCTTGGCCTGGAGATCCTTGACGACTTCGGCAACGGCGAGATCGATGCCGCGCTTCAGGTCCATCGGGTTCATGCCGGCTGCAACAGCCTTGTTGCCTTCGCGAACGATGGCCTGGGCAAGAACGGTTGCCGTCGTCGTGCCGTCGCCGGCGATGTCATTGGTCTTGGAAGCGACTTCGCGAACGAGCTGGGCGCCCATGTTCTCGAACTTGTCTTCCAGTTCGATTTCCTTGGCGACGGAAACGCCGTCCTTGGTGATGCGCGGTGCGCCGAAGGACTTGTCGATGACAACGTTACGACCCTTCGGGCCGAGCGTTACCTTGACTGCGTCTGCGAGAATGTCGACGCCGCGCAGCATCTTTTCGCGCGCGGTGCGGCCGAACTTGACTTCTTTGGCTGCCATTGTGTGAACTCCTGAAAGAGGTATCAGCGAATTTCGGAAGGGGATGAACGGCTAGATCAGCCGATGATGCCCATGATGTCGGCTTCCTTCATGATCAGAAGGTCTTCGCCGTCGAGCTTGACTTCGGTGCCCGACCACTTGCCGAACAGAACGCGGTCGCCAGCCTTGACGTCCAGCGGAACGACCTTGCCGGAATCGTCACGGGCGCCGGAACCGACGGCGACGATTTCGCCTTCCTGCGGCTTTTCCTTGGCGGTGTCCGGAATGATGATGCCGCCCTTGGTCTTGGCTTCGGATTCGACGCGACGTACGACGACGCGATCGTGAAGCGGGCGGAAGGTGGTGCTTGCCATTGTCTTATCCCTCGATCGAATGACATTGCGGATCCCGGTATGGACCCGATGGATGGATGTTAGCACTCACTGGTTAGGAGTGCTAGCGGCCCGGAGATAGGCGTCGGCGCTTTTCGAGTCAAGGACGACGCCCGGAAATTATTTTGCCCCGGATGGTTACCGCAGCCGGCAGATGGGAGTGAAATCGCACGCCATCAAGTCAGGGCCATGAATTTCCGGCAGTTTGCCTGTTGATGGGGCAAAATTGTGTGGAGAGGCTTGTTTTCTTGGCCTCGCTTTGCAATGTCAGCCGGGCTCGATTTCGAACAGGACTACCTGATGGCTGAACGCATCCAATCCTTCCGCGACATCGCTTCGCAATATGACGTGGTGCTCTGCGACGTCTGGGGCGTCCTGCACAATGGCGTCGAAGCTTTCTCCTACGCATCGGAAGCGCTCGCCGACGCCCGCGCCGCCGGCCTCACCGTCGTGCTCATCACCAATTCGCCGCGCCCGCATCCGGGCGTCAAGGTGCAAATCCGCGGCCTCGGCGTCGCCGACGATTCCTACGACCGCATCGTCACCTCCGGCGACGTCACCCGCGCGCTGATCGCCGAAGGGCCGAAGAAGGTCTATTTCATCGGCGCCGAAAAGGACCTGCCGCTGCTCGACGGCCTCGGCGTCGAGACCGTCGGCCTTGACGAGGCCGGCATCGTGGTCTGCGCGGGCCTGCGCAGCGACGAGACGGAGACCGTCGAGGACTATCGCGAGGAGCTGGAACGGCTCGCCGCGAAAAAGCTGCCCTTCATCTGTGCCAATCCGGACCTCGTCGTCGAGCGCGGCCACCGGCTCATCCAATGTGCAGGGGCGCTGGCGAAATTCTACGAGGAGCTCGGCTGCACCAGCCTGATCGCAGGCAAGCCGCACCGGCCGATCTATGAAAAGTCGATCGCCGAGGCGAGGGACGTGCGCGGCGACTTCGACCTGTCGCGCGTGATCGCGGTCGGCGACGGCATGCCGACGGACGTGCGCGGCGCGGAAGCCTTCGGCCTCGATGTGCTCTATATTTCCGGCGGCATCCATGCGCAGGAATATGTCGAAGCGGGCCGCACCGACGAGGCGAAGCTCGCGGCTTTCCTGACGCGCGAAGGCTCCCACCCCAAATGGTGGATGCCCCGGCTGCAGTGACGGAGACGGTCGTCATGACGGTATTTCACAGGAACGAGACAAAGCAGCCGCTGCCGGAACACCTGCGCGGCGGCGTCATCGCCATCGGCAATTTCGACGGCGTGCACCGCGGCCACCAGGCCGTGCTGCAACGCGCGCTCGACCTCGCGAGCGACCGCGGCATCCCGGCCCTCGTGCTGACCTTCGAGCCGCATCCCCGCACCGTCTTCCGCCCCGAGCGTCCGGTCTTCCGCCTGACGCCGGCGCCGCTGAAGGCCCGTATCCTCGAAGGCATGGGCTTTGCCGCTGTCATCGAGTACCCGTTCGACCGCGGCTTTTCCGAAATGTCGGCGCATGATTTCATCCGCTCGGTGCTGATCGAGTGGCTGCACGCCTCCGAGGTCGTCACCGGCTTCGATTTCCACTTCGGCAAGGGCAGGGAGGGTGGTCCGGCCTTCCTGATGGCCGCTGGCCAGGACAACGGTTTCGGCGTGACGCTGGTCGATGCCTTCCGCGACGAGAACGCCTCCGTCATCTCGTCGAGTTTTACCCGCGCCCTGCTCGGCGAAGGTGCGGTCGTGGAAGCGGCCGGCCAGCTCGGCTACCGCTACACGGTCGAGGCGGAGGTCATCGACGGCAAGAAGCTCGGCCGCACGCTTGGCTATCCGACCGCCAACATGCAGCTCCCCCCGGAAGTCGAACTGCGCAACGGCATCTACGCCGTGCGCTTCCGCCGCCCCGATGGCAGCCTGCACGACGGCGTTGCCAGCTACGGCCGCCGCCCGACGGTCACGTCCAATGGCGCGCCGCTGCTCGAAACCTTCCTCTTCGATTTCTCCGGCGATCTCTACGGCGAAGTTTCCGCCGTCTCCTTCTTCGGCCACCTGCGCGACGAGCTGAAATTCGACGGCCTCGACCCGCTCGTCATCCAGATGAAGCGCGACGAGGAGGAGGCGCGCGCGCTGCTTTCCGGCGTCACGCCGCTGGGGCCGATCGACCGGCGCATCTGTTTCTAGGAACAAACGACTCTGGCGTCTTTTCAAAATGGCGAAAAGGCCGTAATACCGCGCGCATGATGCTCAACCGGCTGACCATCGATCTGCGAATTAGTGGCCCGGCCTTCCGCGCGCTCTGAGCGAGGCCGGAAGGTCCGGGATTTTGGGCGTTTTCGAAAAGCGCCCCCGCCGTCGGAGCCTGACAATATCCCCGCATGCGCAAACGCGCGCGAAAAAAAGACGATAGCCATATCCATGACCGATACGCCCGAAAAAGTCGATTATTCGCCCACCCTCTACCTGCCGCAGACGGATTTCCCGATGCGCGCCGGCCTGCCAACGAAGGAGCCGGAAACGGTGGCCCGCTGGCAGCAGATGGGTCTCTACAAAAAGCTGCGCGCCTCTGCCGCCGGCCGCGAGAAATTCGTGCTGCACGATGGCCCCCCCTATGCCAACGGCAACATCCATATCGGCCACGCGCTGAACAAGATCCTGAAAGACGTCATCACCCGCTCGTTCCAGATGCGCGGCTATGACTCGAACTACGTGCCCGGCTGGGACTGCCACGGCCTTCCGATCGAGTGGAAGATCGAGGAAAAATACCGCGAGAAGGGCAAGAACAAGGACGAGGTCCCGGTCAACGAATTCCGCCAGGAATGCCGCGACTTCGCCGCCGGCTGGATCAAGATCCAGGCGGAAGAGTTCAAGCGCCTCGGCATCGAGGGCGACTTCGACAACCCCTACACGACGATGAACTTCCACGCGGAAGCCCGCATCGCCGGCGAGCTCCTGAAGATCGCCAAGAGCGGCCAGCTCTACCGCGGCTCCAAGCCCGTCATGTGGTCGGTCGTCGAGCGCACGGCGCTGGCCGAGGCCGAAGTCGAATATGCCGATGTCGAGAGCGATGCGATCTGGGTGAAATTCCCGGTAACCGAAGGTCCGGCCGACCTGCTCGGCAATTCCGTCGTCATCTGGACCACCACGCCCTGGACGATCCCCGGCAACCGCGGCATCGCCTTCTCGTCGCGCTATCCCTATGGCCTCTACGAGGTGGAAAGCGCGCAGAACGATTTCGGCCCGCAGCCGGGCGAAAAGCTGATCTTCGCCACCCGTCTTGCCGATGAATCGGCGGCCAAGGCAAAGCTCACCTTCAAGTTCCTCCGCGACATCGCGCCGGAAGAACTGGAGGCGGTCGTCTGCGCCCATCCGCTGGCCGCCCTCGGCTATGACTTCAAGGTGCCGCTGCTCGATGGCGATCACGTCACCGACGATGCCGGCACCGGTTTCGTGCACACCGCACCCGGCCACGGCCGCGAGGACTTTGACGCCTGGACGGCAGCGGCTCGTGCCCTTGAGGCGCGCGGCATCTCGTCGAAGATCCCGTTCACTGTCGACGATGCCGGCTTCTACACGGCCGACGCTCCCGGTTTCGACGGCGCCCGCGTCATGGACGACAACGGCAAGAAGGGCGACGCCAACGAGCGCGTCATCAAGGCGCTGATCGCCGCCAGCAACCTGTTTGCCCGCGGCCGCATCAAGCATTCCTATCCGCATTCCTGGCGCTCCAAGAAGCCGGTCATCTTCCGCAACACGCCGCAATGGTTCGTCTATATGGACAAGGAACTCGGCGACGGCACTACGCTGCGTTCGCGCTCGCTGAACGCCATCGACGAGACACGCTTCGTGCCCGCCGCCGGCCAGAACCGCCTGCGTGCCATGATCGAAGGCCGCCCGGACTGGGTGCTGTCGCGCCAGCGCGCCTGGGGCGTCCCGATCGCCGTCTTCGCCGACGAGAAGGGCGAAGTGCTGATCGACGAGGCCGTCAACGCCCGCATCCTCGAAGCCTTCGAACAGGAAGGTGCCGACGCGTGGTTCGCCGAAGGCGCCAAGGAGCGTTTCCTCGGCAATGACCATGACCCGGCCAAGTGGACGCAGGTCATGGACATCCTCGACGTCTGGTTCGACTCGGGCTCGACGCACACCTTCACGCTGGAAGACCGTCCCGACCTGAAATGGCCGGCCGACGTCTATCTGGAAGGCTCCGACCAGCATCGCGGCTGGTTCCACTCCTCGCTGCTGGAATCGGCGGCGACCCGTGGCCGTGCGCCCTACAACGCCGTCATCACCCATGGTTTCACCATGGACGAGAAGGGCGAGAAGATGTCGAAGTCCAAGGGCAACGTCGTCTCGCCGCAGGACGTGATGAAAGAATCGGGCGCCGATATCCTGCGCCTCTGGGTGATGACCACCGACTACTGGGAAGACCAGCGCCTCGGCAAGACGATCATCCAGACCAACATCGACGCCTACCGCAAGCTGCGCAACACGGTGCGCTGGATGCTGGGCACGCTGGCGCACGACACGGGCGAGGAGATCGCTTACGCCGACATGCCGGAGCTCGAAAAGCTCATGCTGCACCGGCTCTCCGAGCTCGACGCCGTCGTGCGCGAAGGCTACGACGCGTTCGACTTCAAGAAGATCGCCCGCTCGCTCATCGACTTCTCGAATGTCGAGCTCTCGGCCTTCTACTTCGACGTCCGCAAGGATGCGCTCTACTGCGACGCCCCGTCCTCGTTGAAGCGCCGCGCCTCGCTCGCGGTCATCCGCAAGCTGTTCGAGTGCCTCGTCACCTGGCTCGCCCCCATGCTGCCCTTCACCACGGAGGAGGCCTGGCTGTCGCTGAAGCCGGATGCCGTTTCGGTGCATCTGGAACAGTTCCCCGACGTGCCGGCCGAGTGGCGCAACGATGCGCTGGAAGCCAAGTGGGAGAAGATCCGCGCCGTGCGCTCGGTCGTCACCGGCGCGCTGGAGATCGAACGCCGCGAGAAGCGCATCGGCGCCTCGCTGGAGGCTGCCCCGGTCGTGCACATCGACGATCCGGAGCTGCTCGCAGCCCTCGAAGGCCAGGACTTTGCGGAAATCTGCATCACCTCGGCCATCACGCTGGTTGCCGGCGAAGGCCCGGCCAATGCCTTCCGTCTTGCGGATGTTGCCAAGGTCTCCGTCGAGCCGCAGCTTGCCGAGGGCAGGAAGTGCGCGCGCTCCTGGCGCATCACCACGGATGTCGGCACCGATCCGGACTATCCGGACGTCTCGGCCCGCGACGCGGCGGCGCTGCGTGAGATCGGTTTTCGCCGCGCAGCATAAGGCACAGCATTGTTGACGGCCGGGGCTTTCCGGCCGTCAATATTCCGGATGAATTGCGCTTGCGGTCTTCATCCGGTATTGCTGCCTGAAAATGGTCGGATTTTTCCGCCATGGCACGGCGATCTATTGCCGTGTTCGGGCTTTGGGCGCCGGCTCTGCTGGAAGGGTATTCATGGGAATGACGCGAAATATTCGGCTGCGTACCGGCTTGATCGGCCTCCTCGGTGGAAGCCTCCTGCTGACCGGCTGCATGGGGCCGACCTACGGCACCGGCAAGACCGCCGGCGAGCAGCTTGTGGATGATATCGGCAATGCGGTGACGCTCCGGCCTGACGACGCGGAAAAGAAGAACATCCGCTACCAGCCGCGCGGTGGCCTGGTGGTGCCGAAGGACGAGGTCGCCCTGACCACGCCGCAGCAGTCCGTCTCCAGCAAGGACAATCCCGAGTGGATCGAAAGCCCCGAGGAGATGCGCGAGCGTCTGCGCACCGAGGCTGCGGCCAACAGCGACGACGGGAACTATCGTTCGCCGCTCGCCGCGCAGAGCACGACGAACCGCAAGCTTTCCGCCGCTGAACAGACCGCTGCCTATCGCGACGCACGCCGGTTGCAGATGGGCGCCTATTCCGACAAGCGCCGTTACCTGAGCGATCCGCCGGTCGATTATCGCCGCCTTCCGGAAGAGGCCTCGGCCGATCTCGGCGAGCCGGAGCGCACCAAGGAGCGCCGCCGCAAGAAGGAAGCGAAGGCAGCCAAGCAGAGCGGCTCCGCCTGGTGGCCCTTCTAAGCCGATGACGGCTTACAGAATTCGCCCGGCGTCGGTCAGCGACGCCGGCACCATCCTGCGTTTCATCCGCGAACTTGCCGATTATGAAAAGGCGCTGCACGAAGTTGCGGCGACCGAGGAGACCATTGCTTCCTCGCTGTTCGGCGAAGGCTCCGTCACCCGCGCGGTGATCTGCGAGACGGAGGCGGGCGAGCCCGCCGGTTCCGCCGTCTGGTTCCTGTCCTATTCCACCTGGCAGGCGAAGAACGGCCTCTATCTCGAAGACCTCTATGTGACGCCCGATCACCGCGGCGCCGGCGTCGGAAAGATGCTGCTGCGCCATCTCGCGCGCCTCGCGATCGAGAAGGGCTGCGGCCGGTTCGAATGGAGCGTGCTCGACTGGAACACCCCGGCGATCCGCGTCTATGACGCGATCGGCGCCGAGCCGCAGTCCGAATGGGTTCGCTACCGGCTGAGCGGCGACAAGCTCAGGCAGTTCGCTGAAGGCTGATCAGCGCCGTTCGGCGAAAAAATCCTTGAGGATTTCCGCCGCTTCCAGGCCGCCGATGCCGGAATAGATATCGGGCGCGTGGTGGCAGGTCGGCTGGGCGAAGAAGCGCACGCCATTGTCCACCGCGCCGCCCTTCGGGTCCTCCGCACCGTAGTAGAGCCGGCGGATGCGGGCGAAGGAAATGGCGGCGGCGCAGAGCGTGCAGGGTTCGAGCGTCACGTAGAGATCGGCGCCCGTCAGTCGCTCCTGGCCGAGCTTGCGGGACGCCTCGCGGATGACGGCGACCTCGGCATGGGCGGTGACATCGCTCTCCGCCCGCGTGCGGTTGCCGGACTGCGCGACGACCGCGCCGTCGAGCACCAGCACGGCGCCGACGGGCACTTCGCCCCTTTCTCCTGCCGCACGCGCCTCGGCCAGCGCGATCTCCATGAAGCGATTTGTCATGAGCGGCACGAATTCCTCTTAACCCGGGGCGTGTGACCTGATAGGACACGCCAAAACGCAGGCAGCACAAATGACATTCAAAGACAAGCCAAAACGGCCGGGTGACAAGCCCGCGGGCCGTGACCGCAAGCCCCGTGCCGCCGCATCGGCCGCCGAGGGCAAGCCATACTCTGCCGCCGGCAAGCCGGCAGGCAAGAAGCCGGGCGGCAAACCCTTCGCCGGCAAATCCGCGCCGCGTGACGGAAAACCCGCGCGTGATGCAAAGCCGGCCCGCGACGCGAAGCCCGCCAAGGCGGCGCCGGCCGCCTCGGCAAGCGCCGACCTCGCGCCCGAGCGCATTTCCAAGCTGCTCGCCCGTGCGGGCGTCGCATCGCGCCGCGATATCGAGCGCATGATCATGGAAGGCCGCGTCAGCGTGAACGGCAAGGTGCTGGACACGCCGGTGCTCAACGCCACCTTCGCCGACCGCATCGAGGTCGACGGCATGCCGATCCGCGGCATCGAACGCACGCGCCTTTGGCTCTATCACAAGCCGGCGGGCCTCGTGACCACCAATGCGGACCCGGAAGGCCGCCCGACGGTCTTCGACAACCTGCCCGAAGACCTGCCGCGTGTCATGTCCATCGGCCGCCTCGACATCAACACCGAAGGCCTGCTGCTGCTGACCAATGACGGCGGCCTCGCCCGCATGCTGGAACTGCCGACGACCGGCTGGCTGCGCCGCTACCGCGTGCGCGCCCACGGCAAGATCGAACAGGCCGACCTCGACAAGCTGAAGGAAGGTCTCGCCGTCGACGGCGTGCTTTACGGCGCGATCGACGCGACGCTCGACAAGGTGCAGGGCACCAATGTCTGGATCACCATGGGTCTTCGCGAAGGCAAGAACCGCGAGATCAAGAACGTGCTCGGCGCGCTCGGCCTCGACGTGAACCGCCTGATCCGCATCTCCTACGGCCCGTTCCAGCTCGGCGAACTGCCGGAAGGCCACGCCCAGGAGATCCGCGGCCGCACGCTGCGCGACCAGCTCGGCCCCCGCCTCATCGAGGAAGCCAAGGCGAATTTCGATGCGCCACTCTTCGACCACGCGGTCGACGATGCGGACGAGAAGCCGGCCGCCAAGGCCCGTGAGGCCGCGCAGCCCGCCTGGGGCGAAAAGCCCGCCGGCCGTCGCGAAAAGCCGGAAGACCGCCGCGAAAAGGCCCGCGCCCGCCTCGACACCAAGCGCGACGACCGCTTCGGCGAGAAGCCGCGCGGCGGCCCTCGCGACCGCACCGACGATCGTTTCGAAGGCAAGCCGAAGCGCGAGCCCGCCGTGCGTGCCCGCAAGTCCAATGTCTGGATGGCGCCCGGCGCCCGTCCGGTTGCCGAAAAGAAGGCGGAGACCGCCGAAGGCGTGAAGCGCGAGCCGCGCGAACGGCCGGAAGGGGCGCCGAAGACCAAGCGCTACGGCCGCACCGCCGATGGCGCGCCGACCCGCACGGCGAAGAAGTTCGATCCCGATCGCAAGGCGGGGCCGGCCCGGGGCCGCCCGGGTGACGACCGCGCCGACAAGCTGCGCGTGCTGAAGACGCGCGACGAGGACGGCGAGTGGATCCGCGCCTCCGAGCCGGAAAAGCAGGATCGTGACGACGGCGGTCGCGGCGGCTTCGGTCGCAAGCGTTCCGGCGCCGGCGACGACCGCGCCCCCCACGATTTCGGTGATCGCCCGCCGCGTGGCGACCGCTCCTTCGGTGACCGTCCGGCCCGTGGCGACCGCAAACCCCGCGCGGAAGGCGAGCGCTCCTTTGGCGATCGTACGGATCGCAAGCCCCGTGCCGAGGGCGAACGCACCTTCTCCGATCGCCCGCCGCGCCGCGATGGCGGCAAGCCTTTCGGCGCAAAGCCGTCCGGCGGTAAGTCCTTTGGCGGCAAGCCGGGGGGTGGACGCCCCTCGGGTGGAAAACCTGCTGGCGGCAAGCCCGCCGGTGGCAGCCGTCCGCGCGGCAAGGGCAAGTAAGCGCCCGTGCGGATCGTCGGCGGAGAGTTTCGCGGCCGCGCGCTTGCGACGCCGAAGTCGGATGACATTCGTCCGACGACGGACCGCACGCGCGAAAGCCTGTTCAACATCCTGTCGCATGCCTATCCCGAGGCGCTCGACGGCACGCGGGTGCTCGATCTCTTCGCGGGCACCGGTGCCGTCGGCCTGGAGGCGGTGTCGCGCGGTGCGCGCGCGGCGCTCTTCGTCGAGCAGAGCGTCGAGGGCAGGGGGCTCCTGCATTCCAACATCGAAACGCTCGGCCTCATCGGCCGCGCCAAGATTTTCCGGCGCGATGCAACGGCGCTCGGCAGCGTCGGCACGGTGGAGCCATTCGACTTCCTCTTCGCCGATCCGCCATACGCCAAGGGGCTTGGCGAGCGGGCGCTCGATGCGGCGGCGCGCGGCGGCTGGCTCGTCGATGGCGCCCTTGCCATCCTTGAAGAGCGTGCCGATATTCAGCCTGCCGCCGTCGATGGTTACGAGCTTCTCGAAGTCCGCACCTTCGGCGACACGCGCATGCATTTCTACCGCTACCGGTCCGGCTGAACCGTAGAGCATGTCCAGCGGAAGCGGCATCGCTTCGCCGTCGGATAATGCGGCGGAAACAAAAAGCGAGCAGGAGACCGCCGCGATGACCGATGCCCTCGTTTCCGCAGACGTATCGCCGCCAGGCGGCCCGACGGTCGCCATCGCGCTAGGCGGCGGCGGCGCGCGCGGCCTTGCCCATATCCATGTCATTGAGGTGCTGGACGAACTCGGCATCCGCCCGGTGCTAATCTCGGGCGCCTCGATCGGCGCCATCCTGGGTGCCGCCATGGCCGCCGGCATGTCGGGCAGGGAAATCCGCGAGCACACGCTTGCCGCGATCGGCCATCCGAGCCGCATCATGAACCGGCTCTGGAGCCTCAGGCCCACGCGGCTCTCCGAGGTCGGCTTCCGCGTCGGGCAGTTCAACCTGGAGCGCGTGCTGAAGGCCTTCCTGCCGGATCGCCTGCCGGAGACGTTCGAGGACCTGGCGATCCCGCTGAAGGTCGTGACGTCGGATTATTATGGACAATGCGAATGCGTCTGCGAGAGTGGCCCGCTGTTTCCGGCAATCGCCGCCTCCGCCGCACTGCCGGCCGTCTTCCGCCCGGTGATGATCAACGGGCGGGTGATGATCGACGGCGGGCTGTGGAACCCGGTGCCCTTCGACCACCTCATCGGCCACGCCGACATCACCATCGGCGTCGACGTGATCGGCCAGCCGGCGGCCGGCACCGCGGAACTGCCCAACAGCGTCGACAGCCTCTATGGCGCGACCCAGCTCACCATGCGCTCCATCGTCACGCTGAAGCTCGAAAAGGGCGCGCCGGACATCTATCTGCGCCCGGATGTCGGCCGCTTCCGGGTGCTCGATTTCGTCAAGGCCGGCGAAGTCCTCGCCACCTCCGCCGGCATCCGCGACGAGCTGAAGCGCGCGCTCGATGAAAAGCTGTCTGCTGCGATTAAGGGAAATGCTGCGTAAACATATCAGCGGTCTTCGACATCGACACGTTTTGCCTCAATAACCGAAAAGGTGCAGTCATCCGTCTCTTGGCGCCGCCTGACAATTTCTTCAATAAGAAGGTTTGCGAATGATGCGCCGGCTCCCAGGACAATCCATAGCGGGACGCCCACAGCGGTACCCAACGCCGCGATGCCTGCGCTTTGCCCTCCAAATAAAGCGATCCCTATTGCGGCGCCGGCAATGCCGAGGCGGCTTGTGCGGCTGCGATTATCCCAGCCAACTTCTTTAGTCCTATTCGCGAGAATTCTTACAGTCGGCCAGATAATCTTGCTAGACAACGTTAACCGGATTGCCTGTCTTGCTTTGTCAAGCTTGGACGAAGGCTTGTCACGAATTTCCAACAACCCTGCGCCCACTGATACATCGCTTGTAGTTCCAGTGGGGTTGATCGCTCTACAACCGTGAGGGCGACGTTCCGGTTGGCGTTCTCGACCGGCGCACTGCTTTCTTCCTTCAACTGAATTCCTTTCTTGTCGAGTCGGCGTCTTATAACAGATCTAAGCACCTTCCTCCTCGTCGACTTCTGTCTCTCTCTTTTTTCTTGGCTTCAGCAGCGGCTCCGGCTTCACGGGCTTGGAATGCAGCATGTGCCGCCCGGCGGAAATCCCTTCGGCCGCCTGCAACTCCAGCCGCGCTACGTCGCGGCGGCGGATGTCGTCGCCGATGGCCAGGGCGTCGTCCGGCTCGACGCCGAGCGCCTCCAGCGTTTCCCGACCGAAGACGAGGGCGGATTCGAAGGTTTCGCGCACGTCGTGCTGCACGCCGCGGGCGCGCAGCGACAGGGTGTGCACCCGGTCGTAGGAGCGCGCGAAGATCGTCGCGTTGGGATATTCCGACTGTACGAGATCGACGATGCGGTCCGTCGAGGCCTTGCCCTGCGTGCAGACGGCGACGATCTTGGCGCGTTCGATGCCGGCGGCGCGCAGCACGTCCTTGCGCGTGCCGTCGCCGAAATAGATGCGGAAGCCGAAATTCGCGGCCTGGCGCACGCGGTCGGTCGAGTGGTCGATGACCGTGACCTCGCGCCCGCCGGCAAGCAGGATCTGCGCGGCGATCTGGCCGAAGCGCGAAAAGCCGATCATCAGCACGTCTGCCCCCGCGCCCTCGAAATCCTCCTCCATCTCCTCCTCGACATCCGCCACCAGCAGGAAGCGCGAAAGGGCTGCCGCGATCGGCGTCAGCGCCATGGAGGTCGTCACGATGGCGATGAGCAGCGAGGCAAGGCCGCCTGAAAAGATGCCGGCGGCGGCGGCAGCGGTGAACAGCACGAAGCCGAATTCGCCGCCCTGCGGCAGCAGCAGTGCGATACGCACGGCATCATTGTGCGAGGACCCGGTGAAACGGCAAAGGCCGTATATCACGAAGCCCTTCACCAGCATGACGGCCGGCGTGGCGATCAGGATGGTCAGCCAGCTCGAAAAGATTACGTCGAGATGCAGCGACAGGCCGACGGCCATGAAGAACAGGCCGAGCAGGATACCGCGGAACGGTTCGACATCCGCCTGCAATTCATGGCGATAAGAAGAATCGGCCAGCAGCACGCCGGCAAGGAAGGCGCCCATCGCCATGGAGAGGCCGGCCATCTGCAGCAGCATCGCGGCGGCCAGCACGACGAAGAGCGCGGCGGCGATCATCGCCTCGCGCGCGCCGGTGCGCGCAATGATCTGGAACAACGGATTGAGCAGATAGCGGCCGGCGACGAAGAGTGCCGCAATGGCGGCGACGGCGACGAGGAAGTCCTGGAAGGCGGTCGTCGTGTCCTGTGGCGCCTGTTCGGCAAGCAGCGGGATCAGCGCCAGCAGCGGCACGATGGCGAGGTCCTGGAACAAGAGCATGGAAAAGGCGCGCTGGCCGAAGCGCGTGTTGGTGTCGCCCTTCTCGTCGAGGATCTGCATGGCGAACGCGGTGGAGGAGAGCGCCAGGCCGAAGCCGATGATCAGCGCCCCATCCCACGCCTCAAGCCCGAAGAGCATAGTCAGCCCCGCCAGCACCAGGCCGGTGACGACGACCTGCGCCAGCCCGAGCCCGAAAATGTCGTGGCGCATCGCCCATAGGCGGGAGGGCTTCAGCTCCAGCCCGATCAGGAAGAGCAGGAAGACGACGCCGAGTTCCGCGACGCCCAACAGTTCCTCGCCGTCGCGGATCTGGTGCAGGATCGGGCCGATCACCACGCCGGCCGCGAGGTAGCCGAGAATGGTGCCGAGCCCCAGCCGCTTGAAGATCGGCGCGGCGAGAAGCGCGCCGCCGAGCATCAGCAGGACCTCGTTATACGGGCTGTGGGTATAGGACATGCGGAAGGCTTTCTTCGAGGGGCGCGGGCGCGAGGGCAAAAAAGGCGCGGCTGCCCTTGATGCTCGTGCTACTGCACAATAAATGGGTCAGCAAAGAAAGGCCAAGTCATGTCAGAGACGATCGATTCCGCAAGCCTTCTCGCGCGCGCCGGCGAACTCATCGACCGCGCCATACAGGCGGGGGCGGATGCGGCCGATGCCGTCGTCGTGCGCGGCCGCTCCTCGTCCGTCAGCGTGCGGCTCGGCAAGGTTGAGGGCACGGAAGCGTCAGAGAGCGACGACTTCTCGCTGCGCGTCTTCGTCGGCAAGCGCGTCGCCAGCGTTTCCGCCAATCCCGGCTTCGACCTCACGGTGCTCGCCGAGCGCGCCGTCGCCATGGCCAAGGCCTCGCCGGAAGACCCCTATGCGTCGCTTGCCGCAGAGGCCGACCTTGCGCGCGACTGGCCGGATCTCGAACTCTACGACCCGACCGAAGTCTCCGCCGAACAGCTGACCGAGGCAGCACTTGCCGCCGAAGCCGCGGCGCTGGCGGTTTCCGGTATCACCAATTCCGGCGGCGGCGGTGCTTCTGCCGGCATGGGCGGCCTGGTGCTCGCCACCTCGCATGGCTTTTCCGGCGCCTACAGCGCCAGCCGCTTCGGCCGCTCCGTCAGCGTCATTGCCGGCGAAGGCACGAAGATGGAGCGCGACTACGACTACGATTCGAGCCTCTACTTCGCCAACCTGCGCGATGCCGAAGAGATCGGCCGCGAGGCGGCGGCGCGCGCCGTGCGCCGGCTCAACCCGCGCCAGGTGCCGACGGCCAAGAACGTCACCGTCGTCTTCGATCCGCGCGTGGCGCGCGGCATGACCGGCCACATCGCAGGCGCCATCAACGGCGCCTCCGTCGCCCGCAAGACGAGCTTCCTGCGCTATCGCATGGGCAAGCAGGTGCTGAAGGCCGGGCTTTCGGTCACCGACGATCCGCTCATCGTGCGCGGCTCCTCCTCCCGTCCCTTCGACGGCGAGGGCGTCACCGGCAAGCGCCTCGCGATGATCGAGGACGGCGTGTTGCAGCACTGGTTCCTCTCCACCTCCACCGCCAACGAACTCGGCCTGAAGACCAACGGCCGCGGCGTGCGCGGCGGCACTTCGGTCAACCCGGCCTCTACCAACCTCGCGCTGGAGCCCGGCGAAATCTCGGCGGAAGACCTGATCCGCTCCGTCGGCACTGGCTTCTACGTCACCGAGCTGATCGGCCAGGGGGTCAACATGGTGACGGGCGAATATAGCCGCGGCGCCTCCGGCTACTGGATCGAGAATGGCGAGCTGACCTTCGCGGTTTCCGAAGTCACCATCGCCTCCAACCTCGTCGATATGTTCATGCGCATCACGCCGGCAAATGACATCGACCGCTCGTTCGGAGTGGCCGCGCCGACGCTGGCCATCGAAGGCATGACGCTTGCCGGGACGTGACACCATGCCGAACCCCGCCAACACCTGGACCGCCGACCTCGACCTCCTCGTCGGCGCGGCCCGGCTGGCGGGGGCGCGCGCGCTCGATTTCTTCCGCAAGGGGCCGGAAGTCTGGTGGAAGAACGGCGGCCACTCGCCGGTGAGTGCCGCCGATTTCGCGGCCAACGATATCCTCAAGAAGGAGCTGCTCTCCGCCCGGCCGAACTATGGCTGGCTGTCGGAAGAGACCGACGACGATGCCGGCCGGCTCGACTGCGAGACGGTTTTTGTCATCGACCCGATCGACGGCACGCGCGCCTTCATCGCCGGCAAGGACATCTGGTGCGTCAGCGCCGCCGTCGTGCACCGGGGCCGCCCCGTCGCGGGCGTGCTCTTCGCGCCGTCCCTCGACGAACTGTTCACCGCCGCCGCCGATGGCGTGGCGCTGAAGAACGGCGAGCCCATCCATGTCACCGAGCCGGATGCCAGCCGTTCGACGCGCATGGCGATCCCCGAGGACATGACGCAGGACCTGCACCGGGGCCTTTCCGGCGGCGTGCACCGCATCTCGCATGTGCCGTCGCTCGCCTACAGGCTTGCCATGGTGGCGGATGGGCGCATCGATGCGACGCTGGTCAAGCGCAACGCCCACGACTGGGATCTGGCGGCGGCCGACCTCATCCTTTCGCGCGCCGGCGGCGCGCTCGTGACGCTCGATGGCGAGGCACTCCTCTACAACCGCCCGACCGTCAGCCACGAGACGCTGGCGGCCGCCGGTTTGTCCCGGCTTTCCGGGCTTGTGGACGCCTCCCGGCACCTTGCCGGCCATTGACCTTTGGTGCGGAATACCGCAAACCACCTGCCGAAATCGGTAAGAAAAAGAGAGAAGACATGACCGAAACCACCGAACCGAAACAACTCCTCCACCTCGTCTTTGGCGGCGAGCTGAAGACGCTCACGGACACCCAGTTCCGTGATCTCAACAATCTCGATATCGTCGGAATCTTCCCCGATTATGCATCCGCGCTCACCGCGTGGAAGGGCAAGGCGCAGCTGACTGTCGACAATGCGCATATGCGTTATTTCATCGTCCACATGCATCGCCTTCTGGACCCGCAGAACGGCTGAGCCACGTTCCCCCGACACCGTTCCGCGCGGCCTGAGGCCGCGCCGAACAGAAAGACCGGACCTTCCATGATGCCGAAAAGCCCCAAGCTTACAACGACGGTGCCCTGCGCATGAGCAGGCGGCTCGCCCGTTTCGCGCTGTCGCTGTATCGCTGGGGCGGCGTCGCGCTCTATCCGATCGTCGGCCCCTATCTCGGCTTCCGCGCCGCGAAGGGCAAGGAAGACCGCTCCCGCCGCCGTGAGCGCTACGGTTTTGCCAGCGTTGCGCGCCCCACCGGCCCGCTCGTCTGGTTCCATGCGGCGAGTGTCGGCGAGACGATGGCGGTCATTCCGCTCATCAAGGAAGTGCGCCGCCGCGGCATCGCCGTCCTGCTCACCACCGGAACCATCACCTCGGCCAAGGTGGTGTGCGAGCGCCTGGGGCCGGATGTCATCCACCAATATGTGCCGCTCGATGTGAAGCCGGCGATCAGCCGCTTCCTCGAATATTGGCACCCCGACCTCGCCATCATGGCGGAATCGGAAATCTGGCCGATGACCATCCTGGAACTCGGCAAGCGCCACATTCCGCAGGTCCTGGTCAACGGCCGCATTTCGGACCGCTCTTTCCCGCGCTGGAAGCGGCGCATGTCGATCGCCGATGCGATCTTCGAGAATTTCGCCCTCGTCGTCGCCCAGTCGGAACTCGATGCCGACCGTTTTCGCACGCTTGGTGCGCTGCCGGTCATGGTCTCGGGCAACCTCAAGGTCGACACGGATGCGCCGCCGGCCGATTCCGCCGTGCTCAGGGGTTATCTCGACCAGATCCGCGACAGGCGCACCTGGGCGGCGATCTCGACATTCGAGGGCGAGGAGGCCGCCGCCGGCAACGTGCACCGCGCCCTGAAAGAGCGGACCGGCCTGCTCACCATCGTCGTGCCGCGCCATCCCGAGCGCGGCGACGCCATTGCCGACATGCTGACGGCGCGCGGCCTCAAGGTCGCCCGCCGCACGCTGAACGATCCGCTCACGCCTGATACCGACATATTCCTCGGCGACACGATCGGCGAGATGGGGCTTTACCTGCGCATGACGGAGATCGCCTTCGTCGGCCGCTCGCTCTTTGCCGAAGGTGGGCAGAACCCGCTGGAGCCCGCCATGCTCGGCTGCGCCATCCTGTCCGGCGGCAACGTGCAGAATTTTCGCGAGTCCTACCAGCAGCTCGCCCGCAACGGCAGCGCCAAGATGGTGCGCGACGTGGAAATGCTGGCCAAGGGCGTGCACTACCTCATGATGAACGACGACATGCGCAAGCAGATGATCGAGGCGGGGCAGGAGACCGTGCAGGAGATGCGCGGGGCGCTACGCGCCACCATCAAGGGGCTGGAACCCTATATCAATCCGCTCACCGTGAAGGCGCGGCTGCATCCGCGCCAGACCACCTGAAAACCAGACCAAAAGGCAAGCCATGACCAAGGCGCAGACCATCTCCGGCATCCTTTTCGACAAGGACGGGACGTTGCTCGACTATGCCAAGAGCTGGGTGCCGGTGAACTACGAGCTTGCCCGCATCGCCGCCGCCGGCGACGAGGACCTGGCCCGCGTGCTGCTCCTGGCCGGCGGCATGAACCCGGACACCGGCTATGTCACGCCCGACAGCCTGCTGGCCGCCGGCAACACGGTCGAGATTGCGGAAGGCATGGTCGCCGCCGGCTCGCCCTTCACGGTGGAGGCGCTCGCCGCCCATCTCGACGGGCTCTTCGCCAATTCCGCGCAGCTTGCCGTCGCCGTCACGGATCTCGCGCAGTTCTTCGCCACCATGCATGCCCGCGGCTACTGGCTCGGCGTCGCCTCCAGCGACAACGAGGCCTCGATCCGCGCGACCGCAAAACGCTTCGGCTTTGAGGATTACCTCCACTATGTCGCCGGCTACGACAGCGGTTTCGGCACCAAGCCCGAACCCGGCATGGTGATGGGCTTCTGCGCGGCGACGGGCCTCGAACCGCACCAGATCGCTGTCGTCGGCGACAACAACCACGACATGCACATGGGCCGCAACGCCGGCGCCGGCCTCACCGTCGCCGTGCTGACGGGCACCGGCTCCCGCCAGTCGCTGGCCGACGCCTCCGACTATTGCCTCAACGACATCACCGAACTCGTGCCCCTCTTCCCCGAAGCGGCCACCGCCCGCCCTGCGGCGTGAGCGGGTTGAACTACCCCCCTCTGGCCTGCCGGCCATCTCCCCCTCAAGGGGGGAGATCGACAAGAGGCTTGAACCTCGCTCAAATCGCCACGTCAAAGATGAGCGGAACGCTGCTTCATCCAATCTCCCCCCTTGAGGGGGAGATGGCCGGCAGGCCAGAGGGGGGTATGCGGCTATGTCATGACCTCTCGATCGTTCACAAGCGATCGCGCGCGCTTTGCGGCGATAGGCTGCCACCGCGAGCCGCACGCCCGCAATTCCCCCGGTTGATTTTCCGCAGCATCTCGCGTTTCTTGGACGCGACCGGGTCGGGACGCCCGCGGGGGACTGAATGGTAAGTGAAGCGCCGCCTTTCTGGTGGACGAAGGCTGACTGGCGCGCCTATGCGCTCTGGCCCGTCTCGCGCCTCTATGGGCTCATCGCCGGCCGGCGCATGCGCAAGGGCCGCCGCGCCGAGATTTCGGTGCCCGTCATCTGCGTCGGGAATTTCACCGTCGGCGGCGCCGGCAAGACGCCGACGGCGATCGCGCTTGCCCGTGCCGCCAAGGCTCGTGGCTTGAAACCCGGTTTCCTGTCGCGCGGCTATGGCGGCTCGCTGGATGTCACCACCATTGTCGATCCGCACCATCACCGCGCCCGCGCCGTCGGCGACGAGCCGCTGCTGCTCGCCCGCGAGGCATTGACGGTGATCGCGCGCCGCCGCGCCAAAGGGGCGAGGAAACTGGTGGAGGAGGGCGCCGACCTCATCATCATGGACGACGGCTTCCAGAGCGCGCAGTTGACCTTCGATTATGCGCTTTTGGTCATCGACACCCGCCGCGGCATCGGCAACGGCTATCTCGTGCCGAGCGGCCCGGTGCGCGCACCGCTCGCCGAACAGATGCGGCAGGCCAACGCGCTGCTGGCGATCGGCGACGGCAATGCGGCCGATCGGCTGATCCGCCAGGCGGCCCGCGCCGGCAAGGCGATCCATTCCGCAACACTCGCCACCGTCGGCGCGGACGACCTACGCGACCAGGTCGTCATGGCTTGGTCGGGCATTGCCGACAACGAAAAGTTCTTCCGCACCGTCACCGAGACCGGCGCGCATCTCTACGTCACGCGCGGTTTTCCCGATCATCATTATCTCAGCGACGACGAGGCCGCGGATATTCTCGATCACGCCGAAGGGCTAGGCTACCAGCTCGTCACGACGGCGAAGGACAGCGTGCGCCTTGCCGGCGGGCATGGCCGCTCGGAGGAATTGAAGGCGAAAAGCCGGGTGATCGAGGTGGAAATCCGCTTCGACGACCCGAAGGGGCCGGATGCGATCATCGACGCGGCGATTGCCAGCGCACGGCGGCGCAAGCTGCACCGGCTGGCGGAGAAATAAGGTTCAGCGCTTCTGCGTCGGTAGCGCGCCGGCGCGCTTTTCGGCCTCCAGAGAAGCCTCGCAGCTGATGTAGGGCTCCTGGCGCAGCACGCTCCAGTAGCGCAGTTCATCGACCGGGATCGTCTCGCCGGTCATCGCGCAGGTGACGTGCGAACCCGGCATCAGGATCTGGAAATCGCCATCGAGATAGCGGATCTTCGCTTCGCGGCTGCCGCGGCCTTCAAAACGGTTCATCATCGATTTCAATATCCATCTCATGTGACGCCTATGCCATATCTCGGCATAGGCTAAATTTCCAGAGGTTTCCCTCTCAGCTTCGCCCGAACAACCGCTCGATATCCGACAGCTTCAGCTCGATATAGGTCGGCCGTCCGTGGTTGCACTGGCCGGAGCCGGGCGTCGCCTCCATCTGGCGCAGCAGCGCGTTCATCTCCTCCGGCCGCATGCGCCTGCCGGAGCGCACCGAGCCGTGGCAGGCCATGGTCGCCGCGAGATATTCCAGCTTGTTCTTCAGCCCGCTCGCCGTGTCCCATTCCGCCAGTTCGTCGGCAAGCTGGCGGATGAGGCCGGCCGCGTCCATCTCGCCGAGCATGGCCGGCGTCTCGCGCACCGCAACGGCACCCGGGCCGAAGCGCTCGATGCCGAGGCCGAGTTTGGCGAATTCGTCGGCATGCGCGACCAGCCGGTCGCAATCGTCCTCGGAGAGATCGACGATCTCGGGAATGAGCAGCGCCTGCGCCGGCACGGCGCGCGAATGCAGCGCATTGCGCATTTCCTCGAAGACCAGACGCTCATGCGCCGCATGCTGGTCGACGATGACGAGCCCGTCCTCGGTCTGCGCGACGATGTAGTTGGCGTGAAGCTGCGCGCGGGCAGCACCCAGCGGGTGGCGCTGCGGCGGCTCCTCCTCCCGCGCTGCCGGCGAGGGGAAGACCGGCTCGCTGCGCGCCGAGGGCGCGGCGAAATCGGCAAAACCCGCCTGTTGCTCGCGGAAATGGTTCGACGCGGCGCCCGCCGTCTCGAAAGGGCGGTAAGGCGAGGCGGACGGCGTCCAGGGTGCGGCGGGGCGGGCGGCCTCCGGCCGGAAGGCGCGCATCAGGCCGGCGGCGCCCGTCGTCGCGGCGCGGTCGCCCTCGCGGGCAAGCGCCTCGCGGATGGCGCCGATGATCAGGCCGCGCACCAGGCCGGGATCGCGGAAGCGCACGTCGGATTTTGCCGGATGCACATTGACGTCGACAAGCGCGGGATCGATGTCGATCGCCAGCACGGCGACCGGATAGCGCCCGTGCGGGATCGTCTCGGCATAGGCTGCGCGCAGCGCCGACCAGATCAGCTTGTCCTGCACCGGCCGGCCGTTGACGAAGGCGAACTGGTTGAGGCTGTTGCCGCGGTTGAAGGTCGGCACGCCGGCAAAGCCGGTCAGCCGCACATCCTCGCGCGCCGCATCGATCTCGATGGCATTGTCGCGGAAATCGCGGCCGAGCACCTGGGCGATGCGGGCGAGCCGGTCCGTGCCGGTCGCGGGAAATTCCAGCGTCGTGCGATCGGAGCCCGACAGCACGAAGCGCACCTGCGGGAAGGCGATCGCCATGCGCCGCACCACGTCGGAAATCGCCGACGCCTCGGCTTTCTCGCTCTTCAGGAACTTGAGGCGCGCGGGTGTCGCGAAGAACAGGTCGCGCACCTCGACCACGGTGCCGCGATTGGCCGCCGCCGGCCGCACCGGCTGCACCTTGCCGCCGGTCACGCTGATTTCCGCCCCTTCGCCGGCCTCTGCCGTGCGGCTGAGCAGCGAGAGTTTCGCGACGGAGCCGATCGAGGGTAACGCCTCGCCGCGGAAGCCGAGCGTGCGGATGTCCAGGAGATCCGTTTCGAGCTTGGAGGTGCAGTGCCGGCGGATCGCCAGTTCCAGCTCGGCAGGCGCCATGCCGCTGCCATTGTCGGTGACGCGCAGCAGCGTCTTGCCGCCGCCGGCCGTGGCGATCTCGATGCGCGTCGCACCGGCATCCAGCGCGTTCTCGATCAATTCCTTGGCAGCGCTTGCCGGCCGTTCGATCACTTCGCCGGCGGCAATCTGGTTGATGAGGGTTTCGGAAAGCTGCCTGATGGTCATGCCGCCATTTTCGCGGATTCGGCGCGGCCTTGGAAGGGCCAACTTGCCTTATCCCGGCTTGCGTCGAAGGGCCTTCTGAAATCGTTTAATCAGGCTTTAATAAAATGCTGCGAACGTGCCCAGACGCTTGTATGAACACAAGCCGGCCGGGTCCTCCGGTGGACAATTTCAGCGTCGCTGGCCGCTGTCATTCCCGCACGTCCGAAGGTGCAAACCGCACCGATCAGCATGATACCGGGAATGCCAGACAGGCGAGGTCTGCCACTATGAATGATGTAGCGTCGTCAGACGCGAACATCCGGCTGGGAATGTTTGAAGCCGCGTGCGATATCCTCGCCGCCGCCGTGATCGTCTACGACAAGAACGATTGCCTCGTCTTCGCCAGCCGCCAGGTTCTCCGTTATTTCCCGATCCCCGCCGATACGCTGAAGGCCGGAACGCGCCTGCGTGACGTGCTCGGCGCGATCTTCGACAGCGGGGTGCGCTACGGCATTCCGCCAGAACAGCGCCACAAGGCGGTCAACCGCGAGGAATGGATTTCCAACCGCATTTCCGCCCATTGGCGCGAGCAGTACGATGCCGTCGAGCGGCTCGGCCGCGACCGGTGGATCCATTTCCGCAAGCGCCGCCTGCCGAACGGCTACAATGTCACGACGCTGGTCGACGTTTCCGAACAGAAGAAGCAGGAAGAGCAGTGGCGCTCGGACCTCGAGCGCATCGCGCTGACCGAGGAGATCCTCGAGACCCTGCCGTCGCCGGTGATCATCAAGGACCGCAGCCTCGCCTATATCGCGGCAAACCGGGCCTTCTGCGCCATCTACGACGTCAATGCCGACGGCGTCCTCGGCCGCACGGTCTGGGATCTCGCCGATGCGGAAAATGCCGAGCGCATCGAGCGCAGCGACCGCGCCGTGCTGGAGACCGGCGAACCCTTCAGCGTGCCGGAACACGTCATCCGCGCCGACGGCTCCGACCTCTACGTCCTTACCCGCAAATACCGCATCGGCGCCCCTGGCCACCACGCGCTGGTGACGGTCATGGAAGACGTGAGCGCGCTCGTTGCCGGCGACAAGGCCGTCTCGGACGACGAGGACGCGTTCCTGCGCGTGCCCGGCGGTTTCGTCGAGGCGCAGAACTGCTTCGACCCCGTGCACGACGCCGAACGCCGCCTGCTGCTCGACCAGATGAACCCGGACGAACTGCGCGCTCTCTCTGGCAAGCGCGTGCTGATCGCGACCCCCAATCCGCGCATCGAGGAAATCCTCGTCGGCGAGTTCAAGGCGCGCGGTGCCGATTGTTGTGCGGTGCGCAGCGTCGGCGAACACGATGCCTTCCTCGCCCTTGCCGCCCGCCAGGGTTTTACCCTCGACGCGGTGGTGATCGACGCCAACATGCCGGACCACGAAGCCATCATCGACAATGGCCGCGGCATCGCCACGCGGGTGATCGCGCCGGATGGCATAGGCCCAGATTTCATGCGCGGGCTTGTCGAACAGCACGAGCTGCTCTCGGAAAACCAGTCGCCGCTCGGCGACATCGTCACGCCGGTCTCGCTCACCGACGACTGGTACATCGCCACCGACATTTCCACCATGCTGCCCGGCGCCGTCGGCGATATCGAGGTGCTGGTCGCGGAAGACAACCAGATCAACCAGTTCGTCTTCTCGCAGATCCTCGAAGGCATGGGCATCTCGCACCGAATCGCCGAAAACGGCGAGGAGGCGGTCATGCTGTGGCGCAAGCACCAGCCGCGCCTCGTGCTGATGGACATCTCCATGCCGGTGATGAACGGCATCGACGCGGCGATGGAAATCCGCGCCGCCGAGAAGCTGACCGGCACCCACACCCCGATCGTCGCCGTCACCGCCCAGGCGCTTAATGTCGACATGCAGAACTGCATGGACGCCGGCATGGACGACTATATCACCAAGCCCGTCAGCCCCGACATGATCGAGGCGATCTATCGGCGCTATGCCATCCCGCAACTGGAGAAATCTGTCGCATAAGTTGAAAAGGACCGGTCAACTCCCCAGATTTGGGGAGGCGTGAGGACAGGAGTGACGATCGTTTGATATGCTTTTGTTAACGATCATGCCTCATCGTGAAGCGGTCGTCGGAGGTCGAGGCAAGTACGGGAAATCATTGATGAAGTCTGCTAATCATGCGGCGCTGGATGTTTCCCAGACTGACCTCCATGCCATGGCCTATACCGACCCGCTGACCGGGCTCGGCAATCTTTATCGCTTGCGCGACAAGGTCCGCCAGATCGCCAAGGAGCGCGAGGAAGATCCCGCACCCTTCGCCGTCGGCATCGCCAATCTCGACGGCTTCAAACCTATCAACGACCTGTTCGGCCCGCGTGCCGGCGACGAGATCCTCTGCCAGGTCGCCCATCGCCTGAAGGCCTGCATTCCGGATGGCGCCACCGTCACCCGCCACGGCGGTGATGAATTCGCCTTCGTGCTGCCGCTGGTCTTCGAGCGCAAGGGCGCGGAGAAGATCGGCCAGATGCTGCGCGAGGTGCTGTCGGCTCCCTTCGATCTCGGCGACCGCAACGTGCGCCTCTCCGCCTCCTTCGGCTTTTCCATCTATCCCTTCGCCGGCGAGGATTTCACCGAGCTTTTGAAAAGCGCCGACACCGCGCTCTATCGTTCGAAGCGCCGCGGGCGCGGCCAGATCACCGTCTATTCGCAGGAAATCGCCCAGGAGATGAAGCGCGCGACGCAGCTCGAACAGGCGCTGCGCAATGCCATCATCGCCAACGAGGTGGACGTGCATTTCCAGCCGATCGTCAGCCTGCGCGACGATACGGTGGTCGGTTTCGAGGCGCTGGCGCGCTGGTGCGATGCCGATCTTGGCTACGTTTCGCCCGCCGTTTTCGTGCCGCTCGCCGAAGAGCGTGGCTTCATCGATGCCTTGTCGGACACGCTCTTGCGCAAGGCAGCGGAAGCGGCGCTTTCCTGGCCGCGCGAACTGTTCCTGTCGTTCAACCTCTCCTCCGCCCAGCTGATGGACCCGAAGACGGCCTTCAACACGCTGGCGATCCTCAACCGCGTCGGGCTCGACCCGCGCCGGCTGGAGCTGGAAATCACCGAGACGGCCGTCATGACCGACGCCGACACGGCCCAGAAGATCGTCGGCGAGCTGCGTGCTGCCGGTGTTCGCATTTCGCTCGACGATTTCGGCACAGGCCAGTCGAGCCTCGGGCGGCTTCGCGATTTCACCTTCGACAAGGTGAAGATCGACCGCGCCTTCGTCTCGCGCATCTCCAACGACAAGGCCTCCGAGCACATCATCAAGGCCATCGTCGCCATGTGCGAAGGCCTGGACCTCGCCGTGGTCGCCGAGGGCATCGAGGATTTCTCCGAGGCGCTGAAGCTGAAGGCGCTTGGCTGCGGCATGGGGCAGGGCTATTTCTACGGCAAGCCGGCCGATGCGGTCGCCACCATGCGCTACCTTTCCGACCGCTATGTCAGCATCGAAGGCCGCGCGGCCACCGCCTGAGATCCGTCCCCAAATAGGCCAATTCGCTAAACTTCTCCGTTTCCGATTAGCGGGATAGCAAACACTTCGCGCTATGGTGGTTCAATAGAACGAATACGTGAGGGAGCCACGGATGACGACCATCAAGGACATGCCCGTCAGGGCGGCCGACCGTTCCAATGTCCGGATTTTTGCGACGGTCAACGTCATGCACCAGTCGACGCGCGGTCGTGTGGTCGACCTGTCGGAAAACGGCATGGCGCTCGACCTGGAAAAGCCGGTGCAGGCGATACCGGGCCAGCTCGTGACGATCGAAAGCGAGGAACTCGGCAGGCTCAGCGGCACGATCCGCTGGTTCCGCAACGGCCGTCTCGGCATCCAGTACAAGCTGTCGACCAATGCGCTGGCGCAGATCACCTCCTATTTCCGCTTCTTCCACGAGGAAGTGCGCCCGGTCCTGCGCCGCTAGGCCTCGCCGGCCCGGCTTTGCCGACCTTCTTCCACCAGCCAGTCGCGCACCCGCCGGGCCGGGCCGTTCAATTCCCGCGAACGTGGCCACACCACATAGAACGCTTCCTCCATCCGCAGCACATGGCCGCCGACGGTGACGAGTGCGCCCGAGCGCACCTGCCCCTCGATGAGGTGCTGCCAGCCGAGCGCCACACCTTCCCCCGCCAGCACCGCCTGGATCACCAGCACATAATCGTTGATCGACAGCCGCCGGGCCTGTGACGGATAGCGCACGCCGGCGCTGGCGAACCATTCCGGCCAGTCGCAGGCGGCCCGGACCGGCTCCTCCAGATGGATGAGCGGCAGTTTCAGCAGTTCCTCCGGCGTCTTCGGATGCCCCCGGCTTTCGATGAAGGCGGGGCTTGCCACGGCAGTGATCACCTCCGGCGCCAGCAGCGCGGCGTGGTAGCGCGGCCATTTTGCCGGATCGCCGCCGCGAATGCCGAGCGGGATCGGCTCCTCGTCGAGGTCGAGATCGCGCACGCTGGTCTGGATTCTGAGATCGACGTCCGGCAGGTCGGCGCGCAGCTTGCCGAGCCGCGGCAGCATCCACATCGAGGTGAAGGCGGTGGAGGCGGCGAGCGTCACATTCGCCTCCCGCCCCTTGGCGCGGATATCCTCCGCCGATTTCTGGATGCGCGACAGGCCGAGCGTCACGTCGGCATGGAAACGCTCGCCGGCGTCCGTCAGCTCGACGGCGCGGTGGACGCGGTGGAAGAGCGCGACGCCGAGCTGTTCCTCCAGATTGCGCACCGCATAGGAGACGGCGGCCTGCGTCATGCCGAGCTCGCTTGCGGCGCGGGTGAAATTCTGGTGCCGCCCGGCGGCCTCGAAGATGATGAGGCTGGAGGCGGAGGGGAGCAGGCGGCGCAGGGTTTCCATAAATTTAGCTTATAGTCTCGGTAAGTTTTTTCCAGCGTTACAGCGGGATTTTTCGCGCCTAGCCTCGGTTCAAATTATGGAGGCGAGCATGAGCGAGGCAGCGACGATCGAAGCACCGGCACGGCGGACGAGGGGAACGCGCCGCGACAACAGCGCAAAGCCGCTCGGCGTGCCCTACATCGTGCGCGGCATCCCGACCTACGACGTGCTGTCGGAGGAAAACCTCCTGAAGATCGAGGGTGCCGCGGACCGCATCCTCGCCGAGGTCGGCATCGAATTTCGCGATGATCCCGCGACGATCGAGCACTGGAAACGCGCGGGCGCGAAGGTCGAAGGCCTGCTCGTGCGTTTCGAGCCCGGCATGCTGCGCGAGATCGTCTCCTCCGCACCCGCCGAATTCACCCAGCATGCCCGCAATCCCGCCAACAACGTGCAGATCGGCGGCAACAAGGTGGTCTTCTCGCCCGCCTATGGCTCGCCCTTCGTGATGGATCTCGACAAGGGCCGGCGCTACGGGACGCTGGAAGATTTCCGCAACTTCATCAAGCTCGCCCAGTCGAGCCCCTGGCTGCACCATTCCGGCGGCACGATCTGCGAGCCGGTCGATATCCCAGTGAACAAGCGCCATCTCGACATGGTCTACAGCCATATGAAATATTCCGACCGGCCCTTCATGGGCTCGATCACCGCGGAGGAGCGCGCGGAGGATTCCATCGACATGGCGCGTATCCTGTTCGGCGCCGATTTCGTCGATAAAAACTGCGTCATCCTCGGCAATGTCAACGTCAACTCGCCGCTCGTCTGGGACGGCACCATGACGAAGTCGCTGCGCGCCTATGCCCGTGCCAACCAGGCGGCCGTCATCGTGCCCTTCATCCTCGGCGGCGCCATGGGCCCGGTGACGAATGCCGGCGCCATCGCGCAATCCTTCGCCGAAACCCTCGCCGGCTGCGCCCTGACCCAGCTGGAACGCAAGGGCGCCCCGGTCATCTTCGGCAATTTCCTGTCGTCGATGTCGCTACGCTCCGGCTCGCCCACCTTCGGCACGCCGGAACCGGCGATCGGCTCCATGGTCGTCGGCCAGCTTGCGCGCCGCCTGAAACTGCCGCTGCGCTGCGCCGGCAATTTTTCCAACTCCAAGCTGCCGGACGGGCAGGCCATGCAGGAAGGGCTGATGTCCATGCTGTCGGCCGTGCATTGCGGCGCAAACTTCATCCTGCATTCCGCCGGCTTCCTGGATGGCCTGCTGGCCATGTCCTACGAAAAATTCGTGATGGATGCGGATCTCTGCGGCGCGCTGCATTCCTATCTCGCGGGCGTCGTCGTCGACGACAACACGCTCGCCATGGATGCCTTCCTGCAGGTCGGCCCCGGCAGCCATTTCCTCGGCTGCGACCACACGATGCGCAACTACCAGACGGCCTTCTGGGATTCGACGCTGTCCGACAACGAGCCCTTCGAAAAATGGAGCGAGGAGGGCGGCTCGACGGACATGGCGACGCGCGCCAATCGGCAGTGGAAAAAGACGCTCGCCGAATATGAAGCGCCGCCGCTGGATATCGCCATCGACGCGGCGCTCTGCGACTATATGGACCGCAAGAAGGCCGCCATGGCAGATGCGTGGTATTGAGACTTGAAATGACGCCATCGAAAGACCCGCTGCTCCAGCCCTACCGGCTGAAGCACCTGACGCTGAAGAACCGGATCATGTCGACCTCGCATGAGCCGGCCTATTCCGAAGACGGCATGCCGAAGGACCGCTACCGGCTCTACCACGTCGAAAAGGCCAGGGGCGGCATGGCGCTGACCATGACGGCGGGCTCCGCCATCGTCTCGGAGGATTCGCCGCCCGCCTTCGGCAATCTCTACGCCTATTCGGACGAGATCGTGCCGTGGCTGAAGAAGATCGCCGACGACTGTCATGAGCATGACTGCGCCGTGATGATCCAGCTCACCCATCTCGGCCGCCGCACCGGCTGGAACAAGGGCGACTGGCTGCCGGTGCTGTCAGCCTCGTCCGTGCGCGAACCCGCCCACCGCGCCTTCCCAAAGGAGATCGAGGACTGGGACATCGAGCGCATCGTCGGCGACTATGCCGCCGCCGCGCAACGCATGCAGGCCGCCGGCCTCGACGGTATCGAGTTCGAAGCCTATGGCCACCTGATGGACGGCTTCTGGTCGCCAGCGACCAACCGGCGCGAGGACGAGTACGGCGGTTCGCTCGACAATCGCCTGCGCTTTTCCGACATGGTGCTGGAGGCGGTGCGCAAGGCCGTCGGCCCGGATTTCATCGTCGGCATCCGCATGGTGGCGGATGAGGACTGGGATATCGGCCTTTCGAGAGAGGAGGGCATCGAGATCGCCCGCCGGCTTGCCGGCTCCGGCAAGGTCGATTTCCTCAACATCATCAAGGGCCATATCGACCACGATGCGCACCTGACCAACGTGATCCCCATCCAGGGCATGGCCGCCTCGCCGCATCTCGATTTCGCGGGCGAGGTGCGCGCGGCGACGAAATTCCCGGTCTTCCACGCCGCCCGCATCGCCGATGTCGCGACGGCCCGGCACGCGATCGCCGAGGGCAAGCTCGACATGGTCGGCATGACGCGCGCCCACATCGCCGATCCGCATATCGTCAGGAAGATCGAGGAGGGCAGGGAGGCGCAGATCCGCCCCTGCGTCGGCGCCACCTACTGTCTCGACCGCATCTACGAGGGCGGTGGCGCGCTCTGTATCCACAATGCGGCGACCGGCCGCGAGGCGACCATTCCGCACGTCATTTCGAAGACGACCGGCCCGGTCCGCAAGGCCGTCGTGGTCGGTGCCGGCCCGGCGGGGCTGGAAGCCGCCCGCGTGCTTGCCGAGCGCGGCCATGCCGTCGAGGTGCTGGAGGCGACCGGCGAGGCCGGCGGCCAGATCCTGCTCGCCGCCCGCAACCCGCGCCGCAAGGAACTGGTCGGCATCGTCGACTGGCGGCTTGCCGAACTGGAGCGCCTTGGCGTGCCCGTTCACTACAACGTCTTTGCCGGCGGCGACGATGTGCTCGCCCTCAACCCCGATCTCGTCGTCATCGCCACCGGCGGCATCGCGCAAAACCCGGAGCTGGAAGCGGGCGACGATCTCGTCGTGTCGAACTGGGACATCATCGCCGGTGCCGTTCGGCCGGAAGGTCCGGTGCTGCTTTATGACGATAACGGCGCGCATAGCGGCATGACGGCGGCGGAACTGATCGCCAAATCCGGTGCCGAGCTCGAAGTGGTTTCGCCCGAGCGGTTCTTCGCCCCGGAAATCGGCGGCATGAACCACGTTCCCTACGCAAAAACCTTCGCGGAGAAGAACGTCCGCGTCACCATCAACACACGGCTGAAATCCGTGCGCCGCGACGGCAATGCGCTGGTGGCGACGCTCTGTTCCGACTTCTCACCGACCGCCTCGGCCGAACGCCGCGTCGCGCAGGTCGTGGTCGAACACGGCACCATGCCGATTGCCGACCTCTATTTCGAGCTGAAGCCCCTGTCGCGCAATCTCGGTGCCGTCGACTACAAGGCGCTGATCCGCCAGGAAAACCCCATCCAGACCCGCAACCCGGACGGCGCCTTCGACCTCATCCGCATCGGGGATGCAGTCCACAGCCGCAACATCCACGCCGGCATCTACGATGCCTTGCGATACGGGGTGCTGTTCTAGTCTGCACACAAAAAAACCCGGTGGCGCAGGGGACGCCACCGGGCTGGAGAGGTCAGAAAATACCTGCCGGATTATTCAACCGGCTAGGCGGTTATTCAACCGGCTGGGTGGTGGCCGGGGCCGTGCCCGTATCGGTCGTCGACGAGGTCGTCGAGGTGTCGACCGGGGTCGTGGCCTGGCGTTCGGCTACCTGCTGCGCCGTGGTCTTGAATTCCGGCGCGGCCTGCAGGCTTTCGGCGGTTTCGGTCGTCGTCAGCTTGACATCATCCGTGTCCGGAACCTGCGCGATCGAGATCTTCTCGAACGGAACCGCAACCCACTTTTCACCGATGCCCAGGAAGCCGCCGACACCGACGATGGCTGCGGAAATACCGCCATCCTTCTCCATGATCAGGTCGGAAATCTTGCCGATGCTTTCGTCCGCGCTGTTATAGACAGCCTGGCCGATATAGGTGTTGGCGCTGATCTGTTCCGGCGACTGGGCCGTCAGGTAGTCGCCACCGGCGGCCGGAGCCTGGGCGGTGTCTTCCGTGGCGGTTGCCGGCGTTTCAGCCGTATCCTGGGTTGCCGTGCCGGTGGCCGGCGTCTGGGCCGTGTCGTCGGTCGGGGTCGTCGTCGGGTTGGCGGCGGTGTCGCCAGGCGTCGTGCCCGTCGCGTCATCGCCCGGCATTACGGCCGGCTTTTCCATGGTCTGGGTTTCACCGGCGGCCGGCTGGGTGGTGTCCTGCGCATACGCTGCCGGAGCAAGAGCCGCGCCCAGGAAAACTGCACCAGCGGCAACGGAAGTAAGAAGCTTGTTGGTCATTTTGGAACCTGCCTTTCGTCTCGTTGGCATCAAGGCGCGGCGGAGGTTTTGAAGTGCCCGTCCGCACCGGCTGATGGACAAGGAACGGCGACCCCCCGGTTTGGTTCCGATAAAAATTGCCTCGTTTTTGATTGCAGCTATGCGTCTAGAGCAGGAATTTCGGTTCGAATCGCCCCTTTACCGCGATGCCGAGCTCGAAGGTCTGGCCGGCATGCGGATCGGCCAGACGCCGCGCCGCATCGAATCCCGCCCAGGCGGATGTCACCAGCATGCGGTCGGCCTTGCTGCCGATGAAGGCCGGGCAGGTCGCCTGCGACGCGGGCACCAGATGACGCGCGATCTTCTTGCCGTCGGGCTTGTAGACCTCGACCGCGTTGCCGCCCCAGCGCGCGTTCCAGATGAGGCCGTCCGCATCGCAGACTGAGCCGTCTATGCCGCCGGCATTGACGGTTTCGTCGCTCAGCACCTCCGGCTGGCCGACCGGCAGGCCCGTTGCCGGGTCGAGCGCCACGCGCATCAGATGATTGACGCCCGTATCCGTGAAATAGCCGATGCTGCCGTCCGGCGAAAAGCAGATGCCGTTGGGAACGGTGATGTCGGAATAGAGCCGTGTGACCGTGTCGCGCGCCACATGATAGATCGCACCGGAGCGCTTCTCCTCGCCGCGCCCCATCGTGCCGACCCAGAGCGAGCCGGAAGGATGCACGCGCCCGTCATTGGAGCGGTTGTGCGCCTTGTCTTCCAGCGTGGCGAAGGGAGTGAGCTTGCCGTCCGCGGTGGCGCGGATGAAGAGGCCCTGGTCGGAAACGATGAGCTGGCGCTCCGCATCGATGACGGCGAGCACGCTGCCCAGGAAAGGCAGGTCGTGCACCACCTTGGTCATGGTCGCAAGATGCAGCTCGTGCAGCTTCTTTCCCTTGATGTCGAACCACAGCGCCTTGTCGGTCGCCGGATCGTAGGTCGGGCCTTCGCCGAGTTCGCTGGCGACGTCGCACAGGATGCGACCGTTAAAGGAATGGGTCTCGGTCATCGGTTTCCTCCATAGACGGCATCATAGGCCTCGATCGTCGCTTTTGCCCGGGCGCGCACCTCGTCGGCGCCCATGCCCACCTTGTAGAGGCTGGAGCCGAGGCCGAAGCTGCGCACGCCGATGGCGGCATAATCGGCAAAGTTCTTCTCCGAAACCCCGCCGACGGCGGCGATTTCCAGTTCGGCCGGCAGCACAGCGCGGATCGCCTGGATGCCGGAAGGGCCGAGCACGCTGGCCGGGAAGAATTTGAGGCCCGTGGCACCCGCGCGCGCCGCCGCAAGCGCCTCGGTGGGGGTGAAGACGCCGGGCATCGTCACCATGCCGCGCGCGGCGGCGGTGGAAATCACCTCCGGGTCGACATTCGGGCTCACCATCAGCCGCCCGCCGACATAGGCAAGCTTGCCGACATCCTCGACGGTCAGCACCGTGCCGGCGCCGATCAGGCAGCCTTCCGGCGCCATCTTCACGGCGATCTCGATCGACTTAAAGGGCTCGGGCGAGTTCAGCGGGATCTCGATCGCCGTCAGGCCGGTCTCGATCAGGGCGCCGACGACCGCCTCGGTCTCGCTCGGCTTCAGGCCGCGCAGGATGGCGATCAGCGGGTACTTCATCGGGGGGAAGGGAATGCGGGACATCTTGTTTTGCTTTCTCAGAGGGACCAGAGCGCCTTGGCGCCTGCGGCAAGGCCGTTGCGCACCGCGCTATCGGCATCGATGATGGAGGGGGAAAGGCCGGCGGCGGCAAGCGCTTCCTTGTAGAGCGCGCCAAGCCCGCCCGAGACGACGAGCGCGACCGGCGTGCCGGCGGCGACGAGCGAAAGGGCACCGGCGATCTCCAGCCCAATCAGCGTGCCGGAAAGCCGCGCCTTGGCATCTTCCGGCGAAAGGCCGGCGATCAGCGAGCCCGCGCGCACGGAAAAGAGCTGGCTGGTGGCGATGGCGGGGTTGGCGACCATGCGCGTCACGGCATCGCGAAACGCAGCGCTGCCGCCCGAAATCGCGCCGGCATCGGCGATTGCGTGGCTGAGGATCGTGTGCTTGGCGATGGTCTCGAAAAGCTCGCCGGTCATGAAGGTGGAGAACCCCTGCACCTTGCCGCCGGAGAGGCGCACCCATTTGCTGTGGGTGCCGGGCATGCAGACGAGGTGGTCGCCGGTGCCGAGTTCGCTGGCCGCCCCCAGAAGCTGCGTCTCCTCGCCGCGCATGACGTCGGGTGCCGCGCCATCGCGCTGGGCGAGGCCGGGCAGGATGCGGATATCGGCGTCCATGCCGGGAATGCGCACGGCGGCTGCGGGAATGGCGGAAAGCGCCGCCGGCGTATCGAGATAACCGGCCTCGACCCAGCCCTGCTTGGCGCCGGCCATGCCGCAGATCAGCACGGGCAGGCCGGCGGGGGCGGCGATTGCCGAGAGGTGGCTTGCCAGCACGTCGGCAAAGCCGGTGCGCGCGGCGGTCGTCATGCCTTCGCCGCTGCGGCGCTCGGCGATCACGCCGCCATCCCGGCCGATGAGCCAGAGGCGGAAGCTGGACGTTCCCCAGTCGACCGCGACATAAGCGGGTTCGGTCATCAGAGCATGCCTCCATCGACGATAAGCGTCTGTGCGGTGATGGCGGCGGAGGCTTCCGACGCCAGGAAAAGACAGGGACCGACCATGTCGTCTTCCGTCAGGGAGCGCTTCAGGCATTGCCGCTCGATGCCGCCGGCCATCGCCGCCTCGTCGATCCACAGGCGCTTCTGGCGCTCGGTCAGCACCATGCCGGGCAGGATGGCGTTGACGCGGATTTTCTCCGGCCCGAGCCGGCCGGCGAGCGACTTGGTGAGGCCGATGATGCCGGCCTTGGCCGCCGCATAACCGGGAAACTCGCCCATGTTCAGCAGATAGGCGATCGAGGAGAAGTTGACGATCGCCCCGCCGCCGGCCTGGCGCATGAACGGGGCGACGGCCTGCGCGGCGAAGAAGTGAGGGCGCAGGTTGACCGCCTGGTTGTCGTCCCAGTAGTCCGGTTCGACGGTGTCAAGATCATGCCGGTCGTCGCGCGCGGCATTGTTGACGAGCACGCGGATGCCGCCGAGCACCGCCGCCGCCTCGTTGACCGCGCTGCGCAGGGCCGCGATATCGCGCAGGTCCACCCGTATGAAATGCGGCAGGTGGGCGACCTTGCCGTCAAGCTCGGAGACGAGCGCGCGGCTCTCCGCCTCGGCAATGTCGACGAAGGCGACGCGGGCACCCTCGGCAGCAAAACCCGCGACCAGTGCCGCCCCGATGCCCGATCCGCCGCCGGTGATGAAAACGCCCTGTCCTGCGAGGTCCGAATAGCGGCTCGCCATCGTCACGCTCCCGATATAAATTCCATTATTTGGAACTGAGTTTGATTATTCGGAATTATTCCGTTACTATACGCCTCTGTCAAGGGATCGGCGGGAGCTGCGACAATGGAACCGGAACGGCAGGACGAGGGCGGTGCGGCCACCGGCACGCTCGGAAAGGCGATCGCCGTGCTGGAGACGGTGGCGCTTGCCGACCGCCCCATGCGCTTCACCGACGTGCTCGCCGTCAGCGGCCAGCCGCGCGGCACGCTGCACCGCCAGCTTTCCCATCTGGTGCAGGAGGGGCTCCTGGAACTGCGCCCCGACCATTCCTATACGCCCGGCCTGCGCCTGCTGAAACTCGCCTCCGCCAGCTGGGCGCGCAACGAATTCCGCGCCGTCGCCGCGCCCTTTCTCGAAGCGCTGCACCGGGAGACCGGCGAGACCGTGCATCTCGGGGTCCTGCGCGGGCGGGAAATCATCTATCTCGACAAGGTGGAGAGCCGGCAGGCCGTGCGCATGAATTCGCAGATCGGCAATGCCTCGCCCGTCTATTGCACCGGCGTCGGCAAGGCGGCGTTGTCGGTGCTCGATGCGGCCGCGCTCAATGTCATCCTGTCGGGCCTGGAATTCCGCTGCTTTACGCCGCAGACGCTCGCCGACCGAGCGTCGCTTCTCGCCGAACTTTCGGAAATCCGGGCGAGCGGCATAGCCTTCGACCGGGAGGAGCACGAGCCCGGCATCCGCTGCGTCGCAGCCCCGGTCTTCGATGCCGGCCGCGCGCTTTTCGCGGGCGTTTCGGTGACGGGGCCGGCCTATCGGGTCGGGCAGGAGCAGCTCGACGGCTGGGCGCCGCGCGTCAGCCATGCTGCCCGCGCCATCACGGCGGAACTGGCGGCTCGCCTCGGCCCGCAACGGTAGGTCGAGGTTTGAGGTACGTAAATAATGGCATGGTTGTCTTCGACCCCCATTTTACGGTAAATTAGAAAATCGCGCTGGACGCGGGATGGGGGCACCATTAGCTTCCTTTTCGGCCGGCTCAGATTTGCGTCGCTCACCCGCGAACTTGAGGCGCGGTTCATCTTACATACTTGCATTGGGATACGGGGGTTCCTGAAGCAAGCAGTGCATCGTGTCGGCATGTTTTGCCGCACGTTCGCGTGCGTGCTGAAGGAAAATGGATATGGCGGATCGATTTCACACGACATCTGCACAGCTTCGGCATCGCTGGGACGTCAGTCCCTCGACTCTGGGCTCGGAGGAGGATGTTGCCGAGACGCTGGATGGCCTCGCCAAGCATTATGGCTTTCGCAGCTACCTGCTGATCAACGTTCCTTCCGAAACGTCGACCGATTTCTCCTCCAATGTGCTGCTGACGTCCTGGCCGGACGAGATGCTCAAGACATACGACCATGCCGGCCTGATTTTCGGCAGCCCCGTCATCGAGCGACTGCGCCAGAGCACCAACCCTTTCACCTATGATGCGGACCGCACGAACCGTGGGCGGATCGATGGCAAGTCGGCGATTGCAGCTTGCCTTTTCGATCAGCACGGCCTGTCGCGCGGGGCCTATTTCCCGGCGCACAATTCGGCCGGCCTGCGCGGCGCGCTTGCATTCGGCGGCACGCGCGAAGCCCTCAATCCGCGCGAAATGGCCGAGCTCAACGCGGTCGCCAACCTCATCTTCACCGAGGTCGTCGACCTGCGCGCCGGGCGCCGGCAGAACGTCTCTCTCTCGCGCCGCGAGATCGAGTGCCTGTCCTGGGCTTCTGCCGGGAAAACGAGTGTCGAGATGTCGGAAATTCTCGGCCTGTCGGAATATACGGTCAACCACTATCTCAACCGGGCGACGCGCAAGCTTGATGCCGTCAACCGGGTCCAGGCGGTCGCAAAGGCGATCCGCGCCGGACTTCTGAACTGATGCACAAAAAAACCTTGCGATTTTCTGGAACACGTGCGGCTCGGCTCCAGTTGCTCAAGGCTAAGAACAAAATTGCGGGGGACCATGACAGCTGACGAGACAAGCAGCACCGACAACCAGCTACAGGACGAGGGCAGCGACATCGCCGCCCTCGAAACGCAGTTCGATATCGTGCGCTATATGCGGCGCAAGTGCGAGGAATACGGGCTCAAATTCTTCATCGTCTTCAACCTGCCGGGCTTCGAGGCGGAAAAGCTGTCGGCCTACTCCATCGTCAGCAACTGGCCGCAGGAAATTCTCGGCAAATACGATGCCCTGCGCATGGTGCGCCACTCCGCCGGAATCCGGAAGCTGCGGCTCACCACGGTGCCTTTTACGTATGACATGCGCGAATGGATCGGCGAATCCTCCGAGCAGGCGGATTTTACCGAACTGCTCGACATGATGACCAATCACGGCATGCTGGTCGGCCATTTCTTCCCGGTCCACGATGCACTCGGCAATCGCGGCGCGGTCGTCTGGGGCGGCGAGGGCCCGACGCTGGCACGCGACGACCGGCTGATGCTGCAGATGATTTCCGTGCACCTGTTCAACCGGCTGGCCGAGATCGGTGCCGCGTGGAAATCCGGCCAGGTGGTGCTCACCGAACGCGAGATCCAGTGCCTGAGCTGGACGGCAGCGGGCAAGACGAGCCTGGAGATCGCCGAAATCCTCGGCCTTTCCGAGCACACGGTGAACCACTATCTCAACCAGGTCACCCGCAAGCTGGAAGCGGTCAACCGCACCCAGGCGGTGGTCAAGGCGATCCGCCGCGGGCTGATCGCCTGAGCTTTCTGTCGCAGGGAAATTCGTTTGGCGATGGCCGTCCCGTACACTATCTACGGGGGCAGGGCTGTGGTTTGACGCCACGACAGGACGATCGAGGGTTTCATGACGGATGTAAGCAAGGAACAGGTGCTGGAACGGTTGCGCACGGTGCGCGGGCCGGAGATGGACGGCAATATCGTCGATCTCGGCCTCGTCTCGGACGTCTTCATCTCCGACGGCAAGGCCTATTTCTCGATCACCGTGCCGGCCGACCGCGCCCGTGAGCTCGATCCGATGCGCGCTGCCGCCGAGCGCGTCGTCAAGGAAATCCCCGGCATCAAGGCCGCCATGGTGGCACTGACCGCCGATAAGCGCGCTGCCACCGGCCCCGCCGCCACGCGCGCACCCGCCCCGCCGCCGCCAGGCCGCGGCGACGCCGGTCATTCTCATGCAGGCCACTCCCACACAGGCCACGCCCATGCCACGCCGGCGCAGCCGCAGCAGCGCGCAAAATCCGGCATCCCGGGTGTGGGCGCCATCATCGCGGTCGCCTCCGGCAAGGGCGGCGTTGGCAAATCGACCACCGCGGTCAACCTGGCTCTGGGGCTCAAGGTCAATGGCCTGCGCGTCGGCATCCTCGATGCCGATATCTACGGCCCCTCCATGCCCCGGCTTCTCCAGATTTCCGGCCGGCCGCAGCAGATCGACGGCCGTATCATCAAGCCGATGGAGAATTACGGCATCAAGGTTATGTCGATGGGCTTCCTCGTCGACGAGGAAGTGGCGATGATCTGGCGCGGGCCGATGATCCAGTCGGCGCTGATGCAGATGCTGCGCGAGGTCGCCTGGGGCGAGCTCGACGTGCTCGTCGTCGACATGCCGCCCGGCACGGGCGATGCCCAGCTCACCATGGCCCAGCAGGTGCCGCTCGCCGGTGCCGTCATCGTCTCGACGCCGCAGGACCTCGCGCTGATCGACGCGCGAAAAGGTCTCAACATGTTCAACAAGGTCGAGGTGCCGGTGCTCGGCATCGTCGAGAACATGAGCTATTTCATCGCGCCCGATACCGGCAACCGCTACGACATCTTCGGCCATGGCGGCGCGCGCAAGGAGGCGGAGCGCATCGGCGTGCCCTTCCTCGGCGAGGTGCCGCTGACCATGGATATCCGCGAGACCTCCGATGCCGGCACGCCAGTCGTCGTCTCCAACCCGGAGGGTGCGGCGGCAAAGACCTACCGCGCCATCGCCACCCGGGTCTGGGAGGAGCTGCAGGCGGTGCAGGGCAAGGGTGGTCGCGGCGCCCCGGCCATCGTCTTCGAATAGGCGAACCTTTCGGTCCCCAACCGCGTTCAGCGCCGTAAGCTTGATTTTTATGTTGCGCCGCGCAATATGCGCGGCCAACCCCGCCACAGGCGGCGTTCAATCAGGAGTGTGAGCGATGGTCCGTTCCGGAGCCATTCGCCGGTGATCACGGTTTTCCGTCCCAACGGCGAGGCATGCACCCTGCCGGCGGAAAGCGATTCCGCCGCCGCCGAGATTCTCGATCGTGCCGTGTGGGTGGACCTCATGGAGCCGACACGCGAGGACGAGGCGCTGATCGAGAAGGCGCTCCGGATCGATGTGCCGACCCGCGACGAACTCAAGGACATCGAGCCGTCGAGCCGCCTCTACACCGATGGCAACGCGACCTACATGACCGCCTCGCTGATGGTGAAGGCGGAAAGCGACCTGCCGCACCTGACCGACGTCGCCTTCATCCTGACCCCGGACAGGCTTTTGACCGTGCGTTATGCCGAGCCGCGTTCGTTCTCGCTGTTCAAGGCCGGCATGCACCGCATCCCGGGCGGCTGCGCCTCGCCGACGGTGCTGATCACGCGGCTTCTCGAAACCATCGCCGACCGCACCGCCGAAATCCTGGAGATCGCGGTCGGTCGCGCCGACAAGCTCTCCCTGGAGGTCTTCGGCAACCACCATCTCAGCCGACGGCCCGCGCACTACCTGGAAGACCGCGTCGTGCAGGTCTCCGCGCTGCACCGCCTCGTCGCCAAGGCGCGCGACAGCCTCATGTCGCTCTCGCGCATGCTGACCTTCCTGCACGGCGTGCCGGCGCTGCAATCCGATCGCGAGAGCCTCGAACTCTGCCGCACGGTGACGCGGGACGTGCAGTCGCTGTCCGAACATGCGAGCTTCGTCGCCGGCAACATCACCTTCCTGCTCGATGCCTCGCTCGGTCTCATCAATCTCGAGCAGAACGCCATCATCAAGATCTTCTCGATCGCCTCCGTCGTGCTGCTTCCGCCGACACTGATCGCCTCCACCTACGGCATGAACTTTGAATTCATGCCTGAACTGCACATTGCCTATGCCTACCCGCTGACGCTGGCGGCCATGCTGCTGTCGGCAATCCTCCCGTTCTTCTTCTTTCGCTGGAAAGGCTGGCTCTAGAGCCTGATCGCCCCATGCACGAACACGCCGGTAGCGCCCCGCATTCCCACAACAGGGCGCGCACACTGTTCCTTCTCGCCCTCGGCTCCGTCGGCGTCGTCTATGGCGATATCGGCACGAGCCCACTCTATGCCTTCCGCGAGGCGCTCCGCCCGGTCGCCGACGATGGCGTGTCGCGCGTCGAGGTGATCGGCCTGATCTCGCTGATGATCTGGACGCTGACGATCATCGTCACGCTGAAATACGTGCTCTTCCTGCTGCGCGCCGACAACCACGGCGAGGGCGGCACTCTTTCCCTGCTTGCGCTGCTCACCAAGACCGCGGGCAACCACGCCGCCGTGCTGTTCTTCCTGGCGGCCGTCGGGGCCGCCCTCTTCATCGGCGACGCGATGATCACGCCGGCGCTCTCGGTTCTGTCGGCCGTCGAGGGTTTGAAACTGGTGACGCCGACGCTCGGCGACTATGTCGTGCCCATATCGGTCGTCATCCTGGTGATGCTCTTTGCCGTGCAGTCCTGGGGCACGGCCGCTGTGTCGAAATTCTTCGGTCCGATCACGGCCATCTGGTTCATCGTCATGGGCATTGCCGGCCTCAACCATATCAGCGACGATCTCGGCATCCTTGCGGCCTTCAACCCCTACTACGCCGTGCTTTTCATGCTGAGCGAAGGTTATGTTGGTCTCGTCGTGCTCGGCGCCGTCTTCCTGACGGTCACCGGCGCGGAAGCGCTTTATGCCGATCTCGGCCATTTCGGCCGCCGGCCGATCCAGTGGGCATGGTTCTGTCTGGTCTTCCCGGCGCTGACGCTGAACTATCTCGGCCAGGGCGCGCTGGTGCTTGCGCATCCCGAGACGATCTCCAACCCGTTCTTCCTGATGTTCCCGAAATGGGCGCTGCTGCCCGTCGTCATCCTGGCGACGGCGGCGACTATCATCGCCAGCCAGGCCGTCATTACCGGCGCCTTTTCGCTGACGCGGCAGGCGATCCATCTGGGCTTCCTGCCGCGTATGGAAATCTTCCACACATCCGAAACCCAGACCGGCCAGATTTACCTGCCGGGCGTCAACACGGTGCTGCTGTTCGGCGTGATGATGCTGGTCTTCATCTTCGGCTCGTCCGAGGCGCTCGCGACCGCCTACGGCATCTCGGTCACCGGCGCGATGGTGGTGACGACCGTTCTCGCCTTCGAGTTCCTTCGCAAACGCTGGCGCTGGTCGCTGCTGGCCACCGTCGCCGTGCTGCTGCCGCTCTTCCTGCTCGAACTGACCTTCCTCGGCGCAAACCTGCTCAAGGTGCATGACGGCGGCTATGTGCCGGTGGCCATCGCCGGTGCCGTCGTGGTGCTGATGTGGACCTGGACGCGCGGCACCCGCATCCTGCGCGACAAGACACGCCGCATCGAGGTGCCGCTGCCGGCCTTCGTAAAGTCGGTTGAGAAGCAGAGCGCGCATGCGCCGGTGCAGGTCACCGGCACGGCGATCTTCCTGACCAGCGATCCGGATTTTGCGCCCGCGGCGCTGCTGCACAACATCAAGCACAATCACGTCCTGCACGAGCAGAACTTCATCCTGACCGTCAAGACGTCCAACACGCCGCGCGTCATCCCCGCCGAGCGATTCTCGGTGGAGCGGATTTCCGACCGATTCTCGCGGATCGAGATGCGCTTCGGTTTCATGGAGACGCAGAACGTCTCGCACGCGCTCGGCCTTATGCGAAAGGCGGGGCACAAGTTCGACATCATGTCGACCTCATTCTATCTCGGCCGCCGCAAGCTGGTCCCGGATGCCGAATCGGGCATGCCGATGTGGCAGGACCGGCTGTTCATCGCGCTCGCCAATATCGCGACCGACCCCTCCGATTACTTCCGCCTGCCGACCAATCGTGTCGTCGAGCTTGGCTCGCACGTCGTCATCTGACGAAAATGTGAAGGGGAGGTGACTGGCCTCCCCAATGCGGTTTATCAGCATTAACCAACCATCAAGGTTAATGCTTCATTTTACCCTGACAACGAGCCGCTTCGGGCCCGTGCTTCGGCGCGGCAGGGCTCCCATACAGTCAGTTTCGGGCAGGAAGACACGCCATCGGATAGTGGCGGCGTGCCTGCGCATGCGTGCGGAGTAAAAAGTTGCGTAAGCGTAGCATTCGTCATGCAGGGGCAGGGCGCTTCCTGGCCTTCCTGCGGCAGTTCCGGCAAGGATGCGCAGCGGAATTGCGCGAGACCCTTGCCAAGCGGGAATGGAAGATCCCACTCGTCGTCGGCCTCGGCATCGTCGCCGGCTTTCCCACCCAGGCGGCCCATACGGACCTCGCCACCTACCTTTCCGGCCTCAACCGCAAGGGCGGCAACCAGACCATGGTGCTGACCCGCTCACCCGCCGGCTCCATCCACGAAGTCGAGATCGCCTTTGCAGACGCCATGACCACCGGCGGCATCGAGAGCGGTGCCGGCGTGGAACTGCCGGGCGGCGTCAAGGCGGCGCTGCGCAGCGAGCACAAGGGCAAGGGCGGCATTCCCGACGAGGACCGCGTCAACCGCCGAGACAAGAAGGGCCGCATCATCGCCGTCCTGCCGGTCACGCCGCCGAAGGGCTTTACCGCCGGCTCCATCCTGGAGCGCACCAGCGCGATCTTCTCGCCGGTCTTCGACACCGGCGAGCGCATGGCCTTCGCCAAGCCGCAGATCAAGGGCAAGGAGATCGAGATCGCCACGGCCTTCTACAAGAAGAAGCCGGTCCATAAGGACGAGGGCCTCTCGCCGATGATCGCAAGCCTCGTCACCAGCGACAAGGCCGACATCCTCGCCACCGCCTATGCCCGCGTCGAGCCGGATTACGCCCGGGAATCACCCTTCGATTCGATCCTGAAGCCGAACAAGGAACTCGGCCGCTTCATTCCCGACATCTCTCCGGAAGACCACGCCTGGGCCGCGACCCCGCTGCCGGCCGGTGTCTTCACCGCCAAGGAACAGAAATGCCTCGCCGAAGGCATCTATTTCGAGGCGCGGGGCGAGGAGGTGAAGGGCCAGGCTGCCGTGGCGCAGGTCATCCTGAACCGCGTGCGCAACCCCAGCTATCCGAACACCATCTGCGGCGTCGTTTACCAGAACGAAAACTGGCGCAACCGCTGCCAGTTCTCCTTTGCCTGCGACCGCATTCCCGACCTGATTCTCGCCCCCTGGCACTGGAAGACCGCCAAGGAGATCGCCATGGCGGTCACCGCCGGCAAGATCTGGCTCGACGACGTCGGCTCGGCCACGCATTACCACGCCACCTATGTAAACCCGCCCTGGGGCCGCACCATGAAGCGGGTCGCCAAGATCGGCCAGCACATCTTCTACCGCACCTATGGCGGCGGCTGGAGCTGAGGGGCGCGCTGTCGCGGCTCAAGGGTGAGTCCGCGCACATGCGGAAACGATTCCCGGGACGATCGGTCGCGCCTCCGGCGTGAATCCCGATAATTTATTGATTTTCTTCAATATATTTGCTGTGGCGCAAAGCTTCGCCATGCCTTGACTATGCTGGCACCTAAAACTATGTTGCGGCCGACTTCGAAAGGGGTCGGATATGGCTTGAATCCTAGCCTTCAATATGTCCGCAATGGGGCGAAAGCTCCGGCGGGAACGAACGGGAGGACGCCATGACCGATCAGCAAAAGGGAAGTCTGGAAGACCGGCTGAAGCGCCTGGACGCGGAACTCGCGGAACGGCGCAAGGACGACGGGGCGGAACAGGCCGCCGAGGCGCGGGCATCCGAGAGCCGCAAGGGCTACGCGGTGGCCATGAAGCTCTCGAGCGAGTTCGTCGCTGCCGTCATCGTCGGGGCGCTTCTGGGCTATCTTTTGGACCATTTTGCAGGTACAGGGCCGTGGGGGATGATCGTTCTTCTGCTCCTCGGCTTCTGCGCCGGCGTTCTGAACGTCATGCGCGCGGCTGGCATGGTGGCATCGCCCCATCCGGTCGACAGGCTGGCCGGGCGCGATCCCGGCAAGGCCGGGAGCGGGCGGAAAGAAACCGAGACGAAGGATGGCGCCTGAGGGTGCGGTCCACTTAATGGGTGACTTCCGCCGCAAGGCGGGCAAGCGAGAGAGATAAGCGGTGTCCAACGATCCGACCCATCAGTTCCTGGTCAACAAGATTGTTCCGATCGAAATCGGCGGTATCGATTTCTCGTTCACCAACGCCTCGCTCTTCATGGTCGCCACCGTCGCGGTCGCCACGGGCTTCCTCTACTTCACGACCGGCCAGCGCGGCCTGGTCCCGAGCCGCATGCAGTCGGTCTCGGAAATGTCCTACGAGTTCATCGCCTCGATGCTCCGGGAAGGGGCGGGCAGCCACGGGATGAAGTTCTTCCCGTTCGTCTTCTCGCTCTTCATGTTCGTGCTGACGGCAAACCTGCTCGGCATGATGCCCTACTTCTTCACCGTCACGAGCCAGATCATCGTCACCTTTGCGCTGGCGCTGCTCGTCATCGGCACGGTCGTCGTCTACGGCTTCTACAAGCACGGTTTCGGCTTCCTCAAGCTCTTCGTGCCGTCGGGCGTGCCCGGCGCGCTCCTGCCGCTGGTCGTCTCGATCGAGGTCATCTCGTTCCTCTCGCGTCCGATCAGCCTCTCGATCCGTCTTTTCGCCAACATGCTGGCGGGTCACATCACGCTGAAGGTCTTCGCCGGCTTCGTCACTTCGCTCAGCGCCCTCGGCGCCGTCGGTGTGGTCGGCTCGATCCTGCCCCTTCTCATGACCGTCGCCCTGACCGGTCTCGAATTCCTCGTGTCGTTCCTGCAGGCCTACGTCTTCGCAGTTCTGACATGCATGTACCTCAACGATGCCGTGCATCCGGGTGGTCACTAAGGAAACAGTCGCCGGCGCCTTCGGGCGTCGCTCATAAGCCGCAACAACCCATTCAAGGAGTTCATCATGGAAGCGGAAGCAGCAAAGTTCATCGGCGCAGGTCTTGCCACGTTCGGTCTCGCCGGCACGGCTCTCGGCCTCGGCAACATCTTCGGCAACTACCTTGCCGGCGCTCTGCGCAATCCGTCTGCCGCTGACAGCCAGTTCGGCCGTCTCGTATTCGGCTTCGCCGTTACGGAAGCTCTGGGCATCTTCTCGCTGCTCATCGCTCTCCTCCTCCTCTTCGCCGTCTGATATCGGCCGAGGACTGGACCATGGCCCGACAGGGCCGTGGTCCATCGTACGTTTCGTACATGATTGAGAATGCCCCCTGGAGGTCAGCATGTCTGTGACCTTGGCATCGGCCGAGTCCACCCCTTTCGAAATCGCCCAGGCGGCAACCTCTGCGGAAACGCATGAGACCCCTGCGGACGCGCATGCGGCTCAGCCGGCAGGCGAAACGCACACCGAAACGGGTGTGGCCCATGGCGACGAACACGCCACCGGCGTCTTCCCGCCTTTCGACCAGACCACGTTCGCATCGCAGCTCCTGTGGCTGGCGATCACCTTCGGTCTGTTCTACCTTCTCATGTCGAAGGTCGTCATTCCGCGCATCGGCTCGATCCTCGAGACCCGCCATGACCGCATCGCGCAGGATCTCGACGAAGCCTCGCGCCTGAAAGCCGAAGCGGATGCCGCGATCGCTGCCTACGAGCAGGATCTCGCCACCGCCCGCGCCAAGGGCAATGCGATCGCCTCGACCGCCCGCGACGAAGCCAAGGCCAAGGCCGACGCCGAGCGCGCCAAGATCGAAGCCTCGCTGCAGGAAAAGATCGCCGGTGCCGAAACCCGCATCGCCGAAATCAAGGCCAAGGCGCTCGCCGATGTCGGCGCCATCGCCGAGGAAACCACGGCAGCCGTGGTCGAGCAGCTGATCGGCGCCAAGGCCACCAAGGCCGAAGTCGCTTCGGCCGTCAAATCGGCCGCAGGCGAATAAGGAGCATCCCATGGCATTCGACGCAACATTCTATGCCTTTGTCGGCCTCCTGCTGTTCCTGGCCCTCATCGCCTACCTCAAGGTTCCGGGCATGATGGCCAAGGGCCTCGACGCCCGCGCGGAAAAGATCCAGAACGAGCTGGCGGAAGCTAAGCGCCTTCGCGAGGAAGCCCAGCACCTGCTCGCCGAATACCAGCGCAAGCGCAAGGATGCCGAGGCGGAAGCCGCCAGCATCGTCGCCGCCGCTGAGCGCGAAGCGAGCCTGCTGACCGCGGAAGCCAAGCAGAAGACAGAGGAATACGTCGCCCGCCGCACGGTGCTCTCCGAGCAGAAGATCAAGCAGGCGGAAGCCGACGCGATCAACGCCGTGCGCGCCGCCGCCGTCGACCTCGCGGTCGCCGCCGCCGAAAAGGTCATCGCCGCCAAGGCCGATGCCGCCACCGGCAAGGCACTCTTCGACAACGCCATCAGCGAAGTGAAGACCCGCCTCAACTGAGGTTCTTCCACAGCATGATTTGAAAAAGGCCGGAGCGATCCGGCCTTTTTGCTGTTTGGGCCGGACGGCAAAGGACCCGGATGCGGGGAAACATCCGGGCCTTCGGGGAGGTCAGTTGGGGGTGACGCTTACTTGCAGATCTTGATCTTCTTGACGATCAGGTTGCCGTAGTAGTCGTAGGAGTGGATCTTCTTGACGAAGCAATGCGGCTTGTAGCCGTAGCTGTAGTAGCCGGCCTGGGAAGGCGCAGCGAAGGAAACGGCTGCAACGAGGGCGACGGTGGCGGAAACAATGATCTTGCGCATGGGGTCTCTCCTGATCTCTGAGGGATGAGCCTCTCTCATCCAGTGATCAGACTTTCCCACATCGCCCCGCCGCCCGCTGTTCCGCATGGAACAGGGCCGGAGCAATCCGGCTTTTTTGCTTTTTGGCGGACGGCAAAAGACCCGGATGCAGGGGAACATCCGGGCCTTCGAGGAGGTCAGTGGGGGGCACTTACTTGCAGATCTTGATCTTCTTGACGATCAGGTTGCCGTAGTAGTCGTAGGAATGGATCTTCTTGACGAAGCAATGCGGCTTGTAGCCGTAGCTGTAGTAGCCGGCCTGCGAAGGGGCGGCGAAGGAAACGGCTGCAACGAGGGCAACGGTGGCGGAAACGATGATCTTGCGCATGGGGGTCTCTCCTGATCTCTGAGGGATGAGCCTCTCTCATCCAGTGATCAGACTTTCCCATATCGCCCCGCTACGCGCTGTTCCGGATGGAACAGGGCTGGACTATTCCTGCTTGAGCGGGCGAAAACTCATGCGGTGCAGTCGGCAGGGGCCGATGGCCTGGATCGCCTTGCGGTGCACCTCGGTGGCATAGCCGGCGTGGAGGGCGAAGCCGTAGCCGGGGAAGGTGGCTTCCGCCCGCGCCATCATGCGGTCGCGCATGACCTTGGCGACGATTGAGGCGGCGGCGATGGAGACGGAGCGGGCATCGCCCTTGACGACGGCGCGGCCTTCGCAGGCGAGGCCGGGCGGCACGTCGCGACCGTCGGCAAGAACCAGCTTGGGGGCGACTTCGAGCCCGGCGACGGCCCGGCGCATGGCATCGAGGCTTGCCTTGCGGATGTCGATGACGTCGATGCGGCGCGAGCAGCTGGAGGCGACGGAGACGAAGGCCGATTGCATGATGAGCGTGAAGAGCTGCTCGCGCTTCGCGGCGCTCAGCTGCTTGGAATCGTTCAGCCCCTCCGGAATGTTGTCCGGATCGAGCACCACGGCCGCCGCGACGACGGGACCGGCGAGCGGGCCGCGGCCCGCCTCGTCCGTGCCGGCGACCGGCCAGAGGCCGCGCTTGCGGGCGGCAAGCTCCATCAGGAAATCCGGCCCTTCGGGCAGGTCGAAAAGAAGGCGGGAATCGGAGGATGCGGGACGGGACATGCGGCGAACCTCGCACATCCGTCCGATTCCCTGCAAGTCCCCCGGCAGGAGGCGGATGCCGGAGGAGCAACCGGCACGCCCGGGGAAGACGGGCCGGAAGATGATGCCGGGCGCGAATGCCCGGCGAATGTCGTTTTCGCACGACCCGGGAACGCCCGGGGTACAGCTAAAGCAGCGAGAGCTGGACGCCGCTGCCCGAGGGCGGCACGAACTGGTCGCTGGCGAGACTGCGGCGGGTGCGGGTCAACTCCAGCCGCTTGGCTGCCATCTCGAAGCGGCGGGCGATCTGCCAGGCATAGGGACCAGCGCCCTTCATGCGCTTACCGAATTCCGCGTCGTAGTCCTTGCCGCCGCGCATCGAACGCACCAGCGACATGACGTGGCGGTAGCGGTCCGGATAATGGCGTAGAAGCCAGTCGCGGAAGAGCGGGCTTACTTCCAGCGGCAGGCGGAGCAGCACATAGCTTGCCTCGCAGGCACCGGCCGCCTTACCCGAATCGAGCACGCGCTCGATCTCGTGGTCGTTGAGGCCGGGAATGATCGGCGCCATCATGATGGCGACCGGGATGCCGGCTTCTGACAGCGCGCGAATGGCTTCCAGCCGGCGCGGCGGGGTCGCGGCGCGCGGTTCCATGGTGCGTGCCAGCTTGCGGTCGAGCGTGGTGACCGAGATGCCGGCCCAGGCGAGCCCACGCGCCGCCATGCGGCCGAGGATGTCGATGTCGCGCATGACCAGCGCCGACTTGGTGACAATCGACACGGGATGATTGGCGGCATCCAGCACTTCGAGGATCTGGCGCATGATGCGCCATTCCTTCTCGATCGGCTGGTAGGGATCGGTGTTGGTGCCGATCGCGATGACCCGCGGCTTGTAGCCGGGCTTGGAAAGCTCGCGCTCCAGCAGTTTCGGCGCATCTGGCTTGGCAAACAGCTTCGCCTCGAAATCGAGGCCAGCGGAGAGGCCCATGAAGGCATGGGTCGGCCGGGCGAAACAATAGATACATCCGTGCTCGCAACCGCGATAGGGATTGATCGAGCGGTCGAAGGGAATGTCGGGCGAATCGTTGCTGGTGATGATCGTGCGCGGCTTTTCCACCTGCACCTCGGTGCGGAAGGGCGGAAGTTCCTCCAGTGTCTGCCAGCCGTCGTCGACGGTCTCGCGCGTCACCGGCTCGAACCGGCCGGTGAAGTTGAGCCCGGCCCCGCGGCCGCGCCGGCGGTCCCCATCGACGCGCATGCCCGTCTGTGCCATCAGCGCCTCGGCAACGTCTTTCGTGTGGCCGGGCGCGAGGGAGCCCTGCCTGAGATCGGCAAGATCGTTCATGGCTGTCTCCGGCGGGGCAGACCCCCGTTCCAATGACTATATTCCTATCGCCGAAACCAGAACAATGCAAGAACAAAATTCCCCGCGCCGCTAACCATGCTTTCTAACCATGCGGGAACATGGCGGGGCGGGGGCGGTGGAAATCCATGCTGCAATGCGGTATTGCAAAGGAATGCTGACAATCATCCTGGAATGCCGCGACAACGAGGCCGAGCTTGCGCAGACGTTGTCGGCGCTGGTCACGGGCGCCGTGCAGGGCATCGTGCGCGACGTGATCGTGCTCGACCACGGTTCGCGCGACGGCTCGGCCAAGGTGGCGGATGCGGCAGGCTGCCGGTTCCTGACGAGCTGGGACATGAAGGATGTCGTGCGCTCCGCCCGCGGCGACTGGCTGCTGCTGCTGGAGCCGGGCGCGCGCCCGCTGGCCGGCTGGGTCGATGCCATCGTCGATCATGTGTCGATCAACAAGAACCCGGCGCGTTTTCTCGGCTCGCGCAACCATCGCCGGCCGTTCTTCAAGCGGTTTGCGCGCCGCGCCGCGCCGCTGGAGCAGGGGTATCTCGTCAGCAAGCGTCAGGCATCGGCGACCGTGCGCACCGGCATGGCGCTCGCCGACATGGCGGGCCGCTCGGGCGTGCGAAAACTGGTCGCCGAGATCGTGCCTGCCTGGGCGGTGAAGGCCATGCGGGCCGAGAGCGTGGATTAAAGCAGGAAGTCACTGCGGAAGAGGCCGTCCAGCCCACGGACCTCGATCTCGAAATCGGCCTGGCCGTCGCCGTTGACGTCGCCGGACACCACGCCGCCCTGGATGCGAAGCTCGCCGGCATTGCCGGAAAAATCGTTGCCGCCGATGAAGGCGAAAGCCTGGTTGCCGCCGCGGCCGGCATTGGCGTCGATGTCGCGCAGGTCGATCTTGTCGCCTTCGCCGTGGGTGAAATCGAGGATGACGTCGCGTCGCGCGCCCACCGCCGATTCGAAGACGCCGTTGAAGTCGAAACGGTCGGCGCCGCTGTCGCCCTGCAACAGGTCCATGCCGCGGCCGCCGGTAAGCACGTCGTTGCCGCCGCGCCCGGCAATCTGGTCGTCGCCACCAAGACCCTTCAATATGTTCGAGACGCTGGAGCCGAAGAGAATGTCGCCGGCATTGGTGCCCTCGGCATTCTCGATGCTGATCAGGCGCTCGAAACGGTTGGACCCGGTCTGCGCCAGGCCGTTGCCGAGATCGATGCCGACGCCGGTGCCGCCCACCACATTGTCGTCGTCGCGCGGGAGATAGCTGATCGAATCGACGCCCGAGCCGCCATGAAAGGTGTTCTGCTCGCCGACGGAGAAGAAGCGGTCGTTGCCGCCCTCGCCGAAATAGCTGCTCTTGAAGGTGCTGACGGCGATCTTGTCGTTGCCGGCGCCGGCCTTGACGATGTCGGCGCGCTCGTTGACGAAGGAGCCGAAGCCGGTGCCGACATAGGTGTCGTTGCCCGCGCCGAGGAGGATGACGCTGCCGTCTTCCTTCATGTTGACGACGCTGTCGTTTCCGGCGCCGGCATCCACCTGGTTGCGGCCGCCGAAATCGTCGGTGCGGTTGAGGATGATGGTGTCGTTGCCACCGCGCGCAAAAATCGTCACTTCGACATTGTTGAAGCTGCTGCCTTGTACGAAGCGGTCTGCGCGGTTGGTGCCGTTGATCGTGCGTCCCATTGGTCTCTCCTCAACTTTTCGATTGCTGGGAAAGTCATAGGGGGCGATGCGGGGGTGCGCAGTCTCCTATGGAACAGGTCAGCCGGCCGTGCGCTTCAGGTGCTCGTCGAGCCGCGGCATGATTTCCACGAAGTTGCAGGGCATGTGGCGATAGTCGAGCTGCGCCTTGAGAATGCCGTCCCAGGCATCCTTGCAGGCGCCCGGCGAGCCCGGCAGCACGAAGATGAAGGTGGCATTGGTGACGCCGCCGGTCGCGCGCGACTGGATCGTCGAGGTGCCGATCTTGTCGTAGGAGATGCGGTGGAAGACTTCGGAAAAGCCGTCCATGCGTTTTTCGAAGATCGGCTCCAGCGCTTCCGGCGTCACATCGCGGCCGGTAAAACCCGTGCCGCCGGTGGTGATGACGACGTCGATCGCCTCGTCGCGCGTCCAGGCCTCCACCGTCGCGCGGATTTCGGCGACGTCGTCCGTCACGATGGCGCGGGCGGCGAGCCGGTGGCCTGCCTCAGCGATGCGGGCGACGAGCGTGTCGCCGGAGCGATCCGTGTCGGGCGTGCGCGTATCAGACACGGTGAGCACGGCAATACCGACCGGGATGAAGGGCCTTGTCTCGTCAATGCGTGCCATGGGTCGCTCCAACTGTGCGGGTCGCCACGAAGAACCAATGCGGATGCTGTCTGCCGAGATCAGTGGCAGCGGCTTGGGCGGCGTCATCGGATGGGTATAGCGCGAAGCATGTCGCGCCGGAACCGGACATGCGCACGAGATCCGCGTCTGTGGCCGAGAGGCTCTGCGAAAGAGACGCGATCTCGGGGCAGAGCTGCCGGGCAGGGGGTTCCAGGTCGTTGCGCAGCCGCGAAAGCAGGCTCACCCAGCCTTCACGGCCGGTGACGGGAATGAAGGGTGGATTGTGCTTGGAGGCGAGCGCCTTGAAGACCGCCGGTGTCGAGACGCCGACCATGGGATTGGCGAGCACGATCGACATGGACGGCATGGTCAGCGGCGTGAGGCTGTCGCCGACGCCGCGGGCCATCAGCGGCTGGCCGACAAGACACATCGGCACGTCTGCGCCGAGGCCGATGGCGATGGCGTCGCGCTCGTTCTTCGGTAGGTCTGCCTGCCAGAGTGCCAGAAGCCCGCGCAGGGTCGCCGCCGCATCTGCCGATCCCCCGCCGATGCCCGATGCGATGGGCAGGTTCTTTTCGAGATGGATGTGCACCGGCGGGGCGGCCTGGCCATGGTTCGCCAGCGCGGCCCGCAGCCGATCGCGCGCCCGGGTGACGAGATTGTCGCCATCGGCCGCAAGCGCCTCTGCAAAGCGGCCGGATAGCGTGAAACGATCCTCCGCCGCCGGCGACAGGCCGATGCGATCGCCATAGGCGGTGAAGGTCACGAGGCTTTCGAGGAGGTGATAGCCATCCTCGCGCTGGCCGACGACGGCGAGCGCGAGGTTGATCTTGGCCGGCGCCCGTTCAAGGACGGCAAAGCCCGAGAGCGGGTCGGCGTCAGGCATGCGATCAGGACTTGCGGTCGACCGCCGTGCCTTCCGGCGAGGGGTTTTGCACCGGCTTTTCGTCCTTGGCTTCCGCCGAGGCCGGCTCGGTCTTCTTGAGCTCCGGCAGGCCGTTCTCGATCTTCAGCTTGATCTTCGGGATTTCCGCCTCTTCCGGCTTCAGGCCGAGCGCGCGGTTCCACTGGAAGGTGGCTTCCAGCTTGCGGCCGACGCGCCAGTAGGCATCACCCAGATGGTCGTTGATCGTCGGATCGCCGGCCTTCAGCTCCGCAGCACGCTCCAGCTCCGCCACGGCGTCGGTAAAGCGGTTGAGGCGATAATAGGCCCAGCCGAGCGAGTCGACGATATAGCCGTCGTCAGGCTTGATGCTGACGGCGCGGCGAATCATGTCCAGCCCCTCGTCGAGGTTGATGTTCATGTCCACCCAGGAATAGCCGAGATAGTTCAGCACCTGCGGCTGTTCCGGGTTGAGCTCCAGCGCCTTGCGGAAGTTCGGCTCGGCCTTTTCCCATTCCTTCAGCCGCTCGTAGGCGATGGCGCGCTGGAAGAAGACGCTCCAGTGGTTGCGCGTTGGCACCGGGCCGATCGCCTCGACGGCGCGGTCATAGAGCGCCGCCATGTCCTTGTAGTCCTTGGCATCCGACAGCACGCTGCCGAGCGCCAGATAGCTGCGGAGATCCGACGGGTCGGCCTCGATCAGCTCCTGGAGGTGCTTCTTGGCTTCCGGCACCTTGCCGGTATCGGCGAGGTTGAGGCCGAGCTGCAATTCGGAAATGCGCCGCATCGGCGACTTTTCCGGCACGGCGCGGTAATATTCGATGGCGCGTTCCGGCTTCTTCTGGTTTTCGGCAAGCCCACCGAGCAGCACCAGCATGTCGTCGCTATCCGGGTCGAGCGCGCGCGCCGCCTGCATATAGAGCGAGACGATGTCTTCCGCGCCTTCGCGGTTCAGCGCCCCGCCGATCGAGAACAGCACCGCAGCGGCGCCTTGGGCTGCCGTGCGCACCTGCTGTTCCTGCTTTTCGCCGGCCTCGATGCTCTGGCGCAGCGCCTTCAGCGGCGCGTAGCTGGTGATGAAGCTGTCACCGACCGAAATCGCATCGAGCGCCTTCTGCTTGTTGCCCTCGTGGGCCTCAAGCCGAGCAAGCGCCATGACGGCGCGGATGAACGTGTCCGGCGCGGCGCTGGCGCCATTGCGGTCGAGGACTGCATCGTTGAGGCGGGCGCGTGCCGTCGCCTTGTCGCCGGCCGCGGCGGCGAGCGCGCCGGCATGGTAGTTCTTGAAGATGGCGAGCCATTCCGGCCCGTCCATGCTGGAGATCAGCTTGATGGCGTCCTTCGACTTGCCGTCGCCGAACTTCGCCCAGGCGAGCAGCAGGTCGTTCATCATGCGGTCCAGATCGTTCGGACCGTTATAGACGAGGATCTTTTCAGCACTCTTGTATTCGCGCTTGCGGATCGCCTCCATGCCGCGCACCACGGCGGTGATGCGCTCGACGGCCGGGTCGTTGCGTAGCGCATCGGCGAGCTTCACGCCTTCCTCGAAGTCGCCGTTCATCAGCTGCGTCACCATCAGGCGCTGCTTGACGTCGGTGTTGGTGGCGTCGAACTGCAGCGCGATCTTGTAGAGCGCGACGGCGGTTTCGTAGTCCTTGTCGAAATCCGCCGTGCGGGCGGCCAGGAACGCGCCGGAGAAGGTGTTGACGCTCAAGGGATCGAACGGCGTGTCTTCGGCGGCTGCCGCTGCGGGCTTGTCCTCCGCATAGGCCGCCTGGGGGCCGGCCAGGGGACCGGCAAGCACGATGCTGGCCGCTATCGCCACGCCGGAGAGAAGCCGAAGGAGAAGGGAATGCCGCATCAAAATGCCTTTCGCCAGAAAGTGTAGAGTTCGCCCCGGAGGCCGGTCGCGCCAAATCCGGCCACGATCAGGCCCAAATCAGTCACGGACTCATGACGGTAGAGAATGGCTTTTTTGGCGCGGTGCGGCAAGAAAATCCTGCCGGACCGAATTCAACCTTCCGTGGCTCAGCTCACGCGGGCAATCGAGAAGTCGATGACCTCGAGCAGCGCGTCCTTCCACGGGCTCGCCGGCAGGGGGGCGAGCGCGTCGCGCGCGATCATGCCATAGTGCTGGGCACGCGCGATCGTGTCCGTCAGGCCGCCATAGCGGGTGATGAGGTTGAAAGCGCGCTCCAGGTTGGCATCGTCGCTCTTGCCGCCCTCGATGGCCTCGCGCCAGAAGGCGCGGTCTTCCGTCGTGCCGCGCCGCCAGGCGAGAATGACGGGCAGCGTGATCTTGCCCTCGCGAAAATCGTCGCCGGTGTTCTTGCCGAGGTCGGCCGCCTTGCCGCCATAGTCCAGCGCATCGTCGACGAGTTGGAAGGCGAGGCCGAGATTCATGCCGTAGGATTTCAGCGCGTTGCGCTCGGCCCGGTTGGTGCTGGCGATGATCGGGCCGACTTCCGCGGCGGCCGCGAAGAGCGCCGCCGTCTTGGCGCGGATGACCTGGAGATAGTCGTCCTCGGTCGTCTCCATGTTCTTGGCGACCGACAATTGCAGCACCTCGCCCTCGGCGATCACGGTGGCGGCGGTGGAAAGCACGTCGAGCGCTTCCAGCGACCCGACCTCGACCATCATCTTGAAGGCCTGGCCGAGCAGGAAGTCGCCGACGAGCACGCTTGCCTGGTTGCCCCAGATCATTCGCGCGGTCGATTTGCCGCGGCGAAGGTCGCTTTCGTCGACCACGTCGTCATGCAGCAGCGTCGCCGTGTGCATGAACTCGACGCTGGTCGCGAGCTTGATGTGATGGTCGCCGTCATAGCCGAACATCGAGGCGGCGGCGAGCGTCAACATGGGGCGCAGGCGCTTGCCGCCCGAAGAGATCAGGTGGTTGGCGACCTCCGGGATCATCTGCACGTCGGAGCCGGCTTTCGACAGGATAAGCTGGTTCACCCGCTCCATGTCGGCCTTTGTCAGATCGACGAGCGGCTTCACCGATGCCTGTTTGTTTTTGCCTTCTTCAAGCGGTATCACGACGCCCAAATGCCCGGACTCCTGTTCATTTTTGTTGAAAGACAATAGAAAGCGGGGCTTCCTGCGGCAAGAGGCGAATTGTCCCGCCTCGGCAATTATGGCTGGAAAAAGAACCCGTATGATTGAATTGATCCGCACCAACGACGTCGTCCTGCTTTCCTTCGCGGAAAGCCTGATGAAGGAGGCCGGCATCCACTGCCTGATCGCCGACGAGGCGATGAGCATCCTCGAAGGCTCCCTCGGCATGCTGCCGCGCCGCTTCCTGGTGGAAGCCGACCGGGAAGACGAGGCACGCCGCATCCTCAAGGACGCGGGGCTGGCGGCGGAGTTGCGGCCGTGAGCCAGGAGCAGGCGGATGCGCGGACGGCCATCGCCGAAACCGTCGACGCCTTCCACCGCGGCCGTTTCTATGTCGTCCAGCCGAAGGGCATCGGCCACCGCTCCGGCATGGACGCGATGCTGCTCGCCGCCCTCGTTCCCGGCGATGGGCCGATGCGGGTGGCGGATCTCGGCGCGGGCGCCGGTGCAGCCGGTCTCGCCGTCGCCGTGCGCCTCGAAAAGGCCGAGGTGCTGCTCGTCGAGCGTTCTGCGCTGATGGCCGATTTCGCCCGCAAGTCGCTGGCCCTGGACTTGAACGCCGCCTTCGCCGGCCGTGTCTCTGTCCTCGAAGCCGACGTCGCGCTCGCCGGCAGGGCACGCGTCGCCGCTGGTCTTGCCGATGACGTGCACGACCATGTGATCATGAACCCACCCTTCAACGACGGCGCCGACCGGCGCACGCCGGATGCGCTGAAGGCCGAGGCGCATGCGATGGAGGACGACCTTTTCGAGCGCTGGATCCGCACCGCCGGCGCCATCCTGAAACCCGGCGGCCAGCTCTCGCTCATCGCCCGGCCGGAATCGATCGCCGAGATCATCGCAGCCTGCGGCCGCCGCTTCGGCGGCATCGAGATCACCCCCATCCACCCCCGCGCCGGCGAGAGCGCACTGCGCATCCTCGTCACTGCCATCAAGGGCTCCCGCGCCCGTCTCGCGCTGCGCATGCCCCTCGTCATGCACGACGGCCCCCAGCACGCCTTCACACCCTTCGTAGACGATCTCAACAATGGCCGCGCGAGCTACGCGCGGCTGCGAAAACCCTGAATTTCGGCACTCGCCATTGTGTTTTCCCCGGTCGTGCATACATCAGCCGGGCAACGAAACAGGAGACAGGATCGCGCGATGGCCGGATTTTTGAAGTCGCTGGTGCCGAAGAGGTTCCGCACGGAGGGGGTCGCGATCCCCGTTGTCCGGCTGCAAGGGGCGATCATGGCGGCGGGTAGCCAGTTCCGTCCACCGCTCAATCTTTCGACCGCGGCCCCGGCTCTGGAAAAGGCCTTTGCCTACCGCGACGCGCCGGCAGTGGCGATCTCCATCAACTCTCCCGGCGGCTCGCCGGTGCAGTCGCGGCTGATCTTCCAGCGCATCCGGGAACTCGCCGCGGAGAAGAACAAGCGCGTGCTGGTCTTCGTCGAGGATGTCGCGGCGTCCGGCGGCTATATGATCGCGCTCGCCGGTGACGAGATTTTTGCCGATCCGACCTCGATCGTCGGTTCGATCGGCGTCGTCTCGGGCGGCTTCGGCTTTCCGGAAATGCTGAAGAAGATCGGCGTCGAGCGGCGCGTCTATACCGCCGGCACCAACAAGGCGATCCTCGATCCGTTCCAGCCGGAGCGCGAAAACGAGATCGAATATCTGAAATCCCTCCAGCTCGAAATCCACCAGGTCTTCATCGACATGGTGAAGGACCGTCGCGGCGCGAAACTCGCCGACGATCCGGACCTGTTTTCCGGCCTGTTCTGGACCGGCGGGCGCGGCGTCGCGCTCGGCCTCGTCGATGGCCTCTCGGACATGCGCTCGGAGCTGAAGCGGCGTTATGGGCCGAAGACGCGGCTGGAGCTGGTTTCCGCGCCCAAGGGGCTGTTTGGCCGCAAGGCGCCGGGCATCGGGGGGCTTTCCGGCGACGTGGCGGAGCGTATAGGCTCTGCCGGCGTGGCGGCCGTGGCCAGTCTCGCGGAAGAAAAGGCGCTCTGGGGCCGCTTCGGCCTTTCCTGATCGCGCACACAATAAAAGAATAGGGGAGGGGCGATGGCCCAGATCATCTTTCTGCTTCTGGTCGTCGGCCTTGCCTGGTTCGGCTATCGCAAGTTCGTGGCGGATGCCGAGCGGTTGAGCAAGTTGCGCAAGCGCAGCGAGGAGGAACGCCGCACCGGCGCCACCGGCACGCTCGTCAAGGATCCGGAAACCGGCGAATACCGCCTGCGCCGCGACGACGAGTAGCCTTTCGGCACGTTTTCGTGCCGTCGCGGGAGCGGCCTGCGGCTCTTGCCGTGCCGCGCCGGGACATTAACCAAGCGTCGTAAGGTTAATGCCGCATTTATTCCTTTGCAGCCCAAGGTTGGCGTTGCCCGCGCGGGCAGGAAGCCCGATCTAACGGCAAGGGTCGCCATGATGGCATCCCGCAAAGCGCCTGCGATGAAACGGAGTATACCATGGCCTCGCTCGATCTCGATCGGATCCGCACCATCGTCGTGACGGGCGGTGCCGGCTTCGTCGGCTCGCACATCGTCGACGACCTGCTCCAGCATTGCCCGAATGCCCGCGTGCGCGTGCTCGATTCCTTCACCTATGCCGCCGACATGTCGCATCTCGACGCCGCCTTCCGCACCGGCCGCGTGACGCTCCAGGAAGGCGACGTTGGCAATCTCGACCTCGTGACCGAGGTCCTGAAGGATGCCGACCTCGTCGTGCATGCGGCCGGCGAAAGCCATGTCGAGCGCGCCTTTTCCGTGCCGGAACGCTTTACGCTCGCCAATGCGCTCGGCACCCAGGTGCTGGTGGAGGCGATGGGCCGCCGCCGCGTGCCGTTGATGATCCATATCAGCTCGGCGGAGGTCTATGGCGCCGGCAATGGCGGGCTGGTCGGCGAGCTTGCGCCGCTGCTTCCCGACAATCCGCACGGCGCCTCCAAGGCCGCCGCCGAAATGCTGATCGCGGGCCTGCGCCGCTCCTTCGGCCTCGATATCCGCGTGCTGCGCCCGGTCAACATCGTCGGCACCCGGCAGAATACCGAAAAGCTTCTGCCGCGCTTTCTGGAGCTCGCAACCGTCGGCCGCCCGCTGCCGGTGCATGGCGACGGCATGCAGACGCGCGCCTTCGTTACCATGACGGATTTCTGCTCGGCCCTGCGCACGGTCGTGACCGGCGGCGCGGAAAACGCCACCTACAATGTTGCCGGCGATGACCTGCACGACATCCTCTCCGTCGCGCGCCTGGTGCTTGATGCGGTGCAGGACCCGATCTCCGGCGTGAGCTTCACCGCCGGCCGGCCGGACAATGTCGGCCGCCCGCCGCTCGATACGCGTGCCCTGAAGGCGCTCGGCTGGCAGGCGAAGAGCTCGCTGCGCCGCGAGCTTCCGATGCTCGCCGCCTGGTATGGCGCGCGCGTGCCCGCAGGCCTGCGCCGGCAGCTGCATCAGGTGCCGGATCTGGCGCCCCAGCGCGTGCAGGCCGTCACCCAGGCCGCCGGCTCCGGCCTGTTCCGCTCGCTCGAACGGCACTGAGAGGTTTGGGGCGAGCCGCCCGAAACCCTTGACCCTTCCGGCGCATCGTGGCACCAGTCCGCCAGCTTTTTCAAAGAATGCCCGGACGAAACCGATGACCTCAGCCGCCCTGCCTGACCATATGAACCCGACGCGCTCCTTCCAGGGGCTCATCCTGACGCTGCACAACTATTGGGCGGACAAGGGCTGCGCGGTGCTTCAGCCCTATGACATGGAAGTGGGCGCCGGCACGTTCCACCCGGCAACGACGCTGCGCGCGCTCGGGCCCCGCCCGTGGCGCGCCGCCTATGTGCAGCCCTCGCGCCGCCCGTCGGATGGTCGTTACGGCGAAAACCCGAACCGTCTCCAGCACTATTACCAGTACCAGGTCATCCTGAAGCCGAATCCGTCGAACCTTCAGGAGCTCTATCTCGGCTCGCTGGCGGCGATCGGCCTCGACCCGCTGTTGCATGACGTGCGCTTCGTCGAGGACGATTGGGAAAGCCCGACGCTCGGCGCCTGGGGGCTCGGCTGGGAATGCTGGTGCGACGGTATGGAAGTCTCGCAGTTCACCTATTTCCAGCAGGTCTGCGGCATCGAATGCGCGCCCGTCGCCGGCGAACTCACCTACGGCCTCGAACGTCTCGCCATGTATGTGCAGGGCGTCGACAACGTCTACGACCTGAACTTCAACGGCCGCGAGGGCGACGAGAAGATCACCTATGGCGATGTCTTCCTGCAGGCCGAGCAGGAATATTCCCGCCACAATTTCGAATTCGCCGACACCGCCATGCTGCACCGCCATTTCATCGATGCGGAAAAGGAGTGCCAGGCGCTTCTGGCCGCCGGTGCGCCGGGCGATGCCGACAACCAGCGCCTGCACAAATGCGTGCTGCCGGCCTATGACCAATGCATCAAGGCGAGCCACGTCTTCAACCTGCTCGATGCCCGCGGTGTGATCTCGGTCACCGAACGCCAGAGCTACATCCTGCGCGTGCGCACGTTGGCGAAGGCCTGCGGCGAGGCCTTCCTGCTGACGGATGCCGGCGGCGTGAACTGGACGAAGGACGCGGCCTGACCGTTTTCTAGCGCTTGCGGCCGTCCGCGGTTGCAAGCCAGGTCCGCACCGCCGCGACGGATGTCGCATGGCGCGGCTTGCGGGGCGAGACGGCGTAAAAATCTGCGCCCGCCCGCATTTCCACGGCAAACAGCCCCGTCAGCCGGCCATCGCGAATATCCCCCTCGACGAAAAGCCGGCTCGCCAGCGCCAGCCCCTGGCCGGCAATCGCGGCTTCGATGGCATGGGCCGTCTGGTTGAAGCGGATGTTTTTCGGCGCGGTGGGCGCCCCTTCCGGAAAGACCTGTTCGAGGAACTGCGGCCAGAAATCATGCGCATCGTGCAGCAGCGCATAGCGTGCAAAGGCCTCCGCCTGCGCCGGGCTCCCAAGCTTTTCGATGAGGAGCGGGCTGCCGACCGCCACCACCACCTGTTCGAACAGCAGGTCGACATCGAGCCCCGGCCCGAAGGGCGGGCGGCCGTAGCGCACCGCCAGGTCGACGGCATCCGTCTGGAAATTGGAAATCCGGTCGGTCGCGAGAATGCGCAGGTCGATATCGGGATGGGCGGCGGTGAATTCGGGCAGGCGCGGGATCAGCCATTTGGAGGCGAAGGTCGGCGTGACGCTGATCGTCAGGTGCTGCGGCTCCGGTCGCAGGGCCTCCGTCGCCTCGGCGATCAGCTCGAAAGCGCGGCGGACATTGGCGACATAACCGCGCCCCGCTTCCGTCAGCGCGAGCGTGCGCGGCTGCCGATCGAACAGTTTTAGCCCCAGCTCCGCCTCAAGCCCGCGCACCTGCTGGGCGACGGCACCCTGGGTGACGCCGAGCTCCTCGGCGGCGAGCCGGAAATTGAGATGCCGCGTCACGACCTCGAAAACACGCAAGGCATTCAGCGAGGGGAGGCGGCGTATGGCGTCGGACATGCGATAGAATTTCTACTGGATGATGAGCGTGGAACTGGCTCGCGCTCCTGGCCTGCCGATGGTATCACTTGGAACATCACGAAGAAAGGCGGTTTGTCCGCCATGCGTTCTCGACAGGGAGATGGAAGATGGCAGTAGAAAAAGTGGCAATCATCACCGCAGGCGGCAGCGGCATGGGCGCGGCGGCGGCGCGGCGGCTGGCGACGGACGGCTTCAAGATCGCCGTTCTATCCTCCTCCGGCAAGGGCGAGGCGCTGGCGGAAGAGTTCGGCGGCCTCGGCGTCACCGGCTCCAACCAGTCGAACGACGACCTGAAGCGCCTCGTCGATGGCGCGCTGGAACGCTGGGGCCGCATCGACGTGCTGGTCAACAGCGCCGGCCATGGCCCGCGCAAGCAGATCCTCGAATTGACCGACGAGGACTGGCACGCCGGCATCGACGTCTATTTCCTGAACGCCGTGCGCCCGACGCGCCTCGTCACCCCGATCATGCAGAAGCAGAAATCCGGCGTCATCATCAACATCTCGACCGCCTGGGCCTTCGAGCCGAGCGCCATGTTCCCGACATCCGCCGTTGCGCGCGCCGGCCTCGCCTCCTTCACCAAGGTTTTCGCCGATACCTACGCGGCCGAAAACATCCGCATGAACAACGTGCTGCCCGGCTGGATCGACAGCCTGCCGGCGACGGACGAACGGCGCGACGGCGTGCCGATGAAGCGCTACGGCACCAGCGAGGAGGTCGCAGCCACGGTCGCCTTCCTCGCCTCCGACGGTGCCGGCTATATCACCGGCCAGAACATCCGCGTCGACGGCGGCATCACCCGTTCGATCTGACACGGCAAACATTGCGACTGTCTTCGCCTCTCCGGTTCCGCCGGAGAGGCTTTTTCGTTCAAGCCAGCGTCGAAGCCTTTACGCCAAGTTCCCAGACGGGCTTCAGGGTGGGGAAGGTGCCGGTGGGGAGCTGGCCGGCATAGGTCTGGAGAGCCCGGCGTACACCCTTCGGACGGTCGACCGCTGCACCCATCGTATAGGCGAGGAAGAGGGCGGTGAAACCGAGAACGTTGATGGTGAGGACGAGGGCTTTCATGGCGGTTGCTTCGGAGTTCGTGTTGTTGATGAAGCGACTATCGATGAAAGCCCGTCCTCCCGCGGTTCCCCGGGTGACAGGACGCTGATGTCTTTGGGAAAATTGACGCTTCATCCGGCCTTGCGGGGCTTTCCTGCGCCGCTTCGGATGCTAAGCTCGCGCCGAACGCACTGAAGGAGCGGAGAACCTCATGATCGGTCTGGCAATCGCGGCGGTGGTCGTCATCTACGCCATCATCATCTACAACGGCCTCGTGCGCGCACGGCAGGTGAAGGAGGAGGCCTGGTCCGGCATCGACGTGCAGCTGAAACGCCGCGCCGACCTCATCCCCAACCTCATCGAAACGGTGAAGGGCTACGCCGCTCACGAAAAAGAGACGCTGGAAAACGTCGTGGACCTGCGCAACCGCGCGCAGGCCGTGCCCGCCGGTGACGTCGCCGGCCGGGCTCAGGCGGAAGGCATGCTGAGCCAGGCGCTCGGCCGCATCTTCGCGCTCGCTGAAGCCTATCCGGACCTCAAGGCCAACCAAAACTTTGCCGAGCTGCAAGGGACGCTGGAAACGCTGGAGGGCGAGATCCAGATGTCGCGGCGCTACTACAACGGTGCGGCGCGCGATCTCAACGTCAAGGTCGAAAGCTTCCCCTCCAACCTCGTCGCCGGCCTCTTCAAATTCCTGAAGGCGCCCTATTTCGAGATCGAGAACCCGGCCGACCGGGCCGTGCCGACCGTGAAATTCTAGACCTGGAGTCCTCCATGATGCGGATTGCCGCCCTCCTGACGCTGTGGCTCTGCCTTCTGGTCGGGGGCGCGGCCCGGGCGGAAGAATATTTCGACCGCTACCATTCCGATATCACGGTCGCCAAGAATGGCACGCTGACGGTGACGGAGGCGATCCGCGTCTATGCCGAGGGCAACCAGATCCGCCGCGGCATCTACCGCGATTTCCCGCTGACCTTCGTGGACGCCGAAGGCCGCGAGCGCGAGGTCGGCTTCAAGATCCTCAGCGTCGAGCGCGACGGCCGCCCGGAACCCTACCGCACGGAAAGCATCCGCCGCGGCATCCGCATCTATTTCGGCTCCGCCGACGTGCTGCTTGATCCCGGCTTCCACCAATACCGCCTGACCTACGAGACGACGCGGCAGATCCGCTTCTTCGACACGCATGACGAACTGTTCTGGAACGTCACCGGCACCGAATGGGCCTTTCCGATCTACCGGGCGAGCGCGACGGTGACGCTGCCGCCGGGCGTGAACGCGGAGGAATTGACTTTCTTCACCGGCCCCTTCGGCGCGACCGACAAGAATGCCCGCGCTGAAAATCGCGGCAACCAGGCGACCTTCGAGACGACGCGGGAGCTCGGGCCGCAGGAGGGCCTGACGATCGGCGTGAAGATGCCGGCCGGCAGCATCGACAAGCCGACTGCGGCCGAGGAGCGCGTACTGTTCTTCAAGGACAACCGCAGCCTCATCCTCGCCTTCGGCGGCCTCGTCCTCGTCGTCGGCTATTATCTCTGGGCCTGGCTCTCCGTCGGCCGCGACCCGCCGGAGGGCGTCGTCGTGCCGCGCTGGGATGCGCCGGACGGCATGTCGCCCGCCCTCGTCAACTATATCGAGGAGAAGGGTTTTGGCGGGCGCGGCTGGACGGCGGTGTCGGCCTCCTTCCTCAATCTCGCGGTCAAGGGGCTGGTCGAGCTGCAGGACCTGAAAAACTCGCTCACCGTCACCCGCACGGAAAAACCCGTCGAGGGCGAATTGCCGACGGGTGAGAAGGTGCTGCTCAACGCGCTCAAAAGCCCCGGCTTCAGCCTCGTCATCGACAAGACCAACGGCAAGCGCGTGCAGACGCTCGGCAGCGATTTTCGCGATGCGATGGAGAAGGAGCACCGGCGCAAATATTACCTCGCCAACTGGCCCCAGATCATCGGCGGCATTCTCCTGTCGCTCGCCTGCCTTGCCAGCCTGCTGATCTTCGGCGGGCTGCCGGAGGACAGCATCGCGCTGGTCATCCTGCCGCTCTTCGCCTCGGTCTTCGTGTCGATCTTCGCGGTGGCGCTCGGGCAGAATTTCAAGCGGGCGAATTCGCTTGGCGCCCGTATCCTCGCCGTCGCCATCGCCGCCTTCGTCGGCTTCGTGTCGCTCACCGTCTTCGGCAGCATCACCGTCGCGATCTTCCTGACGACCGCTGCCGCCGGCCAGATGCCGCTCTTTGCCGCCGTCGGCGGCATCATCGTCGCCAATCTCGTCTTCTTCTTCCTGATGGGCGCCCCCACGCCGCTCGGCCGCAAGCTGATGGACGGCATCGAGGGCCTGCGCCAATACCTGACGCTCGCCGAAAAGGACCGCATGAACATGGCCGGCGCGCCGGAAATGTCGCCCCGCCATTTCGAAACACTGCTGCCCTATGCCGTGGCGCTCGGCGTCGAAAAACCCTGGTCGCAAACCTTCGACCGCTGGCTCCTCGCCGCAGCCGCGGCCGGCGCCGCCGCTGCCGCCTACCAGCCCGCCTGGTATCACGGCGACAGCTTTTCCTCCGGCCGCTTCTCCGACCAGATGGGCGGCTTCGCCGGCTCCATGGCCAGCACCATAACCTCCTCACTCCCCGACCCACCAAAAAGCTCCTCCTCCGGCTTTTCCTCCGGCGGCGGCGGTGGCGGCTCCTCGGGGGGAGGCGGCGGCGGCGGTGGGGGAGGCGGGTGGTAGCCGATCGTCGCTTTGGCCCACTTTTCGGGATTGGACGGATGACAATTGCGCTGGGGCTTGCTAAGTCCCCGCCAGTCGAAAACTCCACCAGTCAGTGACCCTTATGCCCGATCTTCTGCTTGAACTCCGCTCCGAGGAAATCCCCGCCCGCATGCAGCGTAAGGCGGCGGGTGATCTGAAGAAACTCGTCACGGATGCGCTGGTGGAGGCGGGCCTGACCTATGAGGGTGCGCGCGAGTACTGGACGCCGCGGCGCCTGACGCTGGATATTCGCGGCCTCAATGCCCGCTCCAGCGATGTGCGCGAGGATATCAAGGGACCGGCGACCTCGGCGCCCGAGCAGGCGATCCAGGGCTTTCTGCGCAAGGCGGGCCTTGCCTCGGTCGCTGAGGCCCATGTGCACAGCGATCCCAAGAAGGGCGATTTCTACGTCGCGCATACGGTCAAGCCGGGCCGCCCGGCCGATGAGATCATCGCCGAGGTGATGCCGGGCATAATCCGCAATTTCCCCTGGCCGAAGTCGATGCGCTCCGGTGCCGCCTCGGCCAAACCCGGCGCGCTGCGCTGGGTGCGTCCGCTGCAATCGATCGTCTGCACCTTCGGCTCGGAGACGGAGGAGACACGCGTCGTGCCCTTCGAGGTCGATGGGCTGGTGGCCGGCAACGTCACCTACGGCCACCGCTTCCATGCGCCGGACGCGATCACGGTGCGCCGCTTCGAGGATTATTCCGCCAATCTCGAAAAGGCCAAGGTCGTGCTCGATGCCGAGCGCCGCAAGCAGATCATCGCGACGGACGCCAACAACATCGCCTTTGCCAACGGCCTTGAACTGGTCGAGGACGAGGGTCTCTTGGAAGAAGTCTCCGGCCTCGTTGAATGGCCGCAGGTGTTGATGGGCACGTTCGAGGAGGAATTCCTGGCGATCCCGTCGGAAATCATCCGCCTGACCATCAAGACCAACCAGAAATGTTTCGTCACCCGCAAGCCGGGCGCCGACACGCTCTCCAACCACTTTATCCTCGTCTCCAACATCGAGGCGAAGGATGGCGGCAAGGAGATCGTGCACGGCAACGGCAAGGTCGTGCGCGCCCGCCTTTCGGACGCCAAGCATTTTTGGCAGCGCGACCAGCGCGACCTGCCCGACCTCGACACGCTGAAGGCATCGGCCGAAAAGTTCGGCCTCGACCTCGCAAAGCCGCTCGACCAGCGCATGGCCAAGCTCGACGCGCTGAACGTCACCTTCCATGCCAAGCTCGGCACGCAGGGTGCGCGTGTCGAACGTATCCGCAAGCTCGCCGCCGAACTCGCCAAGGTGACCGGTGCCGATGCCGCGCTCGTCGACCGTGCCGTGGTGCTTGCGAAAGCCGACCTGCGCACCGAAGCCGTCGGCGAATTCCCCGAGCTCCAGGGCATCATGGGCCGCAAATATGCAGTCCTCCAGGGCGAAGACGCTGCGGTCGCCGAGGCGATCGAGGATCACTGGAAGCCGAACGGCCCCTCCGACCGCCTGCCGGGCGACAAGATCGGCGTGACCGTGGCGCTTGCCGACAAGCTGGATACGCTGACGGGCTTCTGGGCGATCGACGAAAAGCCGACCGGCTCGAAGGACCCCTATGCGCTGCGCCGCGCCGCACTTGGCGTCATCCGCATGCTGCTCGAAAAGAACATCCGCCTGCCGCTCGCCTCGGTTGCGAAGGATGCGGACCTCATCGCCTTCTTCCACGATCGCCTGAAGGTCTACCTCCGCGATCTCGGCGCGCGCCACGACCTGATCGACGCCGTGCTGACGCCGGAGGCCGACGACCTGCTGATGGTTGCCCGCCGTGTCGAGGCGCTGACGGCGTTCATCACCTCGGAAGACGGCCAGAACCTGCTTGCCGGCACCAAGCGCGCCACGCAACTGCTCGCTGCGGAAGAGAAGAAGGGCACCGTCGTCGAAGGCGCCGTCTCGGCCGACCTGCTGAAGCTCGATGCCGAAAAGGCGCTCTATGCCGCCGTGGAAACCGCCTCGAAGGAGGCGGCCGCCGCCGTCGCCCGCGAAGATTTCCGCTCCGCCATGGAAGCGCTCTCGGCGCTGCGCGCGCCGGTCGACCAGTTCTTCACCGACGTGCTCGTCAACGACGAGGACCCGGCCATCCGCGCCAACCGTCTGGCACTCCTCGCCGCCATTCGCGCGGCAACGGGTACGGTGGCGGATTTCTCCAAGATAACGGGATAAGGGAAGGGCGCTGATGCCGGGCAAAATCCTCATTAGCGCCTGCCTTGCCGGCCTGCCGGTCCGTTACAACGGCTCGGCGAAACCGCTCCTGCATGACGCCGTCGATCGCTGGCGGTCGGAGGGGCGGCTGGTGACGCTCTGTCCGGAGCTTGCCAGCGGTTTCCAGGTGCCGCGTCCGCCGGCGGAGATCGAAGCGGGACGCGACGGCGACGACGTGCTCGACGGGCGGGCGCGCGTGCTCGAGGTTTCGGGCGGGGATGTTTCGGCGGCCTATATTGACGGCGCGCGCATCGCGCTCGATGTGGCGCGGGAGAACGATTGCCGGCATGCGCTGCTGATCGACGGCAGCCCGTCCTGCGGCTCCGGCTTCGTCTATGACGGCAGCTTTTCAGGTATTAGGCATGCGGGGCAGGGGGTGACGGCAGCGCTTTTGCGCCGAAACGGCATCGCCGTCTATTCCGACCGTGAGGTCGACCAGCTCGTCAGCGATTTGGGAGAGGCCGGCCGACACGATTGCGCCCCCGCTTGAGGTCAGGGGCGCAAAACGTCCGCTTTCGCGGATTCCTGTCAGCCTGGAGGGACTGAGAGGCAGGGGTCTGCAGTATGCGGTCAGTTGAGCCGAAGTTCAAACCCTGCCGGATCAAACTCCCGTGAAGTCGCCATCGAGGCCGTCGCCGCGTCGCGGGCGGCGGTACCGTCGAGCGCGCCGGTCTTGGCGCCGGCATCGACGGTTTCCGTCGCTGTCGCCTTCTCGTCCAGCGGTGTTTCGGCGTCGGCAGCCTGCACCGTCTCGGCCGGGGCCTTACTCACGAAGAGCACGGGCGAGCCGCCCATCCAGGCTTCCGTGCGGAACATCTTGCGTTCGCCGTTCTGCTCGCGGATCTCCACCTTCTGCGTGCCGGGCTCGATGGCGTCGACATGGTAGGTGGCGGATTTGGCCTTCGGCTTCAGCGCCGGGCAATCCTCGCAGCGGATCGTCGCGACGCTGGTGCCGTCGGCGGTGGCGCTGGCGAGCGGTTCGATCGAACCCGCAAAGGCCGGGGCGGCGAGAAGCATCAGGGCAAGGGTCGGCAGCAGGGTACGCATGAAACGGTTCTCCCTCAGGGTTGAGGGGAGAATAGCGCCCGCCGGTTACGGTCCCGTCAGGGGAAATGGTAAACTTTGAACGACCACGCGTTTTTTATGGGCGGGATTCAGCCGTTTTCACGCTCGACGGCGCGCCAGCCTATGTCGCGGCGGCAGAAGCCGTTTTGCCATTCCACTCGGTCGAGCGCCTGGTAAGCCGCCTTTTGCGCCTCGGCGACGGTCGGCGCGACGGCCGTGACATTGAGCACGCGCCCGCCGGTCGCGACAAGCTGGCCGTCCTTCAGGCCTGTGCCGGCATGAAACACTTTCGTGGCCGCGTCATCGGCCGGCAGCGAGAGGATCGGCGTGTTCTTTTCGTAAGCGCCAGGATACCCCTTTGAGGCCATGACGACGGTGAGCGCCGGGGCGTCGCGCCAGGCGGCGGAAACCGTGTCAAGCCGGCCGGTCGCGGCGGCATGCAGGATGGGCAGAAGGTCGCTTTCGAGCCGCATCATCAGCACCTGGCATTCCGGATCGCCGAAACGCACATTGTATTCGATGAGCTCGGGGCCTTTGGCGGTGATCATCAGTCCGGCGAAGAGCACGCCCTGGAACGCATGGCCATCCGCCGCCATGCCGCGGATCGTCGGCTCGATGATCTCCTGCATCGTGCGCGCGACCATCTCGGGCGTCATGACGGGGGCCGGCGAATAGGCGCCCATGCCGCCGGTGTTCGGGCCGGTGTCGCCATCGCCGACGCGCTTGTGGTCCTGGGCGGAGGCGAGCGGCAGCGCGTTCACGCCGTCGCAGAGGCAGAAGAAGCTCGCCTCCTCGCCATCGAGGAAGGCCTCGACCACGACTTCCGCACCCGCCGCGCCAAAGGCGCCATCAAAGCAGTCGGCAACGGCGGCGAGTGCCTCGTCGAGCGTCATGGCGACCGTCACGCCCTTGCCGGCGGCAAGCCCATCGGCCTTGATGACGATCGGCGCGCCCTCAGCCTCGACATAGGCCTTGGCGGAAGCGGCATCGGTGAAGCGCTGATAGGCGCCGGTGGGAATGTCGTATTTGGCGCAGAGGTCCTTGGTGAAGCCCTTGGAGCCTTCAAGCTGGGCCGCGGCCGCCGAGGGACCGAACACGTCGATGCCGTCTGCGCGAAGCGCATCGGCGATGCCCGCAACGAGTGGTGCTTCCGGCCCGACCACGACGAAGGTCACGCCGTTTTCCTTGCAGAAGGCTGAGACGGCGGCGTGGTCGTCGATGTCGAGGGGAACCAGCGTTGCGCATTCGGCGATGCCGGGATTGCCGGGGGCGGCATAGAGCGTGGTGAGGAGGGGGGATTGCGCCAGCTTCCAGGCCAGCGCGTGCTCGCGTCCGCCCGATCCGATCAACAGAACCTTCATGCCCATACCCTCGATCCGTCCTTGGTTGTTGGCGGGTTAAGGGGATGGGGCTGAAAGGTCAAGGGTTGCGCGGCGTCAGAGCGTCGCCGCGCCCTTTTCCGGCGTGCCACGGCCGAGATTTTCGAGCTCGGTGTCGATCAGGTGCACGTCCTCGTACCAGCCGTCATCCTCCACCATCGCGCTTTCGCTGGCGGCGCGTTGCAGGGCGCGGGCCTCGGTGCGTAGCTTTTCCAGCTGGGCGATCTTCTCCTTGCGCGAAAGCCCCTCGTCGGAGCGGATTGCCTGCAGCTTCAGTTCCATCGTGCTGACGGTCATCGGGAAACTCCTTGTTTCGTCACGCGGAAAACGCAGACTTGGGCGAATCGTTCCTATGGGCCGACCCGGCGGATGGTTAGCGAAACGGTAATGAAAGGGGGCTAATGTTGACGCAATCAAAGGTTTCGGCAGCCCGCGGCGGGCCTGTCGGTGAAGCGAGGATTGTGTTTTGAGTATCCGTGTTTCGACCGCAATGACTGCGGCCGCTCTCCTTTTTGCGCCCGTTTCCGCCCTTGCCGGCGACGGCGGTTATTTCTGGTCCGGGGATTGGTATTTGAAGGTCGGCGCTGCCGGCTTTGCCGCGCCACGCTACGAGGGCGCGAAAAAATACCTGTTCCAGGTCACTCCGATGATCTCGCTGGGCAAGGCCGGCAGCACGGTGCGTTTCTCCTCGCGCAACGACAACCCGTCCTTCGCGCTGATCGACAATGGCGGTTTTCGTGCCGGCGCCACAGGCAAGCTCATCATGCCGCGCGACGACGACGATTCGAAGGACCTGCGCGGCCTGACGCCGGTGAAGTTCGGCGGCGAACTCGGCGGCTTCGCCGAAGCCTATCCGACCGATTGGCTGCGCGTGCGCGGCGAAGTGCGCCACGGCATCCGCAGCCATGACGGCATCGTCGCCGATGTCGCGGCGGACGCCTTCGTCGACGTGCGGCCGGACGTGCGCATTTCCGCAGGCCCGCGCGTGACGCTCGCCTCGAACGACTACATGGACACCTATTATGGCGTGAACCGCAACCAGGTCGCCAAATCCGGCCTCGCCGCCTACGATCCGGACGGCGGCATCCATTCCGTCGGCGCGGGTGCCGCGATCACCTGGCAGGTCAACGAAAAGATCGAGACGAGCGCCTTCGCCGAATACAAGCGCCTCGTCGGCGATGCTGCCAAGTCCAGCCTCGTCAAAGAGCGCGGCGACCGCGACCAGCTGCTGATCGGCCTGTCCGCCACCTACCGCTTCGATTTTACAGTGCCTTGAGCGCTGCGGCACCGCGCCGGCTTGACCCGCGCGGTGCCGCTTGCGATTGAGGGACATGATCAGCTCTCCGTCCGATTCCGGCCGCGTCGCCGATGCGCCGTCCAGAAACTGGGTCTACCGCGTGCTGCCGCGCAGCGCCTGGCCCTATGCGCAGCTCGCGCGCTGGGACCGGCCCATCGGCTGGCAGCTCCTGCTTCTGCCCTGCCTCTGGTCGACGGCTTTGGCCGCCAATGTCTCGGCCGCGATCGGCACCTTCGACACGGTGCGCTTCCTCACGCAGCTCTTCCTGTTCTTCGTCGGTGCCGTCGCCATGCGCGGCGCCGGCTGCACCTATAACGACCTCGTCGACCACGAGATCGACCAGGCCGTCGCCCGCACCCGCTCGCGCCCGCTGCCGTCGGGCCGCGTCACGCGCCGGCAGGCGAAGATCTTCATGGGCTTGCAGGCGCTCGTCGGTCTCGTCGTGCTCCTGCAGTTCAATCTGTTTACGATCCTGCTCGGCGTCGCCTCGCTTGCCATCGTCGCGATCTATCCCTTCGCCAAGCGCTTTACGGACTGGCCGCAATTCTTCCTCGGCATGGCCTTCTCCTGGGGCGCGCTGATGGGCTGGGCGGCGGAATTCGCGGAAGTGTCGAGCGCCTCCGTCGCGCTCTACATCGCCGCCATCGCCTGGACGATCGGCTACGACACGATCTACGCCCACCAGGACAAGGAAGACGATGCGCTGATCGGCGTGCGCTCCACCGCCCGCCTGTTCGGCGAGCGCACGGCGCAATGGCTGATCGGCCTCTACGGCCTGACCGTGGTGCTGGTCGCGCTGTCCTTCTGGCTCGCCGGCATCGGCCTCGTCGCCTGGCTCGGCCTCGCCATCGCCGCCCTCATGCTCGCCTGGCAGATCGCCACCCTCGACATCGACGACCCCGAACAGTGCCTCGCACTCTTCAAGTTCAACGGCGTGGTCGGCCTCTGCCTCTTCCTGTCCCTGACGATCGCGATCCCGTTCGCCTGACCTTTAACGGTGCCGCGGCGCCCGGGCGCCCGTCTGCGGGCGGTCTTCCAGGCGGCGGAGGATGGAGGGGTGCGGGGCGATCTCGAAGCCGCGGCGCGGCGGGCGGGCGCGTTCCGTGGTGGCGCTCTCGACGGTGCGGATACGGCCGAGGAGGGTGGTGATGAACTTTGCCATGGCGATCTGTCCCTTGCTTCGCGGTGCCGGGCTGTGCCGGTCTGTTGGAAGCTGTTTCCCACGATGGCGGCGTGAAAAGTGTTCCTGAGGGAACAGGAGAAGAGGCACACGAAAAAGCCGGCCGCAGGGGACGGCCGGCTTCTTGGAGGTCATGTTTTCATTGCAGGCTCAACTGCGGGCGGTGATCTCCCGGCCGTTGATCTTCATCTGCACGCCGAGCTTGCCGGTCGTGCGGCGAACGAGGAAGCGCGGGCGGCGATCGGCGAAGAAGGAATGGCGGCGGCGCGGTTTTGCCGGGCGGCTGCCGACCGTCAGGTTGTCGTCGAGCGGCCGGGCGATGCCGTCGGCCTCGACCATCAGCATGGGAATGCGATAGGCCTCGGCCCAACTGCGCCAGTCGGCGGCGATATCGCAGAGATCGTGTGCCACGAGCAGCGGGATGCAGAGGTCCGGGTCGTCGTGGTGCAGTTCGAGGGTGACGGTGACCTGGCCGTTGCCGTGGTCGATGGCGCGGGCGGCCACGCCCTTGAAGGCGCGGGGCGGCAGGGCTATCGAGAGCGGGAGGCCGCTCGACGGCAGCACCTTGCGCAGCACGGCGCCGCGTTCGTCGAGCGTGATCGTCGCATTGGTTCCCTCGGCGCGCAGCTCGAATGTCACCTGCTGCGGGAAGCGCTTGGGGTCGAGCCGGAGCGTGGTGCCGGCCCAGGCCGGCTTGGAAACGGTATTCAGCATGTCTTTCGCCCTTGTTTTCCTTGAGAGCCGGTGTCCGGTCTTCTCATCGGGACTTTTCGTCCTCTGAGGGCGAGAATAGGCGCGGCCCCTTCCGAGCCGCTTAAAAATTGCGGTTAAGAAAACTTTGCAGTTCCTGATGGTTAGCAAAACTCCACGGCGCAGGGTTTAGGAGAGGTGAACGCGGGCCGGCCAATCTGTGCCACGCCCCCGACAGGCCGGGACAAGCCTCGCGCGCGAAAATGGCCTTCGATCGGCCTGCCCGCGCCCGGAAAAGAGAGTTTTTCGATGCTGTCCACCTATACGAGTTACAACCTCATCACGCGCGACATGCTGACGTCGCTGGACCGCACCGCGAACGAAACGACCAATGCGCGCGATACCGCCTATTACAAGGAGGCGATCGGCAAGGTCACATCGGTCGACGAGTTCCTCGACGACTACCGGCTCTATTCCTATGCCATGAAGGCCCACGGCCTGGAGGAGATGACCTACGCCAAGGCCTTCATGCGCAAGGTGCTGGAAAGCGACCTCTCCGACGCCAACAGCTTCGTCAACTTGTTGACCGACGAACGCTACCGCACCTTCGCCAACGCCTTCAGCTTCGAGGCTTCGACGGCCGCCACGGCGCAGACCGAAGTGCAGCTTGACGAGATCATCGGGCTCTATTCCTCGACCGCCGCCAATGCCGGCACGGCGATCAAGGAGGAAACGCGTTATTACGATGCCGTCATCGACGGCGTGACAAGCGTCGACCAATTGCTGAACAACGACCGCCTGCGCAACTACATGCTGACGGCCTTCGGCATCAATGCGGATACCTATTCGCGCCAGACGATCCGCAACGTGCTGACGAGCGACCTCGACGACCCGAACAGCTTCTTCAACACCCAGTTTGGCGGCCGGGCGGCGGATGCCCTGGCGGCCCGCCAGGCGGCGAGCGACGCGCTGGAGCCGCTGGAACTGCGCGAGAGCCACCTGAAGCGCATCACCAAGCTGCAAACCGACATTCCCGCCATGCAGACGCGCATCACCGCGCTCGAAGCCGAGATCGCCACGCTCTCCACCAATCCGAACGGCCTGCCGGCTGCGGAGCTGGAGGAAATCATCGATGGCAAGCGGGCGGAGATCACGCTCTTCCAGACCCGGCGGGCGGAATACCAGACGGAACTGGCGGACAAGCAGGTCGCCGTCGCCGATCTCGATGCGGTGCTCGTTCCCCGGCCGCAGGCTGCCGCGCGCATCGCCGCGCTGAAGGCGGAGATCGCCAGCCAGAACGGCGTGCTTGCCAATGTCGACAAGTACCAGGTGCTCGCCTCGGCCTATAATTTCGAAACGGATGGCACGGCGGTCGCCGGCACGGTGCAGACCGACAGCCAGAAGACCAGCACGAAAGAGCTTTACACGCTCTCCAATCCGCGCGTGACGACGGCGGCGGCGCTGATCCACCGAGACTATTTCGAAAGCCGGATCGCCAGCATCACCACGACCGACGAGATCGCCAACGACCCGCGCCTGGTCTCCTATCTCAAGGTCGCCTTCGGGCTCGACAAGCCGGCCGTCACCAACCTGACGATCCGCAACATCATCGAGAGCGATCCGGACCCGAACAATCCGACGAGCTACATCAACCTGTTCGGCGGTTCCAGCAAGGAGCAGTACAAGGCGCTGCGCGCCGCCTTCAACTTCCAGCTGGACGGCACGCTTGCGCCCGGCGACACGCCGCAGACGGCCGCGCAGACAACCACGACTGCCAACAATTACATGATCCGCTACAACGACGTCGACGACGAGGCGGACGAGCTTGCGGTCAACCGCTTCAAGAGCCAGATCGGCGCGGTCAAGACCGTGCAGGATTTCGTCGGCGAGGCGACGATCTACGACTTCGCGTTGAAAGCCTTCGGCCTCGATCCGGCCAAGGTGACGCCGCTGACGATCAAGAACGTGTTGAAAAGCGACCTCAACGATCCGAAGAGCTATGTGTACCAGCTGAAGGACGAGCGTTACGTCGAGCTCGCCAAGGCGTTCAATTTCGGGTCGGACGGCAACATCACCGTGCCGAAGCTGGCACAATCCGAGGCCGAGATCCTGGTGATGTCGCGCGCCTATGTGGTGGAGAAATCCCGTTTCGGAACGGAGGACGACCGCACGCTCGCCGAGGAAGAGGCGAAATATTACTCCGTGCAGATGCAGAAGGTGGAATCGGTCAAGGAATTCCTCGCCGACCCGCGCCTCGTCGCCTTCGTGCTGACGGCCAACGGCATCGATCCGGAAAGCGTCGATGCCGAGTTCATGGCAAAGATCTTCACCTCCGACCTCGACGACCCGAAGAGCTTCGTCAACCAGCAGGCGGATCGCGACTACCGCAAGCTCGTCGCCTCATTCAACTTCAATGCCGAGGGCCTGGTCGAGCGTCCGGACGACGCGCAGATCCAGTCGCGTCGCGGCATCTACGAGACGCTCGACAGCTATGTGCGCCAGAAGCTGGAAGAGGAGGCCGGCAACGACAATGCCGGCGTGCGCCTGGCGCTCTATTTCGAGCGCAAGGCGGAAACCATCTCCAGCCCCTACGACCTGCTCGCCGACGACGCGCTGTTCGAGGTCTTCAAGACGATCTACCAGCTTCCGGATGAAATCGGCAGCGCCGATATCGACGCCCAGGCCAGCATGATCGAGCGCTATCTGGAGCTTGAGGACCTGCAGGACCCGGAAAAGGTCTCCAAGATGATCGTCAAGTTCGCCGTGCTCTACGACCTGGACAACCAGACCACCGTCGACCCGGCGCTCTCCGTGCTGAACGGCACCGGCTCCGCCGGCATCAGCGCCGACCTGATGATGTCGCTGGCACAACTGCGCACCGGCGGCTCCTAAACTTTGACGACTTTGCCGGGATTCATGATGCCGGCGGGGTCGAAAGATCGTTTCACCCGGCGCATCAGGTCCATCTCGATCGGCTCGCGCACTGCGGCCAGTTCATCCCGCTTCAATTGGCCGATGCCGTGTTCGGCGGAAATCGAGCCGTTGTAGCTGAGCACGATGCCGTGCACGAGGTGGTTTATCCCGCTCCAGCGGTCGAGGAACGCCTGCTTGTCGGCGCCGACTGGCTGCGAGATGTTGTAGTGAATGTTGCCGTCGCCCATATGGCCGAAGGAGCAGATGCGCGCGCCCGGAATGGCCGCCATCACCGCCGCGTCGGCCTCAGCCATGAAGGCCGGAATGGCCGAGACCGGCACGGAGACGTCGTGCTTGATCGAGCCGCCCTCGGGCTTTTGCGCCGGCGACATGTTTTCGCGCATGTGCCAGAGCGCCCGGCGCTGCTCCTCGCTCGACGCGATCACCGCATCCTCCACCAGCCCCGCCTCGATGCCTTCGGCCAGCAGCGCTTCCATCATGCGCGTCGCGGTTTCCGCGGCATCCGAGGTCGAGATGTCGACCAGCACATACCAGTCGTGCGGGCTGGCGAGCGGATCGCGCACGCCGGGAATATGGCGGGTGGTGAACTCGACGCCGAGACGCGGCATCAACTCGAAGCCGGTAAGGGCATGGCCGCAGCGGCTGGAGGCGCGTTCGAAGAGCGTGAGCGCGTCCGCGACGGATTTCACCCCGGCAAAGGCGACCTCATGGCCGAGCGGCCTCGGAAAGAGCTTGAGAACCGCCCCTGTGATGACGCCGAGCGTGCCTTCCGCGCCGATGAAGAGATCGCGCAGGTCGTAACCCGTATTGTCCTTCTTGAGGCGGCGCAGCCCGTTCCAGATTTCGCCGGTCGGCAGCACGACTTCCAGCCCGAGGCAGAGCTGGCGCATGTTGCCATAGGCGAGCACCGCGGTGCCGCCGGCATTGGTGGAAAGGTTGCCGCCGATCTGGCAGGAGCCTTCCGAGCCGAGCGACAGCGGGAAGAGCCGGTCGACCGCCTCGGCCGCCTTCTGGATCTCCGCCAGCACGGCGCCGCCATCGGCGACGATGACATTGCCGACCGGGTCGACATCGCGGATGCGGTTGAGGCGCGACAGCGACAGCACGACATCGGCTTCACCTTCGCGCGGCGCAGCACCCCCGACATGGCCGGTATTGCCGCCCTGCGGCACAATCGCCGTGCGCGTCTCGCTCGCGAGCGCCAGGATGGCGGAAACCTCGGCCACCGAACCGGGCCGCAGCACCAGCGGCGACGTGCCGTGGTAGAGCCCGCGGCTTTCAATGAGATAAGGCGCGATATCCCGGTCCTCGACGAGCGCATAGGCCGGGCCGGTGATGGCGGCGAAGCGAGCGATGAGATCGGGGGAAAGCTTTGCCTGGACCATCGTGTTTCCTTTATCCGCGGGGCGCGGCGGCGCGCTGCAAACGATCGTTGATCGCCTCGCCGAGGCCGGTCGAGGGGATCGGCGAAAAGGCGATGGCGGCAGCACCCGTCGCATCCGCCTGTTTCATATAGCCGAAGAGATTGGCGGCCGCCTCCGCGAGATCGCCGCCCGGGCTCAGATCCAGCACGAGCGCCGCGTCGGCCTCGCCCGGCAGCGGCGTGCCGCCGAAGCGGATCAGCACCTCGCCCGGCCGCACCTCGCGGGCATCGAGTCGCACGGGTGCATCGGGCGCATAATGCGAGGCGAGCATGCCCGGCGCCTCGATCGTCGCGCCAGCCTTGTCGTTGCGCAGCACAGTGCGGCCGGTGACGCGTTCGACTTCGGCGGCATCGAGCCCGCCGGGGCGGAGCAGCCGGATCGTCTCGCCCTCGACCTTGAGGATGGTGGATTCCAGCCCCACGACGGCAGGCCCCGCATCCAGCACCAGCTCCAGCTTCGCGCCAAAATCCTCGGCGACATGGCGGGCGGTGGTTGGGCTGATGCGGCCGGATGTGTTGGCGCTCGGGGCCGCCAGCGGCCGGCCGAAGGCGGCGAGCAGCCGGCTTGAAAAACCCGTCGGTACACGGATGCCGACCGTGTCCAGCCCGGCGCGGGCAAGCGGATGGATGGCGCTGTCCGACCGGATCGGCAGCACGAGCGTCAGCGGGCCGGGCCAGAAGGCCTCGGCGATCTGCCGCGAGAGGGGATCGAAGACCGCATGCCGTTCCGCCATGGTTAGGTCGGCCATGTGGCAGATCAGCGGATTGAAGCGCGGCCGGCCCTTCATTTCATAGATGCGGGTGATGGCCAGCGGATTGGTGGCGTCGGCGGCGAGGCCATAGACCGTCTCGGTGGGAATGGCGACGGGCACGCCGCGGCCGAGCACCTCGCACGCCCGGGCAAGTGCTGCCTCCGGTTCCGTCCGCGTATCCACGATATCTGCCATCTCGCCCTTCCGTCGCTCCCGGCCTCCTTTAGCGTTCTTTGCCGGGAAATGCCAAGGGCCGGCCGTTTGCCTAAAATGCGAGCGACCCGATTAGAGCGACCGAAAGCGGGGGCTGTTACGAAGGTGTGAAAAGTCCCGCACACAGGTCCCGCATTGATGGCTCACAAGAAATCCTCGACGACCGATATCGCGCTCCGCGTCGCAACGGCCATGAAGCAGATGGGCATCGATGGCCTGCCGCGCAATTACGAGCTGGTCTACGAGGCCTATGCCGGTGCCAACCCGGATCTGGTGCGCGATTTCATCGCTCTCGGCAAATACAAGACGCAAGCTGCTTTGGACGAGCTCGGGCGCAAATACCTGCCGCACCAGCACGAGGCGAGCGTGCTGCAACGCTCCGCCGGCGCGATCAGCAGCGAGATGGGCAATTTCATGGAGCTGCTCAGCCAGGAGCGCTCGTCGCTGTCCGACTACGGCCGCCTGATCGGCGAGGCCTCGCAGGTCATCCGCAGCGCGGCGGGCGAGGGCGCGCTCGGCTCGTCGCTCGAAGCCCTGCAACGGGCGACCGAGCTGCGTGTCACCCACACGGCGGAAATGGCGGAAAAGGTCGCCGCGCAATCGGCCGTCATGGACAGCATCCAGAAGGAGATGGCGGAGTTCGAGGCGATGAAATTCGTCGATCCGCCGACCAAGCTCGGCAACCGCCGCGCCTTCAACAAGGCGCTCGCCCGCATCTATTCCAATCCGGACCTGCCGATGCTCTGCGGCGTCGCGGTCGCGGAGGTCGATGCCGACCGCCGCTTCTCACCCGCGCAGATCGAAGCCCTGTCGGAGCACCTCGTGAGCTTCTACGGCGGGCTGATCCGTCAGGTCTTCCCGGCCGGCGAGCTTGCCGTGCGCATCGATGGCCTGCGCTTCGGCTTCCTGTTCCACACCGCCGACGAAAGCGAAGTGACGCGGCTGATCGACCTGCTGCGCGCCGCCTTCCAGACGATGGCGCTGCGCGATCCGCGCACCGGCCGCAACCTCGGCCACCTGACGCTTTCGGCCGGTGTCTGCATGTCGGACCGCGCCGACAGCGCGCTCGACCTCTCGTCGGCCTGCGAACGGGCGCTTGCGGAGGCAAAGGGAGCGGGCGGGGATCTCGTGATCGTCTATGGCCGCGGCGACGAAGTGCCGGCGGGCAAGGAATGGCTGCTGTATAGAGCCTAAAGCATGTCGCGCAAAAGTGTGCAGCGGTTTTGCGATAACGACATGCGTTCTAGCTTCAAATGGCGCGGATGATCTTGCGGAGCGCCTCGTCGCGGGCGCCGAGCAGCAGCACGTTCTTCATGGCGAGGGCGGGATCGTCCGTGCGAAAAATCACGCCGTTGCCGCGCACCTTGCGGTCGATCCGCAAGCGGCCTTCCTCGTCGCCGGGCACGATGGCGACGGCGAAATACATGCGGCCCGGCTTCTGCGAAATGCCGGCGAAGAACTGCTCCTCGTCACCGATGTCGGCAAAGAAGTTCGCCATGTAGAAGGCCCATTGCACGCTCTCGAATTCGGCAAAGCGCGAATTGGCGACGGTGATGTGGCAATAGCCGAGATGCGGCGTGCGGGCGAGCGTGCGGTGGAAGATCAGTTTGGGAAATTGGATCGAGCGGTGGAAACCGTTGATGCGGTCATGCGTGACCGTGCCCGCCCGTTCGAGCTTGCGCCCCGTGCGTTCTGCGACCTCCTGGTAGGTGAGGTAACGCTTCTCGCTCGGCAGCCAGTCGAGGTTGCGATCGATGCGGCCGGTGCGCAGGAATTCCGTGTGCACGGCGGATTTGGGCGGGTTCGCGCGCTTGTAGGCGACGGCGTCGTAATATCGGAACTTCGTCTGCTGCACGTGGCGAGCACCCCATCCTAGCGCCTTGATCGGGGAGAAGTTTATGCAAACGACGTTAAACAATTCTTTCCGGTCCGCTCCCCATTCCTCGCAGGCAAGTGCTATGGGTCGCAATATGACAAGAGCATGATCGTGGGCTGCAAACTGCCGAGGGGATGGGCATTTTGCCGCAAAGCTAGGCATATCACCCTGACATATATGCAGAAATCTCGGCGTCCCGCTTTTTAACCACGCGAAAATCCTGTCGCCAAATCATGATGGCATGTCGTTTTTCGACATGTCGCGCGACGATTCTTGCGGTTAGATAAGCTCACTCAAGGTGCCACGCTCCTGAAAAGAGTTTGGAGAATTGGGAAGCCGGTTAAAATCCGGCGCTGCCCCCGCAACGGTGTTGGAGCAAGACGCGGCATACGTCACTGGACGGGAGGTCTGGGAAGGCGCCGCGACGGTTCGAAGAGGAATGACCCGACAAGGTCATGCCCCGCAGAACGCTCCTCAGCCCGGAAACCAGCCTGGAGAAACGATCGTGACTGGCTGCGGCGGGCGGCTGGGAAGCGTGCATTCCGTGCGGTTCGCTGCCCGGATGCCGTCTTCTTCCGTGCGCCTCAGCCCCCATTTAGATTATCCGAGGATCCGGCATGGACATTCGCAGCGACGTGCTCCGCAAGCTCAAGAACCGGCGCGATGGCTACAGCCTCGAGCAGGCCTTCTACATCGACCCCGACCATTACAAGCTCGACATGGAGACGATCTGGTATCGCGACTGGCTGTTCATCGGCCATGATTGCGAAATCCCCAAGGCCGGCAATTATTTCACCGTCCAGGTCGGCGATTATCCCGTCGTCATCACGCGCGACCGCAAGGGCACGGTGCGCGCGCTGCACAATTCCTGTCGCCACCGCGGCTCGCGCGTCTGCAACCAGCAGAAGGGAACGTCGGCAAAGCTCGTCTGTCCCTATCACCAGTGGACCTATGAACTTGATGGCTCGCTGCTCTTCGCCCGCCACATGGCGGAGGATTTCGACAAGACGCAGCATAGCCTGAAGCCGATCCACTGCGAGACGGTCGGCGGCTACATCTTCATCTGCCTGGCCGATCAGGCGCCGGATTTCACCGCCTTCCGCAATCTGGTCGAGCCCTATCTCGCGCGCCATCGCCTCGGCGAAACCAAGGTCGCCTTCGAAAGCACGATCATCGAAAAGGGCAACTGGAAGCTCGTCTGGGAAAACAACCGCGAGTGCTACCACTGCGCCGCCAATCATCCGGAACTCTGCCGCACCTATCCGGAAGCCCCCAGCGCCACCGGCGTGCAGGGCGCCAAGGACGATCCGGTCATCGCCGAGCATTGGGCGAAGTGCGAGGCGGCCGGCCTGCCGAGCGAGTTCCGCATGTCGCCGACGGGCCAGTTCCGCGCCGCGCGCATGCCGCTCATCCAGGACGCCGAGAGCTACACCATGTCCGGCGCGCGCGCCGTCCAGCGCCCGCTGTCGAGCGACGTGCTGGAAAGCCATATCGGCACGCTGCTGCTCTTCCACTATCCGACGACGTGGAACCATGTGCTGGCCGACCACGCCATCACCTTCCGTGTCATCCCGCTTGGCCCTGAGCTGACGCAGGTCACCACCAAGTGGCTCGTCAACAAGGATGCGGTGGAAGGCATCGACTATCGTCTCGACGAGCTCACCCATGTCTGGACCGAGACCAATGACCAGGACCGCCGGATCGTCGAGGAAAACGCCTTCGGCATCCGCTCGCCCGCCTACCAGCCCGGCCCCTATTCGCCGGAGGACGAAGGCGGCGTCATGCAGTTCGTCGAATGGTATGCCAACTTCATGATCGAACGGCTCGACGGCGCCAAAAAGCCGCTCTCGCGGGTGGCCTGACATGACGGTCGCGAGCCATTTCCACCATTTCGACGAACTCCATCCGTGGAACGATCGCCAGCACCTCCTGGAATGCATCGCCGTCACGGCGGAGACGACGGATGTGATGACCTTCACCTTCCGCTCGGATCGCGACAACTGGTTCCGCTACCTGCCGGGCCAGTTCGTCACGCTGGAACTGCCGGTGTCGCCGGACGATCCGGTGATGCGCACTTATACGCTGTCCTCGACGCCCTCGCGCCCCTTCGCCGTCTCCGTGACGGTGAAGGTGCAGAAGAATTCGATCGGCACGCGCTGGATGTTCGACAACCTGCGCCCCGGCGTGAAGCTCAAGGCCTTCGGCCCGCTCGGCGACTTTTCCTTCGTGCGCTATCCGGCGGAAAAGTACCTGTTCATCTCGGCCGGCTCCGGCGTGACGCCGATGATGTCGATGACGCGCTGGATGTCGGATTGCGCGCCGCAATCGGATGTCGCCTTCGTCACCTGCGCACGCAAGCCGGAGGACCTGCTGTTCAAGGCGGAGCTCGAATGTCTCGCCGCCCACATGCCGAACCTCGCGCTCGGCTTCGTCGTCGAGGGCCACAATCCGCGCGACGGCTGGCACGGCCTGCGCGGCCGCATCGATGCCGCCCGGCTCTCGCTGCTGGCGCCCGATTTCCGTGATCGCACCGTCTTCTGCTGCGGCCCGGAGCCGTTCATGCGCGGCGTGCGCGATATGCTGAAGGTCTGCGGCTTCAACATGGAACGCTACCACGAGGAGAGCTTCCAGCCGGCGGCCGCACCCGCGCCTGAAGAACTCGCCATCCGCGGCGGTGCGGGCGAGGTGGATGCGGAGGCGATCTCGAACGTCACCTTCACCATGGCCGGCAAGGACGCCAAATGCCCGCCCGGCCAGACGATCCTGCAAACCGCCCGCGCAGCCGGCGTGCGCATCGGTGCCGCTTGCGAGGGCGGCCTGTGCGGCACCTGCCGTGTCATGAAGGTCTCCGGCGAGGTCGACATGCGCCACAACGGCGGCATCCTCGACGACGAAATCGAGGAAGGCTACATCCTCGCCTGCTGCTCGCGGCCGATCGGGGATGTGTCTATCGAGGCGTGAGGAGGAGTTTATGCGTCGCCGGTGGCCGCAACCTCGATGAAGTCGATCGGCGCGCCGGCGATGGCATCATCGAATACAGCGCATACAAGCTTCCCGCCGAAAACGCATGCGGCATCCACATTTGTGCGATTGCCAATCGTGACGGGATTGGATTTGGAAGGCGTGTGGCCGTGCACCACATGCCGGTTCCAATAGTCGCCGGCTTCATCCGGCGGAAAGCGATGCCACAACAGATCGCGCGGGCTTTGTTTGTCCAGCGGGAATAAAGGCAATACGCCGGCATGGACGAAGATCCGGTGCGTATCAACATGGATAAGTGGAAGCCTTGTGGCCCAGTCGAGGTATTCCGCTGGTACCTTGCCCCCGAACGACATTTCTGTCTCGACGCCACCATTGTTGAGCCACAAGTCGCGGTCGCTTCGTCCGTCATAAGCGCCGCACATCATGTCCTCGTGGTTGCCCATCAGGCAAATCCAGTCGAAGCCGGTGGGTGGGCCCGCGATCAGCCGGTCGAGGACAGCGCTGCTGTTCGGGCCACGGTCAATATAGTCACCTAGAAAGACAATATTGCCGTTCGAAGCATAGGTCTCGATCCGGGCGAGCAGTCTGTTCAGGGGATCGATACATCCGTGGATATCGCCGATGGCGAATGTATAGGCCATGCGTAGGCACCGGCTTTCAAAAATCCTGGTAGTTTAACGGCGTCACGTCGACCACGCGCTGGCCGACCGCCGCAGTCGCAGCCCCCTTGGCGGCGAGGCCGGCGCGGACTTCGGCTGTTACCGTCACCGGGAACGACGTCGTCGTGCCGGAGGCGAGCGTGACGGCGCCGGTCGTCTGTGCCTCGGCGCCGATGGAGGCTGCGGCCTCGACGGTCGCTTTGAACGCGCCGCCGGTGGGAATGGAGGCGGTGAGCATCTCGTCCACGGGCTCGAAGGGTTTTTCCGGCACCAGGCCGCCGAAGGCCCAGGCTTTGCCGAGTGCGGCCTTGCTCATCGGCGCGACGTTGACGTCGATGTCGTTGAGCGCGCCTTTCACGCGGTAGGGGCAGCGGCGCTTCGAGCAGTTGACGCCGGCGGAGAACTGCCAGAGCGCATAATTGTCCCAGTTGCCCATCGGGAAGGCGCCCTCGATGCCCGGCTTGTAGCGGGCATACCAGAGCGGAAGGCGCGACAGGATGCGGTATTCGTCGCGGTGCGCGGCGATATAGCGCGCGGTCGAATGGTTGGTGTAGAGCACCGGATAGCGGCCCGTGCGCGTCTTGATATGGCCGGCAAAGACCTGCGCATCTTCGAGCGACATGTAGGTGTCCGGATCGATGCCCTCGACATCCAGCACCATCATCTCGTCGTCCTGCGGATTGGCATAGCCGAGGAAATGGTTGGCCTGGTCGACCGGGTTGCCCGGCCGGGCGAGATGATAGGCGCCCCACAGCAGGCCCTTCGAGCGCGCGAGCAGCCGGCGGGTCTCGTAGAGTTCGCGGCTCACCGCATATTTGCGCCACATGGTCTTGCAGTGCGCCACCGTATCGCCGCTGTGCTCGCCCTTGCAGCTGTAGCTTTCCGGCAGGCCGTCGGAGGCCTTCGAGATGAAGCCGGCGATGCGCTTGTCGGACAGCATCTCCGACCAGTCGATCTCGTTCAGCTCGTAGGCATCGATGACGATGGCGTTTTCCGGCTTTCTCCACGGTTCCACATCGACCGCGCGGGCCGAAAAGGGCAGGGCCGCCAGCAGGATGAGGGCCGCCAGGCCGGAAAGATGCTTCGGGTTCATGGACGCTCCTGTTCGAATCCCGCGCCGGATCAAGCGAGCATGGTGAACGAGACATGGTTAACGGAGCGCTAATCCGCCGAAGGTTCCAGAACAAGGCTCCCGAATTTGTGACGAGCCGAGCCATTGAAACGCGCGCGGGAAGACCGCATATGGAACGAAAGGGACTCTCGTGCGTTTCGCGTTCAAATTGCCATTCGAGCAAATGCTGAAGGGCACGCCTAGGGAGAATTGTCATGAAGTTTATCAATAAAGTCCTTGCGGTGGCGATGTCGGCGCTTTTCGCCGCCACGCCGGTCGTGCCGGCAAGCGCCATGCCGCTTCCCGTCGCGAAGATCCAGACGACAGCCACCGAAGGTGGCACCTCGGTGCAGCTCGTGCGCGATCACAACCGCCGTATCTGGCGGCGCGGGGGGAGCACCTGGCGCGCTGAACGCTTTGACCGCGGCCGCAACTGGAGCAACAATCGTGGCTATCGTGAAAGCCGTCGCTGGCGCGGCCGTGACCGTAATGTCGGCTGGCGCGGTGACCGCGGCTACCGCAACGGTTGGTATCGTGGCCACCGTGGCTACCGCTACCAGCGCAGCGGTTACCGCTACCACAATGGCTTCTGGTTCCCGCTGGCCGCATTCGGCGTTGGCACCGTCATCGGCGGTGCGATCGCCAACGACCGCGGCTATGTCGGTGGCGGCGGCTCGCATGTGAACTGGTGCGCAAACCGCTACCGTTCGTATCGCGCCTACGACAACACGTTCCAGCCCTATGGCGGCCCGCGTCGCCAGTGCATCTCGCCCTATAGCTAAGGGTTGATTTTAAAGTGCCGGACGGTCCCCCCGGCACAGGAAGCAGGCTGACCGGTCTAACCACCGGCCGGCCTGTTTCCGTTTGGGGATTTGCGTCGGAAAAGTTGACGTTTACGTAAAAATCAATAATCTGCCCGCCAGCACGTCGTGGAGGAGGATAGTCATGTACAAGGCGCCGGTCGAGGAGATTGCGTTCACGCTGAAACATGTGGCGGGGCTGGCACCCGCGCTGGAGGGCGGCCATCTCGGCGATCTCACGGACGACCTCGTCGATGCGATCCTCTCCGAAGCCGGCCGCTTCGCCACCGACGAAGTGGCGCCGCTCGCCGAGATCGGCGACAAGCAGGGCGCCCGCTTTGCCGACGGCGCGGTGAAAATGCCCGACGGCTGGCCGGCGCTCTACAAGGCCTGGGCGGAAGGCGGCTGGAACTCGCTGACCGCTTCTCCTGATTTCGGCGGGCAGGGGCTTCCCCACATGCTGCATGTCGCGGCGCTCGAAATGTGGAACAGCGGTTCCATGGCCTTCGCGATCGGCCCGACGCTGACGATCGGCGCGATCGAGGCGCTGACGGTGCACGGTTCCGAGCACCTGAAATCCACCTATCTGCCGAAGATGGTCTCGGGCGAATGGATGGGCTCGATGAACCTGACCGAGCCGCATGCCGGCTCCGACCTCGGCGTGATGAAGACCCGCGCCGAACGCCGCGACGACGGCACCTACCGCCTGTTCGGCCAGAAGATCTTCATCACCTATGGCGAACACGATTTTACGGACAATATCGTGCATCTCGTGCTCGCCCGCCTGCCGGATGCGCCGGCCGGCACGCGCGGCATCTCGCTCTTCCTCGTGCCGAAATTCCTGGTCAACGAGGATGGCTCGCTCGGCCCCCGCAACGATGCCCATTGCCATTCGATCGAACACAAGCTCGGCATCCACGCCTCGCCGACCTGCACGATGATCTATGGCGACGGCCGCTTTGGCGCGGAGGCCGGCGCGATCGGCTGGCTGGTGGGCGAGGAAAACCGCGGCCTCGCCTGCATGTTCACCATGATGAACAATGCCCGCCTCGCCGTCGGCATGCAGGGCGTGGCGATCGCGGAAGCCGCGACGCAGAAGGCGCTCGCCTATGCGAAGGACCGCACGCAGGGCAAGGCGCCCGGCTGGCAGGGCTCGGGCATGAGCCCGATCATCGAACACCCGGATGTCGCCCGCATGCTGTTGACCATGAAGGTGCTGACCCAGGGTGCGCGCGCCATCACCTATGCCTGCGCTCATGCCGTCGACCGGGCGCATGGCGAGGAGGCGAAACACTGGAGCGAGCGCGCCAGCCTGCTGACGCCCATCGCCAAGAGCTTTGCCACCGATGCCGGCGTCGACGTCTCTTCGCTCGGCGTGCAGGTGCATGGCGGCATGGGCTTCATCGAGGAGACGGGGGCCGCTCGCCTGTTCCGCGACGCCCGCATCGCGCCGATCTACGAGGGCACCAACGGCATCCAGGCGATTGACCTCGTCACGCGCAAACTGCCGCTGTCGGACGGTGCTCATGTGCGCGGTTTCATTGCCGAACTGCGCGAGATCGCCGCCAAGGCCGGGGCCGCCAACACGCCGGCACTTGGCGAAACCGGCGCGCGCCTGGAGGCCAGCATCGCCAACCTCGAAGCCGCCACCGAATGGCTGCTCACGACACTCGCGGAAGGAAAACAGGCCGAAGCGCTCGCCGGCGCTACCCCCTACCAGCGCCTCTTCGGCCTCGTCCTGACCGGCGCCTACCTTGCCAAGGGCGCGCTCGCCGACGGCGGCGACGGTCGCAACGCCGAACGCGCCGCGCTTTGCCGCTTCGGCGCCGAGAACATCATCGGCGAAACGGCGGCTTTGCGGGATCGTGTGGTGTCGGGTGCCGCGAGCCTCGCGGCGGCGCGGACGGTTCTGGGCTGAGGCAGCCGCTACCCCCTCTGCCTGCCAGCGTTCCCCCTGATGGGGGAGATTGGCAGCGAGTTGGAACCCTGCTCAAATCGAAACGACGCGCCCGGCCTGCCGGGGGAAACCTGCCGAGGGCGGCACGGACATCATTCGCAAGAAGAGGACACAATGACCGACCACATCCTGATCGAACGCCCGGAAAACGCGCCCGGCGTCATGGTGATCCGCCTCAACCGCCCCGACAAGAAGAACGCCATCACGCGCGCCATGTACCAGGCGATGACCGATGCGCTGACGGCTGGTAACGCGGACGAGGCCGTGCGGGCGACTGTCTTCCTCGGCTCCGAGGGCTGCTTTTCCGCGGGCAACGACCTCAACGACTTCATGGCCTTCGCCATGGGCGGCACGATGGGCCGCGAGGTGATCGATTTCCTGCATGCGCTCGCCGCCCACGGCAAGCCGCTGGTCTCCGGCGTCGATGGCCTGGCGATCGGCATCGGCACGACGATCCACCTGCATTGCGACCTCACCTATGCCTCGATCCGAACGGAGTTCCGCACGCCCTTCGTCGATTTGGCGTTGGTGCCGGAAGCGGCCTCCAGCCTGCTGGCGCCGCGCCTGATGGGCCACCAGCGCGCCTTCGCGCTGCTTGCGGCGGGCGACGGGTTTTCCGCGACTGCCGCACGCGATGCGGGCCTCGTCTATGCCGTCGTCGAACCGCGTGCAGTCGAAGAACAGGCGCTTGCCGCCGCAGCGCGCCTTGCCGCCAAGCCGCCGAAGGCGCTTTCGATCGCCCGCAACCTCATCCGCGGCGACCGCGGCGAAGTGGCGACGCGCATCGACGAGGAGGCGGGGCATTTCGCGGCACAGCTGAAAAGCCCGGAAGCGCGCGCCGCCTTCGAGGCCTTCATGGCGCGCCGCTGAGCGGATTTCCGTAGCCGAAAGGGGCTGGCTGCAATTTGTGGTCTATCAATTTTAAGAGGGCCTTAAACACGTTTTCCTAGGGTGCGGCCATTCTCCGGTGCTCCGTGCCGGCGGCCGCATGATGCGCCCGACACTCGCCTTTCCGGCATGCCGTTCAGCACCATGCGCCCGCCGTCCTGGCGAGGCGCTTCCGAAGGAACATCGCGCCCATGTCCAAGCGCTCCAATCTGATGACGCGCATCCTTGTCGTCGCGTCGCTCGTCGTCGTCGCCGCCTTCACCGGCTTCTCCCTCTATATCGATAGCCTGCAGCGCGGCGTGCTGACAAACTCCGTCGAGGAAAGCATCGACAGTTCCGGCAAGCAGGCCGCCCAGAGCATCGCCAACTGGCTGAACGCCCGCGTGGCGCTGACCGAAATGGCCGGCAACGCCGCCGGCAAGGCCAATGACCCCGCCGGCATCGAGGCGGTGTTGCAGAACGACGTGCTGGTCGGCCAGTTCATGACCACCTATGTCGGCGACGAGGCGGGCACCTTCACCATGTGGCCGAAGTCGGACATGCCGGAAGGCTACGACGCGCGCCAGCGCCCCTGGTATCAGGATGCCGTGAAGGCGAATGGCAGCGTGCTGACTGAGCCTTATACCGACGCCTCCACCAACGACCTGATCATCAGCGCCGCGACCCCGGTCAAGCGCGACGGCAAGCTGCTGGGCGTCGCCGGCAGCGACTTCTCGCTGAAGTCGCTGGTCGACATGGTCAACTCGGTCGATCTCGGCGGCACGGGCTTCGCCTTCCTCGTCAACAAGAACGGCCAGATCCTCGTGCACCAGGACAAGGCGCTGGTCACCAAGACCCTCGCCGATGCCTTCCCGCAGACGACACCGGCCATCGGCGGCGGCATCACCCATACGGACTATGCCGGCAAGCCCGTGCTCGTCTCCTTCGTGCCGGTCACCGGCCTGCCGTCGGTCGAGTGGTATCTCGGCTTCACCATCGACAGCGGCATGGCCTATGCGGCGATCAACCAGTTCCGCATCGCGGCGACCATCGCCACCATCCTTGCCGTCGTCGTCATGATGGGCTTCCTTGCGACCGTCCTGTCGCGCCTCGTCGTGCGCCCGGTCACGGACATGACGGGTGCCATGGACAAGCTCGCCGCCGGCGATGTCCGCGCCGAAATCCCCGGCCAGGAACGCACCGACGAGATCGGCCGCATGGCCGCCGCCGTCGCCGTCTTCCGCGCCAATGCCATCGAGCGCACGCGCCTCGAAAACGCCGCTGAGGAGGGCCGCGTGCTTTCCGAAAGCGAGCGCCGCGACCGCGAAGCCCTGAAGGCCCGCGAAGTGGCCGAAATCCAGCACGCCGTCGAGGCGCTGGCGGATGGCCTCGGCCGTCTTGCCGAGGGCGATCTCGCCCACCGCATCGACGCGCCCTTCGCCGGCCATCTCGATCGCCTGCGCACCGACTTCAACCACTCCGTCACCAAGCTGCACACGGCGATGACGACGGTCGGCCAGAACGCCCGCGCCATCGATGCCGGTGCCACGGAAATCCGCTCGGCCGCCGACGACCTCGCCCGCCGCACGGAACAGCAGGCCGCCTCCGTCGAGGAGACCGCTGCCGCACTGGAGGAGATCACCACGACGGTCAAGGACTCGACGCGCCGCGCCGAAGAGGTCGGCTCGCTCGTCTCGCGCACCCGCACCGGCGCCGAAAAGTCGGGCGAAGTGGTGCGCCGCGCCGTCTCGGCCATGCAGGGCATCGAAAAGTCCTCGGGCGAGATCTCCAACATCATCGGCGTCATCGACGACATCGCCTTCCAGACCAACCTGCTGGCGCTGAATGCCGGCGTCGAGGCCGCCCGTGCGGGTGAAGCCGGGAAGGGTTTTGCCGTCGTCGCGCAGGAAGTGCGCGAGCTCGCCCAGCGCTCGGCCAACGCGGCCAAGGAGATCAAGGCGTTGATCACTGCCTCCGGCGAACAGGTGCGCTCCGGCGTGGCGCTGGTCGACGAGACGGGTGCGGCGCTCGAAGCGATCGTGCGCGAGGTGCAGGAGATCAATGGCCACGTCAACGCCATCGTTCTCTCCGCCCGCGAGCAATCGACCGGCCTCCAGGAGATCAACACCGCCGTCAACACCATGGACCAGGGCACCCAGCAGAACGCCGCCATGGTGGAAGAACAGACCGCCGCCAGCCACGGCCTCGCGACCGAAGCAGCCGCCCTCAACGCGCTGCTGGCGCAGTTCCGGCTGGGTGGCGGCGCAAGCTACGCCGCCACGCCATCCCGCCGCGCGGCATAATCCGCAGTCTCACGTTAAGAAAAAGGCCCGGGATCGTTCCCGGGCCTTTTTATTTTGGCATTTCCGGTCAAGGCCTTAGCGGGTATAACCAGGTTCCGCATTGCTGATACGAGGACGCGAAGAATGGGTGAATTGGAGGGGCGAACGGTCGTCATCACGGGTGCAGCACGCGGGCTGGGCGCAGCACTTGCCACGTCTCTGGCGGAGGCGGGGTGCAACCTGGTCCTTTGCGCCCGCAACCTCGCGGCGCTCGAAGCGGTGGCCGATGGGATCGCCAGCGCCACGGGCCGCCGCCCCGCCTGCATCGCCATGGATCTCGCCGAGAGCGAAAGCGTGCGCCAGGCGGTCGATGCGATCACCCGCGCGCACGAGCATATCGACCTGTTGATCAACAACGGCGCGATGTGGCTGGAGGCGCGCGACGAACCGCTCCCGGTCGAGACGGTCCTCGGCGTCATCAACTCCGCCGTCACCGGCACATTCCTGTTCAGCCAGGGCCTTCTGCCGCTTCTCCATCGCTCTGCCAACCCGGATATCGTGACCATCGGCTCGGTCAGCGGCCTGGCGAATGCGATGCTCGACGGCGTTTCCGTTCCCTTCTACGCCGCCAAGCGCGGCCAGACGGCGATTGCGGAAGGGTTGCGGCAAATGCTGTCGGGAACGCCCGTCCGCTCGATCATCCTGCACCCGCCGGATCTGGACGACATCCAGCCGGGCGAACCGGCATGGGCGGCGGCGCCCGGGCGGGCCAAGAGCGCGCGCGCCACCAACCGGGATGTGGTGGAGGCCGTCCTGTTCGCCGTCACGCGCCCGCGCAACGTGTCGCTCTCCATCGTGCTGGACGCGGATCATGGCGGGGTGTTCCCCGGTTAGAGCATTTCCAGCCGAAGCGGCATCGCTTCGGCGTCGGATAATGCGCCAAAAACAAAAGCCTAGAGCATTTCCGGCTCACCTTAAATGCTCTAGGTCCGCCTACTTCTCCAGCACCGCCACCGCCTCGACATGGGCCGACCAGAGGAACTGGTCGATCGGCGTCACCAGGCGGATGCGATAGCCGGCGGCTGTCAGGATCGAAAGGTCGCGCGCCAGGCTGACGGGGTTGCACGAGACGGCCACGATGGTCTTCACGCCGGAACGGGCGAGTTCCTTGCACTGGTCTTCCGCGCCGGCGCGCGGCGGGTCGAAGACCACGGCGTCAAAAACCTTCAGTTCGGAGGTCATAAGCGGGCGGCGGAAGAGGTCGCGCTTCTCCACCGTCACGGGCTTCAGGCCCTGCGTGTTGCGCGCGGCCTGGTCCAGCGCCTTCAGCGCCTTCTCCTCGCCCTCCACGGCATGCACCTTGGCCTGCCGGGCGATACGCAGAGCAAAGGTGCCGGAGCCGGCAAAAAGGTCGGCGACGCGCTTGGCCTTCCCAAGCGCGGCCAGCACCAGCTCGGCCATCGCGTCCTCGGCGGGCTTCGTCGCCTGGGTGAACCCGCCGGCGGGCGGGGAAACGCGCACGCCGGAAAAATCGATCACCGGCCGCTGCGGTTCGATCAGGATCTCGCCGTCACTGGAAACCCGCGCGATGCCGGGCAGCGAAAGCACGCAGGCGGTGACGGCGCGCCGTTCCTTGTCGCCCACCTTCTTGATGCCCTCGAAGGCGAGGTCGAGGCCGGCGAGCGTTTCCAGCACCGTCACGCGAAACGGTTCGCTGCTGGTGGCGATGGAGCCCGCGACGCGGCGGATCGCGTCAAGCCGCGAGATAATGCCGTCGCTGGAGATCGGACAGTGGTCGATAGAGACGATGTGGTGGCTGCCGGCCTGGTTGAAGCCGAGCAGCACGGCCTTTTCCGTCTTGCGCGCGGTGAAGACGACGCGACGGCGCTCGCCCGGTCGGGCGATGACGAGCGGCGCCACCTCGGGCGTCAGGCCCTTGGATTTCAGCGCATTCACGACGAGTTCGCGCTTGAAGGCGTGGTAGAGCGCATCGCCCGCATGTTGCAGGGTGCAGCCGCCGCAGGTGCCGTTCTTGCCCTCCGGGCCGAAATGCACGCAGGGTGGCTCGACCCGCTCGGGCGAGGCGACCGACATCGACATGACCGTGCCAATGTTCTTCACGCGCGCTACGGCGACCGTCTCGCCGGGCAGCGTGAAGGGCACGTAGACCGGCCCACCGGGCGCCTCCGCAATGCCGTCGCCGCCCGAGCCGAGCCGCGCAATGGTCAGCGTCTCCGTCGTCATGGCTTGCGGCCCCCGAGCAGGAACTCGACATTGCCGTCCCCGCCGGTGATGGGCGAGGGCAGGAGGCCGAGGCTCTTCCAGCCCATGTCCTCGATAAGCCAGCGTTCCAGTTCGGCAGCAACCGCAGGCGCACTGTCCGGGTCCTTCAGAAGCCCCGCCTTGCTGATCGCCTCGCGGCCGGCCTCGAACTGCGGCTTGACCAGCAGCACGCAGAAGGCGCCGGGCTCGGCCATTTCAAGCGCCGGCGGCAGCGCCAGCTTCAGCGAGATGAAGGAGACGTCGGAGACGACGGCGCCGATTTCGCGCCCTTCGAGATGGTCCTCGTCGAGCACCCGCGCGTTCAGGCCTTCGTAATTGGTGATGCGCTCGTCAGCCCTCAGCCGCGGGTGAAGCTGGTCGTGGCCGACATCCACCGCGATGACGTGGCTCGCGCCGCGCTCCAGCAGGATATCGGTGAAGCCGCCCGTCGAAGCGCCGATGTCGAGGCAATCGAGCCCCGCCGGATCGAGGCCGAACTCGTCGAGCGCTGCCTTCAGTTTCAGCGCCGCGCGCGAGACATAGGCCTGTGCGGGATCATCGATCTCGATGACGGCGGAGGCGGGGAAGGTGGAGCTCGGCTTGGTGACGGTGCGGCCGTTCACCTTGACGGTGCCGCGCGAAATCGCGTCGCGCGCCCGCGAACGGCTGGCAACGAGACCGGCATTCAGCAGGAGCTGGTCGAGGCGGATGGTTTCTGTGGGTTCGGACATCGCCTCTCATGACGCCTCGCGCCGCAGGTGGCAAGCCCTGATGTGTCCGTCGCTCTCAGAGCCAGATGATACGGCCCGGGAAGTTTTGCAGCGAATCGATATCGATAAGGGCGGAAATACCCTGCGGCTCCGCTTCCGGCCGCGCCGCGCGCACAATCACCGGATCGCGGCCGATCTCGTGCGATTTGCGGATCTCCGGCAGCTTCTTTTGCAAAATGGCCAGCGCTGCGGCCTCGATGGCCGGGTCGTGCGACGGCCGGTCCTCGGCCGCCGCGATGGAGACATGGCAAAGCGTGGCGGCGAGAGCCGCAAGCAGCGCGAAACGCATGATGGAAAATCCCTGTCCGGTCTTTCTTTTCGTTGAGCCGGAAACTAGCAGCCGGAGGTTTCGGAACGCCCAAGGGATGTGGTTACGCGGTTGCAAAACGGGATGGTTGAGAAAGCGTGACTGCGTTTCGCGCTTGCTGCGCGGTGTCGTTTCGGCTGATATCGCGGCCGACAGACATCTCGCGAGGACATCCATGAACGCCGCTCTCCGCCTTGCTCCGCTGCTACTCGCGCTGTTTGCAGCGCCGTCGCTCGCCAACGACACGATGGCGGAACTGAAGACGGGCGGGTTGACCTTCGTGCGCACGCCGGAGGTGGAGATGACGAGCGAGGCCCTTTTCATTTCGCCGGAGGAAATCCGCGTCGACTATGTCTTCACCAACACGTCTGAGAAGGATGTTTCAGGACTCGTCGCCTTCCCGATGCCCGATATCGGCGGCGATCCCTATGCGAATGTCGCGATGGGCGATTTCGAGACGGACAACTATCTCGCCTTCACGGCATCGCAGGACGGCAAGGCTGTTACCGTCAATCTCCAGCAGCGCGCCTATGCCTCGGATATCGACGTGACCGAAGACCTCAAGGCCAACGGCATTCCGCTGCTTCCCTTCGCCACCGCGACCAAGGACGCGCTGAAAAAGCTCCCCGAGGATGTGGCGGCCGACTGGATCGCCCGCGGGCTGATCTTCATCGACACGTACGACAATGACGGCAACGGCATGAAGGACTACCGCACGCCGCTCTGGTCGCTGAAATCCGTCTATTGGTGGCGCACGACCTTCCCGGCGGGCAAGCAGGTGAAGGTCCAACATCGCTACAAGCCGAGCGTCGGCGGAACGGTGGGCATCAGCTTCCTGGAGGAGGGGGCGGCGAAGGGTGAGCGCTATGAGGAATACGTGAAGCGCTACTGCATCGAGGAGAACATCGTGCGTCGCGCCCAGCAGTCGGAAAAGGACATGCAGGCCGGAAAACCCTACCTCTTCGAAAACTGGATTTCCTACATCCTGACGACGGGCGCCAACTGGTCCGGCCCGATCAAGGATTTTACATTGACGATTGACAAGGGCGCGCCGGAAAACCTCGTCAGCTTCTGCGGCGAAGGCATCAAAAAGACGGGGCCGACGACCTTCGAGATGAAGGCGAAGGATTTCACGCCCGCGAACGAGATCGACATTCTGCTGCTGAAGCCGAGCGCCGCTCAGTAGAGCCGGGCGGCGCGGGCTTCATCGAATAGGGTAAGGTCAGCCGGCTGCGCCCACACCCACGGCCTTCTGGCCGAGCGTCTTGAAGACGGTGGAGACGATGCCGGCGCGGTCGAGGCCGGCTTTGGCGTACATGGCGTCGGGCTTGGCCTGTTCCATCCAGATATCCGGCAGCACCAGCGGGCGCACCTTCAGGCCGTGGTCGAGCAGGCCTTCCATGGCGAGGAATTGCAGCACATGGCTGCCGAAGCCGCCGACGGCGCCTTCCTCGATGGTGATCAGCACCTCGTGGTGGCGGGCAAGCTGGCGGATGAGGTCGTGGTCGAGCGGCTTTGCGAAGCGCGCGTCGGCGACCGTCGTGGAAAGGCCGGCGGCATCGAGGTCCTCGGCGGCGAGCAGACAATCGGCCAGGCGCGTGCCGAAGGAGAGCAGCGCCACCTTCGACCCCTGCTTGACGACACGGCCTTTGCCGATCTGCAGGATTTCGCCGCGTGCCGGCATGTCGATGCCGACACCTTCGCCGCGCGGATAGCGGAAGGAGATCGGGCCGTCGTCATAGGCGGCGGCGGTGCGCACCATATGCTTCAGCTCCGCCTCGTCGGCGGCCGCCATCACCACGAAACCGGGCAGCGTCGCGAGATAGGTCGTGTCGAAGGAACCCGCATGGGTCGGCCCGTCGGCGCCGACGAAACCGGCGCGGTCGATCGGGAAACGCACCGGCAGGCCCTGGATCGCCACGTCATGCACGACCTGGTCGTAACCGCGTTGCAGGAAGGTGGAATAGAGCGCGCAGAACGGCTTGTAGCCTTCGGACGCGAGGCCGGCGGCAAAAGTCACCGCATGCTGCTCGGCAATGCCCACGTCGAAGGTGCGCATGGGATAGGCGGCCGCCAGCTTGTCGAGGCCGGTGCCATTGGGCATGGCGGCGGTGACGCCGACGATTTTTTCGTCGAAACCGGCTTCCTGCACCAGCGCATCGGCGAAGACGGCGGTATAGGCAGGCGCATTGGGTTTGGCCTTCGCCTGCGCGCCGGTGATGACGTCGAAGGTGTTGACGCCGTGATACTTGTCGGCGGCGGCTTCGGCCGGCGGATAACCCTTGCCCTTCTGGGTGACGACGTGGATCAGCACCGGGCCTTTGGAATTGTCGCGCACATTGCGCAGCACCGGCAGCAGGTGCTCGAAGGAATGGCCATCGATCGGGCCGATATGGTAGAAACCCATTTCCTCGAAGAGCGTGCCGCCGGTCACATAACCCCGCGCATGCTCGACGGCGCGGGTGATCGCGCGGTCGACCTTCTTGCCGAGATAGGCCGTCAGCTTCTTGCCGAGGTCGCGGAAGCCCATATAGGTGCGGCCGGAGGCAAGGCGCGCAAGATACGCGCTCATCGCGCCGGTCGGCGGGGCGATCGACATGTCGTTGTCGTTGAGGATGACGATGAGGCGGGCATCGAGCGCGCCGGCATTGTTCAGCGCCTCATAGGCCATGCCGGCCGACATGGCGCCGTCGCCGATGACGGCGATGACATTGCGGTTCTCGCCAGAAAGATCGGCCGCGACCGCCATGCCGAGGCCGGCGGAAATCGAGGTCGAGGAATGGGCGGCGCCGAAGGGGTCGTATTCGCTCTCGGCGCGCCGCGTAAAGCCGGAGAGGCCGTCTTCCTGGCGCAGCGTGCGGATGCGGTCGCGCCGGCCGGTGAGGATCTTGTGCGGATAGCACTGGTGGCCGACATCGAAGATCAGCCGGTCCTTGGGCGTGTCGAACACCTTGTGGATGGCGATGGTGAGCTCGACCACGCCGAGGCCCGCGCCCAGATGCCCGCCGGTGCGCGACACGGCGTCGATCATCTCGGCGCGCAGTTCGGCTGCCAGCTGCGGCAGGTCGCGATCGTCCACGCCCTTCAGGTCCGCCGGAATGTGGACCTTGTCGAGCAGCGGTGTGGCGGGTGCTTGTGTCACTCTCATGCCTCGTGTTCTCGCCCGCGTGCCGAAAACTCCGCTGTGGAGCCCGACCCGGGCATGCGGCTTTGACCGCGTTAGCCTGTCACATGCAGAATGCGGCGCGCGATTTCAACCGTTTCGGCAAGTCTAGAGCGTATTTCGCCGGATTGATACCGCACAAACCGACGCACTGCCCGAGTTCTCCCGGGCAATTGGGGCATTTTGCAGACGCCGGCCGCCCACACTCAATTTGTCGTGATTCCTACCTCTTCTTCGGGCGTTTCGCCGTGTTCAGGGCGACGGCAGCCTGGACCAGCGCGGTGAGCGCGGCCTCGTCGATCGCTTCGCCCTCGTGCACGTCGATGGCGCGGCGCGTGTTGCCCTCCAGGCTGGAATTGAACAGGCCGGCCGGGTCGGGCAGCGATGCGCCCTTGGCGAAGGTCATCTTCACCGCCGCCTTGTAGGTCTCGCCGGTGCAGATGATGCCGTCATGTTCCCAGACCGGAACGCCGCGCCACTTCCATTCCTCGACGATGTCGGGATCGGCCTTCTTGATGATGGCGCGCAACCGCGCCAGGGTTTTGCCGCGCCAATCGGCAAGCTCCTCGATCCTCTTGTCGATCAGACGGGAAGGGGATTCCGTTTCACTCTTGACCTGGTCCATGGTTGCTATCCTTTTCGTTCGTCACATGCGCTCGCCGGGAAGCCGGCTCGCCTGGCGGATCCAGTCCGCAAGCTGGGCTTCGTCGAGCACGTCTTCCTCGTGGATGTGGAAATAGCGCGTCTCCGCCGTCTTGGAAGCGACGGGCGGCATCGGGTCGAGCGCGGTGCCGCGGAAGAAGGCTAGCTTGATGTATTTGTTGAAACAATGCAGGCCGAGGAACCAGCCGTCACCCTCGATGCCGTAGAACGGCGAGTTCCATTTGACCGCCTTGTACACGCCGGGCACGGTTTTCTCGATCAGCGCATCGAGCCGGCGGCCCATGTCGCTCTTCCAGCCCGGCATGGCGGCGATATAGGCCTGGATCGGCCCATCGCCATAGCCCTTGGCGATCTGCGGATTGCCGCCCGAAAGCAGGACCGGCTGCCCGGCCTGCTTCCTGGGCGCTTTCTTGGTGGTCTCGCCGGTCATGATCCTCGCTCCGCGTTACACAAGTCCCGCCAGAACCCGCTCCAGGTTCGTGAAATGCTCCTGCCAGCCATGGCGCGCACCGCCGAAGGCCTGCTTCTGCTCCGGCCGGAAGCCGGTCTGCTCCATGCGCAGATGCGTTCCCGTCGCCGTCGGCGTCAGCGTGAAGCTCACCACGCTCCGGAGGTCGAAGGCGGGGTCGTCGTGCACATGATCCCACGTATAGCTCAGCATCCTGCCCGGCTCGACCGTCAGCACGCGGCAATCGACACTACCCCAGTCGCCGCGCAGCGTGAAATCATGGCCGACGATGGGCGCGAAGTCGGTCTTCATCAGCCATTCCGAGATGAGATGCGGCTGCGTGAGTGCGCGCCAGAGCTTTTCCGGCGGATGGGCGATCTCGCGCTCGACGACGACGGCACGCGTCTCGGGTGTTGCGTCACTCATTGATCCATTCTCCTCAGCAAATTTTCGAGATCGTCGAAGCGCGTCTCCCAGAACCGGGCCATCTGGCTGGTCCAGTCGATGAGCGGCGCGAGCGCGCCGAGCTGGGCGCTGTAATGCGTCTGGCGTCCCTCGTGCCGGTCGCGCACGAGGCCTGCCTGCTTGAGGAGGTTCAGATGTTTGGAGACGACCGGCTGCGAGACGCCCGCCTTCGCCGTCAGCGCGCCCACCGTCTTCTCGCCCTCGCGGCACAGCCGCTCGAAGAGCGCGCGCCGGGTCGGGTCCGCCAGCGTGCGGAACAGCATGTCATGCGCTTCGGCCACTTGATCCATACCTCAATGACTATGAATAACGTATAGCTGCGTGGCTATGGATGTGTCAAGTCCACCTCTCCACCGTCATGCTCGGGCTTGACCCGAGCATCCATCTGGCGCTCGCGGCTTGGATCCTCGGGGCAAGCCCGAGCATGACGGTGGAAGCAGGAGCGAATCTGCCAAGACGTGAGCGCGCAACGTAGCATGCCGCTCCTTTGCGTCATCATCTCATATACCTTTGTGACTATGCATCACCCGGCAGGCAGCGGCACGAATTCCTCCTCGTCGCCGGGCACGATATCGAAACGGCCGGTGCGCCATTCCTCCTTGGCCTGTTCGATGCGCTCCTTGGAGGAGGAAACGAAGTTCCACCAGATGTAGCGCTTGGAGCCAAGCGCGGCCCCGCCGAACAGCATGATATGACAGCCCTGCGGCCCCGCCTTCAACGTAATCGCGTCGCCCGCGCGGAAGACGAGCAGCCGGTCCGCCTCGAACACATCGCCCGCCACATCCAGCGTGCCGGAGAGCACATAGACCGCGCGCTCCTCCCACTCTGCGGGAAGTGGTGCAGCAGCACCGGGCGCAAGCGTCAGGTCGACATAGAGCGTGTCCGTCGGCACATCGACGGGCGAGGCATGGCCCTCATAGCGGCCGATGATGGTGCGTCCGGCTATGCCGTCGGCCGAAAACGAGGGAAGCTCGGCCTTTGTGGTGTGTGCAAAGACCGGCGCCATCTCCTCGTGGCTATCGGGCAGGGCGAGCCAGGTCTGCAGCCCGGAAATCGACATGGGCCTGCCGCGCAGGTTTTCCGGCGAGCGCTCGGAATGCACGATGCCGCGCCCCGCCGTCATCAGGTTCACGTCGCCGGGCGCGATCACCATTTCGGTGCCGATGCTGTCGCGGTGCTTGATCTCGCCGTCGAAGAGATAGGTGACGGTGGACAGCCCGATATGCGGATGCGGCTTGACGTCGATCGCGTCGCCCGCCCGCAACAGCGCCGGCCCCATGCGGTCGAAGAAGATGAACGGCCCGACGAGCCGGCGTTTGGCCGTCGGCAACGCACGGCGCACCGCAAGCCCGCCGATATCGCTGGTGCGCGGAATGATCAGATGCTCCAGCGCATCGCACGCCGCCGCATCACCGGCCTCCGGGTCCTTGCCGGGAAAGAAGCTCATCACGCCCTCCTGTCATTGGTTCGTGGGCGGATGTTAGCGGGCGGCGGGCGGGGCGGATAGCGCGATCCTGTTGACGCTGTGGTCAAGCTTTCTATCCGTCTGGCTTTCGCGGCCTGTTGCCCCATATTGAGGGCAGGCCCACAGGAACGGATGCATGACGAAGGACGATCTCTCGGCGCTCTACCACGGCTATATCGCCTGCCTGAACGCACAGGACTGGCCGAACCTCGGCAATTTTGTGCATGAAGACGCGCACTACAACGGACGATATATCGGCCTTTCGGGCTACCGCACCATGCTGGAAGGCGATTTTCGGGCGATCCCCGATCTTCGCTTTACTATCGATTTCGTGATGGCGGACCCGCCGCGCATCGCCAGCCGGCTGCTGTTCGATTGCACGCCCGTCGGAGAACTCTTCAGCCTTCCCGTCAACGGCAGGAAGGTCGCATTCAGCGAAAACGTCTTCTACGAATTTCAGGATGGGCGCATCCGCAATGTCTGGTCGATCATCGACAAGGCCGCGATCGCAGACCAGCTATAGGCTCACGCCCCGTCGAGCGGCTCCGTGCCCTGCGGCTTGCCGGCGCGGTCGAGGCGGATCTTTTCGATGCGGTTTTCGGCGGCCGAAAGCAGCGTCTCGCAATGTTTCTTCAGCGCCTCGCCGCGCTCGTAGATCTCGATGGAGCGGTCGAGCGGCACGTCGCCGCGCTCCAGCGCCGCAACGATCTTTTCCAGCTCCTCGACGGCCTGTTCGAAGGTGAGGGCGGAGACATCCGGGGCGGCGGCAGGGGGGGCGTTGGTCATGGTCAGCCTCTCATCAGGCGGTAGATATGGGTGGCGGCGGATTCGGCGAGGCCTTCGAGGTCGTAGCCGCCTTCCAGCAGGCTGACCACCCGGTTGTTCGCCGATTTTTCGGAAAGTTCCATGATCTTCGCCGTCGCCCAGTCGAAATCCTCGGCGACGAGGTTGATCTGCGCCAGCGGATCGCGGTGGTGGGCGTCGAAGCCCGCGGAGATGATGATCACGTCCGGCCGGAAATCGGCAACACGCGGCAGCACGCGCGAGCGAAAAGCCTCGCGAAAATGGTCGCTGCCGTCATTGGCCGAAAGCGGCGCGTTGACGATGTTGCCCGCCCCCGTCTCGTCCTTCGCGCCGCTACCGGGATAGAGCGGCATCTGGTGCGTCGAGCAGAACAGCACGGAGGGGTCGTCGAAGAAGATGTCCTGCGTGCCGTTGCCGTGGTGCACGTCCCAGTCGATGATGGCGACGCGCTCCGCGCCATACGCCCTCTGCGCATGGCGGGCGGCAATCGCGGCATTGTTGAAGAAACAGAAGCCCATCGCCTTGTTGCGCTCGGCATGGTGGCCGGGCGGGCGCGCCGCGACGAAGGCATTGTCCGCCTTGCCGGAAAAGACCGCATCGATCGCGCCGATCGCCCCGCCGATGCCGGTCAGCGCGGCCTGGAGGCTCGCCGGGCTCGCATAGGTATCCGCCTCGACCTGGTTGATGCCCTCCTCGGGCATCTCATCCATGACGGCGCGCAGGTGGCTTTCGGGATGGGCGAGCAGCACGAAATCCTCGTTCGCCTGCGCCGCCTTCTCGCGCACGAGCGGCGAGAAGCGCTCATGCTCCAGCGCGAGGTTGATCGCCCGGATACGGTCTGACCGCTCCGGGTGGCCCTCAGGCGTGTGGTGCTCGAGGAAGATCGGGTTCTCGAAGAGAAACGTCGTCATGGCCGGAAGCTACCTATTGCGGTTGGCGAGGTCCACGGGAAATGGGCCAGTGTCCACGCCTTTTCAACCGTCACGGCGCAAGGAGCAGTTTTCCGACGCGCAACGGGTCGTCCTGGCGGGCTAGCGCCGCGGAAAGCTCCGAGAGCGCAAATACGCTATCGACGGCAGAGCCGAGATGCCCGGCGCGGATGCCCGCCAAACTGTGCGCGAACGCCTCTTCGATCGCCCCGCGCGGTACGGAATGCACCCAATTGCGCAGCCAGAGAAAGGAGAAGGTCACCTCGTCGCGCCGTGCGGCGACCAGCATCGGATCGAGCTGCGCCCCGCTCAGCGCCCCATATTGCACGAAGGCGCCGCCGCGCCGGATGTGGCGGAACAGCCCATTGCCCGGCTCGCCGCCGACGGCATCGAGCACCGCATCAAGCGGCGGCAGCGGCGCCTGCGCGACGATCTCGCCGGAAAAGCTTTCCGCAAGCCGTGCCGCCGTCGCGTCGCTGCGCACAAGGGCGACCGGCTGGAAACCCGCTTCCGCGAGTAGCACCAGCAGCATTTTCCCAATGGCAGAGGCTGCGGCCGTCACACCGACGCGCTGGCCGGCTGCGGTGCCGAAGTGCTCGTGGACCGCATCCACCAGCCGGAACGCCGTCAGCGGATTCACATAGGCCATCGCGGCCTGATCATCAGAAAGATCATCCGGCACGGCAAAACACCGATCCGCCGGGCGGACGAGATATTGCTGCCAAAGCCCGCTCGCCCCAATCGGCAGCACGCGCTGGCCGAGGGAGAAGCCCACTCCATTGGTGGCTTCGGTCAACGGCTCACCCCTCTCTGTCCTGCCGGACATCTCTCCCTCAAGGGGGGAGATCGGCAAGTGTCGAGACCCTTCCCCGGCTTGCAACGCCTGAGATGACCGAGACGGTGCTCCATCCAATCTCCCCCCTTGAGGGGGAGATGCCCGGCAGGGCAGAGGGGGGTATGGCTGGCCGCAAACGCCCTCGCCAAGACGCACGATCTCCCCCACACCCTCGAAGCCGGGCACGAAGGGCAGGGGGGTGCGGCTGCGGTAGGCGCCGGTGATGGGGATGAGGTCGGAGGGGTTGATGGCGGCGCGCAGGATGCGGACTTCCACTTCGCCGGGGCCGGGGGCCACGCGCTCGGCCTCTTCCAGGGCGATCACTTGCCGGGGATCGCCGAACGCTCTAACAACGGCACGAAGCATGGTTTTATCCCGGGGGTCGACGTGGAACAGACGGCAGACATCACGGTGAGCGAAGTCCGCATACCCTTTCGCGATATAGACATGCACGGCCACATGCACAATGCCGCCTATTACGCCCATGCCGAAGCCGCCGTCGCCGGCCTCTGGCGCGAAAGGCCCGAGAGCCGGGACGACCCGGTTTATTTCGTGCGTAAATCCGGCTGCACCTTCCATCGCGGCCTGCGGCTGGATGATGCGGCCCACTTCAAGGTGTCGGTCACGCGCATCGGCGCCACCTCGCTCAGCTTCGCCGTCGCAATCTCTTCCGAAGGTGCAGCGGTGGCGGACCTGGAAATCGTCTGGGTCGCGGTCGATCCCTCGACGCGCCAGCCCGTCAACGTGCCGCAGCCGGTGCGCGACTGGCTGAAATCATTCCTCGCCTGAAGCCGTCTCCACCTGCAGCCAGACCGGCCGGCAATCCTCGAAGGAATGGTACTGGGGCTGAAGCGCCGGATCGGACGGATCATCGAAACCGCCGATGAGCAATGCCACGACCGGTTCGTCGTCGATCGCGCCGATGGAACTGCCGCAGGCCGGGCAGAAGGCGCGGCTGGAATAGTCCGAGGAGCGCCATGTCGCGGGTTTTACGCCCGTCCAGGTGAGGCGCTCAGTGGGAAACTCCACCCAGGCGGCGGTCGGCGCGCCGGTATGCTGCTGGCAGAAGCGGCAGGAGCAGGTATGCGGCTTCTCCGCAGGTCCCGTCGCCTCGAAACGGATGGCGCCGCACAGGCAGCCGCCGGAATAGATCTTCATCTCACCCTCACAGTTTTCGAAACAGAGCCGCAATGCCCATGCCGCCGCCGATGCCCATCATGGCGACGCCCTCCGCCCCCGTCTCGGCCGTCCGCATCTGCGCAAAAAGCCGCGTGACGAGGATCGCGCCGGACGCGCCATAGGGATGGCCGAGCGCCAGCGCCCCGCCGTCGCGATTGGCACGCGCGGGGTCGATGCCGAGTGTGTCGAGGCTGGCCAGCACCTGCGAGGCAAAGGCCTCGTTGAATTCGACGAAGGGGATTCTCGTTGCATCGAGCCCGGCATTGCGCGCGGCGAGTTTTGCCATGGCCGGCACGGGGCCGAGGCCGAGCAGGTTCGGATCGACGCCGGCCACCGCGCTGTCGACCACTTCGAGCAGGGGTTCAAGCCCGAGCGCCTGCGCCGCCGCAAGCGAGGTGACCAGCACGACCGAAGCGCCGTCATTGACCGGGCAGGCATTGCCGGCGGTCACCGTGCCATCGGCCCGGAAGACGGGCTTCAGCGCCGCGAGTTTTTCGAGCGACGTATTTTCGCGCGGGCATTCGTCGCGGGAAACCAGCCCGGCGGGCGTTTCCACCGGCACGATCTCGCCATCGAAGCGCCCGGCCTTCGCCGCCGCCAACGCGCGAACATGGCTTTCGAGCGCGAAGGCATCCTGCCGCTCGCGGCTGATGCCGGCATGGGCGGCGACGTTTTCCGCGGCGATACCCATGTCCGGGTCGCCGATCGAATCGGGCGCCATGCGGGCACGGCGCAAGGGCTGCGGCTCTTCGCCGGCTGTTGCGGGCGGGCGGAAACGCAGGTTGGCGCGGCTGGAGCTCTCGGTGCCGCCGGCGAGATAAAAGCGCCCGGCACCCGCCTGCACCAGCCGGGCGGCGAGCGTGATCGCCTCCAGCCCCGAGCCGCATTGCCGGTCCACCGTCAGGCCGGGCACGGAGACGGGAAGCCCCGCCTCCAGCGCTGCAAGGCGCGCGAGATTGCCGGCGCTGTTGGCCGCATTGCCGAGGATCACGTCGTCCACGGCGGCGGGGGAAAGCCCGGTCTCGGCGAGGATGCGGCGGATCAGCGGCACGGCAAGGCTTGCCGGCTCGATTGCGGCGAGCGTGCCGTTGACGCGGCCGATCGGCGTGCGGAAGGCGGCCGCGATAACGGGGATGCGGGCGGGATCAGTAGAACCGTTCGAGCGCATCGCTGTCCTCCGCCACCCATTGCCGTACCGTCCTGGCCTCGACCTTGCCGGAGGGCGTCACCGGCATGGCGCGGCACAGCCAGAGCCGGCGCGGCAGCTTGTAGCGCGGCAGCGTTTTTGCCAACACCGCCTTCAGGCTTTCCGGCGTAAGCTCCACACCGTTCGGCTCGATGACCGCGATAAGCTCGCTGCCGAGATCCGCATGCTCGACGCCGAAGACATGGGCGGCGCGGATTTCGGGAAGGCCGAGCAGCGCCGCTTCCACCTCCGAAGGGTAGATATTGTTGCCGCCGGAGAGGATCATGCCGCCGGAGCGGCCGAGCAGATGCAACGTGCCGTCCGTCTCCAGGAAACCAAGGTCGCCGACGGTCGCGAGCGTGCCGAAGCGGGCGAGCCCCGCGCCGTCGCCGGCACCAAGATAGCTGGTCGCGACGAGCGGGCTCTCGACGAAGATCGTGCCGGTTTCACCTGCGGAAAGCGCCTTGCCGTCCTTGTCCAGCACGCAAAGCCGCACGCCGGGAAAAACCGTGCCGACGGCGGTGGAGGAGGCGGGGTCGCCCGGCGTGGTGACCGTGACGAAGCCGAGCTCCGAGGCACCGTAATATTCGCGCACGGCCGCGTTGGGGAAATGCGCGGCGCAGAGCGCATGGTCGGCCGCGGTCAGTTTTGCGCCGGCAACCGTGATAGCCGCGATGGTATCGACGGGCGCGCCCTCGCAGAGCCGGCGCAGCATGGTCGGCACCAGCACGAGCCGGCGGATGTCCGATGTGCGGATCGTCTCCAGCGCCTGTGCCGCATCGAAATGCCGGGCGGCATGGAAGGCGCCGCCGGCAAGCAGGGTCTCCGTCATCGCATAGAGCGCAAGGCCGTGGGCCAGCGGGCCGGGAGCATAGGTGCTGGTCGTGGCATCGAGGCCGAAGAAGGGCGCGCCGGCGGCAAGGCTGGTGCGCCAGGAGCGGCGGTCGCGGATGATCGGCTTCGGATCGGCCGTCGTGCCGGAGGTGAAGACGATGAGGAACGGGGCGTCGTCGCGGCCTTCCGGCAAGGGCGGTGCGTCGGCGGCAGCGCTTTCGGCGAGGACGAGGGTCGCGCCGCTCCTTGGATTGTGGGCGAGAAGCTCAGCCCCTTCGGCGATGACGATCAGGTCGGGATCGAGTTTTTCGAGGAGCCGCCGGCGCACCGCTTCCGGCAGATGAGGATCGACCAGCGCGGCGCAGGTGTTTCCGGCCGTGGCGGCCGCGAAGGCGGCGGGGAAAAGGGCGTGGTTGCCGGTGACGAGCGCGACCAGCCGGTTTTCCGGGCCGATGGCGCTTCGGCCGGAGGGTGCGAGACCCGCGAAGGCCGCATGCAGGCGTCGCGCGGTGGCGACGAGCGTTGCGTAGGACAGAACCCGGCCCTCCAGGTGGAAGGCCGGGTTTTCTGGATGTTGCGCGGCGTGCCGTTCGAGGGCACCGGCCAGCGACATCGGCTCAGGCGCGCTGCGGAAGCAGCGGATAACCGGCGAGCACCGCGCGGCCGGCGAGCATGGCGACGAAGGCCTTGATAAGATCGCCCGGCACGAAGACGAGGCCGGCGAGGGCCGTCTCGAAGAAGGCCTTGCCGCTCATATAGGCGAGCCACGGAACGCCGAAGAGATAGACGACCGCGATGCCGCCGACGACGGCAGCGGCCAGGAAGGCGAGGAACTGCGTGAGCTCGCCCTGTTCTTCCTTGACGAAGCGCTCGGCGATCAGGCCGCAGACGAAGGCGCCGAAGACCCAGCCGACGAGATAGCCGGCGGTGGGGCCGGCGAAGACCGCAAGGCCGCCACGGCCGCCGGACAGAACCGGCAGGCCGATCGCGACCAGCAGCAGCACGAGCAGCACTGCCGCCGCACCGCGTTTGGCGCCGAGAATGCAGCCGGCGAGCATGACGCCGAGCGACTGCGCGGTGATCGGCACCGGAATGAAGCCGAGGGTGATCGGCGGCAGCAGGCCCAGCACCACGATGATCGCGGCGAAGAGGGCGACGAGGACGATGTCTCTGGTGGTCATGTCAGCTTTCCCGAATGGACATAAATGGGTTAGTGCCGCCGAAATCCGCGCGCGTCAATCGCCATGGCGATCGTATCCGCATCCTTCAGCGTCAGGATGATCAACGGCACGAGGGTGGTGAGCGGCCGCACCGGCAGGCCGCGCGCCTTGTGGGCGTCCGCGATTTCGCCGTAGCGGGCAAAGATTTCCGGCACGAAGCGGATGACGAGGCCGACCGCCAGGCTGACATCCGCCGCCCGCACGAAGCCGAATCGTTCCAGCGGCGTCAGGAGCCGGGTGATCTCGTCCATGAAAGCGGAAATGCCCGTCGTCGCGGTGATGGCGGCGGCGAGTAGGACCAGGGTGGAGAGCCGGCAGAAGACGGCGAGCGCCTCGTGCAGCGAATGGAAAAGATAGTTCGCCCCGGCGACGAGAAGAACCGTGAAGAGCACGAAGCGCACGCGCCGGAACGCCTCGCCGGCGCCGATCCCGGTCGAGAGATAGAGCGCCGCCGACAACACCAGCGCCGGGACGAGAAGCCGCAGGTCCGTGGTGAGGAAGAGCCCGATCGCCGCCACGAAAAGCGCGATCAGCTTGCCGCGCACCGGCATGCGGTGGAGGAGCGAATCGCCCTCGATGTCGAGCCCGTTCAGCATGTTGCGATCTCGCGGTAGGTGCGGATCGCCTCTTCCGGCCGGCTATCGGCCGCAAGCCGACCGTCGTGGAACACCAGCACGCGGTCGAAACTCTCGATCAGCGCAAGGTCGTGCGTGATGACGAGCACCTGTTCCGGCAGGCCGGCAATAGTGCGCGCGATGAGCGCGCGGTTTTTCAGGTCGAGTTGGTTGGTCGGCTCGTCGAGGATCAAGAGGTCCGGGCCGGTGACGAGCACGCTGGCAATCGCGCCGAGCTGCGTCTCGCCGCCGGAGAGCTCGTGCACGCGGCGGCGCGCGAGATGCGAAATGCCGAATCGCGCCAGCACGGCCTCGGTCTTTTCCGCGATCTCCGCCTTGCCGAGCCCGCGGTTCTTCAGGCCGAAGGCGATATCCTCGGCGAGGATCGGCAGGATCATCTGATGCTGCGGGTTCTGGAAGATGAAGCCGGTTTTTCCGCGTGCACCCACCTCGTCCGCCACCGTATCCAGCCCGCCGACGGTCACGGTGCCGGCGGTCGGCTTGACCAAGCCGTTGATCATCCGCGCCATCGTCGTCTTGCCGGAGCCGTTGAGGCCGACGACGCCGATGCGGCGTTCGGTGAGCGTAAGTGTCAGCGGGTGGAGCGCCACGCGGCCGGCATAGGTCACCGTGGCGGCGGAGAAGACGATATCCAAGAGCGGGATCCCGGTTCGCGGATGGTGAGGGAGCTATAAGCAATTCGGGGAAAAGCGCAAACGCCTCGTGCGCTGCGGCATGACGAAAACAGTAGAACAAACAGAGAATATATGCCTATCATCCCGCCATGACGATTCTCCTTTCCAATGCCGAGGCCCGGCGCATCTTCCTCGCCCGGCAGGGTCTCAGCGCTTCCCCCGGCCGCCAGCTCGGCAAGGCGGGGCTGCTGCAACTCATCCACGACATCGGCTTCGTTCAGGTGGACAGCATCGCCACGGTCGAGCGGGCGCATCACCAGATCCTGTTTTCGCGCAACCAGACCTACCGGCGCGAGCATCTTTCCGAACTGCTGGAGAAGGACGGCGAACTCTTCGAGCACTGGACGCACGACGCCTCGATTATCCCGAGCGCCTTCTTCCGCTACTGGAAGCACCGTTTCCGCCGCAAGGAAGCCTCCATCCTGGAAAACTGGCGCAAATGGCAGGGCGAGGGCTTCGACAGGGCTTTCGAGGAGACCTACGAGCGCATCGCTGCCAGCGGACCGGTGCTGTCGCGCGAATTGAAGGTGGACGATCACAAATCCGGCGGCTGGTGGAACTGGCATCCCAACAAGACGGCTCTGGAATATCTCTGGCACACCGGCAAGCTGGCGATTGCCCGGCGGGAGAACTTCCAGAAGGTCTACGACCTTGCCGAGCGCGTGCTGCCGCCGCATCACCACGAACCGGCTGTCGAACACGACGCCTTCGTCGACTGGGCCTGCCGCAGCGCGCTGACACGGCTGGGCTTCGCCACGCATGGCGAGATCGCCGCCTTCTGGGCGCTGATCACGCCGGAGGAGGCGAAAACCTGGGTGGAGACTCACCGCGACGAGCTTCGCCCCGTCTCGATCGAGACGATGGACGGCGGCAAGCCGCGCGCCTCGCATGCCTTCGCCGATTTCCCGGAAAATCTCGGCGACATCCCCGAGCCGCCGGCCCGCCTGCGCGTGCTCTCGCCCTTCGATCCGCTGATCCGCGACCGCAACCGCACGGAACGGCTGTTCGGCTATTTCTACCGCATCGAGATCTTCGTGCCGGAGCCGAAGCGGCAATATGGCTACTACGTCTTCCCGCTGCTCGAAGGCGACCGCCTCGTCGGCCGCATCGATATGAAAGCCGACCGCAAGGCCGGCACGCTCGACGTCAAGCGGCTCTGGTGGGAACCGAAGGTGCGCCCATCGGCGGGGCGGCTTGAGAAGCTGGATGCCGAGCTAACGCGGCTCGCAAAATTTTCGGGCGTGGAAACGGTGCGCTATCTCGATGGGTGGAGAGGTGAAGCTTAGCGCCTTTTCCCGAAGGCGCCAGCCGGAACGGCGCGGTTGAAGGACGGTGCGGCCGATTGCGCGCGCGGCACCGCCGCCAGGTTCGGTTTTTGCTGGTAGGATGGCTCCGGGGCGCTGACGGCAAAGCGCCGATCGTCGAAATCATCCTCGGTTTGCTTCCGGCCCCGCGGGGCAAAAATGGCGCGGCGCAGGCCCGAGAAGCGCAGCAGGGCGAAGACGGCGGCGACGAGCGCTGCGATGATCCAGACGAAGCCCACCATCAGCTGGCCGCCGGCCCCGCGCGTGGGAGCGTCCGCCTCCGTCAGTCCCACCATGGGCAATACGAGCTGCTTGACCTTCGCCTGGTCGAGCCTGACATAGCTGGACTTGCCCTTGAAATAGCCGACCCATTCTCCGCCACCGAACGTGTCGAACTTGTAGCCGAGATCGTAGAAGCCCTTGTCCTTGAACCTGAACGTCGCGACATTCGGCAGTTCCTTGACGAAGACGACGGATGAGCTGCCGCTCGATATGGGGATGATGACGGGCACGGATCGGGTTTTCGCCCGGCTGCTGCCGAAGGAAAAGCCGCGACGGCGGGCCTCGGCATCATCGGTGAACGACAGTGCGGCCAGCATTGTCGCCAGCACGAGAACGATGAACAGACGCATGGACATCCCCCAGCGAATTGCTGAGGGGGGACAGTAGAGAAAAATCCACAACTTCCGGTAATCGGAATGGTTCAAATTCTCTGCATTCCGCGCGAACTCTAGGCCGTCACCGGCCGCCCGCCAAATGCGGTCGTGGCCTGCTCCGTCAGCGCGCGGAATTTGGCCGATGCGCCGGCCAGTTTCGCGTCCCATTCCGGGTCCGGCACCTGGCCGCGGATCGTGTCGAAATAGACGGCCATCAGCGCGGTGATGGCGAAGGGTTCCAGCACGGCCGCCTTGAACGCCCAGGCGAAGACGATGGCGACGATGAAGCTGTAGCCGGCGATCTCGCCCGGGAACGCATAGAGAATGGCCGCGGCGGGCGCCAGCGCCAGCAGGAAGACGACGATCGAGAGGATCCACAGGAAGATCGAGAGCCAGACGGCGTTCTTCACCATCTTCAGCCCGTTCTGCGCATAGAGCACGAGGCCGCGGCGCGAGCTTTCCCAGGCATTGTCGCTGTTGGTGCGGATGTTGTAGCCGAGAATAATCTCGTCGACATAGGTCAGCGACAGGCGGATCACCGTGTTGGCGAAGCGGGCCAGTGCGTCGAGGCCGGGGATCGGCAGGAAGGCGGCGATGCCGCCGATGAGGCCGGTGATCGCGCCGATCACGCCCTTGATGAGCTGGTCGAGCGCGAAGAGCACGTTCGCCTCGCCGAAGCGGGCCGTGACGATCTCGCGGCCATAGGCGACCTGTCCCTTGCCGTCCGGCAGCGCCTCGCCGTCGATCAGCTTGACGATGACGGCGATATGGGCGGCCTTGACCATATAGAGCAGCCATTCGCGCGCCCAGTAGACGGCGGTGCCCACGAAACCCATGCCGATGAAACCGCCCCAGACCGCATAGGATTCCGGGCTTTCGCTGATCGATCCGACGCCATAACCGATGCCGGCGCCGGCGCCGGTGGCCAGGATGAAGGCGAGCGTGATGACGAAATAGATCACCATGCGGGTGAGGATGAAGGGCATGGTCCTGGCAAGGATGCCGATGGTCTTGCCGATGCTGAAGTCCCACATGCTTTGTCGCCCCTCAAAGAAAATCCCGCAGCCCCGAACCGTCGCGTGAAGAGCAAACGTTTCGGCGATGCGGGATATTCTGTTTCAGCAGAGGTCGGTGGAACTGATCTGGATGCCGAACCCTTCGAGGCCGACATAGTGGCGCTCGCGCGACGCCATCAGGCGGATCGAGGTGATGCCGAGATCCTTCAGGATCTGTGCGCCAAGACCGATTTCCAGCCATTCGCTTTCGCGCGCCTGCGCCTCGTTATGGCCTTCGCCGTCATGTTTGCCCCGGCGGGCGGTCTGCGAGGCACCGACGCCGACGGACCCTTCGCGCAGATACACGATGACGCCGCGGCCCTGCTCGGCGATGCGTTTCATGATGCCGTCGATCTGGCGGTCCGCGCCAAAAACGTCGCCGCCGACATTTTCCAGATGCAGGCGCACCGGAATGTCGACGCCGTCGCGGATGTCGCCGAAGATCACCGCGAGGTGCTGCATCGGATCCCAGGGCAGCGTGTAGGTCAGGGCCTTCGCCCGGCCGTAGGGCGTCTCGATGGTGAAGGTGTCGACCTGCTCGATCAGCGTTTCCTTGCGCTGGCGATAGGCGATAAGATCGGCGACGGAGACCTGCTTCAGGCCGTGCGTTTCGGCAAAGCTTGCGACCTGCGGGCCGCGCATCACGGTGCCGTCGTCGTTGACGAGCTCGCTGATCACGCCGATCGGCGGCAGGCTCGCGAGCCGGCAGAGGTCGACGGCGGCTTCCGTATGGCCGGAGCGCATCAAGACACCGCCTTCGCGCGCGACGAGCGGGAAGATGTGGCCGGGCCGCACGAAATCCGTCGGGCCGACATTGGGGTTGGCGAGGTTGCGCACCGTCAGCGTTCGGTCGTCGGCGGAGATGCCGGTCGTCGTGCCGTGCTTGAAATCGACGGAGACGGTGAAGGCGGTGGTGTGCGCCGAATCGTTTTCCGCCACCATGGCGTTGAGGTTGAGGCGCTTGGCCTCCTCGCGCGGCATGGGGGTGCAGACGATGCCGGAGGTGTGGCGCACGATAAAGGCCATCTTTTCCGGCGTGCAGTGCACCGCGGCGACGATGAGGTCGCCCTCGTTCTCGCGGCCGTCGTCATCCATGACGACGACGATCTCGCCGGCCTCGAAGGCGCGGATGGCATCGACGACACGCTTCTGGTCGTAGCTCATGGCAGGCTCCTATTCAGGCGGTTATTTCAGGCGGCCGGTCTGGCCGCGATCGCGCAGGTAGTGATCGGCAACGGCGCAGGCAACCATCGCCTCGCCGATCGGCACGGCGCGGATGCCCACGCAGGGATCGTGCCGGCCCTTGGTGCGCACGTCGACATTGTTGCCGTCCGAATCGATCGAGCGACGCTCGGTGAGGATCGAGGAGGTCGGCTTGATGGCAAAGCGCGCGATCACCGGCTGGCCGGTGGAAATGCCCCCCAGAATGCCGCCGGCGTGGTTGGACAAGAAGATCGGGTTGCCGTCATTGCCCATGCGCATCTCGTCGGCATTTTCCTCGCCAGTGAGTTCCGCGGAGGCAAAACCTTCGCCGATCTCGACGCCCTTGACGGCATTGATCGACATCAGCAGCGAGGCGATGTCCTGGTCGAGCTTGCCGTAGATCGGCGCACCGATGCCGGCCGGAACACCCTCGGCGACCACCTCGACGACGGCGCCGATGGAGGAGCCGGACTTGCGGATACCGTCGAGATACTCTTCCCAGACGGGCACGATGGCCGGGTCGGGGGCGAAGAACGGGTTGTTGTTGATCTCGTTCCAATCCCAGTTGTCGCGGTTGATCTTGTGCTTGCCGATCTGCACGAGGGCGGCGCGAACATTGAGCCCCGGCACGACCTTGCGGGCAAGCCCGCCGGCCGCGACGCGGGCCGCGGTCTCGCGGGCCGAGGAACGCCCGCCGCCGCGATAGTCGCGAATGCCGTATTTGGCGTCATAGGTGTAGTCGGCGTGGCCCGGGCGGTAGCGCTTGGCGATCTCGCCATAGTCCTTGGAGCGCTGGTCGGTGTTCTCGATCATCATGGAGACCGGCGTGCCGGTGGTGATCATCGTCTCGCCGTCCTCGTCCATCATCACGCCGGAGAGCACCTTTACGAGGTCGTCCTCGCGGCGCTGCGTCACGAAACGCGACTGGCCGGGCTTGCGCTTGTCGAGCCAGGCCTGGAGTTCGGCCAGCGTGAAGCGGATGCCGGGCGGGCAGCCATCCACCACGCAGCCAAGCGCCACCCCATGGCTTTCGCCCCAGGTGGTGACGCGGAAAAGGTGACCGAAAGTATTGTGCGACATGAGCGGAACCGGACCTGTAAGGAAGTGGGTCCTCTCTTAGTGGAAAAGTGCTGGGAGGGACAAGGGTTTCGCGCAGAGATGCTGCTTTGGGAAGCTTGTTGCTTTTTTGGGGGCGAGTCGCGGTCGCGACTGATTTTTGTCCAAAGCGTTCATGGAAGGGTGATCCGAGCATCTCTGAGAGGGGCTGGAAAACCGAACAGCAGCTTTCCGGCAGTTCAAGGCCTATAGCGCGTTGGTCAAATCTCCGAACCGCTGGTCCCGGTCAGTTCCTGAAGACGATGCAGGCGCCGCCGCTCTGGCGGACTTCGCGGCACACGGCCTCGGCTTCCTGCCGGGTCGGACGGCCAATGCGGGCCGTGTATCGCAGCCTTGTCCCGAAGGCACGGTTGCGTTCCTGCTGGATCAGCGGCTTTTCCTTGTTCAGCGGCGCGGGCAGGGATCGAACGGTCGACAGGAACAATCTGACGGCCACCGTCTTCTGGAAATGCCCCGCCAGTTGCGCGCCCCAAGGTGCCCAAGCCCCTTCCGCTTCAAATTCGAGGGCCTTAAGGCGCCGCGTGTCGGCAAGCGCGATGCAGGCGTCCTCGAAGGACTTTTGCCCGTCGAGGCGCAGGTCGATGGCTGCAGGCGGGTTGTCGCGCCAGTCCTCGGCCGCATGAGCCGTGATATCAAGGACGTAGTTGCGGGTCTCCTGCGGCAGGCTTCCGGTATTCAGGAACTTCCGCAGTCCGCCTTCGCCGGCATTGTAGGCGGCGGCGGCGAGGCCGATATTGCCGAAGCGATCTCGCAGGTCATCGAGATACTCGGCCGATTTCTTCAATGCCTCCAAAGCGTCGAAACTGTTCGATAGGCCGCGCAGTCTTGCGGTGGAGGGAATGAATTGCGCTATTCCTTCCGCGCCCTTCGGGCTGACGGCATCTGGACGGAACCGGCTTTCCGTCCAGATCAGCCGCGCAAAGAAATCGGGCGGCAGATCGTTCTCGCCGGCAAAATGGGCAAGCGCCCCGCATATGTCGCGATTGAAGCTGGTCTCGCGGACGCAGAGCATTCCGGTGTTGGTGGCTATTGAGTAAATACAAGGCGGCGCGCGCCATTCAATCTGGGCGATCGCGGCATCCGTCGGTATGCTGGAGGCCAGCGCCCCTGCAGCCAGCAAGGCAAGTCTCCGCCTGTCCCATCTCCGTCGCGCGTGCCACATCGCTCCCTCATATCACCGTTGCGAAACGAGAGGGAGGTGCATGCTTATTGCGCCGGCAGGATGTGGCGTGCTGTTGGCGCAAAGCGGTCTTAGCCGCCAACCGCTCTCTATGAAGCCAGCTTCCACCGCATCTCTGTGCCGAAGGCCAGAAACGCATCGCGGGACAACGGCCGCGCAAAGGCATAACCCTGCAACAGGTCGCAGCCGAGCAGCCCCAGCATTTCGGCGTGCTGCATCGTCTCCACACCTTCCGCCACGATCTCGATGCCGAGCGAGCGGCCGATCTCGATGATCGAGCGCACCAGCGCCTGCTCGTCGCGCGAGGAGAGGATGGGCGCCACGAGCTGGCGGTCGATCTTCAGGCGCTTAGGCTTCAGCTTCAGAAGGCTGACGATCGAGGTATGGCCGGTGCCGAAATCGTCGATCTCGATGTCGATGCCGAGCGCCTTGATGCGTTCCAGGTTGGACAGCACCACGTCGTCGCTCTCGTCGAGAAAGATCGATTCGACCAGTTCGAAGGCGATCTGGCCGGGCTGGATGGAGAGGCCGGTGAGGCTGTCGATCAGGCTCTCGTCGCGCAGGCGCCGGGCCGACACGTTGACCGAAATCTTCGGCATGATCAGGCCCTGCGCGGCCCAGCGGGCGCAGTCGATCAGCGCTTTTTCGAGCACGATCCGGTCGAGCGTCGCCATGACGTTGAGGTCCTCGGCGATCTTCAGAAAGCGGTCGGGCGTCAAAAGCCCGTCGCGCGGATGGTTCCAGCGGATCAGCGCCTCGGCACCGGCGAGCTTCAGCGTGCCGGCGTCGATCTGCGGCTGGTAATAGGGCACGAATTCGTTGTTCTCGATGCCCGCGAGGATATCGTCGGCGATTCGCTTGTTCGAGATGATCTCGGCCTGCAGCGCCTGCGTGAAGAATTCGTGCCGGTTACGGCCGAGCGCCTTGGCGCGATAGAGCGCGATATCGGCATTGACGAGCAGTTTCGCGGTGTCGATCGAGCGGCCCTCGGCCAGCGCCACGCCGATGCTGACGCCGAAGCGGCAGAGGTGGCCCTCATATTCGACGGGCTGCTGCATCAGGGTGATGATGCGGCGCGACAGCGTGCTGAGATAGGTCTGGTCGGTCGTGTCGGTCACCACGACGACGAATTCGTCGCCGCCGATGCGCGCGACGAGATCGCCCGGCCGGGCGGAGGCGCGCAGCACCTGCGAGGCGTGCACCAGCAGCGCGTCGCCGGCGGCGTGGCCGAGCGTGTCGTTGATCTGCTTGAAGCGGTCGAGATCGATATGCAGGATGCCGACGCGCACCTCGGAGGTGTTGCTGAGCGCCGCGATGGCGGTCAGTTCGTCGTCGAGCTTGCGGCGGTTGCCGAGCCCGGTCAGCGGGTCGTGCAGCGCATTGTGCTCGATGCGGACCTTCGCCTGTTCGAGTTCGATGTTCTTGACGTCGGCCTGCGTCTTCGCCGCCTTGAGGTGCTCCTTCAGGATCACGTCCTCGGTAACGTCGAAAGCAAGGCCGATCAGCTTGCGGCTGCCGCCGTGGCCGTAGTGGATCTTGCCGACTGAGCGCACATGGCGGATTTCGCCGCCCGGCAGCACGACGCGCGCCTCGTGCACATAGGGCAGGTCCTGCGCAATGCAGCGCTCGACATTGGCGGTGATGTCGTTGCGATCCTCCGGATGCACCGCACCGAGCCAGGCCTCGTGCGACACGATGCCGTCGGTGAAGGTCAGCCCGTAGAGCTGGTGCATGCGCCCATCCCAGAAGGTGCGGCCCAGGTTCAGGTCGGCCTCCCAGAGGCCGCATTGATAGGAATCGAGCGCCAGGTCGAGGCGCCGGGTCGTCTGTTCCAGCTCGGCATTCTGCCGGTCGGAGCGCTCCTTGGCCTCCTTGAGGCTGTCCGTCATCTGCACGTCTTCAGTGACGTCGAAGGCGAGGCCGACAAGCTTGCGCCGGCCGTCCTGGGCAATGTGGAGCTTGCCGACCGACTGGACATGGCGGATCGAGCCGTCCGGATGCACGATACGCGAGGTGCGTATATAGGGCACGTTCTCGCGGATCGTCTCGTCGGCCTTGCGCTCGGCCTCGATGCGGTCGTCGGGGTGGATAGCGTTCACCCAGGTGTCGTGGGTGACCCGCTCGCCGGTGTTCACCACGCCGTAGAGCTGGTGCATGCGGTCGTCCCACAGCGTCAGCCCATCCTCCAGGTCGGCCTCCCAGAGGCCGCATTCATAGGAATCGAGCGCCAGGTCGAGGCGCTGCGTCAGCTTGGCGAGCTCGGCATTCTGCACCTCGGTGTGTTCCTTGGCGCGCTTCAGCGCCTCGTTCAGAAGCACGTCCTCGGTGACGTCCCAGCTGATGCCGGTCAGCTTGTCCTTGCCGTTCGGGCCGGCAAGGCGCGAGCCGACGTTGCGGATGTGGCGCACGCTACCGTCGGGCAGGCGGATGCAATATTGCGACTTGTAGTCATTGCCGCCGGCGCGGACCACGTCCATCTCGGCCCTCGCGGTGGCGACGTCCTCGGCGGAGAGAACGGCGTCCCAGTCGAGGTCGTTTGGCGATTCGTTCTCCGGCACGCCGTGCATGCGGTGCATCTGGACATCCCAGCTGCGCGAGCCGGTCGAAAGCTCGATCTCCCAGATGCCGATCTTGGAGGCGTCCAGCGCAGTGTCGAGGCGCTGCGACAGCGACTTCACCTGCCGCTCGCGCGCCCGCAGGCGGGCGATGTTGCGCTGGCGCTCGCTGACGAGGCCGCCTGTCAGGAAGATCGGCACGATGATGACGAGCGCGGCGGCGGCGATGATCAGACGCACCTGCGTCAGGTTTTCCGGCGGGTGATGCCAGCCCTTCGCCGGAATGGCCGCGAGCTCCCAGCGCCCGCCGGGAAAGTCGAGCACCTGCACCACGGGCTCGTTTTCGAAGATCTCGGCGGCGCCGAAGAACGGGTCGACGATATTGTCCGGCACGCTGACGTCGCGGATGGCGAGCTGGATATCGGTCGGGTGCTGCGGCATGCCATATTGGCCGGGCCGGTCGGGATCGATCAGGCCGGCATCGGTGAAGAGCTTCCGCTCGTCGATCAGCCCGTCGATATAGCCCCAGAAATAGTGCCGCGCGTCGACATTGGTGAAGACCGGCATGAAGAGGTTGAAACCGCGGCCGCCCTTGGCGAACTGCACCGGCCCGAACATCAGCGGGCGCCCGCGCGAGCGGTCCATCTGGGCGGCGCGGCGGAAGGAGGGGAAGCGGTTGAAATCGTTGCCGATATAATGCTGGTTGCCATCAAGCGGGAAGGCGTGGGTGACCTTGGCGTCCGGCGCCACGCCGACGCGGCGGAAATGGGTGTTCTGCAACATCAGCTTGCGGGCGAAGACGTTGAATTGCTGCGTCGCCTGGTCCGGCGCCACGGCGAACATGTTGGCCACGCTGCGCAGCGCCGCCACATTGCTGTTCACCTCGCTCTGCAACCGCGCGCTGACCAGCGCAAGGTCGCCCGAGACATGGCTTTCCAGCTCCTTGAGGTAGATGCGCTCGTTTTGCCGCTCGTAGATGATGCCCGCGGTGAGGATGACGCAGCCGGCGATCGTCGCCGGCACGAGCGATGGCCGCGCCCATTCTGCGATGGATGCCAGATGGCGGCGAAGGGCAGCAGTCAATGGCAAGAATCGATCCCCGATGAGGGACGAACGGTAAGGCGTGCATCCTTAAAATTGCATTTATAAGCAACTGAAATACTTGCACTTCCGCGCGGTTAACCAGTCGGATCGTGTCATTTCACGACAGATCGGCCAGGCCATTTGTCCGACAATCCAGGGGATGAGCCGGCGGCACGGCTTGATTCGTATGATCTTTCCGGCCATCCATTCCAAAACGCGCGTGGGGACGGGCGAATTTCGCCATATTTGGGGGGCATCTGACGTGACCAGCAAAAAGACTGATTCATTCCCAGGGGTTCGCACGATGCGCCTATTGATCGCCGCGCTGTTGGCTACGGCCGTTTTCCTCTCGCCGCTTGCCGCATCGGCCGAAAGCGCCGATGTCGAGGCCGTGATCACCAGCGTCGACACTGGCAGCCTCAGCCTGTCGCTCGACGACGGCAAGAAGTACCAGGCGCCGGAAGAATTCAACTTCGAAGGCCTGGAGCCGGGCGTGAAGGTGCTGGTGTTCTACACCGAAGTCGACGGCAAGCGCGTCATCAACGATCTCGAAATCATTCAGTAAAAAACGGCAGGCTCGTTAGAGCCAGTGCATGCCCGTCGCGTCGATGCGCAGCAGGCGGTCCTGGTGGATGGGCGTGTTGGCCGCTTCTTCTTCCGCCATGCCATGCAGCCGGAACGCCGCGCGGAAAACTCCGCCATGACTGACGCAGACGGTCGGGCCGCGCACGTCGGCAAGCCAGGAGGCGATGCGCCAGGAGAGAATCTCGTAGCTTTCAGCGGCTTCCCCCGGCGGAATGAAGTTCCACTTGGAATGCATGCGCTCCTCGACCCTGTCCGGCACCTTCGCCATCAGTTCGGGCAGCGTATGGCCCTCCCAGTCGCCGAAGGAGACTTCGACGAGGCGCGGGTCGGTGCGGTAGGCGAGGGGATCGAGGCCCATGGCGCGGCGCAGGATTTCCATCGTCTCGCGCGTGCGCCCGAGCGGGCTCGCCACGAAATCGTAATCGGAAACCGTCTGCCCGAGAATGCCCTTGAGGGCGGCGCCGTTACCGGCCGCCTGTTTTCGGCCGGTGTCGTTCAGCGGGATGTCCTGCTGGCCTTGCAGCCTGCCCTCTGCATTCCACGCGGTCTGGCCGTGTCGGATCATGTAGATGGGCAAGGTGCAGTCCCGCTGCTTGGAGTTCACTCAGTCCTTGATGACGGAAATGTCCGGCGCATCGACGGCCTTCATGCCGACGACGTGGTAGCCGCTGTCGGCGTGATGCGTCTCGCCGGTCACCGAGCGCGACAGGTCGGAGAGCATGTAGAGGCCGACATCGCCCACTTCCTCGATGGTGACGGTACGGCGCAGCGGCGCATTGTACTCGTTCCACTTGAGGATGTAGCGGAAGTCGCCGATGCCGGAGGCGGCCAGCGTCTTGATCGGGCCGGCCGAAATCGCGTTGACGCGGATGTTCTTCGGGCCGAGGTCGACCGCGAGATACTTCACGCTCGCTTCAAGTGCCGCCTTGGCGACGCCCATGACGTTGTAGTTCGGCATGACCTTTTCCGCGCCATAATAGGTCAGCGTCAGCATCGAGCCGCCATCGGTCATCAGCTTTTCCGCGCGCCGGGCGACCGACGTGAAGGAATAGACCGAGATCTGCATGGTCTTGGCGAAGTTCGCCGGCGTGGTGTCCACGTAGCGGCCGGTCAGTTCGTCCTTGTCGGAAAAGCCGATGGCATGCACGAGGAAGTCGATCTTGCCCCAGGTCTTCTCGATATTCTCGAAGACCGCGTCGATCGACGCTTCGTCGGAAACATCGCAATCGCCAGCCAGCACCGCGCCGATTTCGGCCGCCAGCGGCTCGACGCGCTTCTTCAGCGCATCGCCCTGATAGGTGAGGGCAATTTCGCCGCCCTGTGAATGGATAGCCTTGGCGATGCCCCAGGCGATGGAACGGTTGTTGGCGACGCCCATGATGACGCCGCGCTTGCCCTTCATCAGACCAGATGCCTGAACCATGGTTTGCCCCCTGATACTTAAGTCAATTGTGCCTATGGCATAGGCAGCAATGCGGTTCAAGCGCGCGGGGCTTCAGGAACTGTTAGCATCCGTAACAATGGGTGCATGTTTTACGAAAGCGTCACAATCGATTTAAAGATAAAGGCCTTCGCGCAGGCTGCGCATCAGGTCGATCATCTTGGCATCCGGCTTTTCCCACAGGAGAAGGCGGATTTCGGCAATCAGATCGCCGCGTTCGCCATTCTCCATGACGAGGCCTTCGCCTTCGATGCGGATCTTCTGGTCGGAACCCGACCAGGCCGGCACCGTCACGGGGAAGGAGCCGAGCGGCCCCTCGACCGTCGTTTCGCAGCCGAGCACCGCATTCTCGATCGTCACCGGCAGATCGACCTTCAGGTCGAAGCCATCGACCCGGAAGCGGCCGGGCGCAACGCGCACGGTGATGACGGCATCGCCGCGCTTCAGGTTCTCGAAGCGGTATCCGGCTTCCTTGAGGCGCATGACCTGGCCATCCGTCGTGCCCGCGCCGATCGGCACGCGCAACGTCTGGCCGTCCGGCGTTTCGAGCGTCGGGCGCACACGGTTCAGGATGTCCTCGACGGAGACCGTGACGTCGGCAAAGAAGTCCGGCGCCTTGTCGACCTTGGGGCGGCCGCCGCGAATGCGGCGGATGATGGCGGAGATGATGGCGGCGGCCGGCGCGATGCCGCGGCCCTGGCCCGCATCATCCGTTTCCGGCTCGTCGGTCGCCTTGCGGGCGTCCTGCGCGGGTGCCGCCGCGGCTTGCGGCTGCGGGCGGGCCTGATTCTGGGCCTGCGCTTGCGATTGAGCCTGCGCCTTGCCCTCGGCCGGCTGGCCGCGGGGATCGACGCCGAAGATGCGGGCGATCATGTCTTCCGCGCCTTCGTCGGCCATGCGCGGCGGCGGGTCGTTCCTCACCTTGCGCTCGGTCTGCTGGCGGCGCATCTGCTCCATGCGGCGAAGCTCGGCCTCGCGCTGCTGGCGGTCGTAGCGGCTGCGTTTGTCGGGGTCGCGCAAAAGATCGTAGGCCCGGCCGGCTTCGGTGAAGCGCACTGTGGCGTTGGGGTCGTCGTGGTTCTGGTCGGGATGCACCGCTTTTGCAAGCGAGCGCCAGGCCGCCTTGATTTCATCCTGCCCGGCGCTTCTTTTCACGCCCAGCACCGAATAGGGGTCACGCATAACTTCCACCCATTGTCGTTTTGCCGACCATGATAGGGGGCACGTCCTAATCACTGGTTACGGGTCAGGGTTGAAAAATCGCAAACATGCGCGCGAGACGATTCAGCCCTGGCGATCGAAGGCCAGCAGCAGCCATTCGCCGGAACTGCCGAGGCAGGTGCGGCCGGAATAATTGGCGATCCCCTGGTAGGAATGTTTCGTCGTCACGAAATCGCGGCAGGTGCGCCCGGCATCGTCGCGGTTTTCCGCAATCGTGCTGATCACGCCCGCACTGCCCGAGGCGGAATTCGCCCAGGGGATCGGATTGCCGGCGGTGCGCGAAATATCGGCGGAGGAGACGGCGTTGCGCACGGTGATCTCGTCGGTCAGCCGCTCCGCGCCGGCCGGCACGGCGCTGGTGCGCACGGTATCGACCTTGCTGTCGGAAAAGACGTCGAGGCCGCCCATGCAGCCCGGCAGAAGCGCGCAGCCCATCGTCACGCCGGCAACAGCAAGGCAGCGCGCCCAGTATGGCTTTGTCTCGGGTCGCGACTTTGCTATGACATCCACTCCTGTCTGCCCCCAATCGTCAAAAAGATCGGCATTGAATCGAATATGAGCGAAAATGCGTTAACAAGCGGTGACTTCACCCAGGAGAACGAGCCCTATTCCCTGTTCGGCACATGGCTGGAAGAGGCCGGAAAGACCGAGCCGAACGATCCGAACGCGCTGGCGCTCGCCACCGTCGACGAGACCGGCCTGCCCAATGTGCGCATGGTCCTCTTGAAAGGTTTCGACGAGCGCGGCTTCGTCTTCTACACGAATTTCGAAAGCCGCAAGGGCGTCGAGCTTCTCGGCGCCCACAAGGCCGCCATGTGCTTCCACTGGAAATCGCTGCGCCGCCAGGTGCGGGTGCGCGGCGATATCGAGGTCGTCACCGATGCCGAGGCCGACGAATATTACGCCTCGCGCCCGCGCGGCAGCCGCATCGGCGCCTGGGCCTCGAAACAGTCGCGCCCGCTCGAAAGCCGCTTCGCGCTGGAAAAGGCGGTCGCCGAATACACTGCCCGCTACGCGATCGGCGAAATCCCCCGTCCGCCGCATTGGTCCGGCTTCCGCCTGAAACCCGTCTCAATCGAATTCTGGCATGACCGCCCCTTCCGCCTGCACGACCGCGTCGAATTCCGCCACGCGGAAGACGGCAAGGGCTGGACGAAGGTGCGGATGTATCCGTGAGGGATCAGCGCCGGAGCAGCCGGAACGGGATGCCGGAGGCCAGTGCGCCGACATATTTCGGCTTCTGGTAGAGCCCGTTCAGCGAGATGCGGGGTAGCGTCGTCGGGGTGTCGAAGGAGCGGGTGGAGAGCGTGCCGGGGTCCGTGGTGACGGCGACGCGGAAGCCGAGGTCCTTGGCGAGGCGGTGTTCGCGCGGGGAGACGGCGGCGCGGTCGCCATAGGGATAGGCGAAGGTTTCCGGGCGGTGGCCGATGATCGCGGCGATGCGGTCGGCCGACTGCTCCATCTCGCGGCGCGCCTCCGCGTCGCTGAGGCGGGCGAGCGCGCGGTGGCTGACCGTATGGGCGCCGATCGAGGCCAGCGGGTTGAGCACGAGGCTCTTCAGTTCCGGTTCGCGCATGACGAGCCGTTCGGTCAGCATCATCGGGTCGATGCCGTGGGCCTTGGCTGCCGCGTCGAGCTTTTCGATCGCCGCCCCTTCCTCCGTTTCCACCTGGATGAAGCGGGCGAAGCGACTGAAAGCGGCCTGTTTCTGGAAGGGCGTGGCAAGCGGCATGGTGACGGCGCCCGAGCCGAAATCGAACTCCAGATGCGGCGCGGCGCGCAGAAGCTCCGTCAGCGTCTCCCACCAGATGCCATGCGTCTTGCAGCAGAAACCCGGCGCGACGAACACGGTGAACGGAACCTTATGCCGAGTGAAGACCGGCTGGGCATGGACCGCATTGTTGCGGTAGCCGTCGTCGAGCGTGAAGGCGGCAAACCGTTCGCCGGCCCGCGCGATGGCAAGGCGCGCCGGCATGTCGGCGAGCGCAACGAACTGGTAGCCCTCTTCCGTCAGGTGCTCGATCGCCGCGTCCAGGAATTCCGGCGTGATCTCCAGATGCGCATTGGGATCGAAGGCCTGCGCCACCTTGGGCCGCACATGGTGCAGCGTGAAGATCGCGCCCATGCCACGCGCCGACGCCATCAGCCCGACCCGCTCCGCCAGATGCGCAAATTCCAGCCCGCCGGTGATCACGGCGCGCTTCAGACCCTGTCGCATTGTGCTGCGGATCGGCATGTCGTCTTTGTCTTCCCTTGGCTCGTTCTCGCCGCCGTTATCGCATCCGGTCGGTATCCGAGTGGTTAACAACGGCTTTCCTGTGGCGCGAGGGCAGGGGCGGACCCTGCTGGAAGGTGAGGATGCGGATGACGTCCATGAAAATGAGCGTGACGGGGCCAAACATCGTTGCGCCCTCCTATCTGTTGAACTGCCCGCATTGTCCGCCCGCTTGCCACCCTTGCTCAAACGAGTTTATCGTCGATTTCGAATGACTTGAGGTTATGCGATGAAACGCGGACGGTTGCCCTTGACGGCACTGAGGAGTTTCGAGGCGGCGGGCCGGCTCGGAAGTTTTACGCTCGCGGCGGAGGAGCTGCTGGTATCGCAGGCGGCGGTCAGCCGGCAGGTCAAGGAGCTGGAGGCCGAGCTCGGCAAGCCGCTCTTCGAGCGCCGCCATCGCAGCGTGCGGCTCACCACCGCCGGGCAGGCGCTGATCGAGGTGCTGTCGCGCGCCTTCGATGCGATGGATGCGAGCCTGTCGGAAATCCGGGGCAGGCGGGGCGGCGGCGTGCTGGAAATCAGCGCGGAACCCTCCTTCGCCGCCTGCTGGCTCGTGCCGAATCTCGACGATTTCCATTCCGATCACCCGGAGATCGACGTCGTGGTCGATTCCGACATGCGGCTGATCGAGTTCCGCACCCACGAGCCCGAAATCGCCATCCGTCATTCGACGGATGCAACCACCTGGCCGCGCGCCCAGGCGGAGCATCTTGCCGATGTGGAGATGGTTCCGGTGATCATGCCGTGCCTCGCCGAGGACGGCCCGCCGCTCGACACACCGGCCGACCTTCTGGCCTATACCCTGCTGCACGAAGAGAACCGCAGCAGCTGGCAGCGCTGGTTCGCCGCCGCCGGCCTGCCCGAGGCGCCGCCGGGCCGCGCGCAGATTTTCACGGAGGGCAATCTGGTGCTACAGGCCGCGTTGCGCGGCCATGGCGTGGCGCTGGTCGACCGTTCCTTCGCCGCCGAGGACATTGCCGCGGGCCGCCTCGTGCAGCCCTTCCACGTCTCGATCCGCTACGGCGCCTACTGGCTCGTCGCCCGCGACTTCAAGCGCTTGTCGCCGGAGGCGCGGGCGTTTCGGGAGTGGTTGTTGCGGCGGATTCTCGTGCCCCACGGCGCATGATGGGCAGCGCGAACCGTTCCTATAAAATCAGGTCTTCGTCCCGCCCACTGTGATCTGGTCCATCCGCAGATGCGGCTGGCCGACGCCGACCGGGACCCATTGGCCGGCCTTGCCGCAATTGCCGATGCCGGTGTCGAGCTTGGTGTCGTTGCCGACCATCGAGACGCGGCGCATGGCGTCCGGGCCGTTGCCGATCAGCATGGCGCCCTTGACGGGGGCCGTCACCTTGCCGTTCTCGATGAGGTAGGCTTCCGTGCAGCCGAAGACGAATTTGCCCGAGGTGATGTCCACCTGCCCGCCGCCGAAGGAGACAGCGTAGAGGCCGTTCTTCACCGAGGCGATGATCTCTTCCGGCGTCTTGTCGCCGGAGAGCATGTAGGTGTTGGTCATGCGCGGCATGGGGCGGTAGGCGTAACCCTGCCGGCGGCCGTTGCCGGTGGCCTTCATGCCCATCAGGCGGGCGTTCTGCCGGTCCTGCATGTAGCCGACCAGCTTGCCGTCCTCGATCAGCACGTTATAGGCCGACGGGGTGCCCTCGTCGTCGACGGTGATCGAGCCGCGGCGGTTGTCGATCGTGCCGTCGTCGACCACGGTGACGCCCTTGGCCGCCACCTGTTCGCCGAGCAGGCCGGCGAAGGCCGAGGTCTTCTTGCGGTTGAAATCGCCCTCAAGCCCGTGGCCGACCGCCTCGTGCAGCATGACACCCGGCCAGCCGGAGGAGAGCACGATGTCCATCGTGCCGGCAGGTGCTTCCACCGCTTCCAGATTGACCAGCGCCTGGCGCAGCGCCTCGTCCGCGCCGAAACGCCAGCTCTCCTCGGTGAGGAAGGCGTCGAAGGTCGTGCGCCCGCCGATGCCGTAGCTGCCCGTCTCCTGCCGGTCGCCTTCGCCGACGACGACGGAGACGTTGACGCGGGTCATCGGGCGCACGTCGGTGACGCGATGGCCGTCGGCGCGCAGGATGTTGACGACCTGCCAGCTTGCGGCGATCGACGCCGTCACCTGCCGCACCTTCGGGTCCTTGCCGCGCAGGTAGCCGTCGATCTCGGTCAAGAGCGCAACCTTCTGCTCGAAGGTCGGCGAGCCGATCGGGTTGTCCTGCGTGTAGAGCTGGCGGTTGGTGCCCTGTGGCGCCTCGGAATAGTCGGCGGAATAGCCGCGCGTCACGGCGCCCGCCGCATCCGCCGCGCGCTTCAGCGCCGACAGCGTCATCTCGCCGGAATGCGCATAACCCACGGCCTCGCCAGCAACGGCGCGCAGGCCAAAACCCTGGTCGGTGTTGAAGCTGCCGCCCTTGAGGCGGCCATTGTCGAAGGAGAGCGATTCAGCCTGGGCGTGTTCGAGGAAGAGTTCGCCGTCGTCGGCGCTCTTCAGCGTTTCCCGCAGCACCGCCTGCACGGATGCCTCGTCGGCATCGAAGAGGGAGAGGAGGTCGGTGTTCATGGCAGGCTCCGCAAACTTTTAAACTCGGGGTTCATGTAAGTCCCCCGGCGGCGGGCGGCAAGCCCGCCGGAGGGCGGCTTACGGCAGTGCGTCGTAGCCTTCGCCAAAACCCTTGAGGTCGACGGGGATGCCGATGCCTTCTTCCGGCGACTGGAAGACAATGAACGTGGCGGTGGCGCCGGAGCGGAAGGTCTTCAAGAGTTCGTCTTCCAGCACGACTTCGGCGTAGCAGCCATCGGCGAAGCAGCGCACGAAATAGGCCCGCCCGATATCCTTGCCGTCGACATTGAGGCCAAGCCCGTTCGGCAGCAGCACGCCGAGTGGTGCCAGCACACGCAGGATCTTTGCCTTGCGGTCGGCGGTCTTCAGCACGACGACGGAGAGGCCGAGCTCCGGCCGGTCTTCGGCGAGAACGTTCTGCATCAGCGCGCATTGCTCGCCGGACGCACCTGCCGGCTGATCGCAGACGATCGACCAGGCGCCATGGTTGGATTTCACCGTGCCGGGCTGCTGGGCCGTCGCAACAGAGGCCAGTGCAGTCGTACCGAGCGCGAAGACGGCAAGGCCGAATGCTGCCCGGGACAGCCGGGAAAGGGGAGCAAAACCCATGAAAACCTCGGAATCTCGAATCAGTCGGGGTATCTTTGAAGGGACGGGGCCGAAATGAAAAGCCCTGCGCGCTCATTTCCAATTGATTGAAGGCGGAAATTGGACCGGCCGCGCACACTTTATAATAGGGGCGGCCCAGGCCCTGCCGGACAGGCGCTTGCGGCATGCGGAAAGGGTGCTCCGGCCGGGATCGCCGCGGCCAAACCTTTCATGCTATAGGGAATTATGAAGAAACTGTGGGGATAGGCCCAAGGCTTTTGCTTTTGCGCAAAAATGCCGCACGGGCGGTCCCCCATGGCTGTTGCGGCGAGCATGAAACTGTGGTTTTAAGCACTCAGTATAGCAGGGATTCTGCGCGCCTGTTTGATCCCAATCAAACGCCTTGGGGAGATACGTTGTGAAAAACAAAGCTTTTGCAGTTCTGGCCGCTCTAGGCTGTCTGCTCTTTGCTTCGACCGCTTTCGCTGATCAGCCGTTCGACTGGCAGAAGGGCCTCCAGCCCGCCGCGACCTCGATGATGGAAGAGATCCGCTGGTTCGAGCAGTACACACTCTGGTTCATCGTACCGGTCACCCTGTTCGTTCTCGTCCTGCTCATCCTCGTGGTCGTGAAATTCCGCGAAAGCGCGAACCCGGTTCCGTCCAAGACCAGCCACAACACGGCGATCGAAGTCGTCTGGACGCTCGGCCCGGTCATCGTTCTCCTCTTCCTGGCGATCCCGTCCTTCCAGCTTCTGACCAAGCAGCTCGCCCCCACGGAAGAGCCGGAACTGACGATCAAGGCCACCGGCTTCCAGTGGTACTGGGGTTATGAATACCAGGTCGGCGAAGCGCCGCTCTCCTTCGACAGCCTTCTCCTGCAAGACGGCGACCGTGCTGCTGCCGGCAAGGAAGACAAGGGCGTCTACCCGCGCCTTCTCGCCGTCGACAACGAACTGGTCGTTCCGGTCGGCAAGCATGTGCGCGTCCTCGTCACCGCTGCCGACGTGATCCACGCCTTCGCCATGCCGTCCTTCGGCGTGAAGATCGACGCCGTGCCGGGCCGCCTCAACGAGACCTGGTTCAAGGCCGACCGCGAAGGCCTGTTCTACGGCCAGTGTTCCGAGCTCTGCGGCAAGGACCACGCGTTCATGCCGATCGCCATCCGCGTCGTCTCGCAGGAAAAGTTCGATACCTGGCTTGCTGCCGCCGCGACGAATGTCGGCGAGGCAAACAAGGCCCTGATGGCGTCTGTCGACGGAGCGGACAAGTCCGTGAACGTCGCCCAGAACGCCGCGCAGTAATTCCAAGGGAGTTGAGACCATGGCCGGAACATCCGCTGCCCACGGCGATCACAACGATCACCACGAACACAAGCCGCTCACTTTCTTTCAGCGTTGGTTTCTGTCGACCAACCACAAGGATATCGGCACCCTCTACCTGATCTTCGCGATCCTTGCCGGCATCATCGGCGGCACGCTCTCGGTCTTCATGCGCATGGAGCTGCAGGAGCCGGGCATCCAGATCTTCCACGGCCTGGCCCAGATGGTCTACGGCTTCGAGGGTGACGCCGCCATCGACGGCGGCAAGCACATGTTCAACGTCTTCACGACGGCGCATGCGCTCATCATGATCTTCTTCATGGTCATGCCGGCCCTTATCGGCGGTTTTGCCAACTGGATGGTGCCGATCATGATCGGCGCGCCGGACATGGCCTTCCCGCGCATGAACAACATCTCGTTCTGGCTGATCATCCCGGCCTTCCTGCTCGTGCTGCTTTCGATGTTCGTCGAAGGCCCGGCGGGCGGTTATGGCGCAGGCGGCGGGTGGACGATCTATCCACCATTCTCCACCGCGGGCCAGCCCGGTCCGGCCATGGATTTCGTCATCCTCGGCCTGCACATCGCCGGCGCATCCTCGATCCTCGGCGCGATCAACTTCATCACGACGATCCTCAACATGCGCGCTCCGGGCATGACGCTGCACAAGATGCCGCTCTTCGCCTGGTCGGTGCTGATCACCGCCTTCCTTCTTCTGCTCTCGCTGCCGGTTCTGGCAGGCGGCATCACCATGCTGCTGACGGACCGCAACTTCGGCACGGCCTTCTTCGCGCCTGAAAACGGCGGTGACCCGATCCTCTTCCAGCACCTGTTCTGGTTCTTCGGCCACCCGGAAGTGTACATCCTGATCCTGCCCGGCTTCGGCATCGTCAGCCACATCGTGTCGACTTTCTCGCGCAAGCCGATCTTCGGCTACCTCGGCATGGCCTACGCCATGGTCGCGATCGGCGCCGTTGGCTTCATCGTGTGGGCGCACCATATGTACACGGTCGGCATGTCGCTCGACACGCAGCGTTACTTCGTCTTCGCCACGATGGTCATCGCGGTTCCGACGGGCGTGAAGATCTTCTCTTGGATCGCGACGATGTGGGGCGGTTCGATCCGCTTCACGACGCCGATGGTCTGGGCGATCGGCTTCATCTTCCTGTTCACCGTCGGTGGTGTGACGGGCGTCCAGCTCGCCAACGCCGGCCTCGACCGCGCGCTTCACGACACCTACTACGTGGTGGCCCACTTCCACTACGTTCTGTCGCTCGGCGCCGTCTTCGCGATCTTCGCGGCCTGGTACTACTGGTTCCCGAAGATGACCGGCTACATGTATTCGGAATTCCTCGGCAAGCTGCACTTCTGGGTCATGTTCGTCGGCGTGAACCTGATCTTCTTCCCGCAGCACTTCCTCGGCCTTGCCGGCATGCCGCGCCGCTACATCGACTACCCGGATGCCTTCGCAGGCTGGAACGCGGTGTCGTCCTACGGCTCGTACATCTCGGCCTTCGCCGTGCTGATCTTCCTCTTCAGCATCGTCGAAGCCTTCGCCAAGAAGCGCGTCGCCGGCGACAATCCGTGGGGCGAGGGTGCCAACACGCTGGAATGGCAGCTCTCTTCGCCGCCGCCGTTCCACCAGTGGGAACAGCTCCCGAAGATCAAGTAAGGTCTTCAGACGATCGGGGCCGCCGGCAACGGCGGCTCCATTTCTAAAAGAGGCCGGCAAACCCGGCCGAACGCGACGGAAAGAACATGGCGGTCATCGAGCATCACGACACAGCAGCAGGCGGCGGCGAGGTCACCCTCTCCGAAGCGTCGCCGCGTGATTTCTTCGAGCTCCTGAAGCCGCGCGTCATGTCGCTCGTCGTCTTCACGGCCTTTGCCGGCCTGGTCATGGCGCCCGGCACGATCAACCCGTTCATCGGCGCCATAGCGATCCTCTGTATCGCCGTGGGCGCCGGAGCCTCCGGTGCCCTCAACATGTGGTACGACGCGGATATCGATGCGGTCATGACCCGCACCGCCCAGCGTCCCATCCCGTCGGGCCGCATCCGCCCGGAAGAAGCGCTCGCCTTCGGCCTGACGCTCTCCGCTTTCTCGGTCGCGATCCTCGGCCTTGCGGTCAACTGGCTTGCCGCCGGCCTTCTCGCCTTCACCATCTTCTTCTACGCCGTCATCTACACGATGTGGCTGAAGCGCTCGACGCCGCAGAACATCGTCATCGGCGGTGCTGCCGGCGCATTTCCGCCGATGATCGGCTGGGCCTGTGTCACCGGCGGCGTCTCCATCGAGAGCGTCGTCCTCTTCCTCATCACCTTCCTGTGGACCCCCGCACACTTCTGGGCGCTGGCGCTGTTCAAGATGCGCGACTACGAGGCCGTCGGCGTGCCGATGCTGCCGAACGTCGCCGGCGAGTGGACGACGAAGGTGCAGATCCTGATCTACGCCATCCTGACCGCCGTCATCGCCGTCGTGCCGACCTTCCTCGGCTTTGCGAGCCTCGGCTACGGTCTCTTTGCCGCAGCGCTCGGCCTCGGCTTCGTATGGTATTCTGTCGGCGTGTTGCGCATGCCGGAAGGCGACCGCGCGATGGTGCCGGCCAAGAAACTCTTCGCCTTCTCCATCGTCTACCTGTTCGCGGTCTTCTCCGGGCTGATGCTCGACCACCTGATCGCATCATTCGGATGGGTACTATAATGGAAACGGTAAACCTCACGGAAAGCCAGAAGAAGTCGCGCCGCGGCCGCAACATCGCGCTCGGCATCGTGCTCCTGGGCCTCGTCGTGCTCTTCTACATCGTCACGCTGGTGAAATTCGCCGGCGGAATGGTGGGCTGAGCCATGAGCGAGACGAAACAGACTGAAAAGAGTGGGTTGGGCAACGGCACGATCGTCGCCATCTGCTGTTCCTTCGTCATCGGCATGGCCGGCATGGCCTATGCCGCCGTGCCGCTCTACGAGATGTTCTGCAAGGTCACCGGCTACGGCGGCACGACGCAGCGCGTCGAGCAGGCCTCCGACGTCATCCTCGACAAGACGATTAAGGTGCGCTTCGACGCCAATGTCGGTCCGGGCCTCGCCTGGTCCTTCGAGCCGGTGCAGCGCGAAGTCGAGATGAAGATCGGCGAGACCGTGCAGATCCTCTACAAGGCGCGCAACAACGCCTCGACGCCGACCACCGGCCAGGCGACGTTCAACGTCACGCCGCAGGCCGCCGGCGCCTATTTCAACAAGGTCCAGTGCTTCTGCTTCACCGAGACGACGCTGAAGCCGGGCGAGGAACTCGAAATGCCCGTGGTCTTCTTCGTCGATCCGGAGATCGTCAAGCCGGTCGAGACCAAGGGCATCCACACGATCACGCTGTCCTATACCTTCTATCCGCATGAGGCGACGAAGCCGGTGGTTTCGTCTGCGGATATCAAGACGGACGACGCGAACAAGCTTTGAAAGACATGCGTTTCCGGCTATGCCGGGAATGAACGCGATACATTCGGGGATAAGTCAAATGGCCGATGCGCATCAGAAGAAACACGACTACCACATCATCGACCCCAGCCCGTGGCCGCTGCTTGCCTCCATCGGCGCGTTCGTCATGGCGCTCGGCGGCATCGGCTACATGCGCTATGTCTCGGGCGGCGCGTTCCACCTGTTCGGCGTCAACCTCGCCACGCCGTGGATCTTCTACATCGGCCTGCTGATCGTTCTTTACACGATGTACGCCTGGTGGGCGGACACGGTGAAGGAAGCCCATGAGGGCCACCACACCCGCGTCGTCTCGCTGCACCTGCGCTACGGCATGATCATGTTCATCGCCTCCGAGGTGATGTTCTTCGTCGCCTGGTTCTGGGCCTTCTTCGATGCGAGCCTCTTCCCCGGCGAAGCCATCCAGGCCGCGCGCGCCACCTATACCGGCGGCGTCTGGCCGCCGAAGGGCATCGAGGTTCTCGATCCCTGGCACCTGCCGCTCTACAACACCGTCATCCTGCTGCTTTCGGGCACCTGCGTGACCTGGGCGCACCACGCTCTGCTGCACAACGATCGCAAGGGCCTCGTCAACGGCCTGGCGCTCACCGTGGCGCTCGGCGTCCTGTTCTCCTTCGTCCAAGCCTACGAATATGCCCACGCACCGTTCGCCTTCAAGGATTCGATCTACGGCGCCACCTTCTTCATGGCGACCGGCTTCCACGGCTTCCACGTCCTTGTCGGCACGATCTTCCTGATCGTCTGCCTCATTCGTGCGCTTCGCGGCGATTTCACCCCCAAGCAGCACTTCGGCTTCGAAGCCGCAGCCTGGTACTGGCACTTCGTCGACGTGGTCTGGCTCTTCCTCTTCTTCTCCATCTACATCTGGGGTGGCTGGGGCGCGCCGATCGCGCACATGTAATCGAGCGCGATGCTCAACTTTTCGAACGGCCGCAGCGATGCGGCCGTTTGTGTTTGGGGCGAACCCCGGCCGCTTTGTCGCAGCTTTTCAGTTGGACGCAGGGCAGGCGGGCCGCTACCTATGCAGACATCTGCATTTTGATTGGACCCGCATCATGGACGAGGACAAGGCGCTCTTTCCGCCCGTCGACCCCTTCAGCGCCGGCGTGCGCGGCTGTTGCCCGCGCTGCGGCCAGGGCAGGCTGTTCAATGGCCTGCTGAAGGTGCGGCCGGCCTGCACGAATTGCGGCCTCGACTATTCCTTCGCCGATTCGGGCGATGGCCCGGTGGTCTTCGTGCTGCTCATCGTCGGCTTCATCGTCGTCGGCATCGCGCTCTGGGCGGAGGTGAACTATGCCCTGCCGCTCTGGCTGCATTTCATCCTGTGGATCCCGCTCGCCATCGGCCTCGGCCTCTGGCTGACGCGCATCCTGAAGGGCCTGCTGATCACCCTGCAATACCGCAACAACGCGCGCCCGGGCGAGATCGACCGTGGCTGAGGTGCCGGCAAGCCGCATGCCGGGCAAGGGCAAGGCGGTCCTGACAGGCATCGCCTTCCTCGTAGCACTCGCCATTCTGCTGTCGCTCGGCACCTGGCAAATGCAGCGCCTGGCCTGGAAGGAGCAGCTTCTCGCCGACATGGCCGAACGACGCATCGCGGCCCCGGCGCCGCTTGCCGATATCGAGGCGATGGCGGCGAAGGGCGATGATATCGAATACCGCCCCGTCACCGTCACCGGCATCTTCGCCAACAACCGCGAGCGCCACTTCTTCGCCACCTGGCGCGGCCAGACCGGCTATTATGTCTACACGCCGCTCCAGCTCGCCGACGGCCGCTTCCTCTTCGTCAATCGCGGCTTCGTGCCCTTCGAGGCGAAGGAGCCGGAAATGCGCAAGCAGGGCCAGCTGACCGGCGAGCAGACGGTCATCGGCCTCGCCCGCGCGCGCCTTGCCGAAAAACCCTCCTCCATCGTGCCGGACAACGACATCGCGAAGAATATCTTCTACTGGAAGGACCTCGACGTGATGGCATCGAGCGTCGCCATCCCGGCCGACAAGCTGGTTCCCTTCTTCATCGACGCCGGCGATGCGCTGAACCCGAAGGGCCTTCCCATCGGCGCCGTCACACAGTTCGACCTGCCCAACAACCACCTGCAATATGCCGTCACCTGGTACGGCCTCGCCGCGGCCCTCGTCGGCGTCGCGCTCTACGCCGTCTTCCGCCGCAAGGGCGATCGCCCGGCGCCTTGAAATGGCATAGAAGCAAGCAGGGGCGCACCCGGGAACCTGAAAGGGGAGAAAGAGGACATGCAGGCGCTTGCAACCATCCTCGTGGCGATCGTCGCCATCGAACATGTCTATATCCTCATCCTCGAAATGGTCCTCTGGACGACGCCAAGAGGCCTCAGGGCCTTCGGCATGACGCCCGCTCAGGCAGAGGCGACGAAGGTGCTCGCCGCCAATCAGGGCCTCTATAACGGCTTTCTCGCCGCTGGCCTGTTCTGGGCGCTGCTGCATCCCGATCCGGCCTTCGCCTGGCAGATCAAATTGTTTTTTCTTGGCGCGGTGCTGGTCGCCGGCCTATATGGGGGCGCAACGGCCTCGCGGAAGATTTTCGTCATTCAGGCGCTTCCGGCGGCCGTCGCCCTTGTTGCCGTCCTGATTGCCGGATAACCGATGAGCATGATTGATACCCGATCGGACTTGACCATCAGACTGTGCGGCCCGCGCGGCTTCTGCGCCGGCGTGGACCGCGCGATCCAGATCGTCGTGCTGGCGCTGAAGGCCTATGGCGCGCCGGTCTATGTGCGCCACGAGATCGTGCACAACCGTTATGTCGTCGAAGGCCTGGAGGCGAAGGGCGCGATCTTCGTCGAGGAACTGCACGAGATCCCCGAAGAACACCGCCAGCAGCCGGTCGTCTTTTCCGCGCATGGCGTGCCGAAATCCGTTCCGGAGGATGCGCAGGCGCGCAACCTGTTCTATCTCGACGCCACCTGCCCGCTGGTCTCAAAGGTACACAAGCAGGCCATGCGCCACCAGCGCCTCGGCCGCCATGTCGTGCTGATCGGCCATGCCGGCCACCCGGAAGTCATCGGCACGATGGGGCAGTTGCCCGAAGGCTCCGTCTCGTTGGTCGAAACCGTCGAGGATGCCGAGACCTATATGCCGCCGGACGAGATCAATCTCGGCTACGTCACGCAGACCACCCTTTCCGTCGACGACACCGCCGGCGTCATCAAGCGCCTGCACGAGCGCTTCCCGAACCTCACGGCGCCCGCAGCCGATTCGATCTGCTACGCCACCACCAACCGGCAGGAGGCCGTCAAGCAGGCCGCCCCCGGCTGCGACCTCTTCCTCATCGTCGGTGCGCCGAATTCGTCCAACTCCAAGCGCCTCGTCGAAGTGGCGCTGAGGGCAGGGGCCACCAAGTCCGTGCTCGTGCAGCGCGCCTCCGAGATCGACTGGGAGACGATCGGCGACATCCGCACCGTCGGTCTCTCGGCTGGCGCTTCCGCGCCGGAAGTCATCGTCAACGAGATCATCGAGGCCTTCCGCGCGCGCTACAATGCGGTGGTGGAGCTTGCCGATACGGTCGAGGAAAACGAACACTTCCTCGTCAATCGCGAACTGCGCTCAATCGAACTCACCCCCGCCGACATGGCCTTCGTCAATGGCGAGTAGGGCCTTGCGGGCGGCACCCCCCCGATCATTCCTATCCCCGCAAGCCTGAGACCCGCCCGTGGCCGTCTATACCGATATCACCGAAGACGATCTTTCCCGCTTCCTGGCCGCCTATGACGCGGGCACGCTGCTGTCCTACAAGGGCATCGCCGAGGGCGTGGAGAATTCCAATTTCCTGCTGCACACCACCAAGGGCGCCTTCATCCTGACGCTCTACGAGAAGCGCGTCGATCGCAACGACCTGCCGTTCTTCCTTGGCCTGATGCACCATCTGGCCGAGCGGGGCCTGTCCTGCCCGCTGCCGCTGCCGAGGAACGACGGCGCGCAGCTCGGCGAACTCTCCGGCCGCCCGGCCGCGATGATCTCCTTCCTCGAAGGCATGTGGCTGCGGAAACCGTCGGCGAAGCATTGCCGTGAAGTGGGCCGCGCGCTTGCCGAAATGCACCTTGCCGGCGAGGGTTTCGAGATCACACGCGAGAACGCGCTCTCCGTCGGCGGCTGGCGGCCGCTGTGGGACAAGTCGGCCGATCGCGCCGACGAGGTGGAGAAGGGCCTGCAGGACGAGATCGGCGGCGAACTCGCCTTCCTTGAAAAGAACTGGCCGAAGGACCTGCCGGCCGGCGTCATCCATGCCGATCTTTTCCCGGACAACGTCTTCTTCATCGGCGAGGGCCTGTCGGGCCTGATCGACTTCTATTTCGCCTGCAACGACCTCCTGGCCTATGACGTCTCGATCTGCCTCAATGCCTGGTGCTTCGAGAAGGACGGTTCGTTCAACCTTACCAAGGGCATGGCGCTGCTCGACGGCTATGAGAGCGTGCGCCCGCTCTCGCCAGAGGAGGCCGCCGCCCTGCCGCTGCTCGCGCGCGGCTCGGCGTTGCGCTTCTTCCTGACGCGGCTCTACGACTGGCTGATGACGCCGCCGGGTGCGCTTGTCGTCAAGAAGGACCCGCTCGAATACCTGCGCAAGCTGCGCTTCCATCGTCAGGTCCAGAACCCTGCGGAATACGGACTTTTGCGATGAAACATGTCGATATCTTCACGGACGGCGCCTGCTCGGGCAATCCCGGCCCCGGCGGCTGGGGCGCGGTGCTGCGCTACGGCGAGGTCGAGAAGGAAATGTCCGGCGGCGAGGCCGACACGACCAACAACCGCATGGAGCTGACGGCGGCGATGAGCGCGCTGTCCGCCCTGAAATCCCCCTGCGAGGTCGATCTCTACACCGACTCGAAATACGTCATGGACGGTATTTCCAAGTGGATTTTCGGCTGGAAGAAAAACGGCTGGAAGACCGCTGACAAGAAGCCGGTGAAGAACGGCGACCTCTGGCAGGCGCTCGATGAGGCGCGGCTGCGCCACAAGGTCGAGTGGCACTGGGTGAAGGGCCATGCCGGCCACCCGGAAAACGAACGCGCCGACGAACTCGCCCGCCAGGGCATGGCGCCGTTCAAAGGCAAGCGCGCCGTCGGCGAATGAAGTCGACCCGCTCGCGGATGGCCGCGTTCGGCTCCTTGTCGAAAAGCGCCAGCAGCGCGTCCAGATTGTCGAGCCGGTCCCGATTGGCGATCAGCCCGTCGGCCGCGATCTTGCGCACTGCGGTGGCCCTGTCCTGCGCCACCTGCCGCAACGTGCCCTCGACATCCGTCGCAATCCCGATCGGCCGGGTGAAGAGCTTCGGCACAGAGGATGCGTGGCGGCCGGAATAGCCGGCTTCGATCTTCTGCGTCCTGCCGACCACGACCTCGGCATTTCCGGACATCAGCGTGCGCGCGGCAAGCGCCCGCACCAGATAATGCCGCGCCGTCAGCAGCCTTGGAAGCACGGCGTCGAGGCGATCCGAGAGCAGCAGGAGCCGCATGACGGGTGCTACGGCCTCATCGGTCGATGTCGTCAGCCAGCAGAGCAGCGCGGGCCAGATTTCGTCGCGCGTCAGCAGCGCGATGACCGGGGCTGCGAGATCGACCCTGCCGCGGCGCTTCACATAGTGGTTGGCAATCATCGGCGCGATGCGTTGGGCCGCTGACAGCGGGATGCCGGGCGCAAGGCGCTCGAAGGCTGCGCGCCCGGCGGCGGCCACCTCCGGCACCCAGTCGTTGACCCGCAGCAGGAGCAAAGCGAGGCGAAACGCCGTGCGCGGTGCATCGTCCAGCGCCTGAAGCGCGGTCTCGCGCACGAAACCGTCCGGATGGCAAAGGCGAAGCCAGGCCGCCCCTCCCGGCGAAACGGTCTGGCGCGGCGTGTCCGGGGCGCTCTTGCGCAGCGCGAGCAGGCGGGCCAGCAGCGTCGGGGCGGGGTCCGAGGGGAGGCCATAGCGGAAGGATGCGGTGCAGAGGCGTGCGACCTGCTGCGCCGCTTCCGGCGAAATGGGATCGAGGTCGGCGAGAAGCGTATCGAGGGTGCCGGCATCGAGGCTGCCCGCACGCAGCGCATGAATTGCGCCGTCAAGCCGGATGGCAAGGCCCGCAGGCACCTCTGCCGTGCTGCCCTTTCGCCACGTATTTTCCTGCATCCGACATTCCCTTCCGCAAGCCCTCATGGAAATGCCCGGGTGTTGCCCGGGCATTCTCGGCTCGTTGAAAGGATGACGGTCCGGCGACCGGCTCTATTCAGAGCTGCTCGATCATCGCGGCGGCACCGGAAACGGTGGCCTGGCCGGGGCTTTCCTCAACATTGAGGCTCTTCACCACGCCGTCCTCGACGAGCATGGAATAGCGCTTGGAGCGCACGCCGAGCGTGCCGGCGGAAAGGTCGACCTCCATGCCGAGCGCCTTGGTGAAGCCGGCGTCCCAATCGGCGAGGAAGCGCAGCTTGCCTGCACCGCCCGTGGAGTTCGCCCAGGCGCCCATGACGTGATGGTCGTTGACGGCGACGACGGCGATGTCGTCCACGCCCTTGGCGAGGATCGCGTCACGATTTTCGAGATAGCCGGGCAGGTGGTTCAGCGAGCAGGTCGGCGTGAAGGCGCCCGGCACGGCGAAGAGCACGACGCGCTTGCCCTTGAACAGGTCTTCGGTCGAGATTTCGGCAGGACCGTCCGGCGTGCGCTCCTTGAGCTTGAGGTCGGGCAGCTTGTCTCCAACGGCAATGGTCACGGGTCTCTCCCTGTCTGTATAGTAGGCTTCATGTGGGTGACGGGACTATAGGCGACGGTCACTCGATGGCAAGCGGGCTTTCCATCGTCTTGTCGCCGGAGCGCACCGTCAGGCGGATCGGATCTTTTGCAAGATCGAAAACCTTGGGCTTGTGCAGCACCGGCACCTCTGCGACGAAGACGTTCCCATCGCGCCGGACGGGACCGGCCGCGCCGAATTCGAAGGTCGAGGAACCGGAAAGGAAGACGTCGGGTAGCTCCCCATCGGCCGGCGCCTCGAAGCGCACCGTCAGGGTCTTGTCGTCTGCCGCGAAACGCCCGGAAAGCGGTTTGAACCCGTTGCCCGATCCACCCGGCAGCGTCGCCTCGGCATCGGCGATCGCGGTCTCCTCCAGCGGATTGGCAAAACTCTCGCCGATCGAATCCACCGTCAGCTCCGCCTGCACGGGAATACAGATGTCCTTGCACACGCCGAGAAACACCGTCGCGGTGATCGCCCCGCCGGCTGCCTTGTCGAGCTTCAGCGGAAAGCGCACCGGCTTGTCGTAGCCGATATAGTGGTTCTCCTGGTCGCCGAGCCGTTTTGGCGCGGGGAAGCCGACCGATTTCAGTTCGGCCCCGCTGATGGCGATCGACGGCGGGATGCCGCTGCCGCCCGGATCACGCCAATAGGTCTTCCAGCCATCATGCAGGCGAATATCGATCATGGCGCGCACCACGCCGTCGGCGCCGGCCGGAAGGGCAACAAGGCGCACGTCGCCACCGGGCGTCTCGACCCATTGCGAGGTCGCGGCGGCGGCGGGCGAATGCAGAAAAATGAGCGCGATGGCAGCGGTTTGCAGGCGTTTCATGAAACGATATCTAGCGCCGGGGGCACCGGCTTTCCAGCAACAAAACCGTGCGGGACAATCATAAAAGCTTGATCGCGCGCTTTCCTACCATAACTTTCCTGCAAGGCTGGCATGCCGCGCCAGCAAAAAAGAACGCTTTTCATTTGGCGGTGAATTGGTAGGCTGTCCGCATTATGGCTATGTCGGTTCTGAAAAACAGACGAGAACGCGGCTTCCTTGACGGTCAGTTCCTGATCGCCATGCCGGGCATGGCCGACTCCAATTTCTCCCGCACCGTGGTCTATATCTGCGCCCATTCCGATGACGGCGCGATGGGCTTCGTCATCAACCGGCCGCAGCAATTGAGCTTCTCCGACGTGCTACTGCATCTCGACCTGCTCGGCGAGGACGAGGTGATCCGCCTGCCGGGCTCCACGCTCGATTTCCCCATCCGTTGCGGCGGGCCGGTGGAAAGCGGCCGCGGCTTCGTGCTGCATTCGGATGATTACATGTCGGAATCCTCGATTCCGGTCAGCGACGACATATGTCTGACGGCGACGCTCGATATCGTGCGCGCCATTTCGCGCGGCCGCGGCCCGCAGAAGGGCCTGATGATGCTCGGCTATGCCGGCTGGGGCGCGGGGCAGATCGAAAACGAGATTGGCGCCAATGGCTGGCTGTCCTGCCCGGCGCAGGAAGAGCTGATCTTCGACACCGATCTCGACAGCAAATACGAACGCGCGCTCGGCCTGATGGGCATCTCGCCCGCCATGCTTTCGGCCGAAGCCGGCCACGCCTGACGCTTCCGCTTATTTCAGACTTCTCTTTGGAACTTGTGCGGCTTTGCGCCGTTGTTTCGCCGCGTGAAAGAGCACGCCTCGAACAACAGGAGTACGACGGTGGGTAGCACGAGCGACAAGATCAAGGGCACCGCAAACGAAGTTGCAGGCAAGGCCAAGCAGGCCGCCGGCAAGGCAGTGAACAGCCCCAAGCTGCGGGCAGAAGGCGCCGGCCAGGAAGCCAAGGGCAAGACCCAGAAGGCAGTCGGCAAGGCCAAGGACGCCGTCAAGGGTGCGGTCGACCGCCTCTGATGAACGCCAGATGGCACGGACCGTGTCATCAAGCGATAGCGATTGAAGCATACCCGTATCGACTTCGGCCGATGCGGGTATTCTCTACGATGCGATACCGGGGACCTCATGAAACTTTTCACCTGCCAGACCTGCGGCCAGACCATCCATTTCGACAACCGCGTCTGCGTGCGGTGCGGCTCCTCGCTGGGCTTCCTGGCGCAGGATGTAACGCTGCATGCGCTGGTGCCGGAAGGCGAGGGTTTTTGGAAGATCGCGCCGAACGAAGGCGTCTACCGCTTCTGCGAAAATGCCGTGCACGACGTCTGCAACTGGTTGCTGCCGGCGGATAGCTCGCACGCCTTCTGCGAGGCCTGCCGCCACAATCGCATCGTGCCGACGACCGATCCCCACGGGCTGGAACGCTGGCGCCGCATCGGGCTCGCGCAACACCATCTCTTCTATTCGATCCTGCGCTGGCGGCTGCCGCACCCGACCCGTGAGGAAGATCCGAACAGCGGCCTGGTCTTCGATTTCCTGGCCGACGAGGTCGACGCCGGCGGCAATGTCGTCAATGCCGCCATGACCGGCCATGAAGCGGGCCTCATCAGCCTGCGCGCGGCAGAGGCCGACGACGAGGTGCGCGAAAGCGTGCGCGTCTCCATGGGCGAGCCCTACCGCTCGCTGCTCGGCCATTTCCGCCACGAGATCGGCCATTTCTACTGGTCGCAGCTCGTGCGTGACGATGCGACCCTGGGGGAGGCGAGGCGCCTCTTCGGCGACGAACGGCAGGATTATGCCGCCGCCCTCCAGCGCAACTACGAACAAGGCCCGCCCGCCGACTGGCAGAACTATTTCATCAGCACCTATGCGAGCAGCCATCCGGCCGAGGACTTCGCGGAATGCTGGGCGCACTTCTTCCACATTGTCGATACGCTGGAGACTGCCCGCGCCTTCGGCCTCAACACCGATCCGAAGGGCCACGAGGAACTGGAAGCCGAAGTGACCTTCGACCCTTACCGCGCCCCCAACGCCGGCCGCCTCGTCGAATCCTGGATCCCCCTCAGCGTGGCCCTTAACGCCATCCAGCGCTCCATGGGCCAGCCCGACAGCTACCCCTTCGTCCTGCCGCCGCCGGTCGTGGAAAAACTCGATTTCATCAACCGGCTGGTGCGCAGGAGTGAATAGGGAGTTGCGAATAGCGAATAGGCGATAACCCCCTATTCGCTATTCGCTATTCGCTATTCGCTATTCGCTATTCGCTATTCGCTCACGCCCGCTTCATCAGCGGAAACCGTTCTTTGAGCAGCCGCTGCACTGAGTCGTAGCCGATCGGCGGGCCGAAGAGGTAGCTCTGGCCGAATTCGCAGCCCATATTGCCGAGTTCGATCGCGTCCTCTTCGGACTCGATGCCTTCGGCGACGACCTGCATTTCCAGTTCCCGGGCCATCGAGATGACGGAGCGCAGCAGCACGGGGCGCTTGTCGGAGGCGTCGCGCACCAGCGCCTTGTCGAGCTTGATCGTGTCGAAGGGGAAGCGGGTGAGGTAGGAGAGCGAGGAATGGCCCGTGCCGAAATCGTCGAGCGCCAGGCCAAGGCCGACATCCTTGAGCTTGTTGAGGATGAGGCGGGCCTGTTCCGGGTTCTCCATCACGACGGATTCGGTGAGTTCCAGCTTCAGCTTGTGCGGCTCGCAGCGCGTCTTGGCCAGCGCCGCACGCACGTCGTTGTAGAGCTCGTTGTTGAGGAGCTGCGCGCTTGAGAGGTTGACAGAGACGAAGATCGGCAGCTCGCCGGTCTGGAGCTGCCAGTCCATCAGGTCGCTTGCCGCCTTGTCGAAGGCGAAGAGGCCGAGCTGGTTGATGAGGTCCGAGGCTTCCGCGATCGGGATGAACTCGGTCGGCGAGATGTTGCCACGCTTGGGGTGGTCCCAGCGCATCAGCGCCTCGAAGCCGGCGATTTCGGCATCCGAGAGGCGGACGATCGGCTGGTAGACGAGGGAAAGCTCCTTGCGCTCGATGGCGCGGCGGAGATCCGTCTCGATCTGCAGGCGATCGGCGCCGAAGGTGCGGAAGGCAGGGCGGAACGGCTCGACACGGTTGCCGCCGGCCTTTTTCGCCCGGTACATGGCGAGTTCCGCGTCATTAAGCAGGCCGGCCGCATCCTCCTGCTGGTCGACCCAGGAGACGAGGCCGATCGAGGCGGTCAGGATGATCTCGCGGCCGCCGAAATTGATCGGCACCATGATCGCCTTGCTGACGGCATCCGCAAAATCCGCCACCTTGGCGGGGTCACGCTCGGACATCAGGATCAGTCCGAACTGGTCGCCGGCCAGCCGCGCCAGCGTGTCCTGCGGCTTCAGCAGGCGTCGCAGGCGGCGGGTCAGCGCGATAAGGATGTTGTCGCCTGCCGCAATGCCGAGTGCATCGTTGACCTGCTTGTAGCGGTCGATGTCGATGGTCAGCACGGTCGGGCGCACGTTTTCCGAGCTGGCGGTCAGGGCGAGGACCGATTGCAGGCGATCGAGGAAAACCTGACGGTTCGGCAGGCCGGTGAGGTTGTCGTGCAGCGCATCCTGGAGCAGGCGGTCGACGGAGTTGCGCTGTTCGGTGATGTCGATGATCGTGCCAACGCAGCGGATGATTTCGCCGTTTGCGCCGAGCACTGGCCGGGCGCGGATCGACAGCCAGTGATAATGGCCGTCTTCGGCGCGCACGCGGAACTGATGGTTGAGCCGGCCCTTGCGGTGTTCCAGCAGCACGTCGAGCGTCGCGCGAAAACGGTCGCGGTCGTCCGGGTGGAGGCGCGGCAGCCAGTTGCGCGCGGGGCCATGCATGACGCCGGGCGCAAGGCCGAGCTGGATGGAGATATCGGGAATGGTGACGACGCGGTCGCGCGCCACGTCCCAGTCCCAGACCGTATCGCCGGAGCCCGTCAACGCCAGCGACTGGCGTTCGAGATCGGAAAACAGGCCCTGGCTATAAGCGCCGCCGGCAAAGGCGTGCTGCATCACCGTGAAGCCGATGAGGAGCACGATCAGCACGAGGCCGCCGCCCAGGGCCGGCTGGATGATGTCGTTGTTGAGCTGCCCCGTCACCGTGAGCCAGGCGCCAAACAGCCAGACGAGGATCAGCGCCCAGGCAGGCACCAGCAGGATCGCGCGGTCATACCGATTGAAGCCGAGATAGGCGATGAGCACGATGCCGACGGAGCCGGTGAGCGCGAAGGACAGGCGGGCGATGCCGGACGCGATCGGCGGATCGTAGATCGCCACGCCGAACAGCAGGCCGAGGCCGAGGATCCAGGCGAGCGTCGCATAGGAGAGATGCGCGTGCCAGCGGTTGAGGTTCAGGTAGGTGAACAGGAACACCACGAGGCCGGCGGCAAGGAAGACCTCCGTGCCCGCCCGCCATATTCGTTCATCGCCCGCGGTGATGCTGATGAGCTTCGACAGGAAGCCGAAATCGACGCAGATATAGCCGAGCACCGCCCAGGCGAGCGCCGCCGTCGCCGGCAGCATGGAGGTGCCCTTCACCACGAAGAGGATGGTGAGGAACACCGCGAGCAGGCCCGCAATGCCGAGCACGATGCCGCGATAGAGCGTGAAGGCGTTGACCGTGTCCTTGTAGGCGTCCGGCTCCCAGAGGTAGATCTGCGGCAGGTCGGGCGTTGCGAGCTCCGCGACGAAGGTGACGACCGAGCCGGGGTTGAGCGTGATGCGGAAGACGTCGGCCTCTTCGCTCGGCTGCCGATCGAGCGCAAAGCCTTCGCTTGGCGTGATCGAGATGATGCGTTTGGCGCCAAGGTCCGGCCAGAACAGTTTGGACTGCACGAGGCGGAAGTGCGGCGCGACGATCACGCGGTCGATCTGCTCTTCAGAGACATTGGCGAGCGCGAAGACGGCCCAGTCGCCCTGGTGGTCTTCGGACGTGGCGCGCACCTCGATGCGGCGCACGATGCCGTCCGTGCCCGGCGCCGTGGAAACCTGGAAGGCCTCGCCGCGGCCGGTATAGATCTCGGTGGTGGCGGTCAGGTCGAGCGCGGTGTCGTCACGGGAGATCTTGACGGGCTCGACGGCATGGGCGGGCAGGCCCAGCGCGCCGACGAGCATCGTCACGGCGAGGAGAACGAGGGCAAGCAACCGGCTGGCACGCAGCGTTTGCTGCACGGATGGAGGCATCATTGAAACTGCATTGTCCTTAGGTACGGCCCAGTCCTGTCGCGCCCGGGTGCCGCTCAAGACCGCCTGTCGGCCGCCAGAAGCGAGTACATCACGTGGTCGCGCCACTCCCCGTTTATCTTCAGATACTCCCGAAGGTAGCCTTCCTGTTGAAAGCCGGCCTTTTCAAGGAGACGGATGCTTCTTGTATTGTCTGGAATACAGGCTGCCTCGATACGGTGCAACTGAAGGCTCGAAAAGATATAGGGTATGGCCAGTTTCAGGGCACCGAACATGTGGCCGTGGCCGGCATGGCGCTCGCCCATCCAGTAGCCGATCATGCAGCATTGCGCCGCCCCACGCCTGATATAGCCGATGGTAAGCCCACCCAGCAGCACCTTTTCCTCCCGCTCGAACATCAAAAGCGGCACGGCCTGGCCCGATGAAAATTCCTGTTCATTTCTGATGACGCGCGCCCGAAACGAGCTCTCGGTCAGCTCGTCTCCCCGCCAGGTTGGCTCCCACGGTTCGAGAAAACGCCGGCTCTCCGAGCGTAGCTGATACCATTGCCGGTAATCCTGGAAACGGGGCAGGCGAAGCAGATGGCGATCGCTGGCAAGCTCGAGGCTCTCGGACTGCCGGGACAGAAACCGAAATACCGACCTTGTCATTCAAACCTCCGCGCACGCCAGCCCTGAGGCACGCCATCGGTTAAGAGTATGACAGCGGGCGGGACGGCGTCAAATGGTGTTGGTGGGGAGAGGGTGGGTGGGCGCTTTGCGGCAGTGAAGCCTACATTGGCAGGAGGTTGCTTTCCGTCAATTTTTTATGCGGATGGCTGCGAAGAACGACGAGGAGGTGTAGATTGGGCTCCGTCAAAACGGAGAATGGCTATGGGTATCGAAATGCTCCCGCAGCTTCGTGGTCGACTAATGGCCACCGGAGGTGGATTTGAGACCTGGCTCCAATACGTCGACGGCTTCGAGCTGCGGCATTTCTGCGGCTTTGAACTGCTGGATGACGAACGCGGAGCGATGTGTCTCGAACAATACCAAAGAAGGCTTGTCGAGGCGGCCGTTGCTCAAGGCTTCGGCGTGATCAACGAGGGTTTGCATTATCGGGCCAGCCGCGACTGGGGCACGCTTATCGGTTATTCACCACGGGCGCTTGAAGATATCAACATCCGAGGGGTTGAATTCTACCGCGAGATCGCCCGCGAATATCACACCGCAGAAACGCCGATGATCGTCGGCGGTGCGATCGGACCGCGAGGAGACGCCTATCAAAGAGGGGAAGTCATCGACGCTGCGTCTGCTGAAGACTATCACTCCGAACAGATACAGACTCTGAAAAAGGCCGGCGCGGATATGATCACGGCAATGACTTTTTCATCGGTCGAGGAGGCAATCGGTATTTCCAGAGCTGCGCGCGCGGCTGACATTCCGATCGTCATCTCATTTTTCGTACAGCGTGGCGGGTTGCTTTCAGGTGGCCATACCATGCAGCAAGCCATTGAAATGGTAGATGCCGCCACCGATGCCGCGCCTGCCTACTACATGATCAATTGCACCCATCCAACGGAATTCGCGCCCGCATTGACGAGGGGAGACTGGGTGAGCCGGCTCGGCGGCTTCATGCCGAATGCTGTTGCCATGGAGGCCCTCGCGCTTTGCAAACTCGGGCATTTGGAGGACGGCGACCCTGAGGAGCTTGGCCATCAAATGGCGCAACTGGCGCAACGATTCCCGCATATCAATGTCTGGGGCGGATGCTGTGGAACCGACGGGCGTCATATTGGCAAGATTGCACACAAGGTCGGCCAAATTCGCTGTCTATGATGGTATCGACAATTCGGATACGGCATGCGACAGCAGCGCGCCGATTTACAAATGATCGATATCGCGTTTACCGGCACCTATCCGGGATGTCAGCCACTAAGCCGCCCCTCAGCTCGCCGCGCGCTCCGGCACCGTTCCGCGCGCCAGCGACCGGCTAATGTCGCCGGCCGAAACCAGGTGCTCCAGCGGGCCGATGGCCGAGATTGTCGGGACCGTGTCGAAGAACAGGCGGCCGGCGAGGTCGGTGAGGCGTTCGATGGTGATGCCTTGCAGGCGTTCCATCAGCTCCTCGTTGGGGATCGGGCGGCCGTAGAGCATCATCTGGCGGGCGATCTGGCCGGCGCGGGCGGCGGGGCTTTCCTGGCCCATCAAAAGCTGGGCGCGGATCTGGGCGCGGGCGCGCTCGATTTCCTGCTGCTCGATGTTTTCAGACGACTTGCGCAGCTCGTCGAAGATGACGGGCATCAGCTCGGGCAGGTTCTCGCCGCCGGTCGCGGCATGGATGCCGAAGATGCCGGTATCGGAAAAGCCCCAGTGGAAGGCGTAGATCGAATAACACAGGCCGCGATGCTCGCGCACTTCCTGGAAGAGGCGCGAGGACATGCCGCCGCCGAGGATGTTGGCGAGGATCTGCGAACAGTAGAAGTCGCGCGCGTGATAGGCCTTGCCCTCGAAGCCGAGCAGCACTTGCGCATCCATCAGGTCGCGCGTCTCGCGAATATCGCCGCCGGTGTAGCGGGCCGGCTCGAAGACCGGCGAGATTTTCGGCGCGGTCGGAAGGGTCGAGAAACGATCCTCGACCTGGCGCACGAATTCCTCGTGATTCACCGCACCGGCCGCGACGACGAACATGCGGTCCGTCGTGTAGTTGCGGTCGAGATAATGGCGGATCTCGCCGGGCGAGAAGGAGAGCACGGAATCCGGCGTGCCCAGAATGGCGCGGCCGATGATCTGGTCGCGATAGGCGACCTCGGAGAACTTGTCGAAGACCACGTCGTCCGGCGTGTCGTTGGCAGCACCGATTTCCTGCAGGATGACGTGCTTTTCGCGGCGAAGCTCTTCCTCGTCGAAGACGGATTCCGTCAGGATATCGGCGAGGATGTCGACGGCGAGCGGGACGTGGTCCTTCAGCACGCGGGCATAATAGGAGGTGGTTTCCGTCGATGTCGCGGCGTTGACCTCGCCGCCGACATTTTCGATTTCCTCGGCGATCTGGCGGGCGGAGCGGCGCTCCGTGCCCTTGAAGGCCATGTGTTCGAGGAGATGGGCGATGCCGTGCTCGTCCGTGGTTTCGTTGCGCGACCCCGACTTGATCCACACGCCGAGAGCGACGCTCTCGAGATGCGGCATGTTTTCGGTCACCACGGTCAACCCGGACGGAAGCCGGGTGCACTCAACTTTCATCATGCGCACTTTCTGCGTTTCTAGCCTCGAACCCGCGTCTGTTTCCCGATGAAGTCTTCCAACCCATCGAGCTCCGCATCGAGGACGTCGAACCGCTCCTCCCTTTGCATGAGGTCAGCAAGCCACGACGGAAGCGCCGGGTCAATACCGCATGCCGATTTTACTGCGGCGGGGAATTTGGCCGGGTGGGCGGTGGCAAGCGTAACCATCGGCGCACCGGGCTTCTCGTGCTTGGCGGCGACGAAGACGCCGATCGCCGAATGCGGATCGAGCAGGTAGCCGGTCTTCTTCAGCGTGTCCTTGATCGTCTGGGCCACCTGCTTTTCCGTCGCGCGGCCAGCCCGGAACTTCTTGCGGATCGTCTTCAGCGCGCCCTCTTCGATCTCGAAGGCATTGGATTGCTTGAGGCTTTCCATCGCGCGGCGCACGGCGCCGGCATCGCGGTCATTGGCCTCGAACAGCAGGCGTTCGAAGTTGGAGGAGATCTGGATGTCCATGGACGGCGAGGTGGTGGCCTTGACGCCCTTCATCTCGTAGCGGCCGGTCTTCAGCGTGCGGGCGAGGATGTCGTTCTCGTTGGTGGCGATGACCAGCTTGTCGATCGGCAGGCCCATGCGCTTGGCGGCATAGCCGGCGAAGATGTCGCCGAAATTGCCGGTCGGCACGGTGAAGGAGATCTTCCGGTCCGGCCCGCCGAGCGCCACGGCGCTGGTGAAGTAGTAGACGATCTGGGCCATGATGCGCGCCCAGTTGATCGAGTTGACGCCGGAGAGCTTGACCCGGTCGCGGAATTTCACGTCGTTGAACATCGCCTTCACGAGGTTCTGGCAATCGTCGAAATTGCCCTTGATGGCGAGCGCGTGCACGTTCTTTTCCTTCGACGTGGTCATCTGGCGCTGCTGCACCGGCGAGACCTTGCCTTCCGGGAAGAGGATGAAGATGTCGGTGCGCTCGCGGCCGGCAAAGGCGTCGATTGCCGCCCCGCCGGTATCGCCCGAGGTGGCACCGACGATGGTGGCGCGTTCGCCGCGAACGGCCAGCGCATGGTCCATCAGGCGGGCGAGAAGCTGCATCGCCACGTCCTTGAAGGCGAGCGTCGTGCCGTGGAAGAGCTCCAGCACGAAGGCATTCGGGCCGGTCTGCACCAGCGGCGCGATCGCCGGATGGCGGAAGGTCGCGTAGGCCTCGTCGATCATCGCGCGGAATTTGTCGGCCGGAATGTCGCCCTCGAGGAAGGGGGAGAGCACGGTGAAGGCGATCTCCTCATAGGATTTTCCGCGCAGCGCCCGGATTTGCTTCTTGGAGAAGGTCGGCCATTCGCGCGGCACATAGAGGCCGCCATCGCGGGCAAGGCCGGCCAGAAGCGCATCGGAGAAACCGAGGGAAGGGGCCTCGCCCCGCGTCGAAACATAATCCACGTCATACGTCCTTGGAATTGTTGGTTATGTCGAGCGATGTCGATCGCAAAAACCTACACTCGCTCCACACCAGCGCTTTTTTGACCCTAACGAAAGGCCACGAATACCGCAGGTCTCTTTGCGGCAGATCGTGGCAATGCCGTTGTTTCCTGCCCGCGGGCGCGGGCTTTTCGAAATTCTGCGGGCGGATTCATTCGACAATCGATTTTTCGCCACGCCGCTGCTATAGACCATCGCCTAGGGCCGTGAAAAGGCCCGCCAGAAGAGTTCCGAAAGGCTTGGACGCCGGGGGCGGGGCCTGATTGCAGGGGTTACAGTAACGTGTTTGGAATGACCATTCGCCGCTTTCTCGGCATCTCCCTTCTCGCCGTCGTTGCCGGTTGCAACCAGACCGACAAGCCCGCCGACATGGGCGTCAACAGCGACCCGTCCGGCGCGCAGACCGCCGCCCAGCAGCAGACGCAGACCGCCATCGTGCAGGGCTCGTGCCCGCAGGTCTACCTGCGTGACGGCACCGCGGTGCTGCGCCGCTACGCCAAGGGCGCCAAGGACGATCCGCAGAACCTGCTCTACCAGGTGACCTTGGCCGACACGACGCGCCGCTGCGTGCTGAACGAAAGCCAGCTCGTGATGACCGTGATGGTGCAGGGCCGCGTGGTCACCGGTCCGGCAAGCTCCGGCGGAACCGTCAACGTGCCGATCCGCGTCGCCGCAAGCGATGGCAGCACGACGCTCTATTCCGAACTCATCCAGTATCCGGTGAACACGGACGCCGGCCAGTTCATCTTCACCAAGGGCGAAGTCGCGATCCCCGGCGGTTCGGGCGGCTTCACCAAGGTCTATGTCGGCTTCGACGAAGGCCCGTACAACACGAAGTGAGCGAATAGGGAGTTGCGAATAGCGAATAGAGGAACAATCCTATTCGCTATTCGCTATTCGCTATTCGCTATTCGCTATTCGCTATTCGCTATTCGCTATTCGCTCAAATAGCTTCCTGCCACTCCGCAAGCGCGGCAATCACGCCCGGCAGCTCGCTCATGCGCGAGATCACGGTCTCGGCGCCGGCTTCGGTCAGGCGGTCGGCATGGGAGGGGTAGGTGTGCGAGGCGCCGGTGAAGCCGACGACGCGCATGCCGGCGGCGCGCGCACCGGCAATGCCGTGCACGGAATCTTCGATCACCAGCGTGTTGGCCGGATCGGCGTCGAACTGCTTTGCGCCGTGCAGGAAGATGTCCGGCTTCGGCTTGACGCGATCGGGACCGAGATCCTTGGCCGAGTAGATATGCGGCGCAAAGACCTCCTTGAGGCCGACCTTCGACAGCATCATGTCGAGGCGGTGAAGGGACGAATTCGAGCAGATGCAATAGGGCTTGCGGATGCGCGACAGCATCAGCTTTACGCCGTCGATAACCTGCACTTCTGCGGCAAGCCGCTCATCGAGCAGCTTTTCCGACTTGTCGAGCAGCGAGGCGGAGAGCGGGATGGATGCCTCGCGCTCGATGGTGAGCAGGATGTTGTGCCAGGTCATGCCGGCAAAACGCTCGCCCATTTCCTCCACGCCGATCGGGTAGCCCGCCTCGGTGAGGAGCCGCGATTCCACTTCCGCCGCGATGATTTCCGAATCGACCAGAACGCCGTCGCAGTCGAAGATGATGAGGTCGAAACCGTCCATGACATGCCGTCTTTCAAGTGGGGGTCAGGAGGGGCACGCAAGCGCCCATGAAGTCGCGGCTTCCCTACACGAAAGGGGCCTCTCGGACAATTGCCGATTAAGCGCACGAGCTATGCGCGCGCCGTGCTCACGGAAACAGCGCCATGAACCTCCGCTCGCCCTCCGCGGTGAAGCGGATGGCGCGGCTGTCCTTCTCGCGCTTCGCCCAGCCATCGGCGATGAAGCGGGCGAGCAGCGCCTCGCCGAGCGAACCTGCCAGATGCGAGCGCCGCTCGCTCCAGTCCAGGCAGGTGCGGCAGACCGGGCGGCGCTGAGCCTTCAGCGCGGCAAGGTCGATGCCGATGGCGGCGATGCGGGTCTCGCCCGATGGCGTCAGCGCGGCGTCGTCGCCATCGAGCGTCACGTCGCCATCGCCCACCAGCCGATCGAGCATGCGCACGCCAAAATCGCCGGCGAGATGGTTGTAGCAGACGCGCGCCTTGCGCAGCGCCGGGTCCTTCGGGCCGGGCCGGGTGCGCATATGGCCGCGGTTTGCGGCAAAACCCATGATGTTTTCGAGCAGGAGGCCGACCGCGTCGTCGGCAAGCGCGAAATAGCGGTGCCGGCCCTGCTTGCGCTGCACGATCAACCCGCCCGCCTCCAGCTTGGAAAGGTGTGAACTGGCGGTCTGCAGGGTGATGCCGGCGACGCCCGCAAGCTCGGTCGCTGTCAACGCCTGCCCGCCCATCAGCGCGGTCAGCATGTTGGCGCGGGCGGGATCGCCGATCAGCGCCCCGATCTGGGAAATGTCCGGTCCTTCTTTCATACTTCGATGATAACCGAAGCATTCGCGTCCGGCAATGTGGGAAAAGGGGTCATCGCAAACAGAAGCAATACCAGCAAAAGTGCGTAAGCGGTTTTGCGTCCGGGATTGCGCCAAACAGGAAGAAATCACGATGATCACCTGCTTCATCCGCTACGAGATCGACCCTTTCAAAAAGGATGCCTTCGCCACCTATGCCCGCAACTGGGGGCAGGCGATCCCGCGCTGCGGGGCAGACCTGATCGGCTATTTCGGCCCGCACGAAGGCTCCGCCACCACGGCGTACGGCGTCTACAACATCGAAAATCTCGCCGCCTACGAGGCCTACCGCGCAAGGCTCACCGCCGATCCGCTCGGCCGGGAAAACTACGACTTCTCCCGCAGCGAGCGCTTCATCCTGAAGGAGGACCGCATCTTCCTGAAAAACGTCTCGCTGCCGCACGCCCCGAGGGTAACGCCATGATCGCCGTCATTTTCGAGGTCGTGCCCGCACCCGGCCGCATCGATCTCTATCTCGACACCGCGCGAGACCTGCGCCCGCTGCTCGACGGCATCGACGGCTTCCTCTCCATCGAGCGCTTCCGCAGCCTCACCGACCCGACCCGGCTGCTCTCGCTCTCCTTCTGGCGCGACGAGGCGGCGGTGAAGGCCTGGCGCAACACGGAGGAACATCGCGCCGCCCAGGCCATGGGCCGCGATGGCGTGCTCGACGCCTACCGACTGCGCATTGCGAGCGTGGTGCGGGATTATGGCCTCAACGACCGGGATGAGGCGCCGGAGGACAGCCGGGCGTTTCATGCGGCGTGACGTGAGGGCATTTTACGTTGTGAAAGCCCCTCATCCCGCTGCCGCGACCTTCTCCCCGCAAGCGGAGAGAAGGGACTGCGCTGCGCCGTTTTCCTATCGATCAAGGCATCGCGCGTTGCCACATCCGCCTTCTCCCCGCTTGCGGGGAGAAGGTGCCGGCAGGCGGATGAGGGGCAGCCCTTATGCTGCTGTTCCCTCTGGGAAAAGCATGCCGATTACTCCACCGTCACTTCCGACCGCTCGCCGGCCTTGATCGTCGTGTTGGCCTCCTTCGGCGCCACATCGCCCTCGTATTTCACCCGCACGACGTAATCGCCGGGCGGCAGCGTGTCCTGCCATTCGGGGCCGTAATTGGTGGAGATGGACTTCTGGTTGCCCTGGATGTCCTTCTTGGCGCTGACGATTTCGATGCTGTAGGCACCGGGGGCGGTGACGGCCAATACGCCGGCATTGATGTTGACGATGACCTCGCTCATCTCGCCCGCCTTCAGGGTAAAGGGGATTTCGCCCGTCGCCGAGCCGAGTTTTGCCGTCAGCACATGTTCGCCGGGGGGAACGTCGATCTTGGTGCCTGTGCCGTAGCTGTTGGCGATGGCTTTGCGCGTACCGTCGATGGCTTTCTTCGCCTCGACCACTTCGAAGAATATGTTGCCCGAATCCACCTCCGGCCCGCCCTCGGCGTAGATGGCCTTGTTGAGCACGATGCCCGAGCCGATGACGAGGTCGCGCTCGACCGTCTCGCCGGCCTTCACCGTGAAGGTCTCCGACACCTTGGCGGGGCCGATGGCGCCATTGAGCGTCACCTCGCCGGCGGAAGCATAGAATTTTGCGGTACCATAATAGGTCGTCGAATAGTCACCGAAGGCGATCTCGACGGCCGCATTCGAATCGGCCTCCGCATCCTGCGGCGTCCGCTTCGGCTTGACCGTCACATAGGCGGCATCGAAATTGATGAAGGGTTTTGCGACCTCGCCGTCCTTCACCTCGAAGGGCACCTGCCGCTTGATCGAGCTTTGCAGCGTCGCGACCGCCACATATTTGCCCGGCGGGTAGTTGCCGGAATATTTGCCCTTGTACTGGCTTTCGATGTAGTCGCCTTCCGGCGCGCCATTCGCATCCGCCTTGTAGATCGTCCAGAAGACGTCGTTGTTGTCGCCGAGCGACGGCCCGCCCTCCGAAAGCACGCTGTCGAGCTCGGTGTTGAACTCGATCGCCGGCACCGGTTCGGGTTCCGGCTCGGCGACCGCCACCTCCTGCGTCGGCTTCGACATCGGCGCATCCGCCACCGTCTCCGTCAGCGCCGCCACGAGCTGTGTGGCATCGGAAGCTTGGAAATACTTGCCGCCGGTGTTTTCAGCGAGGCATGCGACCTGCTTGCCTTCCTCTTCGGTCAGGCCGAAGCCGACGACATGGGTGGTGAAATCTACGCCCTTGCTTTCGAGCGCCGAGGCGAGCGCGCAGGGATCCGCCTCGCAGGTCTCCAGCCCGTCTGTCACCAGCACCACCGTCGCCTTGTCCTCGGTATATTTGAGGATATCGGCCGCCTGCTCGACGGAATGCGAAATCGGCGTCTTGCCCTTGGGATTGAGCCCGGCGACGAAGGCATTGATCGCATCCTCGGTGCCCGCACCCGGCGGTACGGCGAGTTCGATATCGCTGCACGAGCCCTTCTCGCGGTGGCCATAGACCATCAGCCCGAGCTCGGTGCCGACAGGCACGGATTTCAGAACGGTGCCGAGCGTCTCCCGGGCGATGTCGATCTTGGCGCGCCCGCCGATCTGCCCCCACATCGAGCCGGAGGCATCGAGCACGATCATCGTCTTGTCGGCGGCAATCGTCTCGGTGGCGGCAAGAAGCCCCGCCAGAAGCATGAAGACGGCTCTCAATCGCACGTTTATCCTCCTCGACCTTAAAGTAAAACCTGCCCGCCCACGCCGGCAGGGCTCGGCGATGTTGCGTTAGTGACGTGCGGGAAGGGAGGTCTATTCGGTGCCGCTTGAATTCCGCCGACGATCCCGCCACGAAACGAGTTTCGCTTTTTCTTCAATCCTTTCAGCCTTTGGTAACCATCTTCGGTAACCATAAGGGACAGTTCAGTTCCGAGTAAGCGTATCAGCGAGTATCAAATGCCATCTGTTCTTTCGCTTGCAGACGTCTCCCGTTCGCCCCGCCGGAGTGCGTGGCTCGACACGATCATCAAGGGGGACTGCGTCGCAGCGCTCGAGGCGCTTCCGGACCAGTCGGTCGACGTCATCTTCGCCGATCCGCCGTACAACCTCCAGCTCGGTGGCACGCTGCATCGGCCGGACCAGTCGCTGGTCGACGCGGTGGACGACGAGTGGGACCAGTTCGCCTCCTTCGAAGCCTATGATGCCTTCACCCGCGCCTGGCTGCTGGCCTGCCGCCGCGTGCTGAAGCCCGCCGGCACGATCTGGGTCATCGGCTCCTACCACAACATCTTTCGCGTCGGCGCGACCTTGCAGGACCTCAATTTCTGGATCCTCAACGACATCGTCTGGCGCAAGACCAATCCGATGCCGAACTTCAAGGGCCGTCGCTTCCAGAATGCGCATGAGACGATGATCTGGGCGACGCGCGATGCCAAGGCCAAGGGCTATACCTTCAACTACGACGCCATGAAGGCCGCCAACGACGACGTGCAGATGCGCTCCGACTGGCTGTTCCCGATCTGCAACGGCGGCGAACGCCTGAAGGATGCCGACGGCAAGAAGGTGCACCCGACCCAGAAGCCGGAAGCGCTGCTCGCCCGCATCCTGATGGCCTCCTCCAAGCCGGGCGACGTCATCCTCGACCCGTTCTTCGGCTCCGGCACGACAGGCGCAGTGGCAAAACGCCTCGGCCGCCACTTCGTCGGCATCGAGCGCGAACAGGCCTATATCGACGCCGCCCGCGAGCGCATCGATGCGGTCGAGCCGCTCGGTTCCGGCATGCTCTCCGTCATGAGTGGCAAGAAGGCCGAGCCGCGCGTCGCCTTCAACACGCTGATCGAAAGCGGCCTGATCGCGCCCGGCACGGTGCTGACGGATGCGCGCCGCCGCCACAGCGCCATCGTGCGCGCCGATGGCACGCTCGCCTCGGGCAGCGATGCCGGCTCCATCCACCGGGTCGGCGCCAAGGTGCAGGGGCTCGACGCCTGCAACGGCTGGACCTTCTGGCACTATGCCGACGGTGCCGAACTGAAGCCGATCGATGCCCTGCGCGCCGTGGTGCGCAGCGGCATGGCCGGCCTCGAATAAACAATACCCGAACCTAAAACGTGGTTCTCCAGCTGCGGCCTCCGGTGTTCCCTGCACCGGGGGCTGTGGCTTTTGAAGGCGCCGCGCGCCGCAAAAACCCAAACTTTCCACTTCGAGCATTCAGTTGATCTTAACCATCAGGCGCTTAGGGTAGTTTGGCAAATACATCAGGCCAAGCAACGGAAATCGTTGTGGAAAGCTGAGACCGATCAACCGGTCAGGCAGGCAGGATATCGCTTTTCCGGTTTTAGTACCTTCAGTCCCGGAAATGCGAAAACGCCCGGAGCCGCAAGGCTCCGGGCGTTTCGGTTTCAGAGGGATCGAACACCGCTCAAAGCAGGATGCCGTGCGCGGCAAGGTCACTCTTCAGCTTTTCCGGATCGGTGAACTGCACGGCATGCCAGCCGGCGGCGCGGGCACCCACCACGTTTGGCCCGCTGTCGTCGATGAACAGCGTGTGGGCGGGCGACAGGTCGAAATCCTTCGTATGCTTCTCGTAGATCGCGAGGTCCGGCTTGATGAGGCCGATCTCGCCGGAAACGGTCACGCCGCGCGGCATGTCGAGGAAGGGGAAGAGCTTGCGCGCTTCCTTGAAGGTGTCAGGGGCGAAATTGGTGAGCATGGTCACGTCGCGGCCCTCCGCGATGAGGGCCTCCATGATCGCGACACTCTCCACATAGGCGTGCGAGACCATCTCGTGCCAATATTTGCGGAAGGCGCGGATCTCGTCGATGCGCTCGGGATGTTCGGCGATCAGCAGGGCTTCCGCCTCCGCCCAGTCGCGCCCGCGGTCCTGCTCCAGGTTCCAGTCATGGGTGCAGACATTGGCGAAGAACCAGTTGCGTTCGGCATCGTCCGGAATGAGGCGGGTGAAGGGAATATGGGGATCGTAATGGATCAGCACCCGGCCGATGTCGAAGACGATGTGTCGGATTTCGATGCTGCTCATGTTTTCCTCGTGTGTATAGGCGAGTAGCGAATAGGGAGTAGTTGCCAGAAGGACGTTCGCGAGCACTTGTTCCTCTTCGCTACTCCCTATTCGCTACTCGCCCGAAAGCATCCGGTATCGCTTGCTTTATTGCCTTCTTCATGACGGTCGGCAGCGCCTCGCCGTCAAGCGTCTCCTTCGGCTGCCACCACCCTTCGCCGGTCCGCACCGCGCCGGATACCATGGAACGGTAGATGGAGAGGCGCAACTCGAAATGCGTGAAGACATGGGTGACGGTGCCGCAGGCCTGCCAGTCGGCCGGGAAGGGGGCAGCGGCAAGGCCGGTCTCGCCGTCGATGCGGGCGGTCCAGGCGCTGCCCGGCACTTCCGTCATGCCGCCGAGCAGGCCGCTGTCGATGCGCTTGCGCAGGAAGACGGCGCCCGTCTGGTCCTCGGCGACAAAAGCCGCGCCGACGCGCACCGGCTTCTCCTTCTTGGCGGCCTTGCGCGGAAAAAGCTCCGGGTCCTCGCGGCCGAGCACGCGACAATGCGCATTCACCGGACAGAGCGCGCAGGCCGGCCGGCGCGGCGTGCAGATCGTGGCACCTAGATCCATCATCGCCTGGGCGAAGTCGCCCGGCCGATGTTGGGGCGTCATCGTCGCGACCAGCGCCCGCATCTCGGGTTTCGCCGCGGGAAGCGGCGTCTCGATGGCATGCAGGCGCGAGATGACGCGCTCGACATTGCCGTCGAGCACGGCACTTTGCCGGTTGAAGGCGATGGCGGCGATGGCGGCGGCGGTATAGTCGCCGATGCCGGGCAACGCCTTCAGCCCGTCCTCGCTATCGGGAAACACGCCGCCATGTTCGAAAGCGACGGCCTCGGCGCATTTCTTCAGATTGCGGGCGCGCGCGTAATAACCGAGCCCCGCCCAGGACTTCATGACGTCCTCGTTGTCGGCCTTCGCGAGATCGGTGACGGTCGGCCAGCGGGTGGTGAAGAGCGCGAAATAGGATTTGACCGCCTGCACCGTCGTCTGCTGCAGCATGACCTCGGAAAGCCAGATCCTGTACGGGTCCGGCGTCACGCCGCGCGCGGCCATCGGCGGGCTCACGCGCCAGGGCAGGTCGCGGTGGTGCCGGTCGTACCAGTCGAGAATGAGGTCGGCGGGCGCCGCGGTCCGGTGGGCCTGGGTCATGATTTGCCTGAACGGGGTCGGAGCGCCTATAACTGGCGGAGCGGTCGGCGATCTTCAAGGTGCTTCGCCGGCAAGACAGGAATATTTTCCCGATCGGGGTAGTCAACGTGAACACCAGCAAGGCGCCCTGGCGCGGCCCGCAAAGCGGCTACAAGAGCGGCCAGCGACGCGGCATAGTCCAGATCAGCGAAGTGGCGAATGCGCTCATCGACCCCGTGCTCGCCAAGCGCGCCGGGCTGAATACGATGCTGCTCGGCTCCTGGGACGAGATCGCCGGCGCGCAATTTGCCGATTGCACGCGGCCCGAGCGTATCACCTGGCCGCGCCGCGCCTCCGAAATGACGGGCGAGGGCGGTGGCCACCAGCCGGGCGTGCTGACGATTGCCTGCGAGGGTGCGCGGGCTCTCTTCCTCAGCCACCAGCAGGGCGAGATCATCCAGCGCATCAACGGCTTCTTCGGCTTTCCGGCGATCAGCCAGGTGCGCATCGTGCAGAAACCGGTGACGCCGCTGTCGCGCGGCCGGCCGAAGCCGCGCCCCTTGACGGGGGAGGCGGCCCGCCATCTCGACGACCTCGTCGACGGCATCGAGGGGGACGCGCTGAAGGCGGCGCTGAAGCGGCTCGGCACGGCGGTGCTCGGCGGCCGCGCGAAGACGCGCTAAAGCGCAATCCGACCGGAGTGAAACGAGGATCGATAAGATTGCGCTTCAAAAAAAGGATAGAGCGCCGATCTGATCCAGTCAGATCGAACTGCGCTCGAAAGCGTCGCGTAAGACCATCGAACGGTCACAATTCTTTGAAGTTACTTGCCTTAACACCGCTTGTTCCCGCCCCAAAGCAGGTATAACGGGAGTGCCGAGAGCAATTCCGGTTTCCGACCGCCATTGCGTCGATGGACCAAAGAATTCCATATCCCTTCCGACAGGAGAGACCATGTCCCTTTCCGAAATGAGCCTGATGAAGCGCCTCTTCTCCGGCGTCGCTGTTGCCGCGCTCGCCGTGACGCTCGTCGCGTGCAGCGACGAGAAGAAGGAGACCGCAAAGGCTCCCGAAACCAGCCAGACGACGACCGAGGAAAGCGCAAGCTCGACGCCGGCCACGTCCACCGGCACGACGACGGAAACCGCGACGACCCCGACCACTACCACGACGACAACCACCACCGAGACTGCGCAGACCCCTGCCACCGAGACCAAGACGGCGGAAGTTCCCTCCGCCGAAGGCGACGTGGACATGGCGGAAGTGCTGAAGGCCGGCGCGCTGCCGGAAATGGCGCTCGGCGAGGCCAATGCCCCCGTCACCATCGTCGAATACATGTCGACGACCTGCCCGCACTGCGCGGCCTTCCACAACAACACCTTCGACGCGATCAAGGCGAAGTATGTCGACAGCGGCAAGGTTCGTTTCATCGTGCGCGAGTTCCCGTTCGATCCGCGCGCTGCCGCAGCCTTCATGCTGGCGCGCTGCAAGCCGGCGACGCCCGCAGAACTGACGGATGCCTCGCAGTATTTCCCGATGATCTCCATGCTGATGAAACAGCAGGAAACCTGGGCTGCGGCGCAGGATGGCCGCGAAGCGCTGCTCCAGATGTCGAAACTCGCCGGTTTTACACAGGAGAGCTTCCAGGCCTGCTTGACGAACCAGAAGCTTCTGGATGATGTGAACTCGGTACGCGAGCGCGGTGCCAAGGAATTCGGCGTCGCGGCGACACCGACCTTCCTCATCAATGGCAAGCGTTATTCCGGAGACATGTCGGTTGACTCTATGTCGGCCCTCATCGACAGCATGCTCTGATCCTTCGGCCGGATTTCAAGCGGGCGACGGCGGAAGCCGCTCGCCCGCTTTTTACGTTGTGGGTTGGGTGAGCGTATGAGGTTCACCAAGCTCCGCCTGCTCGGCTTCAAGTCCTTCGTCGAACCCACCGAATTCATCATCGAGCGCGGCCTCACCGGCGTCGTCGGCCCGAACGGCTGCGGCAAGTCGAACCTTGTCGAGGCGCTGCGCTGGGTGATGGGGGAGAATTCCTACAAGAACATGCGCGCGTCCGGCATGGACGACGTCATCTTCTCCGGCTCCGGACACCGCCCCGCGAGAAACACCGCCGAAGTCGGCCTCTATCTCGACAATGCCGACCGCACCGCGCCAGCCGCCTTCAACGACCAGGACGAGATCCAGGTCACCCGCCGTATCGAGCGCGAAAACGGTTCGATCTACCGCATCAACGGCAAGGAAGCGCGCGCCAAGGATGTGCAGCTGCTCTTTGCCGACGCCTCCACCGGCGCCCGCTCGCCGTCCATGGTCGGGCAAGGCCGCATCGGCGAGCTGATCCAGGCGAAACCGCAGGCCCGCCGCCAGCTTCTCGAAGAAGCCGCGGGCATTTCCGGACTGCATTCGCGCCGCCACGAGGCGGAACTGCGCCTGCGCGCCGCCGAAACCAATCTCGAACGGCTCGATGATGTGACCTCGCAGCTCGAAAGCCAGATCGAGAGCCTGAAGCGCCAGTCGCGCCAGGCGAACCGCTTCAAGGCGCTCTCCGCCGATATCCGCCGCCACGAGGCAATGCTGCTGCACATTCGCTGGGTGCAGGCGAAGGAGGCGGAAGGCGAGGCGGAAAGCCAGCTCAACCAGGCGACCTCGCTCGTCGCCGAACGCGCGAACGCGCAGATGCAGGCCGCCAAGGAACAGGCCGTCGCCAGCCTGAAGCTGCCGGAACTGCGCGAGAACGAAGCGAAACTCGCCGCCGTGCTGCAACGCCTGCAGATCGCCCGCGCGCAGCTCGAAGAGGATTCCGCCCGGCTGCTGCGCCGCCGCGACGAACTCACCCGCCGCCTCGCGCAGCTTGCCGAGGATATCGTGCGCGAAGAGCGCATGGTGGCCGACAATGCCGCCGTGCTGGAGCGGCTGGTCGCGGAGGAGGAGGAAATCGGCGAGATCCTCGCCGAGGCCGACGAGCGCGCCGAGGCCGCCCGCGAAACCATGGACGAGGCGGCCGCGAAGCTCACGGAAAGCGAAGAGGCACTTGCCGCCGTCACGGCGGAGCGCGCGGAAGCGTCCGCCATGCGCAACCAGCTCGAAAAGGCGATCCGCGACCTGTCCGAACGCCACCTGCGGCTCGGCCAGCAGCTCGAAGCGCAGGCTCGCGAGCTTGAGGAGATGGACGCCCGCATTGCGGCCCTTCCCGATCCGGAAGAGCGCCGCGCCGACGTTCAGGCCGCCGAGGAGGCGCTGGAAGCGGCCGGCGAGATGCTTGCCGCCGTGGAAGAGGCGCTGGAAGAGGCGCGTTTTGCCGAATCCGCGCTGCGCGCCCCCGTCGATACGGCCCGCGCGCGATTGGCCGGCATCGAGACGGAAGCCCGCACCATCCGGCGCATGCTGGAGGCCGGTGCCGGCGACGGCTCCTTTGCGCCTGTCGTCGAGGATGTGCATGTCGATCGAGGCTATGAGACCGCGCTCGGTGCAGCCCTCGGCGACGATCTCGAATCGCCGACGGACGTTTCGGCGCCCGCCCATTGGCGGCTGTCGGGCAACACCTCTGACGATCCGCATCTGCCGAGCGGTGTCACCGCGCTGACCGCACACGTCCGTGCGCCAAAAGTGCTGCACCGGCGGCTCGCGCAGATCGGCGTCGTCGCAAACGTCGACGAGGCGCTGTCCCTCCTTCCGCATCTGCGCACCGGTCAGCGCCTGATCACCCGCGAGGGCGCCGTCTTCCGCTGGGACGGCCATGTCACCGGCGCCGATGCGCCAAGTGCCGCCGCCCTGCGTCTCGAACAAAAGAACCGCCTCGCCGAACTCGAAGCCGAACTGGAAGACGCCCGCGCGGCCCTTGCCGATGCGCAAGCCGATCTCACCCGCGCCGGGGAAACGATCCGCGCCGAAACGCAGCGCCAGCAGGCGGCGCGCGAGGCGCAGCGCAATGCCGGCCGCATGCTCGCCGAGGCCCGCGACGCGCTGGAAGCGGCCGAACGCGCCGCCGGCGACCTCATCCGCCGCCGCGCCGTGCTCTCCGAAACGAGGGCGCAGATCGAAGCGCAGGCGGAAGAGGCCGCGGAATTCCTGGAAGACACCCGCGGCGCACTGGAAGACGCACCCGACCTCGGCGATCTGGAATTGCGCCTGCGCACCCACACGATGGACGTTGCGACCGACCGCGCGGCACTTGCCGAGGTCCGCGCCGCCCATGACGGCCTCGCCCGCGAAATGGCCGACCGCCGCCGCCGGCTGATGGCGATCTCCGCCGAGCGCGAGACGTGGAAAAGCCGCGCCGCCAATGCGGAAAACCACATCGCAACGCTGCGTGACCGCGAGGCGGAGGCGCGCGACGAGATGGAGAGCCTCGCTGAGGCGCCGGATGAGATCGAGGAAAAGCGCCGCGAACTCTTGACCGGCCTCACCAATGCCGAGGCCGCCCGCCGCGAGGCCGCCGACGCGCTTCAGGAGGCGGAAAACCGCCAGCGCGAGGCCGACCGCGTGGCTGTCACCGCGCTCTCGCAGCTCGCCGAATCGCGCGAAACCCGCGGCCGTGCGGAAGAACGCCTCGTCTCGGCCCGCGAACGCCGCGTCGAGGGCGAGGCCCGCATCCGCGAGGCGCTGTCCTGCGCGCCGCATGAAGCCTACAAGCTCACTGGCCATCCGCCCGGCTCGCCGCTGCCGGACCCGCGCGAGCGCGAGCGGGAGCTCGACCGCCTGCGGATCGAGCGCGAGCGGCTTGGCGCCGTCAACCTGCGCGCCGAGGAAGAGCAGAAGGAGTTGACGGATAAGCTCGATGCCCTCGTCGCCGAGCGCGAGGATATTATCGAGGCGATCCGCAAGCTGCGCTCCGCCATCCAGAGCCTCAACCGCGAAGGCCGCGAGCGCCTGCTTGCCGCCTTCGACGTGGTCAACGTGCAGTTCCAGCGCCTCTTCACCCACCTCTTCGGCGGCGGCACGGCGGAACTGCAACTGATCGAGAGCGACGACCCGCTCGATGCCGGCCTCGAAATCCTCGCCCGCCCACCGGGCAAGAAGCCGCAGACCATGACGCTGCTCTCCGGAGGCGAGCAGGCGCTGACCGCCATGGCGCTGATCTTCGCCGTCTTCCTCACCAATCCGGCACCGATCTGCGTGCTGGACGAGGTGGACGCCCCGCTCGACGACCACAATGTGGAACGCTACTGCAACCTGATGGACGAGATGGCGGCCTCCACCGAGACCCGCTTCATCATCATCACCCACAACCCCATCACCATGGCCCGCATGAACCGCCTCTTCGGCGTCACCATGGCCGAACAGGGCGTCTCGCAACTGGTCTCGGTGGACTTGCAGACGGCCGAGCAGCTTCGCGAGGCTTCCTGATACATTCAGGAACAAACGCTGCCCCCGTGCGTTTATGAGAGCCTGCGAACATTCGCGGGCAATCTGTGAAATCGGGGACCAAACGTGAATAGAAACGCACTTTACATGATCATCGGCGCCCTCATCGTCGTGGTGGCCGGCTTTTCCTACTATGCCTATCAGGAAGAAAAGAAGCCTGATGGCGTCGAGATCAAGGTAGACGAGCAGGGGCTTTCCATCGAAGGAAACTGAGCCGTCGATCGCATCGACCGCAAGCCGTGTTCCGCCGGGAGCACGGCTTTTTTGTATCTCGCTCTCATAATGTTGCAGTGCCGTCGCAATTTTGATGCAATGCAGCAAAAAACTCATCACGCCGCGTTTTCAAAGACATGCTGTTCATGTAGATTGTCAAAACGCATTTGGGGAGGCGTCGATGGAGAAGTGGGTCTATACCTTTGGGGGAGGCCGCGCCGAAGGCAGCGCGAGCGATCGCAATCTGCTGGGCGGCAAGGGCGCGAACCTTGCCGAAATGTGCAATCTCGGCCTGCCGGTGCCGCCCGGCCTCACCATCGTCACCTCCGCCTGCAACCACTATTACGACAGCGGCCGCATGCTGCCGCCGGAGCTGAAGGACCAGGTCCGCGCCGGGCTTCGCCAGATGGAGGCGATCACCGGCCGCGCCTTCGGCGATACCTCAAAGCCGCTGCTGCTCTCCGTGCGCTCCGGCGCGCGCGCCTCCATGCCCGGCATGATGGATACGGTGCTCAATCTCGGCCTCAACGACAGCACGGTGCAGGCGCTCGGCCATGATGCCGGCGATGCGCGTTTCGCCTGGGACAGCTACCGCCGCTTCATCCAGATGTACGGCGATGTCGTCATGGGCCTCGACCACGAGGTCTTCGAGGAAATCCTGGAAGACGAGAAGGGTCGCCTCGGCCACGAGCAGGATACCGAGCTTTCCGCGGTCGAATGGCAGCATGTCATCGGCCGCTACAAGGACATCATTCGCGAAGAACTGGGCGAGGAATTTCCGCAGGATCCGGAAGTCCAGCTCTGGGGCGCCATCGGCGCGGTCTTTGCGAGCTGGATGAATGCCCGCGCAGTCACCTACCGCCACCTGCACAACATTCCCGCCATCTGGGGCACGGCCGTCAACGTCCAGGCGATGGTGTTCGGCAATCTCGGCAATTCGTCGGCCACCGGCGTCGCCTTCACGCGCAATCCCTCGACGGGCGAAAACAAGCTCTACGGCGAGTTCCTCGTCAATGCGCAGGGCGAGGATGTCGTCGCCGGCATCCGCACGCCGCAGAACATCACGGAGGAGGCACGCATCGCGTCAGGCTCCGACCGGCCGTCGCTGGAAAAGCTGATGCCGGAAGCCTTTGCCGAGTTCCGCGCCATCTGCGACCGGCTGGAGCGTCACTACCGCGACATGCAGGACCTCGAATTCACCATCGAGCGCGGCACGCTCTGGATGCTCCAGACCCGCTCGGGCAAGCGCACCGCCAAGGCGGCGCTGAAGATCGCCGTCGATATGGCGACGGAGGGGCTGATCAGCGAGGGCGAGGCCGTCGCGCGCATCGATCCCGCCTCGCTTGACCAGCTGCTGCACCCGACCATCGATCCGCGCGCGCGCCGCGACGTCATCGGCTCGGGCCTTCCGGCCTCGCCGGGTGCCGCGACCGGCGCGATCGTCTTCACCTCGGAAGATGCCGTGCAGGCAGAGGAGGAGGGCCGCAAGGTCATCCTCGTGCGCATCGAGACGAGCCCGGAAGACATCCACGGCATGCATGCCGCCGAGGGCATCCTGACCACCCGCGGCGGCATGACGAGCCATGCGGCCGTCGTCGCGCGTGGCATGGGCACGCCCTGCGTCTCCGGCGCGGGCACGCTGCGCGTCGATCTGCGCAACGAACTGCTGATCGCCCAGGGCCTGACGCTCACCAAGGGCGACATCATCACCATCGACGGCTCCTCCGGCCAGGTGCTGAAGGGCGAGATCCCCATGCTCCAGCCGGAACTCTCCGGCGATTTCGGCCAGATCATGGAATGGGCCGACCGCACGCGCCGCATGAAGGTGCGCACCAATGCCGAGACGCCGGCGGATGCCCGCGCGGCGCGTTCCTTCGGCGCCGAGGGCATCGGCCTTTGCCGCACCGAGCACATGTTCTTCGAGGGCAGCCGCATCAATGTGATGCGCGAGATGATCCTGGCCGAGGACGAGGCAGGCCGCCGGGCGTCGCTTGCAAAGCTCCTGCCCATGCAGCGCTCGGATTTCGTGGAGCTGTTCGAGATCATGCATGGCCTGCCGGTGACGATCCGCCTGCTCGACCCGCCGCTGCACGAATTCCTGCCGAAGAGCGACGAGGAGATCGCCGAGGTGGCGGCCGCACTCGCCATCGACGAGGCGGTGCTGCGCCGCCGCGTCGATACGCTGCACGAATTCAACCCCATGCTCGGCCATCGCGGCTGCCGGCTGGCGATTTCCTATCCGGAAATCGCCGAAATGCAGGCCCGCGCCATCTTCGAGGCGGCGGCGGAAGCCGCGCGCACAACGGGGGCCGCCGTCGTGCCGGAAATCATGGTGCCGCTCGTCGGCCTCAAGGCGGAGCTCGATTACGTCAAGGCCCGCATCGAGGAGGTCGCCAAGGCGGTGATCGCCGAGACCGGCGTGACGATCGACTATCTCGTCGGCACGATGATCGAGCTGCCGCGTGCAGCCCTTCGCGCCCATGTCATCGCCGAATCGGCCGAGTTCTTCTCCTTCGGCACCAACGACCTGACGCAGACGACCTTCGGCATCTCGCGCGACGACGCGTCGGCGTTCCTTTCGACCTATATCCAGAAGTGTATCGTCGAGCAGGACCCGTTCGTGCAGCTCGATTTCGATGGCGTGGGGGAATTGATCCGAATCGCGGCCGAGCGTGGCCGCCGCACCCGCAATGACCTGAAGCTCGGCATCTGCGGCGAACATGGCGGCGATCCGGCCTCGATCCACTTCTGCGAGGAGGCGGGCCTCGACTACGTCTCCTGCTCGCCCTTCCGCGTGCCGATCGCAAGGCTCGCGGCGGCGCAGGCGGCGTTCAACGGCAGCAAGAGCTGAGGATCAGTGGCGGCGTCCACGGACGTAGATGTAGGTCGGCCGATCCCACAGCGGCGATTCCATGCGCGCGGCGCGGAAATCCGCGCGGCGGTTGAGGTCTATGCGCTGGAGGCATTCGGCGAAGGCGTCCGTGCCCATACGGAACCCATAGGAGCGGCATCTGTTCTCGTCATTCGCGCGCACTTCGGCGGCCGTCTGGCAGCCGGCGAGGAAGAGTGCGGTGGCGGCGAGGGCGGCGAGGCGAATGAGCATCTTGGACATGCGGGCTCCGGCGATCTGTGACGCGCCATGGATAGGCCCGTAAGTGGGCGCTCGCAAGACCTCAGATGCGCTCCAGCACGTCGACGAAGGCATCCGCGAAACGCTTCAGGTCCTTGGTCTTCTCGTCGGGGTTCTCCACCCGGATGGCCGCACCTTCCGCATCGAGCAGCGCGAAAACCACGGCGAGCGCGCCGTCGTCACCCTGCGGCACGCGCAGTGCGGCGATACGCCGGCAATCCTCCGCAAGCCCGGAAGCGGGAAGGTCGAACAGGAAATCGCCGCCCACCCGATCGGCGGCGGCGCGCACCGCGCCCGCAAAACCCGCTTCGTCGCCGGAAAAACCATCGAGCGAAAGTTCGAGTTCCAGAAGCTCCAGGGGGAGGGCGGGTTCGCCAGCGGTGGTGGCAATCGCCGTGTCGGCAGCCGTCTGCATCGGCAACATCATCTTGCTCCTTCTCAACCCCCGTGTGTGAAAAATCGTTAACGAGCGTGGCGAATTTGCGGCACGCAAGGATTTTCCGCCGCCGTGCCGCAAAACCCCCGGTCAAGATGCCGCACCAAGCCGATGGAAAAATCCGCGGCACTGCGCTAGGGAGAGGGAACGGCAGGCGCATCCGGTGAGGCCATGGCAATCACGATCCAGTACGAACGGCCCGTTTCGCATGCGGCGCACTGGGCGCGGCGCATGGCGCTGTTTTCTTGCCTGCTGTTCATCGCCGCCGTGCTGTCGCACCGCTTCGGGCCGCTGACCACGCCGCATTTCCTGGTGCTGGCGGGTTTCGCCGCGGTGATGGCGGGGCTGGCCGTGCTGCTGGCGGCCGTGGGCCTGGCGCGCCTCTGGCATGTCGGCGCGCGTGGCGGCAAGGCGGCGCTGACGGCGCTGCTCTTCTCGCTCCTGCCGCTCGGCGTGGCCGGCGCCAGCGCTTACGCCTATTTCTACAAGCCGGCGCTCTACGACGTGACGACGGATACCGTCGCCGCCCCGCCCTGGCTTTCCGAACCCTCGGCCGAGCAGGACTGGCTGCCGCGCGTCGGCATCGTGACGGCCCGCGACCGTACCGTGCAGCTCGAAGCCTATCCCGGCCTTTCCGGCCGGCGCTACGACGGCGCACTCGACCGCGTCTATCAGGGCGTGCGCAAGGTGGCGACGGCCTACGGCATCACCATCACCGCCGAGAACGGGCTCGACAATATCCTCGCCGACCTGGAAGACCTCGTCGTCGACCCCAACAAAGCCTCCGCGAGCGAGGAACCGCTCGGCGACGTGCCGATCCCCGAAGCCCGCCCGCTGGAAACGCCGATCATGCCGCGCATCGGCGGCCCCGGCGACGTGCTGCTGCAGGGCGAATGGCGCTCGCCGCTCTTCGGCTTCCGCTTCGATGTGGTCATCCGGCTGCGCGAGGAGGCGGAGACGACGCTGGTCGACATGCGCGCCGCCTCGCGCTATGGCCCGCACGATCTCGGCATCGGCGCCGAGCTGGTGGAGGGCTACCTGAAGGCGCTCGACGCCGAACTGCTCGGCATCGCGGGCGACTGATCAGAGTTTGTCAGGGAAAAGTGGAAACCGGTTTTCCCGAAAAGACAAACGTAAGACTCTAGAAGCCGGGGGCGGGGAAATAGAGCCCCTTCAGCGCGGGTGGCCCTTCGGTCACCACCTCGCCGCGCCCCACCAGATCCTCCAGATGCGCCAGCACCGAAAGGGCGGCGGCGCCATGCAGGCGCGGGTCCGTCTCGCGGTAGATCACCTTCACCATGTCCGCAATCAGCCGGTCGCCGGCGCGCACCCGCTCGCGCACCGCCCGCTCGCGCATGCGCCGATGAGTCCGAAGCCCGCGCAGGAACGAGGCCGGCTCGGTGACCGGCCCGCCATGGCCGGGGAAGTACAGGCGGTCGTCGCGCTGAAGCAGCCGGTCGAGCGAGGCCATGTAGTCCGCCATGGCGCCATCCGGCGGTGCCACGATGGTCGTCGCCCAGGCCATCACATGGTCGGCGGAAAAGACGATGCCCTCCGGCCCGTCGAGCGCGAAGGCCGCGTGGTTGGCCGTGTGGCCGGGCGTGTGCAGCGCCGTCAGTGCCCAGCCGTCGCCCTCCACCGTCTCGCCGTCGCCGAGCGCGATATCCGGCACGAAATCCATGTCCGAGCTTTCGGAGAAGGGGTTGACCTCGCCGGCATGCAGCGGTCGCGACGCCCGGTGCGGCCCCTCCGCCACGACGATCGCGCCCGTCTCCGCCTTGAGACGGCGAGTGAGCGGCGAGTGGTCGCGGTGGGTGTGGCTGACGGCGATATGCGTCACCTCGCGCCCGGCAAGCGCCTTCATCAGCGCCTGGAAATGCGCCTCGTCCTCCGGGCCGGGATCGATCACCGCCACCGAACGGTCGCCGACGATATAGCTGTTCGTGCCGTGGAAGGTGAAGGGGCCGGGATTGTTGACGGTGATGCGCTGCACCCGCCGCGCCACCGGCACCGCCTCGCCATGCGCCGGCTTGAACTCCAGGTCGAAATGCGGGGCTTCCTGGCTGTCGTCTTGTGCGGAATTGGACACGGCTGTCACTTGTATTCGATTTCGATAAAGCTCATCGGCTTGTCGCCGCCATTGACGACATTGTGCGCCACGCCCGCCTCGCGCCGGTAGACCGCACCCGACTTGCTGTGCACCCGCCGCTCGCCGGTCTCCTCCTCGATGAGGAAATCGCAATCCGTCATTGGCACGACGACATAACCGAGCCCGTGCACATGATGGCCGGTATCGGCGCCCGGCTCGAAATCCCAGCGCGTCACGCGCACCACCGCATCGTCGAGAAGAACGGTCGGCATCGCCGGCGGGCGGGCGCGAAACTGGGACATGGCGGCTCCTCGTGAGAATCGGCGCGGCTGGTGCGCCCGGTCAAAGGGGGCAAGCCGCCGCCGGAAAGACGGTCGAATGCCCGGACCCTATCCCCGCCACGCCCGCCTGCCAAGGCTGAAGCCCGCGCAATTCGAGAGCCACGCACGGAGAATAATCACCCCAGGCGGAAGTTAAGCATTGTCCACGCCTCGCGCCTTTGCTATCAGGCTCCCGCCATGTTGGGGCGTCGCCAAGCGGTAAGGCACCGGTTTTTGGTACCGGCATTCCCAGGTTCGAATCCTGGCGCCCCAGCCACGGCTCTTTTCCATAACAAATAGAGGCGCTTTTTAAACGCCGGCGAAAGCCAGGTTTTGCTTGCGCTTATCTGTGCCATGGCCTTCATTGAAATGAAGAGGAACGCCTCTATTTTCCGTCTCGCCGAGTCAGAGCCGGTAGAGATCAACAGGGAGTCAGTCACACATGGGTATCTTCAGTTCCATCAAGGAAAAGCTCTTCGGCAAGGCAGAGGAAGAAAAGCCGGTAGAAACGATCACGGCCGATGCCGTCAAGCCGGCGACGGCGGATGTTTCCGCGACGCCGACGATCAGCAACGAGGCGGTCGTAACGACCACTGAAAGCCAGCCGGTTGCGGCCACGCCGAGCCAGCCGGTCGACGTCGCGGCGATCCTCGACGCTGCCGTTGCCAAGAATGGCCAGAAGCTCGACTGGCGCCGCTCCATCGTGGACTTGATGAAGGCCCTCGGCATGGATGCCAGCCTCCAGGAGCGCAAGGAGCTCGCCGACGAACTCGGCTTTACGGGCGACAAGAACGACTCCGCCAGCATGAACATCTGGCTGCACAAGGCCCTGCTGAAAGCCCTCGCCGACAACGGCGGCAAGGTGCCGGCCGACTTGCTGGATTGATTGATTAAAGAAGCCCGCCGAGAGGTTCGGCGGGCTTCTGCTTCAAGCGGAGTAATTTGTGCGTAAGGCTCACATGTCGTAGCGCTGCACTGACTTCGAAGCGCCTTTTAATTCTTGCCGGGAAACTGCAATAAATTCCTCCCACTGCATTGCAAGCGTCGATGCCTTGTTATCCAGCACCGCAATTTTTTTCCGGACCTTGTTGTAAATCTCGTCATCTACATATCGCTCCCCTGGCGGACGCCATGTTGATCCGCCATGGCCGTCAGATGTGTACAAACTATAGAATTCTGAATGAAAATCGCGCGCCGTAGTGCAGAATTTTTCGTAATTAGACTGTATTTTTTGATTGTGAAATGGAAATATATCTTTGTCTCGAAAGTTTATTAAGCGCCTAAGCCCCTCATAGTCGTCGTCATCCATATGAGTTTGAACGGCCTTAAACTTCAATATATAGTATTGTTTTTCATCAATAATTTTTAAAAGCAAATTGGCTTTATCAACGTCGTCGGACATGGCGTTGTCATGCGAGCTTCTATTTCCCGCATATTCGGCAAGCTCAACGCTAACCCAAGTTACAAATGATGCGATCAGCAGAATTACGGCTGCAAAATTAAACTTAGAAAAATCAATAGGCCATTGGATCCATATCAATGATCCGATCAGTGCCAGAATTGCGCCAATTCGGGCGAATTTATTTGGGAGTTCCGGAACCATCTTGAAGCTCAAGAATATGGAAATTCTTATGCCTGTAGCAGTTTTTCTCGGATATTCAATTTGGAATTGGAAGTTGCAATTTGCTGAGGAGTAGTGTGCGTTGAGTCGCAGCGGACTCTCAAGCATTCGTATCGATCTCAGGCTGCGGCCATGGCCTTTAGGCTGTTTCTTCAGGCGTTTAAGACGCAACAATGCTGGCGTGATTAGGGCCTCTGGTCATGAGGAAAAATCTTAGCCTAACCCACCCAGCGGAATAAGCTCCTTGGCGCCCGGCAGCCAGGCATTTCCCTCCCAATCCCCGAGCCACCGATCCACCCGCAAGCCCGCTTCCGCGATCAACACCTCCAGCTCCGCCTTCTCCGGAAAGGCGATGTGGGAGGTGGCGGAGAGGCGTTGGGTGGTGGTGCGGATTTCGTAGTGGGTGCCGTAGGTCACGATGCCGGTGGCGGGGTCGTGGGCGACGTCGTTCCAGGCGGCGACGGGGCCGAAGCGGGGGTGGTCGAGGAGGCGCATGGATTCCTCCGGCCCCCATTCCTCCCATTCGCGGCAGGCGGGGTTGCGGCTGTCGAAGATGAAGCGGCCGCCGGGGGCGAGGTGGGCGGCGATGGTGGCGAGGGCTGCCTGGCGGTCTTCTTTCGTCAGGAAAACCTGGAAGGCGTGGCCGGTCAGCAGCACGAGCTCGAAACGGCGGCCGAGGCGCAGCGTGCGGGCATCGCCCTCGACGAATTCGACAGCCTCAGCACCCGCCTTGCCGCGCGCGATGGCGAGCATGGCCGGTGCGGGATCGACGCCGCCGACCGTCCTGCCGCCGGCAAGCGCCACGGCGAGCTCGCCGGTGCCGCAGCCGAGGTCGAGCACGCTTGCGACGTCTGCTGCAAGTTTTAGGCAGAAGTCGAAATCCGGTGCGCGCTCCCAGCCGTTTTCCAGATCGTAGAAATCGGCAAGCGCCGGGTCGTGGTAGAGGCGGTCCTCGTCCATGTCGTCCTCCCAAAAAGGAAAAGGCCGCACAGGGATGCGCGGCCTTCGAAAATGTCGATCGCGCCTGCTGTTTACGACGCGGCGTCCAGCACCTTTTCGCAATGGGTCGGACCGCCCTTCGGGTCGACGCGGTCGGCGACGGCGCGGATGTTGTTGATCCGGTAGGCGTCGTTGACGGTCAGCTCCACCGTGCAGGACTTGCCCTTGGAGAAGCCGCCGCGCCACTTGTAGAGCGTCGTGCCGCCCGCGCCGCTCACGTCGGAGATCGGCGGACCATAGGCCGCGAAGAAGCTGCCGGCGGTCTTGCCGTTCCAGCGGGCCTGCAGCGGATTGGACGCGACGATTGCGGTGGTGCATCCGGCGAGGGCAAGCGCGACGCCTGCCAGAATTGCAATGCGGGAGTTCATGTGTGCCAGTTCCTTGGGAGCTTTGGTGTGGCCGTGAATGGGAGCCTGGATTCGCCATAGCGCAGCGCGCGCAAAAGGGGAATCGCCACCATGCGAACTTTCCCGTCATCCCCATCGAAGAGGCGTCAAACGTGCGGATTTGCAACAGTTCGCGTCGACGGCGCGCAAGCGTGAGGGCGTGCCCCGGCCGCGAATGGGTCAGGGCACGCCGGGAGAGGCTTCAGAGAATGAAGTCCGACTTGTCGAGATTGTCGATGTTGAACTTCTTGAGGATCAGCACGTCGTTGCCGCCGAGCTCGATATGCACGTCGCTGCCGACCTGGTCCGCCTTGCTCAGCACCTGGCTGATCTTGGAGAAATTGTAGGAGCGCAGGTCGATATCGTCGATATTGTTCTTGAAGTCGGTGATGGTGTCGCGACCATAACCCTTCTTGAACACGAAGATATCCGCGCCGAAACCGCCGGTCAGCTTGTCGTTGCCGGCGCCACCGTCGAGCCTGTCGGTGTTGCCTCCGCCGTTCAGCGTATCGTTGCCGCCATTGCCGTACAGCTTGTTCTTGGCCTCGTTTCCGAGAATGCTGTCATTGCCCGAGCCGCCCTTGGCATTCTCGATGAGAGAGCGCTTGTCGCCGTTGAACAGCAGCGCATTGAAGATGTTGCCGCGGGAATAGCCGTCGTTCGGCCCGCCGCCGAGGAACGAAAGCTGGGTCTTGCTGAACATCGAATAGGCGCCGGCGCGAAGGTCGATCTCGACACCCGTCTTGTAGGCCGTCAGGTCGTAGGTGTCGTTTCCGCCGCCGTCCCAGATCGTCGCGAAGATGCGGTTGCCGCCGGCGTCGATCGCGACCTTGCCATTGACGAACGTGTCGCCGCTGCCGGGCTTCCATTTGTAGACGGTCGCGCCCTTGTTCGTCGTGTAATCCGCGCCATACATGTGCTGGAGCGCGTAGATGTCGGCCATCATGAAGGTCTGTGGTCCGCCGAACTCTTCATATTGATAGGGCCCGCCCGAATCGCCGACGAAGGCGTTGTAGGTCATCACGGTATATTCGGGGCTGTTCCACTCGGGCTGGATGGCGCCGAATGTATCAGTTTCATGCGCGTGCTTGAGACCCAGCGCGTGGCCGAGCTCGTGGATCATCGTGTGCCAGGCATAGTTGCCGGCCTGTGGCGTGCGGTAGTCGTTGATCGTGCCGGCATAGGCCGTGCTGAACCAGACGTCGCCGGCCTCGGCCGACCCGCCCGGATAATAGGCATAGGCCGTCGGGTTCGCAGCATCGGACTGGGCGAAGCGCAGCGTTGCGGTGCTCGACGAGCCGGCGCTGAAATTGAGGTTGGTAAAGCCTTCGACGGAAAAGCCGTCATTCGCAGTGCCGCCGAAACTCTTCTCCATGGCGAAGAGGGCCGCATTCTTCTGCATGAGCGAGACGGAGCCGAAATTGTTGCTCGTCTCGTTCGTGTAGGAATAGTTGTTGGTGGATGTCGGGAATGCATAGGTGATGTTCGTGCCGCCCCAGGCGTTTCCGCTGAGGACGGCGTCAATGAACTGCGATCCCGTCGCGAAGATTGTCTTTGTCGTCTTGCCTGTGCCGGTCATGCGTGTTGCCCCTTCGACCAAAACGTCTGGATTTCTGCTGGAAGGCGAGTATTTCCCCCGGTCCGCACGCATTGTGCCTGCGTCGGACGCACTCCCGCCCCTTGAATGCTGGTATCATAGGAATGGGAAACGTTCCTGCAAGAAGCCTTATTCATGCACGGAAGAACAAATTTGGTCATACTTCTGCTTATCGGGGCAGTATTGCGCATGAAGGCGCGAACTGACTGACCGCAGGGCTAAAAACCAGGCTTTTGTGGAGTTTTTCGAGATATCGTCAGGCCGGAGGGCTACGCGCTGGCGGCCTGGATGCCCGGCCCGCCAGCCCGACGCCGTTGATTCGGCGCGCGCATCAAACCTTGTCGACAAACAATTCCTTGTCGACGACGAGGCCCATATTGTTGAGGTTCACGCGGATCGTGTGGATCTCCTTGTTCGGCGAGAGATAGGAAATCAGGAAGATTTCCTTGCACCCGTTGACCCCGATATGGCCGACGGTCTTGACCTCGCGCACCAGCGTCCACTTCTTTTGAGCCGCATAATCGTCGGCGAGCCCGACCAGGGCATCCGCACCTTTGCCCGACGGCCGTGCAATATGCAGGCAGGTGAAGGCGCCGGAGCCGGAATCGAAGACCTTGTAGGTGCAGCCGCTGAAGTTGCCGCTCGCAACAAGGCGGCGGTTTACGTCCAGGGTGCCGCAGGTCGTCCAGTCGTCCTGGAAGTGAATGTAGCTCGAATTGAAATCGATAGAGCTGGCGGCATCGACAAAGGAAAGCCGGTTGCTGGTGGCGTTCACCGTTGCTTTGGTGTGTACGAAGGAGTTTTTCAGCCGGTGCGTCGCCGAAAGCGTGTTGTGCCGGTTCGTACTGTTCGAATCGGGCTTCGACCCCATGCCGAGAATGCTGCTATTGTTTATCTTGGCTGTGATTTCATGAACCGACATTTTCCCTACCCCCTTTGCGTGCCCAGTGCCGCTTTTGCGGAACCAAACCCTTCTACACGCCTTCCGTTACAGGAGGAATTGTCATGTCGTCAGAATGGCCAATGTGGTTTTTGCAGGCGGCCGCCTTGGTGCTGCTAGCCGGAGTATTTTTCATTCGAGCATAGCGATTGAGCGCTCCAGTAAAAGTTGCTCAAGGCCAGCCGCATGGGGCACGCAAAACAAAGGGGGCAAAAGCCCCCTTAAATGTCCAACCAAGCTGTCTTGGAGATAGATGTCATGCGCTAGTTACACCTGCTTTAACCCCGCCGCCGCAAAGAGGCGGGCAACCTTTGCAGGGTCGACCAACTCACCGCTCTCGATTTTCATGATCTCGATAACGGTGAGACCGGAAACCACCGACAGCTCCTCGATGGTATAGCCAGTGCTTGCGCGAAGGTCGGTGATTGGATTTCTCGGCGCTACGTTCATGTTTCGCTCCTTTGTTGCAGCGCAATATAGGGAGTGGAAACGCGTGGTCAAGATGGCGAAAAAGCGGCGGTTGAGTTGCCGAAAAGCGACCGGTCGCCCTTGAGCATTCATACATACTTCAAAAAACCGGTTGCAATATGAAACCACTCGATCTAGCCTTTAACCGGTTGCATATCGCAATCAGCACTTTGGGAATGTGCCGCGCGAGGAAGGAACTGGCATGGCGAAGCTCGTGTTTGGAATGAACCAGTCCCTCGACGGCTATGTCGACCATATGTCTTTCGGGCCGAGCCCTACGCTGTTCCGCCATTTCATCGAGGAGGCGCGGGGGCAGGCGGGCAGTATCTATGGTCGGCGCATGTACGAGATCATGCGTTACTGGGATGACGATCATCCGGAGTGGGACGCAGATAGACGTGCCTTCGCCGCGGCGTGGCGGGCCCAGCCCAAGTGGGTCGTCTCGCGTTCGTTGACGTCGGTCGGCCCCAATGCCACGCTTCTTGGAGATGATCTTGAGGGCGAGATCCGCGCGCTGAAGGCCGCGCACGAGGGTGAAATCGAAGTTGCCGGCCCGGACGTGGCGAAAAGCCTCACCGAGCTTGGCCTGATCGACGAATATCGAATCTACCTGCATCCCGTCGTGCTCGGCCACGGCAAACCCTATTTCGCCGGTCCCCGCCCGCCGCTCCGCCTCGTCACGAACGATCGGATTGACGATGATGTGATTAGGCTGACCTATGTTCCCGATGCGGGATCGAGGGTCTGACGGTCGCTTGCGGAATGGATGAGCGTTGTTTCGCACGCGACGTGGTCGCCGTCGCTGTCGATCTTCTGGGAACCCGTCTGCTGATCGATGGCGTCGGGTCGGGCATACGTTTATCGATCCGACGGCCTGCACTGGTGCCTCAATGTTGTCTGCGAACGGCGCGCGCGGTGCTCATATATCCACGATATCAAGCTCAGCCACAAAGGTCGCTCCGCTGCTTCCGTCGAAGGTATACGTACCGTTCAGTTGGTTGACGACGCCCCGGACCAAGCGACTTCCCATACCCTGTTTTATGGTCTGTGAATCAAAGCCGATGCCGTTGTCCTTGACGGTAAGCCGGGCTCGCCGTCCCCCAGTAGCCTTGAGCGCGATGGAAACCATGCCAGTGCGGCCATCCGCAAAGGCATATTTGAGGGTGTTGGTCAGGAGTTCGTTCGTCAGCAGGGCGAGGGGGGTGGCATTGTCGGCCGAGACGGCGATATCGTCGATGTCATAGTCCACCGTCACGGGTGCGCCATAGGCGTTGATCAGTTTCTCCACCACGGATGTCATCAGGTCCCGCGCGCGCAGACGTGAAAATTCGTCATGCCGATAGATCTGCTCATGCACGGCGACCATGGAGGAGATGCGATCGGTCAGCGATTGTTGAACGTCCGAGGGCAGGCGCTGAAGCTGCACGATGCTCTGGACGGCCTGCAGGTTGTTCTTGACGCGGTGATGGATCTCGCGAAGGAGCAGCTGATTGTCCGCGAGCGCATTGCGGAGCAGTTGCGATTGCGCGGCATCGCGTTGCCGCAGATGGCGGATCCACTGGCCGGCGGCAAGAAGGCTGATGCTGGCCAGGATCAGCACTGAAATCGCCACGGTCACATCTCGCCAGAAGCGTTGGATGCCGAAATCGTAGTCGGCCGAAGCGAGTGCGATCAGCCCTGTGTCCTCGACTGTTCTGTAAGCGACGATGCGGTGGGCGCTATCGACGGGCGAAATGGCGTCATAGGTGCCGGCCTCCGCTTTGGGTAAGTAATCCGTGAAAAGCACGTATTTGCTCATATCGAGCGGCCCCTCGGCGAGCGGATAGCGGGCGACCAACTGGCCATCAGAGCGGACGAAGCTGACAGTGGAGTTCGGGCCGAGATCGACGGCCTCCCAGACATCGGCAAGGACTTTGGCTTCGAAAGAAACCACTGCGGCGCCGGCGAAGCGGCCATTCCGCTCCAGCCTGCGGCTGAAGGCGAAAATCTGCTCGCCGTTGAGGCGGCTCATCAGGAGGCTTGAAATATGCCGCTTGGCACCCTTTGCCAGATCCGAAAAATAGGGTCGGTCAACGATGCTGATCGGCTTCACCATGGGATCGGTCGAATAGAGGGTGAGACCGTTATCGTCGACCACGTACGCCTTCACCTGGCCGGGCAAGTCTGCGGCGGCCTCCGCGATGTTGCGCACCTCGGTCGATGCCGGCGGCACGATGTCCTCGCCAAGCGTCTCGTCGATGCGCCGAAGGGCCTGACGTGCCAGGGAGTCGAGCAGCGAAACGTTGCTTGCGACAATCTTGGAGGCCGCAATGGCCCGTTCCTCGGTACGGCGGACCGCGTCCCGATAACTCGTGTTGAGCCACAGGCCGAGCATGAAGAGCAGCGAAATGAACATCGCAATGATGATCATCGCTGCCGCCCTTGCCAACGTAAATTGGATGTTCAGCCCGCGCAGTACTGCTATCCCCTAGTGTGTCCCCCGGCCTTAACCAGAAGGCTAAGGGATGTCCCGGTTTTTCGTCAAGCCGGACAAGGCGGATCGTCTCTCTGCGAGCCGCCGGAAGCCCTTGGTTGTGGACGCGAATTGCTTCTTAAATGCCTTGAATTTTCGTCCGATGCCGAAACGCTTGCAGCCAGCAAACGGGCGCGCTAGGCGATAGTGTGGTAACAATGCCGGAAACCCGCTCGTGCAGCGCAGGGCGTGGACGGACATCGCGCGAGGATGCCGATCGTGCAGTTCATGTTTGGAGACTACCTGCTCGACCAACCGCGCCGGGAGCTCACCCGGTGTGGCGAGGTCGTGGCTGTCGGGCCGCAGGTTTTCGATCTCCTGCTGTATCTCGTCAAGAACCGCGACTGCGTCGTCAGCAAGGATGATCTGCTTGAGGCGGTTTGGGGTGGGCGGATCGTCTCTGAATCGACTATTGCCAGCCATATTAATGCGGTGCGCAAGGCAATCGGCGACAGCGGCGAGGCGCAACGCCTCATTCGCACCGTTGCCCGTAAGGGGTTCTGTTTTGTCGGCGACATTTCCATCCGTATGCCAAGCCCCGTGGAAACGCCTGCCGTGGAAATCGTGGAACCGGTCCCCGCTCTTGCCGTGCCCAGCAAGCCCTCCATCACGGTGCTGCCGTTTCACAACCTCAGCGGCGATCCGGAGCAGGACTATTTCGCCGACGGCGTGGTCGAGGACATCATCACAGCACTATCCCGTCTGCGGTGGCTTTTCGTCATCGCCCGCAATTCGAGCTTCACCTACAAGGGACAGGCCGTCGATGTGAAAGAGGTCGGCCGCGCGCTCGGCGTGCGCTATGTTTTGGAGGGGAGCCTGCGCAAGGCGGGCGACAAGGTGCGCATCACCGGACAGCTGATCGAGGCCTCGACAGGCGCGCATCTCTGGGCCGAACGTTTCGAGGGTACACTCGGTAACCTCTTCGAACTTCAGGACAAGATCGCCGAAAGCGTCGTCGGCGCGATCTCGCCGCAACTCGAACGGGCCGAGATCGAGCGCGCCAAGCGCAAGCCTACGGAGAGCCTCGACGCCTACGACTATTATCTGCGCGGCATGGCCCGGCTGCACAATGGCACGCGCGACGCCATCGAGGAGGCTTTGCCCCTGTTCCATCAGGCAATCGAACGCGATCCGGAATTCGCGTCTGCCTATAGCGGTGCGGCATGGTGCCATTTTTGGCGTAAGCTGAACGGTTGGATGGGCAATCCGGCCGCGGAGAATGCCGAAGGCATACGTTTGGCGCGGCTGGCAGTGGAATTCGGACGCGACGATGCGGTGGCGCTGACGCGCGCGGGCCATGCACTCGGCCACCTCGCCGGCGATCTCGACGGCGGCATCGCAATCATCGACAAGGCGCGGCTGCTCAATCCCAATTTCGCCCCTGCCTGGTTCCTCGGCGCCTTCCTGCGCATTTTCCGCGGCGAAACGGAACAGGCGATGGAGGATCTCGCTCATGCCGTCCGGTTGAGCCCGCTCGATCCGGAGATGTTTCGCATGCAGGCTGGCATCGCACTCGCGCATTTCTGCGCCGGCCGCTTCGACGCGGCTGCGGCCACTGCGGAAAAGGCCTTGGGGAACCTGCCCGACCTCTTGATTGCCCTTACCCTCCTGGCGGCAAGCCATGCGCTCGCGGGGCGCTCGATGGAGGCGCAGCAGGCAATGCGGCGCCTGCGCCACTTGCAGCCTGCTGCCCGCCTCTCCAACCTTAAGGATTGGCTGCCGATCCATCGCTCGGAAGACCTTCTGCGCATGACAGAGGGTTTGCGTCTGGCGGGCTTGCCCGAATGACCACGGCGGCAAGAATGAAGGGAACTGGCAACCGGCGTCGTGGCCGTGCCAAAAGGTCATGCTCACTCCTTTCCAAGGGATAACGGGCGAAGAGCTCACTGAACCCACCAAAGCGTCTTCGCTCCATCGGAGCCGTCACCGATTTTTGCCCGGTCTCCAAACACGACCCGCATCCTTGGACGAATAACCAAGACTTCTTCAAGAGGAATTCAAGCGCGCGCCAAGGACTTCGAGGCGGCCGGCAGGCACTCTTTGTTTACGTCGACGGCAATCCAGCGGTCGGAACATGTGGAGAGATGCCATGAAGATCGTTGTGATCGGAGGCAGTGGCCTCATCGGATCGAAGCTCGTCAAGGCCCTTGTCGAACGAGGCCATGAGGCACTTGCCGCCTCGCCCAGCACGGGCGTCAATACCATCACCCGCAAGGGGCTCGCCGAAGCGCTCGATGGCGCAGACGTCGTCATCGACGTGGCGAACGCGCCAGTTTGGGAAGACGCGGCCGTGCTCAACTTTTTCGAGACCTCGGGGCGCAACCTTCTCGCCGCAGAGGCTGCCGCCGGCGTTCGCCACCACGTCGCCCTGTCGATTGTCGGCAGCGAACGGCTGCCCGGCAACGGCTATTTCCGGGCGAAGGTCGCGCAGGAAAACCTGATCAAGGCCTCCGGCATCGCCTACACCATCCTGCGCGCCACGCAATTCTTCGAGTTCGTTGGCGGTATTGCGCAGTCCATCGCCGACGGCGAGGAAATCCGCGTGTCGCCAGCGCTGTTCCAGCCCATCGCATCTGACGACGTTGTCGATACGCTCGCCGACCTCGCGCTGGCGCCTCCGGTGAACGGCACGATTGAAGTTGCCGGCCCGCAGGCCATCCCGCTTGATGAAGCGGTTCGCGGCTTCGCGCAGGCGACGGGCGACAGACGCAAGGTCATTGCCGATATCCGTGCGCGTTATTTCGGCGCCATTCTCGACGACCGCTCGCTGACGCCAGGCCGGAATCCGCGCCTTGGCACGATCGGTTTTACAGACTGGCTTGGCCAGCAGGCCGGGGGAAACTGAGATGACGGAACAGCTTCAGGAAGAAGGTGCCGCCACGTCAGCGACGAAGTCCGGGAAGGGAAGGAAGATCGCCGGCCTGATGCTGTGCCTTTTGGCTGTGGCAATCGGGGCCGGAGGCTGGGTCTTTGCCCGCTCGGGCGATACGGCATCGACCGACAACGCCTATGTGCGCGGCGACGTCACCTCGCTTGCGCCGAAGATTTCCGGCTATGTCACGCAGGTCGAGGTTAACGACAATCAGACGGTCGCGGCTGGCGACGTGCTGTTTCGGATCGATGACCGCGATTATCGCGCACGGCTGGCGCAGGCGGCGGCCAATGTCGAGGCAGCAGACGCCCGCCTCGCCAATGTCGACGCCGAGGTGCGGCTTCAAGGCATGCTCATTCGGCAGGCTGAGGCCCAGCGTCGGTCGGCCATTGCCGAGTTGGACCTCGCGACCAAGGCGTCCGACCGGCAGCGCGGCCTTATCCTCAGCAATGCCGTCAGCCAGGCGCGCGTCGATGAAAGCGATTCCGCGCGGGCGCGGGCGGAGGCGAACCTTGCTGCGGCTTCCGCACTGGTCGAGGCCCAGCAGCAGCGCACTGTCGTGCTCGCCGCCCAGCGCGAAGCCGCCGTCGCCGCCGTGGCACAGGCCAAGGCCGCGCGAGATCTTGCCGAGATCGACGTCGACAGCACTGTCGTTCGCGCGCCGGTCGGCGGCGTCGTCGGCAACCGCCAGGTGCGCGTCGGTCGGCTCGTTGCGCCCGGCGTCTCGCTGCTCGATATCGTTCCGGTCGCCGACGTCTGGCTGGTGGCGAATTTCAAGGAAACCCAGCTCGAACATATCCGTCCGGGCCAGCGGGTCCGCATCACCGTGGATGGCTATCCCGACGAGACGCTGGAAGGCGTGGTGGACAGTTTCGCGCCGGGTAGCGGCTCGGCCTTCAGTCTGCTTCCCGCTGACAATGCGACCGGAAACTTCGTCCGCGTCGTGCAGCGCGTTCCCGTCAAAATCCGTTTTGCCGGCAATCCGTTGCCCGGCCGCCTGGTACCCGGCCTTTCCGCCCGTGTCGCCGTCGATCTTGGAGACAGGCCATGACCGTCATCCTCGCCGATATGCCGTCCCGCGGCCGGTCGATGGCCGGGCCACTGTTCGTCGGCGGCATCGCGCTGGCCGCGCTGACCGAAGCGATCGCCAGCACTGTCCTGGCACTTGGCCGTGCCGACATGATCGGCGACACCTATGCCACGCCTGACGAATTCGCGTGGCTGGACATCGGCTACACTGCGCTCAAGCTGATCGGCTTCATGGCCGCGGCCGGGCTGATGGACCGCTTCAATCTTCGCAATCTTATCCTCGGCGCGACCCTTGTCATGGGGGGCGCGTGTGCGATCGCTGCCGTCACGGCGCGCCTCGATGTCTTGATCGCCCTCCGGCTCCTGCAGGGTTTTTCCGGCGGCGTTTTGCTGGTGGCGGGCCAGGCGGCGATCTTCCTCGCCCATCCGGCATCCCGCCAACCTGTCCTGCAATGCCTGTTCGCCATCGGCTCCGTCGTTGCCCCCGCGACGATCGCGCCCGCCTTGGAGGGCTGGTTGCTCGACAGCCATTCCTGGACATGGATTTTCTTCTGCGTCGTTCCCGTTGCGCTGGCAGCGACCGGGCTTCTCCTCGCCGCCGAAGATCCGATCACAGCGAAGATGGCACGCCGACCCTTCGACGGGATAGGCTTCGTGCTCCTTGCCATCACACTGTTCTGCCTCACGTATGTTTTCAGCCAGGGCAGTCGCTGGGACTGGTTCGAGGCACCGCATCTCCTGTGGTTGGCGGTGATCGCCGCTGCCGCCTTGGTGACGTTCCTCGGCCGTCAGCTCTTTGCCGCGGAGCGGGGCCTCGTCGATGCAACCCTGTTCGCGTCCGCGGATTTTACATTCGCCTTCATCGTCAGTTTCGTGGCGGGCGCCGCACTTTTTGGCAGCGCTTTCCTGATCCCGTCCTTCGCCGTCTCCGTGCTCGCCTTCACGCCCACCGATGCCGGTCTGCTGCTGCTGCCGAGTGGCGCGCTGTTCGTCGTCGCGCTGCTTATCGCTGCCTTTCTGGTGCAGGTGCGCGGCGTTCCTCCCTTCGCCACCGTGCCCTTCGGCATTCTGATGATCATGGCGGCGATGTGGATGCTGTCAGGGTCGAGCGGCGAGAGCGGCGCGCCGGACATGATGGCAGCGATCCTGCTGCGCGGCTTTGGCCTCGGCTTCCTGTTTCTCTCGATCACCCTGATCGCCTTCAGCAGGCTTGACGGGCGTAATCTTGCCGCCGGGATCGGCCTTTTCAACAGCGGCCGCCAGCTTGGCGGGCTGATGGGCGTTGCCGGGCTCCAGACGCTGATCGACCACGCCACGGTGGCAAACACTGCCGTCATCGGCGCCAATGTCACGGCAGGAACGCCCGCCGTCGTCGAACGGCTGACTGCCACGACGGCCCTGTTCAGCGCGAAGGGTCTCGACGCGGCCGCCGCCGGCCGCGCGGCGACCAGCCTTCTCGGCAGGTCGGTGACCGGCCAGTCGACAGTGATCGCCTTCGACACCGCCTTCGCCGCCGTTGCCCTACTCTTCCTCTTTGCCGCTCCCGTGCTGGTCGCTATCAAGATCACGCTTGCCAAACGCGCCAGAAGGGCACAGCCGAAAGGTGACATCCCGGGCGCGTCGTAGCGCATCAGCCCCATGGAGCTGGCAAGCCGACCAAGCGAGAGTACGGCGAACGCATTCCGAAAAGGTCCGCAACCGGGCCGTTACGCATAAATATGGTTTTCGTGAAGTTTTCGGGAAAGGTCTGAACCGCCTGAATTTTAAGCGGTTCAAGCTGGTCGGAGTGGAGTGATTCGAACACTCGACCCCCACGTCCCGAACAACAAGAATGAGCCCCAAAAGCCTGAGAAACCGGCATTTCTTGCGACCGTTTGTGGCGCGAAAACTCGCCTGAAAACGTCCATTCGTTGCCAATCATTGCCGTAGATACGAACCGGCGACCCCTACGTTAAAAATGGCCGACGGTTCTGACTTCACTCGCCCTTTACGATTTCAGTCGGGATGAGGTTAATGACATAGGCACTCAACGGCCACGACCAGTATCTGGTCGGCGCCGCCGGCTTAGCGTCGCGCCCTCTTCATCAGCACTACCCTTTTGACCACTGTTCACACCAGAAGGAGACCCTTTGCGCATTTTAAGAATGGAACGCGCATCACCCGTTCATGATGCCACCTACAGCACGATAGCCACCTTCGACATCGAGTTGTCGCCGCATGTTCGCGTCTCGGGGATGCGGCTTGTCGAGGCCGCTGACGGCACCCGGCTGTCATATGGGCCGAACGCGGGATCGAAGCGCAGCGTGACCTTTTCCAAGGAGGCCGCGGCCCAGATCACCGAGATCGCTGTTCGTGAACTTGAAAGGGACCGGAAGTCCAATGATCGCATCAAGACAAGCTCCTGAAGACCTTTCTGTTCTCGCGCTGCGCCTCGCCCTCTTCGCCAACGGCTATTCGCCCGTCCTGGCCCGCGGCAAGGTCTCGGACGTCACCGGCTGGCGCACGCCGGTTAAGTCCGAACAGGAAATCAGCGAACTCACCTATGCCAATGCTGCATATGCAAATACCGGGCTGCTGTGCGGCACGCTCGTCGCCGTCGATATAGACGCTCCCGACGCCGAGGCGGCCGAGGATCTGCTCGCCATGGCTGAAATTCTGCCAGGATTCGAGCAGGCGCTGAAACGGGTCGGGAAGGCGCCCAAGATCTGCTTGTTCTTCCGGGCCGCAGAGGCGAGGAAGAAGCGCTCGACCAAAGCTTACATTGTACGCGGGGAGAAGTGCCAAGTTGAGGTGATGGGCGACGGCCAGCAGGTGCTCGGCTTTGGCGTCCATCCCGACACCGGCAAGCCCTATGAGTGGTTGGGCGCATCGCCCCTCGATACGCCATTCGCTGATCTCCCTGAACTCGACGCTGATGCGATCGATGAGTACATCGCACAGGCGGAAGCCTACCTTGCTGCCACCGGGGAGCCGGTGATCAAGCCGCGTGCTGAGCCGACTTACCCCGAGTATCAGCCGACCAAGCAGCGCGCTCCTGCCGGTGACGGCGTCTGGGCGGAGCTAAAGGCACGGGCAATGGCTAACCTTGGGGCATGGGTGCCAGAGCTTGGTCTATCAGGAACGCGCACCTATGAGCAGGGCTACCTCGCCCGCGCGGACTTCCGACCTTCAACCTCCTCAACTGGGAAAACCGGATCGAAGCGCGGTCTCTCGGTGTGCTTCGCGCCGATCGGCATCGTCGACTATGCGGACGGCAACCGCGGCTACAACCCTATCGACATAGCCTCGGTCGCGTTGGGCATCAGTCCCACAGAGGCGGCGGATTGGCTGCGTGCGCGCGTGGGCGATGAGCGTCCGCCGGCCGACCCCCACCAGTACGGCGGCATGATTGCGAAAAGCAGGGCTAAGCACCATCGTCCTGAATCGGCGAGCGCGTCGGAACGCCCCACAAAGGAGCTAGTTGCAGCTAATGACAACAAACGCGAACTGCCGACCACTCCCGCGATGCACCCTGATCCATACAACCCAACGGTAGCGGGCGGGCTCATCGGGGACATCGCGCGCTGGATCACGAGCACGTCCGTCGTGAAGGTCGCAGAACTCTCGCTTGCATCTTCAATCGCGTTGCTGGCCGGCATATTCGGAAGCCGGGCGCTCACTCCGACCGATTCTGGCGTCAACATCTACGCGACCACAATCGTGAAAACCGCCGGCGGCAAGGGCCGCCCACCGAATGCGATACGGGCTCTCGCGGATAAGGCAGTTCCTGGCGCCGTGTCCAATGGTGACCCTACCAGCTACGCCGCGTTCGAGCGCATCCTTCGAAAGAACTCGTCGGTTGTCACCGTGATGGACGAATTTGGACTCACGCTTCAGGGCGTGAACTCGAAAAAACAGGACCCGGCAGCGGCGTCGATCCGGAAGTTTCTTTTGGCGATCTACGATCAAGCGAACTCGAGCTTCGACGGCAAGGCTTATGCCAGCGCCGACACGAAGAAGGACGACAGTCCCATCGAGGGGCCGGCCCTAACGGTGCTCGCCATGACGACTGCCGAGACGCTCTATAAAGGGGTGTCGCGAGAAAGCGTCACGGACGGGTTTCTAAATCGTTTCGTGTTTGTCGAGGCTACGCCCGATCCAGAAGGCATCAAGCCTCCCGACCTGCGGGCGGATAACTCGCCGCCAGCGAGGCTCGTGGCGGACCTGCAGAAGGCGGTAACCAGTTTTCCTGTGGCGGCGCCCGCACCGGGAAAGTCCGCCAAGGTTAAGCACCGCGTGCCGTTCGATGGCGGGATTGATAGCCCGGCCCATAAGGCGTGGAACGAGCTCTTCATGTGGCAGCACAGCCGAGCATGGGACGAGACGGAGAGCAAAATCCGGGGGCGCGCCGCCGAGAACTCGATCCGTCTTGCGACGCTCAGGGCCATCAGCAGAAACCCCTGGAAGCCCCTTGTCACCGTCGAGGACGTTCAATGGGGATGGGCGCTTGTCCACCGGTCAGTTTCGATCATGGATGCAGGGGTCAGAAACATGGCCGGCTCAGATCAGGAGGAGCTTCGCAACGCCATCGTCGAGGCACTGGGGAAGGCGAAGGGAGGCGTGATGTATCGAAGCAGGCTCATGCGCTTGTCGGGTATCAAGCATGCATCAATGCAGGAATACACGGCCGCTATGGCATGGCTTTACGCATCTGGTGCGGTCATCGACATATCCGATGCCGGTGACGGGTCGAAGGTCATGATCAGTTCCCATGAAGCTGATGAATGACGGGAACTTGGGAACTGGTAGGGGCAAAAACGGGCTTTCAGTTCCCAATTGTCCCGTCAGTTCCCAAAATCTGGGAACTGAAAAGCTAAAGGGAAGATATAATAATATCAGTAATATAGATATTATTTTTCATCTACTTTTTAGCTCAGTTCCCAATTTCCCAAAATTCCCGAAAAACGTAATTTCGGGTCCTTTTCCCACCCTTTTCCCTAATACGCGGGAAATCGGGAATTTGGGAACAGCCTATCGGAGGAACGAGTATGCGTAAATTCATCACGCTTTCACCCGACCAGAAGGCGGCAATCGCAAAGGCGAAAGCATGGTTCCTTCACGGCCGGGAATCTCAGCAGGTGTTCCGGCTTTTTGGATACGCCGGCACCGGCAAGTCGACGGTGCAACAGGCTCTACTCGACGAGCTCGGTGTCACGCCGTCTCAGGTCTTGTTCCTTGCTCCGACCGGTAAGGCGGCCGCGGTGCTGATCGGCAAGGGGCACGCCGCCCAGACCATCCATAAGGCCCTCTACACCCAGACTGGAGAGGATGACTCGGTTTTCGAGGCGCTTGAGCGGGAGGCGAATTCGATCAGAGCCAAGTTGGGCTTTCGCGTACTGGAAAACCGTGCGGCCTACGAGCGGCGGCTGGAGGTAGTCGAAGCGCAGATGAATGACAGTTCATCTGCGGCTAAGCCTGAGTTTGCGTTCAAAGGCACAAGGGCGATCGGTTCAGGCGTCAAGATCATCATCGTGGACGAGTGCAGCATGATCAAAAACGACATGTACAGAGACCTGCTCTCCTTGCAACTGCCGCTGCTGCTGGTCGGCGACCCCGGTCAGCTCCCACCTGTCGAGGGACCTAACCCGCCACCGTCGCTGGTGACGGATGTCGATGCCCCTGACGTCATGTTGGAGAAGGTTGTCCGCCAAGAAGGGGATTCCACAATCCTTGAACTGGCGACAATGATTAGGCGCCGTGAGCATTTCGGGTTCGGCGCGGCCGAGGTTGACAACGTCGAGTACGTGGACGGAAGGGGTTGTCGGGGAGATATCAGGAGGATTTTTGACAAGGTCGGGGTCGATCATCCGGAATACTTCGACCAGATCATTTGCGGGAAGAATGAGACCCGATTTGCCATCAACGACTTCATGAAGGAGCGGCACGGCATTCGCAACGCGCTCCCCATCGGTGTGCCGAATGAAAAACTCATCGTCCTCCGCAACATCTTCATCGACGACCACTTCATCGCGAACGGGGCTGAGATCAGCGTCGAGGAGGACCGCAGCCGAGAGGGTGAAATCAAGCCCTATTACCGGGATGATCGAACGATCGACCACCCGGTCACAATCACTCGTCTGGACGGCAGACCGACGCGAATCGAAGGCGCGGCGCTTTGGAAGCTGCCGTTCGACTGTGAGGAAGAATTCAGCGCACGCAAGCGGATCGAGGACATAGCCGCCAAGCCACTCGTGCACGCTCAATGGTCTTGGGCGATCACGGCTCACAAGTCGCAGGGGTCTGAATGGGAGCGGATATGCGTTTTCGACGAAAGCGACGTCTTTCGCGAGCGGCGCTTCCGATGGCTGTATACGGCCGTAACGAGAGCGAGCAAGGAATTGCTCATAATCAAAGTGTGAATGGAGGAACCATCATGACAGCACCATCCACCTATCACCCTGAACTCCAATGTGACGTCCTCGGTATCTCTTACGACTTCGTCACCAAGCTGGGCGTCATCCATATTGATGACGGCGACTGCACCGACATGACCGGCTGCATCACCCTCTTCCGGCGTATCGATCCCCGCGTCATGCAAATCCAGACCATCGCCGGCGGTCGCGATGACACGCGGTACGCCCGACGCCGTGGTGCGAAATGGGTGGCTTACCAGAACTAGGAGTCAATCATGATCAGAACCCGAATCCAGAACATCGGAGGCGCATTCCCCGGCAGGGGAGCAGCTCCCGCCATGACGAGACCCCTTCATCTTCCTCGTGACGAGAGGGCCAAGTTCGACCGACTGAACCATCCGGATGCGTGGCCGGTCGTGAAGGTCGCTCCGGTTAAGCAGTCGGGCGACGACGAAAGGCTTACCGAATGACTTGGTCGGCCGACGAGTTGCGGCTCACTCGAACGCAGGCCGCATTCATGAACAGCGGGGACATCTCAGTTCATGAGAAGATCAATCAGCGGACGGAGACGATCCTGGAGTCGCGCAGGATGTTCATGTGGAAGAGGCGCCAAGATGGAACTTACCACCTTGGGCTTTCACCCAAAGGGCAAGCTGCACTGGAACGCTACAATGGCAGGAGGACATAATATGGAACGCACGATCGAACAGCGCCGCGCCGAGCTGGACCAGTGGCGTGAAAGTGCGCCGCAAGATGATGAGGCACTCTTCGCAGGCGATCAGAATGGCAAGAAACGCAGGCACAAGGATCTGGCCCAGCTGGCTTCGTTGATGGCGTTCTACCGGCGGCCGGACGGCGTGAAGGAGGGCGGGGGGGCAGACACCGAACCAGCGCTCAAAAGCAACTGGAGCCTGGCGCCTGCCAACGACAACCGCGGACCTGGGGAGGGGGCCGGGACCGAACAAGCGGTTGAGTACATCCCGTCGCCAGATGCAATCGAAGCGTCGCTTACCAACGTCAAGATGAGCTACCGCTCTGAACCGATGGTACTCGGGGGCGGGCTACCTGAGTGGATGCGAGCGCAGGATGAAGACCAGGCAAGAATGCGCGAGGTTCACGGCGTCATCACCGGCGGCGATGTGGATTACGGTTACTTCGTTGACGCCTACATCGACGAGAACGGCGAAAAGCAGGTGAAGCATCATCGTACTATTGTCCGTATCGGTCGCTTGCGCTTCAGCGACGGTTCACAGACAGAACCGGGATTCAAGATCTCCGAGGGACGGGTGATTGCCGTTAATCTCCGAATGCCTGTCGGTGCCATGCTCAGGACACGCGAAAAGGCGGCGCGGGACAAAGGGTCTCTTCCGGATCCGGTCGAGACTGCGCGGACGAATGCCTATTTTTCCGAGAAGCGTACAAAGAAGAAGATCGGCGGCCTGTTCCAGGCGCAACGCCCGAATAAGGTTCGAAGTAAGCCTCGTTCGCAGAAGCGGCTGACGCTCACGAAAGCCGAGGAGCGGCAGATGCTGGCAGACGCCTATGCGAACACGCCTGTGCTGCCGGAGGTCAAGAGATATCCCGATGGCTTCCCGGCCGGCCCGCGCAATCTTGCTCACCTCTGGCCAGGACTTGTGAAGGTGGCCACGGGGGACAGCGGCTCTCAAGCATGGGAGGGGCTAGCTTCCGGACTGGAGGCGCGCAATGTCTGGCACGTCACCCTGCAGAACATGAAGGACGAGCATATCGAAACACTGACCAAGGCAATGTCCGCCAAAAGCCTACAAGAACTAGGGCACCTCAAGGGCTACAAGGGCAAGTACGCCATTGAGGCGGGAAGGCGGATTCTTGTTGCAGCCAATGATAATTTCCTCCTTGCGAAGGAAATTGCGTCCGCGGCGTAGTTTTTCGCCGGCATAGTCTGACTTTTTGCCAGTCTCGTACCCCTTTAAGAATGAAGGGGTACGAATGCCCCACCCGTGGCCATGCTGCACCTCGTTGCAGCCGCTGAGCCTCGGGTCACTATCGGCAGTTGGGGGAGGAAGGCATGGCGAGGATGCGATGGGACGCGGCGCGTCGGCGCGACTTGGTGCGATCCAATCCCCGTGAATACTACTTGCCAGAGCACGTAGCGCCCCGGAAGAAAAAAGCGCTTCCGACACACAGTCCTGATCTGGTCGTCCCGACCAAGTCTTACAGCGGGATTGGCGTCTCCTATGTCGCGATCGGTGAGAGGGTGATCGACGTTGGGCTCGCGAACCCGCTAGGTCCCGATCCGGATTTCGTTGTTCGAAATATGGGCGAGGCGCTGGAACTGATCGATACAGTTCGAGCTGGTATTGCCGGGTCGATGACCGCCTAACTATCCCACCTTGCGCCACGAGCTATAGAGCCGCGACGTAAGGGGCGAAAGCCGCAGCTTGCTGTAGGTTTTCGCGGAATCAGAGGAGAAGATGATGAAGACGACTACTATTGCGCCACGAACCCCGATCGAGACACTCGTTCAGCGCAGCATCGAGGTAGGTATTATCTACCGTGGCGGCGTCAAGATCGTCTAACCATCGAGACGGAGGCGCTGGGGCTAATCAGTTACCCATGGCCGTCTCGTCCATATCAGCGGGCGCATTGCGCCTTGCCCACGAAGATGCTGCGAGCCGGTGACGGTTGCGCTTATGGCTATCAGCCGCAGGCAAGCGCGGACGCCGACTATCGATGCACGTTGACTTGCGCGTGCATCCATCTTCGTGACTTCTTTCGTGGTGCCGTAGGGCGCAGTGCCCCGCGACCGGTTAAACGCCATGATGGCGGCCACAGCGGTTATGTGCGTAGCCCCGCTTCAGAAAATCGCGCAATTCAACCGGTGGCGCGGTTGCCTTCATTCCCATCCCCTGGCGCCTCCTCTCTCCTCGGCGACAGGTGATCGTGCGGCTGCTCCCCTGCGATGCGGGGTTGAGCGGCCGCTTTTGTTTACGTGTTGTGGTGTAACGGCAAAGCACGGCGGCCACTGGCAGGCTGGACCTGGTTCGATTCCAGGCAACACGTTTCTTTCTTCAAGGCCCACAGCCTTCGGCCGGCAATCCCGCCTGATGAACGGAAACTGCCGGCATTCATGCCTGCGCTATATGCGCTCTCCCGGCACCGGGCGTTCGTGGTGCGCTTTTCTGCGGGGTGGAGCAGCCCGGTAGCTCGTCAGGCTCATAACCTGAAGGCCGCAGGTTCAAATCCTGCCCCCGCAACCAGTTTGCCGTGATGGACTAATCGGTCAAGTCAGCCCCTAGGGGTGGATGCGGGTTCGAAGCCTGGCTCGCGGCATTTTCACACTTTGAGGGCCGCACACATGGTCATCCTCATCACCGTCCAAGGCAATGGCCTTGCCTTGCTGGAGGAAGCCACGCGCAGCCTTGGCAGCGAAGCCAAGGCCAGACGAGCCTTCACCCGTGCCATCAACCGCACTGGCCAGACGGTAGGCAACGAGGCGGGCAGGGCTCTTGCCGATCAGACGGGCCTGCCTCGCAGGACGGGCATCAAGGCGGTGAGGCGAGAGGTAGAGCAGGCGACGCCGTCCACCCTCGCATACGTTGTGCATGGCCAAGGCGGCAATATCTCGTTGCGCTACTTCAGTCCGCGCGAGACGCGCCGAGGCGTGCAGGCCAAGCCGTGGAATTCTCCACGAGTTATTCTCGGTACTTTTATGAAAGCCGGATGGTGGCCGAAGCGTGTCGTCAAACCAAATTGGAATGGCCAGGTCTTTTCCAGAGTCGGTGATGGCCACAGCTATAACGCCGTGAAGAGCAATCCGCTCGTCAGGGCGGGGATCATCAAGCGGCGGCGTGAGGGCACCAAGTTCCAGAAAGAACGCTCAGGTCTATTCATTCCCGTGGAGATGGTGCAGGGCGCAACCGCTGCTGCCTGGCTCCAGGGTGCGAAGCGACTTCAACCGCGTATCGAACATGAGATCAGGGTCATATCGAAGGGCATCGTCTCCTAGTGTGGCAGATGTGCCACACCACCCCTCCCTCGGTCGGGTCCTCCGAAACCACCCCCACCCCCGATGCGGGCGATGAGGCCCGATCTCGAACTCGGTTCGAAAATTTTCATACCGACTTTGCTTTCCAGGTTCGGGTAGCCGTCAATGTTACGTAGTAACATTGCGCCTCCGCTAAGTTCGAAAGGCGCTCGACATGGCCGGCGGCAAAGAAGTCAACCAGTCGGAGCTTTCTAACATCATCGATGTTTCCGCGGTCACCATCAGAGCGTGGGAAAAGGAAGGCATGCCGGTGCTGCAGAAGGGGGGGCGCGGCAAGTCTGCGACCTACAACACGGCGGACGTCATTCGCTGGTGCGAGCAGCGCCTTCTGTCGAAGGTTGCCGGCGGCAAGGGAGAGGATGGCGCGGTCATCTCAGAGGATGAGGGCAGGCGCCGCAAGGTGGTTGCCGAGGCGCAGCTTGCCGAACTGAAGCTTGCTGTCGAAAGCGGGGAACTGGTCGAGATCGAGGTCGTAGGCACCGAGGTCGACATGGTGTTGAGCGGCGTCCGTGCGCGGCTCCTGGCAATACCCGGAACGCTGGCGCTGACGCTGACGAACGAGCCTGATCCGGCTGTTGTTCGTGATCGCGTCTTTGACGAGATTTCGGGGGCACTCAATGAGCTATCCGGCACTGACTTCGGCAGGGCAAGCGAAGCTGCGCGAGCGCCTGACGATATCCAGGCAGAAGGGGCTGACGCCTCCGCCTAAGCTTAATCTGGTCGAATGGGCCGATACCCACCGGTATCTCAGCCCGGAAGCGTCGTCGTCTCCTGGCCGCTGGCGCACTTCGAACGTCGAAGTGGCGCGCGGCCCGATGCTGGCTGCAACCGACCTGCGAATCCATACTGTCACCATCATGTGCTGCACGCAGCTCATGAAGACGGAGCTTTTAAACAACGTCGTCGGATTCTACATCCACCAGGACCCGGCCCCAATCATCCTGATCCAGCCGACGACCAAGCTCGGAGAGAGTTGGTCGAAGGACCGCTTCGACAAGATGCGGCGCGACACGCCTGTGATCAAGGAACGCGTGCGAGAGGCGCGATCCAAGGATAGCGGCACCACCATCCTGCATAAGGATTTCGACGGCGGCCACCTGACGATCGTCGGTGCGAACAGCCCGGTGGACCTTGCGTCGCGGCCGATCCGTGTCGTTCTCGCGGATGAGGTCGACAAGTACCCGGCCAGCGCCGGCAAGGAAGGCGACCCGCTGTCGCTTGCTGAAGAGCGCGCCGCGTCATTCTGGAATCGCAAGTTCATTCGCGCTTGCTCGCCGACCATCGGGGGCAACTCGAAGATCGAATCGGAATACGAGGCGTCCGACCAGCGGAAGCCGTTTCTCGCGTGCCCGCATTGCGACACCCGCCAGGTCCTCGAGTTCGAGCGGGTAAGGTGGGACAAGTCTGCGGACGGTGAGCACCTTCCGAGCACGGCGCGCTACCATTGCGTCGAGTGCGACCAGCCATGGGACGAGACGGCGCGTCAGCGCCTTCTTCGTACGTCCGATGCCATTGAATGGCGTCAGACTGCGACCTTCATGTGCTGCGGCCATGAGCAGACGCCGACCAAGTGGGACGGCGAAGGTCATTCGCTTTGCGAGCACTGTGGCAAGCGGTCCCTGTTCGAGGGACATGCCGGGTTCTGGGCGTCCAAGCTCTATTCGCCGTGGGGCGGTCTGGACGACGTTGCACGCAAGTGGCTCAAGGCATCGAAGTCCAAGAATTCGGAACTTCTGAAGACGTTTTATAACACGCAGCTGGGTTTGCCCTTCCAGATCACCGGGGATGCCCCGGAGTGGCGGAAATTGTACGACCGCCGCGACCACCATTCGATCGGAACCGTTCCGCGCGGCGCCTGCTTCCTTACCGCCGGCATCGACGTCCAGCGTGACCGCGTCGAAATGCACGTCTGGGGTTGGGGGCGGGGGCTGGAGTCGTGGCTCGTTGATGTCCTTGTATTCGAGGGCGTGACGGCCGACATCGGCAACCAGGTTTGGAAAGACCTCGCTGCTGCCCTCAAGCGGACCTGGCCACATGCGGGCGGCGCTCAACTGCCGATCCTTCGGGCTGCTATCGATACCGGCGACGGTCTCACGACCTCTGTTGTTTATGAGTGGTGCCGCCTGCAGGGGCGTAGTCAGGTCGTTGCGATCAAGGGCGACAGGGAAAAGCTCAATTCGGTGTCTCCAGTAGACGGGCCGCGGTGGATGGACGTCTCTGTCAGTGGGCGCAAGATCAAGCGCGGGCTCGCCCTCTTCATGGTCAGCGGTCCGTACTTCAAGCAGGAGCTCTACCGCTATCTGCGGCTGGAAAAGCCGACCGACGAGGATCTGGAGGTCGGGGTCTGCTTTCCGGATGGATACGTCCATATCCCGCAGGGAGCGACGGGCGAATGGGTAGAGCAGCTCGTTGCCGAGCAGTTGGTGACCGAGAAAAACAAGGTCACGGGGTTCGGCAAGTTGCGTTGGGTAAAAACGCGTGAGCGCAACGAGGCTCTGGACTGTCGGGTTTATGCCCGCGCCATGGTCTGGCAGATGGGCGCAGATCGCTGGCCGAACGCCCATTGGCACAGACTTGAGCTTCAATGTGGCGTTGAGAACCCGAAGCCGGCACGGACGACCGCAACCATCGTGGCCACCGCGCCCTCTCCCGTAAACGACAACACACCTGCTCAGGCAGCAGCGCCCGCCGCGCCCACAAAGCCGCGGAAGGCGAAATCGACATGGCTCTAGGAGGGCGGCAAATGGCTGACAACTCTGCACAAATTGCCGCTCTCCGCGACGCCATCGCGCAAGGAACGCGCAAGGTCATTATTCGCTCGGGAAACATGCACCGCGAAGTCGAGTACCACTCTCTGGCCGACATGATGAAGACCCTTGATTGGCTTGAGGCGCAGCAGTCGCCGAAGTCGCGCGTGACACTGGCGGCATTCTGATGAAGCAAAACATTCTGGACCGCGCCATCGGCTGGGTTGCTCCCGCCGCTGGCGCCCGTCGGCTTCGACAGCGTGCCGCGATCGAGATCATGGCGCGAGGCTATGATGGTGCCTCCCGTGGCAGGCTCAATAGCTCATGGCGCACGCCAAACAGCAGCGCCGATGCGGAGATAAGCGCTGCCGGTTCGCTGATGCGTGACCGCATGCGCGACCTCGTGAGGAACAATCCCTATGCAGCCAACGCGCTATCAGTCCTCGTGACCCACGCCGTCGGCGCCGGAATTGTGCCGCGGTCGAAGGACAAGCGCATCAACAAGCTTTTCGCCGAATGGTCGAAACAGTGCGATGCTGACGGGCATCTGGATTTCAACGGGATCGTCAGCTTGACGACCAGTGAAATGCTCGAGGCGGGCACAGGCCTGGTGCGCCGGCGCAGGCGACGTGCAGAGGACGGGCTAGCCGTCCCGCTGCAGCTTCAGGTGTTCGAGATCGATCACCTCGATTCTACAAAGAATTCCGACGTATCGTCCGGCCGACGCATCGATCGCGGCATCGAATACGATGCTCTCGGCAAGACGACGGCATATTGGCTGCACCCGCAGCATCCCGGTAATGCCGCCGTCTCAATGCGCTCATCACTTTCGTCGATCCCGGTTGCTGCGACTGATGTGGCGTTTGCTTTCGTCAAGCAGCGCGCGGGCCAGTCGCAGGGCGTGCCATGGGGACATGCGGCGATCACGCCCACGAATGACCTGGCAACGTACGAGGAAGCGGAAATCGTCCGCAAAAAGCTCGAGTCTTGCATGGTCGGCGTGGTTACCGGCGGCGATGAAGAGGGCGGACTTGGCATACCGGTGGTCACCGGAGAAGACGGCGAGCCTAGCACACCCGGCGTCTACAACGCTGATGGCGAGATCGTCGAAAAGTTCGAGCCCGGCATGTTCTACCACGCTCGCGGCGGCAAGGACATAAAGTTCACCCAGCCGGCGGCTACGGCCAGCTACGAGGCTTACAAAACCTCAATGCTGCATACCATAGCGGCGGGCTTCCGCGTGCCTCACGCCCTGATTTCCGGCCGGCTGGACAAGGTCAATTACTCGTCCAGCAAGATTGGCCTGGGCACCTACAAGCGCACGATCGACGATCTGCAGTGGAAGGTGATCATTCCCATGATCTGCCAGCCCATCTGGGACTGGTTCTGCGAGGCGGCTTATTTCGCCGGCAAGATCAAATCCCCAAAGGTCCCGGTTGAATGGTCTCCGCCGCGCTTCCCCAGCGCAGACGAGGCGAAGGACGTGAATGCACGGGTCGCAGCAATGCGCTCCGGCCTGCTGAATCCCCTGACTGCGATTGCCGAGACTGGCTACACGCCAGACGAGGTTATTGCTGGATACATCGAGTGGAACGCCCTGCTGGATAAGCACAAGCTGAAGTTTGATAGCGATCCGCGAAATCTTTCTCAGGCTGGCCAAACGCAGGTCGAACCTACGGACGACGATCCCGACAAGGACACCTCATGAACGAGAAAATTGTAAACCTCCCGAAATTCGGGATGGGCGCCGAGGTGCGTTCTGCGTCGTTCGACGAAGCGGACAACACGATCGAAGTGATCTGGACAACCGGAGCCGCGGTGCGGCGTTGGTCGTGGCGGTCTGAGCGATACTATCAGGAGATCCTGGAAGTCACGCCCAAGTCCGTCCGTCTTGATCGCCTCAACGCCGGCGCGCCGTTCCTCAATACGCATAACGACTGGGACCTCGGCGACGTTATCGGCTCCGTGGTTCCTGGCAGCGCTCGCATCGAGGGCGGCAAGGGTTATGCGAGGGTAAAGCTGTCTCGTGCTGACGAGGACAAGGCTGTCGTCGAAAAGATCCGCGATGGCATTATCCGGAATATTTCTGTCGGCTACGCTATCCACAAGGTCGTTAAGACCGATGCGGACGGCGACGGCAACGATGAAGAATGGCGTGTCGTTGACTGGGAGCCGCTGGAGATTTCCGCGGTTCCGGTCCCAGCGGACGCTGGCTCTCAGATCCGCAAAGAGGGGCCAGTTATGGTCCCATGCGAGTTTGTCAGCGAAACGGCCACCGGCCGAAACGAAGCTCGGCGCATTCGCATGGCGATGCGTCAGCGTCAGTCAGTGGCCTGAACCGGCCCCATCCCACCAAAGGACACAAAATGGAACAGATGCTTGTAGAGCTGCGCGCTCTCGAGAAGCGGGCCGCTGAAAAGCTCGCAGAGATCAAGGACGACACCGCGGCAGACGCTGCCCGTGCGATCGAAAAAGAGCATGAAGGCATCCTGTCGGAAGTCTCCAACCTGAAGCGCAAGATCGAGGCCGCCAAGGCTACCGAGGGCGACGCTTCTGCACGTGCTGTACGTGAGGAGCGTGATCGCGTTTCGCAGATCCGCAAGCTTGCTCGTGACGCAAGTGAGGTCGAACTGGCCGACACCTACATCGACGACGGCAGTTCTGTGGAAGCCTTCCGCTCCGCGCTGCTCGACAAGATGATTAAACGCGAGGCACCTGGCGTGGACAATCGAAGCCCTGCCCGAGTTGGTGAAGAGCATCATGAAAAGCGCGCCGCAGCAATGCGCGACGCCCTTATGCATCGCGCCGACCCGACTTCCGAAATTACGGCGGCCGCTCGTGAGTACCGCGGCTTCTCGCTCATGGATATGGCGCGTGAAGCCCTTGAAATCCGCGGCGTTAGCACGCGCGGGATGGCTCGCGATGAAATCGCCGGCACGGCTCTTGCGCAGCGTTCCGGCGGCTTCCACTCGACGTCAGACTTCCCAGTAATTCTTGGCAACGTCGTCAATACGACGCTCAGGGCTGGTTATGAGGCCGCTGGCCAAACCTTCCGCCCGCTCGTCCGCGAGGCTTCGGTTGCTGACTTCAAGTTGGTCAACCGCGCGCAGCTCGGCGAAGGTCCCGCCTTCGACAAGGTCAACGAGAGTGGCGAATACAAGCGGGCCGGCCTCGTTGAAGGGAAGGAATCGTACAAGGTTGCGACCTTCGGCAAGATCATCGCGATTACCCGTCAGGTCATCATCAACGATGATATGAACGCCTTCGGCCGCATCCCGCAGCTGATGGGTGGCGCGGCTGCTCAGCTTGAGTCGGACCTCGTTTGGGCGCAAATCCTTAGCAACCCGATCATGGGCGACGGCACGGCACTGTTCCATGCCGATCACAAGAACCTGCCGACCGCGGCTGCATTTGCCGTCGGTCCGCTCGGTCTCGCCAAGGCGCTGATGGCGAAACAGGTGGGCCTCGACGGCAAGACCGTCCTGAATATCCGCCCGCAGTTCCTCATCGTTCCGGTCGATCTGGAAACGAAGGCGGAGCAGGAGCTCAAGCTTCTCGTGAATGTCACGGATACCGCCAAGGCTGCCACGGCATCCATGCGCTCGCTCTCCATTATTGCTGAGCCGCGCTTGGACAACGGCATCAAGAAGGGCGCCGCTACGGCAACCGACATCGCCGGCAGCTCGACGGCCTGGTATCTGGCCGCTTCACCGTCGCAGATCGACACTGTCGAGATTGCCTACCTCGAAGGCAATCGCGGGGTCTACACGGAATCGCGCCAGGGCTTCGACGTTGACGGTCTTGAGGTCAAGGCTCGCCTCGATGTCGGCGCCAAGACCATGGATCACCGCGGCCTCCTGAAGAACGCAGGCGCCTAATCCTAAAGGGCGGCTTCGGCCGCCCACCTTTTCGGGAGATCGAAATGAAAAATTACATTCAGCCGGGTGACACTCTCACCGTGGCGGCTCCGTATGACGTTGCCTCTGGCGCGGGCGTCCTCGTTGGCAAGCTTTTTGGCATTGCCGCCTTCAGCGCAAAGTCCGGCGATCCCGTCGAGATCAAGCGCAAGGGCGTGTTCTCGCACGCCAAGACCTCTGCCCAGGCCTGGGCCGTAGGCGCCGACATCTACTGGGACGACACAGCCAAGGTGTTCACCACCACAACGACGAGCAATACGCTTGTCGCCAAAGCCGCTGAAGCTGCAGCGAACCCGTCGGACGCCGGAATCGTCGTCCTGAACGCCTGATGGTGAATTGGCGGACACTCGAGGCCGTGGTCGACGGCAAAGTTGGCGCGACGTTCGGTGAGGAGGTCCGCCTCTCATTTATGAAAAATGCCGCGGTCGATCCTGACCGCGGCATGATTGACGTGCGCTGCATGTCCCTAGCCGTGGCAGGCGACACCACTTTCAAGCCCGACTCTGGTTATGCAACCCGCCTCTCGGCTGGACAGGCGGAGCTTTGCCTGGACCGCTCGATCTATACCGGCCCAATGCCGGCTCAGGGTGACAAGGTCCGCGCAAACGAACGAACTGGCAAACCCTGGTTCGAGGTGGCGTACGTGTCCGATCGTCACTCAAATCTTATCGTTGTGACGCTGAACCAGGCGTAACCGACGGCGCGAGGAGGCACGATGTCCCTAGTTCGAATCGCGGCTCGCATCGCTGCCGTCCAGGCTCTCAAGGGGCGCACGCTTGTCGGCACCAACGTGCTCGACAGCCAGATGGGCGCCCTGGATGCCGACGCGGATGGCAACCCCGTTTCCGACCAGGACAAGCCCTTTATCTCGATTTACGCGGACGACTCGAAGGTCGATGGCGACGATGCCTCGATCCGTTCGATGGCCCTGAATGGCGATACTGATTTCGTGTTTGAGTTCGGAATCACATCTGCCGTCGTAGGCGTGGATCAGGAGACCGGGGTAAGTGGGGTCTATCCTGGAATCCCCTCGACGGACGCTTCATTCGAGTTCTATCTCGACATTGTCGTACGGCAGATCGGTGATGCTCTTTCCGACCCAGACAATGAGTGGGCGGAGCTGTTTCGTAAGTTCGTCTCGCGATTCTCTAAGCTGTCGAGGGCAAGGACCAGTTCAGCCGAGAACGGCGTTCGCCTTGCCGCTCAGCAGCTTCGAGTTACCGCAGTACTCCGCGCCGACCCCGTCCGCGGCGCCACCCTAAAGGACACCCACCCGCTGGCCATGTTCTTCGCCAAGGCCGCCGAACTGGAAGACGACGTAGTCGCGGCCCAGGTGGCGCTGATGCAGGCGCAGCTTGCAGGTACGCCGTTCTCGTGGGAGCTCGACATCGCCCGCTACGGCATGACGCGCACGGAGGCCGGCAACTTGCTTATCGTGCCGCCATCTGGTGCTGAGGACGATATCGAGATCACGGAAGTCATTCCGTCTGATGCGACTCCAGTAGGGAGCATGGCATGACAAAAGCAATCGAATTTAATGACGTGTATGCCCTAACCTTCGGGCTCGAAGATGAGGGAACCGAGGGAGAGTCTGGCCTTTCGATCGGTGTGATCTCACATGATGGTCCGCACATCATTCGCTTCAATTTCAAGTATTTCGTGGACCTAATTGGTGCATCCATCGACGACGAGCACAAATTTAAACTCGACGGTTCGGACCGCCAGCCATGATCCCGAAAGAGATTCCGGAGCAAATTGCTCATCTGCACCACCGCCTGGCTGAGATTGAGCGGCGAGCTCGCAATCGCAAGCGCACCGGCACGATCGCCGAAGGCCCTAACGACAAGGGCCAGTACCGTGTGAAAATCTCGGAGCAGGGCGGCACGCCGTACCTGTCGCCCTGGGTGAAGCCAAAGACCTACGGAGCGGGCGGCGTCAAGATGGACGTCGTCTACACAGCAGGAGAGCAGATCGACCTTGTTTCGGAGAGCGGCGACCTGACGGACGCTGTCATCGAGATGTCAACATACTCAGAGGCGAACGCCCGCGAGAACACCGGCAACACGCCGTTTCATCTCAAGATCGGCTCTACTGTCATTCAGGCGGGCGGCGATGGCGTGACGATTACGGCCGGCGCGATAACGCTGGAGAGTGGCACGCTCACGCACAACGGCAAGAACATCGGCGATACGCACGTACACGGCGGCATTGTTGTCGGCGGCTCGGACACGAGCACTCCGCACTAGCCCGCGACACAGGACACCCCTCATGGCCGATTCAACCGGCGTGAACGCGGCCACTGGCGCCGCGCTCACGGGCTGGCAGCATGTCCAGCAGTCAATCAAGAAGATCCTGACGACGCCGATCGGCTCGCGCGTCATGCGCCGCGAGTTCGGCTCGGATCTTCCGGACCTCGTCGACACGAAGATGATCCAGCGCAACGTGCTGGCCGTCTACTCGGCAGCCGCCACGGCCATTGCGCGTTGGGAGCCTCGCTTCCGCATGCGCGGTGGCGCTGTTGAGCGCGCCGAGCCCACCGGCGTCCTGGCGCTCGTCATTTACGGCACATATTTCCCGCGCGGGCATCTCGGTGACTATTCGGTCGCGGAGGATGCGACGGCGCGGGTTGTCTTTGAGAGGTAGCCATGGCGACCCGTTTTTCCGCCGATACGCTGGACCTCTCCAGGTTTCCGGCGCCTTTGGCTATCAAGGGCATCGACTACGAAGTGATCATGGCGGAGCGCAAGACGCGCCTCGTTGAACTCTTCGAGGCCATCGGAATCGAGTTCGATGTCGCCTCGCTCGAGACCGACCCTGCCATCATTCATGCGCAGGACGACGCCTACCGAGAACTGCTGGCCTATGCTCGCGTGAACGACGCGGTTCGCGCCGTCATGGTGGCTTTCGCTACTGGTTCCGATCTTGAGCACCTTGCAGCACGCTTCGGCGTTGTCCGTCGCGTCATCACCGCAGCTTCCGGCTCGACGCCGGCGGTCATGGAGAGCGATGCGGAGCTCCGCCGTCGCACTTTGCTGGCGCCCGAGGCCTTCGCGGTTGCCGGCCCTGTGGGCGCCTATGCTTTCCATGCGCTGACATCCGACGCCCGTGTTCTAAATGTCGATGTTTGGTCGCCCGCTCCCGGCAAGGTCAGCGTCGCGGTGCAGGCACGTCAGGGCGCATCAACCGCGCCGTCAGAGGTTGTGGAGGCCGTTCGTGCCTACCTCAGCCGGCCTGACATCAAGCCTCTCACTGACGAAGTGGCGGTGCGGTCAGTCTATACGGTCCCATACTCGATCGACCTGATTGCCTACGTGCAACCCGGCCCGGATCGTGTCGCCGTGAGGGCCGCGATTGAGACGAGCCTGGCTTCCATGGCGGCCGCCCGCCGCGTCCCGGCCCGCGACGTCCCCAAGTCGGCAATTATCGCTGCGGCGACGGTCGGCCCGGTTGATCGCGTCAGCCTGATCTCGCCCGCCTCTGATCTCGTCATCGGAAACGGCGACCTTGCCATCTGCACGAGCATCAACGTCCAGGTTCTCGAACACGAAGGCTAGTTGATATGACAGCGTCACTTCTGCCGGCCGCGTCGACCGAGCCATTCGAAAAGGCGATAGAGCAGGGATCGGCAGAGCGCTGGGAGGCCCTTGACGTCGATATCATCCGCCGGTCGAAAGACCCCTGGACTTGCCCGGCCCACCTGCTGCCGTTTCTGGCGCATGAATGGTCGGTGGATATCTGGAACGACAAGTGGTCGGACGCGCAGAAGCGCCGCGCCATCGACGCCGCTGTCCGGCTGCACCGACTGAAGGGGACCGAGGCCGGTCTGCGGCTGGCGATCGAGATTGCCGGCGGTGAGCTCAAGCGAGCCATAGTTCCGCCGGCAAAGACGTTCCTGTCGCCCAACACGACTCCTGAGCAGCGTGCGAAGTTTCTCGCCCGCTACCCGCAGCTTCGAATCTACCCCCGCCGAGACCGGGGCACGGCGAAGGGCCTTTATCCAGGTTCCAAACATGCTTTTGTCGAGCGGCGCTTTCCGCTGCCGACCGAAGCGTTCTTCCGGGCTTTGCCGCGCGCCTTCATCTGGGATCATGGCAACGAGACAGAACTGACCGTTCTGGAGCGTCGCTATTCGACGGAGACGGCCGAGACGCAGGAGCGGCTTGATCTGCGCCAGCGTTCTCCGGCGAGGGACAACCATTACCGGCCCCTGGGCGACCGCAAGGTTTTCGTCCTGATGTCGACGGCACCTAAGCGCATCTTCTCGATTCACACGCGCGAGACGCTCGTCGTCCCTGGCCAGGATCAACTGGCGCGTCGGATGGTCTACCCGTCCATGACGCCCATCGACGTTGTGGCGCAGATGGTCCGGCAGGTCGGGCAGAGGCGCACGGCTGTTGCGGGGAGGGCATTCCCCGGCGCAACCTGGTTCGCCGGAATGACGCAGGCCTCCCGTGCTCGCGAGCGGGTCTATCGCCGCACTTATCTGTACGATCCCAGCCGCGCGTTGGAGCGGAAGGGCGCGTCGACGTTTCTTGGCCACACCCGGCTGGGCATGCCGCCGCATCACGCCGAGCTCACAATCAAGGTTCGCTACAAGCGTCACCCGTTTGCCGCGGCGCAGTTCGTCGCCGGCTTCCTGATGCACAAGCCCAAGGATGAGCTCGCGCTCGTCAAGGGCGCGGTCCGGTCGCACAAGCGGCTGTCCGACAAGATCCTGATTTCAACGAAAACGACCGGCGTGGCACGCGCTGGAGTGCAACACCGTGCCGGGTCCATCACCGCCGGCCAACTCGTAGAGAGCTAATATGGAAAAGCAAGTCGTCTTTCGCGACAGGCAGGAGCTTGACCCCGCCGACCTGAATGGCATTCAGGAGATCACCCGCGCGTCGCTCGATCGCATCGTCAAGGAAGCCGTCACGGACGAGGCGCGCTATGCCGGCCTTGCCACGACCGCAACCAGCGCAACGGCAATCTCAGTTGCTCAGGGATGTTTTGTCACCGGCGGGGAAGTCTACGGCGTCGAAGGCCCCGTTCCGTTCAATCTGTATGAGAATCTTCCGGTTCAGTATAAGCGCTACATCGCGATCGTCGCTTCCGGCGAAGACGATGTAGACGATCAGGTTGAAGAGCGCGACTTCCTTATTGATGCGGATAGCGACCAGGTCGAGCCGCAGGCCGTCCCCATGCGGAAGCTTCGCCAGGGCAACCTCACGAAAGTTGTCGGCACGCCGAACATCGACCCGCAGCTTCCGACTCTCCCGCCGAACAGCGTGCTCGTCGCTAAAATTCTCTTTGGCACGACCGGCATCGATTCGATCGTGATGGAAGAGTCGACCAAGCTGCCGTCGCTGAAAAAGCACGGCGAGCAGCTGATCGAGCTCGAAAATTTCCGCAAGCGCGCAGAGCCGCAAATCGGCGCACTGACGACGCAGATGTCGGTGCTGTTCGAAACGACGAACGGCAAGGCCAACCGCGCCGACCTCATTGAGGCGCTTGTTGACCTGGCGCGCGTCAAGGAAGCTGCAAAACTTCCGGACAGCTATTCGGCCTACGCATCGGACGACTTTGCCACCGATGACGAGACTGACCCGTCTTCGGCTGCCGGCCACACGCTGGCGAACGGTGCGCTGGGCTTCGAAAGCACGACCGCGCAAAAGAACCTGCAGCTTCTCAATCCGACCGACCCGCTGGTTCGCCGCTGGGATACCGACTGGATCACGCCGGCGCACGAGTACGAAATCCTTCTCGAAGTGCCGGGTTCCAATGGCGATCTGTCGGCCTCGTCCTACCAGACGCAAGGCGTTGTGACTGAGGTCAAGAGCAGCGGCTCCAAGCAAACGACCGTCGGAACGTACACGTCCATCGCTGCCGCCAAGGCTGCGCTGATCAAGGGTGGCGGAACGTCTGGAACGATCATCAGCGAGACGAAGGTCAAGCAGGCTGATGGGTCCTACAAGACCCAGTACGTGGCCAAGAGAGTCCGATAACTGAGAGGCCACCATGGCAACTGTTACCCATACCGGCGTCGCCATCGCGCAGACGTTTCGCACCGCGCGCGCCATGAAAATCTCGCGGGTCGGGTTCTTCCTGACCCAGCTTGACACCTCTGGCGACGTGACCGTTTTGCTTTGCGATACCAACAACGCCAAGCCCGACCAGCTCAAGGTCATTTCCAAGGTGACTGTGCCTTACGCCGACCTGAAGACCGGCGGCCTGGAAACCACGGCCAACCTGCCGCCCGGCTCTTTTGAGGCCGGTAAGCTCTACAGCTTCATCCTGATCACAACCGGCAACCACCGTATTCAAACGGCGCCGGTGGGCTTTACGGAAGGCACGCTCTTCTATGGCCAGGATCAGGACTGGGTTTCGCCGACGACCGGCCGCGACCTGAAGATCAAGCTCTATGCTGACAAGTTCACGCGCACGCGCACCGAAGTGTCGCTGGCCACGATCACTTTGGCCGGTGGCATCGACGCCCTTGAGTACGATATCCAGGCCGACGAACCGGACGGCACGGGCTTCTATCTGGAAGGCCGTATCGCTGGCGTGTGGCGCGATCTGAAGGAGCCGGACGTTCTCGCTTCCCGGCCCGATACAATCGAGCTCCGCGGCGTGTTCATTGGCACGTCGTCTTTGCAGGCCGCGATCAAGCTCAGCAACAACGTCATCACGGTTCGCCGTGCCGGTCTAGCACTCCACCACCTGTCCACAGCGCGAACGCTCGGCTCGGCTAAGCAGAACTTCATCGTGGACCTTTGGCTCGACAACTACGATCCGACCGACCCCGACCAGGATCTGGAAGTCAACCTGAAGCACGGCGGTAGCTTTGCCTCGACGACCACCGGTACGGCCGGTCAGGTTGTGGATGACACGGCGGGCACCAAGCGCGCCCGCTTCGCCTTCGCGGTCGGCAGCAACATCAGCACCTACAAGATCGACATCACCGGCGCTCGCACAGAGGACGTTCCCCCGTACCTCGTCCTTGAGCGCGTCGACGTCGCAGTCAGCTAAGGAGCGCCACCATGGCCGCAAAGAAGACGCCTTCTGAAGGAATGGTCTGGGTCACGCTGACTCAGACCCATGACCTGCCTGGAATGAAGCTCGTGCCGGGGCGCCTTCGGGTGTCGCCGGCGCTGCGCGAAGAACTGAAGGCCGCCGGCAAGATCGCCGAGACCGCGGAGTAAGCCAATGTCTCTGGAACACGGCACGCCAAATATGCCGAAGATGGTCGACGGCAAAACCGACCTGGATGAGAAGTATTTCAATCTCATCCACGGCCGCGTCGACCAGCGCCTTGCCGCGCTTGAGGAGTTGCGAATCTCTTGGGAGAGCGCAACCGACACGCTGACGCGACAGGGCCTGACGCGCATCGACGAAGTGCTGGCACCCGCGTTCCAGAAGATCGAGGACGTTCTCGAGCTCGGGTTTATGACGGCGTCTTCGGCGACGTCGCACACCCTGGTCTTGAATGACGAGCTCGTGTTCATCGTGGACGAGGGCGCGCGACGCGAACTGTTCCAGCCGACTGCCTTCCTTGCGATCACCCGCGTCGCGACGATCGCAGATTACGCGCTGGCCCGGCTGCTGTCCTACAATCCGACGACCGGCGCGCTGACGGTGGAAATCATCAGCGTTGCCGGCAATCCGGGTCCGCATACGGACTGGGAGATCGGTGGACTTGCGGCGGCTACGGTCGCGCAGCAGGCCATCCTCGGAACCGTTGAGACGCTCGCCGGGCAGGTGACATCCGACAAGGCGACCGTTGCGGCCGATAAGGCAACGACGGTGACGGCCAAGGATACTGCGGTTGCGGCTGCGGTGTTGGCCGATGCGTCGAAGGTTGCGGCTGCTGCTTCGGCGGCTGCTGCGGCGACGTTCAATCCGGCGAATTTCTACACGACTGGTCAAGCTGATTCTGCAATCAGCACAGCGGTAGGGGCTGAGGCTACAGCGCGCACTTCTGCTATTTCCACTGCTGTAGCGGGCATGGCCAAGACCAGCGTCGCGCAGCAGTTTACCAAGCCGCAGCGGTCTGCTGTCACCTCAGTCGCCAGCGCGACGACAATGACTATCGACCTCGCCGCTAACAACGACTTCGAGGTGACGGCATACGCCCATACCGGCACGCTGGCTAACCCGACCAACCAGGCGACGCAGATTGGCCAGAAGGGCTCGATCGCGATCACTCAGGACGGTTCTGGCGGCCATCCGCTTGCCTTCGCGTCAAACTGGAAGCCGTTCGGGCAGTCCACCGCCCCGTCGATCAACACCACGGCGGGCGTCACGTCGGTGATCGATTATCACGTCATCTCCGCGACCGTGATCCGCTACACCTTGAGGGCTATCGGCGCATGACGATGTTTTCGGACAGCATGTTCATGGGGGGTGCTGGGCCTGCTATTGCGTCGTTTTCGCAGACTGGCCCTTATGTGGGGACGGGGCACCAGCCAGCCAGCGTTCTTAATATGTCAGACGGGCTGTTCGCTCCGATGACGGCCACCAGTGGAGCGGCCCCGCATCACATTACGGCTAATCTGGTGGCATCGGCATTCGTGACATCAATAATTCTCGGCCCCCCGAACAACGTAGCTGTAGGAAGCTGGTCGGCCGCGCAGTTGAACGGCGCGGAACTCCAAGTGTCTAATGATGGTGGGTCGAGTTGGACAACTATTCGCACGTTGTCGGGATATGTAACTGCTACCGGTCCCACGTCCGGAACAATGAAAACAGAGGTCATCAACGCCCAGTGCACGAATATTCGTGTTCGGAAGGCATCAAGCGATGTTGCTCTCTCTGAGTTTAAATTGGCACCCTGAGTGAGGCACCCATGACACTATGGCGAGAAACACCCGGACGGTTCCCCGTCTGGCGGGGCGAACCTATTGGCGAAGGCGACGACGCCATAAGCTATCCGCTCAATATCGACATCCTGCCGGCCGAAGAACTCGAGGCAATCGGTCTCTGGCGCGACGATATGATCGCGCCAGCGGCGGCGATGCTCGAAGGCAAGATCGCGGTCGGCACGGGTGTCGAGCGAGTGTCCGGTGTCGTCACCTTTGTGCACGATCTGGCCGATCTGCCATCGCCAACCTCCGACGCCGTCGATGCGGAACGCGATCGCCGCGTCTCCGCCGGATTTACCTTCGGTGGCGTCGTCTACCAGTCACGCCCCGAGGATCGCGAAAACATCACCGGGGCGTCTCTGGCCGCACTAGCCGCCATGACGAATGGCGCACAGCCCGGCGACCTGCGCTGGCACGGCGGCGACAGCGATTTCGTGTGGATCGCAGCCGACAACACCGTCCACCCCATGGACGCGCAGACGGTCTTCGCATTCGGACAGACCGCGATGGCACATAAGCAAGGCATGATCTTTGCCGCTCGCGCCCTCAAGGACGCCGAACCGATCCCGCTCGACTTCACCGACGACGCCTACTGGCCGTAGCCAAAGGACATCCCCATGACCCGCATCATTGCGGCGGCCTTGTGCTGCCTGCTTCTGACTGCCTGCGGCTCTGTCATCGATCACCTGTCCGAACGCCAGCGCGATCGGCAGTACGACACCAATCAGGGCGCCCTCGAATATCTACGGGACAGCAAGAAATGATCGGCACGTTCAAAATCGACAAGAGCTTCTTCGGGCACATTCTCGAGGCGCAGCTCATCGCCGTCGTTATGGCGGTCGTTCTCAGCCCATGGTTTGCCCTCTGGCCAGCCTACCTTCTGGGTGGCGCCCTCGGCGTTGCCTTCTACGTGGGCCGCGAAAAGCGCGACACGGAGACGGGGCTCGATCTCACATCCGGCTCGCCGAAGGCTTGGTATCTCATGTGGATCCGCTGGTCGAACCTGACGGACGTGGCCGGTCCGATCCTGGCCTACGCCGCTGTCTGGGCCGCCTACCTACTCGGTTAGCCGGCAGCCTGACCCGACGACACCATCACCCACCGCACTAACCCGCCCCACCAAGGCGGGTTTTTTGTTGCCCGCACTGCCGGGCGCCACCACTCAAGGAGGAGGCCCGCGTGGTCGATCTTTCGTACAAACACGGCGTGACGCTCAACGAGAGCCCCGATACGCCGTCTCTTCTGCGCATCACCAATTTCGGCGTCACCCAGTTCAACGGGACCGCCGCAAACGCTGACGCGGCCACCTATCCGCTGAACACGCCGACGCTCGTCACGTCCCTGTCGCAGGCCAATCTGCTCGGCGAGAGCTGGCTGAAGTCGGCCCTCGAGACCTACTTCGGCGAGGGTGGCTCGTATGCTGTCGTCAACCGAGTTGCGGTCGGCGCCAATGCGGAAGAGACGCAGGCCAACCTGATCGGCGACGCCTCGGCCAAGACCGGCATTTACGCCGCTCTGCGGACCAAGGCTCTCCTTCGGGTTCAGCCGCGCGTCCTCGTTACCGAAGGCGACACCGGCTCGTATATCGAAGACGGCGTGGTCTCGATCACCGTCACGAACGGTGGCGCTGGCTACACTTCGGCTCCGACTGTCGCCATCTCCGGCTCTGGCGATGCCGCCGCGACGGCGGTCATCAACAAGCACAAGGTCGTGTCCATCGCGATCACCAATCCCGGTGATGACTACGCGACCGCCCCGACGATCGCCATTTCGGCGCCTCCGTCTGGTGGCGTGCAGGCTACCGCGACGTGCACCGTCACGGACGGCGAGATCACCGCTATCTCGATTACGAATCAGGGCAGCGGCTACGTTACGGCTCCGACCGTCACGATCAGCGGCGGCGGTGGTTCCGGTGCGATCCTCACGGCGGCTCTGGGCGGCCCGGTCACTGCGGTCAACGTCACGGAGCCCGGCGAGGATTATGGCTCCACGCCGACCATTTCCTTCTCCAGCGGTGGCGGCACTGGCGCTGCGGCTGTTGCAAACATCGGCGATGTGGCGAATGCCTTCATCTCCGCTCTTGCGACCGTTGCCCCGCAGATCGCTGCGCGCGCCTACGTCGAAGGTCCGAACACGACCAACGCTGAGGCCGTCCGTTACCGCAACACGATCAATGGCGGCCGCGTCCTGATCATCGATCCGAAGACGCTCAAGAACGTCAACGGCACCCCGGTGATCAAGCCCGTCGCCCCGGTCTTCGCCGGCGTGCGCGCTCGCGTTGTCGCATCGGCGGAAGGCGTGTCCGGCTCGGTTTCGAACAAGATCATCCGCACCATCGACGGCGTCGCACGGACGATCCAGTACCCGGTTGACTCGAACTACCTGAACGAGAACGCGGTCAACACGATCATCAACGAACGTGGCGGATTCCGTACGTGGGGCTCGCGCCTTGCGACGGACAACCTCGTCTGGGCATTCGATTCGGTTCGCGCAACCGCCGACATGATCAACGAGGCGCTGGAAGACCTCTACTTCCAGTATGTCGACCGCAAATTCACCGCGGCCAACCTCAAGATGATGATCGAGGACGGCAACGCCGCCCTGCGCGTCTTCGCGAAAAACGATGACATCCTTGGTGGCCGCGTCTGGCTGTCCGACCTGAACACCCCGACGCTCAATGCGCAGGGCAAGGTGTTCCTGAATGTCGAGTTTGAACCGGTCGGCATCATGGAACAAATCGGCATCACCACGTACCGCAACATCAGCTACTACCTGGAGCTGTTGGATGGCGTGCGCGCGCAGATCGACAACGGCCCGCTGACGCTGGCTGCCTAAGCCCAATGGCACGGGGAGCCCGCTACCGGCTCCCCACTTTCAAGGATTCCCTAAATGGCTACCCGCAATCTACCGCGGTTCCTTCTCAGGAACTGCACCCTTTGGGCTGACCGCGATTCCAAGCTGGGCCAGATCGGCGATATTACGCCGCCCGTCCCGCAGGAAAAGCTGGAGGAGATGCGCAATTCCGGAATGATCAAGCCGCGCGAGGTCAAGCTCGGCTACGAGAAGCTGGAATTCAGCTTCAAAATGCCCGGCATGGACCCGCAGGTTCTCAAGCTGTTCGGCCTTAAGCCTGGCGCTGAAAACCCATTCATGATCACCGGCGCGCTGGTGGACGAGGACGGCGACGAGCATTCGGCCGTCATGACCATCCGCGGCTTCCTCAAGCAGGGCGACGCTGGCAGCTGGAAGCCGGGCGACATGGCGGAAAACGACTATCAGGTCGCGGTCCACTACTACAAGCTCGAGATCGACGGCGACCCCATCATTGAAATGGACGACTTCGACGTGAAGATCGGCGGCGTCTCCCAGTACGCCGGCATTCAGCGCGCGATGCTTCTGTAGTCGCAACCACCACCGACCACCGACACTATCAGGCTCGCCTCACGGCGGGCCTTTTCTTTTCCCAGAGGAGAATTCCATGACTTCCTTCGACCCCAAGACCGTAACGCTCAATCAGTCCGTTGAGCACAACGGGACCGTCTACCAAACCCTCACATTTCGCGAAGCAACGGCCGGCGACCTCGCCGCCGCAGACCTGGTGAATGGTAACATGAACCAGACGCTGGCGATCCTCGCCTCAATCTCTGAGACCCCGCTGCCTGCTTTCAAGAAGATCAAGGCGCGCGACCTGAAGCGCATCATGGCAGAGGTAGGGGACCTCATGGGAAACGACCCGTCGGAACCGACTGGCGACTGATGATCTCCATGATTGGCGCGGTACTTCATGAACCGCCGCACATCACAGAGACGTGGTCGACGGACAAGGTCCTCGCATATTTCGACAAGGCCATCGAGGTGAACAACATCTTGCGTGGCACGCATGACGGAGACGCCTGATGTCAACATTGCAGAGCGTCCTGAAGCTGTCGCTTCTCGACCACGTCAGTGGTCCTGCGCGCCGAGTCAACGGCGCGCTTAACAGCCTTCAGCGTCAGTCCACGTCCATGATGGCGCCACTTCGAGGTGTCACCAGCCAGCTTCTTGCTTTCGGCGCCGGCTATGTCGGCGTTACTGAAGGTTGGTCGCGCACCTATGGTGCCGCATCCCAGGCGCAGGCGGCCCTCTCCGAGATGGGGATCAAGGCGAACCTGACGAAAGAGCAATTGGGGGTCCTTCAAAAGGAACTCACGAACCTTTCTCCGACGGTCAATCAGTCGACGACCGACCTTATGGCCGGTGTCGACGCCATGCTCACCATGGGCACGGCGGCAAATGATGCGCGCGGCGCTATCCCGGCGATCGGCAAGGCCGCTACGGCGACTGGCGCCTCTATCGCCGATCTGTCCAACGCCTCGTCGAGCGCCATGCAGAACCTTGGGGTCATGCCGGCTGAGATCAGCCGCATGCTCGATGGGATGGCTTATGCCGGTAATAGCGGTGCGTTCGAGCTCCGCGACATGGCGCAGTACTTCCCCCAGCTTACAGCCAGCGCACAAACCCTGGGCATCCACGGCGTCGAGGGCGTGAACGACTTGGCGGCCGCTCTCCAGATTGCTCGCCGTGGTGCAGGCGATGCGTCGACCGCATCGAACAACCTGTCCGACTTCATGGGTAAGATCGTTACTCCTCAGACGATCAAGAACTTTAAGAAGTTCGGTGTCGATGTCACCAAGGAGTTGGTGAAGATCAAGAAAACGGGCGTCAGCCCGATCGAACATTTTATCCGCCTTCTGGACAAGAAGACGGAAGGCGGCAAGGGTGAGCTGCTCACGCAGATCTTCGGCGACAAGCAGACGCTCGACTTCATTCGCCCGATGATCGCCGGCTTCGACGATTACATTCGCATCCGCAATGAGGCGAACAGGGCGAACGGGACGGTCGCCGATGCCTACGCCAAGCGGATGGAAGACGCCAACCAGAAGGTGAAGGCGTTCCGCATCTCGATCGAGAACTTGGGAACACTTATCGGTGGAAAACTCCTCGGGCCAGTCGGCGACATGGCGGAGGATCTCTCCCATGTTCTCAACACTCTCGATTCCCGTTTCGGCGTCTTTGATGAGATCAAATCACGCGCAGATGGCCTATTCTCTGGCCTTGGCCTTGGAGGCGGCACTGACGCGGCAAAGGGGCTGCGCGATCTAATTTTCGGTGCTGAAAACGCATCTGCTGCCGCGGACAAATACCGGAAGTTATTCGGCGAGTTCCAGGGCTACGGCGAGTCGATCCGCAAATTCGGGGAGGATGTCCGCAATAATCCGATCGTCAAATTTCTTGAGGATTTGAGCCCTTATTATTGGGAAGTTTTGAAGTGGAGTATCGGCTTCGCTCTCGTTGCCGGAGCTATCCGGAAACTTGCCGGCGCCATGATGCTGCTCTCCGGAGCGTCTACCATTATCGGTGCACTCAAGGGGATCGGCGCAGTTGCTGCCGCGCTTGGCGTCGGCGGCGGTGCGGCCGTGACAGCAGCATCGGCAGGCAAGGGGAAAGGCGCCAGCGTGGCTGGCGCAGCCGCCAAGAAAGGCGGCCAGTGGCTGGCTCGTTGGCTTTCTGGAGAGGGCATCAAGAACCTTGTCGACACCGGTCGCAAGTCGAACAGTCTCACGATGTTCGAGCAACTCGGGAAATACACCGGCAAGTTCGGCGCCGGGATGGGCTGGCTCGGCAGAGGTGCAGCCAAAATTCTTGGCACGCCGTCTATGGTGGCGGAGACAACTTTTCGCGCCCTGGACGCAGTACCGCACGCCACCATGGAATCGGCGACGAAGGGCAACCCGAACCTTCTGCCGTCCCTAGATCGGGAGCGAGCGCTTTGGCAGGGTGTTGCATTCGAGGGAGGGCGCCATCGCGCAGGTCTTGGCGCCGGTCCCACGGAAGGCAAACCCGTCACGCTGGACTCGGCTACCATCAACCAGATGATGCAGCCGCGCGGCATTCAGGATGTCCGCGTCACCAACAAGGAGCGGCCGAACGTGACAGTTCACGCGCCGGTGACGATCAGCAACATCTCGTCGCCACAAGAGGCTGTCGACGCAGCAGCGTCGCAACTTGGCCAAAGGGTCAAGGCCGCCGTGGAAGCCGCTGATGCTGACTGATCCTCCGCTTCTCCACCAATTGAGCCTGCCGACCCGTGTCGGCGGGCCGCATCCGTTTTGCAAAAGCGGCAGGAGCCCCCATGTCTGGACCAACCCCAATGATGCTGGGGTCGTTCGCCTTCGAGGCGATCGGCTTTGGCTTCAACGGCCTTCAGCGCCGCGTGCAAACGCCATGGGCTGACATCGCCGTTGCGCAGACGCTAAACCAGCAGCAATGGACCGGCCCGACCTCGGAAGAGGTGACGATCAGCGGCGTGCTGTTCAACGAGGAGTTCGGCGGGCAGGACTCGCTGGATGGGATCATTGCGGCGGCTAACGCCGGCGTGCCGCTCATGCTCGTTTCCGGCAGCGAGTCGGCGGGCGTGATCCACGGGCTATTCACGATCCAGGGCGTCTCGGAGGAGCGCGGCTTCATCGATCATCGCGGTGCTCCGCGGAAGAATTCCTACTCCATCACGCTGAAGCGCTATTCCGGCGGCGCGGGCGGCATCGGCTCGATCTTCAAGCCTTTCATTGATCTCTTCAGGTAGGTGCCATGCCAACACTGGTAACGATAAAGCATGGATATGTCGCGATCGACCACGGGGCATCACGCTCCGGCTGCGGTCTCAAAGTAGTCGATGATCGCATCCACGCCCGCCTTTATGGCCATGTGGTCTCTTTCATAAGAAAGACCCTCAACTGGCATTGACTTGAACTCGCGCTCAATCGTCGCTCGCAACTCGCCCAGGTCCACCGAATCGGGAGATGCGGCAATTAGGCGCCGAAGCAGTTCATCCGCCACAGCCTTGTACCCGAGAGCCACGCCTAGCGCGGCCACGAAGTCATGCGGGATCTTCAGGGTCATACTCCACCTCCAATTGCGCCTGCCGCTACTTCTCGGCCGCGGCGCGCGGGGAGTCAAATGCCAACGACATACGTCACAAAGCAGGGCCAGACGGTCGACCTTGTGTGCAGCGCGCACTACGGGCGAACGGCGGAAGTCACGGAGACTGTGCTGTCCGCCAATCCGGGGCTAGCAGCTATCGGCCCCGTTCTCCCGATGGGCACTTCGATTCTGCTGCCCGACATCGCCAAGAAGACGACGGCCTCGAGGCTCGTCAGTTTGTGGGATTAAAATCATGACCGACGAAGACAAAGCCGCCATTGAGGCGATGACCAACGATCAGCGCAAGGATGTCGCCGATATCCTTGCAAAAAATCGGTACGACAACATTTGCGCGCTGATCTGCTCGCTCTTCACCCTGGCTGGTGGGCATGTCGCGACCGATCTTGATTTCATCAACGGCCAGCTTTCGCGGATTAACGAGGTGCATGCCCGCGAGGTGCAAAGCAATGACACCGAAGGCCGCAGGCTCGTAGTGCCGGCTGAGCGCCACTACGTCTTTGAGCCGTTTGTCGTTACTCGGTGCGAGCGGTGCGATGTCGACGCCTTCGGCAGATCATTGGGCATCCTCAAGTTCTACGGCAACTATACCACCTCCCAAGGCGTCGTGAGTGATGGTGTCATTGTCCACGGACGTCAGTTCCTCTCTCAGCTCGGCTAGCACATGAACCCCAAAGTCGAAATCACGGTCGACGGCAACCCTGTTGCCGGCGGCTTCTACGAGCGATTGAAGACGATTTCCGTAACGGACAAGGAGGGCCTCGCGTCCGACACGTTCCAGATGGAACTCGATGATGGCCCGGAACGCGGCTTCCTCGCCATCCCGCGCAAGGGCGCCATCGTCGACATCCGGATCGGCTACGGCGCCGCCCGCAGTCTGGGCACCTATGTCGTCGACAAGGTAAGCGGCAAGTGCCTGCCTTATTCGCTTTCAATCTCCGGCAAGGCCCGCGACATGCGGGACTCCAAGGCGAAGGAGCGAAAAGAGCGGCACTGGGACAACAAAAAGGTCAAGGACATCGTGTCCGATCTCGCCGGAGACATGGGCCTTTCCGCCTCAGTCGACAGCGAGATCGGTGAGCACGAATATGAGTGGTTTGGCCAGCAGGACGAGACGCCAATCCATGTCCTGCGTCGCCTGGCCGAGCGCCATAATGGCCTGTTTAAGGTCAAGGACGGCAAGCTCGTCTTCTCAAAGCGTGGCTCCGGCAACGCCGCCTCCGGCTCGTTCATGGGCTCGGTCGTCGTCTCTCCGCCGAGGATAATCCAGGGCACCTGCACCTTCGAGGCGAACGACCGGACGAAATATCAGAAGGTCGTCTCCTACTACCAGGACAAGGACCAGGCGAAGCGCGTCGAGGTCGAGGCGGACAGCGATGCTGATGGCGATAGCGTTTATCGCATCGCTGAGCCCTACGCCGACGCGGCGGAAGCCGACAAGGCCGCCCAGTCCAAGGCGAAGGAACTGAAGCGCGGCGAGGGTGCGGCATCCGTTACCGTCGTCGGAGATACAGCAATAGTAGCGGGGGCACCGCTGCTCTTCGAGGGCGTGCGGCCCGGCCTGGACGGCGTTCCCTACATCATCGACACGGCGACGCACTCCTACTCCAAGGGCGAGGGCTATCGCACGGCCATCAGCGCGAAGCTCTATGACGGCAAGTCGGGGGGCTCGAAAAGCGGTGGGTCGGACGGAGAGGGTGGGACGACCGCCGCCACCGAAGACAAGGTCGCGGACAACGCGCCTGACGGCACGCCGGCAACGCCTACCGAATGGACGAACACGCGTCGGTATGGGCGCACGGACGAGAATTGAGGGGTAAGAAATGCAAGAACCGCTTGACGCCGATTTCTGGGTGAAATGCAACCCTGATGATCCGTCGTTTCCTATCGAATTGGAACCAGGGCAATCGATCGTTGAACTTGTTGGATGCTGTATTCCTTTAGATCCGGCCATCGCTGCACTGTTATTTCCGCCCCCGAAAACGGCAGAAACAGAGCCTGCGGGCTGCTGCCACCAATCTTAATCTCGGACGCTTCCCCGGTCGGAAGCGTGCCCCGCATGGTTATCCCAGACGTTGCAGGCTCCAGCCGGACGATGACAGCATGGCTCCCACTCTGATCGAGCTTGTACCTATCGTGGTACGTGTGCGCTCCGTGCTCAATCATCGTGCTCTCCCTTTAAAGTGCCGCATCCTCGCACTGCGACGTACGGTTGTCTAGCGTTGCGCGACCGACACGGACAAAGGCGCCCGCGTCCAAAATCTCTGAAAAGGAATCCATCATGGACCGTAGCAAGCTTTACGCTTCGCTGCGCACGTCGCTGTTCAAGGGCGGCGTGTCGCAGACTCAGGTGAATGGCATCGAGGGCATCCTCGACGCGTTCGCCACCCATGGCGACGCCAAGCCTGACACGCTGGCCTATGCGCTCGCGACGGCCTACCACGAGACCGGCACGCGAATGGTTCCGGTGCGTGAGGGCTTTGCCTCTACCGACGCTGGCGCACGGGCCGCAGTCAACAAGCTCGCCGTCAAGCGCGGGCCGAAGAGCGCCGTGGCGAAATACTCGAAGCCGGCAGGACCGTACAACCACGTCTACTATGGGCGCGGGCAGGTCCAACTCACCTGGCTGGAGAACTACGAGAAGTCGAGCAAGGATGCCGGCGTCGATCTCGTCAAAGACCCAGACAAGATGCTCGATCCCATCGTCTCGGCGCGCGTCCTCATCAAGGGGCTGCTCGATGGCCGCTGGAACGGCGCAGGGAAGGGGCTTCGCTTCTATCTCGACAAGGGCGACGTCATCGGCGCGCGACGCACCGTGAATGTGCTGGACAAGGCTGAGACCATCGCGGGCTATCACGCGAAGTTCCTCGCTGCGGTCAAGGCGGCGGGCGTGCCGGTCGTGGTTCCTGTCGCTCCGACGCCGATCCCGATTCCGGTTCCCACTCCGGCCCCCGCACCTGCCGCTTCCGGCTGGTCGGCGCTGATCGCCATCCTCGTCGCGTTCATCAAGGGGGGCAAGAAATGACCTCTGTAATCGCACGCATCCTTCTCCGGTACGCCGCGGCCGCCCTCGTGACGGCCGGTCTGCTCGACGCGGACATCGCCGGCCAGATCGGGGCGGATCCTGATCTCCTCGTCCTGGTCGGTACGGGCGTCGGTCTTGGCGTCGAGATGGCCTACGCGGCGGCCAAGAAGCTCGGCTGGGCGACGTGATCCTGCAATGGGTTCTCAAACTGGTCGGGGGCGATCTTGCCTCCGCTCTTTCCAGGGCATGGGAAGCGAAACTCCGGGCGGACAACGACGCTGACCGCATCAAGGCCGAAGTCTCCATCAAGGCGATCGAAGCTCAGATGGCGGCTCAGGCCGATAGCGCAGCAGTCGTGCGCGAGGGCATGCAGCACAAGGCCTTCTGGATTCCCTGGCTGATTGCGGCCGTGCCGACAGCGGCGTGGTTCGGTTGGGGGATGACGGACTCGCTGTTCGACGGCTCCTTGCCCAACGTTGCGGCGTTGCCGCCGCAGCTTAAAGAATATGCGGACATCGTGTTCGCGAACATTTTCTACGTGGGTGGTGGTGTTGCCGGTGCCCAACTGATCGCGAAGGCGATAGGGGGCCGTAAATGACACCTGAACTTTGGGCGCAACTCGTCGGCGGTATCGGATTCTTCATCCTCGTATCCGGCACCCTCTGGGGTATCTGGTGGAGGATCGAGGGGAAGGTCGACAAGGCGAAAGCCGAAGCCTCTGCAGTTGCATCAGCAGCGAACGCCCTTGCCGCTCTAACGCGGCAGGAGCTCGCCGACCACCGGCTTCATTGTTCTGAGGTCTTTGCCACCAAACAGGGCATGCAGGAGCAGACAGGGCAGATCATGCGAGCTATTGAGGGTGTCGGCAATCGAATCGACGGATTGAACGAACGGCTCGACAGAATGTATGAGAACCCACCCGCTCGCCGCCCTGCGCGCGCCTGACCCGCACAAGACGATAGACGCCTCTGCCCTTAGCTGGGCAGGGGCGTTTTTGCGTTTGGGGCGAAGGTGCTCTCGACACAATCCTAAATGGCGGCGATAGTCGATCTATAACCCAACTGAGGAGTTACAAACTTGGTCAGCCCAGAGCAAATCGACGATCTTTCAATGCCGTTCCTTGTGACTGCCATAGGACGGGCACTAATCAAGAAGGGTGTGCTATCAAAAAGCGATATCCAGGCGGAATTGGTGGATCACTATCCCTCAGTGGCGACGACTGACGCGGAGCGATATATGCAGTCGATGATCAACAAACTGCTGGGTTCTGTGGAGCGTTGGGCGTAGCGATCGAAGGGGTATTCGGTGCAAGGTCAAAGCCGCCCGACTCGGGGGAGCCGGACGGCCTCTCTGCCGGCGCTTGCGAGCACCAGCACCGGCGAAGCTAGGCAGCCACCTCGATCGGCGCATACTCGTCGGCGCGCAGATGAAGCAGTTGTCCGTAGATCGTCTCCACAACGCCGAACCCGCAGGCAATGGCCTCGCGGATCCGGAAGGCGCCAAGGTCGTGAAGCACTGCCTGCAGCATAACCGTCTCAAGGTTCAGCACGCCGCCCTCGTCGCCCTCGACGAGATAAGCGAGCACACGGAGCTTGGCGGCGAGTTCGGAGGACTTGGTGACCGGGGCCGCGGCGAGCGCCTCCACGACGGCTGTATGGGCATCGTTCATGCCGTCCATGGCCTCGTCAGGCATCGGCTGGAGATCGCGCATACTCGCGTCGAGCCGGGTGGCGAGGGCCGCCATTCTCGGAATCTCCGTGTCGGCCGCCTCCTCGTATCTGGATGAGGGCGGCGGGTTCTCGATCTGGTAAAGACTTGTGTGCATCAAGGTTGCTCGCAGGATCAACGGCTTCTCAGGGCCGGGCGGATTACCGCCAAAACCAGCAGCAGGCTGGCGCCGGGAGTCTGAGAACACGCCTGCGAGACGTGCGCCGAAGCCTTCATCCTTTCGGACTTATGCAAGGCCAAGTTTTCACTTGACGACCGCGGCACTCCCGGCAATATGTAGCCGGTCGCGATCACGGTGTGATCTCGTCAATTTCAGCGTAACCCGGCCGGCAAGCCGAGGCGCACGCCTATCGCAGGACTGATGACCGAGCCCCGGCAAGGGCTGTCATCGGGAGTTCTCAGGCTCCGCGATTATCATCCAATGATTTGCATTCAAACGCAACCCACCGCCCCGGCAAGGGCGGAAGGTTCGCGTCGTTAGATCTGGGGATCTGGCGGGCAGTGACCAACGCAGAACGCGTTGGTGAGGCGGGAGCGCAAAAAAGGGTATGCGAAAAATTGCGCATACCCCACATGATGGCCTACCCCGTTGCATTGTCCCGCCGTTCGGGCAATATGACCCACGGTTGCAAGGACTTGGGGGTATGAGATGCGACTTCTTGTAAGTGTTTGTGCGGCTCTTGTGGCGGTCTCCGGACCGGCGTTTGCCGGCTTCGATAACTGGAGCGCGGAGAGCGAAGACGATCCGTTCTCTGGTGGAAACAGGACCACTGTCGATTATTCGAATTCGGTACGATCGGGCGTCGTCATCATCTGCGACACGGCTCAGCCTGGCCTGATGATCCGCGCCGTGCCAGGTTTCGCGATGGAGGCCGGTCTGAGCGAGTTCAAGCCCATGATGGAGTTCGCCATTGACGGCAAGAAGGTGTTGGGCCAGGAGGGCAGGGTCGGCGCCGTCGGGGACAACGTAGCCGCCGCCGAGACGATGCTGACGAAGGAGAACTCGCAAAGCTTCGTCGAGGCGTTCGCCGCTGCTCAGAAGCAGATTGCCATCAAGGACGGCATGAGCGATCGGCCATTCCTGCTGACCGCGCGCGGATCAACCAAAGCTGGCGCAGCACTTGTGAAGTGCATGGCCGGCCAGAAGTAACGCTGATCACCAGATGGGTGGGGTGTCCTTAGTTTTAAGGACACCCTTTGTCTATGCGCATATAAATCAATCGGAACAAATTGTTCCGATTGAAAGTAATCGAGCTTATGGCAAGGGCCATCAGCTAATCCTCGTCGGGCGGCGCCACGCCTCCCTGGACGATCCTCACGCCGTCTTGTGAGATGAACTCGGCATAGCGCCATCGACCGTCTACATCGGGAGCGCCTCGCTCAAGTGCCGTCTGAATCGCGTCCATCGTTGATTTTTTGGCATCGGCGCCGTTTTCGATGCGTGTGATCGTATTTGCGGTCACGCCGGCCCTCTCTGCGAGTTCTCGAACTCCCCAGCCGAGACCGGCCCGTGCCATCTTCATGGTCGTCGCGTGCATTATTTTTAGTGTCCTGTAACAATGCGTGTTGACACAGTCCAAAAACAGTGTCTTTATAGTGACACTGTACAAACACAGTGCGACGAAAGCAACAGAAGGAGACAACCAGCAATGTCGAAGACCCCCAGATTAAGACGAATCTACACGGCCACGTTCCGCTTTGTGGTCGGCCAACTCGTCCGGTGCCACGACCGGCTCGGGATCATCCTGAAGAGATTAAGATCGGCCATGGGCCGTGAACTCTATGAAATTGCACTGACCGGCGATACCGCCGGTCGGCCCATCCGCACATTGATGGGGGACTTCCTTGAGCCGCTCCCTGCGAGGTCCACAAAAACGCGCGCTCGCCGCCCTGCTGTTCGTCCTCCAAGAGGGGAGATGCTGCTACTGCCGCAAGTTCTTGCGGCTTAGCTACGCGCCGCAGCCCAACCGGCATGATGCCGCCACCATCGAACATCTGCGCCGCCGCGCTGACGGCGGCCGCAACAACATCGACAACCTCGCCCTGGCCTGCAAGCAGTGCAATGACGGGCGCGGGGTGATCGACTGGCTGACCTATGCCAGCTGGATCCGAAACGAATTCTGAGTTTGCCGCTGCGCGCCCGAGGGGGCTTTGTCGCGCGGTCTTTTATCCGAATGCTCGCGCCGGGTTGGTATCCGTGCAGCGATCCTCCGAACCAGGAGGGGCGGGTGGGTCATGTTTCCTCTACGCAGATCTGCCCGTGCATGGAATTTACCAGAGCCTAGAGCGCGACACCTCCGCCCCTGCACGTGCGGCGCGCTTGGCGACTATTGACCGCTCACCTTGGGATTAGGGTGAGCGGTCACAACTCAGGCTTGACCGGATCGCGTGCGTTGCGCTATGGTTCAGCCGGCTCAAATGCCAATCGCCCTCTAGGGGCCATGTCTCGACTCGCAGCTCTTCGGAGCCAGCCCATAAAGCGAGACTTCTCAACGCAACGTATCGCTTGCTGCGGCAAGCATCGGAAAACCGTGCGCTCATGTCGAGCCACGGATCAGCAACTTCGCGCGCCTGCTTGGCAGCGAGCAATGAGGAGAATGACATGACCAAGATAATTCTTGAACGTATCCCTTCCCGTGAAAACGCGCCTTCCCTGTATGAAGGCAATAACCGGCAGGACTTGCTAAAGCGAAGGGCGGAGGCGGCAGCCGTTCTCACGGAAGAGACGACATCCACGAAAGAGTCGCTTTCCAGGCGACGAGCAGCGCGTCGCGAGTTGGCGGATGTCTACTCTGATGCAGACGATCTCGGTCTTTGGATCGGGCAGGAATCCCTTACCGGCAAAACACAAAAGGACAAGGATGAAGTACAGTCAGCTGCAACCATGCTGTCTGTGCGCAGGCCCTCGCTCGCTGATATAGAGGCGGCGAACAAACGTCGTGGCGAGGCAGATGCCGCAGCATCTGCGGCCGGCAAGACCGCGAACTGACGCTCATCTAATCGAGCCGCTCGCCTGACCAAGGCGGGCGGTTTCTCTACAGATGCCCCGCAGCCTCCTTGATCGCCTCAGCCGCATCTTTCGCCGGTCCGTCCAGCAGGATCAGCGGGGCTCGACGGGCGCGCTCGACGATGGCCCGGAGATAGGCGCGCACGATCTCCCTGGTGTTCCTCGCCGCATTTAGCGCTCCGATGGAGCCTTCGCGCCCCCAATGGTCATGCACCCGTGCAGCGGCGTCCAGGGCTCGTTCATCAAGCTTCATCGACGTTCCCTTTCGTGTTTGGGGCGTCGTTGATTTGCAGATTTCCCAATTTTTGAGAGACAACCGGGTTTGACTGTTGGCCGTGAGAGGCAACGTTCGTGTTTCTGGCGGCGGCACCCTCGGGGAAGATGGAGGCTATGAGGGCGTCGGTATCGGTCGCCTTCGGAGGGCGTTCCGTAATGCCGAACAGCTTGGCGCGGAGGCGCAGAATGCGCATCCATGTGCCGTCGCTGTCCATTTCCAACGTGTGGGCCATTCCAAGGGGTTGCGATGCCGCCCCAGGATTACGATCTCTTTGAGGTGGCCGCTCCGGAACGCTCGGCTACTGGCTTCAGGCCGAGCGTGAGATCCAGGAGGAGGAGTCGGCGGAAGCCGAGCGGAGAGTTCAGGGGAATGTTGTCGGCCTGCCGGGGGTGAAGCGGACCTGACCCGATCGGCCAATCGAGTAGATGCTAAGTGCGAAGCAGGCAGGCTACCTCGATCAACGTTTCGTGGCTGAAATTAGCGGAGAAACTATAGTCGATCCTTTCTTCTGCGGGGTCTCCGTATTGGTGCGAATCCCCGTCCGGCCTTTTCCCTGGAATTCTTTTATCAAAATCGTCTACTCTAATTATAGTTGATGATGCTGAAACAACAGGCCCGCTAAGACCAAAATTCATGACTAGTTTCCCGACATTGCGTCGCGACTTTTCAAAGGAATCATATTCCGTGGACCATTGGCCCGTGGCGAACGAAACTATTACTGCTTCAATCAGGTCAACAAAGCTGTGATCTTCTGCAAGGCCACTCAATTCCGCCGATGGTAGGAACGCTATATTCCATTTCGTTCCGCTATTGCGCCAATTGGTTATGCGGCAGGATTGGTAGTGATAGACGCATTCGACGCTCCTCTTAACCGAGGTGGTCATCGCTGCCGCTATCAGAAGGTGCGCCGCATCTCGCGCGGACATTGAACCCGCTCCGCGTCCAGCTTTCTCTTTGCTCATTAGCCCGTGGTCACGAAGTTCACGAGCCTGCTGACGAACGGTTGCCTCCTCCAGCCTAAAGAGCCGGGCAATCAGTTCCGCTAGTTCACCTGGTTTCGCCAAACCTTAATCTCCGGTGGGGTGTGTCCCCTCCGTATACCGACCTCACGAACGCGCGTCAATGTTTCGATAGTAGTGCTATCGATATTTTTAGAATCGATAGCTTGACTTTCGATTTAATCGATACTAAATATGTCGATACGCATCGGAACAGGGCGGCGGGCGCGTCACCAGCAAGAGGAGAGAACATGACCACAATCAGCATGATGAACGCCGAAACACCCTTCGCAATGGTTGAACCAATCGTGATCTTAGACAAGCATTCCGGCGTCAGCGACCAGGAATATCTGATCAAGTCGAGCTACTGGCTTTCCCGCGCTGCAGATCTCGTCTCTCAGAAACGGGACGGATACTACGACTTCAATCCTGTCGGAGGCGAGACGGTCGAGCTGGAGTTCACCAACCGAGAACTCGCGTTTCTCATCGACGGACTCCGGCGCATCAGCCGAACTTTGACCACGGAAATTGCAAGCCAAGCGCAACCGCGGGCTGACGCCTGAACCGGATGAACCTAGCGTCGTCGGTCTTCCGTCGGCCATTTATCATGAAGGAGAGAACATGACCTTATCGAATACCGAACTCGCAACCGCAATGATCCTCGGCCTGACCGCAATGGACGGTGACCCGCATCGCAAATGGGGTGAAAAACGATCGGCAGACGAGCGCGACGCCGCCCGCCGGCTGTCCGCCCATATCGTGACGATGGTGCCAGATATGAGCGAACTCGCCGTGATCTGCGTCGGCATCTGGGTCCAGCAAATGCCGCACGTCCTAAAGGAAAATCGCGACTTCTACCACGGGCCTGACGTCTTCCGCGAAAACGAGCACTACCAGTATGCCGATGACAGCGGCTGGACGGAAGACAGCGAGGTCGAACCGCCGTCTTGGGCCGAACGGAGCGGCGCGGCGGCGCTTCAGGAGGTCTTTAACGATAAGGCCGTCCTCGAACTGCACCGGCTCCACGAGCGCCACAAGCGCCAGAAGGCTGAAGCCGCGCAAGAGAAGCGGCGGGCCAAAGGCGCAGAGAAGCGCGCGGCCGAGCAGCGAGATATCCGCCAGCGGCAGGTGGTTGCGCAGATGATGCGCTCGGCCACCGCACCGTCGTCTGGTCTGATGCACTGAGAGGAGAATACATGACAGTTGAAAATCATGACCCGGCGTCGAGCGCCAACGTGCAGGATTTCGTGCACTTCATGACGTCCGACACTTCCGGTATTCCGGATGTCCTTGTCGGCAAAATGGCAATGGAGAAGTTCGGACACCTCAATAAAGCGGAAGTCGCGGCTGGCATCGCGGCCGCCGAAGGTGTCATCGCAGAGCGTGCGGCGAAGCTTGAGGTAGACAAGGCGGCGCTCGGCGACAATGGCGTCCTGCTCGAAATGTGCAAGCCCACTCTTACAGCAGCTCCACAATGGTTGGACTGGTTCGCCGATACGCTGCAGACCGGCGTTACAGCGGGCGTCGAAGCCGAAGCGCGCATCGGAGGCACCCGCCCCGATGACGTCGGCGATAATGACCTCATCGATGTGTCGTTGTCGCTTTCAGATTGGCGCATGGCCATCAGCAATCTCCGGAAACTGAAGTTCGCCATCGAGGTGAGCAACGGTTCCGCCGTGGCCGTTCCTGCCTGATGCTCCCGATCCCGGTTAACGACAACATCCAGCCTGACGCCCCTCTCAGGCTGGCCGACATCCTCCCGGTCGCGTTCCCGCACGGTGGAATGACGGTGAGCGGTCTCCGAAAGGAGGCCGCCCACGGCCGACTCGTGCTTATGAGGATCGCCGGCAAGGATTTCACGACGCTGCGCTTGATAGAGGAGATGAAGGAAAAATGTCGCGTGCCCGCAAACCAGCAAGACTGTGGCTCCGACCGGCCGACAAGGACCGGGACGCCGTCTGGGTCATCCTCGACGGGGGCAAGCAGTTCCGCACAGGCTGCGGTCAGCATGATCATGCAGGAGCTGAGAGGGCGTTAGCCGAGCACATCGGTAAGCAGTTCCTCGCGCAGGCGCCGAAGAGGCATCGGGCGGCTGCTGATGTAGCTATCGCCGAGGTGCTTGCCCACTACCTGTCACTGAAGAAGGACACGGCGACCCGACCCAGAGAGCTAGCTGCGCGCGCTGAGAACCTTATGGCGTTCTGGGGCGACAAAACGCTGGACGACATCACAAGCGGCACCTGCGCCGAATATGTGAGGCGACGAGGAAATCAGAACGGCTCCCGCCGTGAGCTTGAGGATCTTCGCGCTGCTTGCCGCCAGGCCATTGCCGACAACGTCACCCGCCAGTCTGTAACCGTCACCCTTCCACCCAAGGCCAAGGGGAGGGTGAAGCACCTCGATCGGTCGACACTCGCGAGACTGATCTGGGCCGCCTATCGCAAACGCGGAAAGTTTCGTGGCGTCGACAACAAGCGGAAGCCAACCGTCCATATCGCGCGATTCGCTCTTGCGGCAGTTTACACTGGCAGCCGCTCGGCACGCATCTGGCAGGCATCATTCGTGAAGGAAGAGGGCCGGCCTTACATCGATCTGGAGGCCGGCGTCTTCTACAGGGCCTGGGAGGGCGAGATGGTAGCTTCCAACAAGCGGGCACCGCCGATCCGTCTTCCTGCCCGTCTGCTCGCCCATATGAGGCGGTGGCATGCTAAGGGGGCAAGGTATGTCGTCGAGTACAACGGCAAGCCCGCGGACCCCAAGCGTGCCTTCCGCAACTTGGTCGACGACGTGTTGGGTGAGGGCGCCGAGGGAGTGGTCCGTCACACCTTGCGGCACACCGCAGCGACATGGCTCATGCAGGCAGCTACCGACAAATGGGAGGCATCCGGCTATCTGGGGATGACCCTGGAGACGCTGGAGAAAACCTATGGCCATCACCATCCAGATCATCAGGCTGGTGTCGGGGAGGCATTTACAACAGGGAGGGCAGGGCGAATGAAGTAGCCATTCGTTGCCGTATTCATTGCCGTGATTTTTACGAGGCTTTTCGGGAAAGTGTCAAAGCCCGGAAAATTGAGGCTTTTCCGCTGGTCGGAGTGGAGTGATTCGAACACTCGACCCCCACGTCCCGAACGTGGTGCGCTACCAGACTGCGCTACACTCCGTGACCAGCGGCGCTTCCTATAGATCAGGCTTTTCGTTTCGACAAGCGCAAAATGTCAAAAAAATTCGAGAGCTTGGGCAAAACCCCGGCTGGCCGGGAAATTTTTCTTTGTCGGCTCAGCGTCGGCGGAACCGAAATGCGGCTGTTGCGTTTGGCGAGCCATGGAACAGATCCTCGCCGACTTCTTTCCGCCGACGCGATTGCCCTATCCGGTCATCCTGGCCCGCATGGTGGGGGCCATCGTGCTGAGCGGGGTGATCGGTGCGGAGCGGGAGTACCGGGAGCATCCGGCGGGGCTGCGCACCCATATTCTGGTGGCGCTGTCGGCCTGCGTCTTCGCCATTCTTTCCATCGAGAGCGTGCATATGGTGGGCTTTGCCGACGAGCAGGTGCAGATCGATCCCCTGCGCGTCATCGAGGCGGTCACCGCCGGCGTTGCCTTCCTCGCAGCCGGCATGATCGTCTTCTCGCGGGGTGAGGTAAAAGGCCTGACGACCGGGGCAGGGATGTGGCTTGCGGGCGCCGTCGGGCTGTGCGTGGGCCTCGGCTATTGGTTCATTGCCGTCTTCGCGACGGTTGCCTGCTTCGTCGTGCTTTTCATCATCGGCAAGCTTGAAATCAAGACGGATGGCGGGACAAAACGGGCTGGCCGGCACGATAAAGATGACAGTTGAACTCTTGTTTTCAGGCGGTTCGTCGGAATTCTGTTGATTTACGAATAAATCGCGCCCTATACCGTCTTCCATTGAGGTGGCTCGCGTTTTGCGAGCACCCCCGCATCCGGCCGCTCGCGGCAGGGCGGTCGAGTGGCCCTTCGCCGCTCGGACAACGGCCGGGATCGGCCGAACCTCCGGCGTCGATCTTTAAAGAGACAATGTGATGCGTCCATCGGGCAAAGCCGGTGTGGAAGAACTCAGAGCCGTGCTGAAATCGAGCGCCGCGGGCTTCCTCGCCATCGGCTTCTTCAGCTTCTTCGTGAACCTGCTCGTGCTCACCGGCCCGCTGTTCATGCTGCAGATCTACGACCGGGTCCTCTCCTCCCGTTCGGAGGCGACGCTGGTGGCGCTGACGGGGCTGATCATCGGCCTCTATATGGTCATGGGCGTGCTGGACCATATCCGCAGCCGCGTCGCGGCGCGCATCGGCGCCCGCTTCCAGGCCCGCTTCGACAAGCGCGTCTTCAACGCCGTGCTCGACCGCACCAACCTGCACGCCCAGGGCGTTTCCACCGTCACCGGCATGCGCGATCTCGACGCGATCCAGAAGGTGCTGTCCTCGCCGGCGCTCTTCACGGTCTTCGATATTCCGTGGACGCCGTTCTTCCTGTTCATCATCTTCACCTTCCATCCCTGGATGGGCATGCTCGGCGTTGCCGGCGGCCTCATCCTCGTGGCGCTCACCTGGCTCAACCAGAACGGCACGAAGGACGACCAGGAAAAGGCGATGATCGCCGGCCGGCTCAGCGACGAGATGACCCAGACCCTGCAGAAGGAAAGCGACACCGTGCGCGCGCTCGGCATGCGCCGCGCCGTCGCCGGCCGCTGGCAGCTCCTGCGCGACAGGGCGCTCGAAGCCAACATCCACTATTCCGACAGCAACGGTTTCTATTCGATCTCCTCGAAGACCTTCCGCGTCTTCCTGCAATCAGCGATCCTGGCGCTCGGCGCCTATCTGGTGCTGAAGAACGAGATCACCGCCGGCGCGATGATCGCGAGCTCCATCATCATCGGCCGCGCATTGGCACCCATCGAAGGCGCCATCGGCCAATGGTCGCTCATCCAGCGCGCCATGCAGGGCTGGAAGCAGCTCTCCGAGCTGCTCGGCCGCGTGCCGGAGGAGACCGCTCGCACCGCGCTGCCGAAGCCCCGCGCCCTGCTGGAGGTGGAGCAGGTGACGGTCGTGCCGCCGGGCGAGCAGGTCGCGACGCTGCGCATGCTGAATTTCGAACTCAGGCCCGGCCAGGCGCTCGGCGTCATCGGCCAGAGCGCATCGGGCAAGTCGACGCTGGCGCGCGTGCTCACCGGCATCTGGCCGCCCGCCGCCGGCAAGGTGCGCCTCGATGGCGCCTCGCTCGAACAATACGGCACGGACGGCCTTGCCGACCATGTCGGCTACCTGCCGCAGGATGTCGTGCTGTTCGAAGGCACGGTGGCGGAAAACATCGCCCGCATGGCGCTCGATCCCGATCCGATGATGGTGGTGGAGGCGGCCAAGAAGGCCGGCGCGCATGACATGATCCTGCGCCTGCCGGATGGCTACGACACGAAGCTGCCGGCCATGGGCGGCCGGCTTTCCGGCGGCCAGAAGCAGCGCGTCGGCTTGGCGCGCGCGCTCTATGGCGATCCGGTGCTGCTGGTGCTTGACGAGCCGAACTCCAACCTCGATGCCGAGGGCTCGATGGCGCTCAACCTCGCCATCCGCAACATGAAGGCGGACGGCAAGTCCATCGTCATCATGGCGCACCGCCCGGCGGCGATCGAGGAATGCGAACTGATCCTGATCATGGAAAACGGCCAGCGCCTTGCCTTCGGCCCGCGCGACGACGTGCTGCGCGCGCATCTGCGCAACCACACGCAGGTCGTCGCCGGCACCGGCGGCAGCAACAAATAAGGGGTATCGGCCAATGAAAAAGGAAACGGCACCCAGGGACCGCAAGTGGGCCAGCAGCGGCTATGCGATCGCCGGTTATGCGACGGTCTTCGTGCTGCTCGGCGGCATGGGCGCCTGGGCGGCGCTGACGCGCATCAACGGTGCGGTCGTTGCCAGCGGCATCATCGAGGTCGCCAGCAACCGCCAGATCGTGCAGCACCTGACGGGCGGCGTTGTCGGCGAGATCCGCGTCAAGGAAGGCGACACGGTCAAGGCGGGCGACGTGATGATGCGCCTCGACGATACATTCGACCGCTCCGAGCTCGCCGTCATCGAGGGCCAGCTCTTCAGCCTGCTCGGCACCGCCGCGCGGCTTCAGGCGGAGCAGGACGAGAAGACCGAGATCACCTTCGATCCGGAACTGCTGAAGGTCGCCGCAAGCGATCCCGACGTCGCCGAAATCGTCGCCGGCCAGAAGCGGCTGATGGAAGCGCGCGCCGAAACGCGCGGCAAGCAGGCCGGCCAGCTTCAGGAAAAGAAGGCGCAGATCGGCAAGCAGAACGAGGGCCTGGAAAGCCGCATCAAGGCGCTGCAAACCCAGCAGGGCCTGATCGGCAAGGAACTGGACGCCCAGAACAAGCTGCTCGCCCAGTCGCTCACCAATGCCAGCCGCGTGCTCGCCCTTCAGCGCGAGGAGGCGGAAATCCTCGGCACGATCAGCCAGGCGCGCGCCAACATCGCGGAAAACACCGGCCGCGTCGCCGAAATCGAGATCGCCATCCTCAACATCCACTCGACGGTGCGCGAGGAGGCAACGACGACGCTGCGCGAGATCGAGGCGAAGGTCGCCGAACTCCGGGAAAACCGCAATGCCAAGCTGGAGACGCTGAGCCGCATGGACATCACCGCGCCGATGTCGGGCATCGTGCTCGGCATGCAGGTGCATGCGCTGCGCTCCGTTATCCGCCCGGCCGATCCGCTGCTCTACATCATCCCGCAGGAGCATGATCTCGTCATCTCCACGCAGATTTCGCCCACCCAGATCGACCAGGTCCATGTCGGCCAGATGGCGCATATCCGCTTTGCCGCCTTCGACCACCGCTCGACGCCGGAAATCTTCGGCCATGTGACGAAGGTCGCCGCCGACGTGCTCGCCGACCAGCGCACGGGCGCGACCTATTACAAGGCGGAGATCAAGCCGGATGTCGGCGAAATGCTGAAGCTCGGCGACAAGCACGTCATGCCCGGCATGCCGGTCGAAACCTTTATCCAGACCACCGAACGTTCGCCGCTCGAATATCTGGTAAAGCCGCTCGCCGACTATTTTGCCAAGGCGTTCCGCGAGCGCTGAGGTCTCGCATTACCATTCGCTGATGGAACAATTTCGCCGCCCGGGCATTTCCCGATCAACGCAATGTTGGAAAGGAAACCACAATGGCTCGGGCTTTGATCCTCTGGTTGATGGGTGTGCCGCTCTTCGTCGTTCTCCTGCTCTGGTACTTCTTCTTCTGAGCGGAAAACGCGGCTAGCGGCCGGGAGCGGGACTATACGAATCTGGTGAAACGGCAGTGCTTGCAGCGCTGCCGTTTTCATTTGGGGAAAGGTCGATAAATTCAAGGCGGGCATTGCCGCTATCGACGGAATACCCTGATACACGGCAACTGCCTTTCTCCCGAACGGGGGCGGCGCCGGTTATGACATAACCTGGCAACGATGCTTCGTATCGGCCTGTGACCGGATAAGGCGCGGGCTCGCAATTCTTTCGAAAAGTATATGCGGTGCCGGTTACGGCACCACCCTTCTCAATCTTTCCGGTAAATGCCACGAAGCCCGGCTGAACGAAGCCGCGCAGGTTGGGTTTCACCACCCTGTAGGTGATCGCGCCGCGCTCGTAATCGATTTCCATGCGGGATCCGTTGTGGTCGAATTCCGCCGCCAAGGCCAAACCGGCTTCGCAAGTGCAAAGCCCAATTGCCGCGAGCGCCACCCTAATTTTTCTCATCGCCGCGTCCCCCCTGCAATTGGCGATAAGGGGCGGCACAGTGCCTGTCAATTCGTAATAAAGACGGGATGCCGCTCAGAAGCGGCACCCCTCATTTCGGTCAATTCTATTCGTCCAGATCGGCCAGAATTTCCGCGGCCCTGCCGGCACTGGTGTGGCGCACGTCCACGTCCTGGCGGCGGTTGGCGAAGAGTTCGGTGGCCATGATCTTTTCGGCGAGGTCGGCGGGCAGCGACAGCAGCACGCGCTGGTCGTCCTTGTGGATGCCGCCGATTTCCGAGCGGCGGCCGGTAATCATGCCGCCAGCCACCGTGTTGTTGGTGTCCGGGTCGATCAGGATGAAGGCGCCGGTCGTGCGGTTCTGCTCGTAGGTGTCGAAGATCGCCTGCTCGTCGAACACAAGATGCACCTTGCCGATGCCGTTCATGCCGAGCTTTTCGGCCGAATGCCACTTCGAGGTCTTGAGGTCGAGCTGGCTCACCGGCTCGATGCTGACGCGCTGGCGGCGCGAGCCGCTCTTCAGCCAGTAGCGCTTGCCGGGCTCGATGCCTTCCGGCTGGAGCGCGACGAGCTGCGCGTCGAAGCCGCGGCCGGTCATCGGCTGGCTGTCTATGGCGACGATCATGTCGCCGCGCGACACGTCCACCTGGCGGTCGAGCACCAGCGTGATCGCATCACCGGCGACGGCGGCGTTGCGCACGAGGTCGAAGGTGACGATCTTGGTGACGTTCGCCACCATGCCGGACGGCAGGATGACGACGGAATCACCCGGCTTCACCGAACCGCCGGCAACCGTGCCCTGATAGCCGCGGAAACTTTCGCCGGGGCGGGAGACACGCTGCACCGGCAGGCGGAAGCCGACCGTCTGGTTGGAGCGGGTGGTGGCCTTTTCCAGCGTCTCGACCAGCGTCGGGCCTTCGTACCAGGGCATGTTGGCGCCGCCGTCATAGACGACGTTCTCGCCCTTCAGCGCCGACATCGGGATGGCGGTGATCTGCTTGACGCCCAGCGTCAGCGCGAACTCCTTGAAGTCGTGCACGATCTGCTCGAAGCCGGCGCGGTCGTAGCTCGTCAGGTCGATCTTGTTGACGGCGAGCACGAACTGGCGAATGCCCATCAGCGACGCGATCGTGGCGTGGCGGCGGGTCTGTTCGAGAATGCCGGCACGCGCATCGATCAGCAGCACGGCAAGGTCGGCCGTCGAGGCGCCGGTCGCCATGTTGCGGGTATATTGTTCGTGGCCGGGCGTATCGGCGACGATGAACGAGCGGCGGTCCGTCGCGAAATAGCGATAGGCGACGTCGATGGTGATGCCCTGTTCGCGCTCAGCCTGGAGACCGTCGAGCAGCAGCGCGAAATCGGGCAGGCCGAGATCGTTCTGCTTGCCGCTGTCACGGTGCAGGGTCGCGGCCTGGTCTTCCTTGACGGCCTTGGTGTCCCAGAGCAGGCGGCCGATCAGCGTCGACTTGCCGTCATCGACCGAGCCGCAGGTGATGAGGCGAAGCGGGCGGGAATCGCGGATCGCGCGCGCTTGATCGCTGGCCGTTTCGAGAACCGATTCGTCCACGGTGAAAACCTCGGCGGTTGCGGTGGCGGATGCGGTCATCTCAGAAGTACCCTTCACGTTTCTTCTTTTCCATGGAGCCGGACTGGTCGCGGTCGATCGCGCGGCCCTGGCGTTCGGAGACCGTGGCGGTCTCCAGCTCGGCGATGATGTCGTCGAGCGTGGTGGCCTGCGAGCGGATGGCGCCCGTCAGCGGGAAGCAGCCGAGCGTGCGGAAGCGGATGACGCCTTCCTGCTTGACTTCGCCGGGCAGCAGTTCGAGGCGCGGGTCCTCGGCGAGGATCATCATGCCGTCGCGTTCGACGAAGGGGCGCTTTTCCGCGAAATAGAGCGGCACGATCGGGATCTCTTCCGCCTGGATGTAGCGCCAGATATCGACCTCGGTCCAGTTGGAGAGCGGGAAGGCGCGCACGCTTTCGCCGTTGCGGATCATGCCGTTGTAGATGTTCCACAGTTCCGGGCGCTGGTTGCGCGGGTCCCAGCGGTGGTCCGGCGTGCGGAAGGAGTAGATGCGCTCCTTGGCGCGCGAGGCTTCCTCGTCACGGCGCGCGCCGCCGAAGGCCGCATCGAACTTGCCGGCGTCGAGCGCGTGGCGCAGCGCCTCGGTCTTCATGATGTCGGTGTAGAGCGCCGAACCATGCGTGAAGGGCGTGACGTTCTCCGCCGCACCGCGCGGATTGATGTGCTCGATCAGGTCGAGATCGTAATCGGCGACGACCTTGTCGCGAAACGCGATCATTTCCGCAAACTTCCAGCCCGTGTTGACGTGCAGGAGCGGGAAGGGCACGCGGCCGGGATAGAAGGCCTTGCGCGCAAGATGCAGGAGAACGGAGGAATCCTTGCCGATCGAATAGAGCATCACCGGACGCTCGAACTCGGCGGCGACTTCGCGGAAGATGTGGATCGCTTCGTTTTCCAGTGCCTTCAGATGCGGATCGAGCGGCGGCTTCGACGTTGCATTCTGCTTCGCTTCCGCTTCGTGACGGGTATCGGACATGAAAGGGTAGTCTCCGGATTGATGCGCCTGGTCGAGGCGAAGGATTGTCAAAGGGCGCTCGACTCGAGGGATGGGATCGCCGATTCCGGCACGTGCAGGCCGCATTCGCGCTTCTCGTCGTTTTCCCACCACCAGCGGCCGGCCCGCTCGGGCTCGCCCGGCTTGATGGCGCGCGTACAGGGCTCGCAGCCGATAGACGGATAACCGCGCTTGTGCATCGGGTTCACCGGCACGGCGTTGTCGGCGACATAGGCGTTGATGCGCGTCATGTCCCAGTCGGCCAGCGGGTTGATCTTGATGAGGTTGCGCTCGGCATCGAACTCCGCGAACGGCGTGTCGGCACGGTTGCCGGACTGGCCGCGGCGAAGGCCGGTGATCCAGAAGGATGCCCCTTCGAGCGCGCGCGCAAGCGGCTTCAGCTTGCGCACGCCACAACAGGCGTGGCGGGCTTCGACGCTTTCGTAGAAGCCGTTGAGGCCATATTGCCTGGCGTAAGCGTCGATATCGTCCTGCACCGGGCGATAGCGCGCGATGGTGATGCCATATTGCTCCTCGGTCTCGTCGATCAGATCGACGGTCTCCTTGAAGAGCCGGCCGGTCTCCAGTGTGACCACGTCCACGGGCAGGCGATCGATGCCGATCGCCGCGGTGATGACCTGGTCTTCGATGCCGAGGCTGGTGGTGAAGACGGCACGGCCGCCCAACTCCGCCACGAGCGCGATGCGCCCGGCGAGGTCGAGTTCGGCGAGTTTGTCATTGAGGGCCTGCGCGGTCCCGTTTCCGGTGAGAGCAGTCATTCCATTCCATGCCTTTACGAGAATTGAGGGGATTATCGCAGCCTTGCCCCCTTCAAGACAGCAAAACCGATTTCTGAAATGTCGGCGCGGGAGCAAATATCTCTCCAACTCACGCCGAGCGCAGAAATCCTGCCGCCTTTCAGCACGCATGCATGTAGCAGAGAAGCCGTCAAAAAACTTGACAGCAAAAATCAGATTTAATAGCTGACTATCTCAGTCATGTTATTAATGGGGCCTGTGCGGCTCTTCGGGAAGGACAGCGAAATGGCGATCAAGATCACGGTCAAGGATGCAAACAGCGACGGCAAGGGCATCAATTTCGCCGCCTATCTCGCCAGCTTCAACAGGACCTATCTTCGCGATGGCTACGGCTCCTTCAACAGCGCCGACCCGATGGCGATGAGCGGCACGCAATATGCCACCACCAATGCCAAGGACTTCGGCGCCTTCCTGACGGCCGGCAAGACGAAGTGGGACTACGACCTGATGACCCACAAGGTCACCGGCTCGCTGAGCGCCATCACCTTCGGCAATTCCATCGACCTGTCGGGCTCGCGCTTCAAGGCGGTTTCCGATATCGAGATCACCGGTCTCAACGTCACCGACAAGACGGTGGGTGGCCAGATCCTCGCCGACATCATGGGCGGCAAGAACACCGATGGCGGCGCGACGACCAGCCTTGAAAAGATCCTTAAGGCCAATGCCATCGACTATCGCGGCAGCAATGGCAGCGACACGTTCACCGGCTTCGGCAAGGCCGACAAGATCTCCGGCAACGGCGGCAACGACACGTTGAAGGGCGGCGCCGGCAACGATGCGATTTCCGGTGGTGCCGGCAATGACAAGCTGTACGGCGACGCCGGCAACGACAAGCTTACCGGTGGCGCGGGCAACGACACGCTCGACGGCGGCGCCGGCAATGATCGTCTTTCCGGCGGCGCGGGCAACGACACCTTCATCTTCAAGAAGGCCCAGGGCAACGACACCATCACCGACTTCTCGGCCGGCAGCGCCAAGGGCGACGTGATCCGCCTCGACAAGTCCGTGCTCTCCAGCTTCAAGGACGTGCTGGCGCATGCCGACGACTCGTCCAGCGGTGTCGTCATCGATTACGGCAACAACACGATCAAACTGGCCGGCGTCGACAAGACCGACCTGCACGCCAACGATTTCTTCTTCTTCTGAGCCTCCGGTCGGAAGAGGTGAGGAAAGGCCGGGCGTTTGCCCGGCCTTTTCGTTTGGGCGACCCGTTCAACTATCCTTGAACGGCCTCGCCGGCGGCTTGGTGTATCCTGCCTTCGGGGCTGACCCTCGGAGGACAACGCCGTGCAAACCGAAACCATCCGGATCGTCACCTTCGCCGCCGCTGTGACGATGACCGCCTTCGCCGCCTTTGCCCACCATGGCTGGACCTGGGCCGAGGAGAAGCAGACCGAACTCACCGGCACCATCCGCACCGTCATGATCGCGCCGCCGCATCCAGCACTTGAGGTCGAGACGGCCTCGGACGGCGTGTGGAAAGTGGAACTCGGCAATCCGCGCCAGACGGAGCGCTCCGGCTTCGTGGAAGGCTCTGCGAAACCCGGCGACGAGATCGTCGTGCTGGGTAACCGCTCGCTCGACCAGAGCGAGAAGCGCATGAAGGCGGTGCGCATCACTGTCGCTGGCAAGGTCTTCGATATCTATCCCGAGCGCATCGAGACGAACTGACGGGCGGCCCGCATGGAGGCGCTCGCCTGGCTCTCGACGACGCCGGTCGCCGCAGCGCTGAAGGCGTCCGGCACGCTCTATCTCGTCGTCAACGCCACCCACATCCTGTCGATCGGCCTCATCGTCGGGGCGATCCTGCCGCTCGACCTGCGGCTGATCGGCGTGGTCCGCGCGGCCTCCATCGCCGCCATCGGCCCGCTCCTGTCACGCACCGCGGCAACGGGCATCGTCTTCGCGATCGTGACCGGCCTCTGTCTTTTCTCCGTCCGGCCGCAGGAATATGCGCAAAACCCGGCCTTCCTGGCAAAGGTCGGGCTCGTCGCCGTCGGCATCGCCAATGCCCTCGTCCTGCATCTGCGCAGCGGGTGGCGCATGGCGATATCCACGGACAGCGCCACGCCCGCCTTGCGCGTGCAGGCAGCGTTTTCGCTCATGATCTGGATTGGCGCCGTCCTGGCGGGGCGCTGGATCGGCTTTATCTGACGCCGCGATCGGGATGCGGCACGAGCCTGCCCCAGCGTTCGTCCCACAGGTCCTCCTCGTCGACGACGACGAGATTGCGCGGGTTGACGTCTCCGGCAATCAGCCGCCGGGCGTCGGTCAGCGCTTCCTCGGCGGGAAGCGGAATCGTATCTTGCGCCTGCGCCGGATCGGTGATGAAGGCGCAGGGGCCGGTGATGCCGTGGATCAAGGTGACGACAAGATCGGTCTCCTTGCTGATGTCGATGCGCGAAACCTTTTGGTAGACGGTCATGGGCTCCCCTTGGAACGGTTGCCCGCCTTAACCCCTTGGAACCGTTCTGGTTCCCAAGTTTTTACCGGTCGCTCACCGCAGCGCGCGGGTTCGTCCACGGCTCCTGGTTGGAGCGCGCCAGCGGTTGCCTGCCAAGGATGTGGTCGGCCGCTTTCTCGCCGGTCATGATCGACGGCGCGTTGAGGTTGCCATAGGTGACATGCGGGAAGATCGAGCTGTCGGCGACGCGCAGCCCATCGACGCCGATCACGCGCGTTTCCGGATCGACCACCGCCATCGGGTCGCTCGCCGCCCCCATGCGGCAGGTGCCGCAAGGGTGATAGGCGCTCTCCAGATGCTCGCGCAGGAAGGCGTCGATCTGCTCGTCGGTTTCCACGCCGGCGCCCGGCTGGATTTCCGGCCCGCGGAATTCGTCGAAGGCTTTCTGGCCGAAGATTGCGCGTGTCAACCGCACGCAGTGCCGGAACTTTTCCCAGTCCTCCGCATGGCTCATATAGTTGAAGCGGATGACCGGATCGGCCATCGGATCGCCCGACCGCAGCGTCACGCTGCCGCGCGACTTCGACAGGTTGAAGCCGACATGCGCCTGGAACCCATGGCTCTTCGCCGCCGCCTTGCCGTCATAGGAAATCGCGACCGGCAGGAAATGATACTGGATGTCCGGCTGCTTCAGCCCCGGCGCCGAGCGCAGGAAGGCGCAGGCCTCGAACTGGTTGGAAGCGCCGAGCCCGCCCTTAGACAAGAGCCATTGCGCGCCCGCCACCCCTTGCCAGAACCACGGCAGCCAGGAATAGAGCGAGACGGGTTTCGTCGAGACCTGCTGGAAATAGAATTCCATATGGTCCTGCAGATTGGCGCCGACGCCCGGTCGGTCGGCCTTCACCTCGATGCCCATGTCCTTCAGATGCGCGGCCGGCCCGATGCCGGACAGCATCAAGAGTTTCGGCGAATTGAAGGAGGAGGCCGACAGGATCACCTCGCGGTTCGCCTTCACCACCTCGATCTTGCCGTTGCGCTCGATCTCGACGCCGGTCGCCCGCCCGTTTTCGATGACGATCTTTCGCGCGAAGCAATGCACCAGCGAAACGTTCGACCGCTTCATGGCGGGGCGCAGATAGGCATTCGCCGCCGACCAGCGCCGGCCATTGTGGATCGTCTGCTCCATCAGGCCGAAACCCTCCTGCTTGGAGCCGTTATAATCCTCGGTGAGTTCGAACCCCGCCTGCTTGCCCGCCTGGATGAAGGCGTGGAAGAGCGGATTGGTCACCGGACCGCGCTGCACGTGCAGCGGCCCGTCCGTGCCGCGCCAGCCCGTTTCCCCGCCATGCGAGGTCTCCATGCGCTTGTAATAGGGCAGCACGTCCGCATAGGCCCAGCCGCGCGCGCCAAGCTCTTCCCAGCGATTGAAGTCTTCCGCATGGCCCCGCACATAGACAAGCCCGTTGATCGACGACGACCCGCCGATCACCTTCCCGCGCGGCGCGGTGATGCGCCGGTTGTTGAGGTTCGGCTCGGGCTCGGAAAGATACCCCCAATTGTACCGCTTCATGCTCATCGGCCAGGCAAGCGCCGCCGGCATCTGGATGAACGGCCCGATATCCGACCCGCCATATTCCAGCACCATGACCGTATGCTTGCCATCCTCCGAAAGCCGGTAAGCGAGCGCCGAACCGGCGGAGCCGGAGCCGACGATGATGTAATCTGCTGTCATGGTCACGCTCAATGTCTCCTGCTCGGAACACAGGTGGTCTGTATGGCCTGATTGCGAAGATTATCGCTATAAGCTATAGTTCGAGGATGAAGCGCATCGAATACACGCCTTTCGCCTTGAAGAGTTTGGCGCGCATGCAGCCGAAGCGGAGTGCGGCCATCGTCGCAAAGCTGGAAGCGTATGCCGGTGGCGCGATCGTCGATATTCGCAAGATGAAGGGAAATGAGTTCTATCATATCCGTGTCGGCCAGGATCGCGTCATTATAGACGAAAAGGGCATGGTCATCATGGTCATCAATGCCGGCCCGCGCGGTAGCATTTACAAGGAGTGACGCAAAATGGGCGATGTTCAGACAATCGTGATCGACGGCAAGAACTATGTTCTTCTGAGCGAAGAGGACTATGAGGATCTGGTCGATGGGTTGCACGCTGCCGAGATCATGGCGCGTATCGCCGCCGGGGAGGAGACTTTTCCGCACGAGCTTGTCGTGGAGCTTCTGAGCACCGATAGCCGCATCCGAACGTTCCGGAATTACCGCAAGATGACCGTATCCGAACTCGCCGAAGCGGCCGGCATTTCCCAGCCCTATCTCTCCGAGATCGAGGCCGGCAAGAAGACCGGCTCCGTCGATGTGCTGAAGCGCATTGCGACCGCGCTCAAGGTCGATCTCGACGATATCGTCGTGGATGTTGCGAAGGACTGAGGCGCCCATCTCAATACGGCGCCTCAACCTTGCCCATCGAGACATAAACCGTCTTCAGCTCCGAGTAATGCTCCAGCGCCGCCAGCGAGTTTTCGCGGCCGAAGCCGGACTGTTTGGAGCCGCCGAAGGGGATTTCCACGGGGGCGAGGTTGTAGGTGTTGATCCACAGCGTGCCGGCTTCGAGCTGGTCGACGACGCGGTGGGCGCGGGTGATGTCCGATGTGAAGACGCCGCCGGAGAGGCCGAATTCCGTGGCGTTGCCGCGGGCGATCACCTCGTCCTCATGGTCGAAATCGAGCACGCACATGACGGGGCCGAAGATTTCTTCGCGCGCGATGGTCATCTCGTCCGTCACGTCGGAAAAGACGGTCGGCTGGATGTAGTAGCCGTCACCCGAGACGTCGTTGGGGATGCCGCCGCCGGTCACGAGCGTCGCACCCTCCGCCTTGCCCTTCTCGATATAGTCGAGAACCTTGTCGCGCTGGGCCTTGGAGACCATCGGCCCAAGCTGCGTCGATTCCTCCATCGGGTCGCCGATCAGGATCTTTTCGGTGCGCTCCTTGAGGCGGCTCAGGAACCTGTCCTTGATACCCTTCTGCACGAAGACGCGGGTGCCGTTCGAGCAGACCTGGCCGGTCGAGTAGAAATTGCCGAGCATGGCGCCGCCGATGGCGCTTTCGAGGTCGGCGTCGTCGAAGACGATGAGCGGCGACTTGCCGCCGAGTTCCATCGTGACATGCTTGAGGTCGGAGGCCGCAGCCCCCGCCACCTTCTTGCCCGTCGGCACGGAGCCGGTCAGCGAAACCTTGGCGACATCTGGATGATTGACGAGCAGCGGCCCCGTTGTGCGATCGCCCTGGATGACGTTATAGAGCCCCTTCGGCAGCCCGGCTTCCACGAGGATCTCCGCGATCTTCAGCGCGCCGAGCGGCGTGTTTTCGGACGGCTTGAACACCATCGCATTGCCGCAGATGAGGGCAGGCGCCCCCTTCCAGCAGGCGATCTGCTGCGGATAGTTCCACGCGCCGATGCCGACACAGACACCGAGCGGCACGCGCTTGGTGAAGGCGAAGTCCTGGCCGAGCGGGATATAGTCGCCGTTGAGCCCGGCCGCAGCGATACCGCCGAAGAATTCGAAGGCGTCGGCGCCAGAGGTCGGGTCGGCGACGATGGTTTCCTGGATCGGCTTGCCGGTATCGAGCGTTTCGAGTTCCGAAAGCTCGCGGTTACGCGCGCGCATGATCTCCGCGGCGCGCTTCAGCACGCGGCCGCGCGCGGTGGGGCTCAGCGCGGCCCATTCCTTCTGCGCGCGCTTGGCGGACGCAATGGCCTTTTCGACGATCGCTGGCGTCGCAGCGTGGAGCTTCGCGATCACCTGGCCGGTGGCGGGGTAAAGGCTCTCGAAGGGCGTGCCGGCGGCATCCTCGACATACTCGCCATCGATGAAGTGCGAGGCTTTCGGTTGGGCTCTCATCTTATTCTCCCCGCGGGTAGCGTTTGGATTCCTCGAGATTGTCGAGGTTCATGTGGTTGCGCATGTAGCGTTCGGATGCCTTTTGCAGCGGCTGGTGGTCCCAGGGATAATAGGCACCGTTGCGCAGCGCCTCATAGACCACCCAGCGCCGCGCCTGGCTTTCGCGCACGCTCGCATCGAACGCCGCCATGTCCCAGCGCGCCTCGCGCATCTGTCTAAAGGCCTCCAGCGTCGTCTTGATGACTGGATTTTCCGAGGTCGCGAGATTGGTCAGCTCCAGCGGATCGGCGTCGAGGTCGTAGAGCTGTTCCGGGTCGAGTTCGCAGTGGATGTATTTCCACTTGCCCTCGCGGATGCCGACGATCGGCGCATAGGAGGCTTCCGCCGCATATTCCATCAGCACGGGCGACGTCCGCTCCGCGCCGTTGATGACGGGCACGAGGCTTTCGCCATCCGTCCAGGGCATGATCTCGTCCATCGAGATGCCGGCGAGGTCGGCGAGCGTCGGTGTCACGTCGAGATTGGAGGAGGGGGCGAGGTGCAGGCCGGGGGTAACGCCGGGGCCGGCCACCATCAGCGGCACGCGGGCGGAACCCTCGAAGAAGTTCATCTTGAACCACAGGCCGCGCTCGCCCAGCATGTCGCCATGGTCGGAGCAGAACAGGATCAGCGTGTTGTCCAGCATGCGTGTGCGCGTCAGCGTGTCGACCAACTCGCCGACCTTCTCGTCGAGATAGGAGATGTTGGCGAAATAGGCCTGGCGCGAGCGGCGCACGTTCTCGCCGCTGATCGCGAAGGCGGCATAGTCGCAGGAATGCAGGATACGCGCGGAATGCGGGTCCTGCTCCTCCAGCATGCCGACCTCCGGCATCAGGTGTTCGCAGTCCTCATAGAGGTCCCAGAACTTCTTGCGCGCCACATAGGGATCGTGCGGATGGGTGAAGGAGACGGTGACGCACCAGGGCCGGCGGTAGATGTCGTCATTGTCGCGCGAAAGCTGGTAGAGCTTCTGGTTGGCGAGGAAGGCGACCTCGTCGTCATATTCCATCTGGTTGGTGATCTCGGCGATACCCGCGCCCGTCACCGAACCCATATTGTGATACCACCAGTCGATGCGCTCGCCGGGCTTGCGATAATCCGGCGTCCAGCCGAAATCGGCCGGATAGATGTCCGTCGTCAACCGCTCCTCGAAGCCGTGCAGCTGGTCCGGCCCGACGAAATGCATCTTGCCCGACAGCGCCGTGTAATAGCCGGCGCGGCGCAGGTGATGCGCGAAGGTCGGGATGGAGGAGACGTATTCCGCCGCATTGTCATAGACCCGCGTGCGGCTCGGCAATTGCCCGGCCATGAAGGAGGCGCGGGCGGGGGCGCAGAGCGGCGAGGACGTGTAGTTGTTGCGAAAGCGCGCCGAACGCGCTGCCAGCGCCTTCATGTGCGGCGCATGCAGCCAGTCCGCCGGGCCATCCGGGAAAAGCTTCCCATTGAGCTGGTCGACGATGATGATCAGGATGTTCGGCTTGCTGGCGGTCACGGATGGGTCCTTCGAAAGAATGCAAGGCGTGGCGTTTGGCAGACTTTACCTCCCCCTTGAGGGGGGAGGTCGCCGCGAAGCGGCGGGTGGGGGTGACCCTGCGACAGCGCCGGCGGCGGCCAGCTGCGCATTCACATACCCCTCCGTCAGCGCAATCGACGATTCGATGCTGACCGGCGCCGACTTCAGCCCCTGGCGCAGGTACAGCCCGTCGATCATCGCCGCCGCCCCATCGGCAATGACGGAGGCGGTCGCGGCGGGGCAGAGCTGCTTGAGGCTCGCCAGCAGGTTGGAGTTCAGCCGCCGCGCATAGACGACGAGCAGCCGGCGCACCTCTTCCGAGCGCTGCGCCTCCGAATAGAAGGCGAGCCAGGCGGCGACGGTTTCGGGTGCGAACTGGTGCGCCTGGAAATTGACGCGGATCACCGCCGACACTCTTTCGCGCGGGGTCGCGGCGGCTTTCAGCGCCGCCACGGCATCGGCGCGGAGCTGCCGCAGCAGGCTGCGGATCGTCTCGATGACGAGCTGTTCCTTGGAGCCGAAATAGTGATGGGCGAGTGCGGCCGACACGCCGGCATGGCGGGCGATCTCCGACATGGTGACGGTCAGCGAGCCGTGGTCGCCGACCGCCCTCAGCGTCGCGTCCACCAGCGCCTTGCGGCGCACCGGCTCCATTCCAACCTTCGGCATGTCGTTCCCCTGATTTTCGTCAAGCGTATTTTTAATTGAGTGATCAATCAATAAAAATTTTTGGCATTGCCGGCCACATCAACGCCGTTTGACAGCAGCCACGCCAGCGCGCTAAAAATTTCACCGTGGGATGGGGATGGTGCTCCCCGACAACCGCCGTTTACCGGCTGATAGCGCCTGCCAGAACCGGCCAGCAATGGCCGTCGACGGCGGGCGCGTGTTTGGCGACCGCCTGTGGGCGGTTTTTTGTTGTCCGGCTTTCGAGTAGCTGAACCATGAGGGCAACGGACATGAACTATCTGATCGTCTTTCTCGGCGCGGGCATCGGCGGTGCCGGGCGCCACGGGGTGAACGTGCTGTCGGCGCGCCTGTTCGGCACGGGCTTTCCGGCCGGCACGCTCGTCATCAATGTGCTGGGCTGCCTGGTGATGGGGCTGATTGCCGGCGTTTTCGCCTTTCGCGGCCACCTGCCGCAGGAGCTGCGCCTGTTCCTGACAACCGGCATCCTCGGCGGCTTCACCACCTTCTCCGCCTTCTCGCTCGATGCGGCGCTGCTCTGGGAGCGCGGCGAGGTGGGGTTGGCCGCGCTTTATGTCGGCGCCTCGGTGATTTTTTCGCTGCTCGCCGTGGCGGCGGGGCTTGTCCTGTCGCGCTATATGCTCGCAGGAGGTGCAATGTGAAGGCGCTTCTCACATCCTGGCAGGTCTGGGCGCTCGGCTCGGCGGTCTTCGCGGCGCTGACGGCGATCTTCGCCAAAATCGGCATTGCCGAGGTCAATTCCGACTTCGCGACCTTCGTGCGCACCGTGGTCATCCTGCTGGCGCTCGCCCTCATGCTGACGCTCATGGGCAACTGGCAGGCGCCCGGAACGGTGCCGGCAAGAAGCTGGATCTTCCTCATTCTCTCGGGCCTAGCGACCGGCGCCTCGTGGCTCTGCTATTTTCGCGCGCTGCAGATCGGCAAGGCCGCGCAGGTCGCGCCCGTCGACAAGCTGAGCGTCGTTCTCGTCGCAGTCTTCGCCGTCCTGTTCCTCGGCGAGCAGCTTTCGACGGCCCATTGGCTGGCTGTGGTCATGATCGGCGGCGGGGCCTTGCTGCTGGCTTTGCCTATATGAGTCGCTCCTTTTTCAACTCCTTGTAGTCATTGAACTTTCATCGAACTGTCACATTACGGAAACGGATTCTTCAGCGATCCCGAAGAACACTTCGTGGCATAAGTTCACGCCTCGGAGCCGCCCATGTCCGCCGCCGAATTGCTCGCCCTACGCCGTTTCGGGGATGGCGAGATCGTCACCCTCGCCAAGCTGGTGATCGAAACGGCCTTCCAGCCCATCGTCGAGGCCGGCACCGGCGCGGTGTTCGGCTATGAATCGCTGATGCGCGGCTTCGATCGGCTCGGCTTCAACTCGCCGCTCGACCTGATCGACCGCGCGCACGAGGCGGGCCAGCTCCTGGCGCTGGAGCACATGGCCAACAGCCGCGCGATCGCGGCCTTCGCCGCCCTGCCGGATTTCCGCTCGCGCACGCTCTTCATCAATCTCGATTCCCGCCTGGTGGCGGAAGGGGCGGACCTCGTCGAGCGGCTGGCCGGCCATCTCTTCCGCGCCGGCATTCCGGCCTCCTCGATCTGCTTCGAGATTTCCGAGCGCTTCGACAACGACACGCTGCCGGATTTCGCCATCCTCGTTCGCAAGCTCCGGCTTGCCGGCTTCAAGCTCGCCATCGACGATTTCGGCGTCGGGCATAACGGGCTGAAGCTGCTCTGCGACCACCAGGTCGACTATCTCAAGATCGACCGCCATTTCATCTCCGGCATGGAGAACGATGCGCGCAAGCGCCATCTGGTGCGCAACACCGTCAACGCCGCCCACGTGCTCGGCATCCGCGTCATCGCCGAAGGGGTGGAGACGGAGGCGGAATTCGTCGCCGCCCGCGAGGCCGGTTGCGATCTCGTGCAGGGTTGGTTTGTCTCCCGCCCGGTCACCGATTTTTCCATGCTCAGCCCGGTCTATGCCCAGGTGACACGGGCCGGCGGTACGCGCCGCTCGTCACGCACGCTGGACAGCATCCTCATCCGCCGCGAGATCGAGCAAGTCGCGGTGCTGCGCGAAAACGAGAGCCTGGAATCGGTTTTTGAATTCTTCCGTCGCGACCCCAAGCGCACCTTCTTCCCGGTGCTGAACGCCAATGACGAGCCGCGCGGCATCCTGCATGAATATCACGTCAAGGAGCTGAGCTATCACCCGTTCGGCCGCGATCTCCTGAAGAACAAGCTCTACCAGAAGAGCCTGTCGCATTTCGTCACCACCGCGCCGATCGCCGATCTCGATACGCCCGCCGAACAGCTTCTCGACGTCTTCACCGGCATGGGCGGCAATGAATGCGTGATCCTGACGGAGAACCTGCGCTATGCTGGCATCCTCTCCGCCTCCTCGCTGCTCAAGATCATCAACGAGAAGCGCCTGAAGACGGCGGAGGACCAGAACCCGCTGACCGGGCTTCCCGGCAATCGCTCGATCCGCGACTATCTTCAGGACAAGGCGCTCGACGGCGACCAGCTGCGCTGCCTGTGTTACTTCGATTTCGATAATTTCAAGCCGTTCAACGATCACTACGGCTTCCAGAAGGGCGACCTTGCGCTGTCGCTGTTCGCCTCGCTGATGCGCCGCGAATTCATCGGCGACGACGTCTTCATCGGCCATGTCGGCGGGGATGACTTTTTCGCCGGCATTTCCGGCCGTCCGGTGGAGGCTGTGCAGGTCATTCTGGAGCGTCTGTTGGCCGATTTCAGCCGCGAGGTGCGCCTGCTCTATGCGGCGGAAGACCAGCTCGCCGGCCAGATCCGCGGGCATGATCGCGCCGGCAACCAGACGACGTTTCCGCTGATGCGCTGCTCGGCTGCCGTGGTCATCGTGCCGGAGGGCGAGGTGATCGGCGAGGCGGGGCTGATCAGCAGCCGGATCGCCGCCTTGAAGGCGGATGCCAAGGGCAGCGACGGGGGGCTCGTGCTGTCCTCGACATCCGCCGCAGCGCAGCTTTCGGCTGCGCACTAGAGCATTTCCAGCCGAAGCGGCAAAACAAAAAACTTGGAAGCGGGCTCCTCGGAGCCCGCTTCCCGCCACGTCAGCGAATGAGCTTCACGGTCTTCGCTTCGTGGTTCTTGCCGGACATGTCGAAGGAGACGGACACCTTCTCGCCAGTCTTCAGCCCGGGATCGTGGAAACCCTTCGGAAGCTGGTAGGTGGTGCCGTCGCTGAGCGTCAGAGACATCGACGCCTTGTTGTAATCCTTGACCGTACCGGTCGCCGTCTGGGCGGCGAGGGCAAGAGCCGGTGTGGTGAGAACAGTGACGATGGCGAGATTGGAAAGAAGAACACGCATCTGTGTCGTCCTATAGCGGCCCCGGGCGGGGCACTGAGAAGCCGTCCGGGAGACGTCGCGTCGCGGCTCTAGGGGGGTGAGCCGCCGGCGCTCCCCGGCTTCGGAGAAGAAGCTAGGCCCGGAAAAATCCGTTTTCAAATTAACAAGATTTAATTCTGCGCGTCCCGAAACGGCCGGAATTCCAGCGGTTTGCGGCTGAAAGTGGGCGGTCTGCGCGCCATCGCAAATGTCGCAGGCGCGGCCGGAAACGATTCAAATGGTTCGCGCTTTAGGCTAGAATCAGCGTTACAGATTGCGCGTCGCCAAAGCGCCCGGGGAGGCAAAAGCCCATGTCCATTCCATCATCCATGTCCTATATCGGGCTCACCGAACATGGCGGCCCGGACAATCTGGTGGTGATGGAGGGCCGCACGCCGCAGCTTCGAAGCGGCGAAATCCTCGTGCGCGTCGCGGCTGCCGGCATCAACCGGCCGGACGTGCTTCAGCGCAAGGGCGACTATCCGCCGCCGCCCGATGCAAGCCCCATTCTCGGCCTGGAGATCGCCGGCGAAGTGGTGGCGATCGGCGACGACGTGACCGGCTACGAACTCGGCGACCAGGTCTGCGCGCTGGCGAATGGCGGCGGCTATGCACGCTACTGCGCCGTGCCGGCGACGCAGGCGCTGCCCTTCCCGAAGGGCTACGACGCGGTGAAGGCGGCGGCCTTGCCGGAAACCTTCTTCACCGTCTGGGCGAACCTCTTCATGATGGCGGGCCTGAAGCCCGGCGAAAGCGTGCTCATCCACGGCGGGTCGAGCGGCATCGGCACGACGGCCATCCAGCTTGCCGCAGCCCTCGGCTCACGCGTCTTCACGACGGCCGGCACGGCGGAAAAATGCGAGGCCTGCCTCGACCTCGGCGCCTCCCGCGCGATCAACTACCGCAGCGAGGATTTCTGCACCGTCATTGCGGAGGAAACCGGCAAGGCCGGCGTCGACGTCATCCTCGACATGATCGGTGCGGCCTATTTCGAGCGGAACCTGAAGTCGCTCGCCCGCGACGGCCGCCTGTCGATCATCGCCTTCCTCGGCGGCACCTTCGCCGAAAAGGTCAGCCTCGCGCCCATCCTGCAAAAGCGCCTGCACCTGATGGGCTCCGCCATGCGCCCGCGCACCGCGGTGGAAAAGCAGGCGATCCGCGACGAACTCTTGCAGAAAGTCTGGCCGCTGTTGGAGGAGGGGCGCATCGCCCCGGTGGTGCACGCCGTCCTGCCCTTTGCCGATGCCGCCGCCGGCCATCGCATGATGGAACACGGCGATCATATCGGGAAGATCATGCTGACCGTCGAAAGCAATTCCAGCAAAAGTGTGTAGCGGTTTTGCGTCCGGAATTGCGTAAAAGCTAGGCTCAGGACTCATTGATTAAAGCCAGAAGATGACGGTTGCTGCGATGCAGATGGCTGAGAAGAAAGTATGCGCGCACCGGTCGTATCGGGTTGCGATGCGCCGCCAGTCCTTGAGCTTGGCAAAGAGGTTCTCGACCTTGTGGCGTTTGCGGTAGAGCGCCATGTCATAGGAATATGGCACCTTCCTGCTGCGGCTTGAAGGAATGCAGGGTTCGATGCCCTTTGCCTCCAAGGCTTGCCGGAAGGTCTTGCTGTCATATCCACGGTCAGCAATCAGCGTCCTGGCTGGTGGCAAGGCATTCAGCATGAGACGAGCGCCTCTATGGTCGCTCATCTGGCCCTCACTGAGCAGCATGATGATCGGGCGTCCCTCGCCGTCGCATACGGTGTGCAGCTTGGAGTTCAGTCCGCCTTTGGTTCGCCCGATACGACGGGGAACATCCCCTTTTTGAGCAGGCTCGCCGCCGTTCGGTGTGCTTTCAGATGTGTGGCGTCGATCATGATACGCTCCGGCCTTGGGCCTTCACCGGCCAGCGCCGAGAAGATGTCGTCGAATACGCCAAGGCGGCTGCAGCGGATGAACCGGTTATAGAGCGTTTTGTGTGGCCCGTAGTCTTTTGGCGCGTCCTTCCATTGCAGACCATGCTTGATGACGTAGACAATGCCACTGACGACGCGACGATCATCGACGCGGGGAACGCCATGAGCCAGGGGAAAATGCGGTGCGATCCGAGCCATCTGGCTCTCGCTCAGCAGAAACAAATCACTCATCACGGTCTCCTTCCAGAAACCGTGAATCACAGCTCAAACCAAATTAATAGGTCCTGAGCCTAGACGTTACGGCGCCTGCTCGATGCGGTCGCGGCCGAGGTGCTTGGCGCTGTAGAGCGCCCGGTCGGCGCGCTCGAACAGGTCTTCCACGGCATTGCCGCAATATTCCGCGACGCCGGCGGACATGGTGTAGGTGCAGCAGAGCCCCGCGCGGTTCTCCTCCTCGCGCACATGGCTGCGAAGCCGCTCCACGGCCTGCGTCGCCTGCCTTATGCTGGTGCCCGGCATCAGCACCATGAATTCCTCGCCGCCGATACGCGCGAAAACATCGCCGCCGCGCAATTGCTGGCGGCCGGCGGCGGCGAAATGCCGAAGCACATCGTCGCCCTTGGCATGGCCGTAGCGGTCGTTGATCGTCTTGAAATGGTCGAGGTCGATCAGCACCAGCGAGAGCTGCGTGCAGTCGCGGAAGGCCGCGCGCATTTCCGCATCCAGCCGCTCCATCGCCGCGCGGCGGTTGACAAGCCCGGTGAGCGGGTCCGTATCGGCGGCGTGCTGCGCGGCATCGCGGGCGAGTTGCAACACGCGCTCGGTCGATTTCAGCATGGTGATGTCGGTAAAGACGCTCCACAGCCAGCCGTCGGCCAGCAGCGTCTCGTTGACCAGGAACCAGCGGTCGTCGCTGATGTCGATCTCGAAACTGCGGTGCGGGCTGCTGCGCCGTTTTTCGGCCGCCATCGCGAGAAAGGCGTCGATCGGCCCGTTCATCTTCGGGCCGACGCCATTGGCATGGCAATGGCGCAGGATGTCGCCGAAGGTGCGCGCGCCCGGCTGCACGTCGAAGAGGGCGGCGAAGGCCGTCGAGCCATAGGAGAGTTCGTCGTCCGGCGAAAACAGCGCGAAGGCGACGCCGGAGGCGTCGAGCCCGGAGAGCACGAGATCGGTCGTCGCCCGGTCGCGGATGGCGGCAAGCGGCAGGATAGCATCGGCATGCGCCCTGCTGCTCTCGCCCGGCACCCTGTGCCCGTTGCTGCGTCTCACCCGCTTTTCCTTCCAAGGCCGAATCGTCAGGGCGTTGCGCCGGACGATAGGGGCCTTTTGTGGCAGAAGGAGGCAGTGTCGCAACGAGGACTGCCGGATGCCGTTAACAAATCCTCAATCCGCGCTTGTGGCCTTTCCCGCGGGAAGGGTGGTCGCAAGCAGCATGCCGAGGGCCGCCGGGATGGCGAGCAGCAGGTAGAGCCAGCGCGCCGCCGTCACAGCACCTTCCGTGCCGCCGGGATCGACGAGGCCGGTCGTGTTGACGATGATGCCGGCAATCGCCGCCCCGAAGGCCGCGCCGAGCGCCTGCATGGTGGTGATCGCCGCGGATGCCTTGTCCGTCTCGCCGGCCGGCGCCAGGTGCAGCACATGGGTGACGAGATGCGCCCAGCCGAGGCCGATGCCGAAACCCATGAGGAAGATGAATATGGTGGCGATCGCCAGCAGCGGCAGGCTGCCTGCCGGATTGTGCCGGGCGAGCGTGACGACGAGCAGCGCGGTGGCAACCGCCTCGACCAGCGCGCCGCCGACGATGACCCGGTTGGCGCGCCGCCCGCGGATGTTTGCGGTTGCAAAGGCCGCGGCCGTCCAGCCGAGCGCCAGCAGCGCCACGAGATAGCCGGAGACGAGCGGCGTCACCCCGTGCAGCACCTGGAGGAAATAGGGAATGTAGATATCCGAGCAGATGGTGACGAGCAGCATCAGCATGATGAGGTAGACGCGGGCAAGCGGCGAGGTGAGGCGCATCGTGCCGGCCGGCAGCAGCCGCGCTTCGGTGTGCCGCTCGATGGTAATGGCGGCGATGACCGCGACCACGGCTGAGGCCGCAAAGAGGCTGCGCATCGCCGGCGCATCCACCGAACTTGCGAAGGACAGCACGACCACGGCCGCGACCAGCAGCACGATCTGCAGGAACGGCGTCTTGGTCGTCACCCGCTCGGCCTCGCCGGAAGGCAGCAGTTTTGGCGCGGAGACTGCCATCAAGATGGACAGCGGGATGAGCAGCGCAAAGGCCTCGCGCCAGGCGCTGCCGGCGGCAAAGATGCCGCCGATCGTCGGGCCGAGGAAGGTCGCGATGCCCCAGACGGCGGCATAGAGCGTCGAGGCCGTGCTCCACAGCGGTTCGGGATAGACGAAGCGGATGAAGGCATAACCGAGCGCCACGAGGAAACCGGCGCCGAGCCCCTGGATCGCCCGGCCGACCAGCACCGTCTCCATGGTCGGCGCGATGGCGCAGACGAGGCTGCCGACGCCGAACAGCACGGCGCCGAAGACATAACAGCGGTTGAGCGTCACGCTCTTCGGCCGCACCGCCACGAAGGTCGAGCCGAGCACGGAGGCCGCGACATAGATCGTCGTCGCCCAGGCAAACAGCGGCAGCCCGCCGATATCGCGCACGATCGAGGGCATCAGCGTCGCAGTAATATAGGTCTCCACCGCATGCAGCATGATCCCACCGCCCAGCATTAGCGTCCCGAACAGATAGGCGCGGGAAAACAGGCTGGAAAGTCGCGGCGCGGCCTCCTTCGGGGTGATGACGCTATCGGACATGGAATTGAGCCTTGGCATGCGAAAAGAATGGATTTCAGACGTCGCACGGCTTCAAACCGACTGCAAGCCGTGACTTTTCACTGAAAATGCGGGTCCGGATGGGCAGAGAGCCGCGCCAGCCTCTCCTCCGTCATGGTCGGGCTTGACCCGACCATCCATGCCGCGGGTGCCGCGTGGATCCTCGGGTCGAGCCCGAGGATGACGGAGGGTGGGCGAGGTTACGGGTTCCATTCACCAGCAACCTGCCGCGTCGCCACGTTAAACCGGTTCCACACATTGATCGCTGCGATCTCCACGACCAGGGCGGCCAGCGTCTTTTCGTCGTAGTGGCGGGCGGCCTCGTTCCAGACGGCGTCCGGCACCGGCTCCTCGCGGTCGGCGATGCGGGTCAGCGCCTCGGTCAGCGCCAGCGCGGCGCGTTCGGCGTCGGTGTAGAAGGGCGCCTCGCGCCAGGCGGCGACGGAGAAGATGCGCCGGTCGCTCTCGCCGGCCTTCTTCATCATGCGCGGATGCAGGTCGACGCAGAAGCCGCAGCCGTTGATCTGGCTTGCCCTCAGATGCACGAGGTTCGCGGTCTTTTCCGGCAGGCCGGTTTTCTGCGCGACCCCCTGCAACGCCTGCAATGCGCCCATGACTTCGGGGAGAACGGCGACGATATTGTTCATACGGGATTGCATTTTTTCGCTCCTTGCAATGTTTTCGCGTTCGACGAATGCGAACCCTGTCACACCGGGCCTGCTTCGTTCGTCATGGCCATGACGCCGCTGAGCGAGGGAGTGTGACAGATGAGCGAGAAAAAATTCTGGGCCGAACATTTCGAGGCTGAACGCGGGCGCCTCGGCACCGTCGCCTTCCGCATGCTGGGCTCGCGCGCCGAGGCCGAGGATGCGGTGCAGGAGGCCTGGCTCCGGCTGGAGCGGGCCGGCGGTGACGGCATTGACAATCTCGGCGGCTGGCTGACGACCATCGTCGGCCGCATCTGCCTCGACATGCTGCGCGCCCGCACGAAGCGCCGCGAGGACCCCATCGACGGTGACGATGGCGAAATACAGCACGCCGACCCGAGTGCCGCGGCCGACGAAGAGGCGGCCCTTGCCGATTCCGTCGGCCTCGCCTTGCTGGTCGTGCTGGAGCGCCTGACGCCCGCCGAGCGCCTCGCCTTTGTCCTGCATGACATGTTCGACGTGCCCTTCGAGGAGATCGGCCGCATCGTCGACAAGACGCCGGTTGCCGCCCGGCAGCTCGCAAGCCGCGCGCGCCGTCGCGTGCAGGGCCTGCCGGAAACACCGGCTGCGGATTACGACCGCCGCAAGCGTGTCGTCGCGGCCTTCCTCGCCGCCTCGCGCGATGCCGATTTCTCAGGTCTGCTCGCCGTGCTCGATCCGGAAGTCGTCTTCCATGCGGATGAAGATGCGGTGCGGCTCGGCTCGCTGGCCGAAATCCACGGCGCGCAGGCGGTGGCGACCACCTTCAAGGGCAAGGCGACCGCCGCAAGGCTCGCCCTCATCGACGGTCATTTCGGCCTCGCCGTCATCCTCGGCGGCGAGCTCAGGATCGTCGTGCGCATGGAGGTCGCGGGCGACCAGATCACCGCCATCGACTCGATCGCCGACCCGGCCCGCATCGCCGCCTTCGAGGTGGAGTATCTTTAGACCCCGATGCGCCCGATGGCGGGGATCTTAATCGCCGGCCGATAAAAATCCACGCCGGCGACAAGGCCCATGATGTGCAGTTCGAGCCCGGAGCGCAGCCCCGCCGAGATGCCGAGCAGGCCGTAGAGCGTGGCATGCACGTCCTTGCCGTCCGCATCGATGGCGAAGAGCTTGCCCTCCGGCAGGTAATCGCGCCCCACCGCATCCGGCGGCAGCACGACGCCGAGTTCCGGCACGTTGCGCAGCACATGGGCGACGAAAGTGTTGGAGTTCGGCCCCGGCCAGATGCGGTAGCCGCCGGGCTTGGAATAAGGATAGGCGGCAATCGCCTGCTCGATCTTCGGGATCAGCCGCGCCGCCTCGTCGCCGCTGACGCTGACCACCACGCGCGGCGTGTTGGAATACCAGAAGGCATCCGGCGCATAGCCGTTCTTGCGCACGGGCGTGCCCCAGCCGACCTTGTCATAGCGGTTGTAGCTTTTGGCATTGGCTTCCTTGGTGACGATCCAGGCGTGGCTTGCCACCGCGCCCTTCAGGCCGCCGGTCGCGGCCGAAAAGATGTGGATCGTCGCCCGCGGCGTGTCTTCGGCTTTCGGCAGGATGCCGGCGGATTTCCAGTTCGCCTCCCGCCAGTTCTGCGGCCGCTCCTTGATGTACCAGTAGCCCGCCGAGGCCAGCGCCGGCATGAGATAGATCACGAGAAAGAGGACGAACACGTTCCTCAGGAATTTCATGCGAGGTCTCTCCAAACCGAGTGTCCACATCCATGGATTTCGGATAATACCGCATTCGAAACCGGAAATTTGAGGGCACGAATATGGCAAACCCCGTCCTTGTCGAAGTCACGCGCGGCGATCTCGTCGAAAGCCGCCATCGCGGCATGGTCGTGGCGGTCGATGGTGATGGCAAGGTGGTGTTTTCGCAAGGCGAAATCGACGCTGTCGTCTTCCCGCGCTCGGCCTGCAAGGCCATGCAGGGCCTGCCGCTCGTCGAAAGCGGGGCCGCGGATGCGCACGGCTTCGGCAACCGCGAACTGGCGCTCGCCTGCTCCTCGCACAATGGCGAGCCGGCCCATGCGCGCCTAGCCGCCACCATGCTCGCCGCCGCCGGCGTCGATGAAAGCGTGCTGGAATGCGGCGCCCACTGGTCCTTCGAGCAGCCCGTCCTGATCGGCCAGGCCCGCCAGCTCGACCACCCGACCGCCCTTCACAACAATTGCTCTGGCAAACATGCCGGCTTCATCTGCGCCGCCTGCCACACGGGCAAGGACCTTGAGGGCTATGTGCGCTACGAGCACCCCGTCCAGGCCGAAATCCGCGGCATCATGGAAAACCTGACGGGATCGGCGCTTGCCACCGACAATTGCGGCACCGACGGCTGCTCGATCCCGACCTACGCCGTGCCGCTGAAAAACCTCGCCCACGGCTTCGCCAAGATGGCGACCGGCACGGGCCTGCCTCCCGAGCGCGCCAAGGCCTCGCGCCGGCTGATCGCGGCCTGCATGGCCGAACCCTTCTACGTCGCCGGCACGAAACGTGCCTGCACCCGCCTCATGGAAACCGCGCCCGGCCGCATCTTTGCGAAAACCGGTGCCGAAGGCGTCTTCTGCGCCGCCATCCCCGAAAAGGGCATCGCCATCGCGCTGAAATGCGAGGACGGCACCACCCGCGCCGCCGAAAGCATGGTCGCCGCCACGCTCGCCCGCTTCTTCACCGAAGAACCCGCCCTCCATGCCGCCCTGATGGCCCAGGCCAACCGCTCCATGTCCAACTGGAACGGCATCCACGTCGGCGATGTCCGGGTGACGGACGCGTTTGCCGCCTGATCAGGCCTCGACGATCTCGACACCCGCCTCCCGATAAGGCGCCAGCGTCTCCCGTGTGAGGCCGCTCGGCGCGATGAGGCCGGTGGCGGTGGGGAGGGGCATGATCTTCCAGGGGGAGGCGCGGCCGAGTTTTTCGTGGGTGAGCAGGACCCAGGTCGCGGCGGCGTTTTCGGTGATGGTGCGTTTGGTGGCGGCTTCCTCCATGTCGCCGGTGGTAAGGCCGTGGGTCGGGTGGGCGGCGGTGACGCCCATGAAATAGATGTCCGCCTTCAGGCCGCGGATCGCATCGAGCGCCATGGCGCCCATCGTCACCATCGAATGTTTGTAGAGCCTGCCGCCGATGAGCACGACCTCGGCGGTCGGGTGGCGTTCGAGTTCGCAGGCGATGGTCGGGCTGTGCGTGACGACCGTGAAGGGGAAGCTGCGGGGCAGCGCGCGCGCGAGCGCCGCCGTGGTCGTGCCGCCGTCGAGGAAGATCACCTGTCCCGGCGCGATCATAGACGCTGCGCGGGCGCCGAGTGCGGCCTTCTCATCCGTCGCGAGCGACTGGCGCGCGGCAAAATCCGGCAAGGGCGGGGAGAGCGGCAGCGCGCCGCCGTGCACCCGTTTCAAGAGGCCCTCCGCCGCCATTTCCCTAAGATCCCGTCGGATCGTGTCCTCCGACAGATCCAGTTCCGCCGCCAGCGTCTTCGCGACGATCTCGCCGTCGCGATTCAGCCGTTCGGCGATCAGGGCCTTGCGCTGGCTGGTCAGCATGCTTCGCACTCCGTCTTGACTCTGCACGAAATTACACGAATATTCGTGAAATATCCAGAAAATTCCGGATATTTCGTGCAAGAAAGATAGTAAGGAGTAAATCATGCTGATCCTGATCGCCGGCCCCTATCGCTCGGGCACAGGAGACGATCCGCAAAAGATGGCGGAGAATTTGCAGCGGCTGGAGGCGCCGTCCTATGCGCTGTTCAAGGCCGGGCATGTGCCGATGATCGGCGAATGGGTGGCGCTGCCCGTCTGGCGTGCGGCGGGCGGCGAGACGATCGGCGATGCGCTGCACGAGGAAATCTTTTATCCCGTGGCGCATCGCCTGCTCGAACTGTGCGAGGGCGTGCTGCGGCTGCCCGGTGCCTCCAAGGGGGCGGACAACGATGTGCGCATCGCCCGCGAGCGCGGCATTCCGGTCTGGCACCGGCTGGAGGACGTGCCGGGCTGTGCGGCGGCATAAAAATCTGCGCGGACTTGTCGGCACCGGACGTCGCTTTACGTCCTTGTGGCATGACGGGGCGATCCGCCGGTGGCGGATCCCGCACAGCAAGCAAAAAGGAGGATTTCCATGCGCATGATCTTCGTCAACCTGCCCGTCAAGGACTTGGCGGCTACCCGCCGCTTCTTCGGCGCGCTCGGCTACGGCTTCAACGAGGCCTTCAGCGACGACACCGCCGCCTGCATGGTGGTGGACGAAAACATCTTCGTCATGCACCTGACGGAAGCAAAATTCGCCCAGTTCGTGAAGGGCGAGGTGGGGGATCCGGAAAAGCAGACGCAGGTGCTGACCTGCCTTTCGGCCGCAAGCCGCCAGGAGATCGACGACATCAAGGCCAAGGCGCTCGCCGCCGGTGCGCGCGAATGGCAGCCGAACATCGAATTCGGCCCCATGTACGGCTGCTCCTTTCAGGACCTCAACGGCAATGTCTGGGAGTTCATGTTTATGGATCAGTCCGGTGGCCAGTCCATCGGCTGACGAGGTCAGGCCCGCGGCCCATGGCGCGGGCCTTTTCGCATCAATCGTCGTGCTTGTGCGCTCCGGCGACGAAGCTCAGCGTCGCGGTGTAACCGATCGTATCGGCCTTCGGATCGTTTTCCAGCGGCACGCCATGGTCGACCGAAAGCACGTTCAGCCCGTCGTTGCGGATCGCCACGACGACCTCGCCATCCGCATCCGTCGGCTCGCTCTTCAGCGCGGCCTGATTGATGTAGTCGAGCGTCACGACCGCGCCGGCAAGCGGCTTGCCATCGTGGAGCACGCGCAGCCGGATCGGGTCGCCGGCCTTGCGGCCGATGGGATTGTCGAGCGGAACGATCTGCAGGTCCTGTTTCGGGAAGGCGGGCAGCGCGTCATGCACATGCAGCAGCGAGAGGCTGTTCTTGATGTAGTGGCCGGTCGCCTTGGCATCCGCCACCTTGTCCTTCGGCTCGTTCACCCAGGTCCCGTCCGCCTTTTCGCTCCAGTAGCCGTTGTCGAAGGTCAGCGCGATGGCGGCCGGCTCGCCCTCCGGCTTCAGGATCGCGTGCTTGTCGCGCTTGTCGATGGTGACAGGCGCGGCCGTGCCGTCCTCGGCAATGGCGGTCGCCTGCGTGATGCGGGCCGGGTCATAGGCATCGTCGCCGGCGCCGTGGCCATAGATGACGCCGAGTTCGCCCCAGCGCTCCGCCACCCAGGCGCCATGCGCGCCGGCCGTGGCGGGAAGAAGCAGGGCGAACGACAGCGCGCCCGAAACAGCGATGATCCGTCTCAGCATTTTGGTCTCCGAATTGGTAATGTTATTACGTTACAAATTCGGTTTAACCTTGCGGCGGGAAGGGTGTCAAGCGTCTCGAAAAAAGGGAAGGGCGAGGGGGTGGCGTTCAGCCGAACGTCTTGCGCAGCTTTGCCGGCGCCTTGTAGCGCCAGGCTTCGGTGATCCGATGCTGCAATTCGGCGTCGTCGATCGCCGCCGCGCGGATGAGCAGGGCCGGCCAGCCGCGGTAGTGATCGGTCTCGTAGTAGATGTCGGGCGCCATCTCGATCAGGCGCTCCTTCTCGTCGAGCGGCGCCATCAGCACCAGCGTCTCGGCATCCTTGATGCGCAGGAACAGCTTTCCCGCCACCTTCAGCGCTGGCGTGCCATAGGATGTGCCCGTCTCGACGCCCGGGAGGTGCTGCGAGAGGCGCTGGAGCCGCGCCAGCAGCGCGTCGTTCTCGTCATCCGGCATGCAAGATCCTCCCCGGGCAGGATACACCGGCGCGGGGAGGACTTCGAGGGAGGATCAGGCCGGGTGTTTGCAGCTTTCCTCGACGCAGACCCGCGGGCGAAACAGGCCGAAGGGCAGGTCGCCGAGCGCGCGCGAACCCATCGTCTCGATATCGGGATGGGAGAGCGGATCGCGCATCCAGACGGGCGTGTCCGCAGGGTCCGCCTCGGCCTTCAGCGCCGCGGCCACTCTGGAGAAAATCTTGAACATTGCCTTCTCCTTGCGGTTCGTTATCATTGTCGATGCCTGATAATCGCGCCAAAACCCTCTCGGCGCAATCGAGCAGATCAGGAAGAGGCTATAGAAAAGCTATATGAAGAACCTCAATCGCGTGCATCTGAACGGCCTTCGCGCGCTGGAAGCGGTGGGCCGGCTCGGCTCGCTGCAGGCGGCGGCCGACGAGCTCGGCGTGACGGTCGGCGCCGTCAGCCAGCAGGTCATCAAGGCGGAGGAGCAGCTCGGCCGGGCGATCTTCGAGCGCACCGCGCGGGGCCTGCGCGAGACGGCCTCTAGCACGCCCTTCCTCGCGCGCCTCTCCGCCGCCTTCCGCCAGCTTTCCGAGGCGGTGGCGACCACGCAGCGCCGCGACGATGCGATCCTGACGATTTCCGTGGCACCGATCTTCGCGTCGCGCTGGCTCATCCACCGCATCGACCGCTTCGCCGCCGTCCATCCGGATATCAGCCTGCGCATCGAGGCGACGACAACGCTGGTCGACCTCGCGCGCTCCGATGTCGATCTCGGCATTCGCGTCGGCCCCGGCGCCTGGCCGGATGTGACGGCGGAGTTCCTGATGCCGCAGGTGATGTTCCCGGTCTGCGCGCCGGCGCTGGCGGATGGCATCAGGACGCCGCAGGACCTGTCGGCGCAGCCGGCGGTGGTCGATGGCAACGATGCTTTCACCTGGCAGCGCTGGCTGAAGGCCGCCGGTTTCGGCGTGCCGGCCCCGAAGGCCCGCCACGTCTTTTCCGATGCCTCGCTCTGCCTCGATGCCGCATTGGCCGGGCAGGGGGTGCTGCTCGCCTGGCCGGTGCTCGCCTCCTGGGCGCTGCGTGAGGGGCGGCTCGTGGCGCCGTTCCCCATCCGGGTGGATACCGGCATGGGCTATTATTTCGTGACGGCCCCAGGTCTGCCGGAGCCGCGCAAGGTCTCGCTGTTCAAGCGCTGGCTGCGCGACGCCATCGCCGAAGACGGCGAGGATGGTTTTGCCGGCGCGATCATTCCGGCTCGTTAGACCGCGTTTCCATCATGGCCTTGAAGGCGGCGCGCGACTGGCACTGTTCCAGCCAGGCCTTCACATTCGGCGCGGCGTCGAAAAGCGCCGTCTGGCTCATCGCGTAGCGAAACACCTCCGCGAGGTTGAGGTCGGCCACGGTAAAGCGGTCGCCGACGACATGGCCGGTGGCGGCCAGGTGCTGGTCGAGCCGCGCGAAACACTTTTTCAGCGCCTTGTTCGCGGCGCGGATCGTCAGCCGCCCCTGTTCGCTTTCTGCGGCCTGGACATCGCGCAGCATGATGATCTTCACCGCATGCGGCTCCACCTCGGTCGCCGCCCACATCGTCCATTGCAGCATCTCGGCCTCTTCCGTCACCGTCTGGCCGGAAAGCGGGCCGCCGTGCTTGCGGGCGAGGTAGAGGTTGATCGCCAGCGATTCCGTCATCACGAAGCCGCCGTCGTCGATGCAGGGGATGAGGCCGGTCGGGTTGACGGCCAGAAACTCCGGCGACTGGGTGTTCATCGGCGCATCCGCCGCCTGCACGTCGTCGAGCCGGTAGGCCTGCACGATCGGCACGGAGGTGAAGGGCAGGCCGAGTTCGCCGGCCAGCCAATAGTTGCGCGAGGCGCGGGAACGATAGACGCCGTAGATGGTAAGCATGGAATCCTCCTGATTGCGGCGGCACATTAGGGGGCGTTCTTGCGGAACGGTAGAGCGCTTGCCTGATCGATCGATGAATTGTCGTGATGGCCGGGCAGTGGAGCCCGCTTTGTCGCATTGACGTTCTGCCGCCATCGGATTAAGGCCGATATATCCGCGCGATTGCGGAAGGGACGACCGATGACACGAGGCACGACAAGCTGGGCTGCCTGCCTGCGCATGCTTTGCGCAGTCGCCCTGCTGTTCGTCGGTTTCGCCCACCAGCCGGCCTCGGCTCTGGAGCCGACGGCGCTCGAACTCGTGCAATATACCCTGCCGGACGGCACGGTGCCGGACCTCTGTCTCAATGGCAGCGTCGACGGCAAGACCCGACACGCCACGCCCATCAAGTGCGAGGCCTGCCGCATCGGCGGTGCCATGCTGATGCCGGAGCCGGCCGATCTTGCAGGTGCCAACCTGGCTTTCTGTTTGGTCGCCGCCCTGCCGCTCGTCGAAGAGGCGCTTCATTCCAAGCGCGACCGCCCCGGCGCCCCGCCGCGCGCACCACCCTTCCTGTCTGCCTGATTTTCCGTGATCCGCGCGGCCTGCCGCCGCGCGCCCGAAATCCAGCCTGACAGGACCCTTCGCATGTCCGTTATCTCCGATGCGCCGGCCCTTGCCGCCGCCGAACCTTCCGCGCTCGCCCAGCGCCTCTACCGCGCCATCTGGCGCTGGCATTTCTTCGCCGGCCTGCTAGCCGTGCCCTTCATGATCAGCCTTGCCATCACCGGCGGGCTCTATCTCTTCAACGACGAGATCGACGCGAGCCTCTTCCGCTACCGCAACTATGTCGCGGTCGGCACCGCGGAACTGCCGCCCTCCGCAATCGTCGAAAAAGCGCTCGCGGCCGTGCCGGGCAGCACGCTCGCGTCCTACCGCACGCCGGCCGGCGCCGACCGTTCCGCCCGCGTGACGCTCGCCAGCGATGCCGGCAGAATGCTCGTCTTCGTCGATCCCTACGACGGCGCCGTGCTCGATACCCTTCCAGCGAACCAGGAGTTCAACCAGGTCGTCGAGGACCTGCACAGCCTCGATTATTTCGGCACCTCCTGGGAGCGCATCATCGAGGTCGTCGCCGGTTTCGCCATCGTGCTGGTGCTGACGGGCCTCTATCTCTGGTGGCCGCGCAATGCCACCGGCGGCGTCGTCAGCGTGCGCGGCACGCCGGCCCGGCGCGTCTTCTGGCGCGACGTGCACGCCGTCACCGGCGTCTTCGCGAGCGTCCTTATCCTGTTCATGGCGTTTTCCGGTCTGCTCTGGTCCGGCTTCTGGGGCGCCAAGGTCAACGCGACGCTGACGGCGAACGGCATGGGCTATCCGGTCGAACTCTGGGACCGCGTGCCCCATTCCATGCTGATCACCACCGACGTGCTGCCGAAAGCCTCCTGGCTGATGGAAAACGCCCCCGTGCCGCAATCGACCGTTCCGGTTGACGGCCAGAAGGCCCTGCCGCCGATCGGCCTCGACAATGCGGTGACGATCGCCAACGCCGCCGGCATGCTGCCCGGCTACGAGCTGTCGCCGCCCTCGGGCCAAACCGGCGTCTACACCGCCGCGATCTACCCGGCCGATCTGGAATACGAGCGCACGATCCATATCGACCAATATTCCGGCGAGCGCCTCGTCGATACCGCCTTTGCCGATTATCCAGCGACCGGCAAGGCGATCGAATGGAGCATCAACGTGCACAAGGGCCAGGAATGGGGGCTGTTCAACCAGCTCCTCATGCTGTCGACCTCGTTTATCGTCATCGCGATGAGTGTGTCGGCCGTCGTCATGTGGTGGAAGCGCCGGCCGAAGGGCCGCATCGGCGTGCCGCCGGCCCCGCGCGAAAAGCGCATCTATCTCGGCCTCTGGGCCATCGCCGCGGTCTTCGGCGTGCTCTTTCCGCTGACAGGCATCACCATCCTCGCCATGATCCTTCTCGACCAGCTCGTCATCCGCTTCGTGCCGCCGCTCCGGCGCATCTTCTCGTGATCAGTGCATGTCCGGTGAACTCCGGTTCACCGGACATGCTCCAGGTTTTTGTTTTGCCGCATTATCCGACGCCGAAGCGAAGTCGCTTCGGCTGGAAATGCTCTAGAAAGGAATTTTCATGAAACGCATGCTTGCAACGGTTCTCGCTCTGGCGCTTTCGGCCTCGGCCGTCTTCGCCCACGAGTTCACCCTCGGCAACCTCGAAATCCACCATCCGGCCTCCAAGGCGACGCTGCCCGGCCAGCCGGTCGGCGGCGGCTTCCTCACCATCACCAACAAGGGCAGCGAGGCCGACCGCCTCGTCTCCATCACCGCGCCGACGGTTTCCGACGACGTGCAGCTTCACGAAATGGCCATCGAGAACGACATCATGAAGATGCGCCAGCTGCCCGACGGCATCGAAATCCCCGCCGGCGCCACCGTCGAGCTGAAATCCGGCGCCCAGCACGTCATGTTCATGAGCATCAAGCAGCCCTTCAAGGAAGGCGAAAGCTTCAAGGCGACGCTGACCTTCGAAAAGGCGGGCACGATTGACGTCGACTTCAAGATCGAAGCCGCCAAGCCCGGCGCAAAACAGGGCGACGCCGCATCCGGCAACCATGAGGGCCATGGGGGCTGAGGCCGCTAAAGCTCCCAGGGGTTGAGGCAGGCAGCGCCGGTATCGGCAAAATCGGCGATGTTGCGTGTGACCACGATCAGGTCGTGCACAAGGGCGGTGGCGGCAATCAAGCCGTCCGCCCCGCCGCGGGGGCGCAGCGCCGAAACGCGGCCCCATTCAACGGCGATCCGGTCGGTGACCGGCAGGATGCGTGCTGCATGGTCCTGCCGGAGGCGGGCGAGCCATGCGGAGAGATGTGCGGCGGTTTGCGGATCGGACCGTTCCTTGAGCGCGACGCCGCGCATGATTTCGCCGAGCGTGATGACACTCAGATAGAGCCGGTCGGGGTCCGCGGAGCGCAGCCAGTCGAGTGCCTGGGGCGTTCCGCGCCGCGCCTCGGACAGCACGTTCGTATCGAGCAGGTACATCAGAGCGTGACGTCGCGCCGGGGCCATTCCGGCCGGGCCTCGATGGCGTCGACAAGCGCGTCATCCCAGGCGGGGCCGGCAAGAAGGTCGTCGACGAAGCTCGGCCGGCCAGACTTCAGCGCATTGTAGTCCTCGATCGAAAGAACCACCGCCGTCTGCTGTCCCCGCCGTGTCACGACCTGCGGGCCTTCCGTGCGGGCCTTGTCGACGACCTTGGAGAACTGGTTCTTTGCATCCTGCAACTGCCATTCCATGGGCGTCTCCTGGCTAGACTGTCTAGCTAGAGTAAGGCTTGCAGCGTGCCATTGCAAGAACAGCGGATGAGGAAGCGGTACCTGGACAGCCCGCCCCCTCATCCACCATGGCGCCTCTCCGTTCGGGCAGGAAGGAGAGACGCGTTTCGGGACGGGCTCAGCCCGTCCGGTTGCGTTCGATCGTCAGGTGCGCGTAGGTGGCGCCTTCCGTCGCGAGGTCGCCGGTGGTGCGTTCGTTCCAGCGGTAGCCGGCGATCGCGCCGTTCGGGGTGTCCTCGAAGATGTTGCCGGAGATCAGCGCCGAGCCTGCCTCCTCGACCACCGTGACGGCGCAGCCGACCGGGCTTTTGCGCACCAGGTTGCCGCTGACGACGAGGCCGCGCATGAAAGGCCCCCAGCCCAGCATCAGGCCCCATTTCGGCGCATTCTCGATCGTGTTGCCGGAGACGACCGTGTCGGCCTCCACCGCGATGCCGAAGCCGAAGCCCGCGCCGTCATGCACATAGGGGCCTTCGAGCTTGAGGTTGCGCACGACATTGCCGGTGACGGTGGCGAGCCTGCCGCCCTCGTTGAAATTGACGATGAGGATGCCGTTGGCGGCGCCGTCGATCAGGTTGCCATTGACGATCGCGCCTTCGAAGCCGAATTCCGAGTAGATCGCCGTCTCGCCGCTGTCGAGGCAGGTATTGCCTGATATCTGCACGTTCGAGCCGGCATTGGCGCGGATGGCGGAGAAGGCGCAGCCGGAGAGGTGGTTGTTCGTCACCATCACGTCGTCGGCGCGGAAGATGTTGATGCCGTTGCCATATTCGCCGGTGCCGCCGCGCGTCGCCGCCATGCGGGCGATGCGGTTGCCGGAAACGATCGTGCCGTCGCGACCCTTCTGCCAGCGGTGGATCAGGATGCCGCCATTGCCGCAGTCGAAGACATGGTTGCCGGTGACGGAGAGGTCGTGGCTCTCCACGGCATAGAGCGCATAGTCGGCGGCCCCCGAAAGCCGGTTGCGCTCGATGCGCCCGCCGCAGCGTTGCAGGCTCACCGCGGTCTTCGACGAGCCCTGGATCTCGCAATTCTCGATCGTCACTTGGGCGACGTTGCTGAGGTGTACGAGGCCCTCGACCGTGTCGTCCAGCCAGCGGTTCGCCCCGTCGATGACGAGATTGGCAAGCTCGACGCGGGAAAGCCCGTCGGCGGCGAAGAGATGGCCGTCGCCGCCATAGAGGATGCGGGTGGCGCCCGGAACGCCGGTGATGCGCGTGTTGTCGGGCAGGGTGACGTTGGAGATCGTATAGTCGCCGGGCGGCAGGAAGACCGGCATGTTCTTGCCCGCCGCCTCCTTCAGGAGCTTGGCGAAGGCCTTGCTCTTGCGGTCGCCTGCTCCTGGCCGGATGCCGTGCGCGGAGGCATCGATGCTGCCGCGCAGGTCCACGTCGAGGATCGGCACCGGCTCGCTTTGGGCTGCCGCCGCGGTGGCGAGGCCGGCCGCACTGAGGCCTGAAAGGAATAACCGTCTGGTAACCATGATAGCTCCTTGCCGGTCAAGGAGCAGGAACCGTGCCAAGTGGTTTTGTGCCGAAACGGAACAATTGGGGTGATGCCCGCCCAAGTTGCCGAAAGATGTGACGGAAAGCCCGCATTGGCAGCATTTCGCTGGTTTCCTTTAGGGTTGGATAACGACTTGGCATGTACCTTTGGGTGTTACCGGGAAGAGGCGGCGGCCGGCAGTGTCCTTCCTTGCGTTTGAAAATTGCAGGGGTTCATGTCGACGAAACTGTCCCACCTTGGCAACGACGACGCCGACGCGACGGCGCGATTGATGTCCGCCAGCGAGCGCCTGATGAGCGAGGCAGCACGGCTGTTTCCGCTTGCCGCGGCGCAGAACGACCGCACGATCTGGCTGGAGGCCATGATCGACGAGGTGCCGGACTATCTCTATTTCAAGGACAGCAACTGCCGCTTCGTCGTCGCCAACCGGGCGATCGTCAAGGACAATTACCGCGAAGGGCTGGAAAGCCTGGAAGGCATGTCCGATTTCGACATCCACCCCGAACATGTCGCCCGCGGCTTCTTCGAGACGGAGCAGGAGATCATCCGCTCCGGCCGGCCGATGCTCGACATGGAAGAGCTGATCCGCGATTCCCGCGGCAATCTCAAATGGCTTTTGACCTCCAAGCTGCCGGTGCGCAACGGCGCCGGCGAGGTGATCGGCATCGTCGGTATCGCGCGGGACATCACAGAGCGCAAGCGCTCCGAGAGCCTGCATGTCGGCCAGGCGCATCTCCTCAAGATGATCGCGCTCGGCGCGCCGCTGGTCGAGGTGTTTTCCTCGCTGATCCTGCTGATCGAGGCGCATGTTTCCGACGTCACCGGCTCGATCCTGATGCTGGCGCCCGATGGCAAGCACATCGTCAACGGGGCCGCACCAAACCTCGACCCCGCCTATTGCCGGCTGATCGAGGGCGCCGAGATCGGCCCGGCGATGGGCTCCTGCGGCACCGCCATGTGGCGTGGCGAACCGGTCATTGTCTCCGATATCGCGACCGACCCGTTGTGGGACGATTATCGCGCGCTGGTGGCGCCCTATGGCTTTCGCGCCTGTTGGTCCTCGCCGATCCGCTCCTACCAGGGCAAGGTGCTCGGTTCCTTCGCGCTCTATTCCCGCACGCCGGGAGAGCCTTCTGCCGAATGTATGAAGCTCGTCGGCATGGCGACCCACATTGCGGGCATCGCCATCGAGCGCAAGGAGGCCGAAGACAGCATCCAGTTCATGGCGCATCACGATACGCTGACGGGCCTGCCGAACCGCAGCATGCTCGACGAGCGCGTGGCTTCCGCCATCGAGGCGGCGGACGAGCGTGGCGGCACCATGACGCTCGCTTTCCTCGACCTCGACAATTTCAAGCTGGTCAATGACAGCCTCGGCCACCATGCGGGCGATGCGCTGCTGAAGATCGTCGCCGCGCGCATGCTGGCTTGCGTGCGTGCCAGCGACAGTATCGTGCGCCTTGGCGGTGATGAATTCGTCGTGCTGATCAACGGCGCACCGCGCAAGGGCGAGACGGTGGAAGACCGGCTGCGCGCCGTGCGCGAGGCGGTTGCCGAGCCGGTCGAGATCGAGGGCCGCTCCTTCCAGGTCACCTGCAGCATGGGCGTCGCCGCCTATCCGGAGCATGGCCGCAACGCCACCGAACTGCTCGCCCGCGCCGACGCCGCCATGTACCGCGCCAAGGAAATCGGCCGCGATGCCATGCAGGTCTTCACCGCGGAACTCGCCAACCGGGCGCATGAAAAGCTGGTACGGCAGGAGGAGCTGCGCCGCGCGCTCGCCCAGCAGGAGCTCTTCCTGCAATATCAGCCGCAGATGGATCTTTCGACCGGCCGCATCTTCGCCGTCGAGGCGCTGATCCGCTGGCGGCACCCGGACCGCGGCCTCGTCGGGCCTGGCGACTTCATTCCGCTGGCGGAGGAAACCGGCCTGATCGGCCCGATCGGCGACTGGACGCTGCGCGCCGCCTGCCGGCAGAACAAGGCCTGGCAGGTCTCCGGCCTGCCGCCCATCGTCGTCAGCGTCAACGTCTCGGCCCGCCAGTTCCAGGAGAAGGACTGGGTCGAGCGCGTCGCCGCAGCCCTTGAGGAAAGCGGGCTCGAAGCGTGCTATCTCGAACTGGAACTCACCGAAAGCCTGATCATGGAGGACGTGCAGCAGGCGGTGGAGACCATGCACCGGCTGGAACAGCTCGGCGTGACGCTGGCCATCGACGATTTCGGCACCGGCTATTCGAGCCTCGCCTCGCTGAAGCGCTTCCCGGTCGGCCGCCTGAAGATCGACCGCTCCTTCGTGCAGGACCTGCCGGACGATGGCGACGATGCAGCGATCGCCCGCGCCGTCATCTCGCTCGCCCATTCGCTGCAACTGCGCGTCATCGCCGAAGGCGTGGAAACCCGCGAGCAGATGGAGTTTCTGCGAGAGGCCGGGTGCGACGAGATCCAGGGCTATTACCTCAGCCGGCCCATCGATGCCCGCGCGCTTCAAGCGATTCTGTGCATCCCGAATCTCTGATATTCCCCGCAGTACGGGCCATCGGGTCTTGACATTGTTACGTTGATATCAACAGTAAGAATCATGCTTGATGACGTGCTGATTCCCTACGAGACGACGCTTTTCGTGCGTGACAACTGCTTGTGCCTGCATGTGCAGCGCGCCGCGCGCGCTCTTGCGCGGCGTTTCGACGATGCGCTGCGCCCGCATGGCCTCACCAACGGCCAGTTCTCCCTGCTGATGGCGCTAAACCGCCCCGAGCCGCCGCCGATGGGGCCGGTCGCGACACTGCTCGCCATGGACCGCACCACGCTCACCGCCGCCTTGAAGCCGCTCGAACGCCGCGGCCTCGTGAAGATCGAGGCCGACCCGCGCGACCGCCGCGGGCGCTTGCTGCGGCTGACGGTGGAAGGCCGCCGCCTGCTGACCCAGGCCTTCCCGACCTGGAAGGAAACGCATGCCAAGGTCGACCAGCAACTCTCCGCCGTCGACATGACCGCACTGCGCGCCGGCATGCTGGCGCTCGCCTGAGCGATGTGTCCTCGGGTCAAGCCCGAGGATGACGAAGAAGAACTGGTCGGTGGAAAAGAGCACCCGCGTCGCATGCCGCGTCGGTCGATGGTCCTGCGGCTTCTCCTCCCACCGTCATCCTCGGGCTCGGCCAGAGGATCCACCGGCACGGCACGCCCAAGCGGCATTGCCTCTCCCCCCACTGGCAGAGCGCGCGAAAGCCACTATCTTCCCTGGCATGAAGCCCGACCAACTGCTCAAACCGGCGCCCGCCGGCCTCTATTGCCCCGCCGGCGATTTCTACATCGATCCCGTCCGCCCCGTGGCGAGGGCGCTCATCACCCATGGCCATTCCGACCATGCCCGCGCCGGCCACGGCGCCGTGCTGGCGACGCGCGAGACGCTCGACATCATGGAAATCCGCTATGGCGAGGATTTCTGCGGCTCCTCGCAGGCCGCCGCTTTCGGCGAGCGCATCGATCTCAACGGCGTCACCGTCTCCTTCCACCCCGCCGGCCATGTGCTTGGCTCGGCCCAGATCGCGGTGGAGAAGGATGGCCTGCGCATCGTCGCCTCGGGCGATTACAAGCGCGGTGCCGACCCGACCTGCGCGGCCTACGAGCCCGTGCCCTGCGACGTCTTCATCACCGAGGCGACCTTCGGCCTGCCGGTCTTCCACCACCCGGAGCCCAAGGCCGAGATGGGCAAGCTGCTGACCTCGCTCAAACAATTCCCCGAGCGCAGCCACCTTGTCGGCGCTTATTCGCTCGGCAAGTCGCAACGTGTCATCCGCCTGCTGCGCGATTGCGGCTATGACTTGCCGATCTACATCCACGGCTCGCTGGCGCGGCTCTGCGACTATTATGTCAGCCGCGGTATTGATCTCGGCGACCTGCGGCCGGCCACGCTGGAAAAGGGCGACCCGACCGATTTCCGCGGCGCCGTCATCGTCGGCCCGCCCTCCGCCTTCGCCGACCGCTGGGCGCGCCGCTTCAACGAACCGCTCATCGCCTTCGCCTCCGGCTGGATGATGGTGCGCCAGCGCGCCAAGCAGGGTGGCGTCGAACTGCCGCTCGTCATCTCCGACCATTGCGACTGGCCGGAACTGACCGAGACGATCCGCGAACTTGCGCCAAGCGAGGTCTGGGTAACCCACGGCCGCGAGGAGGCGCTGGTCCGCTGGTGCGAACTCGCTGGCGTGCCGGCGCGGCCGTTGCATCTGGTGGGTTATGAGGATGAGGGGGATTGATGCGCGAGGATTTGCACGCCCCGATGTCAATGGAACATCAAAAGCCGGATATGCAGCGCGCCCACCGCGAGGCCGGCGAACGCGCCGACCGGTGCGAACAGGATCGCGCCCAATATGCCCGCCAGTTCGTAGCCACCCCAGATGCCCAGGACGAGACCGATCGTGCTGAGGATGGTTGTGATGATGTTGTGCAGCTTGCCCATGGCGAAAGACGTGGGAAGCTGGGGTTCGCGTCGCAAGGCGGAGGACTTTCATGAGAGCCTTCGCCACCCTCCTCGACCGCCTGGTCCTTACCCCCTCGCGCAACGGCAAGCTGAAACTCCTCGCCGACTACTTCCGCGACACGCCGGACCCCGACCGCGGCTACGGCCTTGCGGCAATCGCCGGCACGCTGGACCTGAAGAGCGTCAAGCCGGCGCTGTTGCGCGAACTCGTGCTCGAACGCATGGACGAGGTGCTGTTCCGCTATTCCTACGACTATGTGGGCGATCTCGCGGAAACCATCGCGCTCGTCTGGGACCAGGAGCGCAAGGAGCGCGTGCCGGACGAGGCACAGCCGCGGCTGAGCGCCGTCGTCACCCGCATGAACGCGCTCGGCCGCACCGAGGTGCGCGGTGCCGTGCGCGATCTGCTGGAACAACTCGATCCCTCCGCCCGCTTCGCCTTCCTCAAGCTTGCCACCGGCGGCCTGCGCATCGGCGTCTCGGCGCGGCTCGCCAAGCAGGCGCTCGCCGATTTCTCCGGCAAGGACATTACCGAGATCGAGACGCTGTGGCATGGCATCTCGCCGCCCTACGAGCCGCTTTTTGCCTGGCTGGAGGGCCGCGCCGACCGCCCGGTTCTGGCGACGCCGGCGATCTTCCATTCCGTCATGCTCGCCAATCCGGTGGGCGAGGGCGATCTCGACAATCTCGACCCCGCCGATTTCGCCGCCGAATGGAAATGGGACGGTATTCGCGTGCAGATGTCCTCCGCAGGCACGACGCGCCGCCTCTATTCCCGCTCCGGCGACGACATTTCCGCCGCCTTCCCGGATGTGCTGGACGCGATCAATTTCGAGGGCGTGGTCGACGGCGAGCTGCTCGTCGGCGGCACGGCGCGCATGAACAGCCCGACGCGCACCTTCTCCGATCTCCAGCAGCGCCTGAACCGCAAGACCGTCAACACCAAGATGCTGGACGACTTCCCCGCCTTCGTGCGCGCCTACGACGTGCTGTTCGACGGCGAGGCGGATGTGCGCCCGGAACCCTTCACCGCCCGCCGCGCCCGTCTCGGCCATCTCATCGAAAAGGCGCCGCACGACCGCTTCGACCTCTCGCCGCTCGTGCCCTTCCAATCCTGGGAGGAACTCGAAACCATCCGCCGCGAGCCGCCCGATCCGGTCATCGAAGGCGTGATGATCAAGCGCCTCGACAGCCCCTACCAGGCCGGCCGCATGAAGGGGCCGTGGTTCAAGTGGAAGCGCGACCCCTACAATGTCGACGCGGTGATGATGTATGCCCAGCGCGGCCACGGCAAACGGTCAAGCTACTATTCCGATTTCACCTTCGGTGTGTGGACCGCCGGCCCGGAGGGCGACATGCTGGTGCCCGTCGGAAAAGCCTATTTCGGCTTCACCGATGCCGAGCTCGAAGTGCTCGACCGCTTCGTGCGCAACAACACGACCGACCGTTTCGGCCCGGTGCGCGCCGTCAGGGCAGAACCCGCCTACGGCTTCGTGTTGGAAGTCGCCTTCGAGGGCATCAACCGCTCCACCCGCCACAAATCCGGCGTCGCCATGCGCTTCCCCCGCATCGCGCGACTGCGGCAGGACAAGCTGCCGGCGGACGCGGACCGGCTGGAAACGCTGATGGCGATGGTGGAGGCGAAGGAGGCCTGACCTATCGCGCGCGGAACCAGGCGACCAGTTTCCACGTCGCGATCAGCGCCGAGACGATGAGGATGGCGAAGGAGGCAAGGGTGGCCGTCAACAAGACGCTGCCATAGCCGGCCACAGGGTCGTTACACTGGAAACCACCGAAGCCGAAGGCGCAATGACGCTCGGAGAGCATGCTGGACAGCGCGAGAACGACAGCCGAGACGACTGCCGCCAAGAGGCTTGCCAAGGGGAATGGCCGTGCTCTCATCGGCGCCGACCATTCCGTAACCCGCCCGCGTCGTCAAGGCGTGGCGGGGTTAAAACCCCAGCGCCGAAAGGTCCGGCCCGACCGGCACGATGCGGTTCGGGTTGAGCGACTTGATCGAATAATAGCCATTCTTGATATGGTCGATGCTGACCGTCTCGCGCACGCCCGGCAGGTCCAGCACCCGCTTCGTATAGGCCGCGAGCGCCGGATAATCGGCGATGCGCTGGCGGTTGCATTTGAACAGGCCGTAATAGGCAGCGTCGAAGCGGATCAGGGTGACGAAGAGGCGGATATCTGCTTCGGTGAAGGTCGTGCCGGTTAGGAACGGCCCGCCGGCGGCAAGCCGCGCTTCCAACTCGTCGAGCATGGCGAAGACGCCGTTGAAGGCTTCCTCATAGGCGACCTGCGTGGTGGCGAAGCCGGCGCGGTAGACGCCGTTGTTGAGGGCCGGATAGATGCGCTCGTTCAGCGCGTCGATTTCATTGCGCAGCGCTTCCGGGTAGAGATCGACGCTTTCATCCGCCAGGGCGCCAAAACCGCTGTTCAGCATGCGCACGATATCGGCGGATTCGTTGTTGACGATGGTCTTGCGCTGCTTGTCCCACAGCACGGGCACGGTCGCGCGGCCGGTGAAGGTGGCGTCGGCGCTGGTGTAGATCTCGTGCACATAGGTCGCGCCGTTCAGGTCGTCGCGGTTGGCGCCGGGATAGTCGCCGAAGCGCCAGCCCTGCTCGGAAAGCGCCGGCTCGACGATTGACACGGAGATGACGTCTTCCAGCTTCTTCAGTTTTCGGGTGATCAGCGTGCGCGAGGCCCAGGGGCAGATCAGCGCGACATAGAGATGGTAGCGCCCGCTTGCGGCCTCGAAACCGCCGTCGCCCGTCGGCCCGGCGCTGCCGTCGGGCGTCACCCAGTTGCGAAAGCTCGAAACCTGCCGCACGAAGCCGCCCTTGGCGTCCGTTGCCTGCACGGGCTGCCAGTCTTCCGTCCATTTGCCGTTGACCAGCATCGCGTCACCTCGTTCCGGTTCCAGTTGACCCGACCTATCGCCCGCGCACGAAAACGGCAATTCCGCCGCCGATTGACACAGCGTTCACAAAGTCAGGCGAGGAGCCGGTCGATCAATGCCGAAGCGGCATCCGCGATCACCGTGCCGGGCGGGAAGATCGCATCGGCGCCGGCCTGTTCCAGTGCGGGAAAATCCTGCGGCGGGATGACGCCGCCGACCGCGATCAGCATGTCGCGCGCGCCGCGCTTGACGAGGGCGGCCTTCAACTCCGGAACCAGCGTGAGGTGCCCGGCGGCCAGCGACGAGGCGCCGACGATATGCGCGCCCTCGCGGATGGCGAGCTCCGCCACCTCTTCCGGCGTCTGGAACATGGCGCCGACGATGACATTGAAGCCGAGATCGGCAAAGGCGGTGGCGATGACCTTCTGCCCGCGGTCATGCCCGTCCTGCCCCATCTTGGCGACGAGGATGGATGGCTTTTCGCGTCGCAGCGTCTCGAAGGCCGCGACCTTGTCGACGGCGGTGTTGAAGGCCCGGTCGTTGGCGCCCATCTCCTTGCGATAGACGCCGGAAATCGTGCGCACCTCCGCGACGTGGCGACCGAAGGCCTTTTCCAGCGCAAAGGCGATCTCGCCCACCGTTGCGCGGGCGCGGGCCGCCTTCACGGCGAATTCCAGCAGGTTACCGTCACCGCTCTTCGCCACGCCGGTCAGGGCATCGAGCGCGCTTTCGGCTGCCGCCGTGTCGCGCGTGCCCTTCAATTGCTGGAGTCTGGAGAGCTGGCGGGCGCGCACCTCGGAATTGTCGACCTTCAGCACGTCCACCTCGATATCGCGCTCCGGTCGCGAGAAATTGACGCCGACGACGGTCTGCTGGCCCGAGTCGATGCGCGCTTGCGTGCGGGCTGCGGCCTCCTCGATGCGCAATTTCGGAATGCCCTTCTCGATCGCCTTCGCCATGCCGCCGAGCGCCTCCACCTCCTCGATATGGGAGAGCGCACGCGCCGCAAGATCATGCGTCAGCCGCTCCACATAGGCCGAGCCGCCCCAGGGATCGATGATGCGCGTCGTGCCGCTTTCCTTCTGCAGCAGGATCTGCGTGTTGCGGGCGATGCGGGCGGAATGGTCGGTCGGCAGCGCGAGCGCCTCGTCGAAGGAATTGGTGTGCAGCGATTGTGTATGCCCCTGCGTCGCCGCCATCGCCTCCACCATGGTGCGCATGACATTGTTCATCGGGTCCTGCGCGGTCAGCGACCAGCCGGAGGTTTGGCAATGGGTGCGCAGCGCCAGCGACCGCGCATCCTTCGGCGCGAAATTCGTCTTCATCAACGCGGCCCAGATCAGGCGCGCCGCGCGCATCTTGGCGACTTCCATGAAGAAATTCATGCCGATCGCCCAGAAGAAGGAGAGGCGGGGCGCGAAGATGTCGATGTCGAGCCCGGCGGCGACCCCGGCGCGGGCATATTCGATGCCGTCGGCGATGGTATAGGCGAGCTCCAGGTCCGCCGTCGCACCGGCCTCCTGCATATGGTAGCCGGAAATCGAGATGGAGTTGAACTTCGGCATGCGCCGGCTGGTATAGCTGAAAATGTCGGAGATGATCCGCATCGAGGGCTGCGGCGGGTAGATATAGGTGTTGCGGACCATGAACTCCTTCAGAATGTCGTTCTGGATGGTCCCGGACAGCTTGTCCTCCGAAACGCCTTGCTCCTCCGCCGCGACGATGAACAGCGCCATGATCGGCAGCACCGCGCCGTTCATGGTCATGGAGACGCTCATCTGATCGAGCGGAATGCCGTCGAAGAGCTGGCGCATGTCGAGAATGGAATCGATCGCCACCCCCGCCATGCCGACATCGCCGGCGACGCGCGGATGGTCGCTGTCATAGCCGCGATGGGTGGCGAGGTCGAAGGCGACGGAGAGGCCCTTCTGGCCGGACGCGAGGTTGCGGCGGTAGAAGGCGTTCGATTCTTCCGCGGTGGAGAAGCCGGCATATTGCCGGATCGTCCAGGGCTGCTGGACATACATGGTGGGGTAGGGGCCGCGCAGATAGGGTGCCGCACCCGGCCAGGTGTCGAGATAGGAAAGGCCGGCGAGGTCCGCCTCGCCATAGGCGCCCGCGACGGTGATGCCCTCCGGGGTGCGCCATGCGGCCTCGCCGGTGGGGGCCGTGGGGGTGGTCGGCTTCGACCAGGCGATGGCGGAGAAATCGGGGATCCGGCTCATGCGGTGGCTCCTGCGGTGCGGCATTCTGGGTGGGCGATCAAGAGGGCATGCATCGCGGCTTCACCCCCCTCTGCCCTGCCGGGCATCTCCCCCTCAAGGGGGGAGATTGGCAAGACGCACGGACGGCACTCAAATTGCAACGTTAGAGATGGGCGAAACATTGCCCCATCCAATCTCCCCCCTTGAGGGGGAGATGCCCGGCAGGGCAGAGGGGGGTAAGCCACCCACATTACGCCGCCTCCTCCACCAAATCGGCCAGCAGCACCGGGCGAAGCCCGCCGACGATTACTGGCTCCGAAAGTAGCCCCAGCACTGTGAACACCCGCTCCTGGTTCACCGGAAACAGCGTCGTCCCGACAATCGCCCTCGCCCGCCGCGCATCCCGCGCCCCCTCTACCAGCCCCTTCACCACCCCCGAAGCAATCGCACCCGAAAGCCCGCCCGCCTTCTCGATATCCGCAAAAACCTCCCACGCCTTCTCCGCCAACCCCTCCGTCAACGCCTCGATGCCGCCGGCACCCGCAGCCGGGTCGGCGACATGGGCGAGGTTGCTTTCGGTGATCAGCACCACCTGCGTGTTGCGCGCGATGCGGCGGGCAAAAGGGTCCGGCACGCCGAGCGCCAGCGTGTGCGGCAGCACGGTGATCTCGTCCGCACCCGCGGTGCCGGCGGCGAAGACGGCGATGGTGTTGCGCAGGATGTTGGTCTCCGGATCGCGCCGCGTCAGCATGCGCCAGCTCGTCTCGGCGTGGATGTGTGCGGGCTTTGGGTCCGAGATGCCGCAGGCGGCCTGCATCTTCGCGTGGATCAGCCGCGCGGCGCGGAATTTCGCGGTGGTGAGGAACTGATCCTGATCTGCGGCCAGCGACAGCGAGGTCGCGGCGAAAACACTTTCGGGCGCCACGCCTACGGCGTCGAGACGGCGGAGGTTCTCCGCGAGCGCTGCCGCCACGATGGCGAGCTCCAGCGCTTCGCCGGCGCCCGCATTGTGCGCTAGTCGCCCATCGGCATTAAAGATTGTTCCGGAAAAGCTGTATTCCATCAAAGCCTTGGCAGCGGCGGCGGAATCTCCTGTTTCAGGTGAGGAAGAGCTGAACGGATCGAGCCCGAAATGTACCGGCGCGTCATATGCTCCCGCCTCGTCGAGCGCGCGGGCGAGGGTTGCGGCAAGCGCGCGGTCGGTAAAGTCGGCTTCGAGGCGCAGCGAGAAGGGTGCCGCGGCGCGCGCGGCGGCGGTCTTGCGGAAGGCGGTTTCGCTGTCGGCGCGGATGCCCGTTCCGTGGGCGGCGGCGCTGCCGGCGAAGACGAGCGAAATGCCGGTCGCGCCGTTTTCGAGATCGTCGGCCATCTGCGCGCGGGCGCGGGTCAGGTCGGCATCGTCGCGGCGCTGGTTGACGGTCCAGGCATCGCCGGCATGCGGGGTGGCGGCGTGGTCGTGGGCGAGGGGCAGCGCGCCTTGCCGGCGGGCATGGATCGGCCGGATTTCGAGGCCCTCGTCGGTGCGGGAGACCAGCGTCGCCTCGAAATCGGCACCCTTCAGCGCCTTTTCCGCAAGCTTGCGCCAGGCCGCCTCGTCGACGGGCGCAAAACCCGCTTCCTTCAAGATGCTCGCGTCCATCCCGTCGCGCACTCCCCTGTCCCGGCATTCCTATCCATCGGGGATACAGCGTAAAGCGCCACTTTGGTAGAGTGGCGGCAAGCCACAGTCGGCAAGAAAACAACGCGCGTAAGCCTGAGGTCAGCCGCAATTGCCACAATTGGGGCAGGGTTGTGGACCTAATTGGCATTTCGTTAGTTAGTGATTCAGCCTCTCGCTCCATTCTAGAGTTTGTCAGGGAAAAGTGGAATCCGGTTTTCCCGGAAAGACAAACGAAAACAAAGAAATCGATAGTCTGTCAGGTTCAGTGTGAACCTGACAGACTATCGGCTTCCGCAAAACGGATATCGACGCCCCCCATGACCGACACCGCGCTTTCCCGCCGCCGCTTCCTGCAGTTCTCCGGCCTTGCCATGGCGACGGGTCTCGCCGGCTGCACCTCGTCCATGAATACGGATCGTTTCCGCGAGGAGACGCGGCCCTATTTCCGCAATCCCGCGCTGGAAGGCCGTCCGGAATATATCGACGGCAGGGGTCCCATCAGCATTTACGGCCAGACGCCGCCCTCGGGCCTGCTGCCCGAATCCTCCCGTTACGCCTCGATCTACGCTTCGGTTTCGGATGGTGGCTACCAGGTGCCGGCGGTGCCCTACCAGCAGATCGACCCGCGCTTCTACCGCCAGGAGGTCGAGAGCCCGTTTGCCGAAAAGCCGGGCACGATCATCGTCGATACGGGCAACCGCTTCCTCTATCTCATCCAGTCGAACGGCAGCGCCATGCGCTACGGCGTCGGCATCGGCCGGCAGGGTTTTGCCTGGTCGGGCCGCGGCGTCATCCAGTGGAAACAGGCCTGGCCGAAATGGACGCCGCCGAACGAGATGGTCGCGCGCCAGCCGGAACTGGTGAAATATTCCGGCGCCAACGGCGGCATGCCCGGCGGCCTCAACAATCCGCTCGGCGCGCGTGCGCTCTACATCTTCCAGAACGGCGAGGACACGCTCTACCGCCTGCACGGCTCGCCGGAATGGAAATCGATCGGCAAAGCCGTGTCATCGGGTTGCGTGCGCATGCTCAACCAGGATGTCATGGACCTCTACGACCGCGTGAAGGGCAAGGCGCCGATTCTCGTCATTTGAGCGCTGACACCGTCTCCCGCCAACCTCTCCTCCGTCATGGTCGGGCTTGACCCGACCATCCATGTTCCGGGCGCGGATGGATCCTCGGGTTAAACCCGAGGATGACGTTGGTGGGTGGGTAAAGGTCTGGGCCGAAAGAGGGCGTTAAACCGCCGCCGGCGAGATCAGATGCGCGCCGTCGATCTGTGGCAGGTCTCCGCTGGAGACGGTCTTGCCGTTCTCCATGCGCACCTTGCCCTCAGCCACGAGCCGCAGCGCCAGCGGATAGCTGCGGTGCTCGACGTTCAGCACCCGTCCGGCCAGCGCATCCGACGTATCGCCCGGCAGCACCGGCACGGCAGCCTGCACCACCACTGGACCCTCATCCATGCCCTCGGTCACGAAATGCACCGTGCAGCCGGCGATGCGCATGCCGGCGTCGATGGCGCGCTGGTGCGTGTGCAGGCCGGGGAACAGCGGCAGCAGCGAGGGATGGATGTTGAGGATGCGGCCTTCGTAACGGTTGATGAACGTGCCGGAGAGCAGACGCATGTAGCCGGCGAGGCAGATGAGATCCGGCGACAGCGCGTCTAGCGCCTCCAGGATGGCGGCCTCGTGGGCTTCCTTGCTCGAAAAATCCTTGCGCAGGAAGGCGCGGGCCGGGATGCCTAGCGCTTCGGCCTTGGCAAGCCCACCGGCGTCTGCCTTGTCGGAGAAGACCGCGACGATCTCTGCCGGGAAATCAGGGCTTTCCGCGGCTTTCGCGAGTGCCAGCATGTTGGAGCCGCCGCCGGAGATGAAGGCGACGACGCGCTTGCGTGCCGTCTGGCTCATAGGGCGAGCGTGCCCTTGTAGATCGTGCCGGCGGCGCCCTCTTCGCGGGCGACCATGCGGCCGAGGCGGAAGGCGGTCTCGCCTTCACGGGTCAGCACGGCGGCAACCTCGTCGGCCTTGTCGGCCGGCACGACAGCGATCATGCCGACGCCGCAGTTGAAGGTGCGCAGCATTTCCCTGGCTTCCACGCCGCCGGTGCGGGCAAGCCAGGAGAACACGGCCGGCGCCTTGACGGCGTCGAGGTCGATTTCGGCGGCGAGATGTTTCGGCAGCACGCGCGGAATGTTTTCCGGAAAACCGCCGCCGGTGATATGCGCCAGCGCCTTGATCGAGCCGGTCTCGCGGATCGCCTTCAACAGCGGCTTCACATAGATCTTGGTGGGCGTGAGCAGCGCTTCGCCGAGCGTCCTGGACGCGTCGAACGGCGCTTCGGCATCCCAGGCGAGGCCGGAGAGCGAGATGATCTTGCGCACCAGTGAATAGCCGTTGGAATGCACGCCGGAGGAGGCGAGGCCGAGGATGACGTCACCTTCCGCGATGTCGCCGGCCGGCAGCAGTTTTCCGCGCTCGGCGGCACCCACGGCAAAGCCCGCGAGATCATAGTCGCCATGCGAATACATGCCGGGCATTTCGGCCGTCTCGCCGCCGATCAGCGCGCAGCCGGCCTGGCGGCAGCCTTCGGCGATTCCTTCGACGATCGCGGCACCCTGGTCTGGATCGAGCTTGCCGGTGGCAAAGTAGTCGAGAAAGAAGAGCGGCTCGGCGCCCTGCACCACGAGGTCGTTGACGCACATGGCGACAAGGTCGATGCCGACGGTGTCGTGGCGGTCGGCGTCGATGGCGATCTTGAGCTTCGTGCCGACGCCGTCGTTCGCGGCGACCAGCACCGGATCGGTGAAGCCTGCGGCCTTCAGGTCGAAGAGGCCGCCGAAGCCGCCGATTTCGCCATCCGCACCAGGGCGGCGCGTCGAGCGCACGGCCGGCTTGATCTTTTCCACCATCAGGTTACCCGCGTCGATGTCGACGCCTGCATCGCTGTAGGTCAGACCGTTCTTTTCCGACTGGCTCATGGCTCTCGTCTCCGACTTCTCGCTGTTCGCGCCCGATTGGCATGATGGGCCGGCAAGTGCAAGCGCAATGCCGGGAAAACCGGGATTTTTTCACCGATTTACCCGTGATGCCGGCGCTTGCGGCCGCCGAGCCTTGACCTGTCTCCCACGGGCATCCTATCTCCTCTGCACCGAAGGAATAAAGGGAATGAGCGTTATGGCAGCCCATATCAGCGGCGCGGGATTGAAGCGGCAGGTGGTCTTCTGGCTCATCGCGCTCGGCTTCTTCGTGCTCTTCCTCATGGTGTTCAGCGATATCCTGCTGCCCTTCATCGCCGGCATGGCGCTCGCCTATTTCCTCGATCCGGTGGCCGACCGGCTGGAACGCTGGGGCCTGAGCCGCATGATGGCGACGGTCGTCATCCTCATCGTCTTCGTCATCCTGCTTGCGCTCTCGCTGATGATCATCATTCCGCTGCTCGCCACCCAGGCCGCGGATTTCTTTGAAAAACTGCCGGGTTACATCACCAGCCTGCAAGCCCAGATCGCCGGCTTCAACCCGGACCTGCTGCCCTCCTGGATCAGCAGCCAGATGGACACGATCAAGGCGAATTTCTCCGCCATCCTCGCGGAAGGCGCGGGCCTGCTCGGCACGGTCATGAAGCAGGTGTGGAATTCGGGCATGGCGCTCGTCAACATCGCCTCGCTCTTCGTTATCACGCCGGTCGTCGCCTTCTACCTGCTGCTCGACTGGGACCGCATGATCGCCAAGGTGGACAGCTGGGTGCCGCGCGACCATGTCGCCAATGTCCGCCGGCTCGCCTCGGAAATGAACGCCTCCGTCGCCGGCTTCGTGCGCGGTCAGGGCTCCATCTGCATCATCCTCGGCCTGTTCTACGGCATCGGCCTGTCCTTTGCGGGGCTCAATTTCGGCCTGCTGATCGGCCTCTTCGCCGGCCTCATCAGCTTCGTGCCCTATGTGGGCTCGCTGGTCGGCCTCACCCTGTCGGTGGGCGTGGCGCTGGTGCAGTTCTGGCCGGATTACTGGATGGTCATCCTCGTCGCCGGCATCTTCTTCGTCGGCCAGTTCATCGAGGGCAATATTTTGCAGCCGAAGCTCGTCGGTTCGCGCGTCGGCCTGCATCCGGTCTGGCTGATGTTCGCGCTGGTCGCCTTCGGCGCGCTGTTCGGCTTCGTCGGGCTGATGATCGCCGTGCCGGCCGCCGCCGCCGTCGGCGTGCTTGTCCGCTTCGGCCTGGAGCGCTACCTTGACAGCGACCTCTATCATGGCACGAGCAAGCCGGTTCTCCTGGAAGAGAACATGCCGGACGATGGCGCGCCTTCCGCCGGAAAGCGCGTCAGAACAAAGAGTTAGTACCGAGTAGACCAATGACATCGCGCAAGACCGCCGAACAGTTGCCGCTGGCCTTCAGGCACGACCCCGCGACGGGCCGCGACGACCTGCTGGTTGCCGAGCCCGTCAACGCCGCCGTCGCGATGATCGACGCCTGGCCGCAATGGCCCGCACCCGTGGTCATCATCGCCGGGCCGGTCGGCTCGGGAAAATCCCACCTTGCCGCCATCTGGCGCGAGAAGGCCGGCGCCGTTGCCGTCGAGGCGAAGGCCGGCACGGGCGCCGAGGAGGCGGCTGAGCACGGCCCCGTACTCATCGAGGATGCCGACCGCAACGGCTTCGACGAGCGCACGCTCTTCCACATCATCAACAATGTGCGCCAGCACGGCCACACGCTGCTCATCACCAGCCGGCTCTGGCCGATGTCCTGGGCGGTCGACCTGCCGGACCTGCGCTCGCGCCTCAAGGCCGCGACAGTGGTGGAGATCGGCGAGCCGGATGACGAACTGCTGTCACAGGTCATCGTTAAGCTGTTCGCCGATCGTCAGCTCTTCGTCGACGAGAAACTGGTGGCCTATATGGTAGCGCGCATGGAGCGCTCGCTGGAGGCGGCACAGACGCTCGTGGAACGCCTCGATCGCCTGGCGCTCGCCCGCGGCAGCCGCATCACGCGCGCGCTTGCGCAGGAGGTTCTGGGCGAAATGGTGGGCGGGGAGGAAACTTCCGGCTAGTTTTCGCGGCAAGGATTGACTGTCACAGTTCTGTCGTCAAACTGCGCTAAGCGCTTCGCGTTAAAGTGAAAATTGTTCTTCCGTTCGAGACCGCGCCGAACATGCGGCCGGTCTGACGGCAAAGGGGGCGGGACATTCCAATGGATACTGCGAACACGGACCTCTCCCAGGAAAAGACGGGCCTCTCCCAGGAAAAGCCTGTCGAGCACGCGGCGCTGCCGGAAGGCGCGACCATTGACGTCACGGCCCTGATGGCGAGCCCCGAGCGCTTCATCAACCGCGAATTCTCCTGGCTCCAGTTCAACCGCCGCGTCCTCGAAGAAACGCTGAACACCGCCCATCCGCTCTTGGAGCGCGTGCGCTTCCTGTCGATCTCGGCCGGCAACCTCGACGAATTCTTCATGGTGCGCGTCGCCGGCCTCGAAGGCCAGGTGCGCCAGGGCGTCGGCGTTCGCAGCCCCGATGGAAAAACCTCGGCCGAGCAGCTCGACGACATCCTGAAGGAGATCGACAATCTCCAGATGGAGCAGCAGGCCTCGCTCGCCGTGCTCCAGCAGTATCTCGCCAAGGAAGACATCCTGATCGTCCGCCCGACGGCGCTTTCCAGCGACGACAAGATCTGGCTGCAGCAGGAATTCACCCAGTCGATCTTCCCGGTGCTGACGCCGCTGTCGATCGACCCGGCGCATCCGTTCCCGTTCATCCCGAACCTCGGCTTCTCGATCGGCCTCCAGCTCGACAGCACGACGGGCAAGGAGCCGATGACGGCGCTCTTGCGCTTGCCTGTGGCGCTCGACCGCTTCGTCCGCCTGCCGGATTCCAAGGGCGCGATCCGCTACATCACGCTGGAAGACGCCGTCGGCCTCTTCATCGGAAAACTCTTCCCCGGTTATATCGTGCGCGGCTCCGGCACGTTCCGCATCATTCGAGACAGCGATATCGAAGTGGAGGAAGAGGCCGAAGATCTCGTGCGCTTCTTCGAGACCGCGCTGAAGCGCCGCCGCCGCGGCTCGGTGATCCGCATCGAGACCGATTCGGAAATGCCGGAATCGCTGCGCCGCTTCGTCGTCGGCGAACTCGGCGTGCCGGACAACCGCGTCGCCATCCTGCCGGGCCTGCTCGCCCTCAACACGCTGTCGGAAATTGCCAAGGCGCCGCGCGACGACCTGAGGTTCGAGCCCTATAACGCCCGATTTCCCGAACGCGTCCGAGAGCATGCCGGAGACTGTTTCGCCGCCATCCGCGAAAAGGACATGGTCGTCCACCACCCCTACGAAAGCTTCGACGTGGTGGTCCAGTTCCTTCTCCAGGCTGCGCGCGATCCTGACGTTCTGGCGATAAAGCAGACGCTCTACCGCACCTCCAACGACAGCCCGATCGTGCGCGCACTGATCGACGCAGCCGAGGCCGGCAAGTCGGTGACGGCGCTGGTGGAACTCAAGGCCCGCTTCGACGAAGAGGCCAACATCCGCTGGGCGCGCGACCTGGAGCGCGCCGGCGTGCAGGTCGTCTTCGGCTTCATCGAATTGAAGACCCACGCCAAGATGTCGATGGTGGTGCGCCGCGAGGAGGGCAGGCTTCGCACCTATTGCCACCTCGGCACCGGCAACTACCACCCGATCACCGCGAAGATCTACACGGACCTGTCCTTCTTCACCTGCAACCCGACGATCGCCAGCGACATGGCGAACATCTTCAACTTCATCACCGGCTACGGCGAACCGGAAGCCGGCATGAAGCTCGCCTTCTCGCCCTATACGATGCGCCCGCGAATCATCCGCCACATCGAGGAGGAGATCGCGCATGCCCGGAACGGCGCGCCGGCGGCGATCTGGATGAAGATGAATTCGCTGGTCGATCCCGACATCATCGACGCGCTCTATCGCGCGAGCCAGGCGGGCGTGGAAGTCGACCTCGTGGTGCGCGGCATCTGCTGCCTGCGCCCGCAGGTCCCGGGCCTTTCGGACAATATCCACGTCAAATCCATCGTCGGCCGCTTCCTCGAACACTCCCGCATCTTCTGCTTCGGCAACGGCCACGGGCTTCCCTCCGATAAAGCGCTGGTCTATATAGGCTCCGCGGACATGATGCCGCGAAACCTGGACCGGCGGGTCGAGACACTTGTGCCTCTGATCAACCGGACGGTGCATGAGCAGGTCATTTCGCAGATCATGTTGGGCAATCTCATCGATAACCAGCAGAGCTACGAAATCCTTCCGGATGGAACGTCCCGGCGCATGGAAGTGCAGCCCGGAGCCGAGCCGTTCAATGCTCAGCACTACTTCATGACCAATCCCAGCCTCTCCGGCCGGGGTGAAGCCCTGAAGTCCTCCGCACCGAAGGCGATCGCGGGCTGGCAAGGCCGCCGGAAGAAATAAAACGGATATACATGGTCGAATCTGAAGCGCAGGGGCGGTTGCCTGGAATTGCCCCGGTGTCAGTCGTGGATATCGGTTCCAACTCGATTCGCCTCGTCATCTACGAGGGCATGAGCCGTTCGCCGGCCATGCTGTTCAACGAGAAGGTCATGTGCGGCCTCGGCAAGGGGCTCGCCAAGACCGGCCGCATGGACCAGGCGAGCGTCGAGCGGGCGCTCGCAGCCCTCCACCGTTTCAAGGCGCTGTCCGCGCAGGCCCGCGCCTCCACCATGTTCGCGCTGGCGACGGCTGCCGCGCGCGAGGCGGAAAACGGCCCCGATTTCATCCACCAGGCGGAAATGATCCTCGGCCAGAAGGTCCGCGTTCTGACCGGCGAGGAGGAAGCCTATTTCTCCGCGCTCGGCATCGTCAGCGGCTTCCATGATCCCGATGGCATCGTCGGCGACCTCGGCGGCGGCTCGCTGGAACTGGTCGACGTGGTCGGCGGCACGATCGGCAAGGGCATCACGCTGCCGCTCGGCGGCATCCGCCTGTCGGAAGCCTCCGGCGGTTCGCCCGCCCAGGCCCGTATCGTCGCCCGCAAATATCTGCGCACCGCCAACCTCCTGAAGAACGGCACGGGCCGCGCCTTCTATGCCGTCGGCGGCACCTGGCGCTCCATCGGCGCCCTGCACATGGAAATGCAGAACTATCCGCTGCACATGATCCAGGGCTACGAGCTCAGCTTCACCGACGCGATGGATTTCCTGACCGACATCGTCACGGCGAAGGACCAGAAGGACCCGGCCTATTCCGCAATCTCCAAGGGCCGCCGCAACCTGCTGCCCTTCGGCGCTGTCGCCATGCAGGAGACGATCGCCATTATGAAGCCGTCGCGGGTGTTCTTCTCCGCCCAGGGCGTGCGCGAAGGCTACCTCTATTCGCTTTTGGCCGACCGGGAAAAGGCGCGCGACCCGCTGCTGGCGGCCGCAAGCGAACTCGCCATCCTGCGCGCCCGCTCGCCCGAGCACGCCCGCGAGCTTGCCGAATGGACGGGCCGTATGATGCCGCTCTTCGGCATCACCGAGACCGAGGAAGAGCGCCGCTACCGCGAGGCCGCCTGCCTGCTCGCCGATATCAGCTGGCGCGCGCATCCCGATTACCGCGGCCTCCAGGCGCTGAACCTGATTGCCCACGGCACCTTCATCGGCATCACCCATCCCGGCCGCGCCTTCATCGCGCTCACCAACTACTACCGTTTCGAAGGCCTCAACGACGATGCGGTGAGCAGCTCGCTCGCCAGCATCGCGACCCCGCGCCTGCGGGAACTCGCGAAACTCGTCGGCGCCCTGCTGCGCGTCGTCTATCCGTTCTCGGCCTCCATGCCCGGCGTCGTGCCGCATCTCGCCTTCCGCAAGTCGACGCTGCCGGACACCGACCTCGAACTGGCCGTGCCGCAGGACTATGCCGAGCTTGCCGGCGAACGCCTCGACGGCCGCCTCCAGCAGCTCGCCCGCCTGACCGGCAAAAAACTCGCCTTCCGGTTCCTGTGAGGCGGGCGATGAAAGCCGCATTGCTCCTTGCCGGCCTGCTTTTTGCGGGCAATGCCGCGGCGCAGGACTGGCAGGCGGTGGAGCGCGTCGAGCCCTACACCGTGCAGGGATCGACCGGCCTCGAAATCTACCAGTCGATCGGCGCGCGCGGGCCGAAACTCGGGCTTGGCCGCGTCATCGCTCATACGGGTTTCAAGCTCACCTGGACGCGCAAATACGAGCGCCAGGGCGATGCCTGCGTCATCACCGTCAACAAGCCGAAACTCATCATCACCTACACGCTGCCCAAGCTGAAATCGAAGCTCTCCGAGCCGCTGAAAGGCCGCTGGGACACCTTCATCACCGGCGTCACCGCGCATGAAAAGGTGCACGGCGACTTCATCAAGGAAATGGTGCGGCAGATCGAGACGGTGAGTGTCGGCCTGACGGTCGAAAACGACCCGAACTGCAAGCAGATTCGCAGCCAGCTCCAGACGAAGCTCGGCGAACTCTCGAACGCCCAGCGCGCCCGCAGCCGCGATTTCGACCAGGTCGAGCTCACCGACGGCGGCAACGTGCACCAGCTCATCCTGCAACTGGTCGATCCACGCTGAACGTTCCCTCTGCGGGGATGTATTTGCCGCGCAATCTCAGGTAGTGTCTCCGCGCATTATTGGGGAGACAGTTCGACATGGCGACTTTCAAGACGCAACCCGTTGGCGGGGGTGGCGTGGACCTCTCGGCAATCGACATTGCCGCACTCGGCGACTATTCATTCTGGCGCGCCGACAGGTCCTCCGTCCGGCTCTACAATGACGACGGCAACTATACGAGCTTCTCCGGCAGCGGCATTCGATACGACGCGCCGGGCGGCGCCTTGCAGGACGTCACGGCGGGCACCGTCACGAAGATCGACATCGCGATCAACGGCGTCAAGCTGCTCGCCGCAAGCGGGCTGAAACTCTCGGCCGAAAAGATCTTCGACCTTTATATCAACGGGGATTCCAAGGGTGCGCTCGCCTATTTCCTCGCCGGCAACGACAAGATTTCCGGCACGAAATATGCAGATGTCCTGATGGGCGGGAAGGGCAACGACGTGCTGTCCGGCGGCGGCGGAAAGGATATTCTCAAGGGCGACGCGGGCAACGACAAGCTCTATGGCGGGGCGGGCGGCGACCGGCTCACCGGCGGAAGCGGGGCGGATACGTTCATCTTCAAGTCGATCAAGGATTCGACGGTCGCGGCAAGCGGCCGCGACACGATCCTCGATTTCAGCCGGTCGCAGAAGGACAAGATCGACCTCACGGCCATCGACGCCAGCACGAAGGCCGGCGGGGACCAGGCCTTCAAGTTCATCGGCACGGACGCCTTCCACAACAAGGTCGGCGAACTGCGCTTCGAAAAGAAGGGTGGCGACACGCTCATCCACGGCGACGTGAACGGCGACGGCAAGGCCGATTTCTCGATCCTCGTCGATGCGAGCATCAGCTTCAAGGCGGGCGATTTCATCCTCTGAAACTGCCGGACAAACAAAAGGGGCGGCACGAGGCCGCCCCTGGCTTTGAAAAACCTCACCCCACCCCCGACGTCATCCTCGGCCTTGAGCCGAGGATCCACTGGGGTGCCCGGAGCATGGATGGTCGGGTCAGGCCCGACCATGACGGAGGAGAGGTTGGCCACCTATTCGGGCCGCCTGGAGGGGCGGCTTGTGCCGCCCCTTTTGCAGTTGATCATTCGGCTTTCAGCAGGTCGCCCGCTTCGATCAGCACGAACTCGTTGTCATCGGCCTTGTCCAGCGCGCGGCCGGCGGAGAAGGGGAGGTTGTTGTCGTTGCCGACGATGATGTGGGTCTCGTCGACGCGGTCGACATTCTCGATCGTCACGAACGGCATGTCGTAAAAGCCTTCGCCGCCACCCTGGCGCTTCTTGTTGTCCGGGTCGGCGATCTTCAGGAGATCGATATAGCCGATCTTGCGCACCGCCTTGCCGACATTCTCGTCGGTCATGGCGATCTTGTAGATGCGCTTGACCTTGGAAGCGACGGCGAAGCAGTCCGGCTTCGGGTCCTTGGGGTCGGCGCAGGCCTTGTCGGCGGTGCCGACGCCATTGTCGCGCTCGATCACCAGCGCGGTCGTGCCGTCCAGCATGTTGAAGTCGCCGATCGCCTCGCCGCCTTCGGCCAGCGGATAGAGCCAGCTGCGGCCGGTCCATGCCTTGGAGGCGACGTCGAGCTCGATGATGCGCAGCGCCGGGCGGCCGTCCGCCTGCTCGACGGATTCGTTGTCCACCCAGAGCGGGCCTTCGAGCAGGCCGTAGAGCTTCGTGCCGTCCTTCGACAGCGCGAGGCCCTCATAACCGCCGGAACGCTTGACGTTGAAGACCGGCATCTTCTTGGACGGATCGGCCTGGACGGCGAGCGTCGGGTTGTCCGGCGAGGTCACCGGCTTGCCGTCGACTTCCGTCGCAATCACGTCGGTCAGCTTGCCGTCGAGGTCGAATTTCAGGATATAGGGGCCGAATTCCTCGCCGATCCAGAAACCATCGGCCACCGGCTGGATGGATTCGACGTCGAAGTCACCGCCGGTGAGGTAGCGCGTGGCGGCACCTTCCATGACGATGGGGAAGGGCGCCTTCTTGTCCGGGTCGGAGAGGAACACGGTCTTGACCGGCTCCAGCGTGCCCTTGTCCCAGTCGAAGCGCACATTGTGGATCATCAGCATGGCATCGGTCGAGTTCAGCTTGGCGCCGAAGCCGTTGTCGGAGAGCGACCAGAACGAGCCGTCCTCCATCGACTTGATGCCCGAAAAGCCCTGCATCGGCTGGCCGTCGAAGGGCAGCGCAAGGCCGGTTTCGCGCACGCCGTCCTTGCCCATCACGGTGCCGAGCGCCTCGACGCGCTTGCGGTCGGCGGTGGAGAACTTGCCGGAGGTCTTGAGGTAGTCGGCCGCATCCGCCGGTGCCGCGATGATCGTGTTGGCCGGGAGGATCGCATGCGCCTTCAGTGTCGCCGGAAATTCCTTCTCCTGCGCCATCGCGCCGGTCGTCATCAGCAGCGCCAGCGCTGCGGTGGTGAAAAGGTGTCTGGTCATAATCGGCCCCTCAATTGGCAAAACGATGCCAGTTGATAGGCGGCGGAGATGACCGTCGCTTGACAGTTGCTTGTAGCTTTCGTGACGCTCCGGCTCAGGCGGCCGAAAGGGCGGCAAAGCGGCCGGGCGTCATGCCGAGGGCCTTCTTGAAGTGCCGGTTGAGATGCGCCTGGTCGGCAAAGCCGCTGGCAAAGGCCGCTTCCGCAATGCTTTCGCCGGCGGAAATCAGCCCCTTCGCCCGCTCCAGCCGGCGCATGACGAGATAGCGGTGCGGGCTGGTGCCGAGAAGCTGGCGGAACTGGCGGGCCAGCGCAAAACGGTCGAGCCCCGTCACCGCTTCGAGGTCGCCCGCGCTCACCTGCCGGCAGAGGTTTTCGCGCAGGAAATCGCAAGCCCGCAGCACTTCCGGCCGCGCCAACCGTCCCGCCCGGGCCTGCGGCGCGCCGGCATGGTCGAGCAGGGCACTGGCGATCTCTCCCACCAGCTCGTCGAATTTCAGCGGCTCGATCGTCTCGTCCAGGCTGCCGATGGCTTCCAGCAGCAGCCCCGCCAGCCGCGGGTCGTCGACCACCGGCGAGGCGACGAAGGGCAGGGTGCGCCCGCGCGCCGCCGTCGCCGGCAGGAAGCGCTCCGGCGGAATATACATCATGCGGTAGGTCAGCCCGTCGTCGGTCGCGGCACCGCCGTCATGCACCTCGTCGGGATGCAGCACGATGACGTTGCCCGGCGGGCTGAAGCGCGCCTCGCCGCGATAGCGGAAGGTCTGGATGCCGGCCATGGTGACGCCGAGCGCATAGGTATCGTGCCGGTGCGGCTCGAAGCCCTTGCCGCGGAACCGCGCCTCGATGCGCTCGATGCCGGCAAGCTCCGGGGCCACGACGATGCGGTCCTGCCCGGCGCACGAACGTTCAAGCGGTGTCGCGACCGCGCCTGCTATCGCATTGGCCGCGGAATGGTCCGCAGCCTTTTCCCGGGAGTATACCTGCATGTTCGATACCAAGTTCGCCGTGGTCCTGCGCGAGGATCTGGAGGTCTGGCAGAAGCTGAATGTCACCGCGTTCCTGTCGAGCGGCATCATCGGCCAGAAACCGGAGCTGATCGGCGAATCCTACCGCGATGCCACCGGCAATGTCTACAATGCCTTGAGCATCCAGCCGATCATCGTGCTGTCCACCGACGGCGCGACGCTGTCGAAGATCCATGCCCGCGCGCTGGAGCGGGAGGTCGCGGCCTCCGTCTATATCGAGGAAATGTTTTCCACCGGCCACGACGCCGCCAACCGCGCCGTCTTCGCAGAGTTCGGCCCGGACAATGCCAAGGTCGTCGGCATCGCGCTGCACGCCGACAAGAAAACCGTCGACCGCATCACCAAGGGCGCAAAACTGCACGCGTAAAGCTTAGAGCTCCACCGCCTCGATCTTCTTGTCGACGAAGCGCAGCGCCACCTTGCCGCCGATGAGGTTGAGGGCGGTGTCGCCGAAGAGGTCGCGGCGCCAGCCATGGAGGGCGGCGACTTCGGCCGCCTCGCCATCGACGGCGATCTTTTCGAGGTCGTCGGTATTGGCGATGATTTTCGCGGCAACACCTTCGCGCTCGGAGACGATCTTCAAGAGCACCTTCAGCATTTCGCTGGCAGCGGCAGCCCCCTCCGGCACATGGCTCTGGCGGGGCAGGCGCGGCAGGTCGGTCTTCGGGATCGCTAGCGCCTCGCCGATGGCTTCGAGGAGGGCGGCACCCGATTGCGAGCGCTCCCAACCCTTGGGGATGGTGCGCAGCCGCGCGAGCGCTTCGGCATCGGCCGGCTGCTGCTGGGCGATTTCGTAGATCGTGTCGTCCTTCAGGATGCGCGAGCGCGGCACGTTGCGATTGCGCGCTTCCCGCTCGCGCCAGGCGGCGACCTTCTGCAACACGGCAAGCTCGATCGGCTTCTTGACGCGCATCTTGAGCCGCTTCCAGGCGTCGTCAGGGTGGAGATCATAGGTCTCGCGCGATTCGAGAACCGCCATTTCCTCGGTCAGCCACAGCGAGCGGCCGGCTTCGTCCAGCTTCTCCTTCAGCGCGAGATAGACGTCGCGCAGGTGTGTGACGTCGGCCAGCGCATATTCGAGCTGCTTTTCCGTCAGCGGCCGGCGGCTCCAGTCGGTGAAGCGCGAGGACTTGTCGATATGCACGCCCTTGATCTTCTGCACGAGCTGGTCGTAGGAGACGCTGTCGCCGAAGCCGCAGACCATCGCGGCGACCTGCGTGTCGAAGATCGGATGCGGAATGAGATTGCCGCGGTTGAAGATGATTTCGATATCCTGCCGCGCGGCGTGAAAGACCTTGAGCACCGCGGTGTTCGCCATCAGCTCGAAGAAGGGCGCGAGGTCGAGGCCCTTGGCGAGCGGATCGACGATGACCTCCAGCTCCGGCCCGGCCAGCTGCACAAGGCAGAGTTCCGGCCAGAAGGTCGTCTCCCGCAGGAACTCCGTGTCGATCGTCAGATATTCGGAACGGGCAAGCGTCTCACAGGCGTCGCGAAGGGCTGCGGTGGTCTCGATGATCTGCATAATGGACTCGGGCGGGCTTTTCTTGAAATTTTTGATCGGGCAGCTTTAGACGTTCCACGGTTTTGCCACAATCGAAAACTTGACCTTGGAGGTCGGCACTCCCTCTCCTCCGTCATGCTCGGGCTTGACCCGAGCATCCATGCCGCGGATGACCGATGGATCCTCGGGTCAGGCCCGAGGATGACACAGAGGGTGGGGCCCGCACCCCGCTCTCCGAAAAAGCCCTACGTTACCCGCACATAGCTCGTCATGCCGGTCTTCTGGTGCTCGATGATGTGGCAGTGGAACACCCAGTCGCCCGGATTGTCGGCGACGAGGGCCAGTTGCACCTTCTCGTCGGGCAGGATGAGGTAGGTGTCGGAAAAATGCGGGCGGATCGCCTGCTTGCTGGAATTCATCGGCCGGAAGGCGAGGCCGTGCAGGTGGAGGGGGTGGACCTGCGGCGTCGGGTTCTCGACGTTGAAGATATAGGTCCTGCCCGCCTTCATCTCGGCAAGCGGTGCTGTCGGATCGCCGCTGTCGTCGGCCCAGGGCACCCGGTTGATGGCCCAGAAATTGTAGCCGAGCGAACCGCAGATGCCGTCCTTCGGCCGCTCCTCCGCCGAGGCGCTGAGGATGAACGGAATTTCGGTCGCCGCCGACAGGTCCGGCTCGGGCAGGGGATTTGCCGCCAGCGCCGGCAGGTCGGCGATGGTGCGCTTCAGCGAGGCGCCGACGGCGCGGAAGGTGGCGAGCGTGGCCGGCTTGGTGCCGCGCAGGTCCTTCAGCATCGCGATAGCGCCTTCCGTATCGGGCATGCGCAACGCGATATCGAGCCGCTGGCCGGGGCCGATCATCAGATGGTCGAGCGCAAAGCGCGTCGCCGCCGGATTGCCGTCGAGCGCGATGACCTCGGCCTCCGCGCCCTCGATCTGCAGCGTCAGGATGCGGGTGACGTCGGTCGCGGCAAGCCGCAGCCGCACGAGGCCGCCGGCGGGCGCGTCATATTGCGGCGATTGCCGCCAGTTGGCGGTGCGCACGGTGCCGAAGGTGCCGGCGCGGGCGGCATCGCGGGGCTTGAACTGGGCGATGAACTGGCCATCGCCGCCAAGCCGCCAGTCGCGCAGGTTGAGCACGATCTCGGCGTCGAAAACCGGGTCGGTCGGATCTTCCACGACGATGACGCCGGCTAGGCCGCGGCCCATCTGCTCCAGCGTGTTGCAATGGGGATGATACCAGAAGGTGCCGGCATCGGGCGGGGTGAAGGCATAGTCGAACCCGTCGCCGCCATAGACATAGGGCTGCGTCAGGAACGGCACGCCGTCCATCCTGTTGTCGATGCGCAGGCCGTGCCAGTGCACGGTGGTCGGCTCGTCGAGCTTGTTGTCGAGCCTGAGTGCAAAGGCCTCGCCGCGCCGCATGCGCAGGATCGGCGGCACCTCGGCGTCGCCATAGGTCATGATGCCTTTGGTCGGCCCCTTGTCCGTGATCATCGCCTCGCCGGGGCGGGCAATGAGCGTCGTCGCCGCCTGCGCGCTCGCCGATCCGCCAAAACGCCCCGCAAGGCCGATCCCGCCGGCATAGGCGCCGGCGACGAGTGCGCCCTTCATCAGCGTGCGGCGTGTCAGCATGGCGATCCCTCCGGTGCGTCACCCGCTTCTAAACCTGAGGCGCGCGCTCAGCAATAAGCGCATCGCGACCAGATTGCCGCAGATCAGTGTTCGCCGTTGCGGTCCTTGTCGGCCAGCTTGTTGAAGAAGAAGGAAGTGCGCAGCAGGTTGCGGAAGCGGCTGCGCCGTGCGCCGGCCGGCACCGCGGCGCGCGCGCTGATGCGCACGGCCGTGTAGACCATGAAGGCGACGAGGATGACGGCGGTATAGAGGAACAGCGCCTGCGGCCCGAAGAATTGCAGCAGCACGGACGCGAAGAGCGGACCGATGATCGCCCCGCAGGACCAGAAGAACAGCATGCCGGCGGAGACCAGCGCATGTTCGCCTTCGCCCGCATGGTCGTTGGCATGTGCCGAGCAGAGCGAATAGAGCGGCATGGCGAAGGCGCCGAAGACGAAGATGCCGATGAGGTTCTTGAGCTCGTCGCCGCCCGCGAAGACGGCGAGGTAGAGGGCGGCAAGCGCCGAGCCGAAGGTCGCGACGAGGATGATCAGGCGGCGATCGAGCCGGTCGGAATAGATGCCGAGCGGATATTGCAGCACCACGCCGCCGACGATGCCCGCACTCATGAAGCTCGCAATCGCCGTCACCGACAGCCCGATGTCATGGGCGTAGATCGGTCCCAGGTTACGGAAGGCGGCATTGGTGAGGCCGACGACGATGCAGCCGATGGTGGCGAGCGGCGAGATGTTCCAGAGCTTCTTGACGTCGAAGCGGATCGCCTCCGGCACGGTCGGGCTGGAGCGGTCGGCAAGCGAGATCGGCACGAGCGATAGCGACAGCGCCATGGCGACGATGGCAAACAGCTCGAAACCGCCGATGCCGATGCCGGGAATGAGATATTGCGCCGCCGTGACCGATCCGAGATCGACGAGACGATAGACGGACAGCGTGCGCGCCCGGTTGGCATTGGTGACGGACGCGTTCAGCCAGCTTTCCACGGTGGCAAACAGGCTCGCAAAACAGATGCCGGCGACGAGCCGCATGGCGAACCAGAAGATCGGATCGATGACGAGCACCATCGCGATCGCCGATGCCGACGCGATCGCCGCCATGGCAGAGAAGGTGCGGATATGGCCGATGGCGCGCAGCACGCGCGTCACATAGATGCAGCCAATGGCAAAGCCGATGGAATAACCCGCGCCGACGAAGCCGATGACGGAGGTGGAAAAACCCTCCTGCGAGGCGCGCAGCGCGATGAACGTGCCCTGCAGCCCGTTCCCTCCGATCAGGATGCCTGCGGTGATGAGAAGGGGAATCAGCGGACGAATCGTGGACATGCGCGCCACTATGGCGAAGGATTTGCGGAATGGGAGAGGCGAAAGCGCTACACGGTGACGGAATTGTATGCAAACGGGGTCGACACCGCGAAGGCCGGCCTCAGCCCCGCAAAAGATCCGCCATGACGCGCAGGTGATCGGCCTGCAGGGGCTTTTCGAAATAGCTTTTCACGAAGCTGTACTGCATCGCGCGCTCGCGGTCTTTGCCGAGATGGGAACTCGTCAGCATGGCGACGACGGGGGCGTGGACCTCGAATTCCTGCGCATAGCGGTCGAGGAACTCGAAACCGTTCATCACGGGCATGTTGATGTCGAGGATGATGGCGTTGGGCGTCTCGCGGTGCAGGATGTCGAGCGCTTCCGAGCCGTCGAACGCCTTCAGGATGAGGATCGACGGGTCGAACTTGCGGATGGTGTATTCGCAGATGAACTGGTCGTTCTCGTCGTCATCGACGACCAGGATCGAGTTGATCTTCATGATGGTCCCCATCGGGCAGTTCGATGATGAACCGGCTGCCCTTATCTCTTGCTTCATAAAGGGCGGCGCCGCCGAGGGCTTCCGCGCTCTTTCTCAATATGTAGAGGCCGAGCCCGCTGCCGAAGGACCGGTTCGGGTGCAGCCGTTTGAACATCTTGAACAACAAATGGCGGCTTGCGGGTGGAACGCCCAGGCCGTTGTCCTCCACCGACAGCCGCATCTTGCCGGCATAGCGGAAGGCGCGGACGTCGATCGCCGGCTCGGCCTCCTTCGGGTCATGATATTTGACCGCGTTGGACAGCATGTTGCCGACAATGACGTGGAATTTCGACGGCTTGCTGACGATTGTCAATTCCGCAGGCACATGATTTTCAATGCGGATGCGCTTGGTATCGTCGAGATGCGACAGCGCGTCGATCGCCTCGGAGACGAGCGCGCGAAGGTCGATCGGCCGGTCGTCCTCCTCCATCAGCCGCGTGCGGGTGATGGTGATGATGTTCTGGATCAGGTGGTCGAGGCGGCGGAAATTCTTTTCCATGCGCTGCAGCGTCTGGCCGAGCGCGGGCAGGTCGCCCTCCGAAAGCATCTCGCGCGAAATGGTGAGCAGGCCCATGGAGGAGGCGATCGGCGAGCGCAAGTCGTGCGAGGTGCGGTAGGCGAATTCCTCCAGCTCCGCATTGGCCTCGATCAGCGCCCGCTCGTTGGCCTTGCGCTCGGAAATGTCGCGCACGATGCCGCTGTAGATCGTCGCGCCGTTGAGCTCCACCTTGGCGACGGCGAGGTCGAGCGGGAAGACGGAGCCGTCCTTGCGCCGGCCCTCCACCTCGCGCCCGATGCCGATGATCTTGGCCTCGCCGCTGCGGTTGTAGTTGCCGAGATAGCCGTCATGGGCGCTGTGATAGGGCTCCGGCATGAGCATTTTCACGTTGCGTCCGGCCATCTCCGCGGGTGCGTAGCCAAAGATGCGGGTGCAGGCGGGGTTGGCGGAGAGGATGAAGCCGCGGTCGTCGATGGTGATGATGCCGTCCACCGCATTGTCGATGATGGCGCCAAGCCGGCCGCGGCTTTCGGCGAGATCGGCGGCCATGTCGCGCGCGCGGCGGGAGGAGAAGTAGAGATGGATGACCAGCGCGCCGTAGAGCGTGCCGGAGATCAGCACCAGCGAGGAAAGCGTGGAGCGCGCATCGGGGCCGGTGGAGGAGAAGGTGATGCCGAAGGCCGCCTCGTAGCGCGACAGCTCGTAATAGGCCATCGTCAGCAGGATGAGGTAGGTGACGAGCCCGAGCACGCCGGCCAGCGTCAGCCGGTGGTAGCTGATCGCCTCCGTGCCGACGAAGATGAGCGCGATGCCGATCGCCACGAAACAGCTCGCACTCTGGAACGACATGCGCGTGAAGCGGATCCAGTCATGGGCGAAATCGAGCGCGATCGCATAGCCGATGAGGGCGGCCGCCGCCGTGATGAAGGTGGCGAAACCGAGCGCCACCTGGAGGATGTCGTTCTTCTGCCTGAGCGCCCGCAGCGCCAAGGCCGCGCTCACCAGCATGAAGCACAGCGCCGTATTGGGCGCGATCCGCCCCGGCAGGCTGGTGCCGATATCGACGAAGGGCGTGTCGAGTAGCGTGTCGATGCCCGCATCGATGCCGAAGAGGTGCTGGGACAGCGCCAATGCGCCATAGACGAAGACCGGCGCCATCAGAACCGCGGGCAGGGTGCGCACGCCGCGGGCGGAAAGCGCCAGCGCCGCGCCGACGACCACGAAGGCCAGCGCCGCATTGAACTTCATGCCGAAGAGCCAGGGGACGCGCGCCGCCAGGCCGGTGGGTTCCGCCAGCCAAAGCGCCATCATCGCCACGCCCACGGCGATGCACCAAAGGCTCGCCGCAACGTTCGCCTTCTGCCAGGACCATGTGAGGTTCAAGCTTGTCCCCTTCGGCGTTCCGTTCCGCCGCGCGCACGTTAGCGCGAAGGTTGCATGGCGAACAGGTCCCGCAGGGAAAGCATCCGGTAAAATCCGAGTTTTTCAGGCGGCGTCGTCATGGGCCTGGTCGGCCTCCAGCCGCCCGGCCAGCGCCTGCAGGTCGACGGTCAGCGCCTGGAGCGCCTCAAGCGAACAGCCGGTCGCCTTGCCGATCTCCATGCGGATCGCCACGGCGTCCTTCTTCATCGCACGGCCCTTGTCGGTGAGCGTGATGAGCACCTGCCGTTCGTCGCTTTTGTCGCGCGCCCGGTGGATGTAGCCTGCCGCCTCCAGCCGCTTGAGCAGCGGCGAAAGCGTGCCGGAATCAAGGCCCAGCTTGGCGCCGAGCGCCTTCACCGTGCGGCCGTCCTCCTCCCACAGCGTCATCAGCGCTATATATTGCGGATAGGTGAGGCCGTAGGGGTCGAGCAGCGGCTTGTAGGTGCGGTTCAGCGCATGGGCCGCGGAATAGACGGCAAAACAAAGCTGCTGGTCGAGTGCCAGCGCGCCTGCCGGAATGCCGTCCGTCTCAGCTTGGTCACGTTTGTCGCTCATGGTGGGAGAATAGCAGAAAATAAAAAATTTGCAACGTGCAAAATCATATTGCGCGCAATCTAATTTTACGCTATCTAGTTTTCATCATCAACGAAACCAGGAAGGAGACATTCCATGCCCATTCTCTACAGGACCAAAGCAACCTCCACCGGCGGCCGCGCGGGCCATGGCGCAACCGAGGACGGCACCGTCGACGTCACGCTGACCGTGCCGAAGGAACTCGGCGGCGACGGCGCCACCGGCGCCAACCCGGAAAAGCTCTTCGCGGTCGGGTATTCCGCCTGCTTCCTCGGCGCGCTGAAGTTCGTCGCCGGCAAGGAAAAGGTAAAGATCCCGGACGACGCCAAGGTCACCGCCACCGTCGGCATCGGCCCGCGTGAGGATGGCGGCGGCTTCGGCCTCGAAGCCTCGCTGGAAATCTCCGTGCCCGGCGTCGACAAGGCCGTGGTCGAAGACCTCGCCAAGAAGGCGCATGTCGTCTGCCCCTACAGCAACGCCACCCGCAACAACCTCGACGTCAAGACCACCGTGGTCTGATCGCCGCAGCCAGAATTGAAAAAGCCGCCCGGAGCAATCCGGGCGGCTTTTTATTTGGAAGAAAGGCGAGGGGCGCTGGACGCCTTCCGCAGGCTTGTTCCATCCGGAACAGCGCGCATCCGAGCGATGTGGGAAAGTCTGATCACTGGATGAGAGAGGCTCATCCCTCAGAGATCAGGAGAAACTTCCATGCGCAAGATCATCATTTCCGCCGCCATCGCAGCCGTCGCCGCCATCTCCTTTGCCGCCCCGTCCCAGGCGGGCTATTACAGCTACGGCTACAAGCCGCATTGCTTCATCAAGAAGGTGAAGTCCTACGATTACTACGGCAACGTCATCATCAAGAAGATCAAGGTCTGCAAGTAAGCGTCCCAGGCACAGACCTTGTGCGAAGGCCCGGAGCCCCAGCCTCCGGGCCTTCTGCCGTTTTCCCTTGTCATCAGAAAAATAGAGACTATATTCTTTCTCATGAAAGGAGATGGTTCTATGCAGCGCAAACCCATACCGCAGGCCAATGCAGAAGGCACCGTGCTCACCAAGGCGGCCGTCAGCGCGGCGGACCGGCTGGGACTGACGGCGCGCATCCTCTCGGCGGTCATCGGCGTTTCGGAGGCGACGGTGTCGCGGCTGAAGCGGCAGGATGTGCTCCTGGAGCGGGGCACCAAGCCCTTCGAGCTGGCCGTGCTGCTCGTGCGCCTGTTCCGTTCGCTCGATGCCATTACCGGCGGCGACGAGGGTGTTGCGCGTGCCTGGATGACGGCAGAAAACACCGCACTCGGCGCCCGTCCCGTCGATCGTATCATCTCCATTTCCGGTCTTGTCGATGTCCTCGCCTATCTGGACGCCCGCCGCGCTCTCGTCTGAGGCGCGGCCCTTTTCCGGCACCGTCTGGCGTTTCGTCGAGGCGCAGCACCGCGTCTCGACGCTGAAGCTCGTCGATACGCTGGAGGAGCAGGCGCTGCTCGAGGACATCCTGGAGGAGAGCAAGCCGGTGCTGCCGCCGGAATGCGCCGGCCTCGATTACCTGCTCGCCACGCCCTTCCGCTACGGCGCGGTCTATCCGCACGGCTCGCGCTTCCGCAGGGCAGGGCGCACGCTCGGCGTCTATTATGCGGCGTTGACGGTGGAGACGGCGCTCTCCGAAATGGCCTTTTACCGCCTGCTGTTCTTCGCCGAATCGCCCGCGACGCCGCTGCCGGCCAACGCCGCCGACTACACCGCCTTCTCCGCCGCGATCGGCACGGAGCACGCCATCGACCTCACTACCCCGCCGCTCGACCGCGACGCGGTGCTGTGGACGCACCCGACCGACTACGCCGCCTGCCAGGCGCTGGCCGACGGTGCGCGGGCGGCGGGCCTGGTCGCCATCCTCTACCGCTCGGTGCGCGATCCCGCGGCCGGCACCAACATGGCGCTGCTCACCGCCACCGCCTTCGCCCAGCCCAAACCGGTGGAGCGCCAGACCTGGCGCATCCGGTTGTCGGCGCTCGGCGTGCAGGCTTTGTGCGATCACCCGCCACGCCGCATCGGCTTTTCCCGCGAGGATTTTCGCGCCGACCCGCGCATCAGCTGAGGGCCGTGATTTCCGGGCGAGGGGCGCGCATGTTGCATTGGACGGTGCCTTTCTCCCCTTCTCCTCGCGGGGAGAAGGTGCCGGCAGGCGGATGAGGGGGATGCCGAAGGCGCAAAGGCTCGATCCGAATCACCCCCTCATCCGACCCTTCGGGCCACCTTCTCCCCACGGGGGAGAAGGGGATGTGGCAACGGTTTCCTTCTATCGGCAAGGGGAGATGCAGGAAGCTCGCGAACGGCTCACGCCGACAAGGCGGCCTCGGCGAAGAAGTCCTCTGGCCCCTCCACCTCGATCAGCCGCCGCTTCTCGATCACCCAGAAGCGGTTCGCCACCGCGCGCACGAAGGCGCGGTCGTGCGAGACGAACAGGCAGCTTGCCTCGCGCGCCGTCAATTCCCGCTCCAGCGCTTCCTGCCCCTCGATGTCGAGATGGTTGGTCGGTTCGTCGAGCAGGTAGAAGTTCGGGTTGGTGAGCCTGAGCACCAGCATGCCGAGCCGGGCCTTCTGCCCGCCGGAAAGCAGGCCGACCGGCCGCCCCTGCATCTCGATCGAAAGGCCGGCACCCGCAAGCAGGCTGCGCGCCTTCTGGTCGCCGACATCGAAGCGGTGGATGATCGTGCCATGCGGCGTCTCGCTGTCCGAAAGATCGGAGAGCGCCTGGTCGCCATAACCGAGCACCAGCGACGGCGTCGCCTTGATGCCGTGGTGGTTGGCACCCGCCGCCTCGACCGCCTGGCGCAGGAGCCGCACCAGCCGCGTCTTGCCGGCGCCGTTCGGGCCGAGCAGCACGATTCGGTCGCCCTGGCAGATGAATTTCTGGCCCGTGCGAAAGAGCGGCATGCCGTCCGGCGTCTCGACCGAGGCATCCTCCAGCGTCACCAGCACCTTGGCATGGGTGCCGCGGTTGGCGAGCCGGATGGCGCCGGCCGAACGCTCCAGATGCGCCGGTTTCGCGGCATCCTCGATGCGCTCCGCCCGCTCCTTGAGCTGCTTGGTCTTCACCACCAGCAGGTCGCTGCCGGAATTGATGCCGATATTGTTGAGTTTCGCCGCCTGCTGGCGAAGTTGCTGCGCCGCCTTCATGTCCTTCTCGAAGCGCTTCTCCTCCGCCGCATCCATCTCGTCCAGCGCCGCCCGGGCGCGGGAATAGGGCAGCGCAAAAAGCTGCGAGCGCTCGGGACGCAGGAACAGCGTGCGGTTCGTCACGGCGTCGAGGAAGGCGCGGTCGTGGCTGGAAATGATGACCGGCATGTCGCGCGGCAGCGCGGCCAGCCACGCCTCCAGACGGGCGATCTTGGTGAGGTCGAGATGGTTGGTCGGCTCGTCGAGCAGCAGCACGTCCGGCTCGCCGACACGCACGCGGGCGATCAGCGCGATGCGCTGCCAGCCGCCGCTGAGTTTTGCGAGCGGACGCTCCCGCAATTCTTCCGGCACTTCCAGCTCTTCCAGCGTCACGTCGGCCCGCCAGCTTTCGCTTTCCTGCTGGTCCGGCGAAAGCGCGGCAAGCACCGCTTCGCGGAAAGTGAGGCCGTCGAGCCCGGCGGGCAGGTTCTGCTCCATATGGCCGAGCGTCAGTCCGCGAGCGCGAAAAATCTCGCCCGTCGTCGGCTCGACATCGCCGGTGATGCATTTCAGCAGCGTGGATTTGCCCCGCCCGTTGGCGGCGACGAGCCCGATACGATCGCCGGCGGCGACGGAGAGGGTGAGGTTGGCAAAGAGGGAGGTGGACAGCGTCACGCCGAGCGCACGGATGGTGATGAGCGACATGGGAGTTCTCTGGTCTTTCAGGGCCTCTGGCGGTGCGGCATTCAGCCGTCAGTCACGCGCAAAGGCTCAAGGGTAAATGACGCGGCAAACCGCGTCGCCGGAAAGGCAGACCAGAAGGAAAAGTGTTCGTTCCGATCAGCCCTGCAAACGCATCTGCAGGGCATGACCAGGGCCATGCGTGCGATTAGGCAGGAAGTCGATCTTCACGCGCAGCCCCTCTCTTACGTGTTGCGAACTGGGGATATGGGTAGCATTGGAGGGGGGAATTGGCAACGGGGGCGGGTGGCGCTCCCCCCTCTGTCCTGCCGGACATCTCCCCCTCAAGGGGGGAGTGTTTACACGGAACGCTTTTGAGATTCTGCTATGGGGTGATTTGCGTGGAGGCAGGTGATGGATTGCCCGGGCTGTGGTGGTGTCGATCTGATCAAGCGCGGCAGCAAGGCCGGCCATCAACGCTATCGATGTCGCGCCTGCGGCCGCTATAGCACCGACAGTCAGCCCCGGTTTAGCGCGAAGACCAAGGCCATTGCGATCGAGATGTATATGAATAGCATGGGCATTCGGGCGATCGGCCGGGTGCTGGAGGCATCGCCTGCAACGGTCCT
>NZ_JBXAFY010000006.1:349978-370222 GCF_058793575.1 Shinella sp. GW835-FHT14H05 | reverse complement strand
CGGGCAATCCATCACCTGCCTCCACGCAAATCACCCCCATAGCAGAATCTCAAAAGCGTTCCGTGTAAACACTCCCCTTGAGGGGGGAGTGTTTACTATCGGCTGTTTTGAATGAGATGCCTGTTGAAGAAGAGGTCGATGGTCACGTCGAGCATCTGCATGGATTTGGAATAGCGCTTGGATCGGCGATTGAAGCGGGCGAGGTTGTCGCGAATGGATGAATTGGCCGATTCGATCAAATGGGTCTGTGCCTTGGTCTGTTCGTGCCGCTCAGGCGCGCCATTCCGCTCGAAGGCAAGCTGATAGCAGGAATTGGCATCGGTGAAGATCGTCGCGATGTCGCCAACAGCCCGCTTGGTCAAGTCGTAGAGGGCGATGGCACTGGAGACGCCGTTGTCGCCGATGTGATAGGCGACGACACGACGCTGCCGCCGGCTATAAGCAGTCCAAATGACCGCCCGGTGCTGTTTTTTTGACGAACGTGTAGATTTCGTCCATCTCGATGATGTCGGGTCCGGTTTCATCGATCGGCGCCAGCGCCTTCTTCGCCACCATGGCGTCATGGGCTTTGCGGATCCAGGTGATGATGGTGGCGGGAGCAGCACTGGTAAAGCGGGCGATCTTGCGGATGCCGACATTGTTGAGGTGCATGTCGAGGGCCAGCGCCTTGATCTCGGCGCTGAACTTCGGCGGCCGCTCACGCGAATAACGCTGGCAGGACCGGCAATGGAAGCGCTGCACGCCTCCATGCTTGCCGTTGCGAATGATATTGCAACTCCCGCAATGCCGACACACCATCTCAAAGCCCTCCTGAACGTGGAGCGCTATCATCACCCGCCAGCCTTTCCTGAACATTGCCCCTTGTGGGGGAGATGCCCGGCAGGGCAGAGGGGGGGTAAATCCCATCCACCGCCAGCCGTTTTCAATGCCGAACCGTCGCCACCCCCCTCTGTCGGCTGCGCCGACATCTCCCCCTCAAGGGGGGAGATCATTAGGAGTTTGCCGCGCTCTTACAACGATCCGTCACACCTTCGTCAAAAACACCGTGACCACAGGCTTCTTGCCCCAGATCTCATTTGCCGTGGAGCGCACGGCGCGACGCACGGCTTCGCGCACCATCTCCAGGTCCTTGCGGCGGGCGCGCGGGATGCTTTCGACGGCGCCGAGCACGGCGTCGTAGAGCGTGTCGCCCATGTCCTCGCCCTCGTCGTCGAACTGCGGCAGGCCGAAGGGTTCGACCTCGGGATCACCCATGAAATCGAAGCGGTTATCGAGCAGGATGCTGACGGCGACGTGGCCGACGAAGGCGAGCTTGCGGCGGTCGCCGATGCCCATTTCCTCGTAGTCGCCGATGAGGTTGCCATCCTTGAAGATGCGCCCGAACGGCGCGTGGTCGACGACCTCGGGCACGCCAGGGGCGAGCTTCAAGACATCGCCATTGCGCACGCGCGGCACCTGCGCGATGCCGGACTGTTCGGCGAGCTGGGCATGGGCCGTCAGGTGTGCGGCCTCGCCATGCACGGGCACGACCATCTTCGGGCGCGTCCAGCCGTACATCTGCTGCAATTCGTGCCGGCGCGGGTGGCCGGAGACGTGCACCAGCGCCTCGCTGTCGGTGATGACGTTGATGCCCTGGTCGACCAGGCCGTTCTTGATGTCGTTGATCGCCTTCTCGTTGCCGGGAATGGCGCGCGAGGAGAAGATGATCGTGTCGCCATCGGTGAAGGCGACGTTGCGCATCTCGTCGCGGGCGATCTTGGCCAGCGCCGCACGGGGCTCGCCCTGGCTGCCGGTCAGGATGACGACGACCTTGTCGCGCGGGATATAGCCGAACTCGTCTTCCGCGATGAAAGGCTTCAGGCCTTCCATGAGGCCGATGTCGCGGGCGACCTCCGTCACGCGCTTCATGGAGCTGCCGAGCAGCAGCACCTCGCGGCCGGCGGCCTCGGCGGCCTGCGCGATCGAGCGGATGCGGCCGACATTGGACGAGAAGGTGGTGATGCCCACCCTGCCCTCAGCGCTCTCGATGATCTTGGTGAGGCTTTCGGAGACTTCGCGCTCGGAGGGCGAGACGCCATCGCGAAGGGCATTGGTGCTGTCGCAGATCAGCGCCAGCACGCCCTCGTCGCCGAGCTTGCGGAAGCGCGTCTCGTCGGTGAGCGGCCCAAGCGACGGATCGAGGTCGATCTTCCAGTCGCCGGTGTGGATGACGGTGCCGAGCGGCGTCTTGATCGCCAGCGACATCGGCTCGGGAATGGAGTGGTTGACGCCGATCGCCTCGATCTCGAACGGCCCGACATTGATGCGGTCGCCCTCCTTGAAGATGGTGATCGGAATTTCGGTGCGGCTCTTCTCGTAATTGCGCTTGGCTTCCAGCATGCCGGCGGTAAACGGCGAGGCATAGACCGGCACGTTGAGGCCCGGCCACAGTTCGTTCAGCGCGCCGTAATGGTCCTCGTGCGCATGGGTGATGATGATGCCCTTCAGCTTCTCGCGTTCCTTGGCGAGGAAGCGGATATCGGGCAGCACCAGATCGACGCCCGGCAGGTCCGGCCCCGGAAAGGTGACGCCGCAATCGACCATGATCCACTGGCGGCTGGCCTTCGGGCCGTAGCCGTAGAGCGCGAGGTTCATGCCGATTTCGCCGACGCCACCCAGCGGCAGGAATACCAGTTCGTCTTCTTTTGCCATCGGCTTCAAAAATTCCTATCCAAAAAACACGTCGCCGGCCGCGATCAGTCGCGTGCCGCCGTCATCCATCTCCAGTTTCAGGAGACCTGTATCATCAATTCCGGAAAAGCGCCCGGAAATAGAACGGTCGGGAAGGTTGACCGTTATGTTTTCCCCGATGCCGCCGGCGACCTTTTTCCAGCGTTCCATGATGGCCGAAATCCCCCGTCCGGCGTCCCACAGCGACAGCGTTTCGGCCATCGACTGGAAGAGGTAGGCGAACAATTCGTCAGGGGAAGCGGAGGCGCCGAATTCGCGCAGGGTGGCGACCGGATAGAGCCCCGCATCGGGCGCCACGGCGACATTGATGCCGATGCCGATCACCAGTCCATGCCGGCCATCGGGCAGCGTCTCCCCCTCGATGAGGATGCCGCAGACCTTACGGCGGTCGACCAGAATGTCGTTTGGCCACTTGACCAGCACATCGGGTGCATCGAGCGGCATGATGCGGCTGACGGCGGCCTGCACGGCGACGGCGACGGCGAGCGGCAGAGAACCGAGCCGGTCCATCGGCGCCGGGTCGATCAGCATCAGCGAGGCGTAGAGATTGCCGGGCTCGGAGAACCAGGCCCGCCCGCGCCGGCCGCGCCCGCCCGTCTGGCGTTCCGCGGTGATCCAGAGACCGGAAAGCGCGCCCTTTCGGGCGCGCTCCAGGCATTCCGTATTGGTCGAGCCCACTTGCGCGAGCGCCTCGTGCCGGAAGTCGTCGAGCGACATCGGCCAAGGATTTTCGGACCCGCTCAAAAGAAGGTCCGCGCCGCGGCTTCGGCAGCAGCACCGATCGGGCCGCCGATCAGCACATAGCCGACGACGAACAGGCCGGAGAGGCCGAAGACCAGCTTCAACTCGCCGGCGGTGCGGGCGAACTCGCCGGTTGCCTCGTCGAACCACATGACCTTGATGATGCGCAGGTAGTAATAAGCGCCGACGACCGAGGCGAGCACGCCGATGATGGCGAGCGCGTAGAGATGCGCTTCGATCGCCGCCATGAAGACGAAATACTTGGCGAAGAAGCCTGCCATCGGCGGGATGCCGGCGAGCGAGAACATCAGGATCGTCATGACCGTCGCCATGAAGGGGTTGGTCGTGGAGAGGCCGGCGAGATCGTCGATGTTCTCGACATTGCCGCCTTCCTTGCGGCGCATGGCGAGGATGCAGGCGAAGGTGCCGAGCGTCATGACCATGTAGATGAGCATGTAGAGCGCCACGCCGCGCACGCCCGCCATGGAGCCGGCGGCAAGGCCGACCAGCGCATAGCCCATATGGCCGATCGAGGAATAGGCCATCAGGCGTTTGATGTTGCGCTGGCCGATGGCGGCAAACGAGCCGAGCAGCATGGAGGCGATCGAGATGAAGACGATGACCTGCTGCCAGTCTGCAACGACAGGCTCGAAGGCCTCGATGACGATGCGCACCAGCATGGCCATGGCCGCGACCTTGGGGGCGGCGGCGAAGAAGGCCGTGACGGGGGTCGGCGCGCCTTCATAGACGTCCGGCGTCCACATGTGGAACGGCACGGCCGAGATCTTGAAGGCAAGGCCGGCGAGGATGAAGACCAGGCCGAAGACGAGGCCAAGCGAGCGGCCTTCGGCGGTCAGCGCTGCCGCGATTTCCTGGAAACCGATATGGCCGGTGAAACCGTAGACCAGCGACATGCCGTAGAGCAGCATGCCGGAGGAGAGCGCGCCCAGCACGAAATATTTGAGGCCGGCTTCCGTCGAGCGCAGGCTGTCGCGGTTGATCGCGGCGACGACGTAGAGCGCCAGCGACTGGAGTTCCAGCGCGAGGTAGAGCGACAGCAGGCTGTTGGCCGAGATCATCAGCAGCATGCCGAGCGTCGACAGCACGATCAGGACGGGGAACTCGAAGCGGTCGAGCTGTTCCGAGCGGGCATGGCCGACGGTCATCACCATGGCGGTGATGGAGCCGATCAGCGCCAGCACCTTCATGAACTTGGCGAAGGCATCGGAGACGAAGGCGCCGCCATAGGCCTGGCCCTCGCCCGTGGCGAGCACCAGCCAGAGGCCGGAGATGATCAGAAGCGCGACGGCAAGCCCGATGACGGTGGTGCCCGAGCGTTCGCCGGAGAAGACACCGATCATCAGCAAGGCGAGCGCGCCGACGGCAAGAATGATCTCCGGGAGCGAGAGCTGAAGGCTGGCGAGGATAGTATCAGCAGTCATGTCTTGGGTCCCGTCGTCAGTTCGCCGAAAGCGCAACAGGTTGCGCCGCCTGCAGAGCCGCGGAGTAGTTATTGAGCAGCGCGTCGACCGAAGCCGCCGTCGCATCGAACACCGGCGCCGGATAGACACCGTAGAAGATCGTGAGGATCACGAGCGGATAGAGCAGCAGCTTCTCGCGCAGATCGAGGTCGAGCAGCGACTTCAGGCTTTCCTTCTCCAGCGCACCGAAGATCACCCGGCGGTAGAGCCAGAGCGCATAGGAGGCCGAAAGGATGACGCCCGTCGTGGCGAAGAAGGCGACCCAGGTGTTGGCGCGGAAGATGCCGACCAGCGTCATAATTTCGCCGACGAAGCCCGACGTGCCAGGAAGGCCCACGTTTGCCATGGTCAGGATCATGAAGGCGACGGCGTATTTCGGCATGTTGTTGACGAGGCCGCCATAGGCCGAGATCTCGCGGGTGTGCAGCCGGTCATAGACCACGCCGACGCAGAGGAAGAGCGCGCCCGAGACGATGCCGTGCGACAGCATCTGGAAGATGGCGCCCTGGAGACCCTGCGCATTCGCCGCGAAGATGCCCATCGTGACGTAGCCCATGTGGGCGACCGACGAATAGGCGATCAGCTTCTTGATGTCGTCCTGCATCAGCGCCACCAGCGAGGTGTAGATGATGGCGATGACCGACAGCGCGAAGACGAAGGGCGCGAAATAGTCCGAGGCCAGCGGGAACATGGCGAGCGAGAAGCGGATGAAACCGTAGCCGCCGAGCTTCAAGAGCACGCCGGCCAGGATGACCGAGCCCGCCGTCGGCGCCTGGACGTGGGCATCCGGAAGCCAGGTGTGCACCGGCCACATCGGCATCTTCACCGCGAAGGAGGCGAAGAAGGCGAGCCATAGCCAGGTCTGCATCTGGGCCGGGAAATTGTAGGCAAGCAGCTCGGTAATGTCGGTCGTGCCGGCCTGCCAGTACATCGCCATGATAGCGAGCAGCATCAGCACCGAGCCGAGCAGCGTGTAGAGGAAGAACTTGTAGGAGGCGTAGACGCGATCCTTGCCGCCCCACACCCCGATGATGATGAACATCGGAATGAGGCCGGCTTCGAAGAAGACGTAGAACAGCACGATATCGAGCGACACGAAGACGCCGACCATGAACACTTCCAGCAGAAGGAAGGCGATCATGTATTCGCGCAGGCGCTTTTCGACCGAATGCCAGCTCGCGAGCACGCAGAAGGGCATCAGGAAGGTCGACAGGATGACGAACAGCATGGAAATGCCGTCGACGCCGAGATGGTAGGAAATGCCGGTGCCGAGCCATTCGGCCTTCTCGACCATCTGGAAGCCCGGATTGGCATTGTCGAAGCCGATCCAGATGAAGAGCGAGAGGACGAAGGTGAAGACCGTCGTCAGAAGCGCGACATTCAGGATGTTGCGGCGACCATAGGGGCTATCCTCGCGGGTCAGCAGCAGAAGCGCCACGCCGACGAGCGGGAGGAATGTGACCGCTGAAAGAATGGGCCAATCGGTCATCAGAGGGAGCTCCCGAGCATCATCCAGGTGACGAGTGCTGCAATACCCAGCAGCATCGCGAATGCGTAGTGATAGAGGTAACCGGTCTGGAGGCGCACGACGCGATCCGTGACGTCCATGACGCGGGCGGCGATGCCGTTCGGGCCGAGGCCGTCGATGACGGTGCCGTCACCCTTCTTCCAGAGGAACTTGCCGATCCGCATGGCGGGACGAACGAAGAGGAAGTCGTACAGTTCGTCGAAGTACCACTTGTTGAGCAGGAACTGGTAGAGGCCGCGGTGCTGCTCGGCGAGGTATTTCGGCGTTTCCGGCGAGCGGATGTACATGTACCAGGCGGTGACGAAGCCGAGCGCCATGGCGGCGAACGGGCTCCACTTCACCCACTTCGGCACATTGTGGAACTCATGCACGAGGTGGTTGTCGGGAAGCGTGAAGAGCGCGCCCTGCCAGAATTCGTCATAGTGGTGGCCGTAGAAATATTCGACGAAGATCACGCCCGCGACGACCGCACCGGCGGCCAGCAGATAGAGCGGGATCAGCATCACGGCCGGGGATTCATGGACGTGGTGCATGACATCCGCGGACGCGCGCGGCTTGCCGAAGAAGGTCATGAAAGCGAGGCGCCAGGAATAGAAGCTGGTGAACAGCGCTGCGATGACCAGCAGCACGAAGGCAAAGCCGGCAACCGGGCTGTGCGAGGCGAAGGCGGATTCGATGATCGCGTCCTTCGAGAAGAACCCGGCAAAGCCGATGATCGTGCCGGGGATGCCGACGCCGGTCAGCGCCAGCGTGCCGATCGTCATCATCCAGAAGGTGATCGGGATGTGTTTGCGAAGGCCGCCCATGTAGCGCATATCCTGTTCGCCATCGACGGCGTGGATGACGGAGCCGGCGCCCAGGAACAGCAGCGCCTTGAAGAAGGCGTGCGTGAAGAGGTGGAAGATCGCCGCACCGTAGGCGCCGATGCCGAGCGCCACGAACATGTAGCCGAGCTGCGAGCAGGTCGAATAGGCGATGACGCGCTTGATGTCGTTCTGCACGAGGCCGACGGTCGCCGCGAAGAAGGCGGTGATGGCGCCGATCAGCGTCACGACCATCAGAGCGGTGTGCGACAGTTCGAACAGCGGCGACATGCGGGCGACGAGGAAGACGCCGGCGGTGACCATGGTCGCGGCATGGATGAGGGCCGAAACCGGGGTCGGGCCTTCCATGGCGTCCGGCAGCCAGGTGTGCAGCAGGAACTGTGCCGACTTGCCCATCGCGCCCATGAAGAGCAGCAGGCAGGTGGCGGTCAGCGCATGCGACTTGTCGAGCGTCATGCCAAAGAGGTTGATGACGGGCGTCGTGGCGTCCGCAGCACCTTCCGCCGGCAGGTAGGTGGCGGCGGTGGCGAAGATCGTCTCGAAATTGATCGAGCCGAACAGCACGAAGACCGAGAAGATGCCGAGTGCGAAGCCGAAGTCGCCGACGCGGTTGACGATGAAGGCCTTCATGGCGGCGGCGCAGGCGGACGGCTTCTTGTACCAGAAGCCGATCAGCAGATAGGACGCGAGGCCCACACCTTCCCAGCCGAAGAACATCTGGAGAAGGTTGTCCGACGTCACCAGCATGAGCATGGCGAAGGTGAAGAGCGACAGGTACGCGAAGAAACGCGGCCGATGCGGATCGTGGTGCATGTAGCCAATGGAATAGACGTGCACGAGCGTCGAGACCGAATTGACGACGACGAGCATGACGGCTGTCAGCGTATCGACGCGGAACGCCCATTCGACATCGAAGCCGCCGGACTGGATCCAGCGCAGCACGCTGACCTTGATCATCTCCGTCTCGCCCATGGCGACGTCGAAGAAGACGATCCACGACAGGACTGCCGCCAGGATCATGAAGCCGGAGGTGACATATTCGGACGCCTTGGCGCCGATGGCATTGCCGCCGATGCCGGCGATCAGGAAGCCGGTCAAAGGAAGGAAGACGATTGCCTTGATGATGGTATCCATGACCCGATCAGCCCTTCATCATATTGACGTCTTCGACGGCGATCGAACCGCGGTTGCGGTAGAAGACGACGAGTATTGCAAGACCGATGGCCGCTTCCGCAGCCGCGACGGTCAGAATGAACAGTGCGAAGACCTGGCCGACGATGTCGTTCAGGAAGGCCGAGAACGCGACCATGTTGATGTTGACCGCAAGCAGGATGAGCTCGATCGACATCAGGATGACGATGACGTTCTTCCGGTTGAGGAAGATGCCGAAGACGCCGAGGGTGAAGAGGATGGCGCTGACGGTGAGATAGTGGGAAATACCGATTTCCATTTTGCTTTTCCTTGGTCCCGCGCTGCCTCAGATGCCCTGGCCGGGCTTCACCTTGACGACCTCGACGGCGGTTTCCGGCGTGCGGGCAACCTGCTGCGAGATGTTCTGGCGTTTAATGTGTGGCTTGTGGCGCAGCGTCAGCACGATCGCGCCGATCATGGCGACGAGCAGCACGAGGCCGGCGATCTGGAAGAAATAGACGTAGTGCGTGTAGAGCACGTCGCCGAGCGCTGCCGTGTTCGTCCGCTCGGAGACCGGAGGGATCGGCATCGAGATGTTCTTGGCGATCTCCGGCGCAAAGGTCGAGCCGCCGACGACGATGATCAGTTCGGCGGCAAGGATGAGGCCGATCAGCGCGCCGACCGGGGCATATTCCAGCGCCCCTGCCCGCAATTCGGCAAAGTCGATGTCGAGCATCATCACGACGAAGAGGAAGAGAACCGCGACCGCGCCGACATAGACGACCAGCAGGATCATCGCCAGGAATTCGGCGCCCGTCAGCAGGAACAGGCCCGCCGAGTTGAAGAAGGTGAGGATCAGGAACAGCACGGAATAGACCGGATTCCTGGACGAGATCACCATGAAGGCGGACGCCACCGCCACGAAGGCGAAGAGATAGAAGAATAGAGCCTGGAGACCCATTTTGGTGCCTTTTCGTCTTCCCCGGAGAAGGTCCCCCTTCCCCGTCGAAGCCTGACGACCACTCGTCAGGCACTTACGTTCATCTTGCCTTTCCGCCGATCAGCGGTAAGGCGAATCCATGCCGATGTTGCGGGCGATTTCCCGCTCCCAGCGATCGCCGTTCTCGAGCAGCTTCTGCTTGTCGTAGTAGAGCTCCTCGCGCGTCTCGGTCGCGAACTCGAAGTTCGGTCCCTCGACGATGGCGTCGACCGGGCAGGCTTCCTGGCAAAAGCCGCAATAAATGCACTTCACCATGTCGATATCGTAACGCACCGTGCGGCGCGTGCCGTCGTTGCGGCGCGGACCCGCCTCGATGGTGATCGCCTGGGCAGGACAGATCGCCTCGCACAGCTTGCAGGCGATGCAGCGCTCTTCGCCGTTCGGATAACGGCGCAGTGCATGCTCGCCGCGGAAGCGCGGGGAGACCGGGCCCTTTTCGAAGGGATAGTTCACCGTCGCCTTCGGGCGGAAGAAGTAGCGCATCGACAGGAAGAACGCGCCCACGAATTCCTTGAGGAACAGCGAATTTACGGCTTGCGAAAGACTAGCCATTTCAAGCTCCAATGCTGCTGAGGGTCGGGGCGGTCCTCATGCGGACCAGCCTGTGAGCTTCAGCACGAATGCAACGATGACCACCATGGCGAGCGAGATCGGAAGGAAGACCTTCCAGCCCAGACGCATGAGCTGGTCGTAGCGGTAGCGCGGCACAAAGGCCTTCACCATCGCGAACATGAAGAAGACGAAGGAGGCTTTCAGCACGAACCAGATGATGCCCGGGACCCAATTCAGGAACCAGACGTCGACCGGGGGCAGCCAGCCGCCGAGGAAGAGGATCGTCGTCAGCGCGCACATCAGGCAGATGGCGGCATATTCGCCGAGCATGAACATCATGTACGGGGTGGAGCCGTATTCGACCATGAAACCGGCGACGAGTTCGGATTCGGCTTCCGGCAGGTCGAAGGGCGGGCGGTTCGTTTCGGCCAGCGCCGAGATGAAGAACACCACGAACATCGGGAACAGCGCCAGCCAGTGCCAATCCAGGAAAGAACCTGGCAGGCCGATCATCGTGCCGACGCCGTCACGCTGCGAGTTGACGATGTCCGTCAGGTTCAGCGAGCCGACGCAGAGCAGCACGGTGACGATGACGAAGCCGATCGAGACTTCGTAGGACACCATCTGTGCGGCGGAGCGCAGCGCACCGAGGAACGGATACTTCGAGTTCGAAGCCCAGCCGCCCATGATGATGCCGTACACTTCGAGCGAGGAAATCGCAAAGATGTAGAGGATGCCGACATTGATGTTGGCGATGACCCAGCCGTCGTTCAGCGGTACGACCGCCCAGGTGGCGAGCGCCAGCGTCACGGAGACGAGCGGCGCCAGGAGGAAGATCACCTTGTTGGCGGTCGCCGGGATGACCGGCTCCTTGAAGACGAACTTCAGAAGGTCGGCGAAGGACTGGAACAGGCCCCAGGGGCCGACGACGTTCGGGCCACGGCGAAGCTGAACGGCGGCCCAGATCTTGCGGTCGGCGAGAAGCACGTAGGCGATGAAGACCAGCAGCGCGACCAGCAGCAGGAGCGACTGGGCCACCATGATCAGGCCAGGCCAAACGTAGGTCGAAATGAAAGCGTCCATAACGTCTTATTCCTTCGCGCTCATTCCGCCGCGGCTTTGAAATTGTTGCGGGCCAGCGCCGAGCACTCGGCCATGACCGCGGAGGCGCGCGCTATCGGGTTCGTCAAATAGAAGTCTTTGATCGGAGACGCAAACCCGGAATTCGCCATCGTCCCGCCTTTTTTCGCAAGTGCGGAAAGATCGGCGATTTCACCCGTCGCAATCTCGTCGACGGCGGCAAAATGCGGGTGTGCGGCGTGGAGTTTCGCGCGCAGCTGGACCAGCGAATCGAAGGGCAGCTTCTTGCCGAGCACGTCGGAAAGCGCGCGCAGGATCGCCCAGTCCTCGCGGGCGTCGCCCGGCGCGAAGCCGGCGCGGTTGCCCACCTGGACGCGGCCTTCGGTGTTGACCCAGGTGCCCGACTTTTCGGTGTAGGTCGCGCCCGGCAAGATGACGTCGGCGACATGCGCCGCGTTGTCGCCGTGCGAGCCGATATAGACCGTGAAGGCGGTCTTCCTGGCGAAATCCATTTCGTCGGCGCCGAGCAGGAAGAGCACGTCCGTGCCATCAAGCATGTCGGCTGCGACCTTGCCGCCCTCGCCCGGCACGAAGCCGAGGTCGAGGCCGCCGACGCGGGATGCCGCGGTGTGCAGGACGGCAAGGCCGTTCCAGTCCGCCTTCACCGCGCCGACGCTTTCGGCGAGCTTGGTGACGGCCGAGAGCACGGCGAGGCCATCGGCACGCGACAGCGCGCCCTGGCCGACGATGATCATCGGGCGCTGGGCCTTCTTGAGCTTGGCGGCGAACTTGACCGAACCGTCGATGAGGCCGGAGAGCGTGTCCGTGCCGGCGCCGAGATATTCGTAGCCGTAGCGCAGTTCGCCCTGCTCGCCGATCACGCCGATCGGGAAATTGTCCATCCGCCAGCGCTTGCGGATGCGGGCGTTGAGCACGGCCGCCTCGAAGCGCGGGTTGGAGCCGACGATCAGCAGCGCATCGGCCTGTTCGATGCCTTCGATGGTCGGGTTGAACAGGTAGCTGGCGCGGCCGAGCGACGGGTCGAGCGTGGAACCGTCCTGCCGGCAGTCGATGTTGGTCGAGCCGAGCGCCGTCATCAGTTCGCGCAGCGCAAACATTTCCTCGACCGAAGCAAGGTCGCCTGCAATCGCGCCGATGCGGTCACCGGACGTGCCGGCAACGGCGGCCTTGATGGCGCCGAAAGCGTCCGCCCAGGTAGCTGGCTGGAGACGGCCGTCCTTGCGGACATACGGACGGTCGAGGCGCTGGGTCTTCAGGCCGTCCCAGATGAAGCGGGTCTTGTCGGAGATCCACTCTTCGTTGATCTCCTCGTTGACGCGCGGCAGGATGCGCATGACTTCGCGGCCGCGCGTATCGACGCGGATCGCCGAGCCGACGGCGTCCATGACGTCGATCGTTTCGGTCTTGTTCAGTTCCCACGGACGCGCCGTGAAGGCGAAAGGCTTCGAGGTGAGCGCGCCGACCGGGCAGAGGTCGACCACGTTGCCCTGAAGCTCGGAGGTCATCGCCTGTTCGAGATAGGTGGTGATCTCGGCATCCTCGCCGCGGCCGATCAGGCCAAGCTCGGTGATGCCGGCGACTTCCGTCGTGAAACGGACGCAGCGCGTGCAGTGGATGCAGCGGTTCATGATCGTCTTGACGAGCGGGCCGATATACTTGTCCTCGACGGCGCGCTTGTTTTCCTGGTAGCGCGAACTGTCGATGCCGAAGGCCATCGCCTGGTCCTGCAGATCGCATTCGCCGCCCTGGTCGCAGATCGGGCAGTCGAGCGGGTGGTTGATGAGCAGGAACTCCATCACCCCTTCGCGCGCCTTCTTGACCATCGGCGTGGTGGTGAAGACTTCCGGCGGCTCGCCGTTCGGGCCGGGACGCAGGTCCCGTACGCTCATGGCGCAGGAGGCCGCCGGCTTCGGCGGGCCACCCTTCACCTCGACGAGGCACATGCGGCAGTTGCCGGCAACCGACAGCCGCTCGTGGAAACAGAAGCGCGGAACTTCGGCGCCCGCATCCTCGCACGCCTGAAGCAGCGTGAAGTGATCCGGCACTTCGATTTCTTTTCCGTCGACTTTCAGCTTTGCCATATCTCAATTCCCGCTTTTGACGCAGTCGCTGCGTCTTGCCAGCGCCATTCTCTCCAGCCGTTGTTTTGGGCGCTCTGCCCGTCCCGCCGGCCTTTGTTCCGTTTCGCCAGTTCCGGCGGAGCCTAGCCCCTGCCCTTCACCAGCGCCTTTGCCTGCTCCACCCAGCGATCGCGGGCAATGCGCCCGGCGAACCCGAGTTCGGCTTCAATCCTCGCCACATCCTCGGCCTTCAGGGCCGCGATGTCGGCGTAGCGCCGGAAGCCCATGCCGTTCAGCACCTGCTCCAGCTTCGGCCCGATGCCCGAAATCGCCTTCAGGTCATCGGCCTTGGCGGCTTTCGCGGCCGGCGCCTTGCGCACGGGCTTCGCTTCCGCCGTCTTCGGCGTCGCGCTTTCGCGCGCCACCTCGATCTTCGGTTCGGCCTTCGCCACCGGCTCGGCCGTTACCACGCTCAGCACTGGCTTCGCCTTGACCGGCTCCACCGTTTCCGCCGTGGTATCCGCCGCTTCGTCGAGCGCCACCCTGGCGCGCTCCGTCGCGGTCTTCATCATGCCCAGCATCAGCCCGGCCATCTGGCCGGCGATACCGAAACCGATCGCCGTCGTGGCGGCCATTGCCGCCACCGGATGGGCCATCAGCGGATGCAGCGGCACGCCCGGCATCTCCTTCAGCCACGGCGCCAGACCGAAAGGGTCGTCGCCGGCGACTGGCGCCGGCTGAACTCTGGTTGCATTCGCATCCTGTCCTGCCGGCTTCGTCATCGCCTTTACTCCGCTGCTTCAAGCACGGCGCCGTGCGCCGTGGCGTTTGCCGTATACTTGTCGATGCGCGCCTCGATCTCCGGACGGAAGTTGCGGATGAGGCCCTGGATCGGCCAGGCCGCCGCATCGCCGAGCGCGCAGATCGTGTGGCCTTCGATCTGCTTCGTCACGTCGAACAGCATGTCGATTTCGCGCTTCTGGGCATTGCCCGTGACCATGCGCTGCATGACGCGCATCATCCAGCCGGTGCCTTCGCGGCACGGCGTGCACTGGCCGCAGCTCTCGTGCTTGAAGAAGGCCGAGATGCGCCAGATCGCCTTGATGATATCCGTCGAGCGATCCATGATGATCATGCCGCCGGTGCCGAAGGAGGACTTCACCTCGCGCAGGCCGTCGAAATCGAGCGTGACATTCATCATGTCTTCGCCCTTGACGACGGGGCAGGATGCGCCGCCCGGAATGACGGCCAGAAGATTGTCCCAGCCGCCGCGGATGCCGCCGCCGTGCTTTTCGACCATCTCCTTGAAGGAGATGCCCATGGCCTCCTCGACCGTGCAGGGCCGGTTGACGTGGCCGGACATCATGAACAGCTTGGTGCCGACATTGTTCGGGCGGCCGAACGACGAGAACCAGGCGGCGCCGCGGCGCAGGATGGTCGGGGTGACGGCGATCGATTCGACGTTGTTGACCGTGGTCGGGCAACCGTAGAGGCCCATATTCGCCGGGAACGGCGGCTTCAGGCGCGGCTGGCCCTTCTTGCCTTCCAGGCTTTCCAGCAGCGCGGTTTCTTCGCCGCAGATATAGGCGCCGGCGCCGTGATGGACGTAGATGTCGATGTCGTAGCCGAGCTTGTTGTTCTTGCCGAGCAGGCCAGCATCGTAGCACTCGTCGATGGCCGCCTGGAGCGCCTCGCGCTCGCGGATGAACTCGCCGCGCACATAGATGTAGGCGGCGTTGGCGCCCATGGCGAAGGAGGCGACGACGCAGCCTTCGATCAGCGTGTGCGGATCGTGGCGCAGGATATCGCGGTCCTTGCAGGTGCCGGGCTCGGATTCGTCGGCATTGACGACGAGGTAGTGCGGACGGCCGTCGGATTCCTTCGGCATGAAGGACCACTTGAGGCCGGTCGGGAAGCCGGCGCCGCCGCGGCCGCGAAGGCCGGATGCCTTGACCTCATTGATGATCCAGTCGCGGCCCTTTTCGAGCAGCTCCTTGGTGCCATCCCAGTGGCCGCGGGCCATGGCGCCCTTCAGCGACTTGTCCTTGGTGCCGTAGATATTGGTGAAGATGCGATCCTGGTCTTTAAGCATGGTTCACCTCTTTACCGCGGCTTCTTGCCGAACACGCGGATGTATTCCGCTTCGCCGCCCTTTGCGAGCGCCTCGGCCTGCCTGACCCAGTCGTCCCGCTCGATGCGGCCCTTGAAATTCAGATAGGAATCGACCCAGGCGCGCTCTTCCAGCTTCCAGGAGGAAACCTGTGCGAAGGTGAAGATGCCGAGTTCGTGCAGGATGCCCTCGATCTTCGGTCCGACGCCGGAGATGAGCTTCAGGTCGTCCACGGTCGCGGGGCGCGCGATGCCGGCCGGACGGTCCTTGTCTTCGAGCGAGGGCTTGCCGGCCGCCGCAGCCGGCTGCTTGGCTTCATTGTCGCCGCCCTCGGCGCGCGTGTCGCCCGTCGCCTTGGTGTTGGCGGCCGCTTCCGCCTTGGCGGTTGCCGGCGTCTTCAGCTTGGGATCGGTCTCAACGGCGTCGGTCGTCGGCTTGGCGGCATTCGACGGGGGAACGCTGACGCTGTCACCCTCGGTCTTCTTGGCGCGGGTCGTCACCTTCTTGGCGGCCGGTTCCGGCTCGTTCAGGCTGGTAAGGCCGCCGACCGGGGCGGAAAAGATGCGGTCGACCTGCGGGCCGGTCTCCACGGTCGAGCCCTTGCCGGCATCGAAACGGTCGATGATGTGTTCGAGCTGCGTCGCGGTCAGGTCTTCAAAGCTGTCCTTGAAGATCATGATCATCGGCGCATTGACGCAGGCGCCCAGACACTCGACCTCTTCCCAGGACAGCGTGCCGCTCTCGTTGAGATGGTGAGGTTCGGCGTGGATGCGCTTCTTGCAGACATTGATGAGGTCTTCCGCGCCGCGCAGCATGCAGGGCGTCGTGCCGCAGACCTGGACATGGGCGCGCGTGCCGACCGGCCCGAGCTGGAACTGTGTATAGAAGGTCGCGACTTCGAGCACTCGGATATAGGCCATGCCGAGCATGTCGGCGATGGCTTCGATCGAGGCCTTGGTGACCCAGCCGTCCTGCTCCTGCGCGCGCATCAGAAGCGGGATGACCGCCGATTGCTCGCGGCCCTTCGGATACTTCTTGATCGTTGCCTTGGCCCAGCTCGCATTCTCCTTGGTGAAGGCGAAGCTCGCGGGTTGGACATTGTCTTCGGCTAGTCGACGAACGGACATTCTGTAACGCCTTGTCTCAGTTAATCTGCCTGCACTGCGTTTGCGCCGTGTTGACGAATTCGCAGGCGTAGGCCGATTTCTCTTTCTGCATGAATACGACATAGCGGCTGCCGTTCGGCGCCGCAGCCTTGATCTCGTAACCCTGGTCCACCAGTTCGCCCATCGTGGCAGACGAGACGCTGCCTTCCGCATCCTGCGCCTGCGCAGCGAAAGCGGTCACCAGCAAGAGGGCGATAGCGGTGGCCAGTCTCGGCATCAGCGGTCAACCTCGCCGAACACGATGTCGAGGGAGCCCAGGATCGCCGAGACGTCGGCGAGCTGGTGCCCGCGACAGATGAAATCCATCGCCTGGAGGTGGGCATAGCCCGGGGCGCGGATCTTGCAGCGATAGGGCTTGTTTGTGCCGTCGGCGACGAGGTAGACGCCGAACTCGCCCTTCGGCGCTTCGACGGCTGCGTAAACTTCGCCGGCCGGGACGTGATAGCCCTCGGTGTAGAGCTTGAAGTGGTGGATGAGCGCTTCCATCGACCGCTTCATCTGGCCACGCTTCGGCGGAACCATCTTGCCATCGACCGAGGAGACCGGGCCGACCTTGGCGTCGCCGAGCAGGCGGTTGACGCACTGGCGCATGATCTTCGCCGATTCGCGCATCTCGATCATGCGGATGACGTAACGGTCGTAGCAGTCGCCGTTCTTGCCGATCGGAATGTCGAAGTCGAAATCGGAATAGCACTCATAGGGTTGCGAGCGGCGCAGGTCCCAGGCAGCGCCCGAGCCGCGCACCATGACGCCGGAAAAACCCCAGGCCCAGCAATCTTCCAGCTTCACGACGCCGATGTCGACGTTGCGCTGCTTGAAGATGCGGTTGCCGGTCAAGAGTTCGTCGATATCGTCGACGGTCTTCAGGAACGGGTCGATCCATTTGCCGATGTCTTCCACCAGCTCATGCGGCAGGTCCTGGTGCACGCCGCCCGGACGGATATAGGCCGAGTGCATGCGAGCACCACAGGCGCGCTCGTAGAACACCATCAGCTTTTCGCGCTCTTCGAAACCCCAGAGCGGCGGCGTCAGCGCGCCGACGTCCATGGCCTGCGTGGTGACGTTCAAGAGATGCGAGAGGATGCGGCCGATTTCGGAATAGAGGACGCGGATGATCTGGCCGCGGATCGGAACCTCGGTGCCCGTCAGGCGCTCGACGGCGAGCGCGAAGGCATGCTCCTGGTTCATCGGCGCCACGTAGTCGAGGCGGTCGAAATAGGGCACGGCCTGAAGATAGGTCTTCGTCTCGATGAGCTTTTCGGTGCCGCGATGCAGCAGGCCGATATGCGGATCGACGCGCTCGACGATTTCGCCGTCCAGTTCGAGGACCAGACGAAGAACCCCGTGCGCCGCAGGATGCTGCGGGCCGAAGTTGATGTTGAAATTGCGGACGTTGTGCTCAGACATTGCTAGGCCATTTCTTGAAGCTGACGATCCAAAGCAGAATGAAGGCAAAAGGCGGGAAAATTCCGATGATCCCAACCCAGTTCGGAATGCCCGAGCGTGGGAGCAGTCGCCACAATGCAAAAACGTTTACAATGCAGACGACCACGATCAGCCAGTGAAATACGCTGAATGCCCCCATGAACGCGCCCTACTCCTACTGCTTGGCTTTCTCGTCGCCCGGCAGCACGTAATCGGTGCCTTCCCACGGCGAGAGAAAATCGAAGTTGCGGAATTCCTGCTTCAGTTCGACAGGCTCGTACACGACGCGCTTGACCTCGTCGTCGTAACGCACCTCCACGAAGCCGGTGGTCGGGAAATCCTTGCGCAGCGGGTGCCCCTCGAAGCCGTAGTCGGTGAGGATGCGGCGAAGGTCCGGATGGCCGGTGAAGAGGATGCCGTACATGTCGTAGGCTTCGCGCTCGAACCAGTCGGCACCCGGATAGACCGGGAAAGCGGAGGGAACGGGAACGTCCTCGCCGGTCGCGACCTTGATGCGGATGCGCTGGTTCTGGCGCGGCGACAGCAGGTGGTAGACCACGTCGAAGCGCTCGGCGCGCGCCGGCCAGTCGACGCCGCAGACATCGATGAGGTTGACGAACCCGCACTGCACGTCATCGCGCAGGAAGGTCAGAAGATCGAGGATGCGTGCAGCGTCCGTCTTCAGGGTGAGTTCGCCATAGGCGATATCCGAAGACGCGACGAGTTGGCCTGCCGCTTCGCCGATATAGGAGGACAGCTCCTGGAGGGCTTCGCTCATGTGTCAGTCCCCTGCCCTTATCGCTCGATCGTACCGGTCCGGCGGATCTTCTTCTGCAGCAGGAGCACGCCGTAGAGGAGCGCTTCTGCCGTGGGAGGACAGCCTGGTACGTAGATATCGACCGGCACCACGCGGTCACAGCCGCGCACCACCGAATAGGAATAATGATAGTAGCCGCCGCCGTTGGCGCAGGAGCCCATCGAGATGACGTAACGCGGCTCCGGCATCTGGTCGTAGACCTTGCGGAGTGCGGGGGCCATCTTGTTGGTCAGCGTGCCGGCGACGATCATGACGTCGGACTGGCGCGGAGAGGCGCGCGGCGCGAAGCCGAAACGCTCGACGTCGTAACGCGGCATGGAGAGCTGCATCATCTCGACGGCGCAGCAGGCAAGACCGAAGGTCATCCACATCAGCGAGCCGGTGCGCGCCCAGGTGATGAGTTCGTCGGTCGAGGTGACGAGGAAACCCTTGTCGGCGAGTTCATTGTTGATCTCACCGAAGAAGGCATCGTTGCTGCCGATCGGCTTGCCGGTCGAGGGATCGATGATCCCCTTCGGCTGCTGCGCGACGAGCGTGGTGGATGCTACTCCCATTCGAGTGCTCCCTTCTTCCATTCGTAGATGAAGCCGATGGTCAGGACACCGAGGAAGACCATCATCGACCAGAAGCCGAACCAGCCCATGTCGCCGAAGGAGACGGCCCAGGGGAAGAGGAAGGCCACTTCGAGGTCGAAGATGATGAAGAGGATCGACACCAGATAGAAGCGGATGTCGAATTTCATGCGCGCATCGTCGAACGCATTGAAGCCGCACTCGTAAGCGGAAAGCTTTTCCGAATCGGGGGCCTTGTATGCGACGGCAAAGGGCGCGACCAGCAGTGCAATGCCGATCACGAGCGCGATACCGATGAAGATGGCGATCGGGATATAGGAACCGAGAAGTTCAGTCATTGGCGTCCATCCTGCCTGCTGCTGGCGCCGGGAAGACGCCTGTTGGTCGGTGACCTGCAAGCCGAGAAAGTATGTTGCAACGCCACGTCGTTAGCGCAGTGAGAGCAACCGCGCAAGGCTTTGTCCGGCTTTCGCCGCAATCATTGTGTTGTTTTCCCGACCGCCCGGAAAGGCAGGTGGCAAAGCCATTTAAATCGTTACGATTTCATGACGGGCGGCATTCCGGGCGTTTCGCCGCAGGTGCGAAGAGAAATCACTTCATACGCCCTGCCCCACCTCGAATTGGCATCGGGATCGAGCATCGGAATCACGCCAGACGGCGACCTGAGGTGCGTCAATCTGCACCAGCAAGACGAAGTCTGATTGCCCGCGAGGAACCAAACAAAGCATCGCTCCGCCGATTCGATCGGATCGCATGAAGTGCCGTGTGAAGAAACGGCACCAGATATATGGAGGATAAGGGAAAATGGCGCGAGTGACGGGGCTCGAACCCGCGACCTCCGGCGTGACAGGCCGGCACTCTAACCGACTGAGCTACACCCGCGCATTGTGACCTTGCGGTCCCGACTGTTTCGTCCGGCCTTTCGAGTGGCGCGAGTGACGGGGCTCGAACCCGCGACCTCCGGCGTGACAGGCCGGCACTCTAACCGACTGAGCTACACCCGCAT
>NZ_JBXAFY010000006.1:0-349880 GCF_058793575.1 Shinella sp. GW835-FHT14H05 | reverse complement strand
TGGCGCGAGTGACGGGGCTCGAACCCGCGACCTCCGGCGTGACAGGCCGGCACTCTAACCGACTGAGCTACACCCGCATTCCTCGAAAGCGTCCGGATGGCGAAGCACCCGTCCCGAGCGGCCCAGAGCCGTTCGATGAGCGGCTAACTAAGGGGTTCGCCTTTGGGTGTCAAGCAGGTTTCACGACAAAAGAATGACGCGCCCTGAAATGTTTCCACACCCTTCTGTATCACCATGGGGACATTCAAAAAATGCAAAAAACTTTTCGATTGCCTCTTGCGGTTTGATCCGGTTCCGCATAGATCACGGCCACCAACGCGGCGGGCGATTAGCTCAGTTGGTAGAGCGCCTCGTTTACACCGAGGATGTCGGCGGTTCGAGTCCGTCATCGCCCACCACTTCTTCCTTTCCCCCAATTCCAATGTTTTGCGCGTGATTTCAACGCACCGGCGACGCGGATTCTCTCGATCAGAGCCGTTCGCGCACCACGCGCAGCCAGTTTTTCAACGGCTGCGGCAGGAAGGTGCGCAGGCCCGGGCGCAGGCCTCGCGGTAGTGACCAGCCGTCCATGGCAAGGGGAGCGGCGAGCGGCGGCGGGTTCGCCTGGATGTCGCGCAGCACCGAGGCATAATGCGCCGCCATGCGGTCGACGGTGAAGGCGCCGGCAACCTTTCGCCGTGCACCGATGGAAAGGGCGAGCAGACGCGCACGGTCCTTGTCCAGACTGCGGATGAGGCCTGCGGCCTTCGCCGGGTCGCCAACCGGGAAGAGCAGCCCGTCCCGCCCATCCTCGACGATCATGTCCGTGACGCCGCGCAGCGCCGAGGCGACCGGCACGCATCCGGCCGCCATGGCCTCCACCAGCGCCATCGGCAGCCCTTCGTAGCGCGACGGCATGAGAAAGACGTCGTGCGCCGCCAGCAGATCCGGCACCGCTTCGGCCGCAACGGCGCCCGGATAGACGATGCGCGGCGCCATGCCGGGCATGGCGGCCTTCAGCCGCGCGAAATCCGGGCCGTCGCCGGCGATGGTCAGGGTCACCGAGGCCGGCAGCCGGGCAAGGATCTCCGGCAGCCACAAGACACCCTTGGAGGCATCCTCGATTCGTCCCAGAAACAGCAGGCGCAGCCCCTCCCCGATCGGCCGCGGCAGCCGGTCGGCCTGGGGGTAGGCATCCGTCGAGATGGCATTGGCGATGACGGCGGTACGCTCGGCCGGGAAATGATGGCGCTTCACCAGATCGTCGCGGCAGCGTCGCGAGACGCAGACGGTGGCATGGACATGCGGGCGGATCGCGTGGGCGGCGGCATAGGTGCCGGGGGTGATGTTGTGCACGACCATCAGGCGCAGGATTTTTGGCGAGAGATAACGCACGATATTGGTCTGCACCCGGTCGCTGAGCACATTGACGATAACGCCGTCGTACCCTTCTGCGACGATCGCCCGTTCAAGCTGCCGTGCAGCGCTTTTCCCGTCGCCCGGTGGCGTTTCGACGAGCGTGCCGAAGGCCGCTTCGTGCTCCAGCCCCGGTTGAAGGCTCCAGCCGCGATGGGACAGCCCGACCCAACGCAGGTCGATCCCGTGCGGCGCGAGGCCGCCGCGCAGGTGCCTGAACACGGTATAGGTGCCACCCATATGCGGCAGGACGAAATAGGCGATCTTCATGGTCGGTCCCTCGATGCCCATTGTCCCGACGGATCGACAGCGGAAAAGCTGGGTCTTGGAAAGCCGCCCCGGCCCTTCGCAGGAGACCGCCGAACGCCTACCTCTTTTGGTGGAGGCGGGACGCCGAAGGTCCTTGTTTTCCGTGTCAGGGCGCGGCGCGATAGTTTGGCGTCCTGGCGGCCCTCGCCTATTTTTTGAATGCCCGGACTTCCGGGGCGCCACTCGATAGCGGTGGACAAATTTCATGAAGATCGGCCTGCTCGGACAGTTCGGGTCCGGAAACTCGGGCAATGACGGCTCGCTGGAGGCGATGCTGGTCTTCCTGCGCCGGGCCTGCCCGGAGGCCGGCCTGCTTTGCATCTGCTCCGACCCCGCGGTGATCGGCGAACGTTTTGCGCTGGAGGCGGTCGGCATTCGCGCCGCGTCGTTCTCCCGTCCGTTTTTCCGCGCCCTTGATGCCCGGTTCGGGCGTATCCCCGGCCGGATCGCCAACCTCGCCTCGATGCTGCGGACCGCCGGCCGAATCGATGTGCTTGTCGTACCCGGCACCGGCATCCTCGACGATTTCCAGGAAACGGCGTTCGGATGGCCCTTCATCGTTTACGGCTGGTGTCTTGCCGCCCGGCTGCGCGGCGCACGCATAGCCTTCGTCAGCGTCGGCGCCGGACCGATCCACGGCAGGCTCAGCCGCTGGTTCCTGAAATCGGCGGTGCGTTTGGCCGATTACCGCTCCTACCGCGACGACTACTCGCTCCGTTATGTGCAGGGCCTCGGCATCGACACCTCTTCCGACCACCGTTTTCCCGACATCGCCTTCGGCTTGCGCAAACCCGTCCGCCCTGCCGCGACGGAACGCCCGACGACGATCGGCATCGGCGTCATGCACTATCGCGGATGGCAGCGCGACCATGTCGGCGCAGAGGCGATCTACCGGACCTATCTGGACAAGATGCTGCGCGTGGTGCGCGGGCTGCTCGACGAGGGCTACGACGTACGCCTCTTCATGGGCGACACGTCGGACGAAACGACTCTCGACGATATACGCATCGCTTTTGCCGGCAGCGGCGGTGGTCGTTTGTCCGCGGCGCGGACCGCTTCGCTGCACGTCATCATGGAAGAAATGCAGAAGGTCGATATCGCCATCGTCTCGCGCTACAGCAACCTGATCTGCGCCCTGAAAATCGGCCGGCCGACGCTTTCGCTCGGCTATGCGGAGAAGAATGACGAGTTGATGGCGGAATTCGGCCGGATCCCGTTCTGCCAGCATATAGAGACATTCGACGTGGACCTGCTCTTGAGGCAGGTCCGGATCGTCCTCGGCGACCTGCATGCCGCAGGCAAGGCGATCGCCCGGCGCAACGCGATGATCCGCTCCGAGCTTGCCAAGCAGCAGAACCTGCTTCTCGCTCGCGTGCTGGTCGATCGCTGAACACACAATGATTCGGCAGGGTCTCCCCTAACGCTGGACGACGACGTCGCCCTCTTCCAGCGCCAGGCTCACCCGCAGGATATCGCCGGCCATCACCGGATCGGTCTGGCCGACCTCGACTTCTTTATATTGGCCATCGAGCAACCGGATGGCGGAGAAGCGGAAGGCCGCCTGCCGGCTGCCGTCCTTCTTTTGCAGGGCGATGCCGGCCTCGGCCATGGCCTGGACGCTATAGGCCATCTTGCGGCGAAGGCGCAGGATGTCGATGTTCACCTCGCGCAGTTCCGCCGCAACGTCTCCGCGCCGCTGTCCGCGCATGGAGACCAGCCGGCCGTCGATCGCGGTCAGGTTCTGGCGCGCGCGGGCGAGGAAGGAGCCGAACTCCAGCACGTCGCGGTTGGTCGCGGATATTTCGCGCTGTTTTTCGCGAAGCTGGGTCTTGGACGTAATGCCGCGATCCACCATGGTGCGGGCCTGTTTCACATCCTCGTCCAGGAGGGCGAGTTCACCGTCACGCAGCTTGCCGCTGCGCTCCAGCGTGTCGATCTCCTCGACATAACTTTTCTTCTGGACTTCCAGGCTTTCGAGCTCGGTGGCGAGCGTCGCGCGGCGGAGCTCGAACAGCGTGCGTTCGGACTGCACGACCTGCTGGACGATGCGTGGATCGGGCGTGCCGAGCTCTTCGCGGGCCACATAGCTGAAGTCCCGCTCGTTCAGTTCCGCTTCGAGGCGCGCCCGCTTCACATCCTGCGCCAGAAGCTGCATGCCGAGATCGGCATATTCCTGCCGCAGGCCGGCGAGCTGCACGCCGGCATTTTCCCCCTGCGCCAGCGCCTCCTTCTGCCCGCCGCCGAGCGCGAACAGTTCCAGCGCGATCATGCCGGGACGGAACTCGTAGCGGCCGGGCTTCTGGACCTCGCCGACGATGAAGACCGGCGCATAGGCTTCCACCACCACGGACGCGGAAAGATTGGCGATATGCACCTTCAGCCCCGCATCGATCGTTTCGCGGACCTCGTCGATGCTCTTGCCGGCGGCCACTATGTTGCCGAGCAGCGGATAGCCGATCGTGCCGTCCGTGCCGATGGGAAAGGAACCGCTCAATCCGAGGTCGCCGTAAACCGTGATGCGCAGCACGTCGCCGCTGGCCAGCCGGTAGCGCTGGTCCTCCGCGCCCGCCGCGGCAATTGCCTGGGCAAGGAACAGCAGGCAGGCCAGAAGCGCCAGCCAAAGCATACTCGGCGGTGGCCGATGCTGTTTGCGTGTTACGGCCTGGACTTTTGCCATGACGTTTCGAGCCTCACATGCCGACGATCGACGGCGTGTCGATGGGATTTTCGTTGCGTTTTCCGGCCTCCGCCGTGGACCGATGGTGGTCCGTGACAAGGGACACGACGTTGCGGCGGCTTGCCGCGTTGTTGATGACGAGCCCTCCGACCACGATGCCCGCCGTCTTGAGGGTGCGCAGCGCCCGCACCGTGCGCACGGAATCGCTGCCGGCCGGAACGACGAGCACCGTCGTATCGGCAAGCGAGGAGACGAGCAGCGCGCTGGAACCGTTCGACAGCGCCGTCGAATCGACGATCACGACGTCATAGGTCTGCCGGAGGGTACAGAGCAGGCGCGCAAAACCCTTGTGGCCGAGGATATGTTCGGCGGGCACATCGACCCTGCAAGCGCAGATCAGGTCGAGGCCGGACGCCCCGTCGCGGCGGATGAGCTCGTCGATCGGCACGTCCTCGGATGCCGCGACCGTATCCACCGTGCGCAGCGGCAGGACGCTGAATTCGTCGGCAATACCGGGAGCCGTGAGATTGGTATCCACGATGACGGTGCGCAGCCCCGTGGCGGCCAGCGAGCGGGCGAGACAGGACGCGACGAGCGTCTTGCCCTCGCCGGGGCCTGCCGATGTCACCGAAACCACCAGCACGTTGCCCGACCGGGCGGAAAGCCGCAGGCGACCCTGCACGTCGGCGACGGCCTGGGCAAAGGGCGAGAGGGAATCGCGGATGATGCCCGCGACGTTGGAGCGCTGCTGCGGGGAAAGTTCCGGGATGCGGCCGATGACGGGGCTGCCGAGATTGCTTTCGGCCGGATCGGGGCGACGCCGGAAGCTCGCGCGCAGTTCGAGCAGAAGGGTCGAGAACGCCCCGCCGCCAAGGCCGAACATCAGCCCGCCCAGCAGCCAGGCCGAAAGGTCCGGGCTCGACGGCGTGCCGGACGGCATGGCGCGCGAAATGATGCGCGCCTCCGCCATGGCGATGCCGTCCTGTTCGATCGTCTGCTTATAGCGCGTCAGGTAGCTCTCGTAGATTGCCCGGTTGGCGCTCGCCTCGCGGTCAAGCTGGTCGGCCTGGACGATGGACTCGTTTGCCGTCGACATTTCGGTCTGGAGCTGTTTCAGGCTGGCCTCAAGGCCGGACTGCTGGCGCCGCGTGACCTCAATCTCGTTGCGCAGGCTGCCGACGATCTGCTCCACCTCGACGTCGATCTGCGCCTGGATCGTGGCGAGCTGCGATTTCAGGTCGGGGATCTGCGGGTTCTTCACCGCACCGCTTTCGCTGATCGCCGCAAGGAGGCGCTTGAGGCGTGCTTCTTCGGTGCGCAGCTGCTGGATCGCCGGGGAATTGAGAACCTCCGACAAGGCGAGACCGCCCTTTCCTTCCGACGCGTCGATTGCGGTGGCAAGCCGCGCGACCGAGCCGGCAAGCTGGGCGCGCAGCCGCGCCAGCTCCGCATTCAGCCCGGCGATCTGCTGGGACAGCAGGGTCGTGCCGTTCGACTTGACGATGCCGGACTTTTCGCGGAACGAAGTCGCCGTGTGTTCCGAGCGCTCCAGGTCGCTGCGCAGGCTGACGAGGCGCGTGCCGAGCCAGTCGCTGACGCGCCGTGTTGCCGTCGTCTGGAGATCGACCTGATAGTTGATGTAGGTCTCCGCATAGGCGTTGGCGACGTCGGCGGTGAACTGCGGCTCCGTGCCGCTGAAGGCGACGTAGATCGTGTAGGAGCGGCCGTCATTCGTGACGCGCACGCCGGAGGTCAGCTTGTCGATGAGCACGCGCCTGTCGGCGATCACGCGGGTCGCGTGGCCGGGCGACGCCTGGGCGGTGCCGCTTTCCGCCGTCAGGACGAAACCCTTGGCGACATCGACGCCCGACGCCTGCAGATAGGCCAGGACCCTTTCGGCCATCGAGCGCGAGGAGATGATATCGACCTCGGTGCGCAGCACCGGGCTTTCCTGCGGCAGCGAGGAAATGACGGATTCGGTCGGCAGAGCCTGGAATTTGCGCGCGTCGAGCGCCAGCACCGCCTCGGCGCGGTAGCGCGACGGCTGGTCCTGATAGCCGACGGCGGCAGCCCCCATGCCCACGGCAACGCAGAAGAGGATCAGCCACCGGCGCTCGACGATGACCGAAAGCACCCTGGGAATCGCAGACTCCTCCGGGCCGGCCTGATTTTCGGACCAGATCATGACGGACTTCCTGTTGCGGAGCGGGCTTATGCCCTGCTGTTCTGAAGCGTCTCGTCCGTCAGGATTTCGCCGACCTTGCAGGCGACTTCCGTGCGGTTGGTGGCGCCGAGCTTCTTCATGATGTTGCGAATGTGCACTTTCACCGTGCTTTCGCAGAGGTTGAGTTCGCGGGCGATCATCTTGTTCGCCTTGCCGCGGCGCAGCGCTTCGGCGACGGCAGCCTGGCGCACCGTGAAGGCGGAACCGCAGATCTTGCGCGAGGCGTAGCTGCCGAGCAGGCCGCGCATCGCCAGCACGCTGCTGGCCGGCACGAACTGCCCGCCGGCGATGGCAAGCCCGATCGCCTCGATGCAGACGTCGATGTCGACCGTGCTTGGAATGAGCCCGTGCACGCCGAGATCGATGACCTGCAAGACGTGTTCGATGGCATGATTGTCCGAAAGCACGACGACCGGCACCGGCTCCAGCGTCGTCACGAGCTGGGTGATCTCGTCGCGAAGCCCGGGATCGGTGATGTCGTTGCTGCCGATGTTGAGAAGAGCGGCGCGCAGCGTGCCGAGCGAGCCCTTGCGTTGCTGCCAGCTCGCCAGGCCTGAAAAGGTGAAGATGCTGATGCCGATCTGGTGGGAATCGAGGCTGTTGGCCAGACATTCACGATCGAGATTACGCTTGTCGAAGATCGCGACATAGTCGTTCACGGCATATCGCTGCGAGTGCCGTTCCATCTGATCCCTGAAGTCGACACGAATGTCGCTGCTGGTCAGTCCTGCAGTCCGGAAAATATCAATCGATTCCCTGTCGGAATCCATCTCGTCGTCTCTTACCATGATACCCCTCACTAGATTCCTGGTCAAAATTACGAGTTAGCGACTGTCTCCGCATCTACTTGAACCCCGGCGATCTGCGTCGCCTTCTATGCGAGGGCCATCTTGCGCACCGTGAAGGCTTCCGCGAAAAGCGAAGGCGAACGGCATTCCATTCCACGCATGCGGGCCAAACCCCGAAAGACATCCTCGTGGAACCAATCCTTGGACCTCTGCGTGGCGAAGTGCTCCATGAGCAGGTCGATCTTTCGATCGATCACGCCGGGCAACAGGGGTACGTAGGCATTGCGTTCCGTGATGTCCCCGTCCCATTTCGGGATCTCATATTCTAAGACGAAGTGGTCCCTGAATATATTCATTGTTAACTTATTTAGCTCTCGATGATCTTGATGCGCATCGCGCCGGCTATGGGTAAAAATGACGTCCGGCTCTACTCTTTCGCGCAAATCCAGCAGGAAAGCCTTGATCTCGCGGCTCTGGCTCGGGAAGTAGCTGTCTTCGAAGCCGCACACCTCGACCGTGGCCGAGGCAGCACCTTCGAGGAAGGCCGCCGCCGAGCGCCGCGTCTCGGCCGCGCGCTCCGTGGTGGCACTCATGACGCACCAGTGGACCTCCAGCTTCACGCCCGCGGCGATCAGGCCGAGGATCGTGCCGCCGGCGCCGATCTCGATGTCGTCGGCATGCGCGCCCAGGCACAGGATGCGCAACCGGTGGCCGGCAGACGCCATGGGCAGCGCTTTCATGACCGGCCCGCCACGCGAAGGTTCGAGACGCGCTCGCCGGGCACCTGGCGGACCCACGGCATCTCGCCGCGTTCGACCATTTCCTCCAGCATCTGCCAGTCGCGCAGCGTATCCATCGAGCGCCAGAAGCCCTCGTGTTTGTAGGCCATCAGCATGTCGTCCGCGATCAGCCGCAGGAAGGGTTCGAGCACCAGCTCCTCGCCTTCCCGCATATAGTCGAAGATCTCGCGGCGCATCAGGAAGTAGCCGCCGTTGATCCAGATTTCCGAGGTCTCGGACGAGCGGAACTCGCGCACCCGGCCGGTCTCGTCGATATCGGCGATGTGGTAGGTCAGCGGCGGGCGCACGGCGAGGAAGCAGGCGATCTTGCCGCTTGCCTCGAAGCGGGCGACCATGTCGTCGAGATCGACGTCGGTGAGGCCGTCGCTGTAATTAGCGAGGAACATGCGCTCGCCCTTCACCTGCTCGCGCACCGCCCAGAGGCGTTCGCCGATATTGCGCCAGATGCCGGTGTCGATGAGCGCGATGCGCCATTGCTGCTGCGCATCGCCCAGGAGCTCCACCCTGCCCTCGCCGGAGACGACACAGTCCGAAAAGGTCTGCGGCCGGCAGTTCAGGAAGAAGTCCTTGATGACGTTCGACTTGTAGCCGAGGCACAGGGTGAAATCGTCATGGCCGTAGGAGGCGTAATATTGCATGACATGACGCAGGATCGGCTGCGCGCCGAGCGGGATCATCGGCTTGGGTATGCTTTCCGAATAGTCCCGGATGCGCGTGCCGCGGCCGCCGCAGAAAAGCACCACCTTCATGACAGCACCTCCAGCGGATCGAGCACACTGACTTCGGGGATCGGCACGATGAACTTCGCGCCCCATTCGCCGACATGGCGCATCTGGCCGATGATTTCGGCCTTCAGATTCCAAGGCAGGATGAGAATGTAGTCCGGCCGGTGCGTGTCGATCGCCTCGACGGGCAGGATGGGTATGTGCATGCCCGGCGTGTAGCGGCCGTGTTTGTAGGGATTGCGGTCGACGGTGAAATCCAGGAAATCCGTGCCGATGCCGCAATAGTTCAACAGCGTGTTGCCCTTGCCCGGCGCGCCATAGCCGCAGATGCGGCCGCCGCGCTCCTTCACGCTGATGAGGTAGTAGAGCAGGTTGCGCTTGGCCTGCCGCGCCCGGACGGAGAAGGACGTATAGGCCTCCACGTCGTGCAGGCCGGCGCGACGCTCCTGCCCTAGCAGGCCGGCGACATTCGGGCTGATCACCCCGCAGCGGCCGGCATGGCCAAGATAGACCCGCAGCGAACCGCCATGGGTCGGCAGTTCCTCGACGTCGAAGATCTCCAGGCCGTGCACCCTTGCGGCGATCTGCACCGTGAACAGCGAGAAATACGAGAAATGCTCGTGATAGATCTGGTCGAACTGGTTTTCAGCAATCAGCGTCGCGACATGCGGGAATTCGATCGTCACGACGCCCTGCGGCTTCAGGATGCGCTTCATGCCCGCCAGGAAGTCGTTGATGTCGGGCACCTGCGCCAGCACGTTGTTGGCGACGATCAGGTCGGCCTTCTGGCCGGCTGCGGCCATCTCGCCGGCAAGGCGCTTGCCGAAGAAGGCGACCCGCGTCGGGATGCCCCGGGCGATTGCGGCATCGGCGACGTTTCTCGCCGGCTCGACGCCGAGCACGGGAATGTCGCGCGCCACGAAATGCTGCAGGAGGTAGCCGTCATTGCTCGCGAGCTCCACGACGAAACTGTGCCTGTCGAGGGCGAAGCGGTTGATCACTTCGTCGCAATAGCGCTCCGCATGCGCCACCCAGCTGGTGGAGTAGGAAGAGAAGTAGGCATACTCCTCGAAGATGCTTTCCGGGCTGACGAACTCTTCCAGCTGGACGAGCAGGCAGGCCTCGCAGACCCGTGCATGCAGCGGATAATAGGCCTCCATCAGCCCAAGTTCGCTTTCCTGCCGGAAACTTTCGCATGGCGGTGACATGCCGAGGTCGACGACGGTGTGTTTCAGGGTAGCGCCGCACAGCCGGCACGCCGGCCGAAGCGACAAATTATGCGAATTCGAGAGCGAATGGCCGGCCTGCAAGTTCATGGCAACGCCTCCAACAGGGATTTTCGGTCCTCAAGCCCTTCGGGGACCGTTTCTCGACGTGTTGGCAGAGTAAGCGCAGCCTAAAAACCCTTCGATACTACTATATGAACATTCTACCCTGACCGAAAGGCGTAGCACTCTGAAACGCGTGTAAGCGAACCTTAACCAAGCCTAAACCGCACGTACCGGTCTACCCCGGAAACCCCACTTGGCAGGCGCTCCGCATCGGGCAGGATGGCGCCGGAAAAGGGGAGAATCACATGCTTTTCACCAGGACCGATCTTGATGGCGTCTGGCTGATCGAAGCCTCTCCCGTCCGCGACGAGCGCGGTTCTTTCGCCCGGACCTTCTGCGCCGACGAGATGGAGCAGCATGGGCTCGAAACCCGTTTCGTCCAGCACAGCCTCTCCCGCTCGACGCAAAAACACACGCTTCGCGGCCTGCACTTCCAGAAGGAGCCGCACCAGGAGGTGAAGCTGGTATCGTGCCTTACGGGCGCGATCTGGGACGTGGCGGTGGACCTGCGCCCGCAATCGCCCACTTACGGCCGCTGGACGGCGGCGGAGCTGAGCGCGGAAAACATGCGCCAGTTCTACATTCCCCAGGGCTTTGCCCACGGCTTCCTGTCGCTGACGGAGGACGCGGCGGTCGGCTACCTCATCTCGACGCGCTACGCGCCCGACGCAGCCTCCGGCGCCCGCTACGACGATCCCGCCTTCTCGATCGACTGGCCTGCAAAACCGGCCGTGATCTCGGACAAGGACAGGACCTGGCCGCTCCTCGCATTGTCCTGAATCAAGTCTGACGGTTAACGGAATCCTCCACTTCGCCGAGCAATCCGCATTGTTTCAGTCGGTCGGCGGCGTAGGCGATATCCGCGAACGGCAGGCCGGAGCGGCTGGCAATGTCGAGCAGGCAATGGCCGCCATCCGCCAGATTCAGCACCCAGAGATAGGCCATGGTGATGTCGGAGGTCGTCTTGTGCCCTCCTGTCGCCGAATAAAGTCCCCGTCGCCCGAGCTGCGGCTCACCCTTCGGCGAGAGGTTGAGCGGTACCCAGTCGGTTTCGAGTATGTCGATGATATCCGTGATCATCCGGAAGGAGGATGCGAGGTGCTCAGGCCGTACGAAATCCAGGTTGTCGGCGGCGGTATGATATTCGGGGAAGGTGCCGAAGGCGCTGCGCTGGAGAAGGCCGACCGGCAGATTGAAGCCCGGTGAGCAGAATTGCCGTTCGTCATAACCGTAGGGGCTGAAATCGAGCATCGTCACCTTTCGTCCGGCGCAACGCACGCTTTCCATGACCCGATCGATCGTCGCGTCGCCGCGGCGGCTGCGCTTGTAGACCGGCCCGCCACCATCGCCGATGCAGGAGACGACCAGGCCATGGTCGATGCGCGCAAGCCTGTCTTCATTGCCGGCAAGCCAGCAGAGCGCGCCGATCGTGCCCGGCGCGAAGAGGATGCGATAGCCGTAGCGGTTGCGCCGCCCGGCAAGCATTCTTGCGAGGAGGGTCAGCACGGCGAGGCCGGAGCAATTGTCGTTGGCGAGCGAGGGATGGCAGATATGGGCGGTGAGCAGCACCTCGCGCTCCGTCGTGCCCGGCAGGAAGACCTCGCCATAGGTGAGCGAACCATCGGCAAGCGCGGTGTCGATGAAGACATCGTAGTCGCCCTCCTCCAGCGCGAGATAGTCGCGATGGCGCATGCAAAAGCCCCAGTCCCGGCGGTAATAGCTGGTCCTGTAGGGGATCAGGTCGGGCTGGTCCGGCAGCGTGTGGAGATGCGCCCGCAGTTCGGAGAGCGGCATGCGGCGGGCGACGGGCTCGCTGTAGCTGACGAGGTGCAGGTTGGATTGGGCGAAATCCACCACGACCCTGCCGCTCGCCGTGCTGATATGGGCGTTTCGCACGGTCCATTCCTGCGGCACCGTCCAGTCGAAGACCGGCGTGCCGGAGGGTACTTCCCTCACGGCGATGTCGATATGCTCCGAGAGGATCGCGAGCGTCTCGCGAACGCCTTGGCCGGTGATGCTGCGGCAGATCGGGAACAGCCGGGAGACCAGGGCATGAAGCTCGCCGCCGAGATCGGCGGTTCCCTCCCGCACCATGCCGCCGTCGACCCTTGGAACTTCGTTCATCGCGCGGCCTCAGGCATGCGCCTGTCGCAACGCCGCCGGGCTTTCGACCGTCGGCAGCCAGCGCAGATCCGGGTCGATCGTGTTGCTGCGCAGCAGGTCGCGGATATGGCTGATGCGCTGGTAGCGCGGGCCTTCGAACTCCTCCATGCTCAGCCCGCCACTGCCATAAGCGGCGTAGAGCTGGCGGGCGCCGGCGACCACGTCCCATTGCGGATGGAAAGCCGGGAGTGCGCGCGCGATCTTGCCGAAATCGACGCGGTAGGACCGCGGATCGGGGCCGGCCTCGCTGGCATATTCCAGCCGGCAGCCCGGCACGGTTTCGGCCACCACGTCAGCGATGTCGCGGATGCGGTAGTTGTGCGCGGTCTGGCCGACATTGAAGGCCTGGTTGAAGACGACCTCCCGCGGCGCCTCCAGCGCCGCCAGGAAGGCGCGGGAAATGTCCTCGACATGCACGATCGGCCGCCAGGGCGTGCCGTCCGATTTCAGCAGGATGAGGCTCTTGGTGACCGCCCAGGCGACGAGATTGTTCAGCACGATATCGAAGCGCAGCATGGGCGACAGGCCGTAGGCCGTCGCCGGCCTGAGGAAGACGGGGCAGAAGTTGCGATCGGCAAGCGCGCCGATATCCCCCTCCGCCCGGACCTTGGAAATGCCATAGGCCGAGACCGGATTGAGCGGCGCGTCCTCGTTGACGAGATCGTCCCCGGCAAGGCCGTAATTGCTGCACGAGGAGGCGAAGAGAAAGCGGCTGACGCCTGCCTCCCGCGCCGCGCGCGCGACCCGCACGCTGCCCTTGTGGTTGATATCGTAGGTAACGTCCGGATCGAGGTTGCTCAGCGGATCGTTCGACAGCGCCGCGAGATGCACGACCGCGTCGAAACCTTCGAGGTCTTTGGCCGTGATTTCGCGCACGTCTTTCAGGACGGAAGGAACCTCGGTCATCGGGCCGCCGGGCGTATAGGAGCAGCGGCGGTAGAGCCGGCTGTCGTAGCCGTGCACGTCGTGCCCCGCCTGCAGGAGGATCGGCACCATGACGGCGCCGATATAGCCCTGGTGTCCCGTGACAAGCACCTTCATATCCGGATCTCCCCATAAGTGATTGTAGAGGGATGCTAAAACGGTGCGCAGCGGAGCACGATTGATGACAAAGACGGCGCTGCGCACCGGAAGGAGGCACTGGGTTACAAAGCCTACTTCTTTTGGACAGGGTCAGGCGGTCCGGGCCGCCGCCACCGGTTCCTCGACGTTCGGCACGCTGTTGTAGCGGCGGAAGACGACGTCGGACGGGCGCCCGACGAGATAGTTCTCGATGCCGTGTTCGAGGGCCAGGTGATAGACGCCAAGCGCACCGTCGAAGGCGGCGATGGTCTGGTCTATCTCGTCGTCGCCATGGGCGTAGCTCACCACCAACGACGGCGCGAGCACGCCGCGGCGGATAGTCTCCTGCAGCAACAGCGTCCGGAAGGCCTGCGAGGGCGTGCCCTCCCGCCCCCGCGTGGCATAGGTCAGGCAGGCGGGATGCCCCGCGACGGAGACGAAGCGCTGGAGGCCGTGATGTACGATCGCCTGCTCGATGCCGGCCTTCAGCCGCAACCCCTGTCGGCGCAGGCGCGAGATGACCGGCTCCTGCGCATAGACATGCATCGTCGCGATCGCCGCCGCCATGGCGTGGGTCTCGGCGCCATGGGTGGTCGACAGCAGGAAGACGCGCGGCCGCTCCGCCTGCTCGATGCCGCCAAGCTCCATGAGCTCGCGCCGGCCGGCAAGTGCGGAGATGGCGAAACCGTTGCCGAGCGCTTTGCCGAAGCAGGAAAGGTCCGGCCGCAGACCGTAATATTCCTGCGCGCCACCCCTCGCCCAACGGAAGCCAGTGATCATCTCGTCGAGAATGAACAGCGCGCCGTTCTGGTGGCAGAGTTCCTGAAGGTCATGGAGGTAACCCTCCGCGGGATCGTCGCCACGCGAGGCCTCCAGGATGAAGGCGGCGATCTTGCCCGGATGGCGGGCGAACAGGTCGCGCGCGTCGTCGAGATCGTTGTAGCGAAAGCCGAGCGTCAGGTTGCGCACGGCCTCGGGGATGCCCGCATTCATCTCCGTCGTGCCGATGAACCAGTCGTCGGTGGAAAAGAACGGATGGTCCTGGCAGCGCGCAATATAGTCCCGGCCTGTCGCCGCCCGCGCCAGGCGAACCGCCGCCGAGGTCGCATCCGACCCGTCCTTGCAGAATTTCACCATGTCCGCGCCGGGCACCATCTGGAGGAAGGCCGAGGCGCACTCGACCTCGATACGCGCCGGCCGGGTGAAATTGCAGCCGAGCTCCAGTTGATTTGCCACGGCATCGAGGACGGGAGCATAGGCATGGCCGAGGCCGACCGCGCGGTTGCCCATGCCGTATTCGATATAGGCGTTTCCATCGACGTCGAAGACATGGCAGCCATGGCCTTCGACGATGAAACCGGGGGACAGCACCGGGTACTGGTCGTCCCCCTTTGCATAGGTGTGGGCGCCGCCGGGGATGACCCAATGGGCACGCCGGCGGAGCCTGTCGGAATTTGCGAAGTCCTGAATGAAGCCGTCCATGGAACTCTCCCGTTCGGTCCTTCAATGCACTATCGGCGCTTCAGCGCCGGGTGCATCCGCACTCTTGGGGGAAAGCGACCTGACCGAAAGGCGTAGGATCAATCGAGATTCAGTTCAGGCCATGCCGAAAATGGTGAGTTTCCGTGATCCGGAGCGCAGCGTACTTTCGGTACGTGAGCACCGGAAGCGCGGAAAATCGCCGTTTACAGGCCGGCATGGGCTGAAGGTCGATTGGTCCTGGGGCTCAGTCGAACAGTTCGTTCAGCTTGAAGATCACTTCCGTTCGGTTGCGCACCTTCAGCTTCTTCATGATGTTGCGGATGTGAACCTTGACCGTGCTTTCCTGCAGGTCGAGTTCATAGGCGATGATCTTGTTGGCCTTGCCGAGCTTGAGCATTGCGATGACATCTTCTTCCCGGTAGGTGAAGATCTCGGCGCGCTTGCGCTCCTGCTGGTCGGCGACGGACATCAGCCGGCGCAGTTCCGGCAGGCTTTCCGTGGAGATGAAGATGCCGCCCGAAAGTGCCAGCGAGATCGCCTTCACGCAGACGGCGATGCCGACGGCCGAGGGAATGAAGCCCCTGACGCCGAGTTCGAGCGCGGTCAGCACCTGCCGCAGGTCATGGCTGTCGGAAAGGATGATGACCGGCAGGTCGGGGAAGCGCGTGAGCAGCGTTCGGATCTCCTCCTCGATGCGCGGCTCGGTGACATCGTGGCTGCCGACATTGATCAGCACGCCGCTCGATGCTTCGGCATATTTCGCCATCCAAGTCTCGATGGAGTTGAAAAGCACGATCGTCATATCGAGACCGTGCGATACAAGGCTTTGTGATAGGCATTCCCGGTCGAGGGCGCGCTCATCTATGATATCGAGGACCCGCGTACTTCCGAACGCACTCTTCGCCGCGTTGGCTGACTTGTAAGCTGCCGACCGGACTGCGCCATTCGAAGGCTTCCGGTAGCTCCATCCGCTTATTCCCGCGATTTCGGCCACAGCAAAATTCTCCGGACTCTACAATTTACCTAAAGAGAACTGTCCCCTGCCAGTTAAGCGCCGACCAAGTAAAACAACTTCCAGATGCCGCAACATCCGAAGACGCTACGCAAAACAATATTCATTTTCGGTAGGCGCTGCATTCTGTTAGGTTTAAATTATATCAAAAAAATAGCTGAGAACAGATTCGGAAAATACGTAGAAAAGGGGCTATACAATCGCTTAACGTGCGTATATACTGATCACAGTTCTCTATAGTTGTACCGAACGCTCCCTATGTCTGCAGTGTCCCTGAGATCGCATTCATGAGTTCGAGTCGACCCTCCTCACGCACTCCGTCGGGATTGGATGACGTTGGCGCGAGATCCGTCGCGGGCGTCGTCGCGATCGGCGCATCGGCCGGAGGGCTGGACGCCTGCCGGAGCCTCCTCGACGCCATGCCCTCGGGCGGCGGCAACGCCTACATCCTCGTCCAGCATCTCGACCCGGCGCGCGAAAGCATGCTGGTGGGCCTGCTCTCCGGCCATACCCCGATGACGGTGATCGAGGCCGCGGACGGCCAGCGGCTGGAGCCGGACCATCTCTTCATCATTCCGCCCGGCCGCTATATCGCCGTCAATGCCGGCACGATCCGGCTGAGCACGCCGTCGGAGCGCAACGGCATGCGCATGCCCTACGATTTCCTGCTGCATTCGCTGGCGACGGAATACGGGCCACGCGCGACCGCGGTGGTGCTTTCCGGCACCGGGACGGACGGCAGTCTCGGCGTGCGGTTCATCCGCGAGGCGGGTGGCCGGGTCTACGTGCAGGATCCGGACGAGGCCAGCTACGAGGGCATGCCGAACAGCGTGATCGATTCCGGCATGGCCGACCAGGTCATGCCGCTCTCGGCCATCGGCCAGGCCCTGCATGGCGCGCCCTCCCCGGCAATCGCGCAGGACAAGGAACACGTCTCTAAGCAGGCGACCATGGAGGCGATCCTCACCCTCCTGCGCCAGTCGACCGGCAAGGACTTTTCGCTCTACAAGCAGGGCACGCTCCACCGGCGGCTGGAGCGGCGCATGGCCATGGCCGGCATTCCTTCCTCCGACCGGGCGCGTTATCTCGGCATCCTCGAAGAAAATCCCTTCGAACTCTCCCAACTCGCCACCGACATCCTCATCAATGTCACGAGCTTCTTCCGCGATCCCGAGATCTTCGAACGCCTGCGCTCGACCATCGTGCCCCAGCTCCTCCGGCATCACCCGCCCGAGCTGACGCTGCGGCTGTGGGTTGCCGGATGCAGCACCGGCGAGGAAGCCTATTCGCTGGCGATGCTCGTGCAGGAATGCATCGCGGACGCGAAGTCCGACATCAAATTGCAGGTTTTCGCCTCCGATGCCGACGAGGAGGCCATAGCCTTCGCCCGCGAGGGCAACTATCCGAAGATGATCGAGGCCGACGTCTCGCAGGAACGCCTGGAGCGGTTCTTCATCGCGGAGGAATACGGCTACCGCGTGGGTCCGGAGCTGCGCGCGTCGGTGATCTTCGCGGTGCAGAACATCCTGACCGACCCGCCCTTCTCCAATATCGACCTCATCTCCTGCCGCAATCTCCTCATCTATCTCGGGCCGGAAGCGCAGGCCAAGGTCATCGCGCTCTGCCATTTCGCGCTCAACGAAAACGGCATCCTGCTGCTCGGCAGCACGGAGACGGTCGGCAGCGGGGCGAGCCGCTTCGACATCGTCGACAAGGCCGCAAAGATATTCCGGCGCCAGGGACAGCGCGGCCGCTACGGCTTCGCCATCAACGCCTTCGACACCGTGCGGGCGCGCGCGCAGCAGGGCCAGGCCCAGTTCCCGAACCGTCAGGCGGCGCTTGCCGACCTCAGCCGCCGCACGATCCTCGACGCCTATGCGCCCGCCACGGTCCTGATCAACCGGAAATACGAATATCTCTATTCGCTCGGCCCGGTGCAGCGCTACCTGCGCATCGCGCCCGGCTACCCGACCCAGGATCTCTTCACGATCACCCCGCGCAGCATTCACACGAAACTGCGCTCGGCGCTGCACCGCGCCTTGCAGGAAAAGGTGCGCACCGTCGCCGCCGGCCTCTACCACGATGCGGACGATACCCTGTCTCGCTACGATATCGTCGTGCAGCCTGTCGCCAGCGACGGCGAGGACCTGTTTCTCGTCAGCTTCTTCGACGTGGCGCGGGAAGCGCCGGCCACTGACACCGCGGACCTGCCGGACGATCCCCGCTCGCGCGCGCTGGAGCGCGAACTGGCCGCCACCCGGACCGAACTCCAGGCGGCGATCCGCGACCTGGAAAACGCCGCGGAGGAGCAGAAGGCGATCAATGCGGAGACGCTTTCGCTCAACGAGGAATACCAATCCGCAAACGAGGAGCTTCTCACCTCGAAGGAGGAGCTCCAGTCGCTGAACGAGGAGCTCACCGCGCTCAACATCCAGCTCCAGGAAGCGCTGGAGCGGCAGCGCGCCACGGCGAACGACCTGGAAAACGTGCTCTACAGCACCGACGTCGCGACGATCTTCCTCGATCTGGAATTGCGCATCCGCTACTTCACGCCGGCGACGCGCGCGATCTTCAACGTGCTCGTCGGCGATATCGGCCGGCCGCTCGGCGACCTCAATTCCCGCGTGCCGGATTCGACGCTGCTCAGCGACGCCGCCGCCGTGCTGAAGGGCAGCACCGGCAAGGAGCGCGAGGTGAGAACCACCAGCGGCACCTGGTATCTGCGCCGCATCATGCCCTACCGGACCCAGGAGGGCGACACGGAAGGCGTGGTCATCACCTTCGCCGACATCACCACCCAGCACCACGCCACCGACGCACTCGACCGGGCGAAACACACGGCCGAGCGGGCCAATGCGGCAAAATCCCGCTTCCTCGCCACGGCAAGCCACGACCTGCGCCAGCCCCTGCAATCCCTGGTGCTGCTCCAAGGCCTCTTGGAAAAATCGGTCGAGGGCGAAAAGGCGCAGCGGCTGGTGCGGAGTTTTCGCGATACGCTTGGCTCGATGTCGGCCATGCTCAATGCCCTGCTCGACATCAACCAGATCGAGGCCGGCACCGTCTATCCGCGCATCGTGACATGCAGCGTCAACGACGTGCTCGAACGGCTGCATGAGGAATTCAGCTACAGCGCGATCGAGAAGGACCTGTCGCTCCACTTCGTTCCCTGCACGCTCCCGATCCGGACCGATCCGCGCCTGCTGGAGCAGATCGTGCGCAACCTTCTGGCCAATGCCGTCAAATACACCAAGAAGGGCAGGATCCTGCTCGGGTGCCGGCGCCATGGCGATGCGCTCGCCATCGAGGTCTGGGATAGCGGCGTCGGCATTCCCTCCCACGAACTCCAGTCGATTTTCGACGAGTACCACCAGGCCTATAACGAAACGACCGAGGATGAGCTCGGCCTCGGGCTCGGCCTGTCGATCGTGCGGCGCCTCAGCCTGCTGCTCGGCCACAAGGTCCAGGTCCGCTCGGTGCCCGGCAAGGGCTCGGTCTTCTCGATCCATGTGGCGCTCGGCCGTGAAGACCCGCACAGGGACAAGCCCGCCTTCATCAGCGAAAGCCCGCCGCCGCCCCCGGTGCGCGGCACCGTCCTTGTCGTGGAGGACGACCCGAAGGTCCGCAGCCTCATCGAGATTGCGTTGCGCGACGAACAGCATCTCGTCCATGTGGCGGAGAACGGCGAGACCGCGATCGAGCTTGTGGCGAGCGGTGCGGTGGTGCCGACTCTCATCCTGGCCGACAACAACCTGCCGCACGACAAGAACGGCATCGAGGTGACAAAACACCTTCGCTCCATCCTCGGCGACGATGTTCCCGCGATCGTGCTGACCGGCGATATTTCGGCGGAGACATTGCGCCTTCTCTCGGCCGAAGACTGCCTGCATATGCCGAAGCCGGTGAGCCTCGACGACCTCCTGAAGGCGATCCAGCTGTTGCTGCGCTCGAATGCGGGCCTCGATGACGACCGGCCCGACGCGCCGCCGCTGTCCCTGTCCGACGGACCGGAGATCTTCATCGTCGACGATGACCGCATGATGCGCGAGGTGCTGCGCGAGACGTTCGAAGCCCATCAACGGCCTGTGCGGACCTTCGCGAGCGGCGAGGCCTTTCTCACCGCCTTCGACGACAAGGAACCCGGCTGCGTGCTGATGGACGTCAACCTGCCGGGCATGAGCGGCCTGAAAGTGCTGGAGACCCTGCGCGGCAAGGGTGTCACATTGCCGATCATCATGATCACCGGCGCCGGCGACGTCGCCACGGCCGTGCAGGCCATGAAGGCCGGCGCTTCCGATTTCATCGAAAAGCCCATCGGCCCGTCCGACCTGCTGGCTTCCGTGGCCGCGGCGCTGGAGCGCAATCGCGACGTCGGCAAGCGCGGCGTCTGGCAGCGGCTGGCGAAGGACCGCCTGGCGGCGCTGACCGGCCGGCAGCGGGAAATTCTCGAACGGGTGCTGGCCGGTCAGTCCAGCAAGGTGATCGCCCAGGATCTGGATCTCAGCCAGCGCACCGTCGAGGCGCACCGCGCCGCGATCATGAAGCGCATGGGCGCCGGCTCGCTGCCGGCGCTGGCCCGCCTGATGGCCGCGGCGGAAGGCGGCGGCGCAGGCTGAGCCCTACGGATGATGCTGCTTGACCAGGCTGTTGCGGCCCGATGTCCGCCAGCGGTGATAGAGTTCCTCGATGCCGGCGCGAAGCGCGATCTTGTGCGACCAGCCGAGTCGGTGAAGGCGGGAACTGTCCAGGAGCTTGCGGGGTGCGCCATCCGGCTTGAAGGCATCGAAGACGATGCGGCCGCGAAAATCGATGACATCCGCGATCAGGAAGGCGAGTTCGCCGATGCTGATCTCCTCGCCCGAGCCGATATTGATCAGCTTGGGACTTTCATATCCCTTCATCAGGAACACGCAGGCGTCGGCGAGGTCGTCGACATGCAGGAATTCCCGCTTCGGCGTGCCCGTGCCCCAGACGACGACGCTGTCGCGATGACTGACCCGCGCATCGTGCATCTTGCGGATCAGCGCCGGGATGACATGCGAATGGTCGAGATCGAAATTGTCGTTCTGGCCGTAGAGGTTCGTCGGCATCACCGAAATGAAGCGACAGCCATGCTGCTCGGCATAGGCGCTGGCGAGCTTTATGCCGGCGATCTTGGCGATGGCATAGGCCTCGTTGGTCGGCTCCAGGCTGCCCGTCAGCAAGGCGTCCTCGGTGATCGGTTGCTCGGCATGTTTGGGGTAGATGCAGCTCGATCCAAGGCAAAGCAGCTTTTCGACGCCGAGTTCGGAGGCGGTCTTGATGATGTTGAGGAGGATGAGGGCGTTTTCGGCGAGAAACTCCGCCGGGTAGCGTGCATTCGCGCCGATGCCGCCGACCCTTGCGGCAGCGATGAAAATCGCCTCCGGCCGCGCCTTGCGCATCCAGGCTTCCGTGTCGGACTGGCGCGTCAGGTCGAGGTCCTCGCGCGTCACCGTCTGGATGTCGCAGCGCTCCCGTTTCAGCCGGCGCATCAGCGCCGAACCGACCATCCCGGAATGCCCGGCCACCCAGACCCGCTTGCCACGCAGGTCGTAGGATACCGTGTCGTCTTCAGCCGTGGAGATCATTTCGCCCCTCCTCCTTGGTGATCACCCGCAGGTCCGATTCGACCATCTCCGAGACGAGCTCGCCGAAGGTCACCGTCTGGCGCCAGCCGAGCCGCTCGCGCGCCTTGCTCGCATCGCCAAGCAGGATATCGACCTCCGCGGGGCGGAAATATCGGGGGTCGATCTGGATGAGCGGCTTGCCGCTCTTGCGCTCGTAGCCGATTTCATCGACGCCCGTGCCGTCCCATTCGATTGATTTGCCGACGACGTCGAAGGCGCACTCGACGAATTCCCGCACCGTGTGGGCCTCTCCCGTGGCCAGCACATAGTCGTCCGGCACGTCCTGCTGCACGATCCGCCACATGCCCTCCACATAGTCGCGTGCATGCCCCCAGTCGCGCTTCGCATCGAGATTCCCGAGATAGAGCTTGTCCTGCAGCCCCCATTCGATCGCAGCGACCGCCCGCGTGATCTTGCGGGTGACGAAGGTTTCGCCCCTGCGCGGGCTTTCATGGTTGAAGAGGATGCCGTTCGAGGCGTGAAAGCCATAGGCCTCGCGGTAGTTGACCGTCATCCAGTAGGCGTAGAGTTTCGCGGCGGCATAGGGGCTGCGCGGATGAAACGGCGTTCCCTCCCGTTGCGGCGTTTCCTTGATGCCGCCGAAGAGTTCCGAGGTCGATGCCTGGTAGAAGCGGCATTGTTCGCCGACCTTCAGAAGCCGCATGGCCTCCAGAAGCCGCAGCGTGCCGAGCGCGTCGGTATTGGCGGTATATTCCGGCGTCTCGAAACTCACCTGCACATGGCTCTGGGCGCCGAGATTGTAGATCTCGTCCGGCTGGACCTCCTGGATCACCCGGCAAAGGTTCGTCGCATCGGTCAGGTCGCCGAAATGCAGGTGGAAGCGCACCCCCGGCGATCGCGGATCGACATAAAGGTGATCGATGCGGGCCGTATTGAAGGAGGACGAGCGGCGCTTGAGGCCGTGCACCCGATATCCCTTGGAAAGCAGAAGCTCGGTCAAGTAGGAGCCGTCCTGGCCCGTCACGCCGATGATCAAGGCTGTTTTTTCAGGCATTGTCGCTCTCGCAGGAGGGGCATGCGGGCACAATTCTTCGCTGCCCGTCGTCTCGTGAGTTAGCGATGACGCGGTGCGCGCGGCAAGGTGGCCGTTCGGGGGACGGGGATCGTCTCGCTTTCTCCGGATCGGACGAGGCCGCACCTCCGCCCGACGAAGGTCTAGCCACCCTCGTCGGAAGGCGTAGGCCGGGTGCGGGGGCAAAATACCCCCTAGCGCCTTTGGAGAACTTGCCGCCCGTCCGCGTATTGGCAGGATCGTAACCCGCAGGAATTGTGATCCCGGGGGGCTCATGCGGACGATCTTCGTCAATCGATATTTCCATCCCGACCAGTCGGCGACGAGCCGCATGGTATCGGCGCTCGCTTTCGGCCTGGCGCGGCAGGGCGGCGAGGTCGCGGTCGTCGCGAGCCGCACCCGGCATGACCAGGCCGACGTTCCCCTCGCCGGGCGGGAAACCTGCTCCGGCGTGGATGTCGTCAGGCTCTCCACCTCGCGCTTCGGCCGCGGCACCCTGCCCGGCCGCGCCATCGACTACCTCTCCTTCCACCTCGCGGCCTTCGGCTGGCTCATCCGCAATGTGAGGCGCGGCGACGTGGTGGTGGTCTGCACCGATCCGCCGCTGATCTCGCTCGGCTGCGCGCTGCCCATCCGACTGCGCGGGGGCGAGATGGTCAACTGGGTCATGGACCTCTTTCCCGAAACCGCCATCGAACTCGGCCTCTTCAGCAGGGCGCCCGTGCTCGGGCGGCTCGCCGCCTGGCTGCGTGACCGGTCGGTCGCCCGCGCGCGCCTCACGATCTGCCCGACGGAGCGGATGGCGGATTATCTGCTCGCGCGCGGCGCCCCGGCCGACCGGATGCGTGTGTTGCACCATTGGTCCGATGCCGCCGAGATCCGCCCTGTGCCCCGTGACGAAAACCCCCTTCGCGCCGCCTGGGACTACACCCGGAAATTCGTCGTCGGCTATTCCGGCAATTTTGGCCGCGCCCATGAATTCGCCACGCTGATCGAGGCGGCGACCCTTTTGCAGGACCGGCAGGATATCCGCTTCCTGATGGTCGGCGGCGGCCACAAGCTCGCCTCCGTCCAGGGTGCCGTGCGCGAACGCGACCTCGCCAATGTCACCTTCAAGCCGTTGCAACCGGCCGAACAACTTGCCGAAAGCCTCGGCGTGCCGGATCTGCACGTCGTCTCCCTGCTGCCGCGCCTCGAACATTGCATCATCCCGAGCAAGTTCTACGGCATCCTCGCCGCCGGCAGGCCGACGCTTTTCATCGGTGATCCGAAAGGCAGCGTCGCGGCCGTCATCGATGCCGAAGGCTGCGGGGTGAACATCGCGATCGGCGAGGCCGAAAGGCTCGCCCGCACGATCGCCGACCTGGCGGCATCGCCGGAAAGGGTCGTCGCGATGGGCGAGACCGCGAGGGCGGTGCTCGAAGCCGACTACGCCTATGACCGCGCGCTCGCCACCTGGCGCGGGCTGCTGCGGGACCTGGCCGAAGCCGCGCCCGTGCCCGCCCGCGCCGTCCTGCTGGAGCAGGAGACGTCATGACCGACACCGTCGTCGTCAGCCAGCTCGGCGCCCGCATGCACTATGCCGTCGCCCGCATCCTGGCGAAGGAAGGCCGGCTCGGCCATTTCTTCACCGATATCTGCGGCACCAAGAGTTGGCCCGCCCTCCTCCACCGGTTGCCCCAATCGATGCTGCCGCGGCCGGTACGGCGGCTGGTCGGGCGGGTGCCGAATGGCGTTCCGCCGGAACTCATCACGGATTTTCCGCTCTTCGGCGTGCGCTCCGCCATCCGGCGCCTGCGCATGGAGGACCAGGCCGGGGAAATGTCGCACGCCGTCTGGGCCGGCAGCCGCTTCTCGACGCTCGTCGCAGCCCGGGGCTTTCACAACGCCGCCGGCCTCTATGCCTATAGTGGCGACGCGCTGGAACAGATGCGCGCCGCCAAGAAGCAGGGCCTCTGGGTCGCCGTCGAGCAGATGGTCGCGCCCCGCGCCGTGCTGGAGGCCATCCTCGCCGAAGAGATGGGGCGTTTTCCCGACTGGGCTGGCCCGCCGGCGAAGAATCCCCATGCCGAAACCTTCGCGGCGCGCGAACGCGCCGAATGGGCGCTGGCGGACTGCATCGTCTGCCCGTCCGATTTCGTGCGCGACCATGTCATCGCCGAGGGCGGGCCGGCGGAACGCTGCGTCGTCGTGCCCTACGGCGTCGATGCGAAGGACCGCTCCGACCCGACGCCCCGCGCGCCCGGCCCGCTGCATGTCCTGACGATCGGCGAGGTCGGTCTGCGCAAGGGCTCGCCCTATGTCCTGCAGGCCGCCGAACGCCTCGGCACCGCCGTGCGCATGCGCATGGCCGGCCCCCACCGGCTGCCCGAGCCGGTCCGCCGGCGGATGAGCCGGTCGATCGAGCTCAGGGGCATCGTGCCGCGCGCCGAGATCGCCGGGGAATATCGCTGGGCGGATGTCTTCCTGCTGCCCTCGCTTTGCGAGGGGTCGGCCACCGTCATCTACGAGGCGCTAGCCTCCGGCCTCCCGGTTATCACCACCTACAGCACGGGAAGCGTCGTGCGGCATGGCGTCGAGGGCCTGATCGTGCCGGAGCGCGACCCGCAGGCGATCGTCGATGCCGTGCGCTACCTCGCCGACAACGAGGACGTCCGCGCGACCATGTCGGCCAATGCGCGCCGCACGGCGGCAAGCCATACCGTCGACAAATACGGCGCGCGCCTTCTCGACGTGCTGTCCCGGCTGCACGGCCCCCATGGCGACGAGCCATGAAAATCGTCCATGTCATCACCACCATGGATCCGGACAAGGGAGGCCCGCAGGCGGTCGTGATGCGGCTCGCCGCCGCCCAGGCCAACCTCGGCCATGCGGTGCATGTGGTGAGCCAGGCGGATACGCAGACGCTCGGCCATGTGGCGCGGCTCGGCGAGGCCATTCCCGGCTTCCAGCACATCGTCTGGCACGCCGTGCCGCCGGGAAGGCTGGAAGAGGTGCTCTGCCGCAAGGCGCGGCCGCTTCTCGCGCGCATCCTGGCTGATGCCCACCAGGTCCATCTGCACGGCGTCTGGGAGCCGATACTCGTCTTCGCCGCCGCCATCGCCGCCCGCAACGGCGTGCCCTATTGCGTGTGCCCGGCCGGCATGCTCGACACCTGGAGCCTTGCGCAAAAGCCCTGGAAGAAACGCCTGGCGCTGGCGCTCGGATGCCGCCGGATGCTCGACCACGCGGCTTTCATTCACGCCCTCAACCGCGACGAGGCGGAGCTGATGCGACCGCTCGGCCTGAAGGCACCGGCCGAGATCATTCCGAATGGCGTCTTCATCGAGGAATTCGAACACCTCCCCTCCGCCAAGACCTTTCCCACGCTGATCGGCCTGCCGGCAGAGCGGCGCTTCGTACTGTTCCTCTCCCGCCTGCACTACAAGAAGGGCCTCGACCTTCTGGCCGACGCCTTCCAGCGGGTTGCGCAGGAATGTCCGGATGTCGATCTCGTCGTGGCGGGGCCGGATGGCGGCGCGGAGGACGATTTCCGCGATCTCGTGCGCCGCTTCGGGCTCGAAAGACGGGTCTTCATGGTCGGCCCGCTCTATGGCGAGACGAAGCTGCAGGCCTTCGTTTCCGCCGCCTGCTTCTGCCTGCCCAGCCGGCAGGAGGGTTTTAGCGTGGCGATCACCGAGGCGCTCGCCTGCGGAACGCCGGTCGTTATCACTCGTGCCTGCCATTTTCCGGAAGTGGCCGTTGCCGGCGCCGGCGCGGTCGTGGCGCTCGATGCAACGGATGTCGCTAGCGCCCTGGTCGAAACGCTGTCGAATGCGCCCGCGGCCCGCGCCATGGGGCAGAACGGCCGCCGGTTGGTCTTCGAGAACTACACCTGGCCGCGCATCGCCCAACTGACGATCGGCCTCTACGAGGCCTATGCGCCGGCAACCGAGAATGTCGGGCTTCCCACCACCTGACGGCTAGCCGACCTGCCGGCGGCTGGCGACGGCACGCGCCGGATTGCCGGCATAAACCGTCCACGGCTCCAGCGCCCGGACCGCGACGCCACGCGCACCGAGAACCGCCCCCTCGCCCACCTCCATGCCCGGACCGACGAAGGCCTCCGCAGCGATCCACGCATTGCGGCGCAGCACGATCGGCCGCGCCACCAGCGGAAAGGCCGGCTGCTGGATATCGTGCGTGCCGGTACACAGATGCGCGCGCTGCGACACGATCGCCAGCGCCTCCAGCGTCACGGGCGCGACATTGTAACAGATCACGCCCGGCCCCATCGAGGCATTCGGCCCCATGGAGAGGTTGCCGGGCCACCAGATGACCGTGCTGCCATGCACGATTGCCGTCGGGTCGAGCTTGGCGCCGAAGAGGCGCAGCAAAAGGTTGCGCCAGGGATGGAAGGGCGACGGCGTCCACGCCGCAAGGCACCGCCAGGCGATGAGCCAGGCAAGCCGCATCAGCCGGAAGCGCAGCGCGAAGGTCGGCCCGCCGAGCAGCGGTGCGGCAAGGCCCAGCGTGTCGAAGGCCGGATCGTCATAACGGGATTTCATGGACGGACGGGCCTCCCTGTCATCGGCGGAACGCAATGGGTTTCAACGCCGAGTCCGCTGGACACGACGGTCGGCATCACCGGACGAGCAACCGCCAGGAGGCGGGGGCCTCGCATCTCCCGCTCCCGGCGGCGGTCGCAGGCAAGGGGTACTGCCCACAACCCCGTACGGACGAACTTGGTCAGACGGGCAGACCTTCCTCCCGCCGCCGCAGCTCCTCCGTCTTGATGACGATCATATATTCATAGGCGGCGAGCAGGCGGCAGTAGTGGTAGCCTTCCCAGCCGTCCCTGAACCCGCCGCGCAGGATATACATGTAGAGGAAACGCGCGGCCGGGCGGAATGGCAGGCGCATCGACAGTTCCTTCATGGCGCGGCGCCGTACCTCCGGCACCCCGCTCATAAGGTCGCGCCAGGGCACGCGTTTCTCGCGCAGGCTGATCACCGTCTCGCGCGCCTCGGAGGAGGAATAGCGGTTGTGCTTGTCGTACCAGGCGTTGAGGCCCTTGTTGAAACTGTAGTGGATGAAATGCGCGTTGAGCCGCCCCTCCGGCCCCTCGGGCAGGCAGCGGGAATGGGCGTCGCGCTCGTAACGCACGCGGTCCGGTCGCACGAGGCGGGTGATCCAGGTGGGGTAGAGGCTGCTGTGCTTGATCCAGCGCCCCATGAACATGTTCTTGTAGCGGATGCGGAACGAGCTTTCGGGGCGCACCGGATCGCGGGCGATCGCCAGCATCTCGTCGCGCAGGTCCGGCGGCGTCACCTCGTCGGCGTCGGGCGTGTAGACCCAGGGATATTTGTAGGTGATTTCCTTCAGCCCGTAGGTGCGCTGGTGCGATTCGGTATCGTGCACCCGCTGGTAGACCCGGGCGCCCGCCGCCTTCGCGATCTCCACCGTCCTGTCGGTGCTGTAGGAATCGAGCACGACGATGTCGTCGCACCAGTCCAGCGAGGCCAGGCAGGCGGGGAGGTTCCTCTCCTCGTTCAACGTCATGATCAGTACGGAAATCGACATCGGCCGCCCTCCCCCGTTACATCTGCAGCTTAATTGAGGGACGGGCGGCGCGATGGACCCGCCGGCGCGTGGCGGACTCGGCGGCGAGCACGAATGCGGTATGGGCGATCGCGACGAAGACGAGGCCGATCACCATTACAGGCCCCGGAAGATTGAACACCAGGCCGAGATAGCCGACGCCTCCGCACAGGAACGACACCAGGACAATGACATAGCTGGTGGCCGCGGGCGAAAACCCGGTATCGATCAGCAGGTGATGCAGGTGCCGGCGATCCGCCGACATGGGGCTGCGGTGATCGAGCATGCGGCGCACCATCAGGCTCAGCGTATCGACCACCGGAATGATCACCAGCCAGAGCAGGCTCTGGAAGGCGAGCCCCTCCGCGCCGTTCGACAGGCACAGGATGAGGTAGGCGATGATGCCCCCCAGCGCCGTGCTGCCGGCGTCGCCCAGATAGACCGAGGCGCGGGCGCGCCAGGGGCTGCGCAGGTTGAAGATGAGAAAGCCGCCGATCGCCGCAAGCAGGAGGGCGACCGGAACGACCAGCCCCTCGGCGCCCGCGTGCAGCGACAGGAGGAGGATCCACACCAGCGCGGCAACGGCGCTGCCGCCGGCGAGCCCGTCGACGCCGTCCAGCATGTTCCAGGCGTTGATCAGCCCGACGATGAAGGCGACGGAGAGCACGAGAAGGCCGATGGGGCCGAAGACGATCCCCAGTTCCAGCAGGTCGCCGAACGATACCTGCCCCAGCCCTTCCGCGGAGATCAGCGTGATCGCGATCAGCACCTGCGCCCCGAAGCGGAAGCGGGCGGGCAGCGCGAACCGATCGTCCGCGACGCCGAGCCCGACGATCAGCAGCGTCGCCGCCCAGAAGCCCGGCCCGCAAGCCATCGGGCCTGAAGCGAGCAGGCTGATGCCGGCGAACGCCAGGAAGATCGCGATGCCGCCGCACAGCGGGATGGCACCCTCATGGATCTTCCGGTGATCCGGCAGATCCATGAGGTGAAGGGGAACTGACAATGAACGCAACAGGACGACGAAAAAGGCGCTCAACGCAAGAGACGCCGAGCTTTCGAGCAGCAAGAAAATCATATGACGCCCCTGCAATCGCCGCGATGCCCTGACCTGGAGCGATCAGGTTGCATGGACGATGATGCAAGCATAGCGATAGAAATGCGGGGCCGACATTTGAGCAAAAGGTCAAGGGACCCTCATCGAAGCGCAGGAATCCACCCGCAGGGGTACACACGCCTACTCCCTTTCCGCGCCCTTCTCCTCCCTTTGGACAGGTTTCGCACGGCACCGCCTTGTTTTGGCGCCTCGATTCGCGGCTTGACATCCGTCACCGAAAATGGAACATAAAGAGAACAAATGGAGGTGCCGATGCAAACCGATGCCGTCGAACGTGCCCTTGCCGAAGTCGCCGCCTGCCGGGCGCTGCGCGAAAAACAGCAGGCCCACCGGGCCGAGTTCCAGCGCAAGCTGGAGGCGGTCGCCAAGCCCCTTTACGTGCTGAAGAGCAAGCGCCAGCTGGAGCTCCGGCTTCAATGATGCGCGCGGATCGACGGCAAAAGCAGGTTTTTCGCGAGGAAGCGCTCGAAATCCTCGCCTTTCACAACGGCAATGCCCTGGAAGCCCTGCGCACGATGATCGCCGAGCGCGACGCCGTCGAGGAACGGCTTGCCATCGCGACGCTGATCATGGCGCGCGGAGACGACGAGGCATGGCGGCCTTCGTGACGGCATCGTCCGAGGCCGTCAGCCGAAAGCGATCTCCCAGGCTGCACTTCCCACAATGCCGGCGATGAACGCCGTAATCCACGGCAGGAACGGCTTGAGGCGAGCAAACGGTGACATGGCGCCAACCGGCTCCCCTTGCGGCTCCGCATTCGGTGTGACGACGGCAGGCGTCTTGGTCTTGGTTTCGGCGCCATGGAGACGCTTGCGGAACAATCGCAGCGCCTTCGGATCGTCCAGTTCCGTGATCTCTTTTTTCGCCACCGCGTAGAGTTTCGGCTCCAGTTCACGCAACGCACCAGCGGCCAGCCGCTTTTCCAGCTCGGCGAGCGCCAGCTGGATATCGTTGAACGGGATGTCGAACAGGTCGTCGAGCCGGAACCGCCACCACCGCACGCGCATCAGGCGGGCGATCGTCTCTTCGTCGAAACGGTGCCGGATGATGCGCGCGGGGATGCCGCCGACGATCGCATAGGGAGGAACATCGCGCGAGACGACGGAGCCAGCCGCAATGATGGCGCCATCGCCCACGGTCACGCCGGGCAGGATGATCGCGTTGGCGCCGATCCAGACGTCGCTGCCGACAATCGTGCGCTGCGGCACTTGCTTGGGCGGGCTGGTGAACTGCCGCATCGCCTCGGACGGAATCCATTGGCCGTCCCCCCACTGGAAGGAATGCGTCGAGAGCCAGTCGGTCGGGTGGTTGCTGTCGCCGATCACCGCGCCGGGGGCGATCGAACAGTATCGCCCGATATGCGCCGTTTGCCCGGAAATCCGGACATTGTCCCGCAGGAAGGTATAGGCGCCGATCATTCCTCGCGAGGAGATATCACCGGCAAGCCAGACCGGGCTTTCAACAAGAAGGTGGCCCTTGTGCCAGATTTTCGCGCGGTGAACATGAATGTTGGCAATGCCGAAGCTTTCGAGCGGACGCCGTCCCTCTCCTGCATTGTCATCGCGATAAGCAGCAGCGTTCAGGCCGTGCATGTCCATCATTCTCGATCCTCGCTGGGACGTGAACCCACCCCGCACCTTAGAATTCCTGGTGGCAAAGCCAACAGCAAAATGCCGCCCGAACCTCTATCGCCGCCTTCACCGCGTCGCAAGCAGTGCCACATAGGCGATGACCGTCAGCAGCAGGCCGCGGAAGGCGAAGCCGACGAAGCGGTATTTGTCGCTGGCGATCGCGGCGATGGCGTCGGCGTTCTGCATGTATTGCTCGAAGAGATAATCGACGTCGCGGGTCTCGGCGGCCTTGCGGAACCCTTCGCGGTGATGCGGCCAGGCGCCCCAGAAGAGCGAGGTCGCCTTGTCGACGCGGCGCGGCAGCACGACGAGGATCGCCGAGACCATGGAAAAGACCAGCGCAAAGGCGAGCAGGCCGGAAAAGACGATTGTGGACAGATCGGCGTCCGCATAACGCGACCATGTGAACACGGCGCGGCTTTCCGTGGAGGTGACAAGCAGTGCCAGCATGAAGGTGAAGATATAGGCGGCCTTCTGGTCGGAAATCTTCACCTGGTCGTAGAAAACGTCGTTGATGCGGCGGATATGGTCAAAATGCTCGACCGCGATGCCCTCGCCGCCGCCCATTGCCCGTTCGAGAATGCTCTGCCGATCTTCCACCGCCGCCATGTCGCCTTCGTTCCCCGTTTTCTTCCTGATAGCCGAGAGGTTTTGGAAAGCAACGGCATGCATGCGGCGCCGCTTGACTTTTTTGAGGGGATGTCGAGTGCTGGCGCCATGCGAAGCCTCGTCCCGCCCTCCCGTCTCACCCTGCCGCGCCTTGCCCGGAGCACCGGCGCATGAAGACGGGACTGCGCTTTTCGCACCGATGGTCGCGCCGCAGCAAGCGCCTCGCGGTGCTCACCTTCGCGGTGATCGTGCTGGTTTCCGCGCTGCCGCAGCTTCCGGGCTGGTCGCTCGCGGACCTGCGCGCCTTCGACTACTTTTCCACCCTCGACGATCCCCGTCCGCCGGCCGAAAGCCCTGTCATCGTGGCGATCGACGAGCCGTCGCTGGCAGAGATCAACGCGCAATGGCCCTGGCCGCGCGAACTGCACGCGCGGCTGGTCGAAAGCCTGCGCAAGGCAGGCGCCACGGCGATCGGCCTCGACATCATCTTCGCCGAGCCCTCCAACCCCGCCTCCGATGCGGCGCTGGCCAAGACGCTCGGGCCGGACGTGGTGCTTGCCGGCGACGAGAGCGTCATCGTCACGCCGCAGGCCGAGCAGTTCCTGCGCACCACGCCGCTGCCGGCCTTTTCGCAAGCGGGGGCGGTAACCGGCATCGCCTCCATCACACTCGGCGGCGACGGGGTCTTTCGCGACCTGCCGCGCTACGAGGATGGTTTTGCGCTGGCGCTCGCCCGCATCGCCGGCAAGGCGGCGGTCTCGCCCGCGGGCAAACTGCTGCAATCCTTCGGCCCCTCGCGCAGCTACCCAACCGTCTCCTACTACCAGGCGCTCGACCCGGAAAACATGCTGCCGAAAGATATGTTCAAGGGCCGCGTGGTGATCGTCGGCCTCAGCCTGCAGAATGCGCCCGTCATCAATTCCGGCGGCGCCGACGCGTTCGCGACACCCTATACGGTGCATACCGGCCGGCTGGTGGCGGGGGCGGAAATCCAGGCGACGATTTTCGACAACCTCACCACGGGTGCGGCGATCACCCGCGCCGGCACGCCGCTCGCCATCGCGTCCGTCGCCCTTGCGGCGCTTTTTTCGGCGGCGCTCGTGCGGCGCGCGACGCGCTGGCAAACGGTCGTGCTCAGCATGTTTACCACGGCGGTGCTCGGGCTGCTGAGCTTCGCGCTGATCCGCGAGGCGACGCTCTTCGTTTCACCGATCGGCCCCACCGTCGCGCTGCTGCTGGTCGCTGCCGGCCAGACGGCACTCGACTATGCGGAGGAGCGGCGGCGGCGGCGCGAGATCGTGCGCGCCTTCTCGCAATATCTCTCGCCCGCCCTCGTCGAGCGCCTCGCCCGCGACCCTTCGCAGCTGAAACTCGGCGGCGAGCGACGCACCCTCTCCATCCTGTTTTGCGACGTGCGCGGCTTCACCACCATCGCCGAGACGATGAAGGACGACCCGGAACAGCTGACCACGCTGATCAACCGGCTGCTGACGCCGCTTTCCGACATCGTGCTGAAACATGGTGGAACGATCGACAAATATATCGGCGACTGCGTGATGGCCTTCTGGAACGCGCCGCTCGATGACGAACACCATGCCAGGCACGCGGTCGCCGCCGCGCTCGACATGCTCGATGCGATGGCAACATTGAATGCGAAGCTCAAGGCGGAAGCGGCGGCGAGCGGCACGCCCTATCACGCCCTGCGCATCGGCATCGGCATCAATACCGGCGACTGCGTGGTCGGAAACATGGGATCCTCGCAGCGCTTCGACTATTCGGTGCTGGGCGACGCGGTGAACCTCGCCTCGCGCCTGGAGGGGGCGTCGAAGGCCTATGGCGTGCCGCTGCTCATCGGCGAGCGCACGGCGACGCTTGCCGCGAAGGATTTCGCCGTGCTGGAACTCGATCGCATCACGGTAAAGGGTCGCAGCGGTGCAGCACCCGTCTTCACCGCCCTGCGCAGCCTGCCGGATGCCGCGATGGCCCAGCATGCCCGCTTTATCGAGGACAAATATGCCGGACGGCTGACAGCCGACGACGCAACCTTCGATGTGCTGAGCGAGGCAAGCCCGTCGCTGGCCCCCTATTACGCCACCATCCGGTCCGAACATTTCGCCGGCGGCGCCTAGGACCAATCGACATTCAGCTCAGGCCGTGGCGAAAATGGTGGTTTTGCGTGACCCGGAGCGCAGCGTACTCAATGTACGTGAGCACCGGAAGCACGCAAAAGCGCCATTTGCAGACCGGCATGGGCTGAATGTCGATTGGTCCTGAGGGTTCAGGCGTTTTGCTTGGGATGCGACGGGGCGAATTCGGCGACGAGCTCGTGTTTTTCGCCCGGATAGGTCAGCCGCACATGGGTGATATAGACGCCGCCGCTCCAGGTGCGCCGTTCGACGACCAGGCAGGCGGTGCCCGGAGCGATCGCCAGCAGGTCTGCGGCCCGGGTATCGGCGCCGACGGCACGGATGCGGTGTTCGGCGGCACTCCACGGCACGCGGCTGATCAGCCAGGCGCCGGGCGCGGTATCGTCAAAGGTTTCGGCCGCGGCTTCCGGCACGGCGACGAGGTTGATCAGGCGGTCCTCCAGGCAGAACGGCTGGGCACCTGCAAAATGCAGCGCGGAAATCTCCGTCAGCGGTGCGGGTTCCGGCAGGTCCATCAGGCGGCGGTCGGCCGCTTTTGCCGACCGGTCGAGGCGCGTGCGCTTCTCGTAGCGATAGCGCAGCCCGAGCGATTCGACCTCGAGCCGGATGTCGTGGATCTCCAGCACGGCCGATTGCGCATGCGGGTGGGTGACGTAGCTGCCGGACTTGCGCCGCCGCTCGATGAGGCCGCGCTTGACCAGTTCTGTGATCGCCTTGTTCACCGTCATGCGCGAGCACTGGTACTGTTCGGTCAGCTCGTGCTCGAAGGGAATGCGGTGGCCCGGCGGCCATTCGCCCGAGAGGATCTTGCCTTCCACTTCCTCCAGGATGCGGCGATGCAGCGGCGGCTCCTTGGCCTCGGTCCGTGTCTTCTCCTGGTCGATGGAAATGGTCGCCTCCGCGCTTGCCGGGCGCAATCGCCCGGTGGGACAAGTCATAGGAAAGGCAGGCCCGCCTTACAATACGCCCTCAGGCGTCCGTGAGCGCCCGCATCGTCGCGGTGAAGCGCCGGCCGATTTTTTCGCGCGCCGCATGGCGGCCGCCCTCGACCTGCTTGCGGCCATTCACCCAGACGCAATCGACCTCGGCACCGTTCGCGAAGATCCAGCCGTCGAGCAGCGCGTCGCCCGTAAGAGCGAGGCCATGACGGGCCTTGACGCTGACGAAGTCTGCCGCGTTGCCGGCGGCGATGCCTGCGTCCACACCGAGTGCCGCGGCACCGCCGACCAGCGCACCGTCGAACAGCGCCGTGCCGGTCGAACCGCCGGGGGCGGCGAGCACGTTGCGGGCGCGGTGGGCGAGACGCTCGGAATATTCGAGCTGGCGCAGCTCGTCCGGCAGGCCGATCAGCACGTTCGAATCGGAGCCGACGCCGAATCGGCCGCCGGCGGCAAAAAACTCTGCCGGGAAGATGCCGTCGCCGAGATTGGCTTCGGTGATCGGGCAGAGGCCGGCGATCGCGCCGGCTTTCGCCATGCCGCGCGTCTCGGTGTCCGTCATGTGCGTGGCGTGGATGAAGCACCAGCGGCCGTCGACGGCCTGGTTGTCGAGCAGCCATTCCACAGGGCGGCGGCCGGACCAGGCGATGCTGTCCTCCACTTCCTTCACCTGCTCGGCGATGTGGATGTGGATCGGCTTGTCGCCGGCCATCGCGACGACGGCGGACAGCTCCTCCGGCGTGACGGCACGCAGGCTGTGCGGCGCGACGCCGGTAACGCCGCCGGGCAGCGCATCCGTCAGCGTGCGGCAACGCTCCAACAGTGCGGCGTAGGAACCCCGGTCGTTGATGAACCGGCGCTGCCCCTCGCCGGGCGCCGTGCCGCCAAAGCCGGCATGGGCATAGAAGACGGGCAGCAGCGTCAGCGCGATGCCGGTTTCGGACGCGGCCGACGCGATGCGAACGGCCATTTCGGCGATGTCGCCATAATGCCCGCCGTCCTTGTCATGGTGCAGGTAGTGGAACTCGCCGACGCGGGTAAAGCCGGCCTCCAGCATCTCGACATAGAGCTGGGCAGCCACTGCCTCGACATCGTCCGGCGTCATGGACAGCGCGAAGCGATACATGACATTGCGCCAGCTCCAGAAGCTGTCGCTGCCCGGCCCGCGCGTTTCCGCAAGGCCCGCCATGCCGCGCTGGAAGGCGTGGCTGTGCAGGTTCGGCATGCCGGCGACGATGGTGTCGTGGCGCTCGTCACCCGCTGCGGCGGCGGCATCCGTTTCGAGGCGCGCGATGCGGCCGTCTTCGATATGGACCCGCACATCCTTCGCCCAACCGCCCGTAAGCAGCGCCTGCCTTGCATGAATGACGGCCATGCCGCTCCCTCCCTCTTCCGGTGTATCTTCGACGCCGATCCGCAAATTCGCTCTTGCGTCCTCTGCGATTATGTATATACATTATCTTCATCACAGGGAAGAGGCAATCATGGTATCAGCAGCGGAAAAGGACACGGTGCGCGTCTGGCGCAATGCCCGGCTGGCGACGCTCAACGAGAGCCTGCCCGGCCTCGGCATCGTCGAGGATGGCACTATTGCCGTGCGCGACGGTCGCATCGCCTTCGTTGGTCCTGAAGCCGATCTGCCCGCCGAATTCTCCGCTGCGGAAACCGTCGATTGCGAAGGCCGGTGGATCACGCCGGGCCTCATCGACTGCCACACCCATCTCGTGCATGCCGGCGACCGCGCCCATGAATTCGAGCTGCGTCTTGCCGGCGCCTCCTATGAGGAGATCGCACGCGCCGGCGGCGGCATCGTCTCCTCGGTCAAGGCGCTGCGCGCTGCGAGCGAAGACGATCTCGTGCGCCAGACGCTCCCCCGCCTCGACGCGCTGATCGCCGAAGGCGTGACGACCGTCGAGCTGAAATCCGGCTACGGCCTCGATACCGAAAACGAACTGAAGTCGCTGCGCGCCGCCCGCCGCGTTGCCGAACAACGCGACGTGACCGTGCGCACCACCTTCCTCGGCGCCCATGCGCTGCCGCCGGAAATGAACGGCGACAAGGCGGCCTATATCGACAAGGTAGTCAACGAGATGCTGCCGGCCATCGCGGCGGAAGGCCTTGCCGACGCTGTGGACGGTTTTTGCGAGGGCATCGCCTTCTCGCCGGCGGAAATGGCGAAGGTCTTCGACGCCGCCAAGGGCTTCGGCCTGCCGGTCAAGCTGCACGCCGACCAGCTTTCGAACCTCAATGGCGCAGCCCTTGCCGCCTCCTACGGCGCGCTTTCGGCCGACCATCTCGAATATACCGACGATGCGGGGGCCGCCGCCATGGCGAAGGCCGGCACGGTCGCCGTCATCCTGCCGGGCGCCTTCTACTTCATCCGCGAGACGAAGAAGCCGCCGGTCGAGCTCTTCCGCAAGCACGGCGTGAAGATGGCCGTCGCGACGGATTCCAATCCCGGCACCTCGCCGCTGACTTCGCTCCTCCTCACCATGAACATGGCCGCCACCCTCTTCGGCATGACCGTCACGGAATGCATTGCCGGCACCACCCGCGAAGCCGCCCGCGCGCTGGGCCTGGTCGATGAAGTGGGGACGCTCGAAGCCGGAAAATGGGCCGATTTCGTCCTCTGGGACATCGGCCGGCCGGCGGAACTGGTCTACCGCATGGGCTTCAACCCCATGTTTGCCCGTATCCGCAGCGGACATTAGGTCAATTCGCAGCAGGTCAATTCGAAGGCCGGGCTGCATCGAGGAATGCAAAATGACGATCACGCTTCATCCAGGCTCCGTGCCCCTCAAAACCCTTGAATCCATCTACTGGACCGGCGTTTCCGCCCGTCTCGACCCGTTCTTCGACGCGGGTATCGCCAAGGCAGCCGCGCGCATTGCCGAAATCGCCGGCGGCGACGAGCCGGTCTACGGCATCAACACCGGCTTCGGCAAACTTGCCTCCATCAAGATCGCAGCGGCCGATGTCGCGACGCTCCAGCGCAACCTGATCCTGTCGCATTGCTGCGGCGTCGGCAAACCGCTGTCCGAAAACATCGTGCGCCTCATCATGGCGCTGAAGCTGATCTCGCTCGGCCGCGGCGCTTCCGGCGTGCGCCTCGATATCGTCCGCCTGCTGGAAACCATGCAGGAAAAGGGCGTTATCCCGGTCATCCCCGAACAGGGTTCCGTCGGCGCCTCCGGGGACCTTGCTCCGCTCGCCCATATGGCGGCCGTAATGATCGGCGAAGGCGAAGCCATCTATGCCGGCGAACGCCTTCCCGGCGGCGCGGCCCTCGCAAAGGCCGGCCTGAAGCCCGTCGTGCTTGCCGCCAAGGAGGGCCTCGCGCTCATCAACGGCACGCAGGTCTCCACCGCCCTGGCGCTCGCCGGTCTCTTCCGGGCGCATCGCGCGGCCCAGGCGGCCCTCGTCACCGGCGCGCTGTCCACCGATGCCGCCATGGGCTCCTCCGCGCCGTTCCATCCGGATATCCACACGCTGCGCGGCCATAAGGGCCAGATCGATGCCGCCGCGTCGCTGCGCGCGCTGCTCGCCGGCTCCGTCATCCGCGAAAGCCACATCACCGGCGACGAGCGCGTGCAGGACCCCTATTGCATCCGCTGCCAGCCGCAGGTCGACGGCGCCTGCCTCGATGTCCTGCGCTCCGCCGCCCGCACGCTCGAAATCGAAGCCAATGCCGTCACCGACAACCCCCTGGTGCTGTCCGACAACAGCGTCATTTCGGGCGGCAACTTCCACGCCGAACCCGTCGCTTTTGCCGCCGACCAGATCGCCCTCGCGGTCTGCGAGATCGGCGCGATTTCGCAGCGGCGCATCGCGCTTCTGGTCGACCCGGCTCTCTCCTTTGGCCTGCCGGCCTTCCTCGCCAAGAAGCCGGGGCTCAATTCCGGCCTCATGATCGCGGAAGTCACCTCGGCCGCGCTGATGAGCGAAAACAAGCAGATGGCGCATCCGGCCTCGGTCGATTCGACGCCGACGTCCGCCAACCAGGAAGACCACGTCTCCATGGCCTGCCACGGCGCCCGCCGCCTGCTGCGCATGACGGAAAATCTTTCCGCCATCATCGGCATCGAGGCGCTGACCGCGGCCCAGGGCATCGAGTTCCGCGCGCCGCTCGTCACCAGCCCGGAATTGCAGAAGGTCGTGGCAACGCTGCGCACTGTGGTCGCGACGCTGGAAGAGGACCGCTACATGGCGCCGGATCTCGCCGCCGCCAGCAGCTTCGTCTCGTCGGGCGCGCTCGGCGCCTCCGTTTCCAAGGGCATCCTGCCGGTTCTGGAGGCCTGACATGGCGGTTTTCGAAACCCACCAGGGCACCTCGCCCGTCATCCTCGCCTTCCCGCACACCGGCACGGACGTGCCGGCCGACATATGGGAACGCCTGAACGACAACGGCCGCATCCTCGCCGATACGGACTGGCATATCGAGCGTCTCTATCACGATCTGCTGCCGAACGTGACGACCGTGCGCGCCACGTTCCACCGCTACGTCATCGACGCCAACCGCGATCCGGCCGGCGTCAGCCTCTACCCCGGCCAGAACACGACGGGCCTCGTGCCGGAAACGGATTTCGACGGCAAGCCGATCTGGAAGGATGGCGAAGCGCCGACCGAGGCGGACATCGCCTTCCGGCTCGCCAATTTCCACGCGCCCTATCATGCGGCCCTTGCCGCCGAGATCGAGCGCGTCAAGGCGATCCATGGCGTGGCGATCCTCTACGATTGCCACTCGATCCGCTCGCTGATCCCCTTCCTGTTCGAAGGCCGGCTGCCGGATTTCAACGTCGGCACCGACATGGGCCGTACCTGCGACAAGGCCATCGAGACGGCGACCTTCGACGCCTGCGCGAAGGCCGAGAACTATACCAGCATCCTCAACGGCCGCTTCAAGGGCGGCTGGACGACGCGCCATTACGGCAAGCCGGAAACCGGCGTGCACGCCATCCAGATGGAACTCGCGCAGGTGAGCCATCTTGCCACGGAAGCCCCGCCCTTTGCCCTCGACGACGAGAAGGCCGCGCGGCTGCGCATTGTTCTGACAGACATCCTGAACCGTCTCGAGGCGCTCGCCTCCACCCTTCCACGCTGATCCCGGGAGAACCAGCCAATGACCACCAATCCCCGCCACAACATCCGCGAAATCCGCGCTGCCCGCGGCACCGAGCTCACCGCCAAGAGCTGGATGACGGAAGCGCCGCTGCGCATGCTGATGAACAATCTCGACCCCGACGTCGCGGAAAACCCGCATGAACTGGTCGTCTATGGCGGCATCGGCCGTGCCGCCCGCACCTGGGCCGATTTCGACAAGATCGTCGCCTCGCTGCGTGACCTCGAAGAAAACGAGACGCTGATCGTGCAGTCCGGCAAGCCCGTCGGCATTTTCCGCACACACAAGGATGCGCCGCGCGTGCTGATCGCCAATTCCAACCTCGTGCCGCACTGGGCGACGTGGGACCATTTCAACGAGCTGGATAAGAAGGGCCTTGCCATGTACGGCCAGATGACGGCCGGTTCGTGGATTTACATCGGCAGCCAGGGCATCGTTCAGGGCACCTACGAAACCTTCGTGGAAGCCGGCCGCCAGCACTACAACGGCGACCTCAAGGGCAAGTGGGTGCTGACCGGCGGTCTCGGCGGCATGGGCGGCGCCCAGCCGCTCGCCGCCGTCATGGCCGGCGCCTCGTGCCTCGCCGTCGAGTGCAACCCGGACTCGATCGATTTCCGTCTGCGCACCCGCTACATCGACGAAAAGGCCGACACGCTCGACGAGGCGCTCGCGATGATCGACCGCTGGACGAAGGCCGGTGAAGCCAAGTCCGTCGGCCTGCTCGGCAATGCCGCCGAGATCCTGCCGGAAATGGTCCGCCGCGGCATCCGCCCCGACATGGTCACCGACCAGACGTCCGCCCACGACCCGATCAACGGCTACCTGCCGAAGGGCTGGACGATGGCCGAATGGAAGGCCAAGCGCGAAAGCGACCCGAAGGCTGTCGAAAAGGCCGCCCGCGCCTCGATGCGCGAGCATGTCGAAGCGATGATCGCTTTCCAGGACATGGGCATCCCGACCTTCGACTATGGCAACAACATCCGCCAGGTCGCCAAGGAAGAGGGCCTCGAAAACGCCTTCGCCTTCCCGGGCTTCGTGCCGGCCTATATCCGCCCGCTGTTCTGCCGCGGCATCGGCCCGTTCCGCTGGGCTGCGCTGTCCGGCGATCCGGAGGACATCCGCAAGACCGACGCCAAGGTCAAGGAACTGCTGCCCGACAACAAGCACCTGCACAACTGGCTCGACATGGCCGCCGAGCGCATCGCCTTCCAGGGCCTGCCGGCGCGCATCTGCTGGGTCGGCCTCGGTGATCGCCACCGCCTCGGCCTCGCGTTCAACGAGATGGTCAAGAACGGCGAACTGAGCGCGCCGATCGTCATCGGCCGCGACCACCTCGATTCGGGCTCCGTTGCCTCGCCGAACCGCGAGACGGAATCGATGAAGGATGGCTCGGACGCCGTGTCCGACTGGCCGCTGCTGAACGCGCTGCTCAACACCGCCTCGGGTGCGACCTGGGTCTCGCTGCACCATGGCGGCGGCGTCGGCATGGGCTTCTCGCAGCATTCGGGCGTCGTCATCTGCGCCGACGGCACGGATGCGGCAGCCGAACGCCTCGGCCGCGTGCTGTGGAACGATCCGGCGACCGGCGTCATGCGCCATGCGGATGCCGGCTACGACATCGCGCTCGATTGCGCGAAGGACAAGGGCCTGCGCCTGCCCGGCATCCTCGGCAACTGAGGATGCGGCTTCTGCGCAACATCGAGCATCGCCGCATGCCGTGGAAGAACGGCGGCGGCGAGACGGTCGAGGTGATCGTCCATCCGGAAGGTGCCGACCTTTCGGAGTTCGGCTGGCGCGTCAGCATGGCGACGGTGGCGAGCGACGGACCGTTTTCGGTCTTCCCCGGCATCGACCGCACGCTGGCGGTGCTTTCGGGAGACGGCATGGCGCTGTCCATCGAGGATGTCGGCGAAAAACTGCTGACGCCAGAGACCGCGCCCCTCGCCTTCCCGGCCGACGCACCGACCACGGCGCGCCTCACCGGTGGGCCGATTACCGACCTCAACGTCATGACCCGTCGTGGCGTTTTCCAGCACAGGCTGGCGCGGCACGTCGCGGAAGGCTCGCTGGCTCTCGCGGAATCCTCCGGTGAACGCCTGTTGCTGGCCCTCGACCCGCTCGGCGTTTCCACCGCTGAAGGCCTCATCGGCCTCCAGCCGCTCGATGCTCTGGTGCTCAATGGCTCGGACAGCGCCGAGGTGGTCTCGGCCGGCGAAAGTGCGGCCTTCTATCTGGTAGAAATCACTCCGGCCTGAGCCATAGGCGGAAGCGATTTCCTTGTCCGCGTTCCAGCGGAATGCTACCTCCCGACACATCAATGTGTCGGGAGACTTTTTCATGAGACATCGCAAATTCGGCCGCACGGGTTTTACCACCACGGATATCGGCTTCGGCGCCTGGCAGATCGGCGGCGCCTGGGGTGACGTCACCGAGGCGGACGGCCGCGCCGCCCTCCACGCCGCACTCGACGCCGGCATGAGCTTCATCGATACCGCCGACGTCTATGGCGATGGCCGCTCGGAAAAGATCATCGCCGACGTGCTGAAGGAACGCGGCGGCCAGCGCCCGATGGTGGCGACCAAGGCCGGCCGTAGGCTCTCGCCGCATGTCGCCGACGGCTACAACAAGGAAAATCTCGAAGGTTTCATCGATCGCAGCCTGAAGAACCTCGGCGTCGAGCGCCTCGACCTCGTGCAGCTGCATTGCCCGCCGGCGGAGGTCTACTACCGCCCCGAAGTCTTCCAGGCGCTGGAAGAGATCAAGGCCGCCGGCAAGATCGCCAACTACGGCGTCAGCGTCGAGAAGGTCGAGGAAGCGCTGAAGGCGATCGAGTTCCCGGGCGTCGTCAGCGTGCAGATCATCTACAACATGTTCCGCCAGCGCCCGGCGCAGCTGTTCTTCAAGGAAGCCGCCCGCCGCCACGTCGCGATCATCGCGCGCGTACCGCTGGCCAGCGGCCTGCTCTCGGGCAAGATCACGCGCGAGACGGCCTTTGCCGCCGATGACCACCGCAACTTCAACCGTCACGGCGAATCCTTCGATGTCGGCGAGACCTTTGCCGGCGTGCCCTTCGAGACCGGCTTGCAGGCCGTCGAGGAAATCCGCGCGCTGGTGCCTGCCGGCACGACCATGGCCGCCTTCGCGCTGCGCTGGATCCTGATGGCTGATGCCGTCAGCGTCGTCATCCCCGGCGCGCGCAATGCCGAGCAGGCACAGGCAAACGCGAGGGCCGCGAGCCTGCCCGCCATTCCGGAAGACGTGATGGAAGCGACGCGCGAGGTTTACTACCGCCTCGTCGCTCCGCATGTGCACCAGCGCTGGTAGCGATTGCGCGTCACCGATGCCGGTCTTCAGGCCGGCATCGGTGACGAAATCCACGCCGTCAATGCAGGTCGCAAAACCGGAGTCGGAACAGGCGGTTGGTCCGGTTTTCGAAGAGATTGAGTCATCTTCCGGCGCGCCCCTTGCGCACCCCCTGCCCGTGTGATCCAACCGCCGGGGTTGGGGCCTGGAGGAATGACGATGATGGAAGAATGTTTTCGCTGGTATGGTCCGAAGGATCCGGTGACCCTCGACCATATCAGGCAGGCCGGCGCCACCGGCATCGTCTCCGCGCTCCACCATATCTATGACGGCTCGGCCTGGCCGCTCGACGGCATCCTCTCCCACAAAGCGGCGATCGAGGCCGCGGGCCTGACCTGGTCGGTGGTCGAGAGCATTCCGGTGCACAATTCGATCAAGATCGCCGGCCCCGAGCGCAGCAAATATATCGGCGCCTACAAGGATACGATCCGGGCGCTGGCCAAGGCCGGCATCAGGACGATCTGTTATAACTTCATGCCCGTCTGCGACTGGACGCGCACCGACCTGCTCTACCGCATGCCCTCCACCGGCTATGCGCTGCGCTTCGATGCCGTCGATTTCGCCGCCTACGACCTGCTGGTGCTGCGCCGGAAGGATGCGGAGAAGGATTATACGCCCGCGGCCATCCGCACCGCGAAGGACCGGCTGATCTCGCTCAATGACGACCAGGTGGCGACGATCGAGCGCAACCTGATCGCCGGCCTGCCGGCGACCGAGCGCAGCTACGATCGTGACAGCTTCCGGAAGGCGCTGGAGGAGTACCAGGGCATCGACGCCACGGCGTTGCGCGGCAATCTGCAAGACTTCCTGCGCGAGATCGTGCCGGTGGCGGAAGAGGTCGGCGCGCGGCTGTGCATCCACCCGGATGATCCGCCGTTCTCGCTGTTCGGCCTGCCGCGCGTCGTCTCCTGTGCCGAAGATGCCCGCGCGATCCTTGCCGCCGCACCCAGCCCCGCGAACGGCCTCACCTTCTGCACCGGCTCCTATGGGGTTCGGGCCGATAACGACCTGCCGGCCATGGTGCGCGAATTCGGCCCGAACATCCATTTCGCCCACCTGCGCAACGTCACCCGCGAGCCCGACGGCTCCTTCCACGAGGCCGATCATCTCGATGGTTCGACCGACATGGTGGAGGTCGTCGTGGCGCTTCTGGAGGAGCAGGCGCGGCGCAAGGCGGAAGGCCGCGCCGACTGGCGTATTCCCATGCGGCCCGACCATGGCCACCTGCTCGCCGACGATATCGGCAAGGCGCGCATCAATCCCGGCTACTCGCTGATTGGCCGGCTGAAGGGGCTGGCGGAACTGCGCGGCGTGATGCGCGGCGTCTCCCGTTTCATGGCGGCCTGAGCATAAACTGAAATGATAGCTGACATCAGGGCTATCTATTTCGTTTATGCACGGGGCCGCGCTACCGTTCCCTCGGTCACAATCAGAACAGGGGAACGACCATGAAAAAAATGCTGCTCGCGCTTGCTCTTGCAGGCTCCACCCTGCTTTCCGCCCAGGCTTCCGCGCAAACGCTGAAGATCGGCACGGAAGGCGCTTACCCGCCCTTCAACTTCCAGGATTCCGCCGGCAATCTCGATGGCTTCGACGTGCAGATCGGCCTTGCGCTCTGCGAGAAGATGAAGGTCGAATGCGAAGTCGTCGCGCAGGATTGGGACGGCATCATTCCCGGCCTCGTCGCCAAGAAATACGACATGATCATCGCCTCGATGTTCATCACCGAGGAGCGCAAGAAGCAGGTTTCCTTCACGGACCCCTACTATCTCGCCGCCATGACGCATGCCGCGCCGAAGGGCGCCGGGCTTACCGATTTCACAAATGAAGGCATGAAGGGCAAGACGATCGGCGCCCAGTCCGGCACCACGCAGGCCGATTACGTCGCGGCCGTCTATCCCGATGCCGACATCAAGCTCTATCCGACGCAGGACGAAGTGAACCTCGACATGGCGAACGGCCGCCTCGACCTGCAGGTCGGCGACATGATCCCGCTGCTCGACTGGGTCACCAAGAACGACGACGGCAAGGCCTGCTGCGAGCTCGCCGGCACGCCGATCACCGATCCGAAATTCGTCGGCGAAGGTGTAGGCATCGCGGTGCGCCAGGACGACAACGATCTTCGCGAGAAGCTGAACGCTGCCCTGAAGGCCATCCGCGAGGACGGCACCTACAAGAAGATCAACGACAAGTATTTTTCCATCGACATCTACACGATGAAATAATTGGCTTCATGACAAAGTCTGCCCAACCTCTCCTCCGTCATGGTCGGGCCTGACCCGACCATCCACAGCCGCGGGTGTCGCGTGGATCCTCGGGTTAAACCCGAGGATGACGGCAGTGGGCGGGTGATGGTTGTCACCAAAGCGAGGCGGCTTCGGCCGCCTCTTTCATTTGCGCCATCAAGGCTCGAAGCGGGGCGACCGCCCGATGGCCGATCCATCGATGGGCCGGGTGAAAAACGCCTCGGCTTCACCCTCGTCATCAAGACTGACCAGAAATGGATGGGGGTCGAACGCCCGTCTGGGGCGGAATTCCATGCGTGCGTTCACGCCGTCGGCCAGCAAGTCATCGAGATAGGACCCCGCGAGCCCGCTGGTGCTAAACCGTTCCCACATATGGCAATTTCCCCTTCGTTCGACCGGCAAAATGCGCCTGCGGGCTTTTTGGTTCCGGTAAAAACGAGCCATTGCCGTCGAAAAGCGCATGTCGCCGACCAGGGGTAGTCATTTATCCAGCAGGGGTTGTGAAACCGGGCCTTCGCCTCGGCTCTTGCCTTTTCCCACGCCGCCGTCCTAGCTACGTGCATGCCCACAAACCGTCTCGAACGCTTCGCCCACAATCTCGACTGGAACCTCCTGCGCACCTTCGTGGTGGTGGTGGAGGAAGGCAGCATCACGCGGGCGGCGAACAGGCTTTTGCTGCAACAGCCGGCCGTCAGCATGGCGCTGAAGCGGCTGGAGCAATCGGTCGGCCACCGGCTGATCGACCGCAGCCCCGGCCGTTTCGAGCTGACGGAAGCGGGCGAGCGGCTGCATGCGCTGTGCCACGATATCTTTACCGCCATCGTGCGGCTGCCGGAGGCGATGCAGCCCTCCAGCGAAGACATTGCCGGCCATATCACCATCCATTCGGTGAGCCACGCCATGAACCCCGCCTGGGACCGGGCGATCGCCGATTTCTTTCGGCTGCATCCGCGCGTCACCGTCGGCGTGACGGTCGAGACGACCACCGACGTCATCCGCTCGGTGGAGCGCGGCGTGGCGACGCTCGGGCTTTCCGACGGTATCATTCCTGAGGGGCTGGAAAAGGTGCCCTTCTGCTACGAGCGCTATGCGCTCTATTGCGGCCGCGGTCACCGGCTGTTCGGCGCGCTCGATGCGCGGCTGGAGGACCTGCGCGGCGAACCCTATGTCTCCTTCCTCGCCGACGTACTGGGCGGGCCGCATATGGGGCCGGTCACGGCCGTGCGCGCCGTCGGCTCCTTCGGCCAGCAGGTGCGCGCGCTCGCCTTCAACGTGGAGGAGGTGCTGCGCCTCGTGGTGGCCAATGCCGGCATCGGCATGCTGCCGGCGCACCTCACCGGCGTGGCGCTGACGGCCGGCGAACTCTGGCAGCTTCCGCCCTATGACGATCTGCCGGTGGCAGAAACCTTCCGCATCACCAATCCCGGCTCGGCGCTCAATCCGGCCGAGCGCGCCTTCCTCACCCACATGGCCGAGGTGCCACCATGGCGCTGGGGCGAGCCGCATCAATCCGGCTGATATCCACCTTCACCTCTATAAATTTGAAGAATGCCGAAAGCTTGCTTAGGCCTGTCCCTGCAAAGACAGTGGAGGCGGCCATGCAGACGTTCGACATCGCAATCATCGGCGGCGGCATTGCCGGCATATCGCTCGCCTATTTCCTGAGCCCGCACCGCTCCGTCGTCGTGCTGGAGCGCGAAGGCGCGCTCGGCTACCACAGCACTGGCCGCTCGGCCGCCGAATTCACTTTGCGCGACAATGCACCCCTCGTGAACGCACTCGCCCGCGCCAGCCATCGCTTCCTCAGTGCACCGCCGGACGATTTTGCCGCCGTGCCGTTGCTCATCGACCGTGGCAGCATCATCCTCGGCTCCGAGGGCAAGGAAGCGTTGGTGCGCACCCGTTTCGAGGCGGCGCAAGTGCTCGGCGTGGCGGTGGAATGGCTCGATACGGCGGCCATGCTCGCCCGCGCGCCGATGCTGAACCCAGCCTATGCCGTCGCGGCCTATTTCGACCCGGACTATTGGGATATCGAGGTGGACGCGCTGTTGCAGGCCTATGCCCGCCACGCGCGGCGCCACGGTGCCCAGATCCTTGAAGGCCGGTCGTTCGCCGGCGCCCGGCGGGTCGGCGGCAGCTGGCTGATCGAAACGAATGACGAAACGATCGCCGCCGGAACAGTGGTGAATGCGGCCGGCGGCTGGGCCGATACGGTCGCGGGGCTTTGCGGCGTCACACCGGCCGGCATCGTGCCGCATCGCCGCACGGCGGTCACCATTGACCTGCCCGAGGGCATCGACGCCAGCCGCCTGCCGGAGATCAACGAGGTCGAGGACATCTTCTACTTCAAGCCCGAAGGTGGCCGCCTGCTCGCCTCGCCCGCCGACGAAACGCCCTGCGAACCGGCCGACGTGCAGCCGGAGGAGCTCGACGTCGCCTATGCCGCCCACTATGTCGAGGAAGCGACGACCTTGAACGTGCGCCGCGTCTTCCGCAGTTGGGCCGGCATGCGCAGTTTTTCTGCGGACCGGCTGCCGGTGATCGGCCCCGCCAAGGACGAACCGAGCTTCTTCTGGCTCGCCGGACAGGGCGGATACGGCATCCTCACCTCGCCCGCCCTCGGCAGCCTCGCGGCCGCCCTCCTCACCGGAGACCCGGTGCCCGAACCGCTGGCCCGCGAGGGCATAACGGCGGAGACCTTCAGCCCCGCCCGCTTCCCCTGAAACGAAACGGGCGCCTCAAGGGCGCCCGTTCCGGTTTCAAGCTTCGGTCGCTGGCGTCGTCGCCGAACCGGGCGCCCGTGTCGCGTCGCGATCCGTCCACCAGCGGCTGAGGAAGAGCAGGATCGGACCGCCGATATAGATCGACGAGGTCGTTGCGACCACGACGCCGAACAGCATCGGCCAAGCGAACGGCTTGACCGTATCCCCACCCCAGATCGCCATCGGCAGCAGCGAGACCGCGACGGCGACGGAGGTGAAGATGCATCGCATGACCACCTGGTTGATCGACAGGTCGATAAGGTCTGAGAACGGCATCGACTTGTACTTGCGCATGTTCTCGCGCATGCGGTCGTACACCACCACCTTGTCGTTGACCGAGTAACCGATCAGCGTCAGCACCGCGGCGATGGCCGTCAGGTTGAAGTCGATCTGCATCAGGGAGAAGAAGCCGATCATCTTGGTGATGTCCAGGATCAGCGTCGCGATGGCGCCCACGGCAAAGTGCCATTCAAAGCGCCACCAGATGTAGATCAGGATCGCCAGCATGCCGAGCGCGACGGCGAGGAAGCCGGAACGCGCAAGCTCCGTGCTGACCGTCGGGCCGACCACTTCCGTGCGCTCGAAGTTCGCATCCGCGATCACCGCCGCAACGCCGTCGCGGACCTGCTGGAGGGCCGCGGACTGCGCCTCTTCGCCGCCCGGCTGACGCTGCACGCGCACGAGCACGGAGGTGCCCTGGCCGAATTCCTGCAGCGCCACTTCGCCGAGGTTCAGGCTCTCCATCTTCTCGCGCACGACGGCGAGGTCGATCGGCGTCTTGGAAGTCGCCTCGACCTGGATGCCGCCGACGAAGTCGATGCCGTAGTTGAGACCCGGCGTGAAGAACAGGATGACCGAGCTTGTCGAGATGAACGCCGACATGGCGATGGCGATGTAGCGGCCGCGCATGAAGGAGAAGGTCGGGATGCTCGGCACCGCGCCGAACATCGAGTGGATGTCGATCTTCTTCATCTTGCTGCGGATGACCACTTCGCGCATCAGCAGGCGCACGAAGGTGATCGAGGTGAACATCGAGATTGCGAGGCCGATGATCATGGTGATGGCGAAGCCGCGCACCGGGCCGGAGCCGAACATGAAGAGCAGGATCATGCCGACCATGGTCGTCATGTTGCCGTCGACGATGGTGGCATAGGCCTTGTTGAAGCCGACATCGAGCGCCTTCATGGCGCCGGCGCCCGCCGCCGTCTCTTCACGGATACGGGCGTTGATGAGGATGTTGGCGTCCACCGCCATGCCGATGCCGAGGATGATGCCGGCGATGCCGGGCAAGGTCAGCGTCGAGCCCAGCAGCCCGAGCAAGCCGATCGTCAGGATCGTATGCAGCACGAGGCCGAGGTTTGCGATGAGACCCCAGGAGCCATAGAGCACCTGCATCATGATCACGACGGCGAGAAGGCCGGCAAAGCCGGTGTAGAGGCCCATGCGGATCGAGTCGGAGCCGAGGTTCGGGCCGACGGTGCGCTCCTCGATGATGGTGAGCGGTGCCGGCAGCGCGCCGGAGCGCAGCAGCGCCGAAAGCACGGTCGCTTCCTGCGGGTTGAAGTTGCCGGAGATCTGGCCCTGGCCGCCGATGATCGGCTCGCGGATGACGGGTGCCGTCAAGACCTTGCCGTCGAGAACGATGGCGAAGGGTTTTCCGACATTCGCCTGGGTGATTTCCGCGAACTGGCGGGCACCGGTCGAATCGAAGCTGAACGAGACGATCGGCTCGTTCGTGCGCTGGTCGAAGCCGGCCTTTGCGTCCGCCAGGCGGTCGCCCGAGATCGCCACACGCTCTTCCACGGCATATTTGCCGGGGTCGTTGGCGCCGGGCAGGATCATCACGCCGCGGGGCGCGACGCTGTTCGGGTCCACGGTCTGGTCGACCATGTGGAAGCTCATCTGTGCGGTCGAGCCAAGCAGCTGGCGCAGGCGCGTCGGGTCTTGGAGGCCCGGCAGCTGCACGAGGATGCGGTCGCCGCCAACGCGCTGGATGAGCGGTTCGGCAACGCCGACCTGGTCGACGCGGCGGCGGATGATTTCAAGGCTCTGCTCGACGGCGGCCGACATGCGCTCGTTGATGCCCGCTTCCGTCAGCGCCACGGTGATGACGGTGCCGGAGGTCTCGACATCGATGTCGGAGGAGCCGGTGCCGAAGCCGAGCGACGTGGTCGGCGCGGCGAGCTTGCGCACTTCCGGCAGGACCTTGTCGAGCGCGGCCTGGTCGGCCAGCGTGATCGTCAGCGTCGTGCCGTTGAGGCGGGCGGCCGAGGCGCGCTCGCCGGCGGTGCGCAGGATGCCGCGCGCATCGTTCAGGAGCACGTCCATGCGCGCCTTGCGCAGTGCTGCGGAATCGACTTCCAGCACGAGATGCGAACCGCCCTTCAGGTCGAGGCCCAGGGTGACGGGCTTGGCGGGCAGGAAGCGCCCGAACGTCGCCTGCTGTTCAGTCGTCAGCACGTTGGGCACGGCCGCGAGCACCCCGAACAGGATGATCACGGTGTACAACAACAATGCCCATTTGGAGGTTTTCATGGGGTTGTTCCACTTAAACTGACGGACGGGCGCGACAGAATCAGTCGGCGCCGTCCGCTGGGATCGGAATTTCAATCGAATGGCGCGGCGTCAGAAACGCCAAAGGGCCTCAGGCGGCAAAAGCCGGAGGCGCGCGGCTGCGGAACGCCGCATGGCCGGACAAGGCCGGCGCAGCATCGTCGACAGCAAAGAATGCCCCTGACGAGGCGATTTCAAAGGGATAGAGCAGCAGGCCAGCGCTCGGCACGATCGCCTTGCCGGCCGCGTCACCCTCGGGAAGCCCGGTTTTCGCCTTGGCGACCCGCCGTTCGGCATGGCCGCTCGCCGGGAACCAAAGCTCGTCGCCCGTCGTGGAGAGCGGCGATGGTGCCACGCCGCCTTCGGCGGCTGCGCGCTGCGGATGGCCAGCGGTGGCGGCGCTCTGCGGCAGCGAGAACTGCGAAAGGAACAGGGTAAAGAGCAGCACGAGGAAGCCCGCGGGCGCAAAACCCCGCTCCCACATGGTCGCTTCTTTTCCGGTCCTGTTCGTCATGCCGTCCGTTTCGTGCCCGTCCTCTGGTCAACGCGGGGCGCCGTGCAAAGCAGCGGTGCCGATGGTGCGCCAAGAACCACTTACCATCCGCCAAGTCAAGTTCCGGGCGTTAACGCTTTCCTTACAGCTCGAACGTTTCAGCCCTCACAATTCATGGATCACCACATCCGGGCAGGCTTCGCGCGCGAGATCGCGCAGGTGCTGGTGGTGCGTCAGGTAGATCACCTGCCCGCCCGTCGCCATGGCGCCCATCACCTTGAGCGCGTTCAGCGCGCGCCGGTCGTCGAAGGTCTCCATGATATCGTCGGCGATGAAGGGTACGATCTCGCGGCTGGCGGCGATCTCGTGATAACCCGCGACACGCAGCGCCAGGTAGAGCTGGAAGCGCGTGCCTTTGGAAAGGTCTTTCGCCAGCTTCGAGCCGCCGCCAGCGGCATTGACCACGAGGAACTCGCTGTCCTTCTCCAGGACCGTCGAGAGCCCGGAATATTCGCCGCCCGTGATATCGCGAAAGGTCTTCGAGGCGCGCTCCATCATCGCGCTGCGATGGCGCTCGCGATAGAGCCGCAGTGCCTGTTCGGCGGCGAGAATGCCGGCGCGGGTCGCGAGGTAACGCCGCGATTTTTCCGCAAGCTCGATCAGCGCCGTGCGCCGCCGCTCCTCCAGCACCGCCGCCTCGTCGCTGCCTGCGATCTTGGCCAAAGCCTCCTCCGCCCGCGCCCGCGCAAGATGATGCTCCTGCACGGCGCGGTCGAGCTCTTCCAGACGCAGGGCGAGGTCGCCCTTCTCCGCGGTAAGCTGGTCGTCGTCGACCGCCGAAAGCCACGCCTCCGCCTCATCGACCGTCCCGGCGCGCATCTGCTGCATGAGGTCGCGCCCGGCATCCTCGATGCGCCCCAGAATGTCGTCCCGCTTGCGGTAGGCTTCGAGCAGCTGATCCGCCTCCGCGAGACTGTCGCAGCCGAGGAAGGCGTAGATTTCGGAGAGCCGCGACGTCAGCACCGCCCGGCGCTCGTCCAGAACCGTCTCCTCGTCATCGAGGCGCAGCAGCGCCTTGTCGATCGCCTCGCGCCGGTCGTGCACCGCCTTCGCGGCAGCGAGCCGCTGGGAAAGGCCGGCCACGGCTGCGAGCGGGTCCTCGGCATCGAACGGCTCGACAAGACGCTCGGCAAGACGGCGCGCATGGCTGCCGTAATCCTGCTGGTCGCGGCGCATGCCGGTAATGCGGTGATCGAACTCGCGCCGCCGCTCGACATTCTGGGCGAGCGCCTGCAAGGCGGGGAGTGCTGCGGCAAGCCGTTCCGGCTCGGCCGGCGCCTGCTCCGTGGCAAGCCAGGTGCCAGCGATCCCGCGGTCCCAGGTCTCCTGCCATGCCGCCAGGGCCGCGGCGGTTTCCTCCACCGCCTTCCGGCGCGCCTCCGCATCCGTCCTGGCGCGGGTAAGATGCTCCGCGACGGCGAGCCGCTGCGTGCGCGCCGATTTCAAGGCCTCCAGCCGGTCTTCCGCAAGGAACAGTGTCTCGTCGAGCGGCGTGCCGGTGGGGATTTCGCTGCCCAGGAGGGCGGAGAGCCGGGCCTGCACATCTCGTACGTCATTCTCCACGAGGTCGGCTTCGATGGTCTGCCGTGCGAGATCGCCGAGCTTTTCCAGCGCCACCGAACGCCGCTCCAGCCAGGCCGTCACCTCCGCCAGCGGCGTTTCGTCGGAGAGGTCGAAGCGCCGGGCGAGCGAAGATATCTCTGCCGCGACCGCCGCCCTCGCCTGCTCCAGCCGCTGCGCTTCGCCGCCAAGCGCATCAAGCCGCGCGCCGCCTTCCGCCACCGTGCGTTCGAGCACCCGCAGCTCCGACAGACGGTCGGCATTGCGCAGGCGCGCCTCGCCGGCGCGGTCGTCGTCATGCATGGCGCGCTCGAACGCGGTCGCGGTTTCGGCGTCGAGGGCGGCGCGATGTCTTTGCCAGGCGGCGTCCCTCGTCGTCCGCAGGCGGCCGGCGTGCTCCTCCCCCGCAGCACCGGTCGCCTTTTGAAGCGCATCCAGCGTCGCCCGGGCGGAAGCAACCTCCAGCTCCAGCGCCGCAACCTGCTCCTGCTGCCGGCGTAAGGCCTCGGCTGCCGCGTCGTATCGCTTGCGCAGGCCCTCGAATTCCGAAGGCGCCGGGATGGACAAATCCTCAAGCGCCTTGGCCGTGCCGGACCACGGCGCCAGACGCGCCATCGCGCCATCGGCGTCCTGCCGGGCAAGCGCGGTGAGCCGCCGGGCCTCGCGCAGACGGGCCAGAAGGTCGCCCGAGCGGGCGGCGCGCAGGATGGCGCCGAGGGTGGCTGCGAGTTCCTCTTCCTTCTGGGCGTCCGCATCCGAGACCGCGCCTGCCTTGCTGCCGAGCGAGGCCAGCGTCCGTTCCGCCTCGGCCTGCTCGCGACGGGCCGTTTCGGAGCGCTCGACAAGCGCCGTTCGCCGCGACAGGAGGGCCGTGAGTTTTTCGCCGAGGCCGGGCGGCAGCAGGATGTCCGCCGGGTTCGCATCCGGCGGCAGGCCGAGCGCGGCGATGCTCGCGCCGATCGTGGCGATGACGCGGTCGCGCTCGGCCTCGCGGGCGGAGAGGTCCATCACCGCGGTGCGGAAACGGGCTTCGAGCCCGGAGCCGGCGAGTGCGGCAATGTCCGCGTCCGCCGCGAGCACGGCCTCGTCCTCCGTAAGCCCGTCGCGCTCGTCCTCATAACGTTCGCGCTCGCCCGTAACCCGCTCGCCCCGCGCGGCGATTTCCGTCGCCTCGCGTGCCAGTTCGCCCGTGAGAGACCGCCAGGTGCCCGGTGGCGACGCGCCGAGATCATAGGCGCCGAGTTCGTTGCGCAGCGCCCGCAGGCGCCGAAGATAGGGCAGCGCGGAGAGGCTGCGCTCGATCTGCGCCAGCGCGGTACGCGCTTCGGCACGGGCGGCAGTGGCCTCTTCGTGGTGGCGGGTGGCGGTGTCGCGGTCGCGCACAAGCGCGCCGTAGTCGCGGGCCGCAATGTCGAGCGCCTTGCGCTCGGCCGCCAGCGCATCGATCTCGGCTTTCAGCGTGGAAAGGCCATGTTTGCGGCCGGAGGGGCGGTAGAATTCGTCGGCTTCCGCCTTCAGCGCGGCAAGGCCGCTCGCCATGTCGGAGAGGCCGGAGCTGGCGGAAAACAGCATCGAGCCGAGTTCGCCTTCGCTCTTCAAGATGTCCTCGCCGCCCTTTTCGATGCTCTCGTCGTCGAGCGAGAACATGGTGCGGTAGGCGTTGCGGTCCATGCCGTCGAGCACGCTGGCAAAGAGCGTGTCCGGCAGCGGACGGTCATCGGCGGCGACGAGCGAGGCCTGGTTGCGCTTGAGGCGATAGGCCTCGTGGCGCTCGGCGCCGACGGAAAACTGTCCGCCGACGCGCATCAGCGCATAGGGGTGCAGGAAGCCGTAGGTGCTTGTCCGCTCGATGCCGAAGAGCAGGTCGAGATAGGCGGAGAACAGCGTGGACTTGCCGGCCTCGTTGGGGCCGTGCACGAGGTGGAAATCCGGCTTGCCCGGCCGTGCCGCGCCGAAATCGAGGCTGCGGTCGGTGAATTTTCCATAGCGGACGAGGTCGAGGCGATCGAGGCGCATGCGCTCACACCCTCCCGTTTTCGCCGCCGAGGCGGGCGAGCACGGCATCGGAGCCTTGCAGGGAGAGGTCGGAGAGCAGCGCCTCTTCCGCCGCCTCGTCCGCTGCCAAGAGGCTACGGGCCTCCTTCGGCAGCTGGCGCAGCATGTCGGCGAGCGTCTCGCGCAGTTCCTCGCGATAGGCATGGTTCTGCACCACGTCCTCATGCATCAGGCGCGACAGTTCGGTGAGCGGGCCGGCATCGGCGCCTGCGGCCGCGCGCGGCGCGGAGACGGCGAGTTCCACCGCCTCGATCCAGCATTCGCCGAGCGAGGCGGCAAGGTTCTGCAATTCGCCGAGCATCAGGTCTTCGTCCCGGCGCAGGCGCCAGGCGAGCGGCGTGGCGCCGGTCAGCGCGAGGCGGGCGACGAGATGGGCGCCGCCTGCGGCCGCCCTCGCCTGCCCCAGTACGGTTTCGACGCGGTCGAGCATGCCGGACCACTCGTCGACGCCGGTGAGATCGACGGACAGCCGCTCGAAGACCGCGACGGCCACCCGGTGTTCCTCGCAGGTGATCGTGCCGTCCTCGGCGATCGTCGCGAGTGTGATGCCCTTCGGCCCGCCCTCATTTATGTCGCGACCCTGCGGATTGCCGGGCATGACGATCCACGGCTTTTCCAAGTGCACGCGGCGCTGGTGGATATGGCCGAGCGCCCAATAGTCGAAACCGTGCGCTGAAAGGTCGGCGATGCCAACCGGGGCGTAGGGATCGTGGCGGCTGGCACCGGCGAGGCTGGTGTGCATGAGGCCGATATTGACGGCATCCGGCACCGGCGCGCGAAAGGTCGGCAGCAGCGAGGCGGGCGCGTGCGGCTGGGCGAAGCTGACGCCGTGTACATGGATTTCGCGGCCGCTTTCGAGCGCGCCGGCCTTCACCGGCTTCCCGCGGCCGTCGAAGACGTGCACGTTCGGCGGGAAGGTTAATTCGCGGGTGATCTGCGACTGCGCATCGTGATTGCCGCGGATGAGGAAGACGCCGATGCCGGCCGCCTCCAGCCGCCGCATCTGCCCCATCAGGAACAGCGCCGTCGCCATGGAGGTCTGCGAGCCGTCATAAAGGTCGCCAGCGACGATGACGGCATCGACACGTTCGGAAATGGCAAGGTCGACGATGCGCTCCAGCGCCTTGCGCGTCGCGCCGCGCACGAGGTCGCCGAGATCGGCATTGCGCAGAGCGAGCGAGGTGAGCGGCGAATCGAGATGAAGGTCGGCCGTGTGAATGAAGCGGAAAGGCATGGCCGGACAATCGCCTCAGCCCTCTTTCGGGTCAATGCTTGCAGCAACGCGGGCCGGGTTATGCAGGAAAGAAATCACCCTCCCCCGAAAAAGCCAGAGAAGAGAGGCGAAAAACGCATGTTGCCTGACCGTTCGCATTTACAGTCATCGTTCAATATCTATGATCAAATTATCCGAAAAACTTCACGATCATTTGACATGGTCCCTCATAATACCTATATTCCACCTCATGACTAGCACGATAGAAATCTCCCAGGGCATGTTCAAACTCTACCATCAGGTCAGCCGCCTGGTGAATGAGTGCATGATGGATGAAGGCGTGTCGCTCGCCCGCAGCAAGTTCCTGCTTTTGCTGGAATGTCAGGGCCCACAGCGCTCGACGGACATTGCCTGCGCTCTCGGTTTCGCACCGCGCACGGTGACGGAAGCAATCGACGGGCTCGAGCGTGACAAGCTGGTGAAGCGCGAGCCGGACCCGAAGGACCGCCGCGCCAAGATCGTCTCCATTACGGATATGGGCCGCACCGTCATTTCGGCCGCCCAGCAGCCGCAGCACAAGATGATCGAGGCGATCTTCGCCGTCCTTACGGAAGAGCAGAAGCAGCAGCTCAAGGAAATCATCCGCTGCCTCAGCGAGAAGACCGACGAGTTGCAGCGCAGCCGGAACCAGCACGAGGCCGGCGACACTCCGCCCATCCGCCCCTTGCAGGCCGTCGGCTAAGCCGGACGGCAACACCAAACCAAAAAGGCCGGGATCGCGAGATCCCGGCCTTTTCGTTTGCCCTTTCAGGCAGGGTCCGGTGCCTCCCCCGCACGAGGGGGCACCGGAAGTCCGCTTCTTACATGGCGTTCATCGGGCCGATGCCGAAGAACAGCGTCTCGCCGGAGGAGTCGTCGACGCCGTCATTGTCGGTCACGACGTAGCCGTTGCCGGCGGCGTCGATGGTGAAGCCTTCGACCTTGTCGACGACGTAGCCGTTGGTGGCACCCTTCAGGTCGGGGATGAGGTCACGAACCTCTTCCTTCTTCACGACCGGCAGTTCGCCGCCGATCTTGCCCGGCTTCAGGTCGGCGAGCGCCACGCGGTAGAGCTTCTTCAGCTTGGCGGCCTGGCCGATCTGGTTGTCGCGCTCGATGATGTAAGCGTAGTCACCGTTCGCCGTGATTTCGGAAAGGCCGACCCAGCCGGCTTCCGTCGTTTCGAGCGGGTAGCGCACGGCGCCCCACTCCTTCGACGAGGGCTTGTAGGAGACGAGCTTCACAAAGCCCTTCTCGTCATCACCCCATTCGCGCTGCACGGCCATCCAGAGCGTCAGGTCATCGCCTTCGCCGACGCTGGTGATGCCTTCGAAGCCGAAACGCTTCTCGCCGGCGCGCAGCTCGGCGGGGATGGCGATTTCCTTCTCGATGGCGCCCTTCTCGTTCACGTGGATGATGGCGTGGCTGTAGAGCTTGTCGGCATCGCCCTCGGAAGCGAGCCAGAAGCCGCCTTCACCATCCGGCACCAGGCCTTCGATGTCGAGCTTCTGGGCGGCAGCGCCGGCGCGCGTGATGCGCAGCGCGTCGGTGATCTTGGCCGGCTTCGCGGTGGCGTCGATCGTGAAGATCGTCGGCTGCGAGGCGTAGACCGAGTCGTTGACGGCGTAGAGATGGCCAGCCTGGTCCTTGACCGGAGCGAGACCCGAAAGAGCGCCGAAGCCGATCAGTTCGCCGTCCTTTTCGGTGGAGACGATCTGCGGATAGGCCGCTTCGCCTTCCGCACGCTCGAAGATCATGACGTGCGAGCGGGCAAGGCCGTCCTCGACGAGGTCGGTCTCGTTGGCTGTCACGAAGAGGTTGCGGCTCGGAATGGCGACGGCGCCTTCCGGACCGATGCCCGACGGCAGGAGCTGGAGAAGCTCGGGCTCGGCACCGGTGTCCTTGTAGACGCCGACGATCGAGGCGCGCTCGGCCAGCACGAAGAACAGGTTGTCGTCGCCGAACTTGGCGGCTTCCATGCCTTCCGGCTCGATGCCCTTCTTGTTGCGCGCGTCCGGATAGTGGCCGATCTTGGCAATCTCGCGCTCAAGGCCTGCGCCGTTCTCGTAGAGAACCTTGCCGGTCTTGTCGAAGATGGTGAAGCCGCGTGCGCCACCCTTCCAGTCGCCTTCATTGGCAACGACGAAGCGGTTGTCGTCGAGCCACTTCACGGCGTCGGGCTCGCGGGCGACATCCTTCATCTCGCCGGTGAACTTGAGGGCGCCGTCCTTCTTGGTGTCGATGCCTTCCAGGTTGACGGTGCCGGCTGAGAAGTGGGTCTTTACGGTGCCGGTCTTGCCGTCGATGATGGCGATGTAGTTGTTTTCCTGGAGCGTGAGGGCAATCTCATCCAGGCTGTTGAAGGCGACGAATTCCGGCTCCGGGTCGTCACCGGCGACGTCGGCCAGGCCGGTCAGCGTGACATGCTTGATCGAGCCGCAATCGACGACGCCGTCCTTCAGCGACAGGATGACGAGATCGCCAGCCGGCATCTGCGGGATGTCGCCGTCATTGACCTCTTCGTCGCGCTCGTTCTCGATGGCGATCGCGGCGAGCGTCTTGTCCTTGTTGAGCGCGATCGAATCCGGCTGGCCGCCGAGGTCGCAGGTCGTGTCGATGGCCTTCGAAGCGACGTCGACCTGGGCGAGGATGCCCGACGGCTTGACGAAGCTTTCGCGGGTGTTGATGGCGACGAGCGCCTTTCCGCCGGCGAACGTGACGGAGGTCGGCTCGCCTTCGAAGGCGACCGTGCCGCCGGCCTTAGGGGCCTTTGCATCGGTGATGTCGATGAAGCCGATCGCCTTGTTCGGGCTGTCGGAATAGACGAGCATGTTGCCATCTTCAGACGCACTGATGATTTCCGAAGAGGTCGGCGTCGCCTTGTCCTTGCCTTCCGGCAGGTTGTCGGCAACGGCAAAGGATGCAATGCGATTGAATACAGGCTCGGCGCTAGCGGCAGAAGCTACCGATGCGGCGAGGACGGCTGCGAGCGCAGCAGTGATCGAACGGGTTTTCATGAAATCCTCCGGGATCCGGTCAAAAGGAACCCGGCGGTTCTGAGGCCTTCGTGTTACAGGCCGATGACAATTCGACGACGGCTGCACGCCTCCACCCGGAAATAAAAAGGGGCCCGGAAGAACCGGGCCCCGACCCTGAAACTCAGGATTGGCGGCGGAGTGGATAACCGCTCTCTGCCCTGCAGCGCCAAGCGCCCCGAAGGACGCGCCCCGGGCGCAGCAGAACTGTGGATGCCGCATCATGCCTTCCCGCACCTGTTTGGATGCGAGGATCATGCAGCGGCATCGGATCAGCCGTTAACGGCGTCCTTCAGCCCCTTGCCGGCCGAGAACTTCGGCACGTTGCGTGCCGGGATCTCGATCTCGGCGCCAGTCGAAAGGTTGCGGCCCTTCGAAGCTTCACGACGCGATACGGAGAAATTGCCGAAACCGACCAGACGAACGTCGCCGCCGTTCTTGAGTTCGCCCTGGATCGTCTCGAAAACGGCGTCGACAGCAGATGCTGCGTCCGTCTTGGACAGGCCCGACTTCTCAGCCACTGCGGATACGAGTTCATTCTTGTTCATGTTTCCACCCCTTTCTTACGGTTTGAAACGACTCATACAAGTCGGGGGCAGAATACGCATCGCCCCTCGCCTCGCAAGAAAATTTCGTCGCAATCCCCTGAGAATCCGGGGTTTACACACGCTTTTCAACGAAAAAGACCGGCCCGAGGGCCGGTCTTTCCAGTTTCGCGCCAAAATACCGGATACTTCACCCGGCGTTAAGGCTCAGTGCGCGATGGCGCCGAGGCCGTCTTCAGTCGATTCGACAGCCGGAACCTTGGTATCCTCGACGGTCCCGTCCCACTCGATCGGCTCGGGCCGGCGAACGAGCGCATGCTTGATCACCTCGCCCATACGGGAGACCGGAACGATCTCCATGTTGTTCTTCACGTTGTCCGGAATGTCGGCCAGGTCCTTGGCGTTCTCTTCCGGGATCAGCACCTTCTTGATGCCACCGCGAAGCGCTGCGAGCAGCTTTTCCTTCAAGCCGCCGATCGGGAGCACCCGGCCGCGTAGCGTCACCTCGCCCGTCATCGCGATATCCTTCGAGACCGGGATGCCGGTCATGATGGAGACGATGGCGGTTGCCATGGCGATACCGGCCGATGGGCCGTCCTTGGGCGTCGCACCTTCCGGCACGTGCACGTGGATGTCGGTCTTGTCGAAGCGCGGCGGCTCGATGCCGAAATCGACGGCGCGCGAGCGGACGTAGGACGCCGCTGCCGAGATCGATTCCTTCATCACGTCCTTCAGGTTGCCGGTCACCGTCATGCGGCCCTTGCCACCGGGAAGGCTGACGCCTTCGATGGTGAGCAGTTCGCCGCCGACTTCCGTCCAGGCAAGGCCCGTGACGACGCCGACCTGGTCCTCGCCTTCGGCTTCGCCGTGGCGGAAGCGCGGAACGCCGAGGAAGTCGTGGATGTTCTCCGCCGTGACCTCGACCCTCGCCGACTTGCCCTTGATGATCTCGGTGACCGCCTTGCGGCCGAGCTTCATCAGTTCGCGTTCCAGGTTACGCACGCCCGCTTCGCGGGTGTACTGCTGGACGACCGCCATCAGCGCGCCGTCGGTAACCGAAAATTCCTTCGGCTGCAGCGCGTGGTCGCGGATCGCCTTGGGCAGCAGGTGCCGCTTGGCGATTTCCAGCTTTTCCTCTTCCGTGTAGCCGGCGATGCGGATCACTTCCATGCGGTCCATCAGGGGCGCCGGAATGTTCAGCGTGTTCGCCGTCGTTACGAACATGACGTTGGACAGGTCGTATTCGACTTCCAGGTAGTGGTCCATGAAGGTCGAGTTCTGTTCCGGATCGAGCACCTCGAGCAGAGCCGAAGACGGGTCGCCACGGAAATCCATGCCCATCTTGTCGATTTCGTCGAGCAGGAAGAGCGGGTTGGACTTCTTCGCCTTCTTCATCGACTGGATGACCTTGCCGGGCATCGAGCCGATATAGGTGCGGCGGTGACCGCGGATCTCGGCCTCGTCACGCACGCCGCCGAGCGCCATGCGGATGTATTCGCGGCCGGTCGCCTTGGCGATCGATTTCGCAAGCGAGGTCTTGCCGACGCCCGGAGGGCCGACGAGGCACAGGATCGGGCCTTTGATCTTGGCCGAACGCGCCTGCACGGCGAGATATTCGACGATGCGCTCCTTGACCTTGTCGAGCCCGAAATGATCCTCGTCGAGGATCTTTTCCGCGGCATTGAGGTCGGTCTTGATCTTCGACTTCTTGTTCCACGGAATGCCGGTCAGCCAGTCGAGATAGTTGCGCACGACGGTGGCTTCCGCCGACATCGGGCTCATCTGGCGCAGCTTCTTCATCTCGGCATCCGCCTTTTCGCGGGCCTCCTTGGAGAGCTTGGCCTTGGCGATCTTTTCTTCCAGTTCGGCCATCTCGTCGCGGCCATCCTCGCCGTCGCCGAGTTCCTTCTGGATCGCCTTCATCTGTTCGTTCAGGTAATACTCGCGCTGGGTCTTCTCCATCTGGCGCTTGACGCGCGAGCGGATGCGCTTTTCGACCTGGAGAACCGAGATCTCGCCTTCCATGAAGCCGAGCGCCTTTTCAAGCCGCAGCTTGACGCTCGTCGTCTCGAGCATTTCCTGCTTTTCGACGATCTTGATGGAGAGGTGCGAGGCGACGGTATCGGCGAGCTTCGAGTAATCCTCGATCTGGCTCGCGGCACCGACGACTTCGGGCGAAATCTTCTTGTTGAGCTTCACGTAGTTCTCGAACTCGGAGACGACCGAGCGCGACAGCGCTTCGATTTCCACCGGGTCCTCGTCGGGCTCGACCAGCACATGGGCCATCGCCTCGTAGAACTCTTCGCGTTCGGTGTAGCCGTCGATTTCAGCGCGCGCACGGCCTTCGACCAGCACCTTGACGGTGCCGTCGGGCAGTTTCAGCAGCTGGAGCACGTTGGCGACGGTGCCGATGCGGTAAATAGCGTCGACTTCCGGATCGTCGTCGGAGGCGTTGATCTGGGTGGCAAGCATGATCTGCTTGTCGGTGCCCATCACCTCTTCGAGCGCGCGGATCGACTTCTCGCGGCCGACGAACAACGGAACGATCATGTGCGGGAACACCACGATGTCGCGCAGGGGCAGGACCGGGAAGGCCGTCGATTCGTGCGGCGCAGACGTCTTTTTCGTCATGTCATTTCCTTTCAAACGTCCCGTTTCCGGGAACCGGTCCAATCGGCGCTTGGGGGCGCCGGGCCGGCGTTCTTTTCCATCCACAAGTGGCGTTCGGTTAACGCTTTTTCAAGCCCGGCTACGGAGTGCCCCACCCCGCACCAGGCCAGACGAACCAACGGAAGGAAGTGTAGTCTTCCGCGCTGTCGCGGAACTTGCGGCCTTCCCCCGGCAATGCGCCGGAGCATACGCGAGATACAGAATCAAAGTCTTTCATATTCGCTTGGCCCGCGACGTTTCGCAACGTCTTATAAGGCCGGCAGGCACTACATCATGCCCCGTCCGGGGCCTAGCGACCAGTCACGAAATGTCACGAGTTGACCCTGAAACGAAAAGACCCGCCGTGGCGGGTCTTTCCTCTCAGTGGTGTGCGTCGATCAGGCCGAGACGTTGGCCTTCTCGTCGGAGCGCTCCGAGTAGATGTAGAGCGGACGGGCCGAACCCTTGACCACCTCGTCGGAAATGACGACCTCGCGCACGCCTTCCAGCGTCGGCAGCTCGAACATCGTGTCGAGCAGGATCTTTTCCATGATCGAGCGCAGGCCGCGGGCACCGGTCTTGCGCACGATCGCCTTCTTGGCGATCTCGCGCAGCGCGTCCTCGTGGAAGGTCAGCTCGACGTCTTCCATCTCGAACAGGCGCTGGTACTGCTTGATCAGCGCGTTCTTCGGCTCGGACAGGATCTGGATCAGCGCATCCTCGTCGAGGTCTTCGAGCGTCGCCAGAACCGGCAGACGGCCGATGAATTCCGGGATGAGGCCGAACTTCACCAGGTCTTCCGGCTCCAACTCGCGCAGAACCTCGCCGACGCGGCGATCTTCCGGCGAGCGCACCGTGGCGCCGAAGCCGATCGAGGTCTTCTCGCCACGGGCGGAGATGATCTTGTCGAGGCCGGCAAAGGCGCCGCCGCAGATGAACAGGATGTTCGTCGTGTCGACCTGCAGGAATTCCTGCTGGGGATGCTTGCGGCCACCCTGCGGGGGAACCGAGGCGACCGTGCCTTCCATGATCTTCAGAAGCGCCTGCTGCACGCCCTCGCCCGAAACGTCACGGGTGATGGACGGGTTGTCGGACTTGCGCGAGATCTTGTCGACTTCGTCGATATAGACGATGCCGCGCTGCGCACGCTCGACATTGTAGTCGGCCGCCTGAAGAAGCTTCAGGATGATGTTTTCCACGTCCTCGCCGACGTAACCGGCTTCGGTCAGCGTCGTGGCGTCGGCCATGGTGAAGGGCACGTCGATGATGCGGGCGAGCGTCTGGGCGAGATAGGTCTTGCCGCAGCCCGTCGGGCCGACCAGCATGATGTTCGACTTCGCCAGTTCCACGTCCGAGCCCTTGGCGGCATGCGCTAGGCGCTTGTAGTGGTTGTGCACCGCCACCGACAGGATGCGTTTGGCCTGCTGCTGGCCGATGACATATTCGTCGAGGACCTTGATGATGTCCTGGGGCGTCGGAACGCCGTCACGGGACTTGACCATCGAGGTCTTGTTCTCTTCGCGGATGATGTCCATGCACAATTCGACGCATTCATCGCAGATGAAGACGGTCGGTCCGGCAATCAGCTTGCGGACTTCGTGCTGGCTCTTTCCGCAGAAAGAGCAATACAGGGTATTCTTGGAGTCGCCGCCGTTGCTGCCGCTGACCTTGCTCATATCACTTTCCTTCCAGCACGCCGTTCATCTCCCGGAAGATGGCCGGACCACTCACACCGCCTTGCCGGAAGCGCTTTCGCGTCCTCCAAAGGCTCCAGGGGCACTGACCGGGCCGGACGCAAGCCCGCCAACCGGTCGCAACGCATTCCCCGTTTAAACACCGAATGCTAAGCTGTCACAAATCAACATAGCATTAACGGCCAATATTACCGGCTTTGCTGCGCGGATAAAGCCCCGCGATCATTACAAATCGCACGATTGCGTTCATCCGCGCATTAAGCCAAGATCTGCGCGCGCCTTGCGCGTCAACTTGGCCGCAACCAAACCGTGACTTTCCCTTAGATAGTCACACAAGGCCGCGTCGTCCACTGATTCGCCCGTTTGCCGCTGTATCCACTTCATGCCCCGTGAGGCGAGATACGGCGCGGGCCGGCATCCGGGCTGCTCGCGCAGGATATCGAAGGCGAGCTCCGACACCTTGAACGTGACCCCCGGCAGTTCCGCCTCGCTCCATCCGGCGATGGCGAAAACCTTGCCACCGACCTTCCAGACATGCGCCCCGCCCCATTGCACGACATGGGTCGTGGCCGGGAGCGAAGCGCAAAAGGCGTTGTATTCGTCGAGCGTCATGGGTCGCGCTGCCCCGACCCCGATATTACGACGCGTCCACGCCCTCGATTGCCTCGCGACTGGTGATGACGCGGTCGACCACACCCCAGTCCTTCGCCTCGTCGGCCGTCATGAAATGGTCGCGGTCGAGCGTCCGTTCCACTTCCTCATAGGTGCGGCCGCAGTGCTTGACGTAAATCTCATTCAGCCGACGCTTCATCTTGATGATGTCTTTTGCATGGCGCTCGATGTCGGACGCCTGGCCGGAGAAGCCGCCGGAAGGCTGGTGAACCATGATGCGGGCGTTCGGCGTGGCGAAGCGCATGTCCTTGTGGCCGGCGGCCAGAAGCAGCGAGCCCATGGACGCGGCCTGGCCGATGCAGAGCGTCGACACGGCCGGGCGAATGAACTGCATCGTATCGTAGATCGCCATGCCGGACGTGACGACGCCGCCCGGCGAATTGATGTAGAGCGCGATCTCCTTCTTCGGGTTTTCGGCCTCGAGGAAGAGGAGCTGCGCGCAGACGAGCGTGGCGATGTGATCTTCGACGGGACCCGTCAGGAAGATGATACGCTCCTTGAGGAGACGCGAATAAATGTCGTAGGAACGCTCGCCGCGGTTGGTCTGCTCGACGACCATCGGCACCAGAGCCATGGCGGTATCTACGGGATTTCTCATATCAATCCTTCATCGGTGTGGCCCTGAAACCCTTCGCAAACGTTGGGAATCAGCAAGTTTCTTCTTCCCTACATAGAGTGTCAGGGTATCTGACTTCAAGACGGACGCGCGTTTTGCGGCGCTCTATGCCAGAATGGGGTTAACTGGCGCGACGCAGGAAAGCGATTTCCACAGGTGCAGCGCCGACAGGGTGAAGGAAGGATGAATCCGTCCCATCACCCTGCCCGCATTTCCCGGCGCCCTGCGCCCGTATTCCGACGGATGGAGACAGTCATGACGACACGATCTATCGCAGCCCTCGGGCTCCTTCTTGCAACCGCCGCCGGCGCATTCGCCCAGCAGGCCTCCGACACGATCTCGCCGGAGCGCGCGACCGGCTTTTCCGCAGCCAAGGTCGTGACCGCCAAGGCGCATATGGTGGCCGCCGCGCATCCGCTCGCGGCGGAGGCCGGCGAAAAGGTCCTTGCCGCCGGCGGCAGCGCCATCGACGCCATGATCGCCGTCCAGACGGTGCTCGGCCTCGTCGAGCCGCAATCCTCCGGCCTCGGCGGCGGCGCCTTCCTCGTCTATTACGACGCCGGCACGAAGCGCATCACCACGCTCGACGGCCGCGAGACGGCGCCGATGGAGGCGACGCCAAAACTCTTCCTGGATGAGACGGGCCAGCCCCTCAAATTCTTCGATGCCGTCGTCGGCGGCCGCTCGGTCGGCACGCCCGGCACCGTCATGCTGATGCAGGAGGCGCACAACCGCTGGGGCCGCACGCCCTGGAAGGATCTCTTCGCCCCGGCCGAAAAGATCGCCCGCGACGGCTTTGCCGTCTCGCCGCGCCTCGCCAGCCTGATCGCCGCGGAAGGCGACAAGCTGAAAACCTTCGAATCGACGACGTCCTATTTCTTCGGCGCCGACGGCGCGCCGCTGAAGGCCGGCACGATCCTGAAAAACCCGGCCTATGCCGAAACGCTCTCCGCCATCGCGGCAGGCGGAGCGCCCGCCTTCTATACCGGCGCCATCGCCGAGGCGATCGTCGACACGGTGCGCATGTCCGGCAAGAATGCCGGCGTTTTGGCGCTCGCCGACCTTGCCAACTATCAGGTCAAGGAACGGCGGCCGGTCTGCATCACCTACCGCGCGCTCGACATCTGCGGCATGGGACCACCCTCCTCCGGCGCGGTCGCCATCGGCCAGATGCTCGGCCTGCTGGAGAATTTCGACCTCAAGGCGCTCGGCAAGGACAATCCGGAAAGCTGGCGGCTGATCGGCGATGCCCAGCGCCTCGCCTTCGCCGACCGGGAACGCTTTCTTGCCGACACCGATTTCGTGCCTTCGCCAATCAAGGGCCTTCTCGAAAAAACCTATCTCGGCGAACGGGCCAAGCTGCTCGACGGCGAGAAGGCGCTGGGCGAGGATGCCGTGACATCCGGCAAGCCGGAATGGGACCACGCCTTCAACTTCGGCCGCGACGCCGCAATCGAACTGCCCTCCACTAGCCATTTCGTCATCGTCGACAAGGACGGCAACGTCGTCTCGATGACCACGACCATCGAAAACGGTTTCGGCTCCCGCCTGATGACCAACGGCTTCCTGCTCAACAACGAGCTGACCGACTTCTCCTTCAAGACCCATGACGAGGGCATGCCCGTCGCCAACCGCGTCGAGCCCGGCAAACGCCCCCGCTCCTCCATGTCGCCGACCATCGTCATGAAGGACGGCAAGCCGCTTCTCGCCATCGGCTCGCCCGGCGGCAGCCAGATCATCGGCTATGTCGCGCAGGCGCTCGTCGCCTATATCGACTGGGGCATGGATGTCGGCGCCATCGTCGCCATGCCACACGCCATCAACCGCTTCGGCCTCTACGACCTCGAAGCCGGCACCGACGCCGAAAAACTCGCCGAACCGCTGAAAGCCCTCGGCTACGAGGTCAAGATCGGCGACATGAACTCCGGCCTCCACGCCATCGAACTCACCGCCGACGGCCTGAAAGGCGCGGCCGATCCGCGGCGCGAGGGTGTTGCAATCGGGAAATGATGCGGCTGTTGACCGCGGATCGTCGCGCTTTTACGGCGCGGCGAAATCCGCTAGGTCATTCCCATGACAACGCGCCCCTTCCCCTTTCTCTCCATCGATCCCGCCAGCCGCCGCGTCTCGCTCGACGCGCGCAATCCGGATTTCTACCGTGATCCGAATCCCGTCTATGCCGCGCTGCATGCGCACTGTCCCACCTTCTACTGGGAAGAGCGGAAACGCTGGTATTTCACCGGCTATGACCATGTGAACGGGCTTTTACGCGACCGCCGGTTCGGGCGGCAGATCCTGCATGTGGCGACGCGCGAAGAGCTGGGACTGCCGGAGCCGCAGGATCATGTGAGGCATTTCGATGCGGCGGAGGCGTGGTCGCTGTTGGAGCTGGAACCGCCGGAGCACACGCGGCTGCGCACACTCGTCAACCGCGCCTTCGTTTCGCGCACGATCGAGCGGCTGACGCCGGAGATTACGGCACTCTGCCACCAGGCGATCGATCGTTTCCAGAAGGATGGCAAGGTCGAGTTGCTCGCCGCCTTCGCCGATATCCTGCCGGTGACGATGATCGCCCGCATGATCGGCATTCCGGACGAGATGGGGCCGCAGCTCCTGAAATGGTCGCATGCCTATGTGCGCATGTACATGTTCGGCCGCACGCAGAACGACGAGGTCGCGGCCGACAGGGCGGCGAAGGAATTCTCCGACTATGTGCGCGGCGTCATCGCCGAGCGCCGGGCGGAGCCGCGCGACGACCTGCTCTCGCACATGGTGCACACGGAGCACCGCGGCCAGCTGCTCACCGAAGACGAGCTGATCTCGACGACCATCGTGCTGCTCAATGCCGGACATGAGGCGACGGTGCACCAGATCGGCAATGCCGTGCGCAGCATCCTCGAAAACGGCGCCGACCCGTCCGTGATCTTCGCGGACGAGACGGCGACGGAGCGCACGGTGGAGGAATGCCTGCGCATTTCCGCGCCGGTGCATATCTTCGATCGTTTCGCGCTGGAGGATGTCGAGCTCGACGGCATCCAGTTCCGCCGCGGCGACAAGGTGGCGATGATCCTCGCCGCCGCCAATCTCGATCCGAAGAAGTTTTCCGATCCGCTCGCCTTCAGGCCGGATCGCAACGAGGGCGCGAACCTCTCCTTCGGCGCCGGCATCCATTTCTGCATCGGCGCCCCGCTGGCAAGGCTGGAGCTCAATATCGCCCTGCCGATCCTGTTCCAGCGCCTGCCGGGGCTGAAGGTCGCGCAAAAGCCCGTGGTCAAGGATGTTTACCATTTCCACGGGCTGGAGGCGCTGGACCTGACCTGGTGAGGCTCAGGACCGATCGACATTCAGTTCAGGCCGTGCCGAAAATGGTGAATTTCGGTGATCCGGAGCGCAGCGTACTTTCGGTACGTGAGCACCGGAAGCGCGGAAAATCGCCATTTGCAGGCCGGCATGGGCTGAATGCCGATCGGTCCTAGGCGGCCGCGTAGCGCGTGGCGGGCTTGTTGTGGGAGATGTTCGGGCCGAGCGCCTGGCGCGCGGTTTCGTGCTTTTCCCAGTCCGCCTTTTCCGGCAGCGAGGGGATGCTGACGAGTTCGCCCTGGTCGAGGCCGGCGAGCGCGGCATCGACCAGATCGGCGACGTCCATGACCCGGCTCTGGTCGAGCGCCTCGACGGAACCCCCTGCCCGGTCGAAGATTTCCGTCCGCGTCAGGCCCGGCAGCACGGCCTGCAGGCGTACGCCGGTACCGTCCAGCTCGCGGGCGAGCGACTGGGTGAAGGCGAGCACGAAGGACTTGGTGCCGCTATAGGTGCCGTTGAACAGTTCCGGGATGATGGCGACGGCAGAGGCGATATTGACGATCGTGCCCTTCTTGCGCGCCACGAAGGCCTGGGCTGCGGCCACGGCGAGGCGGTTGGCGGCAGTCACGTTCAGCGCGATCATCGTGTCGAGATAGTCGATGTCATCGGCGAGCAGCGCACCCTTCGGGCCGATGCCGGCATTGTTGACGAGGAGCGTGATCGCCGCGTCATCGCGGATGCGGCGTTCGACGGTGCGGACATCCGCAGAGGCGGAGAGATCGGCGCGCAGCACGTCGACGGCAACGCCATGGTCTGCCTTCAGCTTTTCGGCAAGCGCCGCAAGCCGCGCTTCATCACGGGCGACGAGCACGAGGTCGTAGCCGCGGCGGGCGAGACGATCGGCGTAGGTGGCGCCGATACCGGCGGATGCGCCGGTGACGATAGCGGTTCCAAGGTTCGTCGTGCGGGTCATGTCAGGTCTCCGGTTTGAATTCAGTGGTATATGCCACTATATTGGGAGCGCTATCCGGGCTTGCAATAGGCCCGCGCGATTTTTATCGAGAGATGAGCGAGGTGAGAGATGAGCGAAACCGACGGCGTCTGGCAGCACTGCACGAACAGCGCGATCCGTCGTGCCGCGCGGCAACTCGGCCAGCTCTATGACGACCTGATCGAACCGAGCGGGCTGAAGGGCACGCAGTTCTCGCTGATGTCGCAGATCGCGCTTGCCGGCAAGGACGGCACACCCCTGAAGCCGCTGGCGGAGGGGCTGGTGATGGACCTCTCGGCCCTCGGCCACACGCTGAAGCCGTTGACGCGTGATGGGCTGGTAGAACTCATCCCCGACGAGCGCGACGGGCGCGTGAAGCGCGCGCGGCTGACGCCGCTTGGGGCGCGCAAACAAGAAGAGGCGCTGGCGCTCTGGCGCGACGCGCAGGGGCGCTTCGACGCCGTGTTCGGCGCCGAGCGTTCGGCCGAGATGCGCAGCCTGCTCGGGCTTATCTCGACGCCCGACTTCGCCAAGGCCTTTCGGGCGGCGAAACCGGGATCCGACGATTAGAGGCGGATGACGTAGTCCTTGCGAGTCGTTTCAACGACTTCCCAGCTTCCCTTGAAGCCGGGCCTGAGGATCAGCCGGTCGCCGGCCTTGAGGTGGAAGGTCTCGCCGTCGTCGGAGGTGACGATCGAACGGCCTTCGAGGATGTGGAAATATTCCCACTCGTCGTACTGGATGCGCCATTTTCCCGGCGTCGATTGCCAGATGCCGGAATAGATGCCGCCCTCGGCCTCCTCGATGTTCCAGCTCGTGAAGACCGGATCGCCCGAAATCAGCCGGTCCGCGGCCGGCCGGCCCTCTTCCGGTTCGATGCCGGAAATGTCGAAGGGTTGCGCGTTGCTCATGCTTGCTCCTTGGGAAGGAATGCGGGCGGCCTGGAAGACCGCCCGGGAAAATCAGGCTTTCGCCAGCGCCTGTTCGATATCCGCGATGATGTCGGCGACATCCTCGATGCCGATCGATAGGCGAACGACATCCGGCCCGGCGCCGGCCGCAACCTGCTGCTCTTCCGAAAGCTGGCGGTGCGTCGTGGAGGATGGGTGGATGACGAGCGAGCGCGTGTCGCCGATATTGGCGAGGTGCGAGAGCATTTCTAGGCCTTCGACGAAGCGTTTGCCCGACTCGTAACCGCCCTTCAGGCCGAAGGTGAAGACGGCGCCCGCGCCCTTCGGCGAATAGCGCTGCTGCACGCCGTGGTTCGGGTCGTCGTCCAGGCCGGCATAGGTGACCCAGGAGATTTTCTCGTGACCCTTCAGCCATTTGGCGACGGCGAGCGCATTGTCGCAATGGCGCTGCATGCGCAGCGGCAGGGTCTCGATGCCGGTCAGGATCTGGAAGGCGTTGAACGGCGAGATGGCGGGGCCGAAATCACGCAGGCCAAGCACGCGGCAGGCGATGGCGAAGGCGAAATTGCCGAAGGTCGCGTGCAGCACCATGCCGGCATATTCCGGGCGTGGCTCGGAAAGCGCCGGATATTTGCCCGAGGCCGTCCAGTCGAAGGTGCCGCCATCGACGATGACGCCGCCCATGGAATTGCCGTGGCCGCCCATGAACTTGGTCAGCGAATGCACGACGATGTCGGCGCCGTGCTCCAGCGGGCGCACGAGATAAGGCGTCGCCATGGTGTTGTCGACGATGAGCGGCAGGCCGTGGCGGTGCGCCACTTCCGCGATGCCGGCGATATCGACGAAGGTGCCGCCGGGGTTCGCCAGGCTCTCGATGAAGATCGCCTTGGTCTTGTCGTCGATCTGGCTTTCGAAGGAGGAAAGGTCGCTCGTATCGGCCCAGCGCACATGCCAGTCGAAGCTCTTGAAGGCATTGCCGAACTGGTTGACCGAGCCGCCATAGAGCTGGCGGGCCGAGATGAAATTGTCGCCGGGGCGCATGATCGTGTGGAAGACGAGGAGCTGCGCGGCATGGCCGGAGGCGACGGCCAGCGCCGCCGTGCCACCTTCGAGTGCTGCCACGCGCTCTTCGAGCACGGCCTGCGTCGGGTTCATGATGCGGGTGTAGATGTTGCCGAAGGCCTGCAGGCCGAAGAGCGAGGCGGCGTGGTCCGTATCGTTGAAGACGAAGCTGGTCGTCTGGTAGATCGGCGTCGCGCGGGCACCCGTCGTCGGGTCCGGCTGGGCGCCGGCGTGGATGGCGAGCGTGGAAAATCCGGGCTTGTTCTTCGTCATGAAATGGCCTCCCTGGCTGAAGTCGGGCGCACTATTTCAGAGGGATAGGGGCCGGTCAAAGAAAGAATTTCCGGTGCGACGATCGGTTTTGCGCCCCGAAAATTTCACGCGACGAGGCGCGGATATTCGATCGCCGGGCAGCGATCCATCACCACCTTGATGCCCGAAGCTTCCGCCGTGGCGGCGGCCTCATCATGGCGCACGGAAAGCTGACCCCAGATGACTTTCGGCAGAGAAGAAAGCGCCAGGGCCTCCTCGACGACCGACGGCAGCGCATCGGCCGCGCGAAAAACGTCGATCATGTCGATCGGCTCGACGATGTCGGCAAGGCGGGCGACGACGGGCTGGCCGAGAATTTCCTTGCCGGCCTGGCCGGGATTGACCGGGATGACGCGATAGCCCTTGCGCAGCAGGAAGGCCATCACCCGATGGCTCGGCCGCTCCGGGTTCGGCGAGGCGCCGACGAGCGCGATCAGCTTGGTCGAGCGCAGGATGTCGGCGATGTAATAGTCCGGATAGGAATCATGATTCATGGCGTTATCCCGTCTTCTCGGGGGAGAATTGGGGTAACGCTGCGTGAAGTCAATATTATTGACAACCGTCAGGATGCCTTGAGCATCAGCACCGGATATTCCGTCACCGGGCAACGATCCATGACGACCTGGATGCCGGCGGCCTCCGCACGCGCTGCCGCCGCATCGTCGCGCACGGTGAACTGGCCCCAGATGACCGCGGGCAGCGGGCGGAGCGCCAGCACCTCGTCAACCACCGTCCCGAACTGGCTGGCCGCGCGAAAAACGTCGACCATGTCGATCGGCTCGGGGATATCGGCGAGATGGGCGTAGACGGTCTGGCCGAGGATGGTTTTGCCGGCATGGCCGGGGTTCACCGGGAAGACGCGATAGCCCTTGCCGAGCAGGAAGCCCATCACGCCATGGCTCGGCCGGCCGTCGTTCGGCGAGGCACCCAGCACGGCGATGGTGTGCACGGATTTGAGGATATGGCGGATATAGCTATCGGCATAGTGATCGTGGTTCATCGCTGCCTCCTCCGGCGTTGGCGACCGTCTCTCACACGTCTTCCAATTACAGATATTAGCGCAGAACCTTAAAGAAGACGACCGGGCGGCTGCCCGCAAAAGCCTGCGAATTGTGCCAATCCGGATCACATTTCGGGGTTTCACCGTTCCCACTGGTCGAAATCGCTGAAAATGCCGATTGCAAATCGCCGGTTTTGCGCAGATGAAGGGGCCAACTCCCCATCCGCCTGCCCGCCCCCCGAGGTCCCAGATTGCCGCTAGACGTCCTTTTTCTCGTGCTGTTCGGCGCGGCTCTGCATGCGGTCTGGAATGCGCTGGTCAAATCCGGCACGGACAAGTCGCTCGATGCCGCCATGGTCTCGCTTGGCGGCGGCATGGTCGGGCTTGCCTGCCTGTGGCTGGTGCCGCTTCCCCATCCCGAGGCCTGGCCGTTCATCCTGACGTCGGCCGTCCTGCAATTCGCCTATTTCCAGCTCGTCGCAGCCGCCTACCGGGCGGGCGACATCGGCCTTGTCTATCCCCTGATGCGCGGCGCCGCCCCTCTTCTCGTCGCCACCACCAGCGGCCTGGTGCTCGGCGAACACCTGACGCCCACGGCCATGGCCGGGGTGCTGGTCATCTCCGCCGGCGTGCTGACGCTCGCCTTCGAATCGCGCCACGGCAGCCGGCGCGCCATCGTCTTCGCGCTGGCAAACGCCGTCGTCATCGCGAGCTACACCTTCGTGGACGCCGCCGGTGCCCGCGCCTCGGGCAATGCCATATCCTACACGCTCTGGATGTCTCTGCTGCCGCCGGTGCTGCTGTTCGGCTGGGCGATCTCGCAACGCGGCGCCGTCCCCGTCTGGAACCACGTGCGCCGCAACTGGGTCCGCGGTCTCCTCGGCGGCGGCGGCTCCATCGCCTCCTACGGCCTCGCGCTGTGGGCGATGACGAAAGCGCCCGTCGCGACCGTCGCGGCGCTACGCGAAACCGCCATCCTCTTCGCCCTTCTCATCTCCGTCTTCATCCTCAAGGAGAAAGCCAGCATCTGGCGCTACATCGCCGGCGCAGTGATTGCAGGCGGGGTGCTGGTGCTGAAGCTGGCGTGAGCATTGAAATCCGGCCACGCATGCCGTATGTACGTATTCCTGTACAGTGGAGTTGAAAATGCGGGTCGTCAGTCTTTCCGAACTGCGTGCGAACATCGCAAAACACTTCGACAGCGTCGAGGCTGACCGGGACGAGTTGATTGTCACGCGGCAGAACCGCGAGCCGATGGTCATCATGTCGCTCGCCGACTTCGAAAGCTGGAAAGAGACCATGCACCTGCTGGCCAGCCCCGCCAACCGGGATCACCTGCTTGCCTCCATCCAGTCGCTGGATGCCGGCAAAGGCACCACGAGGACGCTCGAAGATCTGACCGTCGCCGGCGAATGAACATCTGCTTCTCCCCCGAAGCCTGGGCCGATTTCACCTATTGGATGGAGACGGACCGCAAGACAGCGGAAAAGATCGTGGCGTTGATCAAGCAATGCCGGCGCGAGCCGTTTTCAGGCCTCGGCAAGCCCGAGCCGCTGCGGGGCGAACTGAAAGGTTTCTGGTCTCGCCGGATAACCCAGGAACATCGTCTGATTTACCGCGTGGCCGGCAGCGGCGGCGCACAGGTGCTGGAAATCGCCGCCTGCCGCTATCACTACGGCTGACGAGCCGTCACTTCCACTCCGGCATGCGCTTGTCGAGAAACGCGCCGATGCCTTCCTTTGCATCGTCCGCGAACATGTTGTCGACCATGGTCGCGACGGCCATGTCATAAGCATCCGGCAGCGGCAGGCCGGCCTGGGCGCGCATGGCGGCTTTGCCGATGCGGAGTGCCTGGGGCGACTTCGAGGCGATGACGGCGGCGTATTTGTCGACGACCTGGCGGAGGTATTGCTGGGGCACGATGCGGTTGACGAGGCCGAAATCCTTGGCGGTCGAGGCGTCGATCGTTTCGCCGGTGAGCAGCATTTCCATCGCCTGCTTGGGGTGTGCGGCGCGGGTGACGGCGACCATGGGTGTCGAGCAGAACAGGCCGATATTGACGCCCGGCGTGCAGAAGGTGGAGGTGTCGGTGCAGATGGCGAGGTCGCAGCTTGCGACGAGCTGGCAGCCGGCGGCCGTCGCGAGGCCGTCGATCTCGGCCACCACGGGCTGCGGTAGCACGGCGATCTTCAGCATGAGATCGGCGGCCATGCGCATCGTCTGTTCGAAGAAGGCGCGGCCGCCGTCCGGATCGCCGCGGCGCGCCGTCATTTCCTTGAGGTCGTGGCCGGCGGAAAAGACTTTTCCGGTCGAGGCGAGAATGACGATGCGGATCGCCTCGTCGGCGGCAGCGGCATCGAGCGCCGCACTGAGCGCCTCCATGACGGCGATGGAGAGCGCGTTGGCCGGCGGATTGTTCAGCGTGATGCGAAGGATGGGCTCGAAGCGCTCGACACGCACCGGGTTGGCCGGCTCCTCTTTCCTGAACGACACCACATCCGCCATGACCGGCCTCCTTCGCTGTTCGGTTTTGCGGTCCTACGCCTCGCGGCAGACAGTTTCAAGCGTGGCGCCATAGACTTTGAGGGGGCTTGCCGCGGCCGGCAAATCGGTCTGTAAACGCAGGCGACAGGAGATGTGCCGATGAAACTGACGCCGATCATGGACCCGGAAGCGCTGAACCGCTTCCTCGAAGCCGATTTTCCGCAGCTTCATACGGACGGTAAGGTTTTCGAGGTGACGGAGGTGCATCCCGGCGCGATCGTCATGCGCCTCATGCCCAATGAACGGCACCTGCGCCCCGGCGGCACCATCTCCGGCCCCACGCTCTTCGCGCTTGCCGATGTCGGCGCCTGGTGCGCGGTGCTGGCGCATATCGGGCCGGTGGCGCTCGCCGTCACCACCAATCTCAACATCAATTTCCTGCGCAAGCCGGCGCCCGGCCCCCTCTCCTGCACCTGCCGGGTCCTGAAACTCGGCAAGCGGCTCGCGATCGTCGAAGCGTCGATTTTCGACGAGGATGCCGAGGATCTGGTGGCGCACGCCACCGCGACCTACTCGATTCCGCCACGATAATTTGTGGTATCAAAATACCGTATAAGCAAGCCATTGTTTTTGCTATATTATCTTTGACGCCACCCGGATCGCGTCTCTTGACGCCCAAGCAGCACTCGCTTATAAGCCGCCGAGATCGCGGTCCTTTGGGGCCGCTTTCGATTTTTGGCGTCCGCAAGGGGCCAAACCAAGCAACAAAAAGCGCCCAAAGCCGCAAGGTTTCGGGACCCCTAAAGAAAGAGCTACTCCCATGGGAACCTTCGTACAGAAGCCCGCCGAGGTAGAGAAGAAGTGGATCCTCATCGACGCCGAAGGCCTCGTTGTCGGTCGCCTCGCTACCCTGATTGCAAACCGCCTGCGCGGCAAGCATAAGGCAACCTTCACGCCCCACGTCGACGACGGTGACAACATCATCGTTATCAACGCGGAAAAGGTCGTCTTCACCGGCAAGAAGTATTCCGACAAGACGTATTACTGGCACACCGGTTATCCGGGTGGCATCAAGGAGCGTACGGCTCGCCAGATCATCGAAGGCCGCTTCCCGGAGCGCGTTCTCGAGAAGGCTGTCGAACGCATGGTTCCGCGCGGCCCGCTCGGCCGTCGCCAGATGAAGAACCTGCGCGTCTATGCCGGCTCCAACCATCCGCATGAAGCCCAGCAGCCCGTCACCCTCGACGTCGCCAAGCTGAACAGCAAGAACACAAGGAGCGCCTGATCATGGCCGACCTCTCCTCGCTCAAGGACCTCGGCGTCGCTGCCGCAGCTCCCGCTGCCTCCGCCCCGGTTCACGTCAAGAAGGTTGACGCCCAGGGTCGCTCCTACGCCACCGGCAAGCGCAAGAACGCTGTCGCCCGCGTATGGGTCAAGCCGGGCTCCGGCAAGATCACCGTCAACGGCAAGTCTTTCGAGACCTACTTCGCCCGCCCGGTTCTGCAGATGATCCTGCAGCAGCCGATCATCGCGGCTGCCCGTGATGGCCAGTTCGACATCGTTGCCACCGTCGCCGGCGGCGGTCTTTCCGGCCAGGCCGGTGCCGTTCGTCACGGCGTCTCCAAGGCACTGACCTACTTCGAACCGGGCCTGCGCGCGGTTCTGAAGAAGGGCGGCTTCCTGACCCGCGACTCGCGCGTCGTCGAACGCAAGAAGTACGGCAAGGCCAAGGCCCGCCGTTCGTTCCAGTTCTCCAAGCGTTAATCGCTCGGACGATTTTTGGTTCAGGAAAGGCCGGGGTTCGCCCCGGCTTTTTTTCGTTTTCGGCGCGTAGAATCCCTCTTGCCTTAAAGCCCGCGATTGGCGAACGTCCGGCCAGATTTCGGAGGGAATTTCATGGCCAACAAGACGATCGACCACGCCATCACGGCAAAATCGCTGAAAAGCGCTGCCTCGGACCCGACCCATGCCGGCATCCTCTCCTTCATGCGCCGGCGCTATTCGAAGGTGCTGAAGGATGTCGATGCCGTCGTCTGGGGCATTCCCTTCGATGCCGCGACCTCCAACCGCCCCGGCACCCGATTCGGGCCGCAAGCGATCCGCCGGGCTTCGGCGATCATGGACAACGATCCGCAATATCCCTTCGAGCGCGACCTCTTCGAGGACATGGCCGTCATCGACTACGGCGATTGCCTGCTCGACTACGGCAACCACCAGAAGACGCCGGCAACGATCGAGCGCGAGGCGAAGAAGATCCTCAAATCCGGCGCCTATATGCTGACGCTCGGCGGCGACCATTTCATCACGCTGCCGATCCTGCGCGCACACGCCGAAAAATATGGCCCGCTGTCGCTCGTCCAGTTCGATGCGCACCAGGATACCTGGGCGGACGAGAAGGGCCGCATCGACCATGGCTCCTTCGTCGGCACCGCCGTGCGCGAAGGGCTGATCGATGCCGAAACGTCGATCCAGATCGGCATCCGCACCCATGCGCCGGAGGATTGCGGCATCCGCATCCTCTATGGCTACGAGGTGGAGGAGATGACGGCCGGCGAACTCGCCGACACGATCGTCCACCACGTCGCCGACCGGGCGACCTACCTCACCTTCGACATCGACTGCCTCGATCCGGCCTATGCGCCCGGCACCGGCACGCCGGTCTCCGGCGGCCCGTCGAGCGCGAAGATCCTCTCGGTGCTGCGCAAGCTCGGCGCGTTGAACGTCGTCGGCTCGGATGTCGTCGAGGTTTCGCCGGCCTACGACCACGCCGACATTACCGCCATCGCGGGCTCGACCATCGCCATGTACATGCTGGGGCTGCACGCCGCGCAGCTCGCGGAACGACGCTGAACCGTCGGCATTGAATGCGACAAGGCAAGCCGCTATATCGGGCCGACCCTCGCGGGCGGTCCGCGGCGAATGCATTGACAGGATGGGATTCCAGATGAAACCGAAGATCTTCATCGATGGCGAACACGGCACGACGGGCCTGCAGATCCGCACGCGCATGGCCGGCCGCGACGATGTCGAGCTTCTGTCCATTCCGGAAGCCGAGCGGCGCAATGCGAAGCTGCGCGAAGACCTGCTGAACGACGCCGACGTCGCGATCCTCTGCCTGCCGGACGATGCCGCCAAGGAAGCCGTCGCCATGGTCGCCGGCAACAATTCCGTGCGCATCATCGACACGTCGACCGCGCACCGCGTGCACCCCGACTGGGCCTATGGCTTTGCCGAAATGGACCGCGCGCAGCCGAAGAAGATCGCGGACGCCCGCTATGTGGCCAATCCCGGCTGCTACCCGACGGGCGCCATCGGCCTCATCCGCCCGCTGCGCCTTGCCGGCATCCTGCCGGAGGACTATCCGGTCACCGTCAATGCCGTCTCCGGCTATACCGGCGGCGGCAAGCATATGATCGCGCAGATGGAGGATGCCGAGCACCCCGAGCACATCTCGTCGCCCCACTTCCTCTACGGCCTGCCGCTGAAGCACAAGCATGTGCCGGAGATGCAGGTGCACGGCACGCTGTCACGCGCGCCCCTCTTCTCGCCCTCGGTCGGAAAATTCGCTCAGGGCATGATCGTGCAGGTGCCGCTCTATCTCGCGGACCTCAACGACCACGCCTCGCTCGGCTCCATCCATGAGGCGCTCGTCGCCCACTATGCCGGCCAGGACATCGTCGAGGTGGTCGACCTCAAGGAAAGCGCAGCACTCCCCCGCGTCAACGCCGTGGAACTCGCCGACACCGACCGCATGAAGCTCTACGTCTTCGGTACCGCCGGCGCCCCCCACGTCAACCTCGTCGCCCTGCTCGACAATCTCGGGAAGGGCGCTTCGGGGGCTGCGGTGCAGAACATGGATCTGATGCTGCGGGGCTGAGTTTCGCCCCTCCTACCGCTCATACTCCCCGACAAACCCGCGCCAGTGCGCGACCGCAAAACCCAGCACGATCAGCGCACCGCCCTGGTGCGCCAGCGCCCAGCCGAGCGGCACCTGCCAGATCAGCGTCAGGATGCCGATCGTTGCCTGGAGACAGATGAGGGCGAAGAGAACGAGGGCGCGGCGGGCGTGGGTGGTTTCGGGGGAGGCGCGCAGCGATGAGAGCATGTGGATCAGCACGAGCGCGAAGAGCACGTAGGCGCCGATTCGGTGGACGAACTGCACGGTCTTCGGGTTTTCGAAGAGGTTGATCCACCAGGGCTGCTGGAGGAAGAGGCCACCGGGCACGACGGCGCCGTCCATCAGCGGCCAGGTGTTGTAGGAGAGGCCGGCGTCGAGGCCGGCGACGAGCGCGCCGAGATAGATCTGGAAGATCGCCATGCAGGCGATGATGCCGGCCATGCGCTGCGCGGTCGTGGTCGGGGCCGGATCGTCGCTGTGCGGCGAGAGCGCGCGCATCAGCCAGGTGGTCCAGGCGAAGATCAGACAGGCGATGGTGAGGTGGGTGGCGAGCCGGTACTGGCTGACGGAGACGCGGTCGGCGAGGCCTGAAGAGACCATCCACCAGCCGATGAAGCCCTGGAAACCGCCGAGCGCCAGAAGCCCGACGAGCGGCCAGCGCAGCTTCTTCTCGATGCGGCCGGTCAGCCAGAAGAAGGCGAGCGGCACGGCGAAGACGAAGCCGATGGAGCGCGCGATCAGCCGGTGTGCCCATTCCCACCAGAAGATCGTCTTGAACTCGTCGACGGTCATGCCCTTGTTGATCTGCTCATATTGCGGAATGCGCTTGTAGAGGTCGAATTCCTCCTGCCATTCCGCGGCCGTGATCGGCGGGATGACGCCGTGGATCGGCTTCCATTCGGTGATGGACAGCCCGGATTCGGTGAGCCGAGTCGCGCCGCCGACAAGCACCAGCACGAACAGCGTGAACAGCACGAAGCCGAGCCACCGGCGCACCTGGCGGCGGTTGCGGTCGGTCCTGTCCGTGTCGTAGTCACTGCGGTATGCGGTCGCGGTGGTGGCGGTCATCATAACTGCTCCTTGTCTTGGCGTTGATTTGCCCGACCGGGCCGTGCAAAACAAGGCCCGAACCTTTGCGGCATGCCGTCGCGCCCTTGCCGCTTATGAATTGAAAGACCGCCAATGCCCCCTCGCCTGCGCAAACTGATCGGCACCGTGCTGATCATCATCCTCGTCCTCGTCTATGCGCTGATCGCGACCACCGTCGCCGTCGCGACCTTGGGGGAATCGCCGTGGTGGACCCACCTCATCTATTTCACGGTGACCGGCCTGCTCTGGATCCTGCCGGCCATGCTGATCATCAAATGGATGGAAAAGCCCGGCAAGCCGCGCGACGAATAAGCTTCTATCGCGCCTTGATATGGGCGGCGAGGCCGGTCGGATAGAGCTCCCAGCCGTTCGGCAAGGCATCCGGTATGAACCACCGCGCCGTCCAGACCGAGCGGTCATGCTCGACCAGCGTGATTTCCGGGCGGCGGTAGAGGCTTTCGTCGAGCAGGCGGATGGGCGCTGCGAAGATGAATTCGCGGCCGCGCGCGCCCTCGTGCCAGAAGAGATTCTCGAAGACGGTCCAGGGGCCGTTGATGGCGATGCCGCAGTTGAGCTCCTCGCGGAACTCGCGCGCCAGCGCCTCCTCCCGCGTCTCGCCGAATTCGACGGTGCCGCCGGGCGGGCGAACGCCCTTCACGCTGCCGTCGTCCCGCGTCACTTCCGCGGCGAGCAGCCGGCTGCCCTGCCAGGCGAGGCCCAGCACCTTCACATGGATTTTCTGCGGCGGGCGCCACGTCTGCATGTCTTCCTCCTGCCCTTTGCTTTTGCGGGATTTCGTTATGAACTTGCTAACCGCACTTGCCAATTTCCCCGGGTAAGCGGGGCGATGCCACTGGATTTAAACCATTTCCGCAAGTCTGGTGCCTATGGTGTTTGTGCGGCGATCCGGCCGCATCGGGTGCATAAGGGCGACGCCATGGGAGCGATGCAACTCAATTTCCAGATCATGCCGTCCGAGCGCGAGCTCGCGAGCCGCTATTTGGGCCTTGTCGCCAGTGGCGAGCGCACGCCCTCGACGGTGCCTCTGTCGATCCGCCTGCACGACCGCATGGAATCGCTGGAAACCCGCTGGCGGGCGCTCGAAGCGGAAAACAAGCTTTCGCTCCACCAGAGCTATGACTGGTGCCGCGCCTGGGCGGAGACCCATGCCTGCAAGCTGCTGATCGTCGAAGGTTTTTCCGGCGGGCGTACCCATCTCATCCTGCCGCTCGAAATCGTGCGCCACGGGCCGGTGCGCACCGCCCGCTTCCTCGCCACCTCCTTCAGCAACATCAATACCGGGCTTTATACGGAGGAATTCCACTTCCTCGCCGCACCGCCGCGCCTGCGCCAAGCTTTTGAACAGGCCCGCAGCCAGTTCGCCCGCTATTTCGACCTGTTCATGCTGGAAAAGGTGCCGCTCAACTGGCGCGGGGAAACGAATTCCTTTGCCGACCTGCCCTCCGTTCTGAACCAGAACGCCGCCTTCCAGCTCGAGCTTTTCGACGATTTCGACCGCACGCTGGCGCAGGTCAACGCAAAACGCCGCCGCAAGAAATTCCGCCTTTCCGAGCGCCGACTGGCGACGCTTGGCGGCTACGAACACGTGGTCGCCTCCACCAACGAGGAAAGCCGCCACCTGCTCGAAACCTTCTTCCGACAGAAGGCCGCGCGTTTCGACACGATGGGCCTGCCGGACGTCTTTCGCGACGAGGAAACGCGCAATTTCTTCCGCCGCGCGATCGCTGTGCCGGCCAAGGACGGCAACTATCCGCTCCAGATCCATGCCGTGCGCCTGAAGAGTGAAAACGAGGGGCGCATCGTCGCCATTGCCGGGCTATCGCGCAAGGGCGACCATGTGATCTGCCAGTTCGGCTCGATCGACGATACGATCGCGGCCGATGCCAGCCCCGGCGAATTCCTGTTCTACCTGGCGATCCGCAAACTGTGCGGCGAAGGCGTGCGCCTCTTCGATTTCGGCATCGGCGACCAGCCCTACAAGCGCTCCTGGTGCACGATCGAGACGCCGCAGCATGACCTGCTCTGGCCGACGACGGTGGCCGGCAGCATGGTTGCGGCGGTGCATCGGGCAAAAGCCGGCGCCAAGCGGCTCATCAAGCAAAACCCGCAGGTCTATTCCTTCCTGCAGCGCATGCGCTCGGGCAAGACGGAGTTCGTCCGCGCCGGCGACGACGCGGAATAGAGATTTTTTAAGCGGCGCGGCGCCCCGGGTAACGTGGCGGCTCCGCGCCCTCGCCCGTCATCAGCACGATCTCGCTGTAGCCGGCTTCGCCAAAGGCGCCGATCAGTTCGACGATCTCGTCCTCCTCGGCACCCGGAATGGAGAGGATGATGTCCGTCTCCTGCCCGCGCGTCAGGCGTCGCACGCCCTCCACTTCGGCAGGACCACATTCGACGATCACGGTGTCATAGGCGTCGGCGAGCGAATCGATCACCATCGCCAGCCGGTCGATGCCGCGCATGGCGCGTTTGATGTTGGCGTTGCCGCGCGGGATGATATGCGCGCTGGACAGCCGGTCACCATGAATGATGTCGCCGAAGGCCGCGTCGCCGACGAGAAGGTCGGTGATGCCGGGCACATGGGTCGACTGCGCCATCAGGCGCGTCGGGCAGGCCGAGCCGGTCAGGTCGATCAGCAGCGTCTTGCGGTGTTCTTCTGCGATGCGGCGGGCAAGCATGACGGTGGCGGTCGATCCGCGGTCGCCCGAAGGCGAGACGGAAATCGCGACGGAAACATTGTTCTCGATCATATGCCAGGCGACGGAGGCCACGGAGAAGTCGCCGTCATCGGCAAGACCGGGCGTATCGAGCAGCGAAGCCTGGACGGTTTCCGGCTCGACCTCGTCTTCGTCAGGCGCAATGCTCGACAGCAAGGATTTTGCCGGCGCGCGCACGTCCTTGATGGGGCCGTAGTCCGGCCGGGCCACCGGCTCGGCGTGGACCACCTGCTCTTTGCGCACCACAGGCTCGGCATGCGCCACCGGTTCCGGCTTGACGACCGGCTCCTCCACCAGGATTTCGGGCTCGATCTCCTCGATCTCCTCTTCGCGGCGATAGGCGACGACGCCGACCGGCTTCAGCGCGCGGCCGCTGAACAGTTCGGCAAGCAGGATGACGATGGCGCTCAGTGCAAAGCCGGCGGCGGCGCCGACGATGGTGATCGGCAGGACTTTCGGGAAGGAGACTTCGGTCGGCTCGACGGCCGCCGAAATGATGCGGGCGTCGGCCGGCGTCGAGCCGCTGCCGGTACGCGACGTCGCCTCGCGGTAGCGGGCAAGATAGGTTTCAAGCAGCTGGCGCTGCGCCGTCGCCTCGCGCTCCAGCGCCTTGAGGCCGACTTCATCCTCGCCGGCGCGTGCCGTGTCCGCCTTCACCGTGTTGAGCTGCTGCACCAGTTGCGTTTCGCGCAGCCGCGCGGTCTTCGCCTCGTTTTCGAGGCTCGACAGGATTTTCTGCGTCTCCGCCTTGATCTGCCCGCGGATGCCGACGAGCTGCGAGCGCAGGCCCTTCAGCCGCGGATGGCCTTCCAGCAGCGAGGTGGAAAGATCGGAGATCTGCCCCTGGATCTGCGCCTCGCTCTCCTTCAGCCGCTGGATCATCTGCGAGCCGACGACGTCGGTCAGCGTATCGGGCGCGCCGCCGGCCGTCAGCACGTTGCGCACGCTTTCGGCGCGCGCTTCCGCATTGGCGCGTTCGCCGCGCACGCGTGCGAGTTCCGTCGAGATGTCGTTCAGCTGGCGCACGGCGAAGGTGGAGTTTTCCCCCGTCGGCAGGAGGTCGGAGTTCGAGCGATATTCGGCGACCTTCTGCTCAGCCTCGCGCACCTTCTCGCGCAAGTTGGCGATTTCCGGCTCCAGCCAGCGCGTCGCCTCGGAATTGGTGTCGAGCTTGGCGCCGCTTTGCAGCGAGAGATAGACCTTGGCCATCTCGTTCGGGATCCGCGCGGCAAGGCCCGGGTCCTTCGAGCTGAACTCGATGGCGATGACGCGCGACTTCTCGACCTGGTAGACGACGAGCTTTTCGGCAAACTCCTTCAGCACGCGGTCTTCGGGTGCGAGATCGAGCGGGTTCTTCTTGAGCCCGAAAAGAACCAGCAGGTCGGAAATGGCGGAGGGCTGCGCCGTCGGATCGAACTCCTCCAGCTCCTGCAGCTTCATGTTGCGCGTGACCTGCTTGATGAGGTCGGCGGATTTCAGGAGCTGCACCTGGCTGGCGATACCGAGTTCGTCGAAGGCCGGCTGTTCGCGGCCCTGCGAGCGATCCGTGCCCGTCGTGAAGGCCGGCTCGCGCGTTTCGATGAGGAGGCGGGCCTCGCTCTTGTATTTGGGCGTGATGAGGTTTGCGCCGGCAAAGGCGATGCCCGCGCAGGCGACGGTTGCCAGAAGCACTCGCATGCGGTTGCGCCAGATCGCGCCGAAAAGACCGCCAAGGTCGATATCGACATCCTGCTGGCTTCCGTGAACGCCCGACATATCCCTACTCCACCACACGACGATGACACGACGATTTCCGGGCACGGTAAACAAACATGGTAACGCAAGGGTTAATTACCGGCGGTTGTCCCCTCACCTTCACGCGCTTCTTTCACGAAAAAATCGGACCCGACCTGCCGCGGCCTTTACCAGCCATTAACCCTAACGGATCGATAACGGGGATCAGATTTCTGATTTGCGGGATTGGGTTCAAGCGAATGACATTCGCCACCATCAACAAGGGCATGCTGCTCGCGCTGGCACTCATCGTGCCGGCCGTTGCGGGCTGCAGCAGTTACCGCCCCGCCCCAAAGGCGTTCCACGAGGCGACCATCCAGCCCTACCGGCTCGACAGCGGCGACCGCCTGCGCGTCACCGTCTTCGAGCAGACCGGCCTTACCAACACCTATTCGATCGACCAGGCCGGCTACGTTGCCTTTCCGCTCATTGGTGCGGTGCCCGCGCGCGGCAAGACGATCCAGGAACTCGAAGGCGCCATCGCGGCAAAACTCCGCCAGGGCTATCTGCGTGATCCCGACGTCTCCATCGAGGTCGACCGCTACCGTTCGATCTACATCATGGGCGAAGTGGGCCAGGCCGGGCAGTACAGCTATGTCGCCGGCATGACGATCCAGAACGCCATCGCGGTCGCCGGCGGCTTCTCGCCGCGCGCCAACCAGGGCAATGTCGACGTCACACGCAAGATCAACGGCAAGATTCTCACGGGCCGCGTCTCCATCTCCGATCCGGTTCTGGCCGGTGATACGATCTATGTCCGTGAACGGCTGTTCTGATCGTCATGGCGGACGATGGGCCCCTGCGAATCATACATTGTTTCCGCTCCCCCATCGGCGGCATCTTCCGGCATGTGCGCGATCTCGCGGAATTCCACACGAAGGCAGGCCATGAAGTCGGGATCGTCTGCGACAGCCTTACGGGAAGCACCTTCGAGGACGGGCTTTTCGACGAAATCCGGCCCTATCTGGCACTCGGCCTCGTTCGCCTGCCGATCAGCCGGTCGGTCAGCCCGGGCGACATCCGCGCGTTCTGGAACAGCTATCATGAAATAAAAAGTTTGCAGCCGGATGTCCTGCACGGGCACGGCGCCAAGGGTGGCGCCATTGCCCGTCTCATCGGCTCAGCCCTGCGGGTCAACAGGTATCGCGTAGCCCGCCTCTACTCGCCGCATGGCGGCAGCCTGCACTACGACCGCCGCACCGCGACAGGCTTCGCGGTGCTGGCGGCCGAGCGGCTGCTCGAACCCCTCGGCGATGCGCTCGTTTTCGTCTGTGATTACGAACGGGACGCCTATGCCGCACGCGTGGGAAAACCGCGCGTGCGCACCGAGCGCATCTACAACGGCATTCACGATCGCGACTTCGAGCCCGTCTATTCGCGCGAGGACGCCGTCGATTTCCTCTATATCGGCATGCTGCGCGACCTGAAGGGACCGGACCTCTTCGTCGATGCCTTCGCGCGTACCGAACGCCGCGTCGGCCGGCCGCTGTCCGCGCTGATGATCGGCGACGGGCCGGACAAGGCGAAATACGAGGACATGATGCTGCGTGCGGGCCTTGGCCGGCGCATCGGCATGCTGCCCGCCATGAAGGCGCACGACGCCTTCGCGCTCACCCGCAACGTCGTCGTGCCGTCGCGCGCCGAGGCCATGCCCTATATCGTGCTGGAGGCGCTCGCCGCGCGAAAACCGGTGATCGCCAGCCGCGTTGGCGGGATTCCGGAAGTTCTCGGCCCCGACAGCATCGCGCTCGTCGAGCCCGGCAATCCCGATGCGCTGGCGGCCGTGATGGCCGAGGCGGTGGGCGACCCGGACTGGCGGCGCAAGGTGATGCCGGAGCCAAAGGCCTTCAAGGAAACCTTCTCCGCCTCTGTCATGTCGTCCTCGCTGCTCAGCCTCTACCGCGAGATCCTGGCGCGACAGAATGGCGGAAATCGGCACGCTTCCTGAGGTTGGTGCCTCACGCCACGTAAACGTTTCTTAGGGGCTTCGTGCTATTTCCGGTACAAAGCCTCCACAGGTGCGTGCCATGAACCATGTCGACAAGCCCGTTTCCTTCGATGCGGAAGCCCTGAGGCGGAAAGCCTCCGAGATCAGGACCATCACGCCGGGAACGCCGGCGGAAGAGTATGACGGCGGCAAGACCGTCGAGCTCAATCCGCTCGCCCAGAAGATCGCGCTCCAGTTCCGCGCCGACACCTATTCGCCCAGCATGATCATCGGCCTGCTGCGCCTCGTCGAATTCCTGGCGCTGCTGACGCTCGGTTACGGCATCCACGTGCTCTATGTCAGCATGGGCATGACGGTGTTCTACCTGTCGGTGCTCGTCGGCGGCGCGGCCATCGGCGTGCTGCTGCTACAACTCGCGGATGCCTATCAGGTGCCGGCGCTGCGCTCGCCCTGGCGCATGACGCCGCGCATCCTCGCCGCCTGGGCCATCGCCTTCGCCACGATGGCGCTCATCGTCTTCTTCTTCAAATCCGGTGATCACTATTCGCGTGTCTGGTTTGCCTCGTGGTTTGCCGCCGGCGGCGTCTACCTCGTGCTTGAGCGGCAGATCATCGCCTATTCGATCCGCCGCTGGGCCCGCAACGGCACCATGGAGCGCCGCGCCGTCATCGTCGGCGGCGGGGAGCCCGCCAAGGAGCTTATCCGCACGCTGGAACACCAGCCGGAAAACGACATCCGCATCTGCGGCATCTTCGACGACCGCGACGAGCGTCGCTCGCCCTCGATTATCGCCGGCTATCCGAAACTCGGCAATGTCGCGGAACTGGTGGAATTCGCGCGGCTGGCGCGCATCGACATGCTCATCATCTCGTTGCCGCTGTCGGCCGAGGCGCGCATCCTGGCGCTGCTCAAGAAACTCTGGGTGCTGCCCGTCGATATCCGCCTTGCGGCCCACGCCAAGGGCCTGCGCTTCCGCCCGCGCAGCTATTCGCAGGTCGGCAGCATGCCGATGCTCGACATTTTCGACAAGCCGATCGCCGACTGGGACAATGTCGCCAAGCGCATCTTCGACATCTTCTTCAGCCTGCTTGCGCTTTCCCTGCTCTGGCCGGTGATGCTCGGCGCGGCAATCGCCGTGAAACTCACCTCGAAAGGCCCGATCATCTTCAAGCAGAAGCGCCACGGCTTCAACAACGAGATCATCGAGGTCTACAAGTTCCGCTCGATGTACACGCACCTTGCCGACCCGTCGGCCAAGGCCGCCGTGACGAAGGGCGATCCGCGCGTCACTCCGGTCGGCCGGTTCCTGCGCAAGTCCTCGATCGACGAATTACCGCAGTTCTTCAATGCCCTGAGAGGCGACCTCTCCCTCGTCGGCCCCCGCCCGCACGCCATACAAGCCCAGTCGCACGACCGCAAATATGTCGATGTCGTCGAGGGTTACTTCGCCCGTCACCGGGTGAAGCCCGGCGTCACCGGCTGGGCGCAGATCAACGGCTGGCGCGGCGAGATCGACCATGACGACAAGATCCGCTTCCGCACGGAATTCGACCTCTATTACATCGAGAACTGGTCGCTCTGGCTCGACCTGAAGATCCTGTTCCTGACGCCCTTCCGCCTGCTCAATACGGAAAACGCGTATTGAGCGACGCGGCCTTACCCTACGCCCAGCCCTTCCGGCCGCATCTTGCGGCCGTTGGCATCATCGGCTCCATGCTGGTGACGGTCGGCGTGTTCCTGTCGGGTTTCGTCATCAGCGAGCCGGCGCCCTACGAGGTCTTCATGGCCGGCCTCATCGGCCTGTGGGCGATCGTCGGCCTGCGCATCTCGCGCAACATCGCGCCACTGTTGATCCTCCTCGTGCTGTTCAATGTCGGCGGCATGCTGTCGCTGACCGTGATGGACGACCTTGCCGGCGGGCCGATGTATATCGCCGTCTCGCTGTTCCTGGCGCTTTCCAGCGTCTTCTTCGCCGCCATCATCGAGGCAAGGCCCGCGCGGCTCGACCTCATCTTCCGCGCCTGGGTGGCCGGCGCCCTCATCACCTCCCTCCTCGGCATCCTCGGCTATTTCCATGCCTTTCCTGGCTCCGAGGCCTTCACGCTCTACGACCGCGCCAAGGGCGCCTTTCAGGACCCGAACGTCTTCGGCCCCTTCCTCGTCGCGCCCTCGCTCTACCTGATGCACGGGCTGCTCACCGGCCGCATCCTCGCCGCCCCCCTGAAGGTCGCGGGCGTGCTGGTCCTGGCACTCGGCCTCTTCTTGTCCTTCTCGCGCGCGGCCTGGGCGCTCTATCTCTTCTCCGTCGTGGCGCTCGTCTTCGTCATGCTTTTGAAGGAGCGCACCGGCGCCTTCCGGCTGAAGATCCTCATCCTCAGCATCTCCGCCGCCGGCCTGATGATCCTTGCGCTGGTCGTCGCCCTGCAATTCGACAAGGTCGCCGATCTCTTCTCCAGCCGCACGCAGCTCGTGCAGGAATATGACGGCGGCCATCTCGGCCGTTTCGATCGCCACCGCATCGGCTTCCTGATGGCGATGGAAAAGCCGCTCGGCATCGGGCCCATGGTGTTCAGCACGATGTTTCCGGAAGACGAGCACAATATCTGGCTGAAATCGCTTACCACCTATGGCTGGCTCGGCTTCGTCTGCTACCTCGCCCTGATCGTCTGGACGCTATGGGCCGGCTTCAAGGCGCTGCTGCGCAACCGGCCCTGGCAGCCCTACCTGATGATCGCCTACATCACCATCGGCGGCCACACCGCGATCGGCTTCGTCATCGACACGGACCACTGGCGCCATTTCTACCTGCTGCTGGGCATCGTGTGGGGCTGCCTCGCGCTTGAAGCACGCCACACAAGCAAGATCGCATCGGACCGGCCATGAGCACCAAACAGGACAGGAACCCGCGGCAGATGCGCCTGCTCCAGGTGTTGGAGCCGAGCGGCGGCGGCTCCGGCCGGCATTTCATCGACCTTTGCCGGGGCATGCAGGCGCGCGGCCATATCGTGCACGCCATCTATTCGCCGCTGAGGGCCGAAGAGCGCTTCGTCGAGGAATTGCAGTCGCTGGCGCTTGCCGGCACGCATATCGTCGCCATGACGCGCTCGCCCGGCCCCTCGGACCTCAATGCCTGGCGGGCGATCCGCGCCGTCATGCGCCGCGCCGGCCCGTTCGATATCGTGCACGGTCACAGTTCCAAAGCCGGCGCGCTCTCGCGCCTTCGCCTGCCTGGCCGCCACGTCCCGCGGGTCTACACGCCGCATGCCTTCCGCACCATGGATCCCGGCCTCGGCAATCTCGGCCGCAAGGTCTACGGCTCGATCGAAAAGCTGCTCGCGCGCGGCTTCACCGACAAGCTGATCTGCGTTTCTGCCGATGAATATGCCCATGCCCGCGCGCTCGGCATGCCGCGGGACAAACTGTCGATCGTCGTGAACGGCGTGGAGACCCCACCGGATCACGCCCGCGAGTCGGTCCGCCAGGCACTCGGCATTCCCGATAACGCACTGCTCTTTGGCTTCGTCGGCCGGCTCTGCCACCAGAAGGCGCCGGAGCGCCTGGTCGCGGCCTTCCAGCTTCTCGCCGGCCGCGTGCCGAATGCGCATCTGGTGATGATCGGTTCCGGCGAAGCGGAGCGTGCGGTCGCAAAGCAGGTCGAGGCCTCCGACCATGCCCCGCGCATCCGTCTCACCACCGGCTTCACCGGTCCGCAGGCGATGGCGGCCATCGACGTGCTCGTCATGCCGAGCCGCTACGAGGCGATGTCCTATGTCATGCTGGAGGCCGCCGCCGCCGGCAAGCCGCTGATCCTCACCGATGTCGGCGGCGCCTCCATGGTGCTGAAGGACGGCGAGAACGGCGTGCTGGTCGAAAACGACGACGACCCGAAGCGGCTTGCCGGCGCCATGCTGCGCCTCAGCGATCCCGATCGCCTCGCCCGCCACAGCGCCGCCGCCCGCGCCCGAAGCGGCGACTACAGCCTGGCCCGCATGATCAGCGAGACGGAAGCCGTCTATCGCGGCCTCATCGCCTGAAACGAAAAGGCCGCCCCTCCTCGCGGAGAGACGGCCCTCTAAAAACTCTGCCCCTATCCTACCGCCGGATCGCCCTTGCGATCGCGATAAGGACGCAGGCGCCGATGAAACCGGCGATCAGATAACCGATCCAGCCGCCGAGCGAGACGCCGATCAACCCGAGCAGCAGATTGGCCACAGCCGCGCCGACGATGCCGAGCACGATGTTCATCAGCACGCCCATGTTGCTCTTCATGAACATTTCCGCGAGCCAGCCCGCGATGCCGCCGATGATGATGGCCGCGATCCAGCCGATACCTGCATCTTCCATTCCCGTCTCCTCAAGCTCCGGATAGCACCGGCGAAGGAGCCGGCGGCAGAAGAACGCGGACAGGGGCGCAAAGTTCCGCGCGCAGAACCTGCAAACTCAGGAAATCAGGGAGAAGAAAATGGTCGGAATGGCGGGATTCGAACCCACGACCCCTTGACCCCCAGTCAAGTGCGCTACCGGGCTGCGCTACATTCCGGACCGCCGAAACCCCTATAGTCTCGGGCATTTGGATGCAAGCCCAAAAATAAACCGTCAGAACAAAAGTGGAGAATTGCAGCTTTAGGATAGTTTTGCGAGCAGAAATTCACACGGAAAACGCCACGGCTTTTCCTTCGTGTCTCCGGGGTTATCCTGGCGTTTCAGAGGTGCGGCCATGCCGGTGCCCTTACAACCGGGAAACGGTCCCTGGCTTTCATCGTTATCGGCGGTTTTGCCGCAGCGTCGGCTGAGGTCGGAAAAGTGCAATTTTTTTCACAACCGTACCGAATCGGCTGAATCAGGCCTTTCCCGGGATTAGACCAAAGTCGTAGAGTGTTGTCGCTCGCTTGTCATTTGCGAGCACTCCCCCGCGTCACAGAAAGCCAAGCGTGACGCTTGTTTTGCCCCGCCATCGTGCGGGGCTTTTTCTCTCCACTGAATCCCGTCTCCCCGCTTGACTCGAAAGCGAATGAGAACATAATGGGAACAAAAGTGAGAAGCCTTTCCCTGATCGTTAAATCAGCCTGCTTGCTGTGCCACCACAGGAGAATACCGACGTGCGACCGCTTCCCGAGTACGAAGCAAAACCGAACGATGGCAAGGACGACGCCGTAAGTGCCGCCCTCGCCTGGCATGATGGAGATGCCAAGGCGACGATCGCGACGCTGCTTGCCGATTGCGCCCACCTGCGGCGCCAGCTTGAAATGAGCCGTTCGGCGATCAGCCGGGGCTTCGTGCGTGGATGGGACCCGACGCAGCAGCGCGACTGAGGGAGGGCGGCGCGCGGCGACATGCGATGCTTGCACCCTCTCCCGCCGCAGACGCTAAAACGTCCCGCCACCTGCTATGGGGCTAACGAGCGGCAATGGCGGATCGTTCGGGTTCTTCTGGTCGCCGGGCTTGATGATCGGCGGGATAACCCCGTCTTCCTGCTTGCGATCGGGAATTCCGCCGGTGCCCTGCGGGCCGCGTGGCGTTTCGATTTCGTTGTCCGTGGGTGTGGTTTTGTCGATGGACATGTTGGTCTCCTTTCGTCGAAGGGAGAACCGATCCACTCCAGCAATGTTCCAACCGCCGCTGCTCGCCTGCTCCGTCAAGGGGCGGCCGAATATCTTCTGGCGGGCTTAGCGAACCTGGTCGAGCAGGCGCTTGCATTCCAGGAGGTCGTAGAGCGCTTCCTGCAGCAGCGCGCGGTCTTCCTTGCCCACACTGGTCTTTCCCAGCGAGATTTCCGGCGGGTCGTCGGTGCCGCCGACGAAGGAGAAGAAGCGGCGGCTGGCAGGCGCCTTGGCGCGGCCGACGATCTGGTCCTCGTCGCTGGCGGCCTTTGGCGGCGGCGGTTCTTCGTGGCTGGCGGCGGCGAGCGCCTCGACGGTCGCAAGGTCACCGCTGGCGATGGCCGCGACGAAGCGGTTGCCGTTGACCTTGAGCAGCTTCTGCACGCCCTTGATCGTGTAGCCGTGGTCGTAGAGGAGATGGCGGATGCCCTTCAGCAGGTCCACGTCTTCCGGGCGGTAATAGCGTCGCCCGCCGCCGCGCTTCATCGGCTTGATCTGCGTGAACCGCGTCTCCCAGAAACGCAGAACATGCTGCGGCAGGTCGAGATCGTCGGCCACTTCGCTGATGGTGCGGAACGCGTCCGGACTCTTGTCCATTCTACCCTCGATGAAAGCTCACGGCGCCGCCAATTCTGGACGCTGCCGAATCGTATTCATTTCAGCGGGTTGCCAGGCGATATTCAAGTTTCAAATTGCCGAACGGCCGGCAATCGGCAGAAAAATCGCCTGAAGCGCGTCGCGATCTTCCAGATCGCGCCTTGCGAGGCAGGCTTCAGGAGGCCGGCGATGCCGGTTTCTGCTTGGCCTTGCGCGAAAGATGCGATTTCAGCACCCGCTGCTTGAGCACGTTGGAGGCCTTGAAGGTCATCACCCGGCGTGGCGAAATCGGTACTTCCTCGCCGGTCTTCGGGTTGCGGCCGATGCGCTCGTTCTTGTCACGCACCTGGAAGGTCGCGAAGGAGGAGAGTTTCACGCTCTCGCCCCGCACGATGGCGTTGCAGATCTCGTCGATCACGGTTTCGACAAGCTCTGCGGATTCGGTCCTTGAAAGGCCGACCTTCCGGAAAACCGATTCGGCCAAATCTGCACGTGTCACCGTCTTGCCGCTCATCGTTCCTCACCGATTTCCTATTGAAAGCGTATGGTTAAGTGGCGGAAGAGTATTGTCCTTGCCCCCTCGGGTCAAGCGGTCCGGCGGGCCGGCGTTACGCTACCAGCGCAGCAGCACCGCGCCCCAGGTGAAGCCGCCGCCCATCGCCTCCAGAAGCACGAGGTCGCCCTCCTTGATTCGGCCGTCGCTGGCAGCCGCCGCCAGCGCCAGCGGGATCGAGGCGGCGGAGGTATTGCCGTGCAGATCGACGGTGACGACGACCTTTTCCAGCGGAATGCCGAGCTTCTTCGCCGAGCCGTCGATGATGCGCTTGTTGGCCTGGTGCGGCACCAGCCAGTCGATATCGTCGGCCGAAAAGCCGGTCGCATCGAAGGATGAGACGACAACGTCGGTGATCATGCCGACCGCATGCTTGAAGACCTCGCGGCCCTCCATGCGCAGATGGCCGACCGTGCCTGTCGTGGAGGGGCCGCCGTCGACATAGAGCTTTTCGCGGTGGGCGCCGTCGGAGCGCAGCTGCGTCGTCAGCACGCCGCGGTCCTGGTTGGTGCCCGCACCCTCCTGGGCTTCCAGCACGATGGCGCCGGCGCCGTCGCCGAAGAGCACGCAGGTCGTGCGGTCGGTCCAGTCGAGGATGCGCGAGAAGGTCTCGGCGCCGATGACCAGCACGCGTTTGGCCAGACCCCCGCGGATATAGGCGTCGGCGGTCGTCACCGCATAGACGAAACCGGAACAGACGGCCTGCACGTCGAAGGCGAAGCCGTGATGCATGCCGAGGCGGTTCTGGATGTTGACGGCGGTCGCCGGGAAGGTGTTGTCCGGCGTCGAGGTCGCGACGATGATGACGTCGATGTCGGCGGCCGTCAGGCCCGCCTTGTCGAGCGCCGCGCGCGCGGCGCCTTCGCCGAGCGAAGCGGTCGTCTCGCCCTCGCCCGCGATGTAGCGCTGGCGAATGCCGGTGCGCTGCACGATCCAGTCATCGGACGTGTCGACCATGCTTTCAAGTTCGGCATTGGTGAGTACCCGCTTCGGAAGCGCTGTTCCGAAGCCGCGGACCACTGAACGGATCATTCTATACCTCGTCGATCATGCCCTGGGCGGCGCCTTCAACGGGGCGGCCCGCATGATACTTCTGCAAATCTTTTTCGATCTTGTCCTTGAGGCCGTTGCGGGCCATGTCGTAGCCGACATCCACCGCGGCCGCGAACCCTTCGGCATCCGTGCCGCCATGGCTCTTGATGACGATGCCGTTCAGGCCCAGGAACACGCCGCCATTGACCTTGCGCGGGTCCATCTTCTCGCGCACCCGGTCGAAGGCGCTCTTGGCGAGAATATAGCCGAGCTTGGCAAGCCAGGTGCGCGACATGGCCGCGCGCAGGTACTCGGCCATCTGCCGCGCCGTGCCTTCCGCCGCCTTCAGCGCAATGTTGCCCGCAAAACCTTCCGTCACCACCACATCCACCGTGCCGCGACCGATATCGTCGCCTTCCACGAATCCGTAATAGTCGATCGTGTCGAAATTGGCCTCGCGGATGAGCTGGCCCGCGGCTTTCACCTCTTCCTGGCCCTTGATCTCCTCGACGCCGACATTGAGCAGGCCGAGCGTCGGCCGGTCGATCTCGAACAGCGCGCGCGCCATGGCGCCGCCCATCAGCGCGAAATCGAAGAGCTGGCCCGCATCCGCGCCGATCGTCGCGCCGATATCGAGCACGATGCTCTCGCCCTTCAGCGTCGGCCAGATGCCGGCGATCGCCGGGCGCTCGATATTGGCCATCATGCGCAGGCAGAATTTCGACATGGCCATCAGCGCGCCGGTATTGCCGGCGGAGACGGCGACATCGGCCTCGTTCTTGGCGACCGCATCGATCGCCCGCCACATGGAGGATTTGCCGCGGCCGCGGCGCAGCGCCTGGCTCGGCTTCTCGTCCATGGCGACGGCGACGTCGCAATGATGGAAGACGCTTGCGGCCTTCAGCTTGGGATATTGCGCCAGGATCGGCTCGCATTCGGCAGAAATGCCGAAAAGCACGAAGCGAATGTCGGGATGGCGCTCGAGAGCCTTGGCTGCGCCTGGGATAGCGACCTTGGGGCCGAAATCGCCACCCATGACGTCGACGGAAATTCTGACCACGCGTGTCTTGCCTTAGTTCTTGTTTTCCAGGGGCAGAGGCCTGCCGCGGCGGAATTCGGTCAAAATACCGCTTTTCGCCGGGGGCACAACTGAATTATCGGGCGCTTATGGAGCCGTTCAGTCTTTTTTCCAGTCCTTGAGAACGGCGAAGGGCGAAGGCTTCCGATCGTCCTTGTCGGTGCTTTCGATATGGCCGGAAAAGGCGACGTCGGCCCGGCGCGGATAGGGATCGATCGCCAGCGCGACATGTTCGGCGGCGGTCACGCCCGCGTCGATCGTGTCGCCGGAGAAGATTTCCGGCGCGTCCGGACCATCGGGATCGAGCAGCATCTCCCCGCTCTCCGTCGCCAGCGGAAGCCGCGCGAGCTTGGAGCCCTCCGGCACGAAGATGACATCGACCGGCTCGTCGATATGCGCCTCGACCGGATCGAGCGTCACGACGCAGGCCTGCACGATATCCGCCGCGACACGCCCCTTGAGGCGCACGCCGTCGCGCTTCCAGCGCTGCACCTGGAGGGTGGCGGACAGTGCCTTCACCTCCAGCACGGACCAGAGCCTTGCCAGCCCCGCGCGCTCCTCGGCGTCGGCCTCGATCGTCACCGAGACCGGGTTGGCGGAGATGTGCCCCACCTTGACCGGGTAGGAAAATGGCGTGTCGTCTGTGTTCATTCTCTCGTCCTTGCGCCGCCTTCAGGCGGTCTGTCCTTGTTCGCCGGGTTCCGCGACGCGTAGCGCACCGATCTCGATCTCGTCCTCGCCGACGGCCGTCATGGTCTTTTCGGCCGAAAACAGGTAGTCGGCAAGCCCCGCCATCGACGGCGCGCCCTCGCCCGCCTGCGGATGGATGTTGCGGCGGAGTGCTGCTGCAAGCGCCTCGCGGTCGCCGGAATCGAGCGCCGCGGCATAGGATTCCAGCCGGCCGTAGAACATGCCGGCAAACTTCTTCATGCGCTTCGGCACGCCGACATCGCCCACACCGAGCTCGCGAATCGAGTGATCGACGTCCTCGAAGAAGGCGTCGACGATCTCCTGGGCGATCTCCTGGCCCGACGTCGCACTTTTGCGCGTGCGCCGGAAGTAGAGGATCAGCATGGCCGACAGCATCTCGAAACGGCCCATCACCGTATCCGGAACATCAAGCACTTCATAGAGATAGGGGTGACGCGCAGCCTTTGTCAGCGTCGCGTACTGTTTTTCGACGATGCGCCGGTTGCCGTTTTTTTTGCCGAACAGGCCGAAAATCATCATAAAGCCTAGTTTTGCCCGATTCAAACAATGGAGCCGTCGCAAGTCATGTTGCATGACGGTCGAAGCTGGTTTACCGAAGCAGGCATGAATTGCAATGGCTGCGCGGCCATCACAGTCCCGGGGATGTTGTTGAAGAGAGATGCTCTGAACATGAAGCTGTTGCGTAACGCCGCCATTGCCGTCACCCTCTCCGCATCCGTTCTTGCAGGCTGCCAGGGTCCGGGCGAAGTGCTGCATCAAGGGTATGTCGTCGACCAGGAAACCCTAGCGCTGGCACCGGTCGGCTCGTCGCGCGAACAGGTCCTGCTCTCGCTCGGCTCGCCGTCGGCGACCGCGACCTTCGACAACGAAGTTTTCTATTACATTTCCCAGAAGCGCACGCGCCCGGTCGCCTTCATGAAGCCGAAGGTCGTCGAGCAAAGCATTCTCGCCGTCTACTTCGACAAGGAAGGCGTCGTCGAACGCCTCGCCCATTACACGCTGAAGGACGGTCGCGTCTTCGACATGATCTCCCGCGTCACCCCCACCGGCGGCAACGAGCTCACCTTCCTCGGCCAGCTCTTGCGCGGCAGCGGCGGCAATGCACCGGGTGCGGCGATCCAGAACTTCTTCAACACTGGCGGCCCCAAGTAAGCGCCGGCTTTATCGCAAGAATCAAAAACCCCGGGGATCGCTCCCCGGGGTTTTCTTTTGTGCGTCTTGCCGATCAGGCCAGGACGGCGAGCAGCAGGAGCGCCACGATGTTGGTGATCTTGATCGCCGGGTTGACGGCCGGGCCTGCCGTATCCTTGTAGGGGTCACCGACGGTATCGCCGGTAACGGAGGCCTTGTGGGCCTCGGAACCCTTCATGTGGCGCTGGCCGTCCTTGTCGACGAAGCCGTCTTCGAAGCTCTTCTTGGCATTGTCCCATGCGCCGCCACCAGACGTCATGGAGATGGCCACGAAGAGGCCGTTGACGATGACGCCGAGCAGCGACGCGCCGAGCGCGGCGAAGGCCGACGCCTTGGAGCCGGAGATCAGCAGCACGCCGAAATAGACGACGAGCGGCGCCAGCACCGGCAGCAGCGAGGGCACGATCATCTCGCGGATCGCCGCCTTGGTGAGAAGGTCCACCGCGCGGCCATAGTCCGGCCGTTCGGTGCCGGCCATGATGCCGGGCTTCTCGCGGAACTGCCTGCGCACTTCCTCCACGATGGCGCCAGCCGCACGGCCGACGGCGGTCATCGCGATGCCGCCGAAGAGATACGGGATGAGACCGCCGAAGATCAGGCCGGCAACGACATAGGGGTTGGAGAGGTCGAAGGAGACCGGCCCCATATCCGCGAAATACGGATATTTGTCCCCGTTTGCCGCGAAATAGGCGAGGTCGTTCGAATAGGCGGCGAAGAGCACCAGCGCGCCGAGGCCCGCCGAACCGATCGCATAGCCCTTGGTGACGGCCTTCGTCGTGTTGCCGACGGCATCGAGCGCGTCGGTCGACTTGCGCACTTCCGGCGGCAGGTGTGACATTTCGGCGATGCCGCCGGCATTGTCGGTGACCGGGCCGAAGGCATCGAGCGCCACGATCATGCCGGCGATGCCGAGCATGCCGGTGACGGCGATGCCCGTGCCGAACAGGCCGGCCAACTGGTAGGTGGAAATGATGCCGCCGACGATGACGATGGCCGGCAGTGCCGTCGATTCCAGTGAGACCGCGAGGCCCTGGATGACGTTCGTGCCGTGGCCGGTGACCGATGCCTGGGCGATCGAGTTCACCGGGCGCTTGTTGGTGCCGGTATAATATTCGGTGATCACCACGATGAGCGCCGTCACCACGAGGCCGAGCAGGCCGCAGATGAAGAGGTTCGTGCCGGTGATCTCCTTGCCGGCGACGGTGCCGACGACACCCCAGCCGACGGTGACCGACGTCGCGGCCGCTAGGCCAAGGATCGACAGCGCGCCCGTGACGATGAGGCCCCGGTAGAGGGCGCCCATGATCGAGCCGTTCGAGCCGAGCTTGACGAAGAAGGTGCCAATGATCGAGGTGATGATGCAGGCGCCGCAGATGGCCAGCGGATAGATCATGGCGGTGCCGAGAACCGGGGCGCCGGCAAAGAAGATCGCCGCGAGAACCATGGTGGCGACGACGGTCACCGCATAGGTCTCGAACAGGTCGGCGGCCATGCCGGCGCAATCGCCGACATTGTCGCCCACATTGTCGGCGATGGTCGCCGGGTTACGCGGGTCGTCTTCCGGAATACCGGCTTCCACCTTGCCGACGAGATCGCCGCCGACGTCCGCGCCCTTGGTGAAGATGCCGCCGCCGAGACGGGCGAAGATGGAGATCAGCGAGGCGCCGAAGCCGAGCGCCACCAGCGCATCGATGACCTCACGCGAGGCCGGATCCTGGCCGAGGATGGCGGTGAGATAGCCGTAGTAGATCGAGACGCCGAGAAGGGCGAGGCCCGCCACCAGCATGCCGGTGATCGCGCCCGACTTGAAGGCAATATCGAGGCCGGAGGACAGGCTGACGGACGCGGCCTGTGCCGTGCGCACATTGGCCCGCACGGAAACGTGCATGCCGATGAAGCCAGCAACACCCGACAGCACGGCGCCGATCAGGAAACCGATCGCAGCCGTTGCGGAAAGCAGTAGCCAGGTGCCGACGAAAACGACGACCCCGACGATGGCAATGGTCTTGTATTGCCGGGTGAGGTAGGCCTGCGCCCCTTCCCGGATATAACCTGCAATTTCCTGCATGCGGGCATTCCCCTGATCGGCGGCAAGCACCGACCGCGTCGCCCAGATGGCATAAACCACCGAGAGCAACCCGCATGCGATCACGCCCAACAATATGGTCATTTTCGCTCTGTCCTCCTTGGAGACCGCCGGGTCCTCTCCCTGCGGCCGGTTCGCGCCCGTCCCCGTTTTGCCTCCTCACAAGGCGGGGGCCGGCGCGCGGCCAGAGTGCGTTTGCGAATCGGCTGCGTCAAGCCGCCGCACTGCGGCAAGCCGTGCTGTGCGCTGGATTTTTCGGCGCCGATCGGATGCGAAACGATTAGACGGTGGCGGCGCGGGTGCGCAGCAGCAGGAGAAGCACGAGGACCAGGCTGACGCCGGTGATCGGCCAGAACATCAGGTTGATCGTCTGCCAGCCATAGGCGTTGAACACCTTGCCGGAGGAGAAGGAGGCGAGCGCCACCGTGCCGAACAGGATGATGTCGTGAAAACCCTGCACCTTGTCGGCCTCGTGCGGCCGGTAGCTGGAGGCGACGATGGCGGTGGCGCCGATGAAGCCGAAATTCCAGCCGATGCCGAGCAGGATCAGCGCGCCCCAGAAATTCCACAGCTCGATGCCCGCATGCGCCACCAGCGCGCAGGCCATGAGGATGATCAGGCCGGCCGCCACGATTTTCTCCGTGCCGAAACGCTGGATCAGCATGCCGGTGAAGAAGCTCGGCGCGAACATGGCGAGCACATGCCACTGGATGCCGAGCGTCGCGAGCTCCGGCGAGAAGCCGCAGCCGATGACCATGGCGAGCGGCGCGCCGGTCATCATGAAGGTCATCAGCGCATAGGAGGAGATGCCGCAGATCATGCCGGTCACGAAGCGCTGGGTCAGCACGATTTCGCGGAGCGGCCGGACGGGCAAGCCGGTGGCGACCGCTGCCGCCTTGTGATCCGGCAGGCGCAGGAACAGGAAGAGCACGATGGCGGCAAGGCAGAGCGGCGCCAGCGCCACGAAGGCGCCGGCAAACAGTACCGGCTCGAACACGTCCTTGGTGAGGATGACCACCTGGGGGCCGAGCACGGCGGAAATGACGCCGCCGGCGAGAATCCAGGAAATAGCGCGCGGCTTGTAGAAGGACGGCGAGGCATCGGCGGCCGCGAAACGGATTTTCTGCGCGAAACCGCCGGAAATGCCGATGAAGACGAAGCCGAAAGCAAAGAGCCAGAAATCGCCGCGGAAGAGCGCGATGGCCGCGATCAGGCCGCCGGCTGCGCCGAGCAGAGCACCGACGATGAAACCATAGGTGCGGCCGAGCAAACGAGCGGCGATGGCGACGAGCACCGCACCGAGCGCCACGCCGACATTGAAGGCGGTGAGCGGGGCGGTCGCGAGCGACTTGTCGGCGCCGAGCAGGTTGTAACCGGCAAGGCCGCCGATGGAAAAGGCGATGGGCCCGGCAGACGCCAGCAGCGCCTGCGCGAACATCAGGAGGAAGACATTGCGGCGCGCGGCCGAAAGTTCCCGTTCAAGACCTTCGACCGTACCCGTGCTCATGCCACTCTACCAACCTATTTGCGCGTATCCGGACGCAGTTGCTTGGCGATGCGGTCGAGCACCGCGTTCACCAGCTTCGGCTCCTCGTCGTCGAAGAAGGCCTTGGCGATCTCGACATATTCCGTGACGATCACGGCGATCGGCACGTCCTTGCGTTCCTTCAGCTCGAAAGTGCCGGCGCGCAGAATGGCGCGCACGGTGGAATCGAGCCGCGACAGCGCCCAGTCGTCCTGCAGCGCTGCGCCGATCATCGGGTCGAGCAGGCGCTGGTCGCGCACGACGCCCGCGACGATCGACCGGAACCAGGAGGCATCCGCCTTCAGATAGGTGTCGCCGTCGATTTCCTGGCCGAGGCGATGGGTCTCGTATTCGGCGACGATCTCAAGCACGCCGCTGCCGCCGATATCCATCTGGTAGAGCGCCTGCACGGCGGCAAGCCGCGCAGCACCACGCTGGTTGGCCGGCTTTACCGGCTGCTGGTCCTTGTCCGTCGTCACTGTTCGCCGCCCAGTTGCTTCTTCAATTCGATCATCGTGAGTGCCGCACGCGCCGCAAAGCCGCCCTTGTCGCCTTCCGAACGCCGCGCCCGCGCCCAGCCCTGCTCATCGTTCTCGACGGTCAGGATGCCGTTGCCGATCGGCAGGCTCTCGCTGACGGCGAGGTCCATCAGGGCACGGCTGGATTCATTGGCGACGATGTCGAAATGGTAGGTCTCGCCGCGGATGACCATGCCAAGTGCCACGAAACCATCATACCACGTGCCGCCGTTCTCCATGCCGTCGAGCGCCATGGCGATCGCGGCCGGGATTTCGAGCGCGCCCATGACGGTCACGACGTCGTAGCTGGCGCCGGCGGTGGTCAAGGCGTTCTTGGCGCCGTCGAGCATCGCATCGGCCATGTCATCGTAGAAGCGGGCTTCGACGATGAGGAGATGGGGATTATCGCTGTTGGCCATGGATCACCTGAAAATTGGAGGCAGGCCGCGCAAGTGCGGGCAGAGGCGGCGGTCAAACCACGACGGGCGATGGTTGGCAAGAGTTTTCCGCCCCGCCCGGCGATTTCGGCTCCCGGCATGGGCCTTGTCGCTTGGAACGGGGTTGACAGACATGAACAAAAAGTGAACGATATGTCAAGGCCGGCAGAGGAGAAAACAATGGATGACCGCAAACCGCCGATCGTCACCCTCGCAAAGCTGGAGTTGGAGCACTGGACGCAGGGCTCGCTCTACGAGTCCCGCGACGCATCCTTCGGCGCGGTTCTCGGCCTGAAAGACCTCGGCATCGGCTATGGCGAGGTGCCACCCGGCAAGTCCGGCTGTCCCTTTCACAGCCATCATGTCGAGGACGAGCTTTTCGTCATCCTCGAAGGCCACGGCACCTATCGTTACGGCGACGAGCGGCATCTCGTCGGCCCTGGTGACGTGCTCGGCGCACCGGCCGGCGGGGCGGAGACGGCGCACCAGATCATCAATACGGGCACGGTGCCGCTGAAATACCTGTCGATCTCGTCCATGGCAGCGACCGAGATCTGCGAATATCCGGATTCTGGGAAATTCCTGGCCAAGACACGTCTTGCCACCGGCGGCAGGACGGAGTTCCGCGCCATGGCGCGCGCGGGTGAAACCATCGACTACTGGGAGGGCGAGCCCGGCGCGTGAGGCACTTCAGGCGGCGAGCGAGACGCGGTTGCGGCCGTTGCGCTTCGACATGTAGAGCGCCTTGTCGGCATTGCTGAGCAGGGAATCGAAGCTGACGCCCTCCTCGCTGCCAAAGGCGATGCCGGCGCTGACGGTGCAGGTGATGGAGCGGCCGCCGATGGGAATGAGTTTTGAGGCGAAATCCTCGCGGATGCGCTCGGCGATGCGCTGCGCGCGGTCCGGCAAGGTGCGGTCGAGCACGACGATGAATTCTTCGCCGCCGAGGCGGGCGATGCAGGCTGAGGCGCCGCAGGCGTCGCGCAGGATATCGGCAAAAGCGGTCAGCACAGCATCGCCGGCCGCATGGCCGTGGCGGTCGTTGACCGACTTGAAATTGTCGAGGTCGAAGGCGATCGCGGCGCCATTTTCGCGCACTGGCATGTCGCCGTAGCGGTCGAAGAGGGCGCGGCGGTTGAGCAGGCCGGTCAGCGGGTCGGTCATGGCGGCGCGCTGGTGGCTGCCGGCGACGCGCCACTGGTTAAGCGCCAGCGACATGGCGCCGATGCCGGTAATGCCCATGATCGCGGCGATGAGATTGAGGTTTTCCGCCCAGTTATCCGGCGCATGGCCCATCACCCACTTGCCGTCGTGGATGAGCACGCCGGCGCAGAGCAGGAAGGAGAGTGCCGTCAGCAGATAGAGGATGACGATGCCGGTCAGCGGCAGGGGCGCTTCCTGCCGGGCGCGCCAATATTCCCAGGCCGTCGCGGTAAGGCATCCGACCAGCAACAGGTTGAGCGCGATGAAGCCGAGACCGTCGTAGCCGGCGATCAGCAGCGGCAGGGCCACGGCCGAGCTGGCGAGGAACAAAGCCACGATGCGCCGGCGCGCCCTGTTGCCGGAGCGGAACCGGTAGGCGGCGCCATAGATGAAGGAGAAGCCCAAGAATTGTAGCAGGAAGGCAAGGCAACCGACGGCAACGTTCACCCCGTCGATATAGAGGCTGTAGACCCCCACCGCCGGCACGATGCAGCCGATGCCGATCGCCCAGGACAGGAGGAACCGCTCGACACGCGCCGACATCCATGAGGCGAACAGCGTCGCCGACAGGCAGAAGCCCGCAAGCCCGATCGCCAGCAGGAGGGTGTGGTAGTCAGGCGCCATGCGGCAACGGTCTCCAAAAGTCCGATGCCAGCACACTAGGAAGCGAGAGGTATCGATATCGTTACTTCGGACGGCAGATTTTTAACGCCTGCTGTCGCGATGCGTAACGGCATCGAAAGTGTCACGCCACCGTCACGCTTTCGGGGCGGGAAACTCCGCAAGCCGCGCCGCGTAACGCGCCATCGTGTCGACTTCGAAATTGACGAAATCGCCGGCCTTGCGCTCGCCCCAGGTGGTGACTTCCAGCGTGTGGCGGATGAGGAGCACGTCGAAGACCGCGCCATCGACGGCGTTCACGGTGAGCGAGGTGCCGTCGAGCGCGACGGAGCCCTTGGGCGCGACGAAGCGCTCCAGGCCTTCCGGAGCACGGATGCGGAAGCGCGTGGCGTCGCCCTCGGCCTCGACCGACAGGATTTCCGCCTTGCCGTCGACATGGCCGGAAACGATGTGGCCGCCAAGCTCGTCGCCGATCTTGAGAGACCGTTCGAGATTGATCTTCGTCCCGGCCTTCCAGCCGGCAATGGTGGTCAGCCGCAGCGCCTCTTCCCAAGCCTCGACCTCGAACCAGCGGGCGTTGGAGCCCTCTTCCGGCAGCGCCGTGACGGTGAGGCAGGTGCCCGAATGGGCAATCGAGGCGCCCATGGGGATGGTGGCGGGGTCGTAGGCGGTGCGCACGCGCAGGCGAACGCCCTCGTTCATGGGCTCGACCGTCTCGACCGTTCCGATATCCGTGACAATGCCGGTAAACATCAATCGTCTCTTTCGTATTCTTGCAAACTATCCGCGCCGTAATGCGCCGTGCGGCGGAGCGAAAACCCGTCCGGCATCCGCCCGGAGACAAATGGGGATGCGACCCCTTCTTTGCCAACGGTGCCCGCGCCGTTAAACAGCAGGATGCGGTCGACGAGGCCCGCATCGAGGAACGAGCGCGCTGCCCGCGCGCCGCCTTCGACCAGAAGCGAGGAAATGCCGCGCGTCGCGAGTGCGGCCAGCAATGCGTCGAGCCGACGCGGATCGCAGGTCAGCACCTCGACGCCCTCGGCTTCCAGCGTTTCGTGCCGGGCGGCAAGGGCGGGATCATGCGCGCTTTCCTTCGTCGTGACCGCGATGACCGGAACCTCCCGCGCCGTGCGCGCAAGTTTCGAGGCCACCGGCAGTTCCAGCCGCGGGTCGAGCACGATGCGCACCGGCGAGCGGGCTTCGAGCCCCGGCAGGCGGCAGGTCAGTTCCGGGTCGTCGGCGAGCGCCGTGCCGATGCCGACGAGGATCGCGTCCGTCTCGGCGCGCAGAACATGCACCTGCCCGCGCGATACCGGCCCGGTGATCGCCACCTGTCCCGTGCCGAGCCGGCCGAGCATGCCATCGGCGGAAACGGCAAGCTTCAGAGTCACATAAGGCCGCTTCTTCGTCTGCCGCGTCAGATAGGCGGCGAGCGCTTCCCGGCCTTCCGCCTCCAGAACACCGGTCTCGACCGCAATGCCGGCATCGCGCAGCATCGAAAGCCCCCTGCCCGCCACCCGCTCGTCCGGATCGGTCACCGAGACGACGACGCGGGCGACGCCGGCGGCGATCAGCGCATCGGCGCAGGGCGGCGTCTTGCCGTGATGCGAACAGGGTTCAAGCGTGACATAGGCGGTCGCGCCGTGTGCGGCTTCGCCCGCTTCGGCCAGCGCCTGCGTTTCGGCATGCGGCCGCCCGCCCGGCGCGGTGACGGCGGAACCGAGGATCACCCCGTCCTTGACGATAAGGCAGGCGACGGAAGGGTTGGTGGCGGTCAGGCCGAGATTGCGGCGGCAGAGGCGGATCGCCGCTGCCATGAACCGCTTATCGTCGGCACCGCCGGACATCTAGCTGTCGACGCCCGGGTCGCGGGCGATCTTGGCGGAGACCTCGGCGAGGATCTTCTCGAAATCGTCGACATGGGAGAAGTCGCGATAGACCGAAGCGTAGCGCACGAAGGCCACGTCATCGAGCGCCTTCAGCGCTTCCAGCACCTGAAGACCGATCTCTTCGGACGAAATTTCCGTCTCGCCGGAGCTTTCCAGCCGGCGGACGATGCCCGACACCGCGCGTTCGATGCGGTCCCGGTCGACGGGCCGCTTGCGAAGCGCGATCTCGAAGGATCGAAGCAGCTTGTCGCGGTCGAAGGGGGCCTTGCGGCCCGTCTTCTTGGCGACCATGAGCTCACGCAACTGCACCCGTTCAAAGGTCGTGAACCGACCGCCGCAATCCGGGCAGATACGCCGACGGCGAATGGCGGCCCCGTCCTCAGCCGGACGGGAATCCTTCACCTGCGTATCTTCCGAACCGCAATAGGGGCAGCGCATGAAGTCTCCTTGTTTTGCGCAGTTCCGGACGGAAAACCGCGCGACACTTTTCCTGGAACTGCTGCCTTACATATAGGTGTACATCGGGAAGCGGTCCGTCAGCTTGACGACCTTTTCCCGAACGGCCGCTTCCACCGCGGCATTGCCCTCGTCGGAATTGGCGACCTTCAGGCCGTCGAGAACCTCGACGATCAGGTTGCCGATTTCCTGGAACTCGGCTTCCTTGAAGCCGCGGGTCGTGCCCGCCGGCGTGCCGAGACGCACGCCCGAGGTGACGAACGGCTTTTCAGGGTCGAAGGGGATGCCGTTCTTGTTGCAGGTGACATAGGCGCGGCCGAGAGCGGCTTCCGCGCGCTTGCCGGTCGCGTTCTTCTTGCGCAGGTCGACCAGCATCAGGTGGTTGTCGGTGCCGCCCGAGACGATGTCGAGGCCGCCGGCCTTCAGGGTTTCGGCCAGCGCCTTGGCGTTCTTGACGACCTGTGCCGCGTAGTCCTGGAACTCCGGCTGCAGCGCCTCGCCGAAGGCAACGGCCTTGGCGGCGATGATGTGCATCAGCGGGCCGCCCTGGAGACCCGGGAAGACGGCCGAGTTGATCTTCTTGGCGATTTCCGCGTCGTTCGTCAGAACGATGCCGCCGCGCGGGCCGCGCAGCGACTTGTGCGTGGTGGTCGTGGCAACGTGGCAATGCGGGAACGGCGACGGGTGCTGGCCACCGGCGACGAGGCCGGCAATGTGCGCCATGTCGACCATCAGATAGGCGCCAACTTCATCGGCGATCTCGCGGAAGCGCTTCCAGTCCCAGATGCGAGAATAGGCGGTGCCGCCGGCGATGATGAGCTTCGGCTTGTTCTTGCGCGCCTTCTCGGCGACGTCGTCCATATCGAGCAGGTGGTCTTCTTCGCGCACGCCGTAGGACACGACGTTGAACCACTTGCCGGACATGTTGACCGGCGAACCATGCGTCAGGTGGCCGCCCGAATTGAGGTCGAGGCCCATGAAGGTATCGCCCGGCTGGAGCAGCGCGAGGAAGACGGCCTGGTTCATCTGCGAACCGGAATTCGGCTGGACATTGGCGAAATCGACACCGAACAGCTTTTTCGCACGCTCGATGGCGAGTTCCTCGGCGATGTCGACGAACTGGCAGCCGCCGTAATAGCGCTTGCCCGGATAGCCTTCAGCGTACTTGTTCGTCATGATCGAGCCCTGGGCTTCGAGCACGGCGCGCGAAACGATGTTTTCCGAGGCGATCAGTTCGATCTCGTGGCGCTGGCGACCGAGTTCCTTCTGGATGGAGCCGAAAATTTCCGGATCGGTATCGGCAAGGGAACGCGTGAAGAAAACGTCGGTAGCGGAAGAATTGCTCATCCTCGAGGCTCCTTAAGGGTGGGTGGCACGGTGTTTATCGTCCTCGCATGGCAAGGGCAATATCCGCTCCACGGTTTGCGCCATTTCCGCGCGCGTTATGAGACAAAAACGACAAGCCGCCAAATGCCTGAAAACAGCAAGGCCCCGCATTCCTTTCGGAAGCGGGGCCTTTGAAAAAGTACGACGAATGGCCTTATTGCGGCAACAGGTCGCTGTCGACGGCCTGGCCGCCTTCCTGGTTGTAGTTGGTCTGGAGGGCGAGTTCGGTGGCGCCGTCCTTCTGGTAGATATCGTCGCGGAACTGCACGACGCGGTCCTTGGCCGACCAGGCGGTGATGTAGGTGAAGAACACCGGCACTTCTTCCGCCAGCTTGATCGGCGTGTTGACGCCGCTCTTGATGGTCGATTCCATCTGCGAGCGCGACCAGCCGGGCGTGTCCTTGAGCAGCCACACCGAAAGGTCGCGCACGTTTTGCACGCGCACGCAGCCCGACGATTCGAAGCGCATCAGCTTGTTGAACAGGCCCTGCTGGGGCGTGTCGTGCATGTAGACCTGGTGTTCGTTGTGAAAGTTGATCTTCGTGGAAGACATGGCGTTGATCTTGCCCGGGTCCTGGCGGAACATCAGGTTCGGCGCCTTTTCGGCGTTCCAGTCGACCGTCTCCGGCGAGACTTCGCCGCCATTGCCGTCGAACAGGCGGATCGAGTTGCGCGACAGGTAGGTCGGATCCTTGCGCATCAGCGGCATGATGTCCTTCTGGATGATCGAGCGCGGCGCGGTCCAGTAAGGGTTGAGGATCACTTCGTAGATCTTGGAATTCAGCACCGGCGACTGGCGGTCGATCTTGCCGACGATGGCGGTGTGGCGCGAGGCGACGCGGCCACTCTCGACGGCCTCGATATAGGCGGCCGGGATGTTGACCATGACGTAACGGCGGCCGAGGTCGCCGGACATGGCCTGGAGGCGAACGAGGTTCGTCTGGAGCTGGCCGAGGCGGGTATCGGCCGGAACGTTGAGCGCCTTCAGCGTATATTCGCCGACGGCACCGTCGGACGGCAGGCCATGGCGGGCCTGGAAGCGCTTGACGGCGCCGTCCACGTAGGAATCGAAGGCGCCGTTCGTGCCGGCGGAGCGCGGCAGGTCGCCGGAGATGATCAGGCGCTGGCGCAGCTGCGCCACAGCCGGGTCGGCGACGCCCATTTCAAGCTTCTGCTGCGTGTTGATGGTCGGCCAGCCGCCGCTCGACACGATGTTCTGGTAATCCATGATCGCCTGCTGCAGGTAGCCGGAGCTTCCGGAGCCGAAGATCGGGTTGTTGGAGACGACGGCGGTGGCAGTGCGCGATGCCTCGGCGTCGAACTGGTCGTCCCAGTTGCCGCGGCGCGGAGCATTGAGGATGTCGTCGAGCGCCGTCTGGGCGAGCGCCTGGCCGGCCACTGCGGCGGCGCCGAAGGTTGCGGCAGAGCGCAGGAATGCGCGGCGCGAGAACACATCAAATCCGGTTTTGCGAGACATTTATCCTACCATCTCCTGAGCGCCGCGAAAGGCGGCGAGGTGCACGTGGCACGGCGACCCAAAAGGTCCATACCCGATGCAGCTATCACGAACAGGGTTAACAAACGCAAACCGGCCCTGCCGCCCGCGCATACCTCAAACCCCACTGTCCGGGTGTCACAGCAATATGGCCAATTCGTGTCTCGGCGGGCACGGCGGCCCGCAAGTGCCAGCCGCAAAACGCGAAAAGCCGGACGCGCAGGGAACGCGGCCGGCTTTTAGGGAGGAGGTCGAAACTGTCGCGCGACGATTACAGGCGGTAGAGGATCGAGTCGTTCCAGAAGCGATCGAGGCGCTGGAGCAGCTTGTTCATCTGGTTGAATTCGCCTTCGCCGATGCCGCCGACCTTCTGGATCGAGCCGATGTGGCGCTCATAGAGCTTGGCGACGGTTTCGGCGATTTCCTGGCCGCTTTCCGTCAGGCTGATGCGGACCGAACGACGGTCGATGCGCGAGCGCTGGTGGTTGATGAAGCCGAGGTCGACCAGCTTCTTGACGTTGTAGGAGACGTTCGAGCCGAGGTAGTAGCCGCGGGAGCGCAGCTCGCCTGCCGTCAGTTCCGAATTGCCGATGTTGAAGAGGAGCAGCGCCTGGACGGCGTTGACGTCGGAGCGACCGCCACGGTCGAACTCGTCCTTGATCACATCGAGCAGGCGACGGTGCAGACGCTCGACGAGGTGGAGGGATTCCAGATAGAGGTTGCGGATCGCGTCTTCCTGCGGGTCGACGACGGGGGCCTGCTGCGGCTTCATCTTGGTGTTCATGGTTACTGCCTCACTGTTTTGTTTGGCGGTGTGGTTTGTTTTCCCGCCTTGAGTGAGAACCTAACGAATGCATCTAAAATTCTACTTAAACCGCAGGCTTAACAGCGCCTTACCGGAAGGCGACCCTGTCTCAGGGTGAATCAGTTCTTACCGTGCGGGCCTGGCGGCGGCGCTGGATGAAGAGCGCGAGGCGGAAAAGCACGAAGACGATGGCGATTGCGGCATGCATGAAAACCAGCAGCCGGTCGATGCCGAAAATGGACGGATAGGCCTCGTGCATGGCGATTTCGGTGGCCGCCGCAATGAGCCAGATCACCGGCCCCCAGGACACCAGAAGCCAGAGCCCGACGGCCGCGACCGGGAACAGGACGGCCAGCGCCGTATAGGCCGCCTTCCACGCGGGCGGCAGAAGATCGAAGCGCCCCTGCCCGTTGAAGGAGACGCCGGTCAGCATCGCCCAATATTGCAACGCGAACCACAGCGAGCCGAGCGCCACGAGCCGCAGGAACAGCACGAACAGCGTTTCGGTCAGGCTAGATCTCGGGCCCTTGGCAGAATCAGCAACCATGGCGCGGACAGTAAGGGCAAGGTAGGCTGGTATAAAGCCCGCAAAATCCGTCATGCACGGCCATATGCCGCAGGCCCCCTCACCGCTCGCGATTTGATCGATGGTTTTTGCGTGATAAGGAGGCGGCAAAGGACCCATGCAAGGGAAGAAACATCATGACCGGCAGCAGGAACATCGTCGACGAGATCACCGGCCACCGCCGCATGCGGCGCAACCGGAAGGCCGACTGGACGCGCCGCCTCGTGCAGGAAAACCGCCTGACGGTCGATGACCTCATCTGGCCGGTCTTCGTGGTGCCGGGCACCAACGTCGTCGATCCGGTCGCCGCCATGCCGGGCGTCAACCGCATGAGCATCGACAGGCTCGTGGAAGCCGCCAAGGAAGCCGCCGATCTCGGCATTCCGGCCCTCGCCACCTTCCCGAACATCGAGATGAGCCTGCGCGACGAGACGGGCTCCCACTGTCTTGCCGCCGACAACCTGATCAACGAGGCGACCCGCGCCATCAAGAAGGCGGTGCCGAACATCGGCGTCATCACCGATGTCGCGCTCGATCCCTTCACCAGCCATGGCCATGACGGCGTGCTGCGCGGCGATGTCATCGTCAACGACGAGACGGTCGAGCTAGTGGCGAAGGCCGCCGTGCTCCAGGCCGATGCCGGCTCCGACATCATCGCGCCGTCCGAGATGATGGACGGCCGGGTCGGCGCGATCCGCCGGGCGCTCGATGCCGCGGGCCACCAGAATGTCGGCATCATGGCCTATGCGACGAAGTTCGCCTCCGCCTTCTACGGTCCCTATCGCGATGCGATCGGCACCGGCGGGCTCTTGAAGGGCGACAAGAAGACCTATTACATCGACCCCGCCAACGGCACCGAAGCGATGCGCGACGCGGCGCTGGACGTCGAAGAAGGCGCCGACATGCTGATGGTCAAGCCCGGCCTGCCCTATCTCGACATCTGTTGGCGCATGAAGGAGGCCTTCAGCCTCCCGGTCTTCGCCTATCAGGTTTCCGGCGAATACAGCCAGATCAAGGCCGCCGCGATGAACGGCTGGATCGACGGCGAACGCGTCATGCTGGAAACCCTCCTCGCTTTCAAGCGCGCCGGGTGTGACGGTATCCTGACCTATTTCGCGATGGACGTGGCGCGGCATCTCGCCCGCAAGGGCTGAAATCTGATTTGCCCCTCACCCTAGCCCTTTCCCCGCAAGCAGGGAGAGGGGGCGCGCCCAACTCTACGGCAGAGAGTTAGGAAAACGGCGCGGCATATCCCCTTCGCCCCACTTGCGGGGAGAAGGTGGCCGGCAGGCCGGATGAGGGGCATACGCCCCAATCCCAATCACCGTTGTTTTCCCCAAAGAGCCTCCCCATATAACAGGCATGTTCCATTCGGGAGACAATGAGATGAGCGCCGACTTTAATGAAACGCGGGTTCCGACGACGGATTGGCAGGCCTATCGCGGCGTGCTGTCGCGCCGGATCTTTGCGTTTCTGATCGACTATGCGATCGTCGCGCTGCTGTGGGTTCCGGCCGCCGTCATCGTGTTCTTCCTCGGCATCCTGACGCTCGGCCTCGGCTTCTTCCTCTATCCGGCGCTCTTCGCCATCGTCGCCATGCTCTATTTCGGCCTGACGATGGGCGGCCCGAGCCAGGCGAGTGCCGGCATGAACGTGATGGGCCTCGCACTTGCCCGCACCGACGGCCGGCCGGTCGATTTCCTGACGGCCATCGTGCATCTCGTGCTGTTCTGGATCGGCAATGCGGTGCTGACGCCGTTCATCGTGCTCGTCGGCCTCTTCACCGATCGCGGGCGCCTGCTGCACGACCTGCTGCTCGGCACCGTGGTGGTCCGCCGCGACCGCTATTGAGGGAACGGACTGGCCAGGACCCTCCGTTCGGCGCATGATCGCAAACCGATTGCGGTTTGAAGGGTCATGCGCCAGTTGACCTTTTTTCGAACTAGGCCATGGTATTGGCATAGAAGTGTCACACGACGGAGTCGCCTCACGGCCGATGAATACGCAGGCAACATCCTCTCCGCAGTTCTATCTCACCGCGCCGGCGGCTTGCCCCTATCTGCCGCAGGAGATGGAGAGGAAGGTGTTTACCCATCTGGTGGGTGAACGCGCGCCGGAGCTGAACGACCTCCTGACCCAGGGCGGCTTCCGCCGCTCGCAGAACATCGCCTACCGCCCGGCCTGCGAAACCTGCCGCGCCTGCATTTCCGTGCGCATCCTTGTCAACGAGTTCGAACCGCGCCGATCCATGCGCCGGGTGCAGGCGACGAATGCCGATCTTATCTCGCACGAATATCCGGCCGAGCCCTCCAGCGAGCAATATTCGCTGTTTCGCACCTATCTCGACGCCCGCCACCAGAAGGGCGGCATGTCGGACATGTCGGTGCTCGACTATGCGATGATGGTGGAGGACACCCATGTGCACACCAAGATCATCGAATACCGCCTGCGCGAGGAAGGCTCCGGCCTTCAGGAGCGCCCGCAGGGCGAGCTGCTGGCCGTAGCGCTCACCGACCGCATGGGCGACGGCCTTTCGATGGTCTATTCCTTCTACAATCCGGAACGCGCCGAACGCTCGCTCGGCACCTTCATGATCCTCGACCACATCCGCCGCGCCCAGGCGCTCGGCCTGCCGCATGTCTATCTCGGCTATTGGGTCAAGGGTTCGCGCAAAATGGACTACAAAACAAAGTTTTTGCCGCAGGAACACCTGATGCCGCGCGGCTGGGAGCGCTATGATGGGGAAAATAGCGAACCCCAGCCGTAGAATCGATTGCCGCCTTGTCCCAGAAGAATGACCCGGCCCTTCATCGCAAGGGGCTTCTCATCACCGCCATCGGCGGCCTTGCCCTCTCCTTCGACATCCCGCTGATCCGCTCCGCCGACGGTGACGTCTGGTCGATGGTCGTCCTGCGCAATATCTCGGTCTTCGTGATGGCGCTCGTTCTTTGGGCCGTTCTGAATTTCGTGTTCCGCCGCAAGACGGTGCTCATTCCCGGCCGCATCGGCCTGCTGATCGGCCTGGTCTACGGCATCAACGGGCTGACCTTCATGTTGGCGGTGTTCAACACGACGACGGCCAATGTCGTCTTCATCCTAGCCTTCACCTCGATGTTCGCGGCAATCCTCTCCTGGATCTTCCTGGGAGAGCGACCGAGCAACGCGACGCTTCTCACCATGGCCGCCATGGTCGCCGGTGTGTTGCTGATCGTGCATGACGGGCTTTCGAGCGGAAACGTCTTCGGCGACGCCATGGCCGCCTGTTCGGCCTTCCTGCTGGCCATCGCCCTGACGCTCAGCCGCAGAAGCGGCGCCGACATGGGCTTCGTGCCGCTCGTCGCCGCCGTGCTCTCAGGGGTCGTCGCGCTGTTCTGTCTTCCCTCCGGCGGCCTGACGGTCGCCGAACCGGTCTACATCCTCTTCAACGGCCTGGTGCTGCTGCCCCTCGCCTTCTGGTGCCTCGCCACCGGCCCGCGCTACCTCTCGGCACCCGAAGTGGGCATGTTCTACCTGGTCGAGACCGTGCTCGCCCCCATCTGGGTCTGGATTGTCTTTGCCGAAACCCCCACCACCCAAACCCTGATCGGCGGCTCCATCCTCATCCTCGCCCTGCTTGCCCATTCCCTCTGGCAGATGCGCTCAAAATCCCGCGCCGCCCGGCAAGGCGACCCGGCGGCGGAGTTTCCGTTTACGGGGTGAGGTTGAGATTGGCGGCATGCCGTGTTATAACTCAGTTATAACAAAGGATCACCACCATGAACGTCACCATCCGCAAGATCGGCAATTCCGAAGGCATCATCATCCCGAAGGACGTCCTTGACCGCATGGGCGTTAAGGCGGGCGATGATCTGACTTTGAAAGAAGAAAACGGTCAGATTCAACTCGTTCCGCAGAATGCCGATCTGGCAGAGCAACTGAAGGCCGCTCGCATGGGCATGGAAAAGTATCGCGTTGCCCTGCGCGAACTTGCCAAATGAGCAACATCAAGTGGCTGACCCGCCAAGCTGTCGAGGTCATGCACGACGAACAGCTGCGAGAACATGGCGGGCTGAGCGGCCTAAAGGACGAAAACGCGCTGGAGGCCGCTTTGGCGCGTCCGCTCAACAAAGCTGCTTACGGCACGCCGGACATTTTCGAGCTTGCCGCTGCTTACCTCTACGGCATTGTACGGAATCATCCGTTTTCCGATGGGAACAAGCGGACGGGCTTCCTCGCGGCGTTTTCATTCCTGATACTGAACGGCTTCCTGATCGAAGCGTCGCAAGCCGATATCATCGCATTCGTCCTCGCCGTCGCCGCCGGCGAGATCGATGAAGAGGGCGCGACGCGCTTCCTCCGCGACGTCAGCGTCCCCTATTCCGGCTGATCAGCCGCTGAACTTGCCGCTTCTTGGGAAACCCTTCGGCACGGTGCGGCCGGCGGTGGCGCGGTCGGCGATCCATTCGGCGAGTTCGTCCTTGCTGCGCACGAAGTTGCGGCCGGCGCTGTCGTCCCAGGTGAGGCCGTCGGCGATGGCGAAGCAGCGCAGGTCGGAGACGCCGCCGTCCTTGTAGCGTTGCAGGCGCACACCCTTGCCGCGCGTCATTTCCGGCAGCTGCGAAAGCGGGAAGACCAGCAGCTTGCGGTTTTCGCCGACGACGGCGACATGGTCGCCACGCACCGGCACGACCAGCTTCGCCTCGTCCGGCATTCCGACATTCATCACCTGCTTGCCCTTGCGGGTATTGGCGACCATCTCGGTTTCCGCGACGATAAAGCCGTTGCCGGCCTGCGAGGCGACGATGAGCTTACGCGACGAGTCGTGCACGAAGGCCGTCAGCACGTCCTGGTCGTTCTCCATGTCGACCATGATGCGCAGCGGTTCGCCATGGCCGCGGCCGCCCGGCAGCTTGTCGGCGCCGAGCGTGTAGACCTTGCCGCCCGTCGTCACGATCAGCACCTTGTCGGTGGTCTGCGCCGGGAAGGCCACCTTCAGCGCGTCGCCTTCCTTGAACTGGAGGCCGGACGTATCGGACATATGGCCCTTCAGCGCGCGGATCCAGCCCTTTTCCGAGATGACGACCGTGACCGGCTCCTTCTCGATCATCGCCTGCTGGATGGCCTCGACATCGGCATCCGGGGCGCTGGCGAACTGGGTGCGGCGGCGGCCGAGCTCGGTGGCTTTAGCGAACTTCTTGCGGACCTCACCGATTTCCCAGGCGACGGTCTGCCATTGTTTCTCGTCGGAGGCGAGCAGCGCTTCGATCTCCGCCTTCTCCTTCGACAGCGTGTCGAATTCGGTGCGGATCTCGAACTCTTCCAGCTTGCGCAAGGAGCGCAGGCGCATGTTGAGGATTGCTTCGGCCTGCACGTCCGTGAGCGAGAAGGTCTCCATCAACGAGACCTTCGGCTCGTCCTCCTCGCGGATGATGCGGATCACCTCGTCGAGGTTGAGATAGGCGACGAGGTAGCCGCCGAGGATTTCGAGGCGTCGATCGATTGCGGCAAGGCGGTGGCGCGAGCGGCGCTGGAGCACTTCGCGCCGATGGGCGAGCCACTCGACGAGGACTTCCTTGAGGCCCATGACGCGCGGCACGCGCCCCATCGACAGCACGTTCATGTTGAGCGGAATGCGGCTTTCGAGCTCGGAGAGCTTGAACATCGATTCCATCAGGATCGTCGGATCGACGGTGCGGCTCTTCGGCACCAGCACGATGCGCACGTCTTCCGCCGATTCGTCGCGGATATCTTCGAGCAGCGGCAGCTTGCGGGCGATCAGCAGCTCGGCGATCTTCTCGATCAGCCGCGACTTCTGCACCTGGTAGGGGATTTCGGTGATGACGATCTGGTAGCCGCCGCGGCCGAGATCTTCCGTCTGCCACTTCGAGCGCACCCGGAAACCGCCGCGGCCCGTGCGGTAGGCTTCGGTGATGCTCTCTCGGCTGTCGATGATGATGCCGCCGGTCGGCAGGTCCGGGCCCTGCACGAATTCGACAAGCTTTTCGAGCTCGGCATCGGGATGGCGAATGAGATGCAGTGCGGCGTCGCAGAGTTCATGCACATTGTGCGAGGGAATGGACGTCGCCATGCCGACGGCGATGCCGGACGAGCCATTCGCCAAAAGGTTCGGGAAGGCGCCCGGCAGGACGACCGGCTCCTCGTCTTCCTCGTTATAGGTCAGGCGGAAATCCACGGCGTCCTGGTCGATACCGTCGAGCAGGAGCGTCGCGACATCCGTCATGCGCGCTTCGGTGTATCGGTAGGCGGCGGCGTTATCGCCGTCGATATTGCCGAAATTGCCCTGTCCGTCGACGATCGGATAGCGCTGGGAAAAATCCTGCGCCAAGCGCACCAGCGCGTCATAGACCGACTGGTCGCCATGCGGGTGGAATTTACCGATGACATCGCCGACGATACGGGCGCATTTCTTGAAGGACGAGTTGGCGCGGATGCCCATCTCGCTCATCGCATGGATGATGCGGCGATGGACCGGCTTCAGGCCATCGCGCACATCCGGCAGCGCGCGTTGCGTGATGGTCGACAGCGCATAGGCAAGGTAGCGCTCTTCCAGCGCCGCCTTGAGGTCGACCGGCAGAATGTTGTCGTCTCCGCCATCCGGCGGCAAGGTGTTTTGTCCCATGGGACTTGACTAGCCCGCGGACCGATTCGCGGCAAGGAATCCGGGCAATCCGGCTGTGGATAGTGCTTTGTAAAGCCTTTCGGAGAAAACCGGCGGGCGGGCGAGAAAGCCATGGAAAGTTGCGCCGGCCCGAATATAGTCACCGCGCCGCACGTCTATGAGCGGTAACGGCAAGGCAGCCGTCGAAAAAATCCAGAAAGAGAGCCAAACCTATGATGCGCACCTCCCATTTCCGCACCCTTCTCGCCGGCGCTGCGCTCGCCACCCTGGCAAGCCCCGCATTTGCGCTCGACGGCGCGGATCTGATGGCGAAGCTGAATGCCACCTATGCCACGAGCGGCGTTACCATCGGCTATTCGAATGTCGGCGTCGACGGCTCGACCGTGACGCTGGAAGGCACCGAGCTGAAGGCGACGGGCGCCGAAGCGCCGATCAAGCTCGGCACCATCACCATGGAAGGCGTCGAGGAAGACGGCGAAGGCGGCTACACGATCGAGACCGTCGCATTCCAGGACATCGACGTCACCGAGGCAGAAGCAACCGTTTCGGCCAAGGACCTCGCGCTGAACGGCGTATCGATCCCCGGCACCGTGGTTCCCGGCACGCTCGAATCGCTGCTGATGTACGAATCGGCCACCGCCGGCCCGGTCAGCGTCTCGACCAAGGGCAAGGAAGTCTTCTCCATGTCCGGCATGGAAGCGAACATCACCCGGATGGACGCCGATGCCGGCCTTGAATTCGACGCCACGCTCAACGACCTCAAGGCGGACCTGACGACCGTCGAGGACCCCAAGGCCAAGGACACGCTTGCCAAGCTCGGCATCCAGTCGCTGGAAGGCAAGGTCAACATGTCCGGCAGCTGGGAGCTTGCCAGCGGCAAGCTCGCGGTCGACGAATATGCCTTTGACTTCAAGGATATCGGCCGCCTCAACCTGTCGCTGGAATTCTCCGGCTACACGCTGGACTTCCTGAAGAACCTGCAGGAAGCCATGAAGACCGCCGAAGCCAACCCGAACAAGGAAGAGGCCAACGCCGCCATGGGCATGGCCATGATGGGCCTCGTGCAGCAGCTGACCTTCAACAGCGCGTCGCTCTCCTTCGAGGATGCTTCGATCACCAAGAAGCTGCTCGACTATGCCGGCAGCGAACAGGGTGTTTCCGGCGACCAGATGGCGCAGTCGCTCAAGGGCCTGGTTCCGATCATGATCGCCCAGCTCAACATGCCTGACCTGCAGAATCAGATCTCGGCCGCCGTGAACACCTATCTCGACGACCCGAAGAGCCTGAAGATCAGCGCCGAGCCGAAGGAGCCGGTGCCGTTCCCGATGATCATGGGTGCCGCCATGGGCGCACCGCAGACCATCCCGCAGGTCCTCGGCGTGACGGTTACGGCTAACGAGGAAATGTAAGCCGTTTCGGCAACCTCAAACGAAGAAAGCCCGGAGCGTCTGCTCCGGGCTTTTTGTTTTGCGCCATCAACGAGCCGGGGTCGCCTGCGGCACCGGGGCCGACCATTCGACGCGGCGCGTCGCATACATGGTCGCCGCGATGGTGACGAAGGAGATGAGCGCACCGGCGAGCAGCGCGTATTCGTCCTCACGCAGCACCAGATACATCACGCCATAGGCCGAGAGCAGCACGGCGCCGAGCGACAGGCCGTTCTTGCGGCTGCCCGTGGCGCTGCCGAGATAGGCGGCGATCAGCAGCGTCGTCGCGAGCGCCGCCACCGCATAGGCGATGGTGAAGCCGGTATGTTCGGCGAGCGCCAGCAGCAGCACGTAGAAGACGATGAGGGCAAGGCCCGTCAGCACATACTGGATCCAGTGCACCATGCGCCCGCCCTTCAGTTCGACGACGAAGACGGCGAGGAAGACGAGCGAGATGAAGCCGATCGAATATTTCAGCGTGCGCGAGATCACCTGGTAGAACTGGACGGGCTCCACGAGGTTGATCGTCATCAGGCTGCCCGATAGCGGCAGCGTCGAGCCGGCCGCGACCCGGTCGATGCCGCGGGCGAGATAGGGGATCGTCCACTTGGCTTCGAAATTCGTCGCGGTGACGGACTTCTGCTCCGGCAGGAAGAGACCCTCGAAGCCCGGATGCGGCCAGTCGGCCTTGGCGGCAAAGCTCGTCGTCTGGCCGGCGGGGGCGACGGCGAAGCTGCGCGAGCCGTTCAGCGACAGCGCGATCTCGAAGGCAAAGCCGTTTTCGACGAGCGGCCGTTCGATCGCCCGGTGCACGCCGACATTCGTCTGCGGCGTTGGGTAGCCGTCAGCGGCGGCGAGCGCCATGGCGGAAACCTGCCGCATGCCGGGATCGAAGGGCAGCACGGCGCCATTGTCGATCTTCACGCCGGCATCGGAGCGGATGCCGGTAATGTCGTTGATGTTGAGCACGAGGAACGCCCGGTCGAGCTGCGGTTCGCCCGGGAACTGCGTCAGGTCCTGCAAGATGCCCTTGCCGAAACGGCCCTTGAGCGTCAGCGCGCCGTTGTAGACCGGCAGCGTGTAGATCGAGAGCTTGCGCTCCTCGGTCTTCAGGTCCGCCGTGACGTCGAGCGTCTCCGGCATCACCAGCGCCCATTCGGTCACCTGATCAACGATCGTGCGGCCATCCACGTCTCGACTGCGCTGCACGAAGAAGGGCACCGCCAGATAGGGACCGTTGATCGTCTGGTCGCCGCCCCAGCCATTGGAGATGCGGCGCGAGACATCGGCGGCGCGTTGCGCCCGCTCTTCCGTCAGGCCCCAGACGAGAAGCAGCGGCACAAGCAGCGCCACGGAGATGATGCCGATCATGATGAACTTGACGCCCGGCGAGCGCAGGAAGGTGGCGAGGTTGCCGCGCGGCTCGGGGTTTATCGCATGCGGGAATGATGCGGGGACGGGATCGTCCGCTTCGGTCGTCGTCATGAAAAGTCCCTCCAGTCGAGAATCGCCTCTGTGGGCGCAACTTCACGCTAGGGGTGCATTTCGACTGATTGCGCGCCGAATTCTGATCGACTGGCGGCGAATTCGCGGCATTGTGGCGTCTTTCGGCAAAAAGAAAGGGGCCGGCGTTTCCGCCGGCCCATTTTCTGAAAATCAGCCCCACCTCCAGGTCATCCTCGGGCTTGACCCGAGGATCCACCGGCTTGCTCGAAGTGTTGGATGGTCGGGTCGAGCCCGACCATGACGGAGGAGAGGTTTTGCGATTAGTCCTTCTTCGCCGTCGGAACGACGCGCAGGGCCAGTTCGCGCAGCTGCGTCGGCGTTGCCGGCGACGGGGCGTTCATCAGCAGGTCCTGTGCCTGCTGGTTCATCGGGAAGAGCGAGATTTCGCGCAGGTTCTTCGCGCCGACGAGCAGCATGACGACACGGTCGATGCCGAAGGCACAACCACCGTGCGGCGGTGCGCCGTACTGGAAGGCACGGTAAAGGCCGCCGAAACGCTCTTCCACATCCGTCTGGCTGAGGCCGACCTTTTCGAAGGCCTTGACCATCAGGTCCGGCGACTGGTTACGGATCGAGCCCGAGGCGATTTCGAAGCCGTTGCAGACCGCGTCGTACTGGTAGGCCTTGAGGTCCAGCGGATCCTTGCTGTCGAACGCCTCGATGCCGCCCTGCGGCATGGAGAAGGGGTTGTGCGCGAAATCGATCTTCTTTTCGTCCTCGTTGTATTCGTAGAACGGGAAGTCGACGATCCAGCAGAATTCGAAGCGGTCGCGATCGACGAGGTTCAGTTCCTCGCCGGCGCGGGTGCGGGCTTCGCCCGCGAACTTGTAGAACTTGGCCGGATCGCCGGCGACGAAGAAGCAGGCGTCGCCGTCTTCGAGACCGAGTTGCTGACGGACCGCTTCCGTGCGCTCCTCGCCGATGTTCTTCGCCAGCGGGCCGGCGCCTTCGAGCTTTTCGCCTTCCTTGCGCCAGAAGATGTAGCCGAGGCCGGGCTGGCCGGTCGACTGTGCCCAGGCGTTCATGCGGTCGCAGAACGCGCGGCTGCCGCCCGTCTTGGCCGGGATCGCCCAGACCTGGACCTTCGGGTTCGACGCGATCATGTTCGCGAAGACCTTGAAGCCGGAGCCGGCGAAGTGGTCGGTGACGGCCTGCATGACGATCGGGTTGCGCAGGTCGGGCTTGTCGGAGCCGTATTTACGGATCGCCTCGTCATAGGGGATGCGCGGCCACTGCTTCGTCACCGGCTTGCCGTCGGCAAACTCCTCGAAGACCGCCGTCATCATCGGCTCCATCGTGTCCCAGACGTCTTCCTGGGTGACGAAGCTCATCTCGACGTCGAGCTGGTAGAATTCGCCCGGCAGGCGGTCAGCGCGCGGGTCTTCGTCGCGGAAGCACGGCGCGATCTGGAAGTAGCGGTCGAAGCCCGCAACCATCAGCAGCTGCTTGTACTGCTGCGGCGCCTGCGGCAGGGCGAAGAACTTGCCCTCATGGACGCGCGACGGCACGAGGAAGTCGCGTGCCCCTTCCGGCGAGGAGGCGGTCAGGATCGGCGTGGTGTATTCGGCAAAACCCGCCTCGCCCATGCCCTTGCGCATGGAGGAGATGATCTGCGTGCGCTTGATGATGTTCTTGTGCAGCGTCTCGCGGCGAAGATCGATGAAGCGGTACTTGAGGCGCACGTCTTCCGGATAGTCCGGCTCGCCGAAGACCGGCAGCGGCAGTTCCTTGGCGGCCGAGAGAACCTCGATTTCCTGCGCGTAAAGCTCGATCTCGCCGGTCGGCATGGTCTTGTTGATGGTGTCTTCGGTGCGTGCCTTGACGCGGCCGTCGATGCGGATCACCCATTCGCCGCGCACGGTTTCGGCCATCTTGAAGGCCGGCGAATCGGGGTCGGCGACGACCTGGGTGATGCCGTAATGGTCGCGAAGGTCGATGAAGAGCACGCCGCCATGATCTCGAACGCGGTGGACCCAGCCGGAAAGACGGACGGTGGCGTCGACGTCGGACTTGCGGAGGGCGGCGCAGGTGTGGCTGCGGTAACGGTGCATCGTGCTATCCTGAAATGCTGAAGGGCCGCGCGGGAAGAACCCGGCGCAGCGACCATGAAAATCGCGCGGAAAAGCGCATGACCACGCCCGTTTGTCAAGGCTTTCGGGGGAATGGCCAGGTCGGCGCGTTGGGAGCAAGTGTTGAAAGCGATGCGGATGGGCACCCCCCTCTGCCCTGCCGGGCATTTCCCCCTCAAGGGCGGGGATCGGCTAGATGCAGACTCACCACTTCAAATATGGCGTCGATTAAAGGCAAGGCATCGCCACATCCAATCTCCCCCCTTGAGGGGAGATGCCCGGCAGGGCAGAGGGGGGGTAAGCCGCGAGAGCTGCCTGGCCGGAGTAGCGAGAATCACCCGCGCCCCTCAGCCAAACTCGCCCCGATGCAGCATCAGCCATTGCAGCAGCACGATCGTCTTGGCATCCTGAATGCCACCCGTAGCGATCAACCCATACGCTTCGTCGATCGGCATTTCGACGATCTCGATATCCTCCCCCTCGCCGTCCACGCCGCCGCCCTTGCCGTCGCGCTTCGTGGCATCGATGCGGGCGACGAAGCAGCCGACGCGTTCCGTCAGCGTGCCGGGGCTGGAATAGATGTCGAAGAGGTGGCGCACGTCGCGCACGGCATAACCGGTCTCCTCCATCGCTTCGCGGGCGACGGCCTCTTCGGGCGCGTCGTCATCGAGCAGGCCGGCCGGGACCTCCAGCAGGAAGCCGTCGGAATGCCCGCCGAAGAAGGCGCCGGGGCGGAACTGGCGCACGAGGATGAGCGACTGGCGGGCGGGATCGACCAGCAGCACCGAGGCCGCCGGGCCGTGGTCATGCACCTCGCGGTCGAGCCGTTCGACCCGGCCGTCGGCGCGGGTCTGTTCGATGACGAGGGTGCGAAGGTGGATGAAGCGCTTCCAGACGGTCTGCTGGTCGATGATGCGGATGGCGGACGTGGCTGGAGCCGTCATGGAAAATCCTTCAGGTGGAATCAGGCCTTGCGCAGCCAGACGCGGTTGTCGTGGAAGGCGGCACCGCCATAGGGTGCGACGGGATCGGCGCCGGTCAGCACATTGATGCCCTCCCCGTCGAGATGGGCGGAGTTCGGCCAGATGCCCTCGGCGATCAGCACGCCGGGCTTCACGCTGTCGGTGATCTTCGCGTGCAGGCGGATATCGCCGCGGACATTGCCGAGATGCACGATATCGCCCTCCGCGATGCCCTCGGCCATCGCATCCTCGGGATGGATCATCACCTCCGGCCGGCCCTCGCGCTCGCGCGAGCCCTTGGTCTCCGTAAAGCTGGAGTTGAGGAACATGCGGGCGGGCGACGTGGCGAGGCGGAAGGGGTGCTCGGCATCCGGCGTCTCGATGAGTTCGACATGGTCCGGAAAGGCCGGCAGCGCCGCATGCGGGCCGAAAGCGCCGAGCACCTTTGGCGGCCGGTTGGGCGCCGGCGTGTCGATCCATTTCGGGCGGAAGCGAAATTTGCCGTCCGGAAAGCCGAAACCCTTGAAAAAGTGCGCGGCTTCGAAATCCGGCTGGCAATCGATCCACTTCTCTTCTTTCAGGCCGTCGAAATCCATCTCGTAATAGGGCAGCATGCGGGTGATGTGCTCCTGCTCGGACAGCCCGAAGCCGGGCATGCCATCGACACCGAGGCGCTTTGCCAGCTCCTCGATGACGAAGAGGTTGGTGCGCACGGTGGCGGGCGGCTCGACGAGTTTCGGGCCGAGCAGGATGTGCTGGTGGCCGCCGCCGCGATAGAGGTCGTCATGTTCGACGAACATGGTGGCGGGGATGACGATATCGGCGAGCTTCGCCGTATCGGTCATGAACTGCTCGTGCACCGCGACGAACAGGTTGTCGCGTTCAAAACCCTGTTTCACCAGGCGCTGCTCGGGCGCTACGTTCACCGGATTGGTGTTCTGGATGAGCATGGCGGTGACCGGGCCGCGATGGCGCAGCGCCACGGCGTCACCCGTCAGCACGCGGCCGATTTGCGACTGGTCGAGCACGCGGATGTCCGGATCGATGAGCCTCGTGCCCATCAGCTCGCTCTTGCGCAGGTGGAAGATCGACGAATTGCTGTGGAACGCGCCGCCGCCTTCATATTGCCAGGAGCCGAGCACCGTGGCGATGGAGAGTGCGGCATGCATGGAGACCGCGCCGTTGCGGCTGCGGGTGAAACCGTAGCCGAGGCGGAAGAAGCTCTTCTTGGTGCGGCCGACGAGGGCGGCGAAGGTTTCGATCTCCTCGACGGTGAGGCCGGTGATCGCGGCCGCCCATTCGGGGCTGCGCGTCGCAAGATGCGCTTCCAGGCCGGCCGGGTCGTCGGCGAATTTCTCCATGTAGGCGCGGTCGGCGTAGCCGTCGCGGAAGGCGACGTGCATGACGGCGCAGGCGAGTGCGGCGTCCGTGCCCGGCCGCAGTTTCAGCGCGAGATCGGCCGTTTTCATCGTCGGGTTGTCGTAGATGTCGATGACGACGATCTTGGCGCCGCGCTCCTTGCGCGCCTTCACCGCATGGGTCATCACGTTGACCTGCGTCGAGACGGCGTTGGTGCCCCAGATCACCACGCAATCCGACTTCGCCATTTCGCGCGGATCGGGGCCGCGTAGCGTGCCGGCGCCCATGGTGAAGCCGGTCCAGGCGGGATTGGTGCAGATCGAATCGAAGAAGCCGGAATAGCGTTTTGCGTGGCGCAGGCGCTCGATGGAATCGCGCTGCACCTGGCCCATCGTGCCGGCGTAGTAATAGGGCCAGACGGCCTCCGTGCCGTGCGCCTGCTCGGCCTTGACGAAGGCTTCGGCAATCGCGTCGAGCGCCGCCTCCCAGGAAATGTCGGCCCAGTCGCCGCTGCCCTTTTCGCCCCTGCGCACCATGGGCTTCATCAGGCGGTCGGGATGGTAGAGGCGCTCGGCGTAGCGGGCGACCTTGGCGCAGATGACGCCGGCCGTGTAGCTGTTGTCGGCGCTGCCCTTCACGCGTCCCATGCGGCCATCCGCGCCGATCTCGATGTCGAGCGCGCAGGTGGAGGGACAGTCGTGCGGACAGGCGGAATGGCCGATCCGGGGTTTTCCGAGATTGGGGGTCGCAACGTTCATGGCTTTTCTATATGGCAGAGCGCAAAGTGCCAAAAGGCAAATCATTCTACCATCGCAACAATTCATCGTCGCATCAGCGCGGATGATCGTGGGTGTCGCACAATGAACTACCGCCACATCTACCACGCCGGCAATTTCGCGGACGTGCTGAAACATGCCGTGCTCGCCCGCCTCGTGCTCTACATGCAGGGCAAGGACAAGGCGTTTCGCGTGCTCGATACCCATGCCGGCCTCGGGCTCTACGACCTCTCCAGCGAGGAAGCGCAGAAGACCGGCGAATGGCTTGACGGCATCGGCCGGCTCATCGACGGCGACATGCCGGCGGCGGTGGCGGATATCCTCGCGCCCTACCTGAAGGTCGTTCACGAATTGAATCCGCATGGCGGGCTAACCTATTATCCCGGCTCGCCAAAACTGGTGCGCCAGCTCTTCCGCCCGCAGGACCGGCTCTCCGCCATGGAGCTGCATCCGGACGATTACGAGACGTTGCACCGGCTGTTCGACGGCGATTTCCAGAGTCGCGTCACCCGTCTCGACGGCTGGCTGTCGCTCGGCGCGCATCTGCCGCCGAAGGAAAAGCGCGGTATCGTGCTGGTCGATCCGCCCTTCGAGATCGAGGGCGAATACGAGCGGCTGGTCGACGGGCTGCAAAAGGCCGTGCGGCGCTTTCCCGGCGGGGTCTATTGCCTGTGGTATCCGCTGAAGAAGAACGCGCCCATCGCCGCCTTCCACAAGGCGCTGAAGGAGACCGGCATTCCCAAGATGCTCTGTGCGGAACTGACCGTGCGCAGCGACCGCGAAACGACGGGGCTGACGGGCTCCGGCCTCATCGTCGTCAATCCGCCCTTCACGCTGAAGCCGGAGCTCGACGTGCTGCTGCCCTTCCTGAAGGAACGGCTGGCGCAGGATCGCTTCGCCTCGGCGCGTGCCTTCTGGCTTGCGGGCGAAACGAAGGCCTCTTGACCTTTGCCGTTCGGCGGCAACAATCGCGCGCCGAACCGGGAGACTTTCATGACGCCTTTCGTCGCGGCCACCGATCGATGAGTCGGCCACACTTCTCCACCGTTGTGCGATCCGCAAGCCTGCTCCTTGCCGGCCTGGCGACGCTTGCCGCTTGCAGCGAGGAGAAGCCTGCCGAGAAGCCGAAGACGGAAGTGAGCCGCAAGACGCCGGCGCAAAAAATCCCTCTCGGCAAAGGGTTCGATTTCTACGTGCTCTCGCTGTCCTGGTCGCCGACCTGGTGCGCGGGCAACGATGCCGCCGGCAAGACCCAGCAGTGCCGGCACGGCGAGAACAACGGCTTCATCGTGCATGGGCTCTGGCCGCAGAACGACCGCGGCTATCCGGAATTCTGCCCGAGCCGCGAGCCGGACCGGGTGCCGGAAAACCTCGGCCGCACTGTCTTGGACATCATCCCCTCAATGGGCCTGGTCGGCCACCAGTGGCGCAAGCACGGCTCCTGCTCGGGCCTCAGCCAGAAGGACTATTTCGCCGTCACCCGCGCGGCCTTCGAGCGCGTGCGCATTCCGGCGGAGGCAGAGCCGCAGCGCGGCGGCGCGCGCCTTTCGCCCGATGCCATGGAGCAGGCCTTCACCGCCGCCAATCCCGGGCTCGACCGCAAGGGCATCGCGGTCACCTGTGAGGACGGACGGCTGGAAGAAGTGCGCATCTGCATGACGTCGGACCTCTCCTTCCGCCCCTGCCCCGAAGTCGACCGCGCGGCTTGCCGCGCCAAATCCATCGAACAACCGCCCATCCGCTAAAACAGGACCCGCTGATGAAAATCTTCTATTCCACCACCTCGCCCTATTCCACCAAGGTGCGCATGGCCGCGCATTTTGCCGGGCTGCCGGTCGAAGCGATCGCCACCGACACCAATGCCGACCCGGCCGAACTGCTGGCCGCCAACCCGCTCGGCAAGATCCCGGCGCTGGTGACCGACGACGGCCTTGCCGTCTTCGACAGCCGCGCGATCATGAACTATATCGACCGCCAGACGCGCGGCTCGCTCTACCCGCGCAATGCGGCCAAGCGCACCGAAGTGGACGTGCTGGAAGCGACCGCCGACGGCATCTGCGACTGCCTGCTCGCCATCGTCTATGAACGCCGTTTCCGGCCGGAGGAGAAGATCTACCAGCCGTGGATCGACCGGCAGTGGGAAAAGGCCGAGCGCGCGCTCGATCATCTGGAAGCCAACATGCCGCGCCTCGGCAAGAAGCCGAATGGCGGCCATTTCGCGCTCGCCGCCATGCTGCGCTATATCGAACTGCGCTTCGAAGGAAAGTGGCAGCGCGGCCGGCCGAAGCTGAAGCGCTTCCTCTCCCGCTTCGAAGCCGTCTTCCCGGACTTCGCGCAGTTCAAGGATTGAGCACAAACAAAAAGGCCGGGCTTTCGCCCGGCCTTTCCGTATTCCAGAGCCGTGAGGCTTAGAACTTCACGCCGAGACCGACGCGGACGCTGTGGTCTTCGAAGCCCGACTTGACCTTGTCGCCGCCGAGGTTGAAGCCCTTCTTCTGGTAGTCGCTGTAGCGGTATTCGACGCGCGCCGTGACGTTGTTGGTCACGAAGGCTTCGGCACCCGCACCGGCGGTCCAGCCGACCATGTTGCGGTCGTCCTTGCCGGCGCCGTTCTTCAGCTCGACATTCGTGCCTGCAACACCGGCGGTGCCGTAGAGCAGGACCGGGTTCAGGTCGATACCGACGCGGCCGCGGATCGAGCCGTTGACGCCCTGCTTGGCCTTCAGGCCGTTGCGCTCGGCGTCGACGCCCGAGTAGTTCAGGTCGGCTTCACCGCCGTAGACGATCTGGCCGGACTGCATGTTGTAGCCGCCGTAGACGCCGCCGCCGAGGCCGTTTGCCTTGGCATCGCCCTGACGGTTGAAGTCACCGCGCTGCCAGCTTGCCGTACCACCGGCATAGGCGCCGGCCCAGTTGCCGCCCGAGACCGGCTCGGAATATTCAGCGGCCGGAGCCTGGGGTACTTCGTCGATGGCGTCGGCGGCGTGAGCGGCCTGGAAAGCAACCATCGAGAGGGTCGAAGCGATGAGGGTGGCGATGAGTGTACGCATGATATTCTCCTTTACTGAACGACGCCCTCTGTTGGGAGGCTGTCGGGCGTCGTCATTTCTAATTCAGTCCCGCCCGGTTGAGGGGAAATTGAATAAAGATTGAGGAATTGAAAGAGCCAAAATGTGAAATGATTGTGGCAGAGACACGGCACAAATGGGATGTGACTTTTGAACAACAGGGAATTTATTAACCATGAATTCAAGAAGCGCGAAAACCGGTAAAATATACTTCAAATTACTTTGAAGTGGCTTTTGCAGTTAATTTTTCTGCAACCAATTGTCGGGGGGAGTTTAAGCCTGCGCTGGGATGTCTATATCTTGGGCCGGTTAAACAAATGAATCGGCAGGACGGATTTTCTTGAAGAACCCCCTCAGGACGGCCCTCGTGACGGGCGGCGCGAAACGCATCGGCAAGGCCATCGTGGAGGATCTCGCGGCGAACGGCTTTGCCGTCGCCATCCACGCAAACGAATCCCGCGACGAGGCGGACGCGATCGCCAGCGCCCTCACCGCGCGCGGCGGGACGGCAGCCGTCGTGCAATGCGACCTCTCGGACGGGGCTGCGACGGCCAGACTCATTGCGGCGGCGCGCGCTACGGTCGGCCCGCTCGATCTGCTCGTCAACAATGCCTCGCTGTTCAAGCCCGATACCGTCGAGGCCTTCGACGACGCGCTGTGGGATCGCCATTTCGCGGTGCATGTGAAGGCGCCGTCGATCCTGGCGCGGGATTTCGTGCGCCAGCTTCCCGACGGCACGGCGGGCTCCATCGTCAACATCATCGACCAGCGCGTCTGGAACCCGACGCCGCGCTATTATTCCTACACGCTCTCGAAATCCGCCCTGTGGATGGCGACGCGCACCATGGCGCAGAGCTTTGCGCCGCGCGTGCGCGTCAATGCGATCGGCCCCGGCCCTTCGCTGCCGAACGAGCGGCAGGACGACGCCGCCTTCCAGGCGCAGGTCGAGGGATTGATCCTGCGCCGCGGCCCTTCGCTTGGGGAATTCGGCCGAACAGTTCGCTTTTTGTTCGACACGCCATCCATTACGGGGCAAATGATAGCGCTCGATGGCGGGCAGCATCTCGCCTGGGAAACACCCGATGTCGGGGGAATAGCGGAATGAATGGCCGGAAGGTGGAGGATGGCGGCATCCTCTATGACGAAAACGAGACGGAAGAGGACGACGAGCTTCAGGAAAGCCCGCTCGAAGGCGCCATTGCGCCCGCCGTCGCGACACCCGGCATGGACTGGAACGAAGGCGGCGACGTGCCGGAAGGCGTCGTCGGCGCCGCACTGATCGAGTTCTTCGTCAAGCGCCTGCCCAACAGCCCCGGCGTCTACCGCATGTTCAATGCGGATGGCGACGTGCTCTATGTCGGCAAGGCGCGCAGCCTGAAGAAGCGCGTGACGAACTATGCGCAGGGCCGCGGCCATTCCAACCGCATCACGCAGATGATTCGCCAGACGGCGAACATGGAATTCGTGACGACGCGCACGGAGACCGAGGCGCTGCTCTTGGAAGCCAATCTCATCAAGCGCCTGCGCCCGCGCTTCAACGTGCTTTTGCGCGATGACAAGTCCTTCCCCTATATCCTGCTGACGGGCGACACGCGGGCGCCGGCGATCTTCAAGCATCGCGGCGCGCGCAGCCGCAAGGGCGACTATTTCGGCCCCTTCGCTTCGGCTGGTGCGGTGGGCCGCACGATCAACTCGCTGCAGCGCGCCTTCCTGCTGCGCACCTGCACCGACAGCGTCTTCGAAAGCCGCACGCGGCCCTGCCTGCTCTACCAGATCAAGCGCTGTTCCGGCCCCTGCACGAACGAGATCCGCGATGCGGACTATGGCGAACTCGTGCAGGAGGCGAAGGACTTTCTCTCCGGCAAGAGCCAGAAGGTGAAGGCGCATATGGCAGACGCCATGAACGCTGCTGCCGAGGACCTCGATTTCGAGCGCGCCGCCGTCTATCGCGACCGGCTGGCCGCACTCTCCCATGTGCAGAGCCACCAGGGCATCAATCCGGCGGGCGTGGAAGAGGCGGACATTTTTGCGATCCACCACGAGGGCGGCGTGTCCTGCATCCAGGTGTTCTTCTTCCGCACCGGGCAGAACTGGGGCAACCGCGCCTATTTTCCCAAGGCCGACCCGCAGCTTTCCGGCAGCGAGGTGCTGAACGCCTTCCTCGCCCAGTTCTACGACGACAAGCCCTGTCCCCGGCAGATCCTGCTCTCCGAAACGGTCGAGGAAATCGACCTTCTGGCGCAGGCGCTCTCCGAGCGGTCCAATTACAAGGTGACGATCTCCGTGCCGCAGCGCGGCGAGAAGAAGGACCTCGTCGACCATGTCGTGGCCAATGCCCGCGAGGCGCATGGGCGCAAGCTGGCGGAAACGGCGTCGCAGTCGCGCCTGCTCGACGGTTTCGCCGCGACCTTCAAGCTGCCCACCGTGCCGCGCCGCATCGAGATCTACGATAACTCGCATATCATGGGCACCAATGCCGTCGGCGGCATGGTGGTGGCGGGGCCGGAAGGCTTCGTGAAGGGGCAGTACCGAAAGTTCAACATCAAATCGACCGACATCACGCCCGGCGACGACTTCGGCATGATGAAGGAAGTGATGACCCGGCGCTTCTCGCGCCTCATCAAGGAGGAGGGCCTGCCGGACCGCGCCGCCGAGACCGGCACGGAGGCAGCCGACCTGCCCTTCCCCGCCTGGCCGGACGTCATCCTCATCGATGGCGGACAGGGCCAGATGACGGCGGTGCGCGCCATCCTGGAGGAACTCGGCATCACCGACCAGGTCATCGCCATCGGCGTCGCCAAGGGGGCCGACCGCGAGGCCGGGCGCGAGCGCTTTTTCATGCGCGGTGTCCCTGACTTTTCCCTGCCGCCGCGTGATCCCGTGCTCTATTTCGTGCAGCGCCTGCGCGACGAGGCGCACCGCTTCGCCATCGGCTCGCACCGGGCGCGGCGCAAGAAGGAGATGGTGAAAAACCCGCTCGACGAGATCGGCGGCATCGGCCCGACGCGGAAACGCGCCCTGCTCCAGCATTTCGGCACGGCGAAGGCGGTGTCGCGCGCCGGCATGTCGGACCTGATGGCGGTCGCCGGCATTTCGGAATCGGTCGCCCGCATCGTCTACAACCATTTCCACGACGATGCGGCGGGATAGCGGTTGCGAGCCGGCCGGCGAGTGTTAGGTTGCCGGCACGGCATTCCTCATCGACAGCGAGGCGTCATGATCGTCTTCAAGCATAGCCTGCCCGTCATCGCCGGCCTCTACCTGCTGGCAACAGGTGCCGCCGCGCAGACCCAGGTGGGCGACGCGCGGATGCTGGGCGTGACCGGCACCTGCGAGGCGCTCGTCGTGGGCGAACAGCAGTTCAGCGACACTTGCTCGCAAAAGCTGCTCAACGTCTCCTATCCGAACGGCCGCGTCGGCTTCTATTTCGTGCTGGAGGATAGCCGCATCATCACCTTCAGCGGCATGGACGGCGCCAATCCGACGCCGGATAGCGACGTGATCGACCTCGACAAGGTGATCGTCAGCCGCAAGGACACGCCGGACACGCCAGATGTCTTCCCGGCAAAGGGCACCTGCGGCTTCGGCAATCCGATGAAGGGCGCCATGACGGTCTCCTGCGAGGGTACGCTGGCCGACGGGCAGGCCTTTTCCGCACGCTTCACCACGGACGGCAGACCGCCGACGTGACCTCCCCCAAGGCGCGGTTTTTCGCAAACAGATGCGTCATTCGGCCCGGCTCCGTAAATTCGCCAAGAATTGCCGGAAACAAAGGTTGACGGCACTGTCACAAAGACCTCATCTAGCCGGAAATAGTCGAGACTGAAGAATCCATGGCTTCCCGCGCATACAATATCCCGAATCTCCTCACCTACGCCCGCATCGTGGCCGTACCGCTGATCGTGCTGTGCTTCTTCATCGAAGGACGGCTGGAATCGTCGGATTTCGCGCGCTGGGCGGCGTTCGGCCTGTTCGTCGTCGCCTCCATCACCGACTATCTCGACGGCTACCTCGCCCGCATCTGGAACCAGACGTCGAATATCGGCCGCATGCTGGACCCGATCGCCGACAAGCTGCTGGTCGCCTCTGTGCTGCTGCTGATGGCCGCCGACGGCACCATCGCCGGCTGGACGATCTGGGCCGCGATCATCATCCTGTGCCGCGAGATCCTCGTCTCGGGCCTGCGCGAATATCTCGCGGACCTCAAGGTCAGCGTGCCGGTGACGCGCATCGCCAAGTGGAAGACGGCCATCCAGATGCTGGCCATCGCCTTCCTGCTGGCCGGTCCCGCCGGCGACAAGGTGCTGCCCTACACGACCGAGATCGGCATCAGCCTGCTCTGGATCGCGGCGCTCATCACCATGTATACCGGCTACGACTATTTTCGCGTCGGCCTGAAGCACATCGTGGACGAATGAGATGACCAAGCTCGTCTATTTCGCCTGGGTGCGCGAACGGATCGGCAAGGGCGAGGAAGAGATCGACCTGCCCGCCTCCGTGAAGACGGGCGGCGACCTTCTCCGGCACCTCAAGACGCTCGGCGACGACTACGCCCATGCGCTGGAGCACGAGAACGTCATCCGCATCGCGATCAACCAGGAACATGTCGAGCACGACGAGCCGATCGCGGGCGCCCGCGAGATCGCCCTCTTCCCGCCGATGACGGGGGGCTGAACGGTGGCCGGCGACGCTCCGGTCATCGTGCGCGTCCAGACGGACGATTTTGACGCGGCAGCGGAGACCGCGCGCCTCACCGGCGGCCGCGGCGATGTCGGTGCCATCGTCACCTTTACCGGCCTCTGCCGCGATGAGGGCGGCCTTCTCGCAGCGCTTGAACTCGAACATTATCCGGGCATGGCGGAAGCGGAGATCACGCGCATCTGCCGCGAGGCCGTCACGCGCTTTTCCCTCCTCGGCATCGCCGCCATCCACCGGGTGGGCAAGATCGCGCCGGGCGAAAACATCGTGCTGGTCATCGCCACCGCCCCCCACCGCCACGCCGCTTTCGACGGCGCGTCCTTCGTGATGGATTACCTGAAGACCTCCGCCCCCTTCTGGAAGAAGGAACATTTCGCCGACGGCCGCACCGGCGGCTGGGTCGACGCCAAGGAGAGCGACGACCGGGCGCGGGAGAAGTGGGCGTAATTGGCTCTTTTGTTTTCGTTTGTCTTTTCGGGAAAACCGGTTCCCACTTTTCCCTGACAAACTCTACGGCACCGGCCGTTCGCGGCGGAAAATCACCAGCAGCAGCACGAGCGCGGAAAAGATCACCAAATCGCGCCAGAGGAAATCGCCGTAGGCGCTCCAGAGCGTCTCCGCGAAACCCATGGCCGCACCGCCGAGTGCCGAAAGCAAGGGCGCCCCCGCCCCGCCGATCGCGGCGATGAACAGCACCTTCACGCCGAAGACGAGGCCGGCGCCGAAATCCATGTTGCCGTAGTAGGAGACCGCAAGGATGCCGGTGAGACTGGCGATCAGCGCGGCGATGGCATAGGCGGCGAGGTAGACGCCGGCAGAATCCACACCGCACAGTTCCGCCGCCTGCCGGTCTTCCGAGACAGCCCGCCAGCGCCGGCCCCAGGCGGAGCGGGCGAGGAAGACGTGGCCGACGAGGACGATGGCGATCATGGCGGCCGTATTGGCGAGTTGCAGCAGCGTCAACGCCACCGGAAAGGCCGGGTCGCCCCAGAACACGATCGGGGTGTTGAGGAAGGGCGGCAGCCAGAGGCTGCGCGTATCCGAGGCAAGCCGCGCCGTCTCCATCAGCACCAGCACGGTGCCGACGGCGGCGACCACGACCGTATTGTCCGAGGAGAAGGCGAGCGGGCGCATCACGAACCGCCCGATGACCAGGCCGGCGCCGATGCTGTAGAGGAGCGCCACGACCGCGCCGAAACCCAGCGCCGCCGGCAGCACCAGCCACAGCCGGTCCCAACCGAAACCCGCAAACAGGATGAACATCTGCGCCGCGAAGGCGAAGAGCGCGCCGTAGCCGATGTCCGCCCGGCGCGTCACGGCAAAGGCGATCGAATAGCCGAAGGCGAGCGCCGCATAGAGCGCGGCGACGGGCAAGGCATTGGCGATCTGCTGGAGGAAATAGGCCATGGCGGTTCCGGACGGGTTCGGTAAATTATAACTGGCAAAATTGCTTTTACCAGTTAGAATATCGCCATGACCTTTTCCTGGACCCCGCATCGGTTTTCCGGCGGCGCGCTCGCCCTTGATGTCGCGAACTCAGTCGTTCTGCGCGCCGATCCCGAGCGCCGGATCGACCGTTTCGCAGATCCGGCCGTGATGGACGCCTTTCCCGACGGTGCGAACCGGCATGGCGCGGAACGCGCGCTTTTTGGCGCGCTGGAGCCGGTCGGCGCGGACGCCCGCGACGGGCTGGTGGCGCTGCGCGAGGCGATCGACCGGCATTTTCGCGCCGAAGTGCTGGGTGCGGGAAAGCCGGCGCTGATGGCCGACCTGCTCGATGCCATTTCGGCAACGCTGCGCCGCTCCGGCACCCGGCCCCACGCGCTCGATACGGCCACCGCCCGCTCCGCCCTGATGCTGCTGACGCAGCCCGAGCCGGAGCGGCTGAAAATCTGCCCGAACTGCCACTGGCTCTTCCTCGATCGCAGCCGCAACCGGTCGCGCGCCTGGTGCGACATGGCCGTCTGCGGCAACCGGGCGAAGGCCAGCCGCCACTATCGCCGCAACCGCGAGGAGCCACGGCCATGAAGAGGTTTCTGCTGATCGCCCTGCTGCCCCTGATGCTTGCCGCCTGCCAGCGCGAGACGGGGGCGGACCCGCTGAAGCTGACCGGAAAAATGTTCGTCTTCAACTACCGGCTGGCTTACGCGACCTACATGATCACGCTCGACCGCATCGCGCCGGTGCCGGAGGGCTCGGTGGTGAAGGCCGAGTTCGAGAACCCGGCGGGCGGCGCCCCGCTGAAGCTGGAGCGCAAGCTCTTTGCCAATCTCAAGCGCGTCGCGCTAGAGAGCCCCGACCTTTCCTGCGTGAAGAAGGGCAAACCCTACAAGGTGGCGATTTCGGTCGTCGGGCCGGATGGCACGACGCTGCAAACCCTTGAGGCCGAGGTCACCTCCACGCTCGACCAGAGCGCCCTGCCGGCAAAGGCGCTGGTCGTCGGTCCCGGCTATGACAAGAACCCGGAAGTTTTCAAGGACGGCAAGACGCCGGAGCATTTCGAAATGGCGACGTGCCCGTTCTGAGCGAATATTCGCCAAGGCTCATGCGTTCCGCCTCAAATGGTTTGTCGCGGGAGGCTATGCGCATGAGGGTTCTGCCTGTCCTAGCCGCCGCCGCCGGCCTCATGGTGATGTCCACCGCGGCCCGCGCGCAGGAACCGGCCGCCTGCCCGGCCAAGGCCGCCATTCTCGCCCTTTCCGATACGGTGCTCGCCGAGCGGGAAACGTTGCCGCGGCTGAAGGCGCGCGGTTTTGGCGCCGAGGCCGCCTATCTCAAGATCCGCTACGGCGCGCTTTCGATGGATGCGGCGACAACGCTTGCCCACGGTCTGCGTGACGCCGGGGTGCGCGAGGCGATCGACCTTGCTGGTGCGCTCGATGCGCGGCGCGAGGGCTTCGCCGCGGTTGCCGACGATCCGGCAGGCCTGCCGCAATTCGGCGTGCTCATCTCCACCCTTCGGGCGGTTCTGGAACAGGGCGATACGGAAAAGCTGCTCGCCGCGATCGCCGCCTTGAAGGCCGACCAGCAGGCGTCATTCGGCCAGCGCATCGTGGCGGCTGTCATCGACTGGCCGGACGAGCGAAAGGCAGCGCTTGCCGAGGGGGCAGGCAAGCATGGCCTCCTCCTGATACAGGCCGGCCTCATCGCCTCGCAGCGCGACCCGAAAGCCTGGGCCACCTTCGCCGCCTCGAAACCGGACAGGCTCGCGGATCTGGTGCAGGCCTGGAACTGGGTGCCGGGGTTTGTCGGCAATCCGGCCCTGCCGCGTCCGGCACAAGATGCGAAAGCCGAGGCGATGCGGAAATCCGTTCACACCGTCTTCATCGTCGCCGCCCGCGAGCCGGAGCGGGACTTCCTGATGACCTACCTGAACTATACGGGCGACATCGCCGACACGGAGAAAGCGGCGCAGGCCGTTCTGGCGGAGATCGACGGCGGGGATATCCGGCCGGAGGGCCTGCTGGACCGCGCCTGGCTGACCGCCTATCGCAGCCTGCGCGCCACGGCGGCCGATCCGGCAAAGGTCGATACGGTGCTTACGGAAATCTCGTTCTATGCCGGGCGCTATCTGCGCACCGCCGACGGCCTCTCCGTGCGCGACGTCATCGACCGCCTCATCGCGGTCGAGGCCCTGACGCCCTTCCTCAAGGGCGAAGCGACCGCAGTGCCGGAGAAACCTGAGGAGCTCAGCGCCAGGTTCCAGGCGCAATGGCCGCTCTGGACGGAGATGGCGGCGGCGCTGAAGGCGGCCCCGCTGACGCCGCTCGCCAAGGACCCGCTGAAGGCACCGATCGTCGCGGAACTGCTGCTTGCCGCCGGCGACCATGCCCGCCTCGCCGATGTCGTGCTCGCGGCGGAACCGGTGGAGGCCAAGCTTGCCATGGCGACCGACTTTGCCATGCGGCTCGACCGCGGCTGCGGCAGCACCATGTATCACCAGGCCGAAGCGGTGCTGCTCTCCGGCCAGCCGATCTTCAAGTTCGATGCCCAAAAATGAAAGAACCGGAGCCTTTCGGCCCCGGTTCTTCAAACATATCAGTCATGTCCGGCCGAAGCCGGACAATGCGATTCAGCCGACGATTTCGGTGTCGGAGAACCAGTACTTGATTTCCTGAGCAGCGGTTTCCGGAGCGTCGGAGCCGTGAACGGAGTTTTCGCCGATCGACAGGGCGTGCGTCTTGCGGATCGTGCCTTCGTCGGCGTTTGCCGGGTTGGTGGCGCCCATGACTTCGCGATTCTTGAGGATCGCGTTCTCGCCTTCGAGAACCTGGACGATCGTCGGGCCGGAGGTCATGCCTTCAACCAGTTCGCCGAAGAAGGGGCGTTCCTTGTGAACGGCGTAAAAGCCTTCGGCTTCGCGCTTGCTCATCCAGACGCGCTTGGAGGCCACGACGCGCAGACCCGCGTCTTCGAGCATCTTGGTGATCGCGCCGGTCAGGTTGCGCTTGGTCGCGTCCGGCTTGATCATCGAAAAGGTGCGTTCAATCGCCATTTTCCCGTTTCCCTTGGTTTTCCGGTGAAAGTGGCGGTTCCATAGCCGCCAACGCCCGGCAAAACAAGGGGGTGGCGGCGATTGGCGATGTCAGGGCCGAAGTTTCATGCAGCCGTCACACGGCGACCTGGGCCGCCGTCACACGGCGGCGTCGGCCGCCGCGACGCGATGGCCGACGCCGCCGTGCAGATCGAGGCAGCGGGCAAACCAGTCCGCCACCGGATCATCCTCGGCAAGCACTTTCGTGCCCGCCGTGGTGCGCAGCCATTGCAGCGCGCCGAAGACGATATAGTCCGGGAAAAGCGGGCCTGCGCCGCCGATGAAAGGTTGGATCTTCAGCATGTTGCGCAGCGGCTGGAGCTTCTTGGAAAAGCCCTCGATCTCCGCCTTGCCGGCTTCCGCGATGTCTTCCAGCGAGGCGCCGAGGCGCTCCTCCCGGCTGCGGCGGAAATAGTCCCGGTCGGCCGGCCCGAGCAGGTTGTGAATGTCGAGGATGGCGATGCGGGTGACCGCCATGTGCAGCGTCGATTGCGACCAGTTCTCGATGAAACGGGCCATCGCCACGCCGCCCTCGCCGCCGAACAGCGACGGCCGGTCGGGATAGGCCTCGTCGAGATAGAGCGCGATGTCGAAACTGTCGCGCACCAGGCGGTCGCCATCGCGCAGCAGCGGCACGGTCTGCGAACTGCCGCCCTCGATTGCCGGGATCTCGGTGAAGCCGACCGGCACCGTCTCATAGTCGAGGCCCTTGTGGGCGAGCGACAAGACCGTCTTCCAGACATGGGGCGAAAACTGGCGGGTCCTGTCGGCGCCGGAAAGCGCATAGAGCAAGCGGGTCATCAAAGCCTCGTCGTTTGGTGTCGGCGCATTGGAGCGCAGCGCGGCCCGTCACGCAAATCAGATAATTTCATGGGTCACATTCATGCAGGCGATGCAGGCATTCGCTATAGTCCGAGCACATCACGGAGACCCCGATGCTCGACCACTACCGCATGTATGCCGCCTACAATGCCTGGGCCAACCGCGCGCTCTATGACGAGGTTGGCAAGCTCGACGATGCCGCCTACCGCCAGAACCTCGGCGCCTTCTTCGGCTCGCTGCACCGCACGCTGAACCACTTGCTCACCGCGGATCGGATCTGGCTGAAGCGTTTCACCGGCAGCGGCGACGCGCCGACCAGCCTCGACACCATCCTGCACGAGGATTTCGCCGGCCTGCGGGCGGCAAGGGAGGTGGAGGACGCGCGCCTGGCGGCCTTCATCGATTCGTTGACGGAAGAGAAGATCGCCGCCGATTTCACCTACAGCCCGCTGACCAATCCGACGATCGTCACCCACCCGCTCGGCCCCGCCCTGACCCACGTCTTCAACCACCAGACCCATCACAGGGGCCAGTGCCACGGGATGCTGACGGCTTTGGGCGGTTCAAGTATTACGCTGGACCTGATTTATTTTGTGAGGACAGAGGGCTCGAAATTCCTATAAATTTTAGGGAGAGTGGTATCTTCGGTTCCTGCAATAGTAGTGATACAGTCATGCGGTATGGAAGCGCTCTACATCGACTGTGAGGGCAGCCCCGCCCTGTCACTCAGGTGACAGGCACGGGCATTCGGTGATGGGATAGTCGCTGCCATGGGGTGGGTGCCAGGAGGGCACTTACCTCTCCTGGAAGAGGGAAAAAAAATGGCAAGAACGACCGAAGAGTGGGCAGCCCTGCTCGGTAGTACGCTTTGCAAGATGGCACGGGTCTATGGTACCGACGCCCCCAATGCCTACCTGCCGGAAGAATGCTATCCGGTGATCGAGAAGACCCTGGAGGTGGCCCTGAAGGACGCCCGTGCGGAAGGCTACGCCGCCGCCATGCGCGACCTCCAGCACAACCGACCGGCGCGCGCCAAGGAACCGACCCGCGCGACCGTCATCGGGCAGGTGATGCGGGTTATCCCGCTCGCCCGCCGGACAGCCTGAATTCAAGCGACACCCTTCGTGCGGCTGCATCGGGCGATGCGGCCGCACGAGGCGTGGAAGGTGCTTGCGTTTCGTCAAGTCCGGTTGAATTTCTTCATCAGCACACGCAAAATTAACCGTGCAATCCGATAGTTACGCCGACTGACATCATCATGGCGCAGGCGGCTTCCGCGGCGCCCAGCCGACGGCGTTTCATGACCAGCAAAGCCTCCCCCGCCCCGAAAGACCAGCAGCCGGCCGTGCCGCCCATCATGGCGCGCATCGCGCATGTGATGGCCAATCTCGGCATTTCCGGCCTGCCGCGGAACTATGAGTTGCTGTTCGAGGCGCTGAACGGCAATGCGAGCGTGGCGCGCGAGATCGCCGCCCTCGGCAAGTCGCCGGAACAGGCGGCGCTCGATTCGATCGCGCTGCGCCATTCGCTGCCGAGCCACAATGTTCTGGCCGCCGGCCAGGCCGCGGGGGAAGCCGTGCGCGTGCTTGCGGAAATTTCCCAGACCGCGGAAACGAGCCGCCGCGACCGCGCCGTCGCGCTGCACGAATTGCAGGAAATCGCCGACCGCATGCGCGCCGATCCGGTGCTCGGCATTTCGGATTTCTCCAGCGACACGGTGCGCCTGCTCTCGCTGGTGCGCGACATCCTCGGCATGGATCGTTCGGCGGCGACGAAGATCGACGATCTGCAAGCCCATCTCGACGGGCTGCGCAGCGGCCTCTCCGTCAGCCGCGAGGCGCTGACGCACGATCCGGTGACGGGCCTCGGCAACCATGCCGCCCTGCTCGGCCGGATAAAGGGCGTGTTCCAGGGCGAAGCGGCGGGCACTTCCGCGCTGCTGATGTTCCGCGTCGAGCAGCTCAAGGAGTTTGCCGAGAGCCATCCGGCGGGTGCGGCGGAAAAGACGCTGAAGCGGCTTGCCGCCATCTTCCGCCGCTCTGTCAAGAAGGACGATTTCGTCGCGCGCACCGGGCCGGACCTGTTCTGCCTGCTTTTGTCCGACGTCAGCCGCGAGATCGCGGTCACCATCGCGCGCCGCATCGCCGTTCGCGTCGCGGAAAAGCCGTTTCCCTTCATGGACCGCGAGCTGCCGGCCGGCTTCCTGACGCTGACGGCCGGCGTCTCGCTCAGCGATTCGGCGAGCGCTCCCGCCATGCTCTACGAGCAGGCCGACCAGGCGCTCGCCTATGCCGCCGAAACCGGCATTGCGCTGCGCATATACTCCGCGGAAGTCGCCGATCGGGCGGGCCGTGGCTATCGTTCCGGGTCGGCCGCCTGAAGAGGCGCGCCTCACCCCTTGCCTTGACTGGCCGCCCCGCCCTATAGACCCGGAATGATCACGATTTCCGGCCTCACCGCCCGCATTGCCGGGCGTCTCCTCATCGAAAACGCGTCCCTCTCGCTGCCGAGCGGCGTGAAGGTGGGTCTCGTCGGCCGCAACGGCACCGGCAAGTCCACGCTTTTCCGCATCATCACCGGCCAGTTCGCCTCGGAGGCCGGCAGCATCTCGCTGCCGAAGAACGCGCGCATCGGCCAGGTGGCGCAGGAGGCGCCGGGCACGGACGACGCGCTGATCGAGATCGTGCTGGCGGCCGACAAGGAGCGCGCCGCGCTGCTCAAGGAAGCGGAGACGGCGACCGACCCGCACCGTATCGCCGAAATCCAGACGCGGCTCACCGATATCGGCGCGCATTCGGCGCAATCGCGCGCGGCGAGCATCCTCGCCGGCCTCGGCTTCAACCACGAGGCGCAGCAGCGGCCGGCCAAGAGCTTTTCCGGCGGCTGGCGCATGCGCGTGGCGCTGGCGGCCGTGCTGTTTTCCGAGCCGGACCTGCTGCTGCTCGACGAACCGACCAACTATCTCGACCTCGAAGGCACGCTGTGGCTGGAGGATTATGTGCGGCGCTATCCGCATACCGTCATCATCATCAGCCACGACCGCGACCTTCTGAACACCGCCGTCAACGCCATCGTACATCTCGACCAGCAGAAGCTCACCTTCTATCGCGGCTCCTACGATCAGTTTGAGCGGCAGAAGGCCGAGAACGACGAATTGCAGATGAAGGCGAAAGCGAAGAACGAAGCCGCGCGAAAGCATCTGCAAAGCTTCATCGACCGCTTCAAGGCCAAGGCCACCAAGGCCAAGCAGGCGCAGAGCCGCGTCAAGGCACTGGAGCGCATGGGCACGGTCGCGGCCGTGATCGAGACGCATGTACAGCCGATCACCTTCCCCGAGCCGGAGCGCCAGCCCGCCTCCCCGATCATTGCCATCGAAGGCGGCGCCGTCGGCTATACGCCGGGGCAGCCAATCCTCAAGCAGATCAACCTGCGCATCGACAATGACGACCGCATCGCGCTGCTCGGCTCGAACGGCAACGGCAAGTCGACCTTTGCAAAGTTCATCTCCGGCCGGCTGGAGGCGGAATCGGGCGCGGTGAAACGTGCGCCGGGCCTGAAGATCGGCTTTTTCGCGCAGCACCAGCTGGACGATCTCATTCCGGACCAATCGCCGGTCGAGCATGTACGCCGGCTGATGCCGGAGGCGACGGAGGCCAAGGTGCGCGCCCGCGTGGCGCAGATGGGGCTTGCGACGGAAAAGATGTCGACGGCCGCCAAGGACCTGTCCGGTGGCGAGAAGGCGCGCCTGCTGATGGGCCTTGCCGCCTTCGATGCGCCCAACCTCTTGATCCTCGACGAGCCCACGAACCATCTCGACATCGACAGCCGCCGCGCGCTGATCGAGGCGCTGAACGACTATGAGGGCGCCGTCATCCTGATCTCGCACGATCGCCACTTGATCGAGGCGACCGTCGACCGGCTGTGGCTGGTCAACGAGGGCACGGTCAAAACCTTCGACGGCGACATGGAGGAGTATCGCAGCCTCATCGTGCAGTCCGGCAAGAAGGACGACAGGGAAAAACCGGCCGGCAACGGCGAGCAGGCGAACAAGGCCGACCAGCGCAAGGCGAATGCCGACCGGCGCGCCCAGTACGCGCCGCTCAAGAAAAAGATCAATGAAATCGAATCCCTGACGGCAAAGCTGCAGAAGCAGATTCAGCTTCTTGATGCGGAGCTTGCGGATCCGGTGCTTTACGAAAAGAGCCCGGCCAAGGCGGCCGAAAAGGCGAAGCTGCGCGCCATGGCGGTCGACAAGCTGCACGACGCCGAGGAGCAATGGCTGGAGCTTTCCGCCGAATATGAGGAGGCGATGGCGGGATAAGCCCTTTCCGCCCGCCGCCTCAACGCTTCATTAACCATGATCGGACAAAAGTGCTTGCAAGATCATCATCTTGCCGAGTGCGCCCATGCGTTGCCGCCTGCTTCTTACCGCATTGGCGGTCCTGCCCCTCCTTGCCGGGTGCAACACGACCAAACCGCGCGCCTCCACCGAGACCGCCTTCGTCGAGGCCAAGCAGGCGAAGGTGCTCGACGCGGATGATCCCGTGCCGATGTCGCCCGCCCGCTGGGCCGGGCGCACGGGGCTTGCCGGGCGCACGCTCGCCGTCGCCTCGCTCTCCGACCTGAAGCTGCGGCACAAGGAGGTCGTTTTGACCTTCGACGACGGCCCGGTGCCGGGCCGCACGGAGGCGATCCTCGCCACGCTCGACGCCTACCGCGTCAAGGCGACCTTCCTGATGGTCGGCCAGATGGCGGATGCCTATCCGGCCATCGCCCGCAAGGTCGTCGCCCGCGGCCATACGATCGGCAGCCACACCTATCGCCATGCCAACCTGCGCTATCTCGCCTTCGAGGCGGCGATGGCGGAAATCCGCAAGGGCGAAAAGGCCGTTCAGCGCGCCACCGCCCGCCAGCCGGATTTCTTCCGCTTCCCCTATCTGTCGGACACGTCGGCCCTGCGCAGCGCCGTCTCGCGGCGCGGCACGATCATCATGGATATGGACGTGGATTCGAAGGACTATTTCAAAGTCTCGCCGGCATCCGTCGCGAGCCGCACCATGGAGGGCCTGCGCAAGCGCGGCCGCGGCATCATCCTGCTGCACGATATCCACAAGCGCACCGCCGCGGTGCTGCCGGCATTGCTCGCGCAGTTGAAGGCCGAAGGCTATTCCGTCGTGACGCTGCGCCACAAGGGCGTGGGCGGATCGGATCTCCTCGCCATGGCGGGCGGCTGAGACAGGTCAGCCAAGCTCGAATGTCGTGATGCCGAAAATGCGGTTGAGCGGCAGGTCCGGCATCGTTCCGCGATACATGCGCGCCGTCTCGAAGACCGGCGACAGGCCGTGGCGCACGCAGAGCGCCTTCGCCTCGGTGTTCGGCGCCGGGATATCGAGGAAGATCCGGCCGCCGCCGACATTTGCGACGAGTGCCCGGAACAGCAGGTCGGCGCCGACATCCGTATCGGAGAACAGCGGGCCGATCTTGAAACCCTCGCGACAGGCGCGGATCGTGCCGTAGCCGGAGACCTTGGTGCCCTGGAGCAGCGCGAAACTCTGGCGCGTCTCCTGTTCCTTCAGCCATTCGCGCAGGAACGTCTCCCGGCGGGCCGGATTGAACCGTTCATCGTAATCGGCGATCAGCGGCACATGCACGGGCGAGACCGGCGTCAGCCGCGGGTCGTTCGGCACCGTGCATTGCACCCGGCCGCCATAACGCACATTGGCGTGCGCATAGGCGAAGCCGGATTTGCGATAGTTCTCTTGCTGGGCGACGACGCCGTCGAGCCCGACTATACGGTCTTCCGCCATAGCCATCGCGGCTTCCCACAGGCGCAGCCCCACGCCCTGTCCGCGCACGTCCTTGTGCACGATATAGAAGCCGAGAAAGGCGTAATGCGTGCCATAGCGGACGAGCGAAATCGCCCCCACCATGCGCTTTTCCGCCTCCGCGACGAGATAGCCCTCCGGATCAGCCACCCAGAAGGGTCCGGCATCGCCAAGCCCCGGGTTCCAGCCTTCCGCGGCCGCCCAATCCAGAATGTCGACCAGTTCGTCGCGATAGGCCTTGCGAATCTGGATATCCATGCCCTGCCCTTCGCCCTGCCGCGTTGCTGCCAATCTTTCAACCGGAAAGAGGGCTGTCAACCATGCAGGAAAAGGAAGAAACGCTCAAAAAACAGGCAGATAGCAAAATGCTGCACGTAAGACGAAAGTCGTAGGGGTCCCATTCACCCTTCTTTCCGCCTGCGGCTTGAAACACCAAACCCGACATGGTTAGCTTCCGCGCGATGACACAAGGGTGGGGAAGAGGAACCCTGCTCGCAATTGGGAGGAAATCTATGGATCGTCGTTCATTCATCAAGAAGGCCGGTGTCGCCGGCGTGGGTGGTGCGGCTGCGACCGTACTGGCCGCTCCGGCGCTTGCGCAGAGCAACCCGAAGGTCAACTGGCGCCTTGCCTCCTCGTTCCCGAAATCGCTCGACACGATCTATGGCGGCGCGGAAGTGCTGTCGAAATACGTTTCCGAAGCGACGGACGGCAATTTCCAGATCCAGGTTTTCGCCGCCGGTGAAATTGTGCCCGGCCTGCAGGCCGCCGACGCGGCTTCCGCCGGCACGGTCGAAGCCGCCCATACGGTTTCCTACTATTACTGGGGCAAGGACCCGGTCTGGGCGCTCGGCGCCGCCGTTCCCTTCGCGCTCAATGCCCGCGGTCACAATGCCTGGCAGTACCATGGCGGCGGCATCGACATGTTCAACGAGTTCTTGGCGACCCAGGGCCTGATCGGCTTCCCGGGCGGCAATACCGGCGTGCAGATGGGTGGCTGGTTCCGCAAGGAGATCAAGACCGTCGCCGACATGTCCGGCCTGAAGATGCGCATCGGCGGGTTCGCCGGCAAGGTTGTCGAGAAGCTCGGCGTTGTGCCGCAGCAGATCGCCGGCGGCGACATTTATCCGGCGCTGGAAAAAGGCACGATCGACGCGGCCGAATGGGTCGGGCCCTATGACGACGAGAAGCTCGGCTTCTTCAAGGTCGCGCCCTACTACTACTATCCCGGCTGGTGGGAAGGCGGCCCGACGGTTCACGCCCTCTTCAACAAGGCGGCCTTCGACGGCCTGCCGAAGGCCTACCAGTCGCTGCTGCGCACCGCCTGCCAGGCGACCGACGCCAACATGCTGCAGAAGTATGATTACCTGAACCCGACGGCGATCAAGCGCCTTGTCGCCGCCGGCGCGAAGCTAAGCCCTTTCAGCCAGGAAATCCTGTCGGCCTGCTTCGACGCCGCCAACGAGGTCTATGCCGAGATGGAAGCCTCGAACCCGACTTTCAAGAAGATCTGGGAATCGATCAAGGCGTTCCGCGGCGAGTATTACCTCAACGCGCAGATCGCCGAATACAATTACGACACCTTCATGATGATCCAGCAGCGCGGCAACAAGCTCTAAGCGCCTGGCGGAAACCGCACAAAAAACCCCGGAGCAGCGATGCTCCGGGGTTTTTCTTTGGAAAGGGCCGGCTGACGCCGGCCCAAAACATCAGTTGAAGGATGGCGGGCTCGAAAGGTCGTTGGTGGGCTTCTGCTCACCTTCACCAGCCGGCTTCTGTTCGCCGCCTTCCAGCGGGTTACCGGCGGGAAGCTGCAGGCCACCCGGCAGGCCGAGGCCGCCGCCGTTGTCCGGCAGCGTCATGCCCCCACCATTGGCACCGAAGCCGGGCACCTCGATCTTGATCGTCGCTGGATCGATGCCGGTTCCCGTATCCTTGTAGTGCATGACCATCTGCGGGAACATGATGGTGAGTGCCACCATGACGATCTGGATGCAGACGAAGGGCACAGCACCCCAATAGATCTGCCCGGTCGTTACCGGCTGGGTCACCTTGCCCGTCACCTTGTCCAGATAGGGCACCTTGGCGGCGACCGAACGCAGGTAGAACAGCGCAAAGCCGAAGGGCGGGTGCATGAAGCTCGTCTGCATGTTGATGCCGAGCAGCACGCCGAACCAGATGAGGTCGATGCCGAGCTTGTCGGCCGCGGGTGCGAGCAGCGGCACGATGATGAAGGCGAGCTCGAAGAAATCGAGGAAGAACGCCAGGAAGAACACCAGGATGTTCACCCCGATCAAGAAGCCCGTCTCGCCGCCCGGCAGGGAGACCAGCAGGTGTTCGACCCACAGGTGCCCGTTCACGCCGTAGAAGGTGAGAGAGAAGACGCGGGCACCGATCAGGATGAACAGCACGAAGGCGGAAAGGCGCGTCGTGGCGGCGAGTGCCGAACGCATCACCGCCATGTTGAGCCGGCCCTTGGCAGCCGCCATGACCAGCGCACCCACAGCACCCATGGCGCCGCCTTCCGTCGGCGTCGCGATGCCGAGGAAGATGGTGCCGAGCACGAGGAAGATCAGCGCCAGCGGCGGGATCAGCACGATGATGACCTGCTGCGCCAGCCGGGACATCATATTGATATTCATCGTCTTATCGACGAGGGCAACAACGTAGATGAAGACAACGCCGCAGGTGGCGCCGAGAATATCGGCATTCGGGCCCTGTGTCGGGTAGAGATAGACATGCGCCGCGTAGGCGAAGCCGGCCGCGACGATCAGCGCGATGATGAGCGACGTGACGCCGGAGCCGAGCGAGCGCGCCTCTAGCGGCAAGGCCGGCATGGAATCCCGCTTGAGGAAGCTCATCAGCAGGATGTAGCCCATGTAGAGGGCGGTCAGGATCAGGCCCGGGATGAGAGCGCCGGCATACATGTCGCCGACCGAACGGCCGAGCTGGTCGGCGAGCACGATCAGCACGAGCGACGGCGGGATGATCTGGGCGAGCGTGCCGGACGCCGCAATGACGCCGGAGGCGACGCGGCGGTCATAACCGTAGCGCAGCATGATGGGCAGAGAGATGAGGCCCATGGCGATGACCGAGGCGGCGACGACGCCGGTGGTGGCCGCAAGCAGCGCGCCGACGAAGATCACCGCATAGGCAAGGCCACCGCGGATCGGCCCGAAAAGCTGGCCGATCGTATCGAGCAGGTCTTCCGCCATGCCGGATTTTTCGAGCACGATCCCCATGAAGGTAAAGAATGGGATGGCGAGCAATGTGTCGTTCGACATCACCCCCCATAGCCGCTCCGGCATCGCGTTCAACAGCGGCCAGGACAGGTTGATCGAATCGGACAGCGGCGCGAGCTCCACGCCGATGATGAAAAAGAGCAGGCCGTTTGCCGCAAGCGAAAATGCCACCGGATAGCCCAGCAGCAGGAACACGATCAGCGACACGAACATGATCGGCGCGAGGTTTTCCGCAATGAACTCGATCATGCGCCCTTCTCCTCCGCCACGGTATTGTCAAGCGGCGCGTGCGTCGGCACGTAGGGCGTCGGGTCCTCCATGTCGCCGCTCATGATGGCGATCTTCTTGATGATCTCCGACACGCCCTGGGCGGCAAGCAGCACGAAGCCGGCAAGCAGGATCGCCTTGGCCGGCCAGACGATCAGGCCGCCGGCGCTGGAGGAGCCCTCACCCGAGCGATAGGACATCAGCACGTAGGGCACGAGGAAATAGACCATCAGCAGCACGAAGGGCATCAGGAACAGGCAATGGCCGAGAAGGTCGATCCAGTGCTGCACGCGGCGCGAAAACTTGCCGTAGACGACGTCGATGCGGATGTGCTCGTTCTGCGACAGCGTATAGGCGGCAGCGAGCATGAAGGCCCCGCCGAAGAGATACCATTGCGCCTCAAGCCAGGCGTTGGATGACATATTGAACAGTTTCCGGATAACGGCATTTCCGGCGCTCACAAGCACGGCGATCAGGATCAGCCAGCCAACGGCTTTCCCGATGTTTTCCGTAATCGTGTCGATGAGCCGGCTGAAAACCAGCAGCGTCTTCATGAGAACTCCTCCCCGCTTGGCGTGTTATTGCTGTTGTGCCAAGCACAGCCAGAGTGCCGATTTCAAGGCTGGTTTCAAGTCCGAGGCCGGGTTTTCCCGGTCTGAGGCCCGGCATTAGACGAAAGGCGAAGGCCGCCCCGGCGGCCTTGCACAAAGGATAGGCAAGCGTCAGTGCGGAGGCACTCTTGCCCCGGCTGAAGGTTCTGCTACAACACCGCCAAATCATCATACAAATGAGGGTGGAGCCATGTCCCCGATCAATCTCGCAATCGTCGGCGTCGGCAAGATCGTGCGCGACCAGCATCTTCCGGCCGTCGCCAAGAACAGCGATTACAAGCTGATCGCCGCTGCAAGCCGCCACGGCACGGTCGACGGAATCGACAATTTCAAGTCGATCGACGAGATGCTGGCGGCCGTGCCGGCAATCGATGCGGTCTCGCTCTGCATGCCGCCGCAATATCGCTACGAGGCGGCGGAGAAGGCGCTTTCGGCCGGCAAGCATGTCTTCCTCGAAAAGCCGCCGGGCGCGACGCTCTCCGAAGTCGCCGACCTCGAAGCACTCGCCGCCGTCAAGGGCGTGTCACTCTTCGCGAGCTGGCATTCGCGTTATGCGCCGGCCGTCGAAGCCGCAAGGAGCTTCCTCGCCGGCACGACGATCCGCTCGATGCAGGTGATCTGGAAGGAAGATGTGCGCCACTGGCATCCGAACCAGGACTGGATCTGGCAGGCCGGCGGCCTCGGCGTCTTCGATCCGGGCATCAACGCGCTCTCCATCGTCACCCATATCCTGCCGCGCCCGGTCTTCATCACTGCCGCGACGCTGGAATTTCCGGAAAACCGCGACGCGCCGATCGCCGCCGCGATCACCTTCTCCGACGCCAAAGGCCTCGACCTCAAGGCCGATTTCGACTGGCGCCAGACCGGCAAGCAGAGCTGGGACATCGTCGCGCAGACCGAAGCCGGCGAGATGGTGCTGTCCGAGGGCGGCGCGAAACTCTCCATCGACGGCAAGCTCGTGCACGAGGAGCCGGAGCAGGAATATCCGATGCTCTACAAGCGCTTCGCGGAGATCGTGAAAGCCGGAAAATCCGACGTCGACCTCGCGCCGCTGCGCCACGTCGCCGACGCCTTCATGCTCGGCCGCCGCAAATTCGTCGAGGCTTTCCACGACTAGAATGGGCGTCGAGGGCGGCAGGTTGCCGCCCTCGGACCGTCGTCACGCTTTCAGGGCGGCCGCGTTGTCGCGCGCATAGGTCACGAGGGACCGCGGCGCCTGGCCGGTCAGGACCTCGACGGCATCGGAAACCGCTGCCGTCCAGCCCTGCCGCACCGGATAGAAGATCGCGGCGAGGAAATTGGCGTAGTCCGCCGGAACGCCGGCGCCCGTCAGGATGCCGACGAAGGTCGCGTCATCCACGGCCTCATAGGCGACAGGCTTGCCGATCACATCCGACAGGATCTTTGCCGCTTCCCCATAGCTGTGGGCTTCCGGCCCGGTGAGGTTGAAGGCCTTGCCGTCGAACTGCGTGGTGGTGAGCACGGCAGCGGCGCTCGCCGCGATGTCGCGGGTGTCGACAAAACTCGACTTGCCCTCGCCCGCCGGCACCGCGATCGTGCCGTGGTCGATGCCGGCCTTCCAGTAGGTCTGGAAATTGTCGGCAAACCAGTTCGGCCGCAGGATGACATAGGGCGTGCCCGATTTCTCCAGCGCGATCTCGACCTGGCGGTAGGGAATGCTGTCATCCGCATCCACGCCGAACACGCTCTGGAACACCACCTTGGCCTTGCGCGCCGCAGCCGCTTCGATCACCGGCAGCAGCAGCTCCGTGATGTTCACATAGCCGGCCGGCAGCATCACATAGGCCCGGTCGACGCCCTCGAAGGCGGGGCCGAAGGTCGCCTTGTCGGCATAATCGAAGGCGACGCCCTCCGTGCCCGCGACCGCCTTGCCCGAGCGCGATGCCGCTTTCACCTTTTCACCCTTTGCGACAAGCGCCTTGACGAGGGGCGTGCCGACATTGCCGGTCGCGCCGAGAACCAGAATCTTTCCAGCCATTGTCATCTCCTAAGTATCGATTGGAAACCAACTTCCGAAATGATACATAATGAAGAATGGAAAGCGGCGTAAGGAGGCACTTTGCCGTCAGGTAGTTCCCTGCTGGAAACCGGGTGCCATATGCGAGGTCACGATCGAATGGCTTACATCTATGATATCTATGAGGAAAACTGCCCGACACGGCAGGTGCTCGATCGCCTCGCGGACAAGTGGGCGCTGCTGATTCTCGACCAGGTGCAGGCCGGTCCGAAGCGTTTCAACCACCTCCGGCGCGACATCAAGGGCATCTCTCAGAAGGCCTTGTCACAGACCTTGAAGAAGCTGGAGCGCGACGGGCTCGTCTCGCGCACCGTCTATCCAAGCGTGCCGGTCACCGTCGAATATGCGCTGACGCCGCTTGGCGGGACGCTGAAGGACACCGTCGCCGCCATCGCCCATTGGGCGGAACGGCACATGGATTCGGTGCTGGAAGCACAGCAGGCCTATGACACCGCGCTTGCCGCCCGCTAGGCTTTTTTCTGCCAGCGCCCGTCGCTGTTCTGCTGCCAATAGGTGAGCTGATGCCCCTCGCCCTTCAGGCGCTTCCAGTGCTCGCGCGCGGTCTCGACTTCCGCCTGGTCGTAGCCGTCGAACATGAAGATGACGCGGTCATAGGGATCGAGCGCCGGCGGTTCGGCGCCGGCGACGAGGAAGCGCACGGTGGCGGCGTTGGCATTGTCGGCCGTCATGGTCAGCAGAACCGGCTGTTCGGCGGGAAACGCCTGCTCGTCGGTGCCGTGCGGCAGGAAACTGTCCTCGCGGAAGGTCCACAGATGCGTGTCGAGCGCATCGCGGCGCTCCGCATCGCCGGTCTGCACGACGACGCGCCAGCCGCGTTCGAGGCTCTTGTCGAGGAGCGGCGGGAGCGCGTCCTCAAGCTTCGATTCGGTCAGGTGGTAGAAGAGGACTTCGCTCACCCTCTCCTCAGCTTTCGTAATTCGCGCGCACCAGCTCGTCGAGCAGGCGCACGCCGAAACCGGAACCCCAGGACTGGTTGATCTCGTCGGTCGGCGAGCCCATGGCGGTGCCGGCGATATCGAGATGCGCCCAGGGCGTTTCCTTGACGAAGCGGTGCAGGAACTGCGCAGCGGTGATCGAGCCGGCATAACGCCCGCCGGTGTTCTTCATGTCGGCGAACTTGCTGTCGATCATCTTGTCGTATTCGCGGCCGAGTGGCATGCGCCACAGGCGCTCGTTCGTCGAGAGGCCGGCGGCGGTAAGGCGCGCCGCGAGCGTGTCGTCGTTGGAGAACAGGCCGGCGTGATGGCTGCCGAGCGCCACCATGATCGCGCCGGTCAGCGTCGCGAGGTTGACCATGAACTGCGGCTTGAAGGTCTCGTTGCAATACCAGAGCGCATCGCACAAAACGAGGCGGCCTTCGGCATCGGTGTTGATGATCTCGATCGTCTGGCCGGACATGGACTTGACGATGTCGCCGGGGCGCTGGGCGTTGCCGTCAGGCATGTTTTCCACAAGGCCGAGGATGCCGACGACGTTCGCCTTGGCCTTGCGGGCGGCGAGCGTGTGCATCAGGCCGATGACGGCGGCGGCACCGCCCATGTCGCCCTTCATGTCCTCCATGCCGGCAGCCGGCTTGATGGAAATGCCGCCCGTATCGAAGACCACGCCCTTGCCGATGAAGGCGACCGGCCGGTCCTTCTCCTTGCCGCCCTTCCAGTGCATGACGGCCAGGCGCGGCGGGCGTACGGAGCCCTGCGCGACGCCGAGCAGCGCGCCCATGCCGAGCCGCTTCATCTCGCGTTCGGTGAGGATTTCCACGTCGACGCCGAGTTTTTCGAGCGCCTTGGCCTTTTCGGCGAACTCGACGGGGCCGAGCACGTTGGCCGGCTCGTTGACGAGGTTGCGGGCGAGAATCACGCCCTCCGCAACGGCATCGGACACGTCGTTCGCCTTCTTGGCGGCGCTGGCGGCGGCGGTGACGATCGTCACCTTGGCGGCCTTGCCGTTCTTGGCGTCGTCGTCCTCGCCCTTCTTCGTCTTGTAGATATCGAAGCTATAGGCGCCGAGCTGCATGCCGAGCGCGAAATCGGCGGCGTTCTTCGCCGTGACGGTGGCGCCCGGCGCATCGAGGTAGATCGTCGCCTTGTCGGCGCGGCCGATCTTGCCGGCTGCGGCACCGCCGGCCTTCAGCCAGTCGTGCGCGACGAGCTTGTCCGCCTCGCCGAGGCCGAGAACCAGGATGCGATCGACCGGGGCGCCATGCGGCGCCAGCACGTCGAGGGTCTTCAGCGCCTTGCCGGTGAATTTCGCCACGCCGGCGGCGCGGGTGGCGATGCCTTCCGGATCGACCTCGCCGAGACCGGCCGCCGTCTGGTCGGCAATCTGCAGGAGGATCGCAAGACCGCCCGAGGCGCGTGCCGTCTTTGCGAAACCGATGTCGAATCTGGAAGCCATGACTTACTCCGAATCTGTGGCCGGCGGGCCTGTCGTCCGATAAGAGACGGCCGCCAATCTCATCAATTCCTTGTCGCTTTTGCGGCGCTTGGCAAGATGCGGCACCTTGTTTACAGATGGTTAGTCATGCTTGTTCGCCATAAATTTTCCTTGGCCGGAGAGACTCCCGGCTATGGCATCAGCCTGAAGAAAGCTTATATGCCCATGGCTGTTCCGAGGGGTGCCCCTGCACGAAGCCGGAGCCGCCTGTCGGAAACGCGGACGAAACGATGAAATTGATCGAGCGCTATATCCTGCGGCGGGCGTCGCTCATGTTCGTCGCCACGCTCGTGCCCCTGCTCGGCATCGTCTGGGTCACGCAGGCGCTCGGCAGCATCAACCTCGTCACCGACAGCGGCCAGTCGATCTTCGCCTTCCTGCGGCTCGCGACGCTCATTCTCCCCTCCGTCATCCCGATCATCCTGCCCTTCGCGCTCGTCATCGGCGTGTCGCAGACGCTGACGGTGATGAACGCCGATTCGGAGCTGACGGTGCTGAACTCCGCCGGCGCCTCGCGCATGACGATCATCCGGCCGGTCATGATTCTGTCCGTGGCGATGAGCCTCGTGTCCTTCGTCGTCGACAATTTCGCCGAACCCTATTCGCGCACCGCCGTGCGCAAGATGATCGCGACGGCGCATGCCGACATGCTCTCTTCCGTCGTGCAGGAAAACACCTTCCGCAAGATCACCGACGGCCTCTATGTGCAGGTGGCCGAGCGTCGCAACGGCGGCGTGCTGGAAGGCCTGTTCGTGGCCGATACGCGCGATCCGCGCTTCGAGCTCGTCTATTATGCCCGAGAGGGCGCGGTGGACGAAAACAGCTCGGCGCTGGTGATGAAGGACGGCGAGGTGCACCGCAAGCTGCCGGACGGCAACGTCTCGATCATCAAGTTCGATTCCTACGCCTTCGATCTCGCGGACCTGACGCAGAGCGTCGGCAAGACGAACATCCGCGCCAAGGACCGCGACCTCTTCTATCTGTTCGATCCGGACCCGAACGATCCGCAATACCAGCGCAATCCGGGCGCCTTCACCGCGGAAATCCACCGCCGCTTCACGGAATGGCTGTTCCCGGCCGTCTTCGGCCTCATCGCGCTCGTCGTCAGCGGCGATGCGCGCTCGCACCGCGAAGCCCGCGTGCACCCGATGATCACGGCGCTGCTCACCGCCCTCTTCGTGCGCTGGGCGAGTTTCTATGCGTCCAACAATGCGGAAGATTCCGCCTATTTCATACCGATCATGTATCTCATCCCCGGCGTCACCGCCGCACTGGCGATCCGCTATCTCGGGCGCAACAAGAGCCTCGACATTCCCGTGACGCTCGGCGAGCGGTTGACCGAGCTCGGCAATCGATGGCGAGCAGGCCCGGCCTCCACTGGCGGGAGCGGCCAGCCATGATCCCCACACTCGGCTTCTATTTCTTCCGCCGCTACACGGTCACCACTGTCTGGTTCCTGCTCGGCATCTTCTCGCTGATCTTCATCATCGATTTCAGCGAGATGTCGAACCGCGTCGGCGCCCTGCCCGGCTATACGCTGACCAGCGGCCTGCTGGTGACGGCGTTGCGCATCCCGACGATCCTGATGCAGACCGTGCCCTTCGTGGCGCTGTTTGCGGGCATGGCCTCCCTGATCTCGCTCAACCGGCGTTACGAGCTGGTCGTCACGCGGGCGGCGGGCATTTCGGTCTGGCAGTTCCTGCGCCCCTTCATCATCGGCTCCTTCCTGTTCGGCGTGCTCGCCGTTCTCGCCATCAATCCGATCGCGGCCTGGAGCAGCAGGAAGGCCGTGGAGCTCGAAGCGAGCTGGGGCGCGGCCAATGCCTCGCGCACCGAAAACGCCGTGCCGTGGCTGCGCCAGATCTATGGCGACGACCAGGCGATCATCGGCGCCAAGGCAGTCCTCGACGAGGGCACGCGGCTGTTGAACGTCACCGTCATCCACTTCGATACGGACGGCCGCATCGTGCTGCGCCAGGATGCCGATTCGGCAACCTTGGAAGATGGTTACTGGCTTCTTAAGAACGTGCACGAGACGCGCAACGGCGAGTTGCCGGTTCGTCTCGAAGAGGTACAGCTTCGTACCAACCTGAAACGGGAATTCGTCCAGGAGAGCCTCGAAAAGCCTGAATCCATTCCGTTTTTGAGCCTTGGGCGCAAGATCGAGGCGGCAAAGTCCTTCGGTTTCCCCACCGACGCGATGGAAACGCAGTTCCATTCCCTGCTCTCGCTGCCACTGCTCCTGGTTGCCATGACGCTGATCGCAGCCTGTGTATCATTGAAATTTAGCCGGTTTAATCAATCGCGTGCGGTGATTCTGGGTGGAATCCTGTCAGGCTTCATGCTTTATGTCGTCACCGTGCTTGTGAAAGCATTCGGAAGCAGCGGTGTTGTACCTCCGTTCGTTGCGGCCTGGCTCCCAGTGGTCGTCGCAATGTCGTTAGGGGCGACGATTCTTCTCCATCAGGAGGATGGCTAGTGGCGGCAGGCGACCGCAAAACGAATAGGTGGTTGAGAGCCGCCCTGCTTGCAGGTGCGGCCATGTGCGCCATCGTGCCCGCCTCCGCGCTCCCCGCCCGGGCGCAGGCACCCGACATCCAGTCGATGGAACCGAATATCCCGGACGACGCCAAGCTGCTTCTGGCGGCGAACGAGCTCGTCTATAACAATGACTCCGAAAAGGTGATCGCCCGCGGCGCGGTGCAGATCAACTATGGCGGCTACAAGCTCGTCGCCCGCCAGGTCGAATACAACCAGAAGACCGGCCGGCTGACCGCCTTCGGTAACATCGAACTCATCGAGCCGACGGGCAACCGCGTCTACGGCGAGCAGATGGACCTGTCGGACGATTTCGCCAACGGTTTCGTCAATGCGCTACGTATCGAGACGACCGACCTGACCAAGCTGGCGGCGACCAGCGGCGAGCGCGTCAACGGCGAGGAGATGATCCTCAACCACGCCGTCTATACCGCCTGCACACCCTGCGCCACGGACCCGACGCACCGCTCTCTCTGGCAGATCAAGGCCGAGCGCGTCGTGCAGAACGGCCGAACCAAGACGATCCGGCTCGAGCGCGCCCGCTTCGAGATGTTCGGCCGGCCGATCGCCTATATTCCCGTGCTGGAAGTGCCGGACCATACTGTGAAGCGCAAGAGCGGCTTCCTGTTCCCGCAGTTCAGCTATGAGCAGAAGCTCGGCCTCGGCATCACGACACCCTATTATTTCGCGATCGCGCCCGACATGGACGCGACGATCTCGCCGAGCGTCTTGACCCGCCAGGGTTTCCTCGTCGAGGCGGAGTTCCGCAAGCGCTTCCACAACGGCCAGATCACGCTGCGTGCCGCCGGCATCGACCAGTGGAATCCGGGCGTGTTTTCCGCAGGCACGAGCGACCGGCGCGACGATTTCCGCGGCATGGTCGCCTCCGAGGGCCGCTTCAAGATCAATCCCCGCTGGGCCTTCGGCTGGGATGTCATGGTGCAGAGCGACAACAATTTTTCGCGCACCTATGACCTGGACGGCCTGAGCGACCGCATTCACACCAATCAGGTCTATCTGACCGGTCTCGGACGCCGCAACATCTTCGACCTGCGCTCGTTCTACTTCGACGTGCAGGATGCCGACCCGCAGGACCGGCTGGAGCGCAAGCAGGCGATCGCCCAGACGCTCGACTACGAATATATCGCGCCGCAGCCGGTCCTCGGCGGCGAGCTGTCGATCACGACGAACATCACCAATATCGAGCGCGACCTCTCCGACCGATACAGCGTGCGCGGCAATGAACGCTTCCGCGGGCTTGCCGGCGGCACAACGCGGCTGACCAGCGAACTCGAATGGAAGCGCCAGTTCGTCGTACCCGGCGGCCTCGTGCTGACGCCCCTGCTCGCGGCCCGCGGCGATATCCACCGCCTCGACATGAACGACCCCGGCCTCGCCTATGCCGGCATCTACGAGGACGACAGCAGCGCGACCCGCTCGATGCTGACCGCCGGCCTCGAGGCGCGCTACCCGATCCTGGCGACGACCGACACCAGCACCCACCTCTTCGAGCCGATCGCGCAGATCTACCTGCGCCCGGATGAAGACTATCCGGGCGGGTTGCCGAACGAGGACGCGCAGAGCTTCGTCTTCGACGCGACGAACCTCTTCGAGCGCGACAAGTTCTCCGGCTTCGACCGTATCGAGGGCGGCTCGCGCGCCAATATCGGCCTGCGTTACACCGGCACCTTCGACAATGGCGTGCGCCTGCGCTCGATCGTCGGCCAGTCGTTCCATCTAGGCGGAGTCAATTCCTTCGCGACGCCGGACCTCGTGAATGCCGGTGCCAATTCCGGCCTCGAACGGGATACGTCGGACTATGTCGGAATGGCCGGCTTCGACCTGCCGAACGGCCTTTCGGTCGCCCACAGCGCTCGCCTCGACAAGAACGACCTGTCGCTGCGCCGCTCGGACACGTCGGTGCGCTTCGATGGCGCCCGCTTCGAGACCGAGGTCACCTATACGCGCATCGCCGCGCAGCCGCTTTACGGCCTGGCGGAGAATGCCAGCGAAATCCAGAGCGCCGCGGCCTTCAAGTTCGAGAACTACTGGTCGGTGTTCGGGTCGCTGACCTACGACATCAACCGCCAGAGCCTGTCGCGCAACGGTTTCGGCTTCTCCTACGACGATCGCGACACGGTCTTCTCGGTCGTTTACGAGCAGACGCGCGACAAGTCCGGCACGACGGCGAACGACTGGTCGATCGGCGCGCGGCTGATGTTCCGCACGCTCGGCGACATCAATGTCGGCGATACGACGCTGACGGGCTTCGAATAGGCCGCGCGGCGGCTCTTGTCATCGTTTGGCCGCATGTATTATGCACATCCGGGAGAGCGCCCGCTGGTGAACGCCTTCCGCATGGGAGGCGCGCCCGCACGGATGACACCGGTGGACGCGGCAATGGGTTTGGGAAAGGGACTGGCATGATGGGCAGACAATCTCTGGTGCGCTCCATGATGATGGGCGTGGCACTTGCCGCCGCCGTGACGATCGCGGCCCCGGTCGGCACCGTTCAGGCGGCAAGCTCCGTCGTGGCTGTCGTCAACAACATGCCGGTGACCTCCGGCGAGATCGAGCGCCGCGCCGCCTTCCTCAGGCTGCAGCGCGCCAAGGGCAACCTTCGCGCCATGGCCCGCGAGCAGATGATCGAGGACGCTCTGAAGCGCACGGAAATTCTGCGCGTGCGCAACTCCGTCAGTAGCTCGGACGTCGAAGCCGCCTATGCGCGTTTCGCCTCTTCCAACAAGATGACGACCCAGCAGCTCGGCCAGGTCCTCGACCGCGCCGGCGTCGGCGTCGAACACTTCAAGCAGTATATCGCCGTGCAGATGAGCTGGCCGCGTGTGGTCAATGCCCGCTATAGCGGCACCGCCACCGGCAAGACGCTCGTCGAGCGCATGCAGGCAAACGGCGGCAAGAAGCCGGTGACGACGGAATATTTCCTCAAGCAGGTCATCTTTGTCGTGCCGGAAAAGCGCCGCAACGCCATTCTCGGCAAGCGCAAGGCGGAAGCGGAAGCCTCGCGCTCGAAATTCCCGGGCTGCGACCAGGCCAAGGTTTTCGCCGCCACGATGCTCGATGTCTCGATCCGCGACCTCGGCCGCGTGCTCGCGCCGGAAATGCCGGAAGACTGGAAACCGCTCATCGAGAAGGCCGACGGCCTGACGACCGGCACGCGCGTCACCGAACGCGGCGTGGAATATCTCGCGATCTGCAAGAAGCGTGAAGTCAACGACGACGTGGCCGCCGAAATGGTGTTCCGCGCGGAAGACCTCGCCAAGTCGAACGGCAACGAGAACGACGAGAACAGCAAGAAGTACCTCGCCGAACTGCGCAAGAAGGCGACGATCACCGAACGCTGATGTCTCGGCCGTAAGCTTCCGGCCGGTCCGCTCTCTCCAACCCGCTGACGGCAGGTCCCATGACGACGACGAACATTCCTCCGCTGGCGCTCACCATGGGCGATCCGGCGGGGATCGGGCCGGATATCACGCTCGCGCTGTGGTCGGCCCGCAAGACGCTTTCCCTGCCGCCCTTCCTGTTCATCGGTGATGCCCGCGTTCTGCGCGAGCGCGCCGCCCTGCTCGGCCTCGACGTCGCCATCGCGGCGGCGGAGCCCGAGACGGCGAACGCCCTCTTCCCCGATGCCCTTCCGGTGCTTGCCTGTGACTGCGCGACCGCCGTCGTGCCCGGCGCGCCCAACTCGGAGAACGCCGCCGCCATCACCGGCGCGATCGAGACGGCGGTTGCGCTCACATTTGCCGGACGCACCTCCGCCGTCGTGACGAACCCGATCGCCAAGGCCGTGCTCTACGATGCCGGCTTCGGTTTCCCCGGCCATACGGAATTCCTCGCCGACATCGCGGCCAAGGCCACCGGCAGGCCGGCGCTGCCCGTCATGCTGCTTGCCGGACCGAAGCTGCGCAGCGTGCCGGTGACGATCCACATCCCGCTGAAGGACGTTCCCGCCGCGCTGACGGAAGAGCTGATCGTCGAGACCGCCGTCATCACCGAACGGGACCTGCGCCAGCGTTTCGGCATTGCGCGCCCGCGCCTTGCCATTGCCGGCCTCAACCCGCATGCGGGCGAAGGCGGAGCGCTCGGCCTGGAGGACGACGCGATCGTGCGCCCGGCCGTGGAGCGGCTGAAGGCCGCCGGCATCGACGCCGTCGGGCCGTTGCCGGCCGACACGATGTTCCACGATGCGGCGCGGGCCACCTATGACGTGGCGCTCTGCATGTATCACGACCAGGCGCTCATCCCCGCCAAGGCGTTCGGCTTCGACGATTCCGTCAATGCGACGCTCGGCCTGCCCTTCATCCGCACCTCGCCGGACCATGGCACCGCCTTTGCCATCGCCGGCAAGGGCATCGCCAGGCCGGACAGCCTGCTGGCCGCCCTCCGTCTTGCCTACGACCTCGCCATGCACGAAAGGACCGCGTGATGGCGGCACTCGACGGACTGCCGCCGCTGCGCGACGTCATCCAGCGCCACGGGCTCGATGCGAAGAAGGCGCTCGGCCAGAATTTCCTGCTCGACCTCAACCTGACGCAGAAGATCGCCCGCACCGCCGGCCCCATCGAGGACCACACGGTCATCGAGGTCGGCCCGGGACCGGGCGGCCTGACGCGCGCCATCCTCGCGCTCGGCGCCAAGCGAGTGATCGCCATCGAGCGCGACGCGCGCTGCCTGCCGGCGTTGGCGGAAGTGTCCGATCACTATCCCGGCCGGCTGACAGTCATCGAAGGCGATGCGCTGAAGACCGATTTCGAGGCGCTGGCACCCGGCGAGCCGGTGCGCATCATCGCCAACCTGCCCTACAATGTCGGCACGCAACTGCTCGTCAACTGGCTCCTGCCGAAGGCCTGGCCGCCGTTCTGGGATTCGCTGACGCTGATGTTCCAGCGCGAGGTGGGCCTGCGCATCGTGGCGGATGAAACCGACGACCACTATGGCCGGCTCGGCGTGCTCTGCGGCTGGCGCACCGGCGCCCGCATGGCCTTCGACGTGCCGCCCCAGGCCTTCACGCCACCGCCGAAGGTAACCTCCTCCGTCGTGCACCTGGAGCCGATCGCCAACCCGCTGCCCTGCGACGTGGCCAAGCTGGAACGCGTCACCCACGCCGCCTTCGGCCAACGCCGCAAGATGCTGCGCCAGAGCGTCAAATCCCTCGGCGGCGAGGCGCTGCTCGCCCGAGCGGAGATCGATCCGCAGCGGCGGGCGGAGACGTTGAGCGTGGAAGAATTCGTGCGGCTGGCGAACGCGCTCTGAGCTGCCCCTCATCCGGCCTGCCGGCCACCTTCTCCCCGCAAGCGGGGCGAAGGGGATATGCCGCTCCGGTTTCCCAGACCCTCACCATCCCATGGGGCACGTCCCCTCTCCCCGCCTGCGGGGAGAGGGTTAGGGTGAGGGGCAATCCTGCCAAGACGGTATGGACGAGCGCCTAAAGAACCGGCTTCTCCGTCACCAGCTTCGTCACGAACTCGAACAGCCCATGCCGTCGGTCGCGGCGCAGGCGTTCGGCCTTCACGATGCTCTGCACCGCGTCGAAGGCGACGGAGAGGTCGTCGTTGAGGATGACGTAATCGTATTCGCGCCAGTGCTCGATTTCCGCGCAGGAATTGGCAAGCCGCGTCTGGATGACCTCTTCGGTATCCTCGGCGCGGCGATGCAGACGCGATTGCAGCTCGGTCATCGAGGGCGGCAGGATGAAGATCGAGACGACGTCGGCCGGCATCTTTTCCTGGAGCTGCTGGGCGCCTTGCCAGTCGATGTCGAACAGCATGTCGCGGCCGACGGACATCGCCTCTTCCACCGGCTCGCGCGGCGTGCCGTAGAAATTGCCGTGCACCTCGGCCCATTCGAGCAGCGCATCGCTGTCGCGCAGGCGTTCAAATTCCTTGTGGTTGATGAAATGATAGTGCCGGCCGGCGATTTCGCTCGCGCGGCGCTGGCGCGTGGTGACGCTGACCGACAGGCTGAGACCCGGATCGGCCTCCAGCAGGTTGCGCGCGATTGTCGACTTGCCGGCGCCCGATGGCGAGGAGATGACGAGCATGAGCCCGCGGCGTTCGATTTGGATATGTTTCGACGGCTCGGCCATGGCCTACTCCAGATTCTGGACCTGTTCCCTGAACTGATCGATGACGACCTTCAGCTCGATACCTGCAGCCGTTACAGCAGCGGCGTTCGACTTGGAACAGATCGTATTCGATTCCCGGTTAAATTCCTGTGCGAGAAAATCGAGCTTGCGGCCGACCGGCCCGCCCTGCGCCAGAAGTTCGCGCGCGGCCGCGACATGCGCCTTCAGCCGGTCGATCTCCTCGCGCAAATCCGCCTTGGTGGCGATAAGGGCGGCCTCCTGGTGCAGCCGGTCGCGATCGAGCGCCGTCGTGCCCTGCATGAGCAGCGCCACCTGCCCCGAAAGCCGCTCGGCAATCGCCGCGACGCTGCGCGACGGATCGGCCTCCACCACGGCGGTCAGCGCCTCGATGCGGGCGACCTGGCCGAGCAGCACGCCGGCAAGCGCCGTGCCCTCGCTCGCGCGCATGTCGGCAAGACAGCGGATCGCCTCGGCAAAGCCCGCGCGGATATCGCCGTCGCGCGCCATGCGCTCCGTCTCGCTCTCCTCGGCCTCGCGGAAATCGACGATGCCGCGCACCGCCAGCAGCGTGTCGAGCTTGAGGGGGGCGGGATCGACGATGCCGGCAAGCTGGTCGCGCAGCGCCAGCACCGCGGAGAGCGCGCCCTGGTTCACCACCGCCTCGATCTGCGGCTCGCTGACGCTGACGGCAAGGCCGATCTGGAGATTGCCGCGCGAAAACGCCTCGCCGGCCACGCGCCGCACATCGGCCTCCATGGCCTCGAAACCGGGTGGTATGCGGAGCCGGAGGTCGAGGCCCTTGCCGTTGACCGAGCGCAGCTCCCACGCCCAGCGGGTGCGCCCGCTGGTTCCCTCGACCCGCGCAAAGCCGGTCATCGATTGCAATGTCATGTCGTCCTCCCCTGGCGCCCGCCGGGGTTCGCCAACAGCTGCGCCGAAACCGCGCGAGGGGCCTCGCACGGAATCACGCGCTCAAAGTGAAGCAGTTTGCCGGGGTTGGAAACGGCCAAGCCGGCGGATCGCGCGGCGATCCACATCAAAGGCATCGCCCGGTCGCCCACCGGCCCCTTTTACTGGGAGCCGGCCGCTTCCGCCTCTTTCGCAGCCTCTGCCGCCTTCTCCGCTTCGAGCTTGCGCCAGCGGCGGACGTTCTGGTTGTGCTCGTCGAGCGTCTCGGCAAAGACGTGCCCGCCGGTGCCGTCGGCGACGAAGTAGAGGTCCGGCGTGCGCGACGGGTTTGCCACCGCTTCGAGCGCCGCGCGGCCGGGATTGGCGATCGGCGTCGGCGGCAGGCCCTTGATGATGTAGGTGTTGAACGGCGTCTGCTTTTCCAGGTCCGACTGGAAGATCGGGCGGTCGGCCGGCTTACCGTCGCCGCCGAAGATGCCGTAGATGATCGTCGGGTCGGACTGCAGGCGCATGCCCTTTTCCAGCCGGTTCAGGAAGACCGAAGCGACGCGCGGACGCTCGTCGGCCCTGCCCGTCTCCTTCTCGACGATCGAGGCGAGCGTCACGAACTCCTCGCGCGTGGCGACCGGCAGGTCGTCGTCGCGGCGCTCCCAGATCTGGTCGATCAACGCCTTCTGCGCATCCTGCATCTGGTGCAGGATATCGGCACGCTTGGTGCCGCGCGAGAACTTGTAGGTATCGGGCATCAGCGAGCCTTCGGCCGGAAGCTCCGCCGGCAGGTCGCCTTCGAGTACCGGATCGTCGGTGAGGCGCTTGAACACCTGCTTGACCGTCAGGCCCTCCGGCACGGAAACCGAATAGAGGATCGACTTGCCGGATTTCAAAAGTTCGACGATCTCGCGCATCGTAGCGCCGGCCTTGATCTCGTATTCGCCGGCCTTCAGCGTGTCGCCGTCGAGATAGACGCGCGAGAGCACGCGGAAGACGCGGCTGTCGCTGATGACATTGTTGCGTTCGAGATTGGCCGCGATCTCGTTCGTGCCGGCGCCGGCGCGCACGATAAAGTTTGTGTTGGCGGTGAGCGGACCCGGTTCCTCGTAGCTCTTTACGCCGTAATAGAACACGCCGATGCCGATGATCGACGCGAAGACGACCACGGTCATGACAAAATTCAGGAAGATGACGATCTGGCTGCGGGCCTTGCGCGAGCGCTTGCGGCTCGGCGGCTGCGGCACCTGTTCCGGCCGAAGGGCCTCGCTGGCGGACTTGGGAATGATGCGCGGCTGGCCGGATGCCTCGCCGCGGCCAAACTGCGTCTCGCCGGAATCGTTCGTGTCGCTCACGGACTGTCCTCATGTTCGGGCATTGCCCCTGCATCATTCGCCAAATCCACGTCGATTTCACGAATCATGCAGAAATTTAAAAAATGCTACGGCGTGGTTTACGCATCATGACGGACGCGCGGCGCTGTAGACGTCTTCCAACAGAGCAATACGGCAAAAGCAGGATCGACCCCGCTCTTCGCATTCGGGTGTGTGGCGTGCCGGGTTTTTATCCCCGGTATCAGGCGTATCGCTTCAAAACGATGGACGCATTCGTTCCGCCGAAGCCGAACGAGTTGGACAGCGCCACGTTGATCTCGCGCTTGCGCGCCTTGTGCGGCACCAGGTCGATCGCCGTCTCGACGTCGGGATTGTCGAGGTTCAGCGTCGGCGGCGCGATGTTGTCGCGGATCGCCAGCGCCGTGAAGATCGCCTCGACCGCACCGGCGGCACCGAGCAGATGCCCGATCGCCGACTTGGTGGACGACATGGAGACGCGGGGGGCAGAATCGCCGACCAGGCGCTCGACGGCGCCGAGCTCGATCGTATCGGCCATGGTGGAGGTGCCGTGCGCGTTGATGTAGTCGAGCTCGCTTGCCGGAATGCCGGCGCGCTTCAGCGCCATCTGCATGCACCGATAGGCGCCGTCTCCGTCTTCGGCCGGTGCCGTGATGTGGAAGGCGTCGCCGGAAAGCCCGTAGCCGACGACTTCGGCATAGATCTTCGCGCCGCGCGCCTTGGCGTGTTCCAGCTCTTCCAGGATGACGACGCCGGCGCCCTCGCCCATGACGAAACCGTCACGGTCACGGTCATAGGGCCGGGAGGCTGCGGTCGGGTCGTCGTTGCGCTCGGTCGAGAGCGCCTTGCAGGCGGCAAAGCCTGCGAGCGCGATGCGGCAGATCGGCGATTCCGCGCCGCCCGCCACCATCACGTCGGCGTCGCCGAGCGCGATCAGGCGGCTGGCATCGCCGATGGCGTGCGCACCGGTCGAACAGGCGGTCACGACGGAATGATTGGGGCCGCGCAGCTTGTGCTTGATCGAGACCTGGCCGGAGGCAAGGTTGATCAGGCGGCCGGGAATGAAGAAGGGCGAGACGCGGCGCGGACCCTTGTCGCGCAGCGTGTAGCCGGCCTCGACGATGCCTTCGAGGCCGCCGATGCCAGAGCCGATGAGCACGCCGGTCGCGATCTGGTCTTCGTTGGTCTTGGGATGCCAGCCGGCGTCGGCAAGCGCCATATCGGCGGCAGCGACGGCGTAGACGATGAAGGGATCGACCTTGCGGCGTTCCTTCTGCTCCATCCACTGGTCAGGATTGTAGGTGCCATCGGTGCCATCGCCCAGCGGGATGGAACAGGCAATCTTTGCGGGAAGGTCCTCGACCTCGAAAGTGGTGACCCTGGCTGCGCCGCTACGGCCTTCAAGAAGCCTGGTCCAGCTGATTTCAGTGCCACAGCCGAGCGGGGATACCATGCCGGTCCCCGTGATAACGACACGCCTCATCGTTCGTGATCCACCCTACCTGCTTTTATCTTTATCGCCTCGACGAGGAGGTGCGGCCTCCAATGGGAGACCGGGACGGGCCGCTGGAAGCGGCCCGCCGGAAGTCAGATCAGGCCTGGGCCTTCTCGATGAACTTGACCGCGTCGCCGACCGTCAGGATCGAGTCAGCAGCATCGTCCGGGATCTCGACGCCGAATTCTTCTTCGAACGCCATGACCAGTTCGACGGTGTCGAGCGAGTCCGCGCCAAGATCATCGATGAAGCTTGCGCCTTCGCTGACCTTTTCGGCGTCAACACCCAGATGATCAATGACAATTTTCTTTACGCGTTCTGCTACGTCGCTCATGTCGGATTCCTCGACCTTTGTTTTTGATCGGCGCCTGTCACGGCACCGGACACTCAACACGCCCGATGTGCCTCAAGAACACATCCGGCAATCCCTTCAACCGGCAATGCGGCATTGGCGATACTGTTTTGTACCGCCTGAACGCGCAGGCATTTCACGGTCGACTGCTGACAGTCATGGCCCGATTAACACGGTTTATGTCTGTCGCAAAGTGCGAAAATGGCTGGGGCTCCGGCGGTCAACATGCAATTTCAGCTGGTTGACCGGGCGCTTTGCCCCTCGTCAGATCATCGCCATGCCGCCGTTCACATGCAGCGTCTGGCCCGTCATGTAGGAGGCTTCCGACGAGGCGAGGAAGGCGACGGCGGAGGCGACTTCCGCCCCGGTGCCCATGCGCTTCATGGGGATGGCGCCCATGATGGCGTCTTTCTGCTTGTCGTTCAGCTTGCCGGTCATTGCACTTTCGATGAAGCCGGGGGCGACGCAGTTGACCGTCACGTTGCGGGTGGCAATCTCGGCGGCAAGCGACTTGGTGAAGCCGATCATGCCGGCCTTGGCGGCGCAATAGTTCGCCTGGCCCGGATTGCCGGTGACGCCGACGACCGACGTGATGTTGATGATGCGGCCGTAGCGTCGGCGCATCATCGGGTGGGTGAGCTCGCGCGTCAGGCGGAAGACCGCCGTCAGGTTCACTTCGAGAACCGCATCCCAGTCGTCGTCGCTCATGCGCACAAACAGGCCGTCCTTGGTGATGCCGGCATTGTTGACGAGGATATCGACGCCGCCGAGCTCGGCTTCCGCCTTCTCGCCCAGCGCCTTCACCTCGGCGCGGTCGGAGAGGTTGGCCGGGAAGATATGCACGCGCTCGCCAAGTTCGTTGGCGAGCGTTTCGAGCTTCTCGACGCGCGTGCCGTGCAGGCCGACGATGGCGCCCTGGGCGTGGAGGATGCGGGCGATCTCTTCGCCGATGCCGCCGGACGCGCCGGTAACGAGGGCCTTGCGGCCGGTAAGATCAAGCATGGTCGGGTTCCTCTTTATTAGAGCGAATAGCGAATGGGGAGTAGGGAATAGGGGAAGAGCGATCGTGGATTGCAACTATTCGCTATTCGCCATTCCCTATTCGCCTCTCAAATCAGCCTATGAGCGCGGCGAGCGCGCTGTCGATATCGGCGGGGGTGTTGATGGCGATGCCGGTGACGGACTTGTCGATGCGGCGTGCGAGGCCGGTCAGGACCTTGCCCGAGCCCACTTCATAAAGCGTGGTGACGTCGCTCTTCGCGAACCATTCTACCGTCTCGCGCCAGCGCACCTGGCCGGTGACCTGCTCAACGAGCAGGCGGATGATTTCCTGCGGATCGCTTACCGGCGCTGCGCGGACATTGGCGACGACCGGCACGATCGGGGCCTTTGCCGTAACACCGGCAAGCGCCTCGCGCATGGCGTCGGCGGCCGGCGCCATCAGGGCGGAATGGAAGGGGGCGGAGACGGTGAGCATCAGCGCGCGCTTGGCGCCCTTCTCCGTCGCGAGCCGGGCCGCGACTTCGACGGCGGGCTTGGAGCCGGAGATGACGAGCTGGCCGCCGCCATTGTCATTGGCGATCTGGCACGAGCCGCCCTTGGAGGCTTCCTGGCAGACCGCTTCGACATCCGCCTGCTCCAGGCCGATGATCGCCGCCATGGCGCCCTCGCCCACCGGCACGGCCGACTGCATGGCATTGCCGCGTATGCGCAGCAGGCGTGCCGTATCGGCCAGCGAGAAGGTGCCGGCGGCACAGAGCGCGGAATATTCGCCAAGCGAATGGCCGGCGACATAGGAGACCTGATCCTTCAGCGACAGGCCGCGCGCTTCGAGCACGCGCATGACGGCGATGGACACGGCCATCAGCGCCGGCTGGGCGTTCGCCGTCAGCGTCAGCGTCTCTTCCGGTCCCTCGAACATGATGGCGGAAAGGTTCTGGCCGAGGGCCTCGTCGACTTCCGCGAAAACGGCGCGCGCTTCCGGGAAGGTTTCGGCGAGATCCTTGCCCATGCCGACGGCCTGGCTGCCCTGGCCGGGGAAGGTGAATGCTACGCTCATCGGGGGTCTCCCATCTTATGTTTTCTTTTCCATTCACATTCCGGAAGGCCGAGTCAAGGCGTCGGGCCAATCCCGCAAGCCGCGCGGCCGGCATTTCCAAGGGCTTCGCACAGACTTCCGGCTTGCACTTTGCGGCGACCGGCCTACATTCGCGCCGTTCCCACAACAGGATTTCTCCTCCCATGAAATATAATCCGCTCGGCAGGACCGGCATCAGCGTGTCGGAAATCTGCCTTGGCACGATGACCTGGGGTTCGCAGAACAGCGAGCAGGACGCGCACGACCAGCTCGACTACGCCTTCTCCCAGGGCGTGAACTTTATCGATACTGCCGAACTCTATCCGACCACACCCCTCTCCCCCGAAACCTACGGCGATACCGAGCGCTTCATCGGCTCCTGGATGAAGGCGCGCGGCAACCGCGACAAAGTGGTGCTCGCCTCCAAGGTCGCCGGTCCCGGCCGTCCCTATATTCGCGGCGGCCAGCCGATGAGCCGCGCCGGCATCCTGGAGGCGATCGACAACAGCCTCTCGCGCCTTGGGACCGACTATCTCGATCTCTACCAGCTGCACTGGCCGAACCGCGGGCATTATCACTTCCGCAATGCCTGGAGCTACGACCCGTCCAAGCAGCACCGCGAGAAGGTTGCCGCCGAGCTTCTGGAAGTCCACGAGACCATCGGCGACATCGTCAAGGCCGGCAAGGTGCGCGCCTTCGGCCTTTCCAACGATACGGCCTGGGGCACGATGCAGTTGCTGAAGCTTTCCGAAGAGAAGGGCCTGCCGCGCGTCGCCTCGATCCAGAACGAGTATAACCTGCTCTACCGGGCCTACGATCTCGACCTCGCCGAAGTTTCGCACCACGAGGATATCGGCCTGCTCGCCTATTCGCCGCTCGCCGCCGGGCTCTTGACCGGCAAATATCTTGACGGTGCCCGGCCGGAAGGCTCGCGCCTGACGAAGAACGGCGATCTCGGCGGCCGTTACCAGCCGCATCAGGAACCGGCGGTGCGTGCCTATGTGGCGCTTGCGAAGGAATACGGGCTTGATCCCGCCCAGATGGCGCTGGCCTTCTGCCTGACGCGGCCCTTCATGGCCTCCGTCATCATCGGGGCGACGACCATGGAACAGGTGAAGACGGACATCGGTGCGAAGGACCTGGAATTGTCGCCCGAAGTGCTGAACGGCATTCGCCGCATCCACCGGCTCTATCCGGCGCCGATGTAAAAGACAGGCCGGGCGGCCTTGTGCCGCCCGGACCGATGATCAGTGGATGGGCTTCGGCTCCTGCGTTTCCGGCAGCAGCCAGTTCAAGAGCACGGCGCAGAGACCGCCGGTCGCGACACCCGATTCCAGCACGTCCTTCATGAAGCGCGGCATGTGCGAGACGAATTCCGGCACCTGCGAGACGCCAAGCCCCAGCGCCAGCGAGATGGCGATGATCAGCAGCGCGCGGCGATCGAGCTGGACGCCCGCCAGGATATTGATGCCGGAGGCAGCGACGGCGCCGAACATGACGATGACAGCCCCGCCCAGCACCGGCTCCGGCACGGCCTGGATGACGCCGGCAATGGCCGGGAACAGGCCGAGGATGACAAGCACGCCCGCAATATAGACGCCGACATGGCGGCTGGCGACGCCGGTCAGCTGGATGATGCCGTTGTTCTGCGCGAAGACCGAGCTCGGGAAGGTGTTGAAGATGCCGGCGAGGAACGAGTTCGCGCCGTTGACCAGCACGCCGCCCTTCACGCGCTCCATCCAGACCGGGCCTTCGACCGGCTGGCGCGAGATCTTGCTGGTGGCGGTAATATCGCCGATCGCTTCGAGCGAGGTCACCAGGTAGATCACCACCATGGGCGCAAACAGCGTCCAGGAGAAATCCAGCCCGAAATGCAGCGGCGTCGGCACCTGGAACCAGGCGGCCTGGTGGATGCCGGCAAAATCGAGCCGGCCGAGCCAGGCTGCCAGCGCATAACCGACGCCGAGCGCGATGATGATGGCGCTGCTGCGGACCCATACGACCTGGATGCGGTTCAAGCCGATGATCAGCGCCAGCACTGTGCCGGAGAGCAGCAGGTTCTCGCCATTGGCGAAGGTGCCCGATTTCATGGCGCCGAAACCGCCACCCATGCTGATGAGGCCGACCTTGATGAGCGTCAGGCCGATCATCAGCACGACGATGCCGGTGACGAGCGGCGTGATCAGCTTGCGGATGAAGGGAAGCACGCGCGACAGCCCCATTTCGATGAAGGAGCCGGCGATCACCACGCCGAAGATCGAGGCCATGACCGCCTCGACAGGTGTGCCCGAATTGACCATCAGCACGCCGCCGGCAATGAGCGGGCCGACGAAGTTGAAGCTGGTGCCCTGGACGATCAGCAGGCCGGCGCCGAGCGGGCCGAACCGGCGGCACTGGACAAAGGTGGCGATGCCGGAAATGACCAGCGACATCGAGACGATCATGTTCGTATCACGCGCGGAAACGCCGAGCGCCTGACAGATCAAAAGCCCCGGCGTGACGATCGGCACGATGATGGCGAGCAGGTGCTGGATGGCAGCGAGAAGGGCGATCGGCGGCTTCGGCCGATCCTCCAGCGCGAAGACCAGTTCGCTCGATGGCGACGGCGGCAGGTCCGGATGCGTATGGGCGTTCATGCGCGGACCTCGCTCAAGATCGCGATTTTGCGCGCGGCTTTACGGCGTCGTGCTCGCGCACGATCGTTGCGGTAAGTCATGCCTTCTCCTCCCGGCTTGGTCGTTTTCGCCCCGAGGGCGTGCCCGAAACCTCCAGACTTCGGGCGGATCAGGCTAGCCGAGTTCGTCGAAAGCGATTCTTCAAAAAAACCGGAAAGAGTTTCGCGCAAATGGCCGGTTCGGCCCCACAAACAAAAGAAACCCGCCGTTTCCGGCGGGTTTCTTCCTTTTTTGCGCCCCTGGCGGGTGACGTTACGGGGTGGTCGTGGTTGCGCCACCACTTTCAGCCGGCTGGCCGCCACTCGGCTGGGTTTCCAGCGTCTGCGTGCCGCCAGTCTGGCCTTCGGTGGTCGTGCCACCGGCCGGTGCCGTATCGGTCGTGCCGATTGCCGAGGTATTGGCATTCGGATCGACGCCGTCACCCGGCGTTCCGCTGCCGACGAAATAGAAGATGCCCACGGCGACGAGGACAGCCAGGATCACGGCCACGGCCCAGCCGCCGGTGCCGCTGCCGCGGCTTGTCTGGTTGACGACGGTCGGGCCACGGTCATCCACCGGACGCGTCAAGCGATCTTCCGGGGGACGATTGACAAGGTTCGGGTCTTGCATGTCGGTCACTCCATCTGGTTGGATCGGGAGGAAGAATGCGGCATTCGCGATTTGGTTCCCGCCCCTGTTGCAAAACGGGGCAAGGCTTTCGCCCGCCAGGCCTTGCGTTCGGCCGAAAAATCCGTATAAGCGCGCTGTTCAACACACCCGGTCAATCGGCTGGTGGCTGAACGGAGGGCCGGCTTTCCTTTATGCCGTTTGGAGCCAAGGGCTCCAGCCTCCCGTGTCTCCGCTCTCGACCGTCTGGATTAACGCTTTTCTTGCCCCGGGCCTCTGGCCCCATAAGAACTGTCGTTGAGGCTTGGCGCCGGTTTCGGGTGTAAACGCAAGAAAGGCAAAGCCACATGGCTCTCTACGAACATGTATTCCTGGCCCGCCAGGACGTGTCCGCCCAGCAGGTCGACGGTCTCGTCGAACAGTACAAGGGTGTGATCGAAGCACACGGCGGCAAGGTCGGCCGTATCGAAAACTGGGGCCTCAAGTCCCTGACCTACCGCATCAAGAAGAACCGCAAGGCACATTACGCCCTGATGGACATCGATGCCCCGGCTGCTGCGATCCACGAAATGGAACGCCAGATGCGCATCAACGAAGACGTTCTTCGTTACATGACCATCGCCGTGGAAGCCCACGAAGAAGGCCCGTCGGCCATGATGCAGAAGCGCGACCGCGACGACCGTCCGCGCCGCGATGGCGACGACCGTGGCCCGCGCCGCGACTTCGGCGACCGTCCGCCGCGCCGTGACTTCGGCGATCGTCCGGACCGTGGTGGCGAACGCCGCCCGCGCGAAGACCGCGCGTAATCGAAGCTGAAGGAGAATTAAGACAATGGCTGATACTTCCTCCGCTCCGGCACGCCGTCCGTTCCACCGCCGCCGCAAGACCTGCCCCTTCTCGGGCGCAAACGCTCCGAAGATCGACTACAAGGACGTCCGTCTTCTGTCGCGTTACATCTCCGAGCGCGGCAAGATCGTTCCGTCCCGCATCACGGCCGTTTCCCAGAAGAAGCAGCGCGAACTCGCCAAGGCGATCAAGCGCGCCCGCTTCCTCGGCCTGCTGCCCTACGTCGTAGCGTAATGATGTGACTCTGCGGCCTGACTCGACGTCGGGCCGAAGCACATGACTGCGGGGAAGACGGTTTGCGCCGCCTTCCCCATTTCCCTTCCGCGTTGGGCGCGGATCGGAGCCGCCGGCTTTTTCAAAGCCAAAACCCATGTTGGGGAGACGGTCCTGAATCAGTTTGTCAGGAAACTCCTCTAACTGTCTGACCAGACAGGACAGCGAACCGTGAAAAACCTGACGCCGACATCGATTGCGACCGGCCTGATTGCCGGTGTGACCGCCGCTCTGCTTTCGCTGAGCGCGAATGCGCAGTCGTCGTTTGCGATCGTGTTTTACGCCGCGTCCGCCCTTCCCATTCTCATTGCCGGCCTCGGCTGGGGCAATGCCAGCGCCTTGATCGCGGTCGTCGCCGGCGGCGCCATCGCATCAGCACTCGTCTCCTCCTATTTCGCGCTGTTGATCGTCATCATCACGCTGATCCCGGCCGGTTGGCTGTCCAACCTCGCGAACCTCGCCCGCCCCGCCTCCGAGCTCGGCGGCCCGGACAACGCGCTCGCTTGGTATCCGCTGTCCAACATCCTCGTGCATCTCGCCATCATGGTGACGCTCGGCATGATCGCCGTCGGCGCGATCGTCGGCTATGACAGCGCCATGGCGAGCCAGTTGGTCGATATCGTCATCCAGACGCTGAAGGCGCAGGAGCCGCTCTACAATCCGGATGCGACGGCGATCGCGCAGCTCAAGGCCGTGTTCGCACTGGCGCTGCCGCTGGTGCAGGGCGCACTCTGGGTCTTCCTGCTGTTTGCGGCCTATTACATCGCAAGCTTCATCGTGCGCGTTTCCGGCAAGGGTCTTCGCCCGCGCGAGGACATGCCCTCGACGCTGCGCATGCACCGCAACGCCATCTTCTTCTTCCTCGCCGGCCTCCTCATCGCCTTCTTCGGCGGCGTACCGGCGATCATCGGCGCGCTCGTCTGCGGCACCTTCGGGGCCGGTTTCGTGCTCGCCGGCTTCGCGAGCCTGCATTTCAGGACACGCGGCAAGTCCTGGCGGCTTCCCGTCCTGTGGCTCGTCTATCTCTCGGTATTGCTCTTCACGATACCGGTCTTCGTCATCCTCATTCTGGGCCTGATGGACACGCGGCGCACCATAGCGCTGACGCCCACCGGTCCGGCGGAAAAGAAAAACCAGAACACCTGAACGTCACGAAAGGAACTCTAAAATGGACGTCATTCTCCTTGAACGCATCGCCAAGCTCGGCCAGATGGGCGAAACCGTAAAGGTTCGCGACGGCTTTGCCCGTAACTACCTGCTGCCGCTCGGCAAGGCGCTGCGCGCCAACGAAGCCAACAAGAAGCGCTTCGAATCCGAGCGTTCGACGCTCGAAGCCCGCAACCTCGAGCGCAAGTCGGAAGCCCAGTCGGTTGCCGAAAAGCTCGACGGCAAGTCCTTCATCGTCGTACGCTCCGCCGGCGAAACCGGCCAGATGTACGGCTCGGTCGCTGCCCGCGACATCGTTGAAGTGCTTGCAGCCGAAGGCTTCAACATCGGCCGCAACCAGGTCGAGCTCAACACCCCGATCAAGGCTATCGGCCTGCACAAGGTCGTCCTGCACCTGCACGCCGAAGTCGAGATCACCATCGAGCTGAACGTCGCCCGCTCCGCCGACGAAGCCGAGCGCCAGGCCAAGGGCGAAAGCCTGACCTCGGCCGACGCCATCTACGGCATCGACGAAGACGCCCTGAAGCCGGAAGATTTCTTCGATCCGGAAGCAGACGGCGAAGACGAAGACGCTTGATCGTCAGGCATTTTCCAGGACGGGCCGGCTTTGCCGGCCCGTTTTCGTTTCAAGGGCCAAAAAGCACGGCTTGAAATCCGGCTTCCCGCATCAATATTTATACTTCGTTAGACTGGATTGGCGGTCGGGCCGCTTCCCAGGCCGGTTTCCGACCCAGACCCGTCCCGCCACGTTTTTAAGCGCGACGGAGTTTAGCGAATGAAATTCATTGTACAGGCTCTCGTTTCCCGCCTCGTCGAGACCGGAAACCTGACGATCACCTACCCGGACGGAACCCGCCAGGTCTTCGGCGACGGCACGGGCAACCCGGTCCACATGCGTCTCAACAGTAGGAAGGCCGTGTGGGGCATCGCCCTCGACCCCGCCTACTATCTCGGCCATCACTACGGCACCGGTGATATCGACATCATCGAAGGCGACATATACGGCCTGCTCAAGGCCGTGTTCACCGGCAGTCCCGATTTCAATTATTACGACACATTCTGGAGCCGCGTGCTGGAACGCGGGCGCTATCTCCTGCGCTGGGCGCGGGAGAAGAACAGCATCGTGCGCTCGCGCCGCAACGTCCAGCATCACTACGACCTGACCGGCGCGCTCTACGACCTGTTCCTCGACCAGGACCGGCAATATTCCTGCGCCTATTTCGAGCGGCCGGACCAGACGCTCGACGAGGCGCAGCTTGCCAAGAAGCGCCACATCGCGGCCAAGCTCAACATCAACCGGCCGGGCCAGAGCGTGCTCGACATCGGCAGCGGCTGGGGCGGCATGGCGCTCTACCTCGCCCGCCAGCTTGGCGCCAAGGTGACCGGCGTGACGCTCTCCGACGAGCAGCACGCGCTCTCCGTGAAACGGGCGAACGAGGCCGGGCTTGCGGGCGACATCGAATTCCTGCTGCAGGACTACCGCAACACGGAAGGCCCCTTCGACCGCATCGTCTCCGTCGGCATGTTCGAGCATGTCGGCCGGCCGAATTACCTGACCTTCTTCAAGAAGAGCGCGTCGCTGCTGAAACGCGACGGCGTCATGCTGCTGCACACGATCGGCCGCACGGACCGGCCATCCGCCAACAACCCGTTCATCGAGAAGTACATCTTCCCGGGCGGCTACATCCCTGCCCTTTCCGAGGTGATGCAGGCTGTGGAAAAGAGCGGGCTGGCGGTCACCGACGTCGAGATCCTGCGGCTGCACTATGCCGAGACGCTGCGCCACTGGCGGGAGCGTTTCCTGGCGCGACGCGACGAGGCGAAGGCACTCTATGACGAGAAATTCTGCCGGATCTGGGAGTTCTACCTGGCAGCCTCCGAAAGCGCCTTCCGCTGGCAGAACCTCGTCGTCTTCCAGCTCCAGCTTGCGCATGACCAGGAGGCCGTGCCGCTGACGCGCGAATATATCGGGCGCGGCGAGGATTGTCTCAAGGCGCACGAGGGCAATCCGAAGGGCGACCGGCGCGGCGCGCGGCAGTTCCCGCAGGAGGCGTCGCTCTGAGATTCGGCCTCGCCTTGAGATTCGGGATGTGAGTCAACCGAAAGCCAGCAGGCCCGGCGCAATCCGGACTTGCTGTGTCCCCGCCGCCTGTGGAAAAGTCTAACAACGGGCTTAAACGGCGAGAGCCTGCGGAAGCGCTTGACCCCTTCCGGCAAAGCGAAGAAACCAGCGGGCTTCGGAAACAGGGACGGGGAGATTCGGGACGATGAACGACGCTGCGCGAAAGCTCAACCAGCAAAATCGCGACAATGCGGAGCTGCATCACCGCGAGTCGCCGAACAACATCGAGGCCGAACAGGCGCTGCTCGGTGCCATCATCCTCAACAACGACGCCTATTACCGCGTTTCGGATTTCTTGAAGCCCGTGCATTTCCACGAGCCGCTGCACCGCAAGATCTACGAGGTCGCCGGCGACATGATCCGCATGGGCAAGATCGCCACGACGATCACGCTCAAGACGCACCTGCCGACGGATGTGAAGGTCGGCGAGCACACGGTCTCGCAATACCTGGCGGCCCTCGTGGGCGGTGCCGTGACGATCATCAACGCGGAAGACTATGGCCGCGCGATCTATGATCTTGCGCTGCGCCGCTCGCTGATCAATATCGGCGAGGACATGGTCAACATCGCCTATGACGCGCCGCTCGACATGCCACCGCAGACCCAGATCGAGGACGCTGAACGGCGCCTGTTCGAGCTCGCTGAGACCGGTCGCTACGACGGCGGCTTCCAGTCGTTCAACGATGCGGTCGCCCAGGCGATCGACATGGCGGGTGCGGCCTTCGAGCGCGACGGCTCGCTCTCCGGCATCTCCACCGGCATCCACTCGCTCGATGCCCGCATGGGCGGCCTCCAGCGCTCGGACTTGATCGTGCTCGCCGGACGCCCCGGCATGGGCAAGACCTCGCTTGCCACCAACATCGCCTACAACATCGCGGCCACCTATGAGCCGGAAGTGCAGGCGGACGGGTCGTTCAAGCCGAAGAACGGAGGCGTCGTCGGCTTCTACTCGCTCGAAATGTCGTCCGAACAGCTCGCCACCCGTATCATCTCCGAGCAGACGGAAGTGTCCTCGTCGAAAATCCGCCGCGGCGACATTTCCGAGGCCGATTTCGAAAAGCTCGTCGCCTGCTCCCAGATGATGCAGAAGGTGCCGCTCTATATCGACCAGACGGGTGGTATCTCGATCGCCCAGCTTTCCGCCCGCGCCCGCCGCCTGAAGCGCCAGCGCGGCCTCGATTGCCTGGTGGTGGACTATATCCAGCTCATGACCGGCTCCGGCAAGTCGAGCGACAACCGCGTGCAGGAAATCACCCAGATCACCACGGGCCTCAAGGCGCTCGGCAAGGAACTGAACGTGCCGATCATCGCGCTCTCCCAGCTCTCCCGTCAGGTGGAAAGCCGCGAGGACAAGCGCCCGCAGCTCTCCGACCTTCGCGAATCGGGCTCGATCGAGCAGGACGCCGACGTGGTGCTCTTCGTGTTCCGCGAGGAATATTACGTAAAGAACATGGAGCCCCGCGACGAGTTCGACCCGAAATACGAAGAGTGGAAGATGAAGTTCGAGGCCGTGAAAGGCACCGCCGACGTCATCATCGCCAAGCAGCGTCACGGACCGACCGGCACGGTAAAACTCGCCTTCCAGTCGGAATACACCCGCTTCACCGACCTCGCCGACCCGTCCTTCAGCCAGTACGAGCACTGAGGCGAACCGCTCCAAAATTCGGCACACCTCCTCCTCCGTCATCCTCGGGCTTGACCCGAGGATCCAGGCCGCGGGTGTGGCGTGGATGGTCGGGTCAAGCCCGACCATGACGAAAAGAAAGGTCGTGCGGATAGTCTAGGTGCCGCTTCCGGCTTTCACTTCTTGCCGAAAGCCGGCGCCTTGCAGAAATCCGCGACGATGGCGAGCGCGCGTTTGGCGCGCGCCTTCTGCTCCTCGTCCATCATCGGCAGGTCGAGCCGGTCGGCGCACATGTCGTCCGGGGCGCCGCTCTCGCCGGAGAGCGACATCCGGCTGGTGCAGAGCAGTCCCTTCCCTGTCAAAACGATCTGCTGCGCCTCCGGCGCATCGAAGGCGACGGGGTTGCCTTCGGCGATCATGTCGTCGACCGAGGCATAGGCCGTGACGGCGGTGACGTGGCTGAGGTCCACGATGCCGAGCGTCAGGCTCGCCCATTGATCGGGAAATTGCAGGGCGGATGTGGTGCGCGCGCGGCAGGGCGCGCCGGAGACTTCGAGCCGTGTGACCAGCCGCGGCGCATTCGGATTGTCGACGATCGAATAATAGATGTCCGCGCTGTCGTCGCGCTCCGGCACCGCGCCGTCCTGCGCAAGGCCGAGCAGCACCGCATGTGCCTCTCGCATCTCGGCATCCGTGGGCACATCCTGCGCGGCTGCCGGCGCGAAGCAGGCTGCGGCCAGCGCCACGCCCAAAACCATCGTCCGTGTCCGCGCCCGCATGTGCTTCCCCGTTTGCTTCCCGGTTTTTTGGGCCGCACCATAGAGGCGCCCTTTCGCCCCGGCAATGCGGCCGGCGGGCGTATTGCCGCCATGATCCACAGGCTGTATCTCAAAACCATGAGCACGCATCACACGCCCGCCCGTTCCACCCTTCCCGTCGCCGGCGAGGACCATGCCCGCCTGACGATCGACCTTTCCGCGCTCTTCGACAACTGGCGCGCCATGGCGCGACGCTCGGGCGCCGCGCGCACCGCCGCGGTCATGAAGGCCGACGCCTACGGCATCGGGCTGGAGCCGGCGGCAAAGACCTTCCACCAGGCGGGCGCACGGGATTTCTTCGTCGCCACCCCGGCGGAAGGCGCTGCCCTTCGCACCGTGCTGCCGGATGTCCGCATCTATGTGCTGTCCGGCATGTGGGCCGGCTCGGAACGGCTATTCTTCGAATTCGACCTCGTGCCCGTCATCATCTCGGAGGAACAGCTCGTCACCTTCATGGCGGCGATCTCCGATGGCGGCGACCTGCCCTGCGTGCTGCATGTCGATACCGGCATGAGCCGCCTCGGCCTCCGGGTCGAGGATGCACTGGCGCTGGCGGGCGACGTCGCGCGCCCGGCGAGCTTTTCGCCGATCATGCTGCTCAGCCACCTCGCCTGCGCCGACGACCCGAGCCACCCGCTCAACCGGCAGCAGCTCCAGCGTTTTCGCACCGCCATCGAGGCCTTCGACGGCATCGATGCGACGCTCGCCAATTCCGCCGGCATCTTTCTTGGCGAGGACTACCATTTCACCCTCACCCGCCCGGGCATCGCGCTTTACGGCGGTGCTGCCGTCAACGACGCGCCGAACCCGATGAAACCCGTCGTCACCGCCGAGGCACGCATCCTTCAGGTGCGGGAGGCGAAGGCCGGCGAGAGCGTCAGCTATGGCGCGTCCATGGTGTTCACCCGCGACACCCGCATCGCCGTCGCCACCGTCGGTTATGCGGATGGCTACATGCGCAGCCTCTCCGGCTCCGGCGTGCCGCTGCGCACGGCCAACATCGCGGGCGCCAGCGGCGTGTTGCATGGGCGCAGCGTGCCGCTGATTGGCCGCGTCACCATGGACCTTACCCATTTCGACGTGACGGACCTTCCGCCCGGCAGCGTGCGCGCCGGCGACTTCATCGAGCTCTTCGGCCGCCACATGCCCATCCAGGACGTGGCGCGTGCCGGCGGCACCATCGACTACGAACTCCTGACCAGCCTCGGCCGCCGCTATGAGCGGCGCTACGAGGCGGTGAAAAAATAGGACATGTTCCTGTTTTGTGCTAGAGGCTTCCGGATCGATTCCCAAACCCTTCCGGAAAGCGCGATTTAATGGTGAAACCCCGCACCCAATTCATCTGCCAGAACTGCGGCACCGCGCATTCCCGCTGGGTGGGCAAATGCGAGGGCTGCGGCGAGTGGAACACCGTCGTCGAGGAAGACCCGATGGGCGGCATCGGCTCCGGCCCCGGCAAGGTGCCGAAGAAGGGCCGGCCGGTGGCGCTGACGGCGCTGTCGGGCGAAATCGAAGAAGCGCCGCGCATCCACACCGGCATTGCCGAACTTGACCGGGCGACCGGCGGCGGCTTCGTGCGCGGCTCCGCCGTGCTGATCGGCGGCGATCCCGGCATCGGCAAGTCGACGCTGCTCATGCAGGCCGCAGCCGCCCTCTCCCGCCGCGGCCACCGCATCATCTACGTTTCGGGCGAAGAGGCCGTCGCGCAGGTGCGCCTGCGCGCCCAGCGCCTGCATGCCGCCGAGACCGACGTGCTGCTCGCCGCCGAGACCAATGTCGAGGACATCCTCGCCACCGTTGGCGAAGGCAAGCGGCCGGACCTCGTGATCATCGATTCGATCCAGACGCTGTGGAGCGACACGGCGGACGCGGCCCCCGGCACCGTCACGCAGGTGCGAACCGGCGTGCAGGCGATGATCCGCTTCGCCAAGCAGACGGGTGCCGCCATGGTGCTGGTCGGTCATGTCACCAAGGAAGGCCAGATCGCCGGCCCGCGCGTCGTCGAGCACATGGTCGATGCCGTGCTCTATTTCGAGGGCGACCGCGGCCACCACTACCGCATCCTGCGCACGGTGAAGAATCGTTTCGGCCCGACGGACGAGATCGGCGTCTTCGAAATGTCCGACAAGGGCCTTCGCGAGGTCAACAATCCCTCCGAGCTCTTCCTCGGCGAGCGCAATGAAAAATCGCCGGGCGCCGCCGTCTTCGCCGGCATGGAGGGCACGCGGCCCGTGCTGGTCGAGGTACAGGCGCTCGTTGCCCCCACATCGCTCGGCACGCCGCGCCGCGCGATTGTCGGCTGGGATTCGGCGCGGCTCTCGATGATCCTCGCGGTGCTGGAGGCGCATTGCGGCGTGCGCCTCGGGCAACACGATGTTTACCTCAATGTGGCGGGCGGTTATCGCATTTCGGAGCCGGCGGCCGACCTTGCCGTCGCGTCTGCGCTGGTTTCGTCGCTCGCCGGACTTGCCCTTCCCGCAGATTGCGTCTATTTCGGCGAAGTCAGCCTGTCGGGCGCCATTCGCCCGGTGGCGCACACCGCCCAGCGCCTCAAGGAGGCGGAAAAACTGGGGTTTTCGCAGGCCGTGCTCCCCGCCGGTTCCGCCGATCTGCCGAAAGGCACGGGCGGCCGCTGGAGCGAGATCGACAGCCTGCCGGATCTGGTGGCGCGCATTGCCGGATCGAAGGCCGCCCTCAAGCGGGAGGACGAGGACGTTTGACGCCCTGCGGCGCACGGCAAAGGCCTGTGGGAAACATTGGCCGCCGGCGTGCCGAAGCGGGACGACGGATAGGCCTTGCGTTAAGGTGCCCCCGGCTTTAGGCGACGTGGGCCCGGCGACATTTCGGGTTTGGAGTAGGACGAATATGCCCATCACAATTCTCGACGGTATCGTCATCGGCGTCGCGCTGTTCTCCGCCGTGCTGGCGATGGTGCGCGGTTTCTCGCGCGAGGTGCTCTCCGTCGCAAGCTGGGTGGGTGCCGCGGCAGCCGCCTACTTCCTCTATCCGGTCCTCCTGCCCTATGCGAAGGACTATACGACAAGCGATACGGTCGCGATAGTCGGCTCCGCCGCCGCCGTCTTCCTCGTCGCGCTCATCGTGATCTCGTTCATCACCATGCGCATTGCCGATTTCATCATCGACAGCCGCATCGGCGCCCTCGACCGCACGCTCGGCTTCCTGTTCGGTGCCGCCCGCGGCATCCTGCTCGTCGTCGTCGCCATGCTGTTCTTCAACTGGCTGGTCGCGCCGCAGCAGCAGCCGTCCTGGGTGACCACCGCGAAATCGAAGCCCCTTCTCGACAATCTCGGCTCGCGCCTCGTGGCGCTGCTGCCGGAAGATGCCGACGCGACGATCCTCGATCGCCTGCGCGGCAAGCCCGTGGAAGGTCAGCCGACCGAGGGCGAAGGTGGCGCGGAAGACCCGGATGCCGCCACCGGCACAGGCCAGGGTACGGGCCAAGGTACGACGGGCCAGACGCCCGCCGAAGAGGTTCCGGCCACGAACGGATAAGTGATCAGGGGCGCCGCCACTCGCGATAATTGACGAAGGCGGGCGCCCCGATTTTTTGATAGGATGAGACGATCGCCACTGATGCTTCCGGGCCTCGGTGGCAAATGCTTTAGGCCATACCCATATGGGCGTGGCCAGGACGCAACGAAGACCAGACCCGTGCAACCTCCTACGGTCCCGAGCAAAGGCTTGCAGCAATGAGCGATTTCAAGTTCCCCGGCCGCCACGATGACGATCTCGACGGCGACACGCTTCACGAAGAGTGCGGCGTCTTCGGCATTCTCGGCCATCCGGAAGCAGCCACTCTCACGGCGCTCGGCCTGCATGCGCTCCAGCATCGCGGCCAGGAGGCTGCCGGCATCGTCTCCTTCGACGGCAAGCAGTTCCACACCGAAAAGCACATGGGCCTCGTCGGCGACCACTACACCAACCCGGTGACGATCGCGAAGCTGCCCGGTACCATGGCGATCGGCCACACGCGCTATTCCACCACCGGCGAAGTCGCGCTGCGCAACGTGCAGCCGCTTTTTGCGGAACTGGAAGTCGGCGGCATCGCGGTCGCCCATAATGGCAACTTCACCAACGGCCTGACGCTTCGCCGCCAGCTCATCGCCGGCGGCGCCATCTGTCAGTCGACGTCGGATACCGAGGTCGTGCTGCACCTCATCGCCCGCTCGCGCTACACCTCCACGACGGACCGCTTCATCGACGCGATCCGCCAGATGGAAGGCGGCTATTCGATGCTCGGCATCACCCGCACCAAGCTGATCGCCGCGCGCGACCCCACCGGCATCCGCCCGCTCGTCATGGGCGAACTCGACGGCAAACCGATCTTCTGCTCGGAAACCTGCGCGCTCGACATCATCGGCGCGAAATATATCCGCGACGTGGAGAATGGCGAGATCATCGTCTGCGAAATCCAGCCGGACGGCTCGATCTCCATCGAGGCGAAGAAGGCGGGCAATGTGCAGCCGGAACGGCTTTGCCTGTTCGAATATGTCTACTTCGCTCGTCCCGATTCCGTCGTCGGTGGCCGCAGCGTCTATGTGGCGCGCAAGAACATGGGCATCAACCTCGCCAAGGAACACCCGGTCGAGGGCGACGTCGTCGTGCCGGTGCCCGATGGCGGCACGCCGGCAGCGCTCGGTTATGCGCAGGAAAGCGGCATTCCGTTCGAATACGGCATCATCCGCAACCACTATGTCGGGCGCACCTTCATCGAGCCGACGCAGCAGATCCGCGCCTTCGGCGTCAAGCTGAAACATTCCGCCAACCGCGCGATGATCGACGGCAAGCGCGTCATCCTCGTCGACGATTCGATCGTGCGCGGCACGACGTCGCTGAAGATCGTGCAGATGATCCGCGATGCGGGCGCCAAGGAAGTGCATGTGCGCGTCGCCAGCCCGATGATCTTCTACCCGGACTTCTACGGCATCGACACGCCGGACCGCGACAAGCTGCTCGCCAACCAGTACAACGACGTCAAGGCGATGGCGAAATACATCGGAGCGGATTCGCTGGAATTCATCTCCATCGACGGCCTCTACCGCGCCGTCGGCGGCGAGGACCGCAACCCGGCCCGCCCGCAGTTCACCGACCATTACTTCACCGGCGACTATCCGACGCGCCTCCTTGACAAGGAAGGCGAGACGATGGGACGGAAGATCTCGGTAATGGCAAGCAACGGATAATTGACAGCAGCATGAGCATCGACCTGAAAGACCGCATCGCGCTGGTCACCGGCGCGTCGCGCGGTATCGGCTATTTCACCGCCCTCGAACTCGCGAAAGCCGGCGCCCATGTCATCGCATGCGCGCGCACCGTCGGCGGGCTGGAAGAGCTGGACGATGCGATCAAGGCCGTCGGCGGCAGCGCGACGCTGGTTCCCTTCGACCTCACCGACATGCCGGCGATCGACAAGCTCGGCGGCTCGATCTTCGAGCGCTGGGGCAAGCTCGACATCCTCGTCGCCAATGCCGGCATCCTCGGCGTGATCTCGCCGATCGGCCATGTCGAAGCCAAGGTGTTCGAAAAGGTCATGGCGATCAACGTCACTTCGACCTGGCGTCTCATCCGCTCGGTCGAGCCGTTGCTCTTGAAGTCGGATGCCGGCCGCGCCGTCGTCCTGTCGTCGAGCGCCGCGCACAAGTGCAAGCCCTTCTGGGGTCCCTACTCCGCCTCCAAGGCCGCCGTCGAGGCGCTGGCGCGCACCTGGGCCGCCGAGACGCAGCGCACCGCGCTGCGCATCACCTCCTTCGACCCCGGCGGCACCCGCACCGCCATGCGCGCCCAGGCGATCCCCGGCGAAGACCCGATGACGGTGCAGCACCCGTCGGAAGTGGCGAAGGCCATCCTGCCGCTGGTGGCGCGGGATTTTGCCGAGACGGGCAAGCTATTCGACATGCGCCAGGGGCGTTTGCTGGATTATCGTTTGCCGGAGTGATCGGGCTGGTTCTTACGGCCAGGTCGTTTCAACCAACCACGTCGCGCGTGCCGTGTGGATCCTCGGGTCAAGCCCGAGGATGACGGAGGGTGAGGTGACGGTCGGAAGGTGAACCACGAGCGTGTGTTGGCGGATAAGCCATTGGCGTTTGCGAGCGCGGGAGCCGTTGATGTTTATTGGCTGAGCGGCACGTATCTAGAGATTGCCCGCCAACCTCTCCTCCGTCATCCTCGGGCTTGACCCGAGGATCCACGCCACACCCGAAAACAGCGCCTTTCGCCTATTCCCCCACCACCGTCTTCACCACCACCGACAACCCCGGAGCCAGGTGCTTCGCCAGCTCCTGCCCCTCGTCGATCGCGATGCGCACCGGCACGCGCTGGGCGACCTTGGTGAAGTTACCGGTGGCGTTGTCCGGCTTGATGACGCTGAACTCCGAGCCGGCGGCAGGCGAGAAGCGCTCGACGTGGCCCGTCAGCGTGGCATGCTTCAGCGCATCGACGCTGACCTCGACCTTCTGGCCGGGCTGGATATAGGCGAGCTGGGTTTCCTTGAAATTGGCGATGACCCAGGTGTCGTGCGGCACGACGGCCATGAGCTGCGTGCCGGCGGCGACATATTGGCCGAGCTTGACGCCGACCTCGCCCACCACGCCGTCGCGCGGCGCCGTGATGCTGGTGTTGGACAGGTCGATCTTGGCAAGCTCCACTGAGGCCTCGGCGCCCGCCACCGCGGCCCGCAGCGAATCCCGGCTGACGATGATCGTCTGGAGATCCTGTTTGGAGACTTCGAGGTTCGCCTCGGCCTGCGAGACGGAGGCGTTCGCCTGGTCAAGCGTGGTGCGGCTCTGCTCGCGGTCGCTCTGGGTGGCGATGCCCTTGTTGGACAGTTCCTCGATGCGGTTCCAGTTTTCCTCCGCCCGGCGCTTGGCGAAGCGCGCGCTGTCGAGGGCGGCGTCGCTGGCGCCAATGCGCGCCTTGGCGGCGTTTTCCTGCTGCACGGAATTGGCAAGCGCTGCCTTCTGGGTGGCGAGCGTGGCATTGGCCTGCTCGACCTTCTGGCGATAGATGCGGTCATCGAGGCGAGCGAGCACGGCGCCGGCCTTGACGGTCTCGTAGTCCTTGACCGGCACATCCGTGACATAGCCGCTCAGTTGCGGGCTGATCAGCGTCACGTAGCCGCGCACATAGGCATTGTCCGTCGTCTGGACCTCGCTCGAAAAGGGCGGCAGGTGCCAGGCATAGAGCACGGCGACGAGGCCGGCGATGCCGAGAAGCACGGCGAGTGCTGTGGCTGTGTGGCGGATATAAGTCTTCATGTCTGTCAACCTTCAACGGCCGCTTGCTCGCGGTCGCGCGCAATGGCCTCTCTGATACGAACGGTAAGCAGGTGGATGGCAAGGGCGGCCGCGGCCCCCACGGCCAAGAGCGCGATGACGAAGAACGCGTCGTTGTGGGCGAGCACATTGGCCTCGCGCGTCACCTGCTGGCTGAGCAGCGCCACGCCTTCCGCCTTCAGCACCGCGCTATCGACGATCGTGCGGCCATAGGCGGCGGAAAGCTGCGAGACGCGGGCGGCGACCAGCGGATCGGCCAGCGTCATCGCCTCGGCGAGGATGTTCGAGTGGAACTTTTCGCGCAGCGTGATGAAGGAACCGAAGAGCGCGGAGCCGGCAAGGCCGCCGAGGCTCTGCGTCACCAGGAAGACGACGATGAAGCTCAGGATATATTGCGGCCCCTTGCGCAGCGCCAGCGTGAAGCCGGAGGCGATGGCAGGCGGCAGGAACAGGCTGCCGCCGGCGGCGATCATCGCCTGGCTCCAGTACATCTGCTCGGGCCGCGTCAGGTTGGTCGCATGACTGTCCAGATAGGCGCCGACGCCGATCAGCATCAGAGCGACCATGTGCAGGCCCGGCTCCCGGCCGGGTTTCAGCACGGCCGCGCAGACGAGGCCACCGGCAATGGTGGCAAGCGTCACCGCGGTGTAGAGGCCTATAAGCTGGTCGTTCAGGAGCCCGGTGATCTGGAAGAAATTGCCCGCGACGGCGGTCTGTTCGGCGAGCATCAGGCGGAAGAGGATCAGCACGCCGGCGAAATGCAGGATCTCGCGGCTGAACAGCCAGCGCAGGTCGATGAGCGGCGTCTTGCGGTTGAGCTCGATCACCGCGGCGATGGTGAGTGCGACGACCATGACCACCAGCAGTTCGCCGATCCACTGCGCCTCCAGCCACCAATAGGTTCGCCCGGTGACGAGCACCACGGCGCCTGCGCCAAACCCGATGGCGATGAACAGGTAGCTGACGATATCGAGCTTCTCGATGACTTTTACCCGCGGCGGCGCGGTCAGCGGCAGGAGGTAGATGGCGGCGAAGGACAGCATCGCCAGCGCCACCTCGAACTGCAACAGTGCCCGCACCCCGCCGAGATCGATGAGTGCCGGCGAGATCAGCCGGGTCAGCGGTGCGGCAAGCCCGATATTGGTGAGCGCCAGCGAGATGCCGACCGTCAGCTTGCGCGCCGGCGAGAAGGCTTCCAGCATGTAGAGAAAGCCGAGCGAGGACAGCGGTGCGGCCGCGATGCCGGCGAAGAAGCGCAGCACGATGGCGGATTGCAGGTCCGTGATGAAAATGTGCAGCACCGAGACGAGGAGGAAGACGGCGATGCCCAACTCGGCAAAACGGCGCAGGCCATACTGGTTGCGGATCTTGATCAGCGCCAGCGACAGCGAGGCGTTGGGCGCCATATAGGCCGCGATCAGCCACACCGCCTCCGTGCTCGTGGCACCCAGCAGCCCCTGGAGCTGCGGAATGTTGGCGGCGACGAGGTTCAGGCCGAAACCCTGGGTCATGGCCAGCAGCGTCGAGGCGGCCATGTAGGCGGCCGCACGCGGCGGGGCCATGGGCGCTGGCGCCGGTGGCGGGACTGGCCCCGCCTCGACGGGTTGCTCCTCGACTGGCTCCTGCGGCTCGTCCTCGGTCCCGCGCGCCTCGGTGGCGGGAACGCTGCTCATGCCTCGACGCTTTCCCGACAGCTCTTGGCGATGTTTTCCGACATGGCGGCAAAGACCTTGACGGTCGTCGACATCTCGCTGGCGGAGATGCTCTTCAGCACGTCGGCGCGCAGCGAGCGGGCAAGGTCCAGCACCTCTTCGGCGACCTTGGCGCCGTGGGGCGTCATGGCGATCTGCTTGGCGCGGCGGTCGCCCTCGACCGACTGGCGCTCGATGAAACCCTGCTTTTCCATGCCGTCGAGCAGGCGCACCAGCGTCGGTGTCTCGATGTCGAGCTCGTCGGCGAGTTCGCGCTGGTTGAGGTTCACGCCGCGGCCGAGGATAAGGAGCGCGCGGGCGCGCGGCAGCGTCAGCCCCCTCTCCTTCACCCGGGCATCGAACAGCGCGCGCATCTTGCGCTGCACGCGGGACAGGTCGTCGAGGAGGCGTTCGCGAGGATCGGTAGCGTTCATCTTGCTAGTCCAACTACTATTAGCTTACTATCTATTTGTTTGCTAGTTAGTCGACCTGCAATAAAAAATCAAGCCCTGTCCACAAGCTGTAGACAGGGCTTTCATCGGGTTCACGCGGATGTGATGGCGAGGGTTTAGTGGCCGTCCGTTTCTTCCGGGAATTCGCTGGCGCCATGGGTGGTGGGCGCCGACCAGCCACCATATTTGCGCTTCCACGAGCGCGCGCCGAAGGGCAAGGTCGCGAGATAGCCGACGACGGTCACCACCATGGTTTCCCAGGTGAAGCTCATCAGGGTCGCGACATAGAGCACGACGAGCAGGATTGCCGGCAGCACGAGATCGCGCCGGATGCGGCTTCCTTCCGACTTGCCCGACCAGACCGGCAGGCGGCTTACCAGCAGAAAGCCGATCAGCACGGTGTAACCGGACGCCAGGAAGCCGAAGAGCGGGCTCGGCGCGATGCCGAGGAAGCCGAGATAGACCGGCAGCAGCACCAGCATGGCGCCCGCCGGCGCCGGCACGCCAACAAAATATTCCGTCTGCCACTTCGCCTTGGTCTCGCGCTCGGCCATGACGTTGAAACGCGCAAGGCGCAAGCCCGCGGCGATGGCGTAGATCAGAGCGGCGATCCAGCCGAAGGAACGCGCCTGGTCGAGGATGAAGACGTAGAGCACCAGCGCCGGCGCTACGCCGAAATTGACGATGTCGGCCAGCGAATCCATCTGGCCGCCGAATTTCGAGGTGGCCTTCAGGAGGCGCGCGATGCGGCCGTCGATGCCATCCAGAAACGCGGCGAGCAGCACCATGCCGACGGCGAGCTCGTAGCGGTTCTCGAAGGCAAGCCGGATGCCCGTCAGGCCAGCGCAGATGGCGAGAACCGTGATGACGTTCGGGATGATGATGCGCAGCGGGATTTCGCGCAGGCGCGGGCCGCGGGCCTCGTCGTTCGGGCCATTGGGCTCATAGGGCGGAAAGGGTGTGTCCATCTCTTTTCGCTTCGTTCTCTCTCGTCTGCGGGCGGCTGTCACAGTGCTAGATAAGCCACAACTGCCAATGGTCAATCGCGCGGTCTCAACCGCGGCGGCTGATCACCGGCCCCTTTGCCGAACCGAATTCCGCCAGCACCGTCTCGCCGGCAATCGCCATCTGGCCGACGCTGACGCGCGGCTCGGCCCCTGCCGGCAGGAAGACATCGAGGCGCGAGCCGAAGCGGATGAGGCCGAAACGTTCGCCGGCCTCCAGGCTGTCGTTCATCACGGTCCAGCACAGGATGCGCCGCGCGACGAGGCCGGCGATCTGCACCACGCCGATCTGGCCGTGCGCCGTTTCGATGACGAGGCCGTTGCGCTCGTTCTCCTGGCTCGCCTTGTCGAGGTCGGCATTGAGGAATTTGCCGGCGCGATAGGCGACGCGCGAGACGCGGCCGCGCATCGGGGCGCGGTTCACATGGCAGTTGAAGACGTTCATGAAGACGGAGATGCGCATCATCGGCTGGTCGCCGAGCTCCAGCTCGGAGGGCGGCGTCACCATGGCGACCGCCGAGACGCGGCCGTCCGCCGGGCTGATGACGAGATCGTCGTCCTGCGGCGTCATGCGCTCGGGATCACGGAAGAAATAGGCGCACCAGGCGGTCAGGATGAAGCCGATCCACATCAGCGGCTCCCAGGCAGCGCCCAGCAGCAGCGAGGCGACGAAGAAGCCGGCCACGAACTTCCAGCCCTCCCGGTGGATCGGGACCAGGGTGCTGCGTATCGTATCGACCAAACTCATCTTCCGACATCTCCTGCTGTTTTCACGCCATGGACCTAGCGTGAAACGAGGGCGGGAGCAATGCGGCGTGGCGAATAGCCCCCAGCCGCTCCGCGCCTTCCCCGCGTCAATCCCGCCGGGGTTTCAAAGGTTCCGTGGCGGCAAACGCCGTCTCGATGCGCTTCAGCAGCCGCTCGGCGGCGGCGCGTGTGCGAAATTCGCGCGTCTCGAAGCGCCGGCCGTCCGCGGCGCTGAGGATGACGGCCCAGGTCGAATCCCCTTCCATCGCCTCCACCTCGACCACCTCCAGATGCATGTCGTCGTTCTCGCCGAAGGTATCGCGCCGAAGCTTCAGGAACGGCCGCTTGCGCTCGATCACGATGCGGCCCGGCCCGACGATCCACAGCCCGGCCGCGCCATTCAGCCCGGCCCAGGCCACCGGCCCGCCGACGGACCAGGCGCCAAGAATGAGAAAGAAGAAGAAGGGGCTGGTGATGTTGGGCGGCCAGACGCCGGGATGCAGCTCCCAGGTCGCGACCGTGACGACGAAAAGGCCGGCGAGGACAAGAAACAGGCGCAGCGCGAAGGGCACCGGAACGGGGTGCCGGAACAGGCCGTCTTCGCCGATCGTGTCCATCATCGACCTCCGCAATCCATCATGCGCCTCACCTTCTAACTTGGTGTTGACAAGCTTTGATCAACAGGGGCAAAATTTTCGCGTTGCTGTAGGGCGCATCGGCAAGGGCCGAAGGGGCAATGCCCACCTGCGAACCGAAACCGTAGCTGCGCCCATGCCCAACCTCGAAAACCTCAAGAAGCAGGCCAAGCAATATCTGCGCTGGCATCGCGAAGGGCACTATCCGGTGGCCGCCGCCATCCGCGCCGCCCTGCCCCGCTTCCGGCCCCTCACCGATCGTGAGGTGCTGGAGGCGCCGTTCTCGCTTGCCGATGCGCAGGAGCTTGTCGCCCGCCAGAACGGGTTTGAAGGATGGCCGGCGCTCAGGACAGGAGTCCCCGCCATGAGCGACACGACCCAAAAGAAAGCCGAACAGCCCTTTCTCAGCGGTGCGGAGCCGGTGCTTTACGTCACCGATTTTCCCGCCTCGCTTGCCTTCTTCACGGAAAAACTCGGCTTTGCCGTCGATTTCACCTATGGCGATCCGCCGTTCTACGGCGTGGTCCAGCGCGACCGGGCACGGCTCTGCCTGCGCTTCGTCGACGAGCCCGTCTTCGTCGGGGACATCCGCCGGCGGGAGGAGCTGCTGTCGGCCTCGATCACGCTCGACAGTGCGGCCGCGATCAAGCAGTTGTTCCTCGACTATCAGGCGGCCGGCGTCGCCTTCCACCTGCCGCTGAAGACGCAGCCCTGGGGCGCACGCAACTTCATCCTGCTCGATCCTGACGGCAATCTGATCTTGTTCGCCGGACCCGGCGATTGATGGGTCAGCTTGCCGCGGGATGGCGCACGACGATGCCGAGATCGTCGCTCTCGCGCACCTGCTTGAGCCGTTCCTCGGCCTGCACCGCCTCGCGCTGGCGGTTCCACATGGAGGCGTAGAGGCCGTCGTCGCGCTGCATCAGCTCGCCATGGGTGCCGCGCTCGGCGATCACGCCGTCCTTCAGCACGATGATCTCGTCAGCCGAAATGACGGTGGAAAGGCGGTGGGCGATGACCAGCGTGGTGCGGTTCTTCGACACGACGTCGAGTGCGGCCTGGATTTCCTGTTCCGTGCGGGTATCGAGCGCCGAGGTCGCCTCGTCGAGGATGAGGATCGGCGGGCTTTTCAGGATGGTGCGGGCAATCGCCACGCGCTGCTTCTCGCCGCCCGAAAGTTTTAGGCCGCGCTCGCCGACCATCGCCCGAAACCCTTCCGGCAGGTGGCGGATGAAGGGGCCGATCTGCGCGGCCTCGGCGGCGGCAGAAACCTCCACGTCGCTGGCGCCCGGCCGGCCGTAGCGGATGTTGTAGGCGATCGTGTCGTTGAACAGCACCGTATCCTGCGGCACCATGCCGATCACCGAGCGCAGGCTCTTCTGCGTGACGTCGCGCACATCCTGGCCATCGACAGTGATCGTGCCCTGCTGCACGTCGTAGAAGCGGTAGAGCAGCCTGGAGAGCGTCGATTTGCCGGCACCGGACGGACCGACGACGGCCACGGTCTTGCCTGCCGGCACGTCGAAGGAAATGCCCTTGAGGATCGGGCGGGCCGGATCATAGGCGAAAAACACGTCCTTGAAGGAGATCGCGCCCTCGGTGACGACGAGGTCGGCGGCGCCCGGCTTGTCCTGCACCTCCTGCTCGACTTCCAGCAGATCGAACATCTGCTCGATATCCGTCAGGCCCTGGCGGATTTCGCGGTAGACGAAGCCGATGAAATTGAGCGGGATGGCGAGCTGGATCAGCATCGCATTGATGAAGACGAAGTCGCCGACCGTCTGTTCGCCGCGCTGCACGGCGAGCGCCGACAGCGCCATCATGACCGCCATGCCGACGCCGAAGATCAGCGCCTGGCCGAAATTGAGCCAGCCGAGCGAGGTCCAGACCTGGGTGGCCGCCTTCTCGTAGCGCTCCATCGACTGGTCGAAGCGGCGCGCCTCCATCTCCTCGTTGCCGAAATATTTGACGGTCTCGAAGTTCAGGAGCGAATCGATCGCCTTGGTGTTGGCTTCCGTGTCGCTGTCGTTCATCGAGCGGCGGATGGAGATGCGCCAGTCGCTCGCCCGCACGGTGAACCAGATGTAGAGACAGACGGTGATGGCGGTGACGACCAGGTAATCGAAGCCGTAGCCCCACCAGAAGATGGCGGCGGTGAGAAGGAATTCGATGAAGGTCGGGATGCTGTTGAGGATCGTGAAGCGCACGATCGTCTCGATGCCCTTGGTGCCGCGCTCGATGACGCGCGACAGGCCGCCGGTGCGCCGTTCCAGGTGAAAGCGCAGCGACAGGCGGTGCAGATGCACGAAGGTGCGGTAGGCGAGCTGGCGCACGGCATATTGCCCGACGCTGGCAAAGAGCGCGTCGCGCAGCTGGTTGAGGCCGGCTTGCAGGATGCGCGCGCCATTATAGGCGAGCACCAGCATGACGGCGCCGAGCAGGAAGGTCGGCAGCAGGTTGACCGCATCCGCCTTGCCGTTCAGCGCATCCGTCGCCCATTTGAAGAAATAGGGCACCAGCAGCAGCACGACCTTGGACAAGAGCAGGAAGACCGACGCCCAGACGACGCGCATCTTCAGGTCCGGCCGGTCCGACGGCCACATATAGGGCCAGAGGTTCACCAGCGTGTGGAAGGGATTGCTGCTGTCGGCCGAAACCGTCTTCTTCGTCGTCGTTGCCACGCTGGCCTCCGCCGGACCGCCGCGATGATCCGGGAATCGCTCGAATGAAAATGCGGCGCCCCGTGGGGCGCCGCATTGTGCAGATAGGTCCTTGCCGGCTGCTTCGCAACAGTCCGCGGGAAATCAATTCCCCCGCACGCGCTTGCGATGCAGTTCCTCGGCCTCGGCGTCGCTCTCCGCCATCTTGTCCGGCACGCCGAACACCTGGCCGGGGATGATGCGGTCCGGATTGGTGATCTGGTCCTCATTTGCGAGGTAGATCGTCGTGTAGCGCACGCCCTTGCCGTAGATGCGGCGGGAAATCTGCCACAGCGTATCACCGCGGCGAATGATGACCGAGGTCTTGCTCGCCTGCAGCGGCGCCTGCTCCACCGTTTCCGGCTCTTCGGCCACCGCCTGCTCGCTGCCCGTTGCCGTGCCCGTGCCGCCAGCGGTGGTATCGCTCTCGGTGGAGGCCGCGGTGCCGCCGGCCGTCGTGGTTTCCTCCGCCGGGGTGGTGGTTTCGGCGGCCGTGGAACCGCTGGCGCCTTCGTTACCGGAGGCCACGGCATTGGCCGCTGCCGTCAGCGACGGCATGCCTTCGAGTGCTGCGAGCGCCTGCTGGTAGGCTTCCTTGCCGGCCCCGGCCGGAACGGCGGCGAGGCGATCGAGCGCCGTCGAGGCCCAGCCCTTCAGCCGCTCGATGGCCGCGGTGACATCTGCGGCCGTGCCGGCGGGCGGTGCGAAGCCGGTGATGCTCTTCAGCGCGGTCTCAAGCGCCGAGCGGGCAGTCTGGATTTCCGCCGTGGTCGCGTTGCGGCCATCGGAGAAAAGGCTGACGAACTGCTGCTGGAGGGCGGTCGCCTGGTCCGCGAGCGCCTCGATCGAGCGGTCCGCCGCGGCAGAAGCCGCACCGACCACCGCCTCGGCCTTCTCGATTGCCGGTGCCAACGCTTCCGCGACGGCGGTCTCGATGGAGCCGAGCGCTTCACCGACCGCGGCCGCATCCTTCGGAAGCGACTGGAGGCTGGCAAGGGCGGAGGCGGCCGCGGCAGAGGCCCTGGCGGCCATGTCACGGGCCGCTTCGCCTTCCTCCGCGCCGGGCCGGAACTCGGCGAGCGAGCGCAGCGCGATCTCAGTCGCGGAGCGTGCTGCCGCCAGTTCCTCGGCCGTGGGCACGCGGCCGTTGGCATAGAGGCCCTTCAGGAGCGCGATCGCCTTGTCCGCCTCGCTGCGCAGCTTGTCGAAGGTGCCGCCGCCGATGAGGCCGAGCGCCGGGCCGGTATCGCCGGTGGCGCTGTCCTGCGCCACCACGGCAACCTGCTCGCCTTCCGGCCGGTCGAACGGAACGGAAGCGCGGAATTCCACCTTGCCGCCGTCGGGGCTCATCACGTCGGCACGCACCGTGTGGCGGCCGACCGACAGATCGATCGTGCCGTCCGCGACGTAACGGCCGGCTTCGTCGGCCTTCGCCTCGCCGACGAGTTTGTCGTCGGCATAGATGCGCACCAGCGCGCCAGGCTTTGCCGTGCCGGCGATGAACATGCGCTCGCCTTCCAGCTCGACGGCCGAAACGCGGGCCTGCGCCTTGGACGTCGCTTCCGTCGCGGTGACACCCGCGGCGCCTTCAGCCGTGGCGGCGCTCTCCGTCGCGGCACTCTGCGTGTCGGCCCCCTGCGTATCAGCACTCGCGGTTGCGGTCTCGCCCGATGCGGCGGCGGTGCCTTCGTCGGTCGCCGTGGCCGTCTCGGTCGCGGGCTTTTCGACGGCCGTGGTTCCAGCGTCGGTCGCCGTGGCGGTCTCGCCGGCTGGCTGGTCAATCGTCTTTTCCGCCGTCGCCGTGGCATCGGCTGCGGCTTTCTCGGCTGCTTCCGGCACCGTGATCAGGCGGCTCGCCTCGCCAGGCTTGGAGACCATGGCGAGCAGCTCGCCGGCGGTGTCCTTCGGCACGGAGACGGTCGCGACCTCTTCCGAGGTCTTCGTCGCGCCCTTGTCGTCCTTGGTGTTGAGGGTGAGCTGATAGTCGCCGGCCGCAAGCGGCTGGTCGAAGACGGCGGCGAAATCGCCGGACGGGCCGATATCGGCCGTGGCGACCACCGTCTCGCCATTCTTGATTTCCAGCTTGGTATTGGGCTGGCCGCGGCCGGCGATCACCGTGGAGCCATCCGGCTCGACACGCAGCAGATCGAAGGCGGGCGTGACCCAGGCGGCGGTCGCATCGGCCGGCGTCGTCTCGGCCTTGGCGACCTCCTGGGTCGCGGTCTCGGTGGATGCGGCCTCGCCGGTCGTGGCGTCCGCTGCCGGCTTCTCGGCTTCCGCGGTGGCGTCGCTTCCGCCGGCGGGTTCGGTCGTGGTCGCTGCGCCGGTCTCGGTCTTCGGACGGGCCTGTTTTCCGTCCGCCGTCGTGGTCTCGCCGCCCCCTTCGGTCACCTTGTTGGTGAGGTTGGCGACGGGCGTTTCCGCCGGCGTTTCCTTGTTCATGTTGGGCAGCACGAGGAAAACCATGAGCAGCGTTGCCACCGCCAGCACGATCAAGGCCACCAGACCGGTCTTGTTGTTCATCATCAACTCTCTTTCTATCCCGGTTTCGCGGGCGTCCCCTCCTGAAATTGCTACCGATTCCCAAGGTTTTGCACAAGGTTCCCGAGACGTTCCAGGCCCTTGGCCCCGTGCTTTTTCCGTCATTATCCTTGACGAGTCTCCTGCCGGGTGGCTGAATCCCGTCATGAGTGAACAAACCCTGCCGATTCGATCCGTCTGCGTCTACTGCGGCTCCCAGCCGGGCCGTGATTCTGCCTATATCGCCGCGGGCCGGCGGCTGGGTCAGGCCATGGCCGAAAACCATCTCCGCCTCGTCTATGGCGGCGGCACGAAAGGCATCATGGGAGCGGTCGCCAGCGGCGTGCTCTCGCATGGCGGCCGCGTCACCGGCATCATACCGCAATTCCTCGTCGATATGGAGGCCACCCGCCATTCGCTCGGGCAATTGAGCGAATTGATCATCACGCCCGACATGCACGAGCGCAAACACAAGATGTTCGACCGCGCCGACGCCTTCGTGGCGCTGCCCGGCGGCATCGGCACGCTGGAGGAGATCGTCGAGGTGATGACCTGGGCGCAGCTCGGCCGCCACCGCAAACCGATGGTCTTCGCCAATATCGGCGGCTTCTGGGATCCGATGCTGAAGCTCATCCGCCACATGGCGGACGAAGGCTTCATCCACACCGCCCATCTCGTGCAGCCGATGGTCATCGACGAACCGGAAGAGATCGTCTCCGCCCTCGTCGAGCACTGGGCCGGCCAGGTGGACCGCGACGGCGAAGCGGATATTATCGCGCGGCTTTGAGGCTATCCGAAGAATTTCAGGACCGGAGGCCAGGGCCTCCGGTTTTTTCGTGCGCTCATTCCGCCGGCTTCAGTTCCGTGGCGGCGATGCGGCGCGCGCGCGCCGTGCGCAGCATGGAGCCGGAATAGATGATCAGGGCCACCCAGATCAGGATGAAAGCGATCAGCTTGGCCGTGCCAAAGGGTTCGCCAAAGACGAAGACGGCGATGATGAAGATCATCGTCGGCGCGATATATTGCATGATGCCGATGGTCGAGAGGCGCAGGAGCTTCGCACCGTTGGCATAGATCATCAGCGGAATGGCGGTGACGATGCCGCAGGCGAGCAGCCACAGCACATCAGCCATGCCGGTATCGCCGAAATGCCCCTCGCCCGAGGCTTCGAGCCAGACGATGTAACCGAGCGCCGGCACGCTGAGAAGCAGCACTTCCAGGAAGAAGCCCTGGTTCGGCCCGATCGGCAGCGTCTTGCGGAAGAAGGCGTAGAAGCCCCAGGACAGGCAGAGGCCGATCGACACCCAGGGCAGGCCGCCGGCATCGAAGGCGAGCACGCCGACGGCGACGGCGGCAAGCGCGATCGCCACCATCTGCGCCCGGTCCGGCATTTCCTTCAAGAGCACAGCGCCGAGGAAGATCGAAAAGAGCGGGTTGATATAGTAGCCGAGCGCCGTCTCGATCGCCCGGCCCGCGCCGATCGCCCAGACATAGATGCCCCAGTTGATGGTGATCAGCACCGCCGTCAGCGTCGCCATGCCGAGCATGCGCGGCGAGCGCAGCGCCGCCTTGATATCCCCGGTTCGGCCCAGCCAGACGAGCACGAGGCCGGCGAGCGGCACCGACCAGACGATGCGGTGCGCCACCACCTCGGAGGCGGGGATGTGCGCCACGGCCTTCATGAAGAAGGGCAGGAAGCCCCAGAGCAGGTAGGCCGTCAGGGCGAAGGCAAAACCGCGCGGCGAATCGCCGGTTTGGGGGCCGCTGGTGGAATTCGCGTCGGCCATGGTGTCATTTCCCGTCGATTTATGGATTTTCCGACGTCGTACTCCAACGAACGCAAATGCACCAATTCATTCCGGTGAAGGGATGATGAGCGGCGCTGAACCTATCCCTTTATTCTGCAGCCACCCGGCCCGCCTCGCCGCGGTTCTTCAGGAGCTTGTAGACGATCGAATCCATCAGGGCCTGGAAGGAAGCGTCGATGATGTTGTCGGAGACGCCGACCGTCCACCAACGCGCGCCGCTGCCGTCGGTCGATTCGATCAGCACGCGGGTAATCGCCTCGGTGCCGCCATTAAGGATACGCACCTTGTAGTCCGCCAGTTCCAGGTCGGCGATTTCGGCCTGGTATTTGCCGAGGTCCTTGCGGAGCGCCAGGTCCAGCGCGTTGACCGGGCCGTGCCCCTCGGCGACCGACATCATCGTCTCGCCGTCGACGATGACCCGCACCACTGCTTCCGACACGGTCTTGAGCTGGCCGTTGGCATCATAGCGGCGCTCGACCATCACGCGGAAACTCTCGACATGAAAGAAATCCGGCACCGTGCCGAGTGTGCGGTAGGCGAGCAATGCGAAACTCGCATCGGCGCCTTCGTAAGCGTAGCCTGTCGCCTCGCGTTCCTTGACGATCTGGATCAGGCGGTCGAGCTTCGGATCGTCCTTGCCGACCGTGATGCCGCGCAGTTTCAGCGCGTTGATGAAATTCGCCTTGCCGCCCTGGTCCGACACCATGACCTTGCGCAGGTTCCCCACACTTTCCGGCGTGACATGTTCGTAGGTGCGCGGGTCCTTCAGCAGTGCCGAAGCGTGGATGCCGGCCTTCGTGGCGAAGGCAGAGGCGCCGACATAGGGGGCCTGATGATCCGGCGAGCGGTTCAGCAATTCGTCGAAGGTGTGGGCCAGCTTGGTGAGGCCGGTGAGCTTTTCCGCGTCGATACCGATCTCGAAGCGGCCGGTATAGGCTTCCTTGAGCGCCAGCGTCGGGATCAGCGTCACCAGATTGGCATTGCCGCAGCGCTCGCCGATGCCGTTCAGCGTGCCCTGGATCTGGCGCACGCCCGCTTCCACGGCGGCAAGCGAATTGGCGACGGCCTGTCCGGTATCATTGTGGGCGTGGATGCCGAGGTTTTCGCCCGGCACGCCGGCGGCGATGACGGCCGCGACGATCGCCTGGATTTCCGACGGCTGCGTGCCGCCATTGGTGTCACAGAGCACGACCCAGCGTGCACCGGCAGTAAAGGCCGTCGTGGCGCAGGCCAGCGCATAATCCGGGTTGGCCTTGTAGCCGTCGAAGAAATGCTCGCAATCGACCATGGATTCGCGGCCGGAGGCCACCACGGCTTTCACCGATTCGGAGATGCTTTCGAGGTTCTCCTCGTTCGAACAGCCGAGCGCCACGCGCACATGATAGTCCCAGCTCTTGGCGACAAGACAGATCGCGTCGCTCTTCGAGCCCAGCAATGCGGCAAGGCCCGGATCGTTGGAGGCGGAAACGCCGGCGCGCTTCGTCATGCCGAAGGCGACGAATTTGGCGCGGCCGGTGCGTTTCTTCGCGAAAAAGGCCGTATCCGTCGGGTTGGCGCCGGGATAACCGCCCTCGACATAGTCCAGGCCGAACTCGTCCAGCATGCCGGCAATCGCGATCTTGTCCTCGACGGAAAAGTCGATGCCGGGCGTCTGCTGGCCATCGCGCAGCGTGGTGTCGAAGAGGTGGATACGGTCTTTTTTCATCGGTTCCCTCCCTGGGAACATATTTGCACGTCTAGTTTGGCCCCTCATCCGGCTGCCGCCACCTTCTCCCCGCAAGCGGGGAGAAGGGTATGCCGCGCCGTTTTGCTCACACGTTTCCGTCGTGCGGGGCACGTACCCTCTCCCCGTTCACGGGGAGAGGGTTAGGGTGAGGGGCAATCTCAAACCTTGCCCGCGAACTTGTCGGTCGCGTAGATCAGCCGGTCGAGGATGCCCGGTTCGGAATAGGCATGCCCTGCCCCTTCCACAATGTAGAACTCCGCCTCCGGCCAGGCCTTGTGCAGCCCCCAGGCATATTTTGCCGGGCACGGCATGTCGTAGCGGCCGTGCACGATGAGGCCCGGAATGCCCTTCAGCTTGTGGGCATCGCGCAAAAGCTGCCCCTCTTCCAACCAGCCGGCATTGACGAAGAAGTGGTTCTCGATGCGGGCGAAGGCGTGGGCGTATTCTTCCTCGGCGAAGGGATCGCTGGTCGCGGGCTCCGGCAGGAGCGTGATCGTCTCGCCTTCCCACAGGCTCCAGGCCTTGGCGGCGGCGATGCGGGTCGCCTTGTCGTCGCTGGTAAGGCGGCGATGGTAGGCGTGCATCATTTCGTGGCGTTCTTCCGGCGGGATGGGGGCGATGAAACGCTCCCACTTGTCCGGGAACATTTCCGAGACGCCGAACTGGTAGTACCAGTCGAGTTCGCCCTTGGTCAGCGTGTAGATGCCGCGCACGACAAGTTCGGAGACGCGCTCCGGGTATTTTTCCGCATAGGCGAGCGCCAGCGTCGAACCCCAGGAGCCGCCGAAGACCAGCCACTTTTCCGCGCCCGCCATCGCGCGCAGGCGCTCGATATCGGCGACGAGGTGCCAGGTCGTGTTAGCCTCCAGTTCCGCATGCGGCGTGGACTTGCCGCAGCCGCGCTGGTCGAACAGCGTCACGTCGTAAAGCGCCGGGTCGAAGAGGCGGCGGTGGTTTGGGCCGATCGTGCCGCCCGGGCCGCCATGCAGGAAGACGGCGGGCTTGGCGCCGGGCGTGCCGACGCGCTCCCAATAGATGCTGTGCCCGTCGCCGACGTCGAGATGGCCGGAGGCGTAGGGTTCGATTTCGGGGTAGAGGGTACGCAAGGTCTCGCTCATAATTTCAATCCGTGGGCAGGCCAGTTTTCGGTGTCGTGATCGGGGTGCTGGAAGGAGATGATGCTCTCCTGCTGGCTGTAATAGTCCGGGTCTTCATGGACCGGCTGGTTGAAGATCGTCGTGACCCAGGGGTTGCGCGATCCGTAGTTGACCTGGATTTGCGGCGCGAGGTCGCTGCGGTCGTCGAAGGCGCCGATGGCGATTTCCAGCCCGCCGGGATGCTTGTAGGTCAGCGGCGTGCCGCATTGCTTGCAGAAGCCGCGGGCGATGTTGATGGACGACTGGAAGTAGCTCGGCTCGTCGCGCGTCCATTCCGTCTCGCCCTTTACGGTGACGAGCGGCCCGAAAAAGCCGCCGAACTGCTTCTGGCACATGCGGCAATGGCAGATCGACGGGCGGCCGAGTTCGCCCCTGATGCGGAAGCGGACGGCGCCGCACTGGCAGCCTCCGGTACGAACGGTCTCTGTCATGTCTAGTCCTCCGGCGGCCAATGATCGGTGTCGTAGTCGGGATGCTGGCGGTTCGAGTCGCGGATCTTCGCATGGCGCACCTCGCCGCCCTCGCCTTCGTTGCTCTCGCTTTCGGCAAGCTTCGGCAATTGCGAAAACCAGACAAGCCGTGATTCGACGCCGGACTGGGCGATCGGGCGCACGTCGTCCGGATCATCGAGCGAGCCGAGCGTGACATTGATATGCGCGGACGCGAGGCCGTCATAGAACAGCGGCGTGCCGCAATCCCGGCAGAAGCCGCGGCGCACGATCTCGGAGGACTGGAACCAGCCGGGCTCGCCGCGCGTCACCGAAAAGCGCGTGCGCGGCGCATTGGCGAGCGGCAGGAAATAGTTGCCCGCCGCCTTCTGGCACATGCGGCAATGGCACAGATGCGGATCGCCGAGCGTGCCCTCCACGCGGTAACGCACCGCGCCGCACTGACAGCCGCCGGTATAGATGCGCGAGATGCTCATCGGTCCCGCTCCGGCGGCCAGTCGTCGGTGTCGTGGTCCGGGTGCTGGTAGGAGACGAGATCGGCCAGGAACGACTGCGCATCCTGGTCTGCCATCGTGTCCTCGCCCGGCAGGTCGTGGATCGTATCGACATAGGACAGCTTCGCCTCGATGCCCCACTGGATGCGCGGCGCGATCCCGGCCGGATCGTCGAAGGCGGCGATGGTGAGTGCGACCCCGTCCGGCGCCTCATAGGTCAGCGGCGTACCGCAATCGGCGCAGAAACCGCGATAGCCATGGTTCGACGACTGGAACCGCTTCGGCTCCCCCCGCGTCCATGTCAGCTTCGCCTCGCGCACGGAAACGAGCGGCAGGTAGAAATTCCCGCTCGCCTTCTGGCACATGCGGCAATGGCAGACCGACGCATCGCCAAGCGCGCCCTCGACATGGAAGCGCACAGCGCCGCATTGGCAGCCGCCGGTGTAGAAGGGGGTGCTCATGATTTTGCCTCCGTCGCGCGGCTGATTTCCTCAATCACCGCAAGGATATGACGGCAAACGCCATCGATATCTTTCAAAACGTCGTCATTCCAGAACCGCAGTACAGTCCAACCGTCAGCCTTGAGGCGGGCCGTTCGGTCCGCATCGTACCCGAGTGCCTTGTCCAGCGCGTGCTGAGAGCCGTCGAGCTCGACAATAAGGCGGTGAACCGGGCAGGCAAAATCGACAATATAACCGGCTATCGGCATCTGGCGCCGAAAGCTCAAACCCATCAGACGGTGAGCCCGAAGTTCATTCCAAAGGGCCAGTTCGGCTTCCGTCAATGTCATGCGCATGCGGCGCGCACGGATGCGATTGACTTTGGAAACCTTCCCGTGCGGCATGACACCCCCCTCTGTCACTTCGTGACATCTCCCCCACAAGGGGGGAGATTGGGAGCCAGAATAACCGCTTACACCATATTCAACCAGTAATTGCTGCTTGGCGACAGCGCCACGATTCCCCAATCTCCCCCCTTGTGGGGGAGATGTCACGAAGTGACAGAGGGGGGTGGCTGGGTTCACCGCTTCACCTCCCACGTCGTCACCCGCTCGCCCGTTTCCGGGTCCTTGCCGTCCTTGAGCTGGACGCCCTTGGCGGCGAGGTCGTCGCGGATTTTGTCGGCTTCAGTGAAATTCTTTGCTTTAAGGAGTTCCAGACGCATTTGGACTACTGCTTCCAGCCCGTCTTTCAGGGCTTCGTCCAAATCTTCTCTGACAACTTTCACTCCGAGTAATTCAAGGCACGCCAACGCCGTCCCAACACTCGCCTGCCGGTCACTGAGATTCTCAAAACCGGAATAACCATCACCAAAACCAAATGAACCCTTCTGGTAATCTTTGGGCGCTGACGTGTCCGCGAAGCGACCAAAATTCATCAGTTCGTGGATTCGACCGATGGCTTCGGACGTTGAAAGGTCATCGGCCAGCAGCGACATGAACTTAGGATCGGGCTCAGAGGGCTTAGCCGCCTCTTCACGAGCAATTCGCTCCCAACGGTTCAATGTTGCGAGCGCCTCCTCCAGGCGCTTGACGCTGAAGTCGATCGGTTCGCGGTAGTGCGTCATCAGCATGGCAAGGCGCAGCACCTCGCCCGGCCATTTCCGGCCGCCGAACTTCTCTTCCTCCAGCAGTTCCGAGATCGTGTAGAAATTGCCTTCGGACTTCGACATCTTGCGGCCCTCGACCTGCAGGAAGCCGTTGTGCATCCAGACATTCGACATGACCTTGGTGCCATGCGCGCAGCGCGACTGGGCGATCTCGTTTTCATGGTGCGGGAAGATGAGATCGAGGCCGCCGCCGTGGATGTCGAAGGTCTCGCCGAGATAGGCGGCCGACATGGCGGAGCACTCGATATGCCAGCCCGGACGACCGCGGCCCCAGGGACTGTCCCAGCCTGGCTCTTCGGGCGAGGAAAGCTTCCAGAGCACGAAATCACCGGGGTTCTTCTTGTGCGCATCGACGGCGACGCGGGCGCCGGCCTGCTGTTCGTCGAGGTTGCGCTTCGAGAGGTCGCCGTAATCGGCCATGGAGCGCGTGTCGAACAGGACTTCGCCGTTCGCTTCATAGGCATGGCCGCGTTCGATGAGACGTTGAATCAACGTAATCATGTCCACCTTGCCGTCGTCGCGCGGCTGCACGAATTCGGTGGCGCGCGGCTCGTGCGTCGGCTGCATCGCGCCAAGGGCGGCGATGTCGGCGTGGAACTGGTTTGCCGTCTTCTCCGTCACGCGGCGGATCGCCTCGTTCAGCGAGAGCGTGCCGTTCTCGATCTCGGCTCCGAAATCGCGCAGCGCCCGGGCGTTGATCTTGTCGTCGACGTCCGTGATGTTGCGGGCATAGGTGACGTGGTTTTCGCCATAGACATGGCGCAGCAGTCGGAACAGCACGTCGAAGACGATGACCGGCCGCGCATTGCCGATATGGGCGAAGTCATAGACCGTCGGGCCGCAGACATACATGCGCACATTGTCGGGATCGATGGGCTGGAAGGGCTCCTTCGACCGCGTGAGCGTGTTGTACAGCGTAAGGACCGGCGTGTCGGCCATAAGAATCTCCCCAAAAGGCGTAAACCCGGCTGGCCGGGTCGTTGTCATCCGGGGATTTTGAGGGACGAAAACGGCCGGGCCAGCGCGTGCGCTAGCGAATAATGCTCCGGCGAATGCAGAGTACCGTTTTCATGGCCTGCTTTATCGCGCCGTCGCGGCGTCCGGTCAAGCGGGCCGAAAGCGAAAAACGCGCCGCCGGCGCCCTGTTCCCGCGGTGACATGATCGTGCGCTCCCCCATGCGAGAAAGGAGACACCAGACCGGCGAAGGCCGCCGGCAAACGAAGGGACAGCACCATGACAACTAAAAAGACCGGCACCCGCCCCGCGAGCGATCTCGCAACCCGATACAATCCGATCGGCATTCGCGCCGTCGCCGCCGCGGCCTTGCAGGTCAAGGTAAAGCACTTTCCCGGAAAATGAATGTAAGTGGCCGTTATAATTGTTGATCGCAGAAACCCGCAATTTGGGGTCTTCGCCTCTAAGCGATCAAAGTTTGAGCAGAATTTGGCCGAATGGGTCGCGTAAATGCATAGCTCATTGGGGGTAGCAACCGGGGACATCATACGGGGCTACCTGCTCACTTCAGGAGAATGATAATGTCGACCGTAAGGAAGCAGCCGCTGCAGAAGACCGCAGCAAACGAAAATCTTCAGGAGCGCTACAAGCCGCTCGGCCTGCGCGCCGTCGTGGCGGCCACGCAGTGCAAGCCCGAGACGAAGTCCCAGGACAAGCGCAAGAAGCGCGACATTCCGGCCGTGCTTCAGCCGCTCTACGACTGAGCCGCTTCGAGGCCATTTGCCGGGAATGATTTCAGAACAGCGAAAGCTGATCGGACAGCGGGGGCGCGTGTGCGCCCTTTTTCTTTTCCGGTAGCGCCTCCTCGGCGCGCTCTTCCACCGGCTCCAGAATATCGGGGCCCATATTGGCGACCTTGTTCACCCTGTCGGACACCGGGATCGCCTCGAAGAAGCCGTCGTCGATCGGCTTCATCAGGTCCACCACGTCGCGCGGTTCCTGCGTCTTGCAGTCCAGCCAGCGCGAAAAATCCTCCGGGCGGATGACCACAGGCATGCGGTCGTGGACGCGGCTGGTGTCGTTGTTGGCCGCCGTCGTCAGGATCGCGCCGGTATCGACCTCGGAACCATCCGCCGAAGACCAGGTCTCCATGAGGCCGGCAAAGGCGACGATCTCGCCCTTCTTCGGGCGGATCCAATAGGCCTGCGCCTTGGCGCCCTTCTCCTCCGGCCGGCGCCATTCGAAGAAGCCGGAGGCCGGCACGAGAATGCGGCGGTGGCGCATGGCGGCCTTGAAGGATGCCTTGCCGATCGCCGTTTCGGCGCGCGCATTGATCAGAAGCGGAAAATCGCGCGGGTCCTTCACCCAGCCGGGCATGAAACCCCAGCGCACCAGCATGGCCTTGCGCTCCGGCAGGTTGCTGCCGGGCTCCCGCCTGTTGCCCGCAATCACGATCAGGATCGGCTGCGTCGGCGCGATGTTGTAGCGCTCGGGCGGATCCTCGATGTTCAGCACATCGAGGAATTCGCGCATGAGATCGGCTTTGGCCAGCAATGCAAATCGTCCACACATGGCGTCGTCATCGCACTTTGCCTATAAGGGGTCAATCGAGCGCAACCGAACCGGACCGCGATGAAGAAATCGAAGAAGCCACAGCCCGCCTCCTCCGCCATCATCGAGCGCGACGGGCGTTACCTGCTCGTGCTGCGCAGCAATCCGCCGTCCGCCGACATGTATGCCTTTCCGGGCGGGCGGGGCGAGGACCGCGAGACGCCGGCCGAGACGGCGCTGCGCGAACTCTTCGAGGAAACCGGCATTCGCGGCGAAAAACCGCTGCTTTTCGCCACCTACGACCTGCCCGGCCGCCTGGACGCGCCTGACGGCCCGTCCTTCTTCCTCTCCGTGTTCAAGGTGCGGGCAGACGAGGAGGCCATCGCCGTCGCCTCCGACGATGCCGCAAGCGTCGGCTGGTATTCGGCCGAGGAAATCGCAAGGCTGCCGGCGCCCGACAGCGTGCGCGAATGCATCGCGCGGCTCGAAGCCGAACGGGCGAGACGCAGCGCATGAAAGTGATTCGCCTTGCCCTTCTCGCAATCCTCCTCTTCGCAGGTCCCGCCTTCGCCCAGCAGGCGAGCGGCGACAAGGCGGCTGAGACGCCGGATGCCGCCGTGGTGGAGGAAAAACCGGCGCCCTATGACGAGCGGCTGGAGCGGCTCTCCGAGATCATCGGCGCGGTGCACTATCTACGCAATCTCTGCACGGACAAGCCCGAGGATGGCTGGCGGGCATCGATGCAGCGGCTGATCGAGATGGAAGCGGGCAATGAACCGAAGCGGCAGGAAAAGCTCACCGCTGCATTCAACCGTGGATACCGCTCTTTTGCGGCCATCTATACCGCTTGCACCGACTCGGCGGTTGTCGCAGAACAGAGATACCGTAACGAAGGTGCAACACTTGCCACAGAAATTACCGCGCGATTCGGAAATTAGCGGTTAATTAACCTCTTTCTTCACGAGCCAGTGCCGTTTTGGGAAAAGGCTGCTAAGGTCGTTAACAGTCGAGTAAGAACTGAAATGCCTCGCATGGACCGATTGATGGAACCTACTCTCAACGATATCGACGAGATGATCGTGCACGAGAAGATGCAGGCCGCTCTGGAATACCAGAACGAGGCCTGGGCCGACGGCATGGCTGATGGCATCGAACCGGAAATCATCGCCGATGCCGCGATCGCACTCGCCATGCGCGAGACGATCCGCATCCATGGCGAACGGGGCGCGGAAGCGATGCTCGAATCGCTGCGCGAGCGTATGCTGGCTGGAGAATTCTCCCCCGAGCGCATCCTGCAATAGGCTGGAAAGACAAGTCATGCAGACGTCGCCTGACGGCAAAATGCTGTTTCGCAGCAGCCTTATCGCCTTGTCGGTGCTTTTCGCGACAACCGCGCTGGTGGCGCCGGTGCGCCCCGCCTTTGCGCTCAGCGAATTGAAGAACGAACAGGGCCAGGTGCAGCAGAAGCCGGCCGAGGGCGGCGAAACGCCGACCGTCGAGGAAGAGGAACCGCAGGAGGAGGAGCAGCAGACCGCGCCCCTCGAACTGCCGCTGCCCGACCCGCTGATTCGCCGCGGCGACACCGTCACCGAGCCAACCGACGACGCGCCCGTCACCGACGACAAATCCGACGACGAGCCACAGGCCCCCGTCGAAGTGCTCTACGACATCGGCAAGGCGCCGGAAGCGGTGCGCCGGATGCGCGAACTGATCGTCGAGGCCGCCGCCTCCGGCGATATCGAGCGCCTTCGCCCGCTGCTCGGAAAGGGCGTCACCGAGACGCAGGTCTCGATCGTCGAGACAGACGAAGGCCCGGTCGAGACGCTGAAGGGCCAGTCCGGCGACAGCGAGGGCATCGAGGTGCTCGCAATCCTGCTCGACGTGCTGGCGACCGGCTTCGTGCATGTCGGAAAGGGCACGCCGGACGAAATGTATGTCTGGCCCTATTTTGCCGAAAAGCCGCTTGCGACGCTGACGCCGCCGGAAAAGGTGGAGCTTCTGCGCATCGTGACGGCCGGCGACTTTGCCGACATGCAGGAATTCGGCAGCTACAATTTCTACCGCATCGGGATTACGCCGGACGGCCAGTGGAAATTCTTCATCACCGGCGATTGAGCCGCTTTAGCCACGCATGATCCGGATGGGCCGCCTCGATGCCGGCCCTCAGCCAGCGCCGTTGCGCCGCGTCGAGTTTCGGCAGGGCCTTTTCGAAATCGGCCTCGTCCTTGTCGCGCCGGTATTTCGCCTTGAAGAGCAGGATGGCCTCCGGCGCGAGATAGGGAATGCCCTCGGCGCTCACGCGCACCACCTCTTCGCGCGGCCGGCGAATCGACGGGTCGCGCTTGTAGATCCAGGTGTCCGGCGTGCCATTCTCCAGCATCATGTCTACGCGCCAGCGGCCCGCCGCCTCGTCCTCGCACCACACCTGCGCGATCTCGGCGGGCGGCGCTTCGTCCGGCGCAAGCGGCTCGACATGGCCATCGCCGACCGCATGGAAGCGCAGGCCGGACAGGGCGCTGCGGAAGACTGCGAAATCGCCGCGCAGCACGGTGAATTCGAGATCCTCGTGCGGACGCGTCTCGAAACCATGCCAAAGATCGAGCGCCCAGCCGCCGACGACGCACCACGGCCGCGCAACGCCGGTGAGCCGGCGGGCAAGCTCGCGCGGATGCCAGGCGGACCAGGCATCATGGGGAAGTGTCGGCTGAGCGTTCATCGGTGCCTCATGGTCTTTCGAACGCCCTTCTGGCCCAACGCGGGCACGCGGACAAGACAGCACGACCTTGCGAAAGCCGCCCGGGCGTTCTACTTCTGTTTCAACAGGTGCGATGGTGCACCGCCCGCGGCCCGCATGGTGCCGGCGCGCGAAAAACTGGATCGAATCATGCCTTCCGTCACGCTTTCCGGCCGCGCCTTTCTCCGCCTTTCCGGCAAGGATGCCGAGACCTTCCTGCAATCGCTCATCACCACCAACCTGCCGGACCTGCCGGCCGGCGAAATCCGCCCCGGCGCGCTGCTGACGCCGCAGGGCAAGATCCTGTTCGACTTCCTGATCCGCCGCGACGGCGACGAGGCCTTCCTGATCGAGACGACGGAAGACCAGCGTGATTCGCTGCTCAAGCGGCTCACCATGTACAAGCTGCGCGCCGCGGTCGATCTCGCGGTGATCGAGGGCGACGCGGTGACGATCGCCTGGGACGCTCCCGAGGCCGATGCGGCGCGCGACGCGCGCTTCGCCAAGGCTGGCCTCGCCGTCTCCCGCCGCCCCGGCGCCGGTGGCAGCGACGATCCGACGCTCTACGATGCGCTGCGCATCGGCGCCGGCATCCCGGAAGCCGGCCGCGACTATGCGCTCTCCGACGCCTTCCCGCACGACATCATCCTCGACCTCACCGGCGGGCTCTCCTTCCGAAAGGGGTGCTATGTCGGGCAGGAAGTGGTCTCGCGCATGCAGCACCGCGGCACCGCGCGCCGTCGCCCGGTCATCGTCACGGGCGAGGCCGCCCTTCCCGCGACCGGCACCGAGCTTCTCGCCGGCGGCAAGCCGATCGGCACGCTCGGCAGCGTCTCCGGTGCGCTCGGCCTCGCCATCGTGCGCATCGACCGCGCGGCCGACGCGATCAACAGTGGCGCGCCGATCACCGCGGACGGCGCCCCCGTCACCGTCGAGCTCGCCCCATGGACCGGCCTCACCTTCCCGCAGGACGCATCCGAGGTGCCGGCGCAATGAGTCGGGTTCGTCGTGGAGGACAACACCCCCCTCTGCCCTGCCGGGCATCTCCCCCTCAAGGGGGGAGATTGGATGGAGCACCGTTTAGCCCTTCTTTGAGAGGGCAGTTTGAGTCCCGTTCCCGCCTCTTGCCAATCTCCCCCCTTGAGGGGGAGATTGCCGGCAGGCCAGAGGGGGGTAACTTCGTGCTGCAAAAGGGTGTCACCCCATGAGCGGAGCGGCGCGCGCGAAGACGGAGCCGCGCGCCTGGCAGCGCATGCTGTCCGGCCGCCGTCTCGACCTACTCAATCCCTCGCCGCTCGATATCGAGCTTTCCGACATCGCCCATGGCCTTGCCCGCGTCGCGCGCTGGAACGGCCAGACGAACGGCGACCATGCCTTTTCGGTGGCGCAGCATTCGCTCGTCGTCGAGGCGATCTTTCGCCAGCAGAACCGCTGCGATGCGCACGAATGCCTGATGGCGCTGCTGCACGACGCGCCGGAATATGTCATCGGTGACATGATCTCGCCCTTCAAAGCGGTGGTCGGCGGCGGCTACAAGACGGTGGAGAAGCGGCTGGAGGCGGCCGTGCACCTGCGTTTTGGCCTGCCGCCCGCAACCCCCGCCAGCCTGAAGGCCAAGATCAAGAAGGCCGACCAGGTCGCTGCCTTCTTCGAGGCGACGGAGCTTGCCGGCTTCTCGCATGCCGAGGCGATCAAGTTCTTCGGCGCGCCGCGCGGCATCACGCTGGAGATGATCGAGATTGCGCCGCTTCCCGCCATCGACGCCCAGCAACGTTTTGCCGACCGGTTCACGGCGCTTGAAGGGGAGCGCGGCGCGGCCGCCGCGGCGGTGTGAGCATGGGCACGATCGTCGTCGCCCCGCTTGGAAAGATCGCGGAACTCGCCGTGCGCCATCGCTGTCGCGAGATGCTGAGCCTCGTTGCGCCGAAACAGGGCTTCCACCGGCCCGCGGTCATCGCCGCCGCGCGCCACATGATCATCGGCGTCAACGACATCGCCTTTGCCGGCACGGGAAAGCTCGTCGCGCCCGGCGAGGAGCATGTCGCCGCGATCATCGGTTTCGCCCGTGGCTGGGACCGGCAGGCGCCGTTGCTGGTGCATTGCATGATGGGCGTCTCCCGCTCGCCCGCCGCCGCCCTGCTTGCGGCCCTTGCCGTGGAACCGGACCAGGACGAACACGACCTGGCGCAACGCCTGCGCCGCGCCTCCGTGCAGGCCACGCCGAATGCCCGGCTGATCGAGATCGGCGACCATGTGCTCTCGCGGGGCGGCCGGCTTGTGGCCGCCGTCAAGGCGATCGGCCGCGGCGCGGACTATGTCGGCGACAGCCCCTTCGTCTTTTCCGCCACGCCCGAAACGGTGCAGTCATGACGGAGCACCCTGCCCGCCCGCCTGTCGAAATCGGCCTCAATGCCGCAGTCGTCGCGATTTCCGAGCGCAACCCCTGCATCCTGGCGATCGGCGGCGAGGGTGCGCGGGCACGCGACGCGCTGCCATTCGGCCCCTTCGACCCGCAGCAGCACCGCACCTTCGAGACGAGCCTGCGCGCCAGCGTGGAAGCGCAGACGGCGCTGAAGCTCGGCTATATCGAGCAGCTCTACACCTTCGGCGATCGCGGCCGCCAGAAACTGCCCGACGAAGCGGGCACGCATATGGTCTCCGTGGGTTATCTCGCGCTGACCCGCACCGATGCCGAGGCGAACGAGCAACTGGCGGAAGCGGGCGCCGCCTGGCGCGACTGGTACACCTATCTTCCCTGGGAGGACTGGCGGCAGGGCCGGCCGGCGCTGATCGACCAGCTCATCCTTCCGGCGCTGAAAGCCTGGGCGGCCGAGGTGGTGCAGGCGGAGCGCACCACGCCGCGCACCCGCATCCGCCTCGCCTTCGGCCTCGACGATTTCCCCTGGGACGAGGAGCGCGTGCTGGAGCGCTACGAGCTGCTCTACGAGGCGGGCCTTGCCGAGGAGGCGGTGACGGATGGCCGCGCCCGGCCCGGTCAGGTCTCGCCCGGTGTCGCCATGCGGCACGATCATCGCCGGATTCTCGCGACCGCCATGGCGCGGCTGCGCGGCAAGCTCAAATATCGCCCGGTGATCTTCGAGCTGATGGCGCCAGAATTCACGCTGACCGAATTGCAGGCGACAGTGGAGGCGATCTCCGGCCGTCATTTGCACAAGCAGAATTTCCGCCGCCTCGTGGAGGGCGCCGAACTCGTCGAGCCGACCGGAAGCTCGACCTCCGCCACCGGCGGGCGCCCCGCCGCCCTCTTCCGCTTCCGCCGCCGCATTCTGGAAGAACGCCCGGCACCCGGCCTCAAGGTCGGCATGCGCTAGCCGGAACTTATCGGCCATCGTGCCATTCCCCTCAATGATATCAACGACCGGGGAAAGGTTTCATGGAACAACAGGCAACCGACATCATCGTTGCGACACGGGCGGCGCTGGCGCAGGCAAGCGCGCTCGCCGTGCAATATTCCTTCTCGATTATGGGCGCGCTGGTGCTGCTGGTGCTCGGCTGGTTTCTCTCGCGGATCCTGCATCGCTGGGCGCTGACCGGGCTTTCGCATGTGCGCGGCATCGATGCGACGCTCGCGCATTTCTTCGCGAACATCCTGCGCTATGCCGTGCTGATCCTGGTCTTCGTGACGGTGCTCGGCCAGTTCGGTGTGCAGACAGCCTCGATCATCGCTGCCCTCGGCGCCGCCGGCCTGGCCATCGGCCTGGCGCTGCAGGGCACGCTGCAGAACATCGCCGCCGGCATCATGCTTCTCGTGCTCAGGCCCTTCCGGGTCGGCGAATATATCGAGACGAAGGACGTGTCCGGCACGATCACCGAGGTCGGGCTCTTCGCCACCGAACTCAAGACCAGCGACGGCCTATATCGGCTGGCGCCGAACTCCACGCTGTGGAACACGCCCGTCACCAATTTCAGCCGCGAGCGCACGCGCAAGCATGATCTCAAGGTGAAAGTGGCAAATGACCGCGACATCGACGACGAGATCGACCGCCTGCTGACGATCGCCCGACAGGATTCGACGATCGAATCCGTGCCCGCACCGCAGGTCTTCGTCGATAGCCTGGAAGAAAGTTCGGCGATCCTGACCCTGCGCTACTGGGTCTCGACGCCGCAATGGTTCAAGACGACGCGCGAAATGAACCGTCGCGTGCGCATCGCCTTCGGCCAGAAGCTGGCGGGGCCGGAGCCTGATGCGGCCCCGGCCGAATAGGCTCTTATTCGATCACAGCGCAGGCGAGACGATCGCCCGCGCCGCCGGTCGGGTCGGTGCGGTAGTCGTCCGAGCCGGCATGCACGATCAGGGCGCGGCCGCGGATGCCGCGTTCGGCATCGTCGAGCCGCACCATGGCCGAATAGACCTGCGCGCGCAGCACGCCGTCATCCGCCACATACTGGTTCGGCAGGTCGCCGGCATGCGGGCCATTGGCCGCCGCAAAACCATGTTCCTTGCCGTCCGGATTGAAATGGCCGCCAGCGGAGTCATGGCCGCCGGCATGGTCGCAGGTGCCGGTCTCATGGATGTGCAGCGCCACCCATTTGCGCGGCTCCAGGCCGGAGACTTCAACCTCGAAGAGGACGCCGTCGTTTCCGGCTGTGATCTGCGCCCGCCCGGCCTCCTTGCCGGAGCGGTCAACGAAATTGGCCTGCGCCGTATCCTTGGCCTGTTGCGCGAAAACGGGGCTGGCGAGTCCTGCAAGCGTGCCCGCCGCCGCCGCGAGTGCCACGATCTTCAACATGATGCGTCCTTCCGATTGTGATTGCTCATGAAACCGGAACGCATCGCCGTCGGGGGTGTTCCCAGCTAGCCGCTCACGACAACGTCAAGACCGATATCGAGCGCCGGCGCGGCCATAGTGATCTTGGAGGTGGAAATATAGTCGACGCCGGTCTCGGCGATGGCGCGGATCGTCTTGAGATTAACGTTGCCGGAGGCTTCCAGCTTGACGCGTCGCGGGTCGGCCGCGTAGGTCGCATCCGTCAGACCGGCGCAATCGCGGTTGATCTCGACGGCGCGGCGCAGCAGTTCCGGCCCCATATTGTCGAGCAGGATGACATCCGGCTGCGCCTCCAGCGCCTCCTCCAGCTCCTCCAGCGTCGTCACCTCCACCTCGACCTTCACCAGATGGCCGGCAAAGGCACGCGCCGCGCGGATCGCGCCCGCCACGCCGCCGGCGACCGCGATATGGTTGTCCTTGATGAGTATCGCATCATCCAACCCGTAGCGATGCGACGAGCCGCCGCCCATGCGCACCGCATATTTTTCCAGCGCCCTGAGCCCCGGAATAGTCTTGCGCGTGCAGCAGACCTTTGCCGCCGTATGGGCAATCTCGTCGGCAAACCGCGCGGTGTGGGTCGCGACGCCGCACAGATGCATGAGGAAATTGAGCGCCACCCGCTCGGCCGAAAGAACCGCGCGCGCCGGCCCGGACACTTTCGCGATCACCGTGCCGGGCGCGAGCTTGTCGCCATCCTTCACGAAGGCCTCGAAGCGGATCGCCGGGTCCATCAGCCGGAACGCTGCGCGGGCAAGCTCAAGCCCGGCGACGACGCCATCCTCGCGCGCATTCAACTCCGCCTCCGCCACCATCTCCGGCGCGATCGTCGCCTGGCTGGTGATATCGCCCGCCCGCCCGAGATCCTCCGACAAGGCCGCACGCACCTGCTCCTCCACCATCAGGGGCGAGAGGACGGGGAGATAGGGGGTGGTCATGGCTGTTGATCCTTTTCAGGGCTATTGGCGTCGACGAGCCGCTTCAGCGGCTCCATGCGTTCATGCAGGACGCGGAGGATGACGATATCCTGCGCGCCCTCCGCGCCGGCGACAAGATGGTAATAGAGAACATGCGAGGCGGCATGACGCCGGCCGGCGGCACGGGAGATATGCAGCGAGCGCACGCCGGGGCGCAGTTCGTCGCGGTCGCGCGAGGCGGGCCGGCCGGGGTCTTCCGCCAGGAGGCGGAGGGCGTGCTCGATCAGCGCGGCGTAGCGCATGGCCTGCTCGGCGCCGAACGTCGCCACGGTGTAGCGGGCGATTTCGGCGAGATCCCGTTCGGCCTCCCGCGTCAGCCGGACACGGCTCATAGCTCGGCGACGGCCGCGGAAAAGATGTCGCTGACGGAACGCTCGGCAAACTCGCCCCGCTCGGATTGCGCCAACCCGGCATCGACTGCCTTGCGCAGCATGGCGAGCTTTGCCGCTTCGCTTTCCTGCTCCTGGCGCATCAGGCGCAGCGCGTCGCGCACGACCTCGCTTGCCGAGACATAGCAGCCGCTTGCGACGGCATCCTCGATGAAATCGGTGAATTCCGGTGTCAGGCTTACGTTCAGTGTCGGCATGGCACGATCCTCTCGCCCGATTCTAGCGCTGGAAAGGCAATTGTCAATTTTTGCCAATCCTCACGCCGCCGCCGTCTCCGCCACATCCGCCACCACCTTTTCCGCCTCTGCAAGGGTGAGGAAGGTGCGGTGTTTCCAGTTGGCTTTCTGCTCGGGAAAATCGGAGCGGTAGTGGCCGCCGCGGCTTTCTTCGCGCAGATAGGCGCCGGCGGCGATGAGCTTTGCCGTGGTGACGATGTTGTGGAAGCGCATGCGGCTGTTTTCGCGTTCCAGCGCGGCGATCTCGCGGATTGCGGCCTTCAGGCCCTCGCGGGTGCGGATGACGCCGACGTGGTCGCTCATGATACGGCGCAGCCGCGTCAAGGCGGGGCTGTCCTCGATCGTCACGAGGTCGTCGCTCTCGCCGGCATTCTTGCCCCAGTCGTTGATCTTCGGCTCCGGCAGCATGCCCTTGATGTTTTCGGCAATGCGGGCGGCGAAGACGACGGCTTCGAGCAGGGAATTCGAAGCCAGGCGGTTGGCGCCGTGCACGCCGGTGGAGGTGACTTCGCCGGCGGCCCAAAGGCCGTCGATCGAGGTGCGGCCTTCCGCATCCGTCAGCACGCCGCCCATATGGTAGTGCACGGCGGGCACGACAGGGATCGGCTGCGTGACCGGGTCGATGCCGGCAGCCTTGCAGGAGGCATAGACCGTTGGGAACATGTCGGGGAAATGGGCGCCCACCGCCTTGGTGCAATCGAGGAAGGCGCCGCGGCCGGCCTGCACTTCGGCGAAGACGCCGCGCGAGACGATGTCGCGGGGTGCGAGCTCGGCGTCCTCGTGGATATCCAGCATGAAGCGATGGCCGGCGGAGTTGATCAGATGCGCGCCGTCGCCGCGCAGGGCTTCGGTGGCGAGAGGTGCGGGATCGCGACCGATATTGATGGCGGTCGGGTGGAACTGCACGAATTCCGGATCGGCGATAATGGCGCCGGCGCGCGCGGCCATGCCGACGCCCTGGCCGCAGGCCTGCCACGGATTGGTCGTCACCGCAAAAAGATGGCCGACGCCACCCGAGCACAGCACCACGGCGCGGGCCGGGAAATGCACGCGGTTCTTCGCCTGGCCGGCATCCGGCCGCGCGACAACGCCGGAAATGAAGCGGCCTTCGCGCACCAACTCCTCGACGACATAACCTTCGAGAACGCGGATCGACGGCGTTTTCCTTACGGCGGCGATGAGCGCTTCCATGATGGCCTTGCCGGCCATGTCGCCCTTGACGCGCACGATGCGGCGCTCGGAATGGGCGGCCTCGCGCGACAGCAGCAGCTTGCCTTCTAGGTCACGGTCGAAGGGCACGCCGTATTCCAGCAGGTCGTGGATGCGTGCAGGGCCTTCGGAGACCATGAAGCGCGCCATCTTCTCGTCGACGATGCCGGCACCGGCTTCGAGCGTATCGGCGACGTGTTTGTCGAAGGTGTCGCCGGGGCTCATCGCCGCCGCGATGCCGCCCTGCGCCCAGGCAGACGACGCGCCCTGGCCGATGGGGGCGGCCGCGAGGATCGTGACGGGTCGCGGCGCGAGTTTCAGCGCGCAGAAGAGGCCGGCAAGGCCGCCGCCGACGATGACGATATCGTCGATACCGTTCCAGGATTGCGGGCGAAAACTATCAATGGGCATGTCTCACTCCTCCGACGCGCCGCTAGCCGAGGGGCATTGCCCCTTCCCTCCAGGCTGGAGGGCGGCCTACTGCTTCAGGTTCACCATCCGCTCGACGGCGAGGCGGGCGCGATCGGCAATCGCCGGATCGACCAGCACCTCGTCCGTCATGTTCACCAGGCTGTCGAGGATCTTCGGCAGCGTGATGCGCTTCATGTGCGGACAGAGATTGCACGGCTTGACGAAATCGACGCCCGGCAGCTCCGCCTGGATGTTGGAGGCCATCGAGCATTCGGTGACGAGCAGCACGCGCGAGGGACGGTTGTCCTTGACGTAGTTGATCATGCCCGAGGTGGAGCCGGCGAAATCGCAGACGGCGATGACGTCCGGGTGGCATTCCGGGTGCCCGATGATCTCGATGCCGGGATGGGATTCCTTATAGGAGAGCAGTTCGGCCGCCGTGAAGCGCTCATGCACCTCGCAATGGCCCTTCCAGGTCAAAATCTTCTTGTTGGTCTGCTTGGCGACGTTCATCGCGAGATATTCGTCGGGAATGCAGAGCACGGTGTCGCTCTCCAGGCTCTCCACGACGGCGAGCACGTTCGATGAGGTGCAGCAGATGTCCGTCTCCGCCTTCACGTCGGCCGACGTGTTGACGTAGGTCACGACCGGCACGCCCGGGTAACGCTGCTTCAACAGGCGCACGTCCTCGCCGGTGATCGATTCCGACAGCGAGCAGCCGGCGCGCGAATCCGGGATGAGCACGGTCTTTTCCGGGTTCAGCAATTTCGACGTTTCCGCCATGAAGTGCACGCCGCACTGGATGATGATCTCGGCATCCACCTTGGTGGCGTCGCGGGCGAGCTGCAGCGAATCGCCGACGATATCGGCGACGCAGTGGAAGATCTCCGGCGTCTGGTAATTATGCGCGAGGATGACGGCGCCGCGCTCCTTCTTCAGCCGGTTGATGGCGGCGACATAGGGCGCATAGACCGGCCATTCGAAGGCGGGGATGAACTGCTTCACTTTTTCATAGAGGTGCTCGGTCTCGCGCGCGATCTCGGGCGTGAAGAAAAGGTCGGGCTTTTCGAGCACGCCGAAGCGCTCCGCGGCGGTGAGCGGGCGCGCTGCGCCGGCAGCTGCCGCGTGCTGGGCCAGAACGGTCATGGAACCCTCCTTTTCCTCCGCCCCTTCGGCGGAATTCTATTTTGCTCACTTTGAGCATAATAGCTTCAAAACAAAACCGGCATGGGCCGGTGATTCAGATTTAGAAACTTTTGTGACGGTTTGCAAGGAGCGCCGCCTGAAATCATTTCGGGCGGCGCAAGCATTTGGCATCAGGCGATCGCCGGGCGCAGGACGGCCTTTTCCTGGATCGGCCAGTGCACGATCGCCGCGAAGATGCCGAGCGCCACGCCGAGCCACCACACCGGATCATAGGTGCCGAACTGGTCGTAGAGATAGCCGCCCATCCACACGCCGAGGAACGAACCGACCTGATGCGACAGGAAGACGATGCCGCCCAGCAGGCCGAGATGCTTCGTGCCGAACATGATGGCGACGAGCGCATTGGTCGGCGGCACGGTGGAGAGCCACAGCAGGCCCATCACGATGGCGAAGATGATGACCGAGGTGGGCGATTTCGGCAGCAGGATGAAGGCCGACACCGCCACCGAGCGGGCGATGTAGATATAGGCGAGGAAATACGGTTTCGAGTAGCGCTGGCCGATGACGCCGGCGGCGAGCGAGCCGATGATGTTGAAGAAGCCGATCAGCGCCAGCGCGATCACCGCATAGCGCGCGTCGATGCCGAGGTCGCCGAGATAGGCCGGGAAATGCGCGGTGATGAACGCCACCTGGTAGCCGCAGACGAAGAAGCCTGCGACCAGCAGCAGGTAGCTGCGGTGCCCGAGCGCTTCCTTGAGCGCCTCGCCGATCGTCTGCTTGTAATCGCTGGCGGCGGTGATGCCGGAGGAGGAATTGCCGCGCAGCGGAATGGCGATCAGCGGCACGAGAAGCATCAATATACCGAGATAGACGAGGCTGTCCGACCAGCCATAGGCGCTGATCAGCCCCTGCGACAGCGGCGCGAACAGGAACATGCCGGCGGAACCCGCCGCCGTGCAGATGCCGAAGGCCATGGAGCGCTGCTCCGGCGTGACATTGCGCGCGAAGGCCGAAAGCAGGATGCCGAAGGAGCCGGACCCGACGCCGAGCCCCACCAGCACGCCGCCGCCGATATGCAACCAGAGCGGCGAGGTGCCGAGCGACATGAGGAACAGGCCGAGCGCATAAAGAAGGCCCGACATCAGCAGAACGCGCCAGGTGCCGAATTTGTCGGCGATGGCGCCGAAGAACGGCTGGCTGACGCCCCAGGCGAGGTTCTGGAACGCCATGGCAAGCCCGAAGGTCGTGCGGTCCCAGCCGGTATCCTGCAACATGGGAAGCTGGAAAAAGCCCATCGCCGAGCGCGGGCCGAAGGTGAGCACGGCGATCAGCGAGCCGGCGATGATGATGAGCCAGGGCATGGGCCGGCTCGCGGCGCGGGCGGCAACGATGGATGGGGCGGACATGGGCATCTCCGAAATCTGAGAGGGAAACCTATCGCCGGGCATGCATTAACAAAAGCGAATTTAATTGACCGAGCGATCAGCCGGATTGATGAAACAAACCGGTCCCGCCGGCGGCCGGATGTGCTTGACGCCGCTGCATTTTAGGCGCATGTGCCACGCAGGCGTCACAGGACGCCAACCAAACCCGGATAAGATCAATGGACCCCGACAGTCGACTATCGAGAGCGATCGCGCGACCATTCCGGTAAGAGGCTTCGGCTTCGCTCCGGATGGCGAGAATGCCCTCCAAGGAGCGAAACATGCTGCAGATCTATGCCCGCAAGGCTGACCGCTTTTGCCTGCGCGAAATTTCCAACCCCGCCATCGAGCAGGCGATCGCCCCTGCCCTCTGGTATGACCTTCTGAACCCGACGGCCGAGGAAGTGACGGACGTCGAGGCGGCCTTGCACATCACCATGCCGACGCGCGAGGAGATGGAGGACATCGAGCTGTCCGCCCGCCTCTACCAGGAGGACGGGGCCGCCTTCATGACCATGACGGCGCTCACCAATCTCGACGGCGACGAGCCGGCCAAGATGCCGGTGACCTTCATCCTGCGCGGGCCGACGCTGGTGACGGTGCGCCATGCCGAGGCAAAACCCTTCGTCACCTTCTGCAACCGGGCGCTTCGCGGCAACGGCCATAGCTACGAGACCGGCGAGGACGTCATGCTCGGCGTCATCGAAGCGGTGATCGACCGCATGGCGGATGTGCTGGAGCGGCTCGGCAACGAGATCGACGGTATTTCGCGCGAGGTGTTCCGCAGCAAGAAAGGCCCCTCCCGCAAGAAGACGCGCGACCTCGAAGCGCTGATCGAGCAGCTCGGCCGCAAGGGCGATTTCCTGAGCGGCGTGCGCGAAAGCCTCGTCAGCATCTCGCGCCTCGTCGCCTACCACGCGGCGCTGGAAAGCCCGTCACGCCGGCCCTCGAAGGAAATCCGCCAGCTCGTCAAGCTCGTGCAGCGCGATGCCGCCTCGCTCGGCGACCATGCCGCCTTCCTGTCGGGCAAGATCAACTTCCTGCTCGACGCGACGCTCGGCCTGATCAATCTGGAGCAGAATCAGATCATCAAGATCTTCACCGTCGCCTCGGTCGTCTTCCTGCCGCCGACACTGGTCGCCTCGGCCTATGGCATGAATTTCGAACTGATGCCGGAGCTGCAATGGACGCTCGGCTACCCCTTCGCGATCGGCCTGATGATTTTTTCAGCGCTGATGCCGTTTTTGTATTTCAAGCGGCGCGGTTGGGTTTGAGAGCACTATGAGCAAACCGGCTCGACATCAGGCTGTCACATGCCACCGATAGTCGGGCCGGCATGGCACGCTACAGCTCCTACGTTATCTGCACTTCTCCGCGCAGCGGCAGCACCCTGTTGTGCAAACTGCTGGCCGCCACCGGCATTGCCGGAAACCCGGCCTCGCTCTTCTACCGTCCCGCCCTGTCCGACTGGCTGGCGCGGCTCGGCCTGACGCCGCCAGAATCGGCGACGGAACGCGAGATTCTGGAAACGATCTTTGAAGCTGCGATCCACAAAGGATGCGGCGATACGGCGGTTTTCGGGCTTCGCCAGCAGAGGCACGGCTTCGAGTTCCTGTGCGAGAAGCTGGCGATCCTCCATCCCGGCGACCTCAGAGATTCCGAGCGTTTCCAACGGGTCTTCGGCACCACGCTCTTCATTCACCTGACACGCGCCGACAAGCTCGCGCAGGCGGTCTCGTATCTGAAGGCGGAACAGACCGGCTTGTGGCACCTCGCCCCGGATGGCACGGAACTGGAGCGGACCGCGCCGCATCGTGCACCCGTCTACGACGGTGACGCCATTCGAGTCTGCGTCGAGACGATGACCGACTATGACCGTGCATGGGAGGCGTGGTTCGAGCGCGAAGCGATCGCTCCGCTTAGCCTTTCCTATGATGATCTATCCAACGATCCGCAGGGCACTTTACGCACTGTGCTCATCCGCCTGGGGCTTGATCCGGCGGCGGCAGACGGGGTTACGCCCGGCGTCCGGAAGTTGGCCGACCACACCAGCCAGGAATGGGTGGCGCGGTTTCGTGCGCAAAATTCGGTGGCCTGAATTCAGGCCCGAATCTTCATCGGCCACCGCTCAGCCCGCGTCTTCGTCACGCGCACCTCATCACCGAGGCGGATTTCGCCTTCGCTGCGCGGCACCGCATTCCAGCCGAAGAGCACGCCGGGCACGCGGCGGTCGGCGGACATGCGTTTTTCGGCGAGCCCCTGGATGGGGTTGCCGCCGATGCGTTCGCCGGTCATCTGGTCCTGCGTGGTCATGATGCAGCGGGCGCAGGGTTTGACGAAATCGAAGACGATGCCGTTGATCTCGATCGCCTCCCAGAAATCCTCGGCCCAGGGGTCGTCGCAGGTGACGAGGATGTTGGTGCGGAAGCGGTCCATGCCGACGGGCTCCTGGCCCTTGGCGGCAAGCGTGCGGTTGAGGTCGGCAAGCGAGCCGGTCGTCGTGACGAGGACGGGGAAACCATCGGCAAAGCCGACGGGCGCCGGGCTGCCGGCCCAGTCCTCGCCCTCGGCGCGCACGGCCAGGGCGTCCATGTGCACGAGCTTGACGGGACGCGCGAACCAGTCGGAAAGCGTCTCGTTGACGGCCTCGTCGGCGACGGCGGCGTTGACCGGGCTGTCCCAGATGGTCACGTCGATGCGGTCTTCCGGTTCGAAGCTCGCGAAGAGCTGGCGGCCTTCCATTTCGAGGTGGAGGCTTTCGCCGACCGCCGTCGCCTCGACGCGGGCGAGCGCCTGCAACTCGCGCTGGGTGATGAAACGGCCGTCCGGCTCGACGATCATGAAGCGGCGGTCGCCCGCAAGCCCATCGAGGCGCACGGTCGCACTTTCGACGGGGATGGCCCGGCCGCTCTTCAGCGGGTAAATGTTCAGACCTTCAATCTTCATGGCGGCGCCGTTTCCTGAGGTTTTGAGTCAACGCTTTGGCGAACCGATTCAATCCGGTGTCACAAAAGCATGTTTTTCTTCAGATTTCATCCAGAAGCATGTCGCGGATCGTGCGCAGGCGCGCCGTGCGCTCGCCGGCCATGCGCGCGCCCGCCGCCGTCTGGAAACCATCCGCCAGCTTGAAGAGCTTGACCTCGAAATGATCGATGGCGAAGGCCTTGTCGTCCAACGGGCGGTGTTCGGCGAGCGGGTCCAGGGGATCGTAGAGGCCGCTGCCCATGCGCCCGGCAATGTAGAAGCAGCGTGCGGCTCCCACCATGCCGATCGCGTCGAGCCGGTCGGCATCCTGCACTATCTTCGCCTCCAGCGTTTCCGGCGCGATATTGGCGGAAAAGCTGTGCGTGAGGATGGCGTGGCCGACCGCCGCCACATCCGCGGCATTCCAGTCCTCGGCGGCAAGCAGGGCGGAGGCCTTTTCGGCCGCAAGGCGGGACGCCTGCATGCGCAGCGGCGAATTCTTTTCCACCGCCACGCAATCGTGCAGCAGCACGGCGGCCGCCAGAAGTCGCCGGTCGCCGCCCTCCTCCGCCTGGATGCGACGCGCGTTCTTCCACACGCGGATCAGGTGCGCGGCGTCATGCGAGCCGTCATCGGCGGCGAAGGCCTGCGGTAAGAGTCGCTCGGCGAGATCCCCGAGGGGTGAAAAGGCGGCGGCAAGGCAGGTGAAGGACATGGGCGATCCGGTTTCGATTGCCCGAGACCTAACCTGTCACGCCTCGGCGTTCAATTCCGCCTTTTCGCTGGTCCCGGACTTTCCGGAGAGGATTTTCTGGTAGAACAGCCCGATGCCGATCAGCACCGCGCCGAGCCCGATGAAGGAGAGCGCGCGCAAGATGCCTTCGAGGTTGGCCATGTCGATCAGGAAGACTTTGACCACCGCGATCAGCACGAGGCCGGCCGAGGCCAGGCGAATGCTCTTCGAATCGAACTTCGAGCCGACGACGAGGAGCGCCACGCCGAGCAGCAGCCAGACGACGGAATAGGTGTAGGTCTCCGGCTGGAGGAACCCCTTCCAGTCCGCAATGCCCTCGCCATGCCAGTAGCGGCGCACCGAAAGCGTGACCCAGGCGAAGGCGAGCGCCACGCCGGCCAGCGCCAGCATGATGACATAGGGCATCGGCCGCCGGCAGCGCGCATACCAGGCGAGGCCGCCATAGGCGATGCCGGGCAGCAGGTAGCCCACGAGCAGCAGGTCGACGAACGGCCATTTGCCGAGCAGTTCGCCGGTGAAATAGGGGTTGAGGCCGATGAAATGGGCGCTGGCGATAGAGAAAACCGAGAGCACGCCGACCGCCATGGAGCCATAGCGGAAGACGGGGCTCGGCGACTTGAGATCGAGCGACATCATGATCGCCGAAGCGCCGATGACCAAGAGCGTATAGGTCGCCTGCTCGCCGAGCGTCGGCACGGAACTGTCGAGCACGCCGCCATTCATGCCGTGGCGCACGAGGATCGCGGCGGTCAGGAGCAGGAAGAGGCTGGCCAGCGCCTGGAGCAGGTTACGGATGCGCTCGCCCGGCCAGCGGCGCAGCTCGAAGGCGGAGAGTGCGAGAAGTGCGGCCGGGATGCCGTAGCCGGCGAGGAGCTGGTTGAAGACCGGCGTCTTGGAAAGGTTTGCGGCGCCGACGATGGTCGGCTCCCAGGCGATGCGGCCGACAACGACCGCGGCGGCACCCGCCATCAGCCAGGGCAGCACCGGCCAGGCGCGAACGCGTGTCGCAAAGACGGCCGCGGTGCCGAGAGCCGCGACGCCGAGCGTCGTGAAGAGGCCGTCCGTCAGCGCGTGCAGCGCCAGAACAAGGAAGGCGAAGCCGCCGGCGGCAAGCGTCCATTGCGGGATGAACAGGCCGCCCTCCTCCGTCCGTTCGCGGGAAAAGGTTTCCGCCGCGGCGAAGAAGACGAGGCCGAGCAGCACGGCGAGGAGGCCGTGTTTCGCGTCGAACGAGAGATTGCCGAAATTGAGGAAGCTGACGGCGAGCACCGCAAAGGGCACGGCCGGCGCCAACAGGCTCCACAGCGCCCCGAAATGGGACGAGCCCGCGATGCGCAGGCGCACCGCCGCGAGACCGACGGCGGCATAGGCCACCGCGAGGACCAGCAGCAGGGTGACTGGGGCAGCACCCAGGACCGGAATAGGCGTGGTGCCTTCCAGCGTCGGGGGTGCCAGCCCGCCGAACGTATCGATCAGCGCGCCGCCCGGCAGCGCCACCATCGTTGTGACACCGACGACGGCGCCGATTGCGGAGAAGATGGCAGGATAGATCGCCCAGCCGCGCAGGGCGCCGAGCACCGCCAGCGCCATCACCAGGATGACGAAGCCGTAATCCGCATGGGTGATCGTCGGTACCCGGCTTGCGAGCACCAGCGCCGGAAAGACGACGGCGAGCGCGCCGGTCAGCGACACCGCGACGGCGGGCGGGGCGAGCAGCTTGTCGAAAGGATCGGCGGGCGCGGCACCGGCGGCTACTGGCGTGTCGTCGAACGCGATAGCGCCCGGCCAGATCAGGCCATGGCCGAGAACGAGCACCAGCAGGGCGGCGAGCACCGGCACGACATCGACAGTTTCGGCCCCGGCCAGGTAGAGCAAGGCCCAGAGCGCCATGCCGCCATTGGCGAGCGCCGGCACGACCTGCCAGTGGCGGATGCGCGAGGCGGCGAAGGTGGCGAGCCAGGCGACGGAGAGGAAGCCGAAGAGGCTCCAGGCGCTCGGCTCGTCGGTCGAGACCAGCGCGGGCGTCAGCATGGAGGCGAGCAGGCCGAGGCCGGCCAGCGCCTGGCCGTGCAGCAGCGACAGGCCGATCGTCGCGAAGGAGACGGCAGCGAGCAGCACGAAGGCCGCGACCGGGCCGACATAGCCGTAGAATTCGTAGGAAACATAGGTGACGGCGAAGAGCGTGATGGCGCCGGCGGCGGTGAGCACGCCGGGGATCATGGCGTTCTGGAAGGCATTGGCGATGAGCGGCTGGGTGCGGCGGCGCACGAACTCGCCGACCGCCATCAGGACTAGGCCGAAGACCGCGGCGAGCGACAGGCGCACCGCCGGGCTGAGCAGCCCCGCCTCGATCGAATATTTGACCATGAAGATGCCGCCGAGCGCCAGCGCGATGCCGCCCACCCAGACAGCCCAGCGCGCGCCGATGCGGCTTTCGAAACTTTCCTTCGGCTTGACCGGGGCGGCAACGGGCTGCGCTGCAACGGCTTCCTCCGCTGTCTCGCTGGCGGCCGACGCTTCGGCGGGCGTTGCGCCGCCGAAGACTGCGCGGCCCTTTTCGACGTCGTCCGACGTAACCGGCTTCGGGCCGGCCCAAGGGCCTGCGAACGGGGTTTCGGCCGGCTCATCCGCCGCCGCCTCGCGCGCGGCCTCCGCCACCTCCACGGACGCCTCGCCCGCCCCTTCCGCTGCCGGCACCAGCACCCCGCCAGCCTTCAGCGCCTCGACCTCGCGCTTCAGCCGCATCACCTCTTCGCCGATCTTCTGGGCGGAGTTGCGGGAGGCATTGAGGGTGTAGAGAGCCAGGCCGATAGCGACCAGGGATAGGATTTCGAGCATTGCAACTCCAGCACGGCACACTTCAGGGTGGCGACACTACCCGGTTTTTTCCAAACGCCAAACGGGGTTACGTTTCAGCGCGTTGATCTCTTCGCCGTCAGCGCGTCAAATTCTCGATCGGGAAGATGGCGCAGGTTTCCGTGCCGTGGGCGAGCAGCTTGCCCTTGCCGTCGCGCAGCCACGCTTCGGAGGTGGCGATGGTGCGGCCGCGGTGGATGATTTTTCCCTCGCAGAACACTTCGCCCATGCCGGGCAGCACGGGGCGCACGAGGTTCAGCTTGAACTCGATCGTCGTATAGGCCTCGCCCGGCTTGATGACCGAGAAGACGGCGCAGCCGAGTGCGGAATCCATCACCGTCGCCGTCCAGCCGCCATGCACGGTGCCGAGCGGGTTGAGGTGATCGGCCGACGGCATGCCGGAAAAGACGACGCGGCCCTCCTCCACCTCGGTCATGCTGAAGGCGAGGGTCTTCGCCATGGGCGGCGCCGGCAGGTCGCCGGCGAGCATGGCGTGCAACACTTTCAGCCCGCCGTCGCGCTTCACCACGTCGAAGGGCAGCGTGCCGACGCTGCCCACCGTCAGCCCCGGATAGATTTCGACCGTCATGCACTCGCCTCTTTCGGTTGTTCGTGTTTCGGCGTCAGTGCCTTCAGCGCCGCCTGCACGAAGCCCTCGCGGGCGTCGGCAAGCTCCAGCCCGCGCGGTTCGCAGACATGCCGGTTGAGGAAGTAGGCCGTCAGGCGGAAGCCGTCGGCAAGCGCCGTCACATCCGCTGCATGCCGGCTCTCGTCGCCGAGGAAGGCGGGCAGCGCCAGCATCTTGGCCGCCCAGGGCGCGCCGGCATTGCGCGAGACGGCGCGGCCGGATTTCGGCGAAACGTAGCAGAGGTCGTCGCGCGTGCCGGTCGCCGCGCATTCGAGCAGGTCGAGGCCGAAACCGAGGTCGTTCAGGACGGCCAGCTCGAAGCGCACGAAAAGCTCGCCGGCATCGGCCGGTTCGTGCAGGTGGTCGAGGATGACGGAGAGCGCTTCATAGAGATGGGGATGCGGATCGCGCTCCGGCAGGAAGCGCAGCAGCGCCGCCATGGCCTGCACGCCATAGACGGCGGTCGCCGTCTCCATCAGCCGCCCGGCGCGCAGTTCCAGCGGCTCGATGCGGAACTCGCCGAGATGTTCGTCGAGCCGCGCCCGCCATGTCACCTCGACGGAATTGCCCGGCTGGAGCACCGGCTGCATGGTCCGCGAGCGCCCGCCGCGCACCATGCCGAGATGGCGCCCGCGCTCGCGCGTCATCACCTCGACGATCACCGACGTCTCGCCATGGCGCCGAACGCCCAGAACGATGGCCTCATCACTCCATTGCATGCGCCAAGCCTTACGCTCTCGGCCGGTTGGGGGCAAGCGGGCGCGCATGCCCCGGCACGCCCTCGCGACGGCACGAAACCTGCTGCGGCGGAACGACGCGTGGCCTTGCCGCCACACCTAAGCCCTTGCCACAGTTTCGCTTTCTTCTCGCCCTGCCGATGCCGGCTTTGGCTTCAAAGAACCGCGGCAAGGCCGACAGGCCAGCTTCGGAATCAAAAAGACAGGTGCCCAACTCATGTGTGTGTCCCCCCTCCGCGCCCTCGCCCTCCTGGCCCTTGCCGCCACGCTCGCCGGCTGCGGCACCACCGCCAAGCCGGTGAAAAAGGGGCCAGACCCGTTGCATGTGGCGATGTACGGGCCGCAGCCGGAGGAACGTTTTCCGCTGCCGGGCATGGATATCAGCCGGGTGAACCCGAAATATTTCCGTCAGCTCGTCGCCTACCAGACGGCGGAGCCGGCCGGCACGATCGTCATCGATACGCAGGACCGCTTCCTCTACCTCGTGCAGGATGGCGGCATGGCGCTGCGCTATGGCATCGGCGTCGGCAAGGCGGGCCTGGAATTCGAGGGCGGCGCGCGCATCGGCCGCAAGGCGGAATGGCCGCGCTGGACGCCGACGCAGAACATGATCGCGCGAGAGCCGGAGCGGAACCTGAAATGGGCGGGCGGCATGGAGCCGGGGCTGACCAATCCGCTTGGCCCGCGCGCGCTTTATCTTCACAAGGACGGCAAGGACACGCTCTTCCGCATCCACGGCACGTCCGAGCCGTGGTCGATCGGCAAGGCGGTGTCGAGCGGCTGCATCCGGCTGTTCAACCAGGATATCATCGATCTCTATGGCCGCGTGCCGACCGGAAGCCGCGTCGTGGTCCTCCAGCATCATGCGCCGGTGGACGAGCCCATGCCGATGGCGGCCGCCGACGGTTTGACGCCGCCGGCCGCGATATAAGAACTACCAGGCGTCGGGCTCGCGCACCATGTGCACGACATTGGCCGGGTTCATGATCCAGCCGCCGCGAAAGCCCTCGCCGAGATCCTCGATGGCGTCGCAGCGCACGGCGCCGTTCTTCTCCAGATGGCCGAGCGCCACCTTGTGGTCCGGCGTGAAGAGTTCGAGCCAGACTTCCGCCTGGCTGAAAGTCGGTGCCTCGTCGATCCACAGCCGGTTCGGGCCGAGGTGAAAGCCCGCGGCGGGCGCCTTGTCGTCGAAGGGTTCGAGGCCGACGATGTCGCGGTAGAAGGCGATCGTCGCCTCGTATTGGTGCGACGGCACCTTCATGGCGATGTTGATACCGCCCTTGATGTTTGCAGTCATAATCTTCTCCTCAGGTGTAATCCTGCTGCTCGGCGGCGACGACGCCCTTGAGCTCGCTCGGGTAATAGCCCTCGCGCAAATTGATGCCGTATTCGACATAGGCCTTCATGCAGGCGAGCATCTGCGACCAGCCCTCGCAATTCATGTAGGATGATTTCTGGCCGCGTCCGTTCTCGCGCCAGCCCGTCTCGGCGATGGTCACCATCGTGCCGCCGTCGTCCAGCGCCTTGAAGCGCATCTCGACGCGCGTCTTGTAGGGGTCCTCCCCCTCCTCGACCATCGCATCCCAGCGGAAGACGATGAGTGCGTTCTCCTCCACCTTGTCGACGATGACCGGGGCCATGCCCCACCAGGTGACCGTCGTGCCTTCGACGAGCGGCGCGCTCGCGCCGCCGATGGTGGTGAAATAGCCGCTCAGCTTTTGCGGATTGACCACGGCGTCGAAGACGTCGGCGACCGGCTTGCCGATCCGCCCGTTCACGCGAAATTCCAGCGTCATGCCGTCCTCCTTCGGGGCGAAAGCGCCCTCCTCTGCTTGTGCCCGCTCAAAATATGTTATAAAAACATAACATGTCAAGCGAATCGAAAGAGGACGCCGTGTTCAAGGCGCTCGCCAACGCCAACCGCCGGCAGATGCTGGATGCGATCAAACACGCGCCGCTGACGACGGGCGCCCTGTGCGAAAGATTTCCGGAGATGGACCGCTGCACGGTGATGCAGCACCTGAAGGTGCTGGAAGAGGCGGATCTCGTGCTTCCGCGCCGCGAGGGCCGCGAGCGCTGGAACCACCTCAATGCGCTGCCGATCCAGGCGATCCACGATCGGTGGATCAGCCAATATGCCGGCCACGCGATGAACGTGCTGTCGGCCTTGAAGGGCGAACTGGAGGGCTGAGGCGCCGCCGCATGGGCGGCGCCCTGCGATCAGACGTCGACGGCGATGCGGCCGATTTCGGCGATGAGGGCGTTGCGCTCATCGCCCGAAATGCCGGGGATTTCGCAGAAAGCGCTGACGATGATGGCGCCGCGGTCCGGCGACCAGGCGACGGCCACGTCATTGGCATTGCCGGCCTTGTCGCCGTTGGTGCCGGTCTTGTCGCCGGTCGTCCAGTCGGCCGGGAAACCGGCGCGCAGCCGGGTGTCGCCGGTCTTGTTCATGACGAGCCAGGCGGCGAGCTGCGCCTTCGAGCGCGGCGAAAGGACGTCGCCGAAGATCAGCTTGCGCAGCGTCTCAACCATGGCGACCGGGGTCGTCGTGTCGCGCTCGTCGTCCGGCGTTTCGCGATAGTTGAGCGTCGGCTCCGTGCGGTCGAGGCGAGTGATCTCGTCGCCAAGGCCGCGCAGGAACTGCGTCACCGCCTTCGGCCCGCCGGAACCGGCCAGCAAGATGTTTGCAGCTGCATTGTCGCTGAGCGTGATGGTCGCCTCGCAGAGCTCGGCAACGGAAATGCTGCCGCCGACGCGCTTTTCCACCACCGGCGCATAGTCGACAAGGTCCGCTTTCTTGACGGTGATGCGCCGGTCGAGCGTCTCTTCCTCGCGGTCGACGCGGGCGAGGATATGCCCGGCCAACAGCGCCTTGAAGGTGCTGCACATCAGGAAGCGCTCGTCCGTGCGATGGCCAAGCCGCGCGCCCGTCGCGAGATTAAGTATGGCAACGCCGATGCGGCCGCCATGGCGCGCTTCCAGCGCGGCAAGCCGCTTTTCCAGGCTGTCGCCCGTCGCCGCACCGGCGGCACCTGCCAGCACGGACACCGCGGGAACGGCAAAGAGAGCGCCGGCAATCGCCTGCCGGCGTGAAAGGGTGATCGTCATGTTTCTGTCCTGTCTGTCGGCGCCGGGAGCGTGACTACGCCCGCCCGGCCCGTTTGAGCCCGCCCATGCCGCGACTATGCGAAAGCGGGCGGGTCAAAACAAACGACGATTTCTGCCGGCAGCCATTAGGAAAATTTGGGCTTACTTCCGCTTCATCGCCTCGGCAAGCGCTGCGCCGAAGGCACCCTGCGACGGCGCCTGCTGCTTCGGCGCCGCCTGGGCGAATTTCGGCTTCATCTGCGCATTTTTATCGTTGCGGGACGCGTTGTCGCGCGGTGCCGGCTCGCCGCCCTCCTTGCGCATGGTCAGGCCGATGCGCTTGCGCGGCACGTCCACTTCGGTGACGCGCACCTTCACCACGTCGCCCGCCTTCACCACCTCATGCGGATCCTTGACGAAGCGGTCCGCCAGTTGCGAGACGTGCACGAGGCCGTCCTGGTGCACGCCGATATCGACGAAGGCGCCGAAGGCGGCGACATTGGTCACCGTGCCTTCGAGCAACATGCCGGGCTTCAGGTCCTTGATGTCGTCGATGCCGTCGGCAAAGGTCGCCGTCTTGAATTCCGGACGCGGATCGCGGCCGGGCTTTTCCAGTTCGGCGAGAATGTCCTTGACGGTCGGCAGGCCGAAGCGCTCGTCGACGAAGAGTTTCGGGTCGAGCTGCTTGAGCGCCGCGCTGTCGCCCATCAGCGTGCGAACGTCGCGGCCACAGGCGGCGACGATCTTTTTCGCGACGCCATAGGCTTCCGGATGCACGGACGAGGCGTCGAGCGGCTCCTTGCCGTTGGGGATGCGGAGGAAGCCGGCGGCCTGTTCGAAGGTGCGGGCACCGAGGCGGGGAACCTTCATCAGTTCCTTGCGGCTTCCGAACGGGCCGTTGGCGTCACGATGCGCGACGATCGCCTCCGCCGACGATTTGCCGAGGCCGGAAACGCGGGCGAGCAGCGGGGCCGACGCCGTGTTGAGATCGACGCCGACGGCATTCACTGCGTCTTCAACCACGGCATCGAGCGAACGCGACAGCTTGCCCTGGTCGACATCGTGCTGGTACTGGCCGACGCCGATCGACTTCGGCTCGATCTTCACCAGTTCGGCGAGCGGGTCCTGCAATCGCCGCGCGATGGAGACGGCGCCGCGCAGCGAGACGTCGAGATTGGGGAATTCGGCCGCCGCCGTTTCCGAGGCGGAATAGACCGAGGCACCGGCTTCCGAAACGATGACCTTGGTGGGTTTTGGCGCGGGCAACTGTGCCAACAGGTCGGCGACGAGCTTTTCGGTCTCGCGGCTGCCGGTGCCGTTGCCGATCGAGATCAGCTCCACCTTGTGCTTGCGGATAAGCGAGGCGATTTCGGCCTGGGTGCCGCGCACGTCGTTTTTCGGCGGGAACGGATAGACGGTCGTCGTCTCCACCACCTTGCCGGTATTGTCCACCACCGCGACCTTGACGCCGGTACGAATGCCCGGGTCTAGGCCCATCGTGGCGCGGGTGCCGGCAGGGGCGGCAAGCAGCAGGTCCTTGAGATTGCGGGCAAAAACGCGGATCGCCTCTTCTTCCGAACGCTCGCGCATCTCGCGCATCAGGTCGAGCGACAGCGACATGGAGAGCTTCACGCGCCAGGTCCAGCCGATGACTTCGGCTAGCCACTTGTCGCCGGGCTTCGTGCCGATGGCATAGAAGGAGGCGATGATGCGCTCGACAGGTTTGACCGGTTCGGTGTTGTCCTGGTCGACGACGATGTCGACCGACAGGAATTCCTCGTTCCAGCCGCGCAGCATGGCGAGCGCGCGATGGCCCGGCACCGTCGCCCAGCGTTCGGTATGGTCGAAATAGTCGGAAAACTTCGCGCCGGCCTCCTGCTTGCCCTCGACCACGCGGGCGCGCAGGAAGGCGTTGCTCTTCATATATTCGCGCAGCCGCTTCAGCAGGTCGGCATTTTCGGTCAGTTGCTCGGCGACGATGTCGCGCGCGCCTTCCAGCGCCGTCTTGACGTCTGACACCTCGGCCGAGAGGAATTTTTCGGCCAGCTCCGCCGGCACCAGCGCGCGCTCGGCGAGAATCTGTTCGGCGAGCGGGCCGAGGCCGCGTTCGCGGGCGATTTCCGCCTTGGTGCGGCGCTTCGGCTTGTAGGGCAGGTAAATATCTTCGAGTTCGGCCTTGGTGGTGACGGCGGCGATCTTGGCGGTCAGCTCGTCCGTCAGCTTGCCCTGCCCTGAGATCGATTCGAGGATGGAGGCGCGGCGGGCTTCCAGTTCGCGGAGATAGGTCAGCCGTTCGGCGAGCGTGCGAAGCTGCGTGTCGTCGAGGCCGCCGGTCACTTCCTTACGGTAGCGCGCGATGAAGGGCACCGTGGCACCCTCGTCGAGCAGCCCCACGGCGGCGGAAACCTGCGCGGAGGTCGCCTTGATCTCGGCGGCGATCAGGTTCGCGATCTTGAGCGGTGTCGGGGCCATGGGGAACTCCTCTGGGTGGCGCGGGCGGCGACCATAGTGCGCCGGCCCCCGGCAGGCCACCGAAAGGCCCCGGACCGGCGGCCACGTCCACAATATATATCACGGAAGGCGGGGCGTGGCAGAACTGTGCCAGGGTTGAACGGCCGTCAACATAGGCTTACTGGTTGTAACCCTTCATAAAGTCTTGCCGACTATCCTGCCCGCACGCAACTGCAACGGGGCCATCGGCATGCGCGCAACAGTTCTTGCAGCAGTTTCACTGGCGGCCCTGGCCGCGGCAGGGCCCGCGCATGCGGCGTCACTCAACCTGCTCATCTGGGAATCCTATATCGACGAGCAGATCCTCGCCGACTGGGCCGCCGAGACGGGCATCGAGGTGCGCCAGACCTTCTACGATAGCGGCGACGCGCGCGACGAAATCCTCGCCGACCCCAACAGCAATGTCGATGTGGTCGTGACCAACGAGAACGGTGCCAAGCTTTATGGAAACCGCGGCGTCATCATGGCGCTCGACGCGGAAAACGTGCCGGCGCTGAAGGATTACGCACAAGACTGGTCGAAGCGCTGCGGCGGCTACGGCGTGCCCTATCTCTGGGGCACGATGGGCATTCTCTACCGCTCCGACAAGATCACCACGCCGCCGACCTCCTGGGCGGACATCATGCGGCCGGCCGAAAGCCTGCGCGGCCATATCGCCATGTATGACGACCACAACGAGGCCTTCGTCGGCCCGCTGGTGCTGCTCGGCAAATCGGTGAACGCCAACGACAACGAGACGCTGAAGGCAGCCTACGAGCTGATGAAGGCACAGGCCCCCTTCGTGCTGACCTACGACTATGTCATCACCTCGATCCAGAGCGCGGACAAGGGTCCGAACATCCACATGGCGCTCGGCTATAGCGGCGACCAGTACACGCTGAACGACAAGGTCTCCTCGCCCGGCCTCTGGCGCTACGTCGTGCCGAAGGAAGGCACGCTCTCCTGGCTCGACTGCATCTCCGTCAGCGCCCGCTCGAACAACAAGGACCTCGCGCTGAAGCTGGTCGATTATATCAGCAACGCCAAGAACGGCGCGCGCAACGCCGTCAAGCTTAACATGCCGACCGCAAGCACGGCCGCACTCGCCCTGCTGCCGGAAGACATGCGATCCAATCCCGAAATCTATGCGGCACCGGAAATCCTGGCGAAGAGCCAGCTTCAGGAGGAACTGACCGTTCAATCGGTCCAGGCCCGCCGCCGCATCATCAGCAGTCTGGCCCAGAATCAGTGACGCTCGGAAAACGCGCCCTCTCCCTCATCTTCCCGGTCGTGCTGGCAGGTTACGTGCTCGCCGGCGCACTGATCTATTACGTGCAGGGTTCGTCGATCCTCGCGCTCGAGCGCGCGCGCCTGTGGCAGCAGATGGGCCTGCTCACCGCCGTCTTCCAGAACGAGGTGACGCAGAACCGAAGCTTCATCTATTCGCTGGTCGAAGGCGGCGCCGTACGCCTCTTCGTCAACGAGCCGGATGCTGCCTATCGCAACACCGCGCTCGGCGTGCGGCTGCAGCAGAGCATCACCTCGCTCACCGACGACCGCAAACGCTTCATCTCGGTCGCGATCATACGTCCGCCGCTGACGGTGGATTATTATTTCGAGGATAGCGACGACCCGTTCGCCGAGATCACGCCGCAGCAGATCGCGCATGCGCAGCAGGTCATCGACAGCCCGCGGCTCTCCTCCTGGTCCTATCTCAACACGGCCGGCCTGGAACCGCTGATCGTGCATTCGGAATTCATCGACCCGCTGACCTTCAACCGCCCGGTCGCCAGCGCCAAAAGCAGCGCGATCCTGGTGCAGACAGCGGTCCGGCCGAAGCTCTTCCTCGACATGAAGCGGGCGCTGGAAAAGGAATATGGCGCAACGATCGACATCGGGCAGCACCAGCTTCTGGCGCAGGGCTCGCTTTCGGCGACCGCAACGCTCAGCCCCTCGCTCTTCGCGCGCCTGACGCCGGACCCATCCTATCTTGAAAACCGGCTCTGGACGCTGAAATCGCTTCTGGCGCTCGGCGCCATCGCACTCAGCCTCTGCACGATCATCCTCGTGCTCGGCCTGGTGCGCCGCTACATCACCAATCCGATCGCCAGCCTCGACCGCCAGCTCACCGACGTGATGACCGGCAACCGCAGCGCGCTGCCCGAGATGAACGAACCCGGCGAGATCGGACGCCTCTCGGCAAACGTCAAGCGGCTGCACGACCATTCGATGAAGTCCTTCGATCTCGTGCGCAACGCCTCCTGGACCGACACGCTGACCGGCATTTCCAACCGCGAATATTTCAACATCCGCTCGACGCAGATCCTCGAAGAGGCGGAGGCCGAGGATATCGGCTGCACCCTGCTCTTCATCGACGTGGACAATTTCAAGTTCGTCAACGACAAACACGGCCACAAGATCGGCGATGAGCTTCTGAAGACGCTGGCCGACCGCATCTCCGATATCGTGGAGCGCGTCGTTGGCGAACGCGGCCTGCCGAACGGCCTGTTCGCCCGGCTTTCCGGCGATGAATTCGCCATCATGCTGCGCTGCCAGCCGGGCAGCGGCACGATCACGGAAATCTCCAACGCCATCCTGGCGCTGTTCGGCGAAGGTTTCGAAGTGCTGGACAAGGCCTATCCGGTCACCGCCAGCATCGGCATCGCGGTCTATCCGGAAGATGCCCGCACGCTGCCGGAACTGGTGGCGCATGCCGACGCGGCGATGTACCAGGCGAAATCCCAGGGCAAGAACGGCTCGGCCCGCTATTCCCGCTCCCTGCACGAAAAACGCAACCGCCAGCGCCGTATCGAGGAGGAACTGCGCGTCCTCGAACCGGACCGGGAATTCCACCTCGTCTACATGCCGATCGTCGACGGCCACGGCAAGGTGACGGGCTGCGAGGCGCTCCTGCGCTGGACCTCGCCGGTGCTCGGCCGCGTCACACCGGACGAATTCATCCCCATCGCCGAGACGACCGGCCTGTTCAGCAAGATCGACTGGTGGGTCATCGACCGGGCGATGTCGGAGCACAGCCATATCCGCAAGCTTTTCGGCCCCGAGACGATCCTCTGCATCAACATCTCGTCGGCCGAACTCTATACCAAGTCGATCAGCGACCATTTCTGCGAATGCGCCGACCGCCACGGCGTCGATGCGCGCATGATCGAGATCGAGCTCACCGAAACCTTCGCGGTGAAGCTGGGTGATCAGTCCCGCCGCAACATCGAGATTCTCCGCGCCCGCGGCTTCCGCATTTCGATCGATGATTTCGGCGCCGGCTATACCTCGGTGCAGCAGATCATCGAGTACCCGGCCGAGACCATCAAGCTCGACCGCGAACTGGTCGAAAGCCTGACGCGCTCGGCGGCACTGCCGACGCTGCGCGCCCTCGTCGCGCTCTGCCATGCGCAGGACATGTCGGTCATCGCCGAGGGCGTCGACACGACGGAGAAGATGGCGCTGCTCGCCGCCGCCGGCTGCGACCTCTACCAGGGCTATCTCATCAGCCGTCCCCTCACCCTGGAAGAGATCGGCATCTGGGCGATGCAGCGGCTCGTCGAAAAGGCCCGCGAGGCCGCACTGACCCCGGAGCGGCGCGCCAGCGCCTGACCATTTTCCGCGACTTGCAGTGCCTCCAGCGAGCCCCTATCCCTGTGACGGGGCCGCTGGAGGAACTTCATGAAAAACACGCCGATCTTCTTGCTGGGCCTCGCGCTTCTCGTCTGGTCCTTCAACAGTTCGCTGATTGCCAACGCGCCGGAGGGCGAGACAAGGCTTCTCGCGCATCGCGGCGTCCACCAGACCTATGGCCGTGAAGAGCTCGACAACGATACCTGCACGGCGACGCTGATCGATCCGCCGACACACGACTATCTGGAAAATACGGTTGCCGGCATGCAGGCCGCCTTTGCGGCCGGTGCCGCGGTCGTCGAGATCGACGTGCACCTGACGCCCGACAAGAAATTCGCAGTCTTCCACGACTGGACGCTTAATTGCCGCACGAACGGCCAGGGCGTGACCGAGGAAACCGACAGCGCGGTGCTGAAGACGCTCGACATCGGTTACGGCTATACGGCGGATGGCGGCAAGACCTATCCGTTCCGCGGCAAGGGCGTCGGGCAGATGCCGATGCTGGAGGATATCTTCGCCGCCAATCCGGCAGGCCCGCTGCTGATCAATTTCAAGAGCCGGCGGGCGGAGGAAGGCGAGGCGCTGGCGGCATTGCTGAACGCCAACCCGGCCTGGCGCGAAAAAGTCTTCGGCGTCTATGGCGGGGGCGAGCCGACGGATGCGGCGCTTGCCGCCCTGCCCGGCCTCAAGGGTTACACCCGCACGTCGGCCAAGGATTGCCTGCTGCATTATCTTGCGACCGGCTGGATCGGCTATGTGCCGGAGGCCTGCCGCAACACGCTGGTACCGGTGCCGAGCAACTATGCCTGGCTGCTCTGGGGCTGGCCGAACCGCTTCATGACCCGCATGCGGGATGCCGGCAGCGACGTCATCCTCGTCGGCCCCTATTCCGGCGGCGGCGGCTCGGCCGGAATCGACACGGCCGAACAGGTGGAAGACCTGCCCGAACAATTTCCCGGTTATATCTGGACGAACCGTATCCTGGAGGTCGTCTCCGCCATCAAGGCGCGGCCGTAACCGTCACGACGTCGGAAAATCGAGGCCCATCTCGCGGAAGCGGGCCGGGTCGTCGCCCCAGTTCTCGCGCACTTTCACGAAGAGGAAAAGGTGCACGGGCTGTTCGAGGATTTCCGACAGTTCCTTGCGGGATGCCATCGAGATCGCCTTGATCGCATCGCCGTTCTTGCCGAGTGCGATCTTCTTCTGGCTGTCGCGCTCGACATAGATCACCTGCTCGATGCGCACCGAGCCGTCCTTGCGCTCTTCCCAGTTTTCCGTCTCGACATGCGAGGAATAGGGAAGCTCCTGGTGCAGGCGCAGGAAGAGTTTTTCGCGGGTGATCTCGGCTGCGAGCTGGCGCATCGGCAGGTCGGAGATCTGGTCTTCCGGATAGTACCACGGGCCTTCCGGCAGGGCGGCGGCGAGGTAGTCCATGACGTCGTCGCAGCCAGAGCCGGTCAGCGCCGAGACCATGAAGGTGCGTTCGAAGGACACGACCTCGTTCACCGCGGCCGTGAGCTTCAGGAGGTCCTCCGGGTTCACCCGGTCGACCTTGTTCAGCACGAGGATTTTTGGCTGGTGGACCTCTTTCAGGCCCTCCAGGATCTTTTCCGCATCGCCCTTCAGGCCCCGCTCGCTGTCGATCAGGAACATGATGAAGTCGGCATCCTTGGCGCCGCCCCAGGCGGTCGTCACCATGGCGCGGTCGAGCCTGCGGCGCGGCTTGAAGATGCCGGGCGTGTCCATGAAGACGATCTGCGCATTGTTGTGGATGGCGATGCCGCGCACGATGGCGCGCGTCGTCTGCACCTTGTGGCTGACGATCGACACCTTGGCGCCGACGAGGCGGTTGACCAGCGTGGACTTGCCGGCATTGGTCGCACCGATCAGGGCCACAAAGCCCGAATGGGTCGGGCCCTCGCCGTTCGTGCTGCTCTCGGCGGGGTTTGTTTGTTCTTCGGTCATAGTATCCGTCAATCCGCGGTTTGGCTCTTTGGCCAGACGCCTTCGCGTTCCAAAATCTTTGTCGCGGCCGCTTGTTCGGCGGCCCGTTTCGAGCGGTCGATGCCGGTTTCCGGCTTCACGCCCTTCACCTCCACCGTCACGGTGAAGCGGGGATCATGATCCGGGCCGGAGCGCTCGTCCACCCGGTAGTGCGGCGTCACGCCGAACCTGGCATGCGCCCATTCCTGCAATTCGGTCTTGGCGTCGCGCCGCGCGCCTTCGGCGCGTTCCGCCCTGCCCTGCCAGTTGCGCAGGATGAAACCCCGCGCCGCTTCCAGCCCGCCGTCGAGGTAGATCGCGGCGATCAGCGACTCTACCACATCGGCGCGCACATTCAGCATGGCTTTTCCGGTGAGTTTTTTCACATCCGCCCCGGTGCGGATGAAGCGATGCAGTTCGAGATCGTCGGAGACGGCGGCACAGCTTTCGGCGCTGACGAGCTGGTTCAGGCGCACGGAAAGCTCGCCCTCCTTCGCATCGCGGAAGGTGCGAAACAGCATTTCGGCAATGCAGAGCCCGAGCACGCGATCGCCCAGGAACTCCAGCCGCTCGTAATTGCTGCCCTTGCCCGACTGGGCGCTGGCATGCGTGATCGCGCGGTCGAGACGGTCCTTGTCGGTGAAGGCGTAGCCGATCAGGTCTTCGAGAACCTTGCGGTTCGCGTCGTTCAGCGGGATGGCGCCCTTCATTCAACAACCTTGAAGAGGCGGTCCCAGCGCAGGTTCGTCGGCCACTTCCAGATTTCGCTGAAGGACGTGTCGTTGCCGAGCGAGAAGAAGATCAGGCTTGCGCGGCCGATCAGGTTTTCCGCCGGAACGAAGCCGACGTCAAAGCGGCTGTCGGCCGAGTTGTCGCGGTTGTCGCCCATCATGAAATAATGGCCTTCCGGCACGATGAATTCGCGCGTGTTGTCGCCGACGGTACCGGGGCGCGTATCCAGGGTGTCGTAGGTCGTGCCCGTGTCGAGCGTCTCGCGGAACACCGGCACGTCCTCGCCGGTATCGTACTGGTCGTCGGCGCGGAAGAAGCCGTCCTGCTCGCGCTTCACCGCCACGCCGTTGATGTAGAGCTCGCTGTCGCGCACCTGGACGCGGTCGCCCGGCAGGCCGACGAGGCGCTTGATATAGTCGATGTCCGGGTTCGGCGGGAAGCGGAACACGACGATGTCGCCGCGCGCCGGTTCGCTCGCGAAGATGCGGCCGGAGAACAGGTTCGGCGAGAACGGCAGCGAATATTTCGAATAGCCGTAGGAGAACTTGTTGACGAAGAGATAGTCGCCGACGAGCAGCGTCGGCATCATGGAGCCCGACGGGATGGTGAAGGGCTGGAAAAGCACCGTGCGGATCACCACGGCAAGCAGCAGCGCCTGAATGATGACCTTGACGTTTTCCCACAGGCCGCTCTGGGCCTTCTCAGTCTTCTCTGCCACGCCGGATCTGTCCTTATCTGCAAACATGGGGCCCTCTATAGAGGAAAGGTTGCGTGTTGGAAATCGTGTCGGTCAAAAAGACGCGGGGCGCCGGTTATCCGGGCGTTCCGGCCGGCAGCGCCTCGATGATCACGAAAGCTTGTGCCAGCGGAAAGTCGTCGGTGATGGTGATGTGGATGCGCGGCTCATGGCCCTCGGGCATCATCGCATTCAGCCGTTCCAGCGCGCCGCCGGTGAGCTTCATGGTCGGCTTGCCGCCCGGCAGGTTGACGACGCCCATGTCCTTCCAGAACACGCCCTGCGCAAGACCGGTGCCAAGCGCCTTGGAACAGGCCTCCTTGGCGGCAAAACGCTTGGCATAGGAGGCGGCACGGTTCTTGCGGCGGTCGGATTTCGTCCGCTCGATCTCGGTGAAGCAGCGCTGGGTGAAGCGCTCGCCGAACCGCTCCAGCGACTTCTCCACCCGGCGGATGTCGATGAGGTCGCTGCCGATGCCGATGATCATAGGGATTTTTCTCCGCGGGAAAGGACGGGATGGGCGGATACCAGGCCGGCCCGCTCCAGGAGCCGCGCGTGGCGCCGTGCCTTGAAGGAGCGCACGGCAAACCGCGTCGCGCCATAGGCAAGCGCTGCGGCGGTGATGCCGAGAATGCCCGCACCGGCCAGCATCGGCTTCAGCACCGGCTGCCACAGCTCGGAAAGCTGGAGATGCTCCAGCCGATGGAAAAGCTCGGCCGCCGTGACCGCTTCGGCGGACTGGATGCCGAGCAGCACCTCGCCGAGCCGGAAGGTCGCAAGCGCGATCAGGGGAATGGTGAGCGGGTTGGCTATGGTCGTCGCGAGCGCGGCGGCCAGCAGGTTGCCGGCGAAAAGATAGGCCAGCGCCAGCGCCAGAATGACGTGAAAGCCGAGAAGCGGCGTGAACGCGGAGAAAGTGCCGGCCGCAACCCCTGCGGCAACCGCGTGCGGCGACGCGGACAGACGCAGAATTCGCTTGGCGAGATAGCGCGCGGGACGCGTCAATCCCTTGCGCGGCCAGAAGAATTCGCGCAATCGGTCGGGCCAGGTGGCCTTCTTTCGGCGTCTGAACAACATTGCCCAGACATAGCCGATCCGTTAGTGGCATTTCAATGGCGCCTGGATGACACCTTCATGGTGCCGAGGCGCGCGGTCACGGTGGCGCAAGCAGGCTGCGCCACATGATCCGGTCAGATTTTAGTAATTCTTGCGGAAGAGGCCGCGGTCGATCTGACGCTGGCGGTATTCCAGGTCGATCCGGTCGATTGCGCCGTTGAGATAGGCGGTTTCGCGCTCTTCGCTCGAAGGGATGCGCAGGGCGCGGGTAAAGTTCTTGAACTGCTTCAGCATGGTAAACCTCGTATCGGTTGACCTCCCGAGACAGAAGATAGTTTATCGCGCCAAAGTTACCAGCGACACTATTCCATTGCAGCCATGCGAAAGGCGCATAACGGCTGGTCAAAACTTGGGCAAACCTGCCTCAATCGAGGCAGGTTGCCACAAATTTGCATAGAAACCGTCATGTAAAGACCCGACTGATCGTCGAGACGCACTGAAGTTCCTTAAGCTGGCCCATCAGCTGGTTGAGCTGGCGGAGATCCCAGACCTCCAGGTCGATATGGACCTCGGTAAAGTCGGCCGCCACCCGCGTCATCGACATGGAGCGGATGTTGACGTCGCTGGTGGCGATCGTCTGCGTGACTTCGGCCAGCGTGCCCGGCTCGTTCAGCGCATTGATCATGATGCGCGCCATGAAGCGGGTGTTGTTGGCTTCGTCGAGATCCCAGCGCACGTCGATCCAGCGCTCAGGCTCGTCGTCGAACTTTTGCAGCGCCGGCGACTGGATCGGGTAGATGGTGATTCCCTTGTCCTTCTCCATGATGCCGACGATGCGATCGCCCGGCACGGCGCCGCCGGCGGAGAAATGCACCTCGGCATTGCCGGAAAGGCCGCGGATCGGCAGCGCTTCTGGGCCGGTCTCGGTCGCGGCCTCCGCCAGCGCCGCCTTGGTCTTGCCGGGCAGCTTGAAGACCATGCCAGCAGCGCTGCGCATGTTGAACCAGCCGTCGCCGGAGCTCGGCTTCACCGTCACGCGCTCGTCCTGGTAATCCGGGAAGACCGCGCGCAGCACGTCGAGCGATGACAGTTCGCCGCGCCCGACGGCCGCAATGGCGTCCTCGACGTCCTTGTGGCCGAGCCGGTGCAGCACCGGCTTCAGCCCGTCTCGCGAGAAGGATTTGCCGGCGCGGTCGAAGGTGCGCTCCAGAATGCGATAGCCGAGGCCGGAATATTGCTTGCGCACGGCGGCGCGGGTGGCGCGGCGGATGGCGGCACGCGCCTTGCCGGTGACGACGATCTCCTCCCAGGCCGGCGGCGGCACCTGGATGCCGGAGCGGATGATCTCCACCTCGTCGCCGTTGTTGAGGCGGGTGACGAGCGGCATGATGCGGCCGTTGATCTTGGCCCCGACGCAGGTATCGCCGATATTGGTGTGCACCGCATAGGCGAAATCGATGGGTGTCGCGCCGCGCGGCAGTGTGATCAGCTGGCCCTTCGGGGTGAAGGTGAAGACCTGGTCCTGGAAGAGTTCGAGCTTGGTGTGTTCGAGAAATTCTTCCGGATTGTCGCCTTCCGCCAGCGATTCGATCGTCCGGCGCAGCATGGCGTAGGCGTTTGAGCGCGGCGAGCGGGTCTTCTCCTCGCCGTTCGTGCTGTCCTTGTCCTTGTAGAGCGAATGGGCGGCGATGCCGTATTCGGCGATCTCGTGCATGCGCTTGGTGCGGATCTGCAGCTCGATGCGCTGGCGCGACGGACCGACGATGGTCGTGTGGATCGACTGGTAGTCGTTCTGCTTCGGCGTCGAGATGTAATCCTTGAAGCGGCCCGGCACGACCCGCCAGCGCGTGTGCACGATGCCGAGGGCAGCGTAACAACCGGGAATGTCGTCGACGAGGATACGGAAGGCATAGACGTCGGAAAGCTGCTCGAAGGACAGCGACTTCGACTGCATCTTGCGGAACACCGAATAGGGCGTCTTTTGCCGACCCTTGACCAGCGCATCCGAAAGGCCGTTGGTGACGAGCAGTTCGCGCAGCTCGTCCTCGATCTTGCGGATCAGGCCCTCGTTGCGCTGGGAGAGTTCCTCCAGCTTGCGCGTGACGGTCTCGAAGGCTTCCGGGTTGATGTGGCGGAAGGAGAGGTTTTCCAGCTCCTCGCGCATGTCCTGCATGCCCATGCGACCGGCGAGCGGCGCATAGATGTCCATCGTCTCCTCGGAAATGCGGGCGCGCTTTTCCGGCGTCATGTGGTCCAGCGTGCGCATGTTGTGCAGCCGGTCGGCGAGTTTCACGAGCAGCACGCGCACGTCGTCGGAAATCGCGAGCAGCAATTTGCGCAGGTTTTCGGCCTGCTTGGCCTTCTTGGAGACGAGGTCGAGCTTCTTGATCTTGGTGAGGCCTTCGACCAGCGCGCCGATATCCTCGCCGAACAGCTCGTCGATTTCCGCGCGTGTCGCGCTCGTATCCTCGATCGTGTCGTGCAGCAGCGCGACCGCGATCGTCGATTCGTCGAGGCGCATGTCGGTCAGGATCGCGGCGACTTCGAGGGGATGCGAAATGTAGGGATCGCCGCTCGCGCGCTTCTGCTGGCCATGTTTCTGCATCGCATAAACATAGGCCTTGTTCAGCAGCGCCTCGTTGGCTTCCGGCTTGTACTTCTGAACCCGTTCGACGAGTTCATATTGACGCATCATTCTCGGTCGGCTCCTTCCCGGTCCAGCGCCGGGCAAAAAAAAGTGCGCCCCGACCTTAAGAGGGGCGCACCGACATTCGCAATATCAACGGCTTCGGTAAAGTGACCGAAATCAGTAGTCGTCGCTCTTTTCCGGCGGCACGAGGCCTTCGATGCCGGCCAGCAGCTCTTCTTCCGACATGCGGTCGAAGGCGATGGTTTCCGGCTGGTCCTCGTCCTCGTCGGCGCTGGCCGTCGTGGTTTCGGTGTCGGCGGCAAGGCTTGCCGGATCGGGCTCGGGCTCGTCCACTTCGACATGCTTTTGAAGCGAGTGGATCAAGTCTTCCTTGAGGTCGTCCGGCGAAAGGCGCTCGTCGGCGATTTCGCGCAGCGCCACGACGGGGTTCTTGTCGTTGTCGCGGTCGATGGTGATGGCGGCGCCCTGCGAAATGAGGCGGGCGCGATGGCTTGCAAGGAGAACCAGCTCGAAGCGGTTGTCTACCTTGTCAATGCAATCTTCAACGGTGACACGGGCCATTGCCTGTCCTTTGTGATCGAGAATTTCAGGGGTTTGCATGCCCGATACAGCCAATGGACGGAAAATTCAAGTTTTTCCTTATCCCGCCCTGTTTTGGCGTGTCGTAAGGGAGCCCATGTAACTTGTGATTGATGCCTCCCCTAACGGTAGGTGAAAAGCCCAAATATCCGACAAATAGGGTAAGGCGCGGGAACTATTTTCCAATTCGCCAAGTCTCGATTTTACTGAAACGATACCGGACGGAAAAATGACAGCCGCAACCTAGATTTGCTTGGAAAGCACGCCGCACTGCCCTAAATGAAGATTATATGAAAAAGAGTTAATTCAACCGGGTAGTGCATCCGGACAGGCCGATACTTGGCCTGGGCTCAATCGTTTACCCCAACGTCTACTTAAAGGATTGCCCAATATGTTCGACCCCCGCGAGAAAATCGCCCTCTTCATCGACGGTGCAAATCTCTATGCGGCGTCCAGAACTCTCGGCTTCGACATCGATTACAGAAAACTTCTGAAGGCCTTCCAGAAACGCGGCTACCTGCTGCGCGCCTATTACTACACGGCGCTGATCGAAGACCAGGAATATTCCTCCATCCGCCCGCTGATCGACTGGCTCGACTATAACGGCTACAAGGTCGTCACCAAGCCCGCCAAGGAATTCACCGACTCGCTCGGCCGCCGCAAGATCAAGGGCAACATGGACATCGAGCTCGCCATCGACGCGATGGAGCAGTCCGAGACGGTGGACCACCTCGTCATCTTCTCCGGCGACGGCGATTTCACCACGCTCGTCGAGGCGTTGCAGCGCCGGGGCCGCAAGGTCTCCGTCGTCTCCACCATGCAGACCCAGCCGCCGATGATCGCCGACGACCTGCGCCGCCAGGCCGACTATTTCATCGACCTCGGATCGCTGAGGGCCGAGATCGGCCGCGACCCCTCGGAGCGCCCGCAGCGCAATGTGGAGCCCGCCGAAAACGTCGTCGAATAGGCTGACGCTCAGGAACGGAACAGAAAACCCCGGCCGCACGCGACCGGGGTTTTCTTTTTGGACCTGCGAAAACCTTGAAAACCAGGCGTTTCAAGGCTTCGTTAAACATTGAATCAAATAGGCCTTCCGGCCATTAAGCTTCCTCAAGACTCCCCTGATATTCCCAATACCGGACAGTCATTTCGCATTGGAACATCGGGGCAATGGTGGACGCAGTATCGCTTTCGGCAAACAGCTATCGGGCAGTCTCGAGCGCGCTCGAGACCCGTCCGGCCGTCACAGCCCTTGCCGCGCTCGCCGCGCCGCAGCCGGTCACCCAGGTTTCGACGCCCTCGGAGACGGCCGAAGACATCGGCGATCTCAGCTTCCTCTATGCGCCGAGCGGCCTGCCGGGCATTTCCGCCCTGCCCGCCTATGCCGTGCCGCCTGCCCAAGCGACGACCGACGAGCGCGTCAGCAACGGCCGCAACCCGACCGCGCGCCTCGCGATCGAAAGCACCGACCTCAACAGCCTGATGTCTTCGTTCCTGACGCCGCGCACGCCAAGCGCCAACCCGGCCGCCTCGCCGGACGTGCCGCCGGAAGTCAACAACGAACAACTCGCCCGCACGGCGCGCCAGTCCGTCATCGCGCAGTTCTACAGCCAGTTCTGAGCAATTCCGAAGTGTATCTAACGGAAAACGAAGGGTGCCTTAGCCGCGATCGCGCAGCAGGCGGCCCTTCTGGCGATTCCAGTCGCGTTCCTTCTCCGTCTCGCGCTTGTCGTGCAGCTTCTTGCCCTTGGCGAGCGCGAGTTCGAGTTTCGCCCGGCCGACATCGTTGAAGTAGACCTTCAGCGGCACGAGCGTCATGCCTTCCCGGTTGATTGCGATGCGCAGGCGATTGATCTCGCGCTTGGAGAGCAGGAGCTTGCGGCGCCGGCGGGTCTCATGGTTGAAGCGGTTCGCCTGGAGATATTCCGGCAGGTAGGAATTGATCAGCCAGATCTCGCCGCCCTCGTCCGACGCGTAGGATTCCGCGATGTTCGCCTTGCCTTCGCGCAGCGACTTGACCTCCGTGCCGGTCAGCACGATGCCGGCCTCGTAGGTGTCGATGATCTCGTAGTTGAAGCGGGCCTTGCGGTTCTCCGCCACGATCTTCTTGATCGTCGATGGCTTCCTGGGTGTCGTTTTGGGCGTTACTGGACGGGGTTTTGTTATCATATCAATTCAAAAGGCCGGCATGGCGAAGCGCTGCGTCGATCGCTGCCTCCGTCGCCGGCTCCAGGGTCGGGATGAGCGGCGAGCGCACGAAGCGGCTCAGGCCGCGGGTGCGGTTCAGCGCATATTTCGCGCCGCAAAGCCCCGGCTCGATGAAGATCGCCTTGTGCAGCGGCATCAGCTTGTCCTGGTATTCCAGGGCCGCGGCATAATCGCCGGCGAGCGTCGCTTCCTGGAATTCGGCACAGAGACGCGGCGCGACATTGGCCGTCACCGAGATGCAGCCGACGCCGCCATGGGCGTTGAAGCCGAGCGCGGTGGCGTCTTCGCCGGAAAGCTGGACGAAACCCTTGCCGCAGGTGATGCGCTGTTCGGAAACGCGCTCGATCTTGCCCGTCGCATCCTTGACGCCGATGATCGACGGATGCGCCTTATGCAGTGCGCCCATCGTCTCCGGCGACATGTCGACCACCGAGCGGCCAGGAATGTTGTAGATGATGATCGGCAGTTTCACGCTCTGCGCAATCGCCGCATAATGGGCGAAAAGGCCCTTCTGCGTCGGCTTGTTGTAATAGGGCGTGACAACGAGGACCGCATCCGCGCCCGCCTTTTCGGCGTGCTGGGCAAGGTCGATCGCTTCCTTGGTGTTGTTCGAGCCGGCACCGGCGATGACCGGCACGCGGCCGGCAGCCACCTTGATGCAGAGTTCCACCACCCGTTTGTGCTCGTCATGCGACAGCGTCGGCGATTCGCCGGTGGTGCCGACCGGCACGAGGCCGTGGCTGCCTTCGCTGATCTGCCATTCGACATGCGCGGCAAAGGCGTCTTCGTCGACGGCGCCGGCATCGGTGAACGGGGTGACGAGAGCGGGAATGGATCCCTTGAACATCGAGAACTCCTGAGACCACAGCCGCCCGGGGGCTTACATGCTTTGGCCGTATTCCGTGGTTAAAAACTGCCGCACAATAATCATGTGACAGTCATGCGGCAAGCGGCGCGAGGGGCGTTTTTCATGCATGATCAAGGCGAAAGGATACGCAACGAAGAATATTCGTGCCGCGTGATCCGTCGCCTGCATGTCAGCCGCCTTCACGGCTTAGTGAGCGCGGCCGGTAAGGCTTCGTTAAGACAACAAAGGGTTAATGATTGTCAAAGATCAGGCGGGAAGAGACGCTTCTGATGTGCCGCCTGTCAGGCATCCGGGATGTGACATGATCTCGAGAAACAGTTTTGCCCTTTGCGCCTTGCTTCTCGCCGGAGTAACAGGCCTTGCGCTGCGCTCCTCGCCCGTCGAGGCGGACAACACCACGACCTCTTCGATAAAGCCGCTCGGCTTTGCCGCGGACATGCCGTCGAAGGACATCATCACCAACGCCATTCCGCGCGCCGACAGTGTGCAGGCGGTGAGCGCGGAACTGCGCGAAGGGCTCGACGCGCTTTCCAACCGCGATGCGGCGGCGGCGATCGTTGCGCGCAACCGTCTCGCCTCCGACAGTCTCGACCGGCATATCCTGACCTGGGCGATCGCCGTCTCCGGCCAGCGCGGCGTGCCCTCCTGGGAAATCGCCAATGCCCAGCGCGAGTTGAAGGGCTGGCCGGGGCTGAAGGCTTTGCGCGCCAATTCCGAACGCGCGCTTGCCCGCGAAAACCCGGCGAGCGCCGACGTGCTCGCCGCCTTCGGCACGACGCGGCCGGAAACGCCGGAAGGCGCCCTCGTGCTCTGCCGCGCGCTCGTCGCGACGGGGGATGCGGCGCGCGCCGCGGACATCCTGCGGTCCTTCTGGCAGAAGGAGCCGCTGTCCAAGGAGTTGGAGAGCAAGGCGCTCGAAGAATTCGGCACGCTGCTGACCGCCACCGACCACAAGATGCGAATGGAAATGCTGCTCTATCGCGACCGCGCCGACCAGGCTCAGCGTTTCGGCGATCTCGGCAAGGCGCAGTCGCTCTATCGCGCCTGGGCGGCCGTCATCCGCAAGAACAAGACGGCCGGCACGCTCATCAAGGCCGTCGATGCCGGCTGGCAGAAGGACCCGGCCTATACGTTCCTGCGCATCCGGCACCTGCGCAACCAGGAGGAATATCGCGCGGCAGCAAAACTCTTCGCCGCCATGCCGGAGGACCCGGCGCGCCTGATCAATCCCGGCGCCTGGTGGAACGAGCAGCGCATCGTCAGCCGCGGTCTTGCCGATCTCGGCGATTACAAGGATGCCTATCGCGTCGCCGCGCGCCATGGGGCGGACGATCCGACAGACATCGTCGAGGCAGAATTCCACGCCGGCTGGTATGCGCTGCGCGATCTCGGCGATGCGAAGACCGCCGCAAGCCATTTCCAGCGCATCCTGCAAGCCTCCGATCGCCCACTGTCCGTATCGCGTGCCTGGTACTGGTTGGGCCGGGCGGCGGAAAAGGGCAATCCGGCCGAGGCGAAGGACTATTTTGCCAAGGCTGCGAATTTTCCCGGCACCTTCTATGGCCAGCTTGCCGGCGCAAGGCTCGGCCGCACGGCGCTGAACGTCGCCTATCCGACGCCGACGACGGAAGAGCGCGCGCGTTTCCAGCAACGCGAAGCCGTGCAGGCGATCGCCCGCTTGCAGGCGGCCGGCCATGGCTGGCGCGGCGAAAGCCTTTATCGAGCGCTAGCCGGTGAATTGATGAGCCCGGGCGAACTCGCACTTCTCGCTGCACAGGCGGAAAAGGGTAGCAATCACCAGCTTTCCCTGCAGATCGGCAAGATCGCCTTCGGGCGCGGCATCGATGTCGCGGCTTTGGCCTTCCCGATCGGCGTCATTCCGGACGGCGCCAATATTTCGGGCTCCGGCAAGGCGCTTGCCTATGCAATCGCGCGCCAGGAAAGTGCCTTCAACCCGGCCGCTGTCTCGCCCGCCAATGCGCAGGGCCTGCTGCAACTGATGCCGGGCACCGCGCAGGGTGTGGCAAAACGTTACGGGCTCGCCTATTCCAAGGAGCGGCTGACGACGGACGCCGCCTATAACGCGACGCTCGGCGCCCATTATCTCGGCGAGCAGATCAGCGATTTCGGCGGCTCCTACGTGCTCACCTTCATCGCCTACAATGCCGGCCCGCGCCGAGTGCCGCAGTGGATCGCACGTTATGGCGATCCGCGCGGGAAGCCGATCGACGAGGTGGTCGACTGGATCGAGCGCATCCCCTTCTCCGAGACACGCGGCTATGTGCAGCGGGTCATGGAGAACTACCAAGTCTACAAGACCCGGCTCGGCCAGAAGGCCGATATCGTGCACGACCTGAGCGTCGGCCGGTAAGCGAGCGGAGGGTGGCGTCTTGCCCTCGACAAGCGGCCCCTCTAGGCTGCGCTTCCTTTCCATCGGCCAAGCGGATGCAGACACATGAATGAATTCGAAAGCCGTTTCTTCCCAGCCGAAGACGGATTGATGCTTCATGCGCGCGACTACGTGGCAAAATCGGACACCGGACGGCTGCCCCTCGTCTGCCTGCCCGGCCTCAGCCGCAACGTGCGGGATTTTCACCAGCTTGCCCTGCTCGTCGCGCAGGATCCCATCGCACCACGCCGGGTCATCGCGCTCGACTATCGCGGCCGCGGCCTTTCCGGCTATGATGAGACCGCGGCGAACTACAATGTCGCCATCGAATGCCGGGATGTCATCACCGTCTGCACAGCGCTCGGCCTGGAGCACTGCCTTTTCGCAGGCACGTCACGCGGCGGGCTGATCCTGCATATCATGGCCGCGGTGAAGCCGGACCTCATTGCCGGTGCTGTTCTCAACGATATCGGCCCGGAAATCGAGGCGGACGGTCTCAGGGAAATTCGCGACTATCTCTCCGGGCGCTCCGTTCCGGAGAATCTTGAAGTGGCCGCCGACCTGCTCCGCGATATCCACGGCGCGTCCTTCCCTGCCCTTTCCCCCGCCGATTGGCGCGACATGGCAGAGGCGATCTACGCGGAAAAGGAAGGCCGGCTCGTTCCCGACTATGATCCGAAGCTGACGGACCAGTTGCAGGCCATCGACTTCTCAAAACCCCTGCCGACGCTCTGGCCGCAATTCGAGCTTCTGGCGAAAAAGCCGCTGCTTGTCGTGCGCGGTGAACATTCTCGCCTTTTCGCCGAGCAGACGCTCGCCCGGATGGCCGCGCAGGCCGCAACGGTGAAAACCGTGGTCACACCGGGCCAAGGCCACGCCCCTCTCCTGCACCACGCCACCGTCTTCCCATCGGTCCAAGCGTTCCTCGCCGGATTCTGACGGGTCAACAAGACTGTAATTCCAAGTCTCATCGTGCACCGCCAGTTCACGCTGGAAAAGGTCGTGCGCGTCCAGCCGATACCATGCCGAAAACGAAAAAGACCCGGCTCGAAAGCCGGGTCTCCCATCACTGACAAAAGTCAGATCAGATTAGAACGAACGCTGCAGACGGACGAAGCCCGACCACTGGTCGCCACCGGCGCCCTTGTTGCCAGCGCCGTTGTCGACGTCGGTGTACTGCAGGCTGATCTTGGTGGTGAGGTCCGTGACGATCGTGTAGTCGAGCGTCAGGCCAGCGCGCCATGCGTCACGGTCGCCAACGTAGTCGCCGTCGATGTCATAGTCGAGCGTACCCCAGTACTGGAAGCCGGGGGTGATTGCCAGCTTTTCAGAGAGGTTAGCCTTGTACGATGCAGCAACCGACCATTCGGAAGCGTCCCAGTAACGGTTTGCACCCGACGACCAGACAGCAGCAGCCTGGAGCGTGCCCGGGCCGACGTCAGCGGAAACGAGGCCGCGGATGGCGCCGTTTTCAGCGTCGAAGTCGTAGGAACCGAGCAAGTCAGCGCTTACGGCGCCGAACGAACCGGTGACAACACCCGAGATGCCGAGGCCGTCTTCGAATTCAACAAAGCCGTTCTTGGCGTTGGCGAAGGATTCGAGAGCAACGGTAGCAGCGAAAGCGCCGCCTTCGTACTTGTAGGATACAGCATTCAGCAGCGACTCGCCGCCGATGATGTTGAAGATCGTGCCGTCGAGAACGTCGGTCTCGCCGTTGATGCCCTTATCCCATTCCGTGTAGAAGTAACCAGCCTTGAAGCCGCCGAGCTGGATCCATGCACCGTCAAGGAAGACGTCCTGGTGCGAGTCGGCCTGAAGGTCGATGTGACCGGTCAGCGTGCCGAGCTCGGTGTCGCTCTTGGCGTCGAGCGAGAGGTAACCACGGGTACGAGCGCGGTAGCCCCAGTCGTCGCCGTTCGGGCCAGCGGAGTCTTCAGCGAAGTCTACCTGGAAACGAACGTAGCCGCTGATCTGCAGGCAGGTTTCGGTGCCCGGGATGTAGAAGTAACCCGTGCCGAATGCGTCGCAAACGCGAACGTATTCCATCGGCTCCGGCTCGGCAGCAACGATAGCGTCGGCAGCCTGGGCGCCGGATACTGCTGCGAGTGCAGCAGCGGAGCCGATAAGAAGGCTCTTGATGTTCATTTCTGACCTCCAGTCAAAAAGTTTCAAACGGGTCTGGGTTTTTTGCTGAAGGACAGCGTTCCCTGCCCCATCCCCAAGTTCAGGAAGCGGACGATCAACCGCCCCTGCTTCCGAACCTGAAAATACAAGACGCGCTTCCGTAAGCAATCTCCAAACTGAAAGGAGGCGGGGTTTGTGTCAGCCTTCGCCAAGCGCTGTTGCGCAAAGGACACAAAATGGCGGACCGGATCGCTAAAAGTTTATGGATCCTTAACAAAAGGCCTTATGAAGCGGGCACTTAGCCCGACAGGACAACTGTATAACCCTGCCTTAGACCGGGCGAAATAAGGGCAAAGGCCGCACTTTGACGTGGCGGAGACGCATTTTCTCGCATCCGCTTCTCTATCACAGTCAGACCGGCATGACCGAAAGCGGGAATCGCGAGCGGTGTTTTTCGATGTCGATTCGGGTGATTCACGCAGCGGAGTTTTGAGTCGGCGATCAAAGGCGCTTCATCGCACATGAAAGAAGCCGACGACTTCAGCAGCAGGCAGCCTCCTGCTCTCCCTTATATATAAGGCTCGCAACGCCCACCGTCCGCAGCGCCATCTGTCGGCGGGGGCAGGTGATCGTCATCTCATGGAATGAGGGATTCTCTACTCTTGGTTTTGGCCGGCGACGTCGTCGCGAAAGACCATGCTTGCCGCCAGGTAGAAAATCGCCAGCCGTGGCGCCTGCCGTTTTGCTACCGGGCTTTGGCGTAAATCATGATGGCGAAGCCGATACCCATGCCGATGTAGCAAATCCATGTCAGCACCTCCTGCCAGCGCTTCGGGGTCAGACGATGGATGTCCTCGTCTCCAGGCCCACCGTTACGCGTCTGAAGCCCGAACAGGCCCAGCGTGCGGTGGGTGGCCTCGTGGTCGATCCTCGTGTCCTTTATCGTTCCGCCGATGATGCGCCCCAGCAGATAGCGCTTCATGCCCGAAATGAACGACCCCAGGAAGAACGTGTTGAGTGTGAAGGAGAACGCAAGCAGTATGGCAAGCCCGATGAAGAACAAAGTCCAGTCGTTCATGTGCTCGATCGCCCCCCGGTTTATCATCGTTGTAGGGACACGGCCGATCTCACCGGTGTATTCGAATGGTGCCGGACTTTTTAATGCGGTCTTTTGCGGTGTGGCGGCGATCCCAAGCATTGCCGGTTCAACATGGAAGGCGCGCCCCGATTTGAACCGCGTTGCCGGCTGCACTCCATCCTAGGGCTGCTGGACCACGCGCCACGCCTCATGAGGCCGGCGTCGCTCTAGCCCAGGTGCGATAAAGATATTGCTTCCCTGGTGTAGGCGTGCGCTTGGAGCTGAACAGGCTCACCGGTTGCGCTTCAATTTGGTTTTCGATCGCGTCGTTGCTGGTGCTGCGATCCACAACGATGATGGTCATGTCAAATCGCCCATCCACGTTGCCGTAGTCCAACCACCGAAGGATTAGGACGATGGAAATGGCAGCGTTCGCCCTTAAGTGCTGGAGCCGGTTATGCTCGGGCGGGCAATGGCTTGAGACGGTTCCGGAGACATCGTCGTTTCCTGAGGAAGCTCAGGAATGACCTCTGGCGCGGCAGGATATCGCGGACGATCCACTCTATATTGGAACGCTTCGATTTCGGCGTCCGAAAAGCGTCGTTGATTGCGAAGCTCCACCATCGTGACGGCGATCAGTTCGTTATCCGTCGCGTGCCGGCCGTCCTGTCCAGGAAGGTTCGCGCCGCTCAGGGGTATGACGGCCAGCAACTCGTGGCCGCCGCCACTGGCTTTGTAGGCTCGGACGACAATTTCCCGCATGCCTGTCTCCATATAGGTGAGCAGCACTACAGACGGCACGTTCCGGCCAACCAATCTATTCTGTTGCGAATGGACAATTTGGGACGGGCTAAAGGCGGCGACGCATAGCTCGAAGCGAATCGGGCACCGTGCGGCGGTAATTCGACCAGAGCGAGGAAACACAGGCCTGCGCGGCGGCGCTAGCCATGCAAATGCGAACAACAGGGACGTAAAGTCGGGAGGTGCTTTAGCCATCCGTAATCAGATAGCAAAATCCACACACTATGGGGAATGACTGGCGGAGAAGAAGGGATTCGAACCCTCGATACCGTTTCCGGTATACTCCCTTAGCAGGGGAGCGCCTTCGACCACTCGGCCACCTCTCCGCTCGCGGTCCTGATAGGGCCAAAGCCCTCATTGATCAAGCGCTTTTTCGATTTTTCCCGCAATCAGGCGCTTTATACATATGGCGGCTTCCCGCGGGCGAAAACGGGTTTTGAGCTCGGGAATCGGCAAGGCAGGCCACCGTCTCTGCAAATTTTCGCCCGGCGGCCTCGAAATTGCCTTCTGTCTCCCCACTTTGTTCAAGAGCGGTTCAGCTTGCCGGCGCTAAAAGTCGGGCAACAGCAGATGAATGAGAAAGGAACGAGGACATGGCGTTTGTATATAAGGGCACGAACGGCGATGATTACGTCGTCCAGAACTCGCGCACCGAGGTTGAAATCTACACCTATGGCGGCGATGACGAGATTGTTCTGAATCGGACCGACAGCCGTGGTGGCCTCAACTATGTGGAAGCCGGCAGCGGCGACGACCTCGTGCGCAACAGCTTCGAAGGTGGCAACGACATCTTCCTCGGCTCCGGCAACGACATCTACAAACACAGCGGCGCGGCCAAGGCGAGCGGGGAATATGACGTGGTTCGCGGCGGCGACGGCAATGACCGCTTCGAGGTGAAGACGCTTGCCAGCGACTACTACGGCGACAGCGGCAACGATACCTTCTATTCCGTGGGCTACCGCAATTCGTTCAACGGCGGTTCGGGTACGGACACGATCAACTACTCGCTGCAGGATTCGAGCAGTGAGGAAGGCCGCGGCATCTATGTCGATCTCGACCGGGGTTTTGCCCGCGCCGTCAGCGGCCGCAATGAGGAGCTCCGGAGCATCGAGAATGCGACGGGCACCAACTCTAACGACACGCTGATCGGCACCGGCGGCAACAACATCCTGCGCGGCGGCAACGGCAACGACCAGCTCGAAGGCCTCGGCGGCAATGACCGGCTCTATGGCGGAGCCGGCAAGGATGTGATTTACGGCGACAGCGGCAATGACGACCTCTATGGCGACAGCGGCAACGACCGTCTCTATGGCGGCTCGGGCAATGACGACCTGGTCGGCGGCTCCGGCAATGACCTGCTGGTCGGCGACAGCGGAAACGACTTCCTCGTCGGCGGCTCCGGCGCCGATACGTTCCGTTTCCTGCGTACCTCCGACAGCAAGGTCGGCTCGCAGCGCGACGTCATCGACGACTTCAAGCCGGACAGCCAGGACGACGTGATCGACCTGCGCGACATCGACGCCAGGACCGACAGAAGCGGCAACAACTCCTTCACCTTCATCGGCAAGGATGCGTTTTCCGGCACGTCGGGCGAATTGCGCTATTCCGGCACGATCATCTCCGGCGACGTCAATGGCGATGGCCGGGCGGATTTCGAGATTGACGCGGGCCTGACGCGCTACTATTCGAACGACTTCCTGCTCTAAGCTCCGCCCCCGGCACAAGGGGCGCTCCCGAGCTTGTCATGCCGCACGCGCCAGCAACGCGTGCGGCATTTCTCATTTCAGGACCTTACTTTAGCGGCACCGGCAAGGCGCGCAGCGCGTCGTTCAGCCAGGTCCAGACCCTGTCCGGTTCGGCCGAATCACCCTCCCCACGCAGAATCGCCAGCAGGTGCCGGTAGCGGCCCATGCGGCCGGATTGTTTTTCATACTGGGCAAACTGCCAGTCGAGGAAGGTGCGATCCGGCTCGCGGCCCATCGCACGCGCCGAATCATCGAGCCAGGCAGTGGCGATCGCCTGTGCTTCCACCGACTGCGGCGATATCCCTTTCGCGATGGCCGCCTGGGCGGCCTCGTAGGTCCTGAGCGCGGCGTCGCGGTAGGCGGCCGGGTCGAAGGCGCCGGTCCAGAAGGTTGCCATCTCCGTCTTGAGGTCGCGGGCGAAATCCTCGTCCTCTAGCATGTCGGCAAGTTCCGTCCAGGCGGCGATCTGGTCCGGCGTCGGGTCGTCCGGCAGGTCGGGAACGCTCGTCTCGATCATCCGGCGGCGCCAGTCTTCGTCCATCGCGGCCCCTTCGGCGATCCGCTCGACGAAACGTTCAACGAGGGCATGCATGTCGTTGTTGCTTCGGTTTGCCATGGTCCAAAACCTCCTCAGATCAGCATCGGCAGGGTTCGGGAGGCGAAGCGTTGCACGCAGCACGGCGGCCATCCGGCGCCTTGCCGCTATTTCCGTTTCGAGGATGGCGAGCCGGGCCTGCAATACGTCCGCAAGGCTCAGCCGGCGGCCGATCAGCTTGCCGATAGCGGCAAGGCCGACGCCCGCCTCGCGCAGCGCGCGGATGAGGTCCAGCCGTGCCGCATCCGTCTCGCTGTAGATGCGGTAGTTTCCCGCCGAGCGGTCGCTCGGCAGCAGGCCCTTGTCGGAATAATAGCGGATGCGGCGGACGGATTGCCCCGAAAGCCGCGCCAATTCGCCGATCGTGTAAAACTTCGCTCCCATGGCATCCCCACTACGGCCTCCACCCGGTGGAGGGTCAAGGACCGATTCGCGCGGATTTTCGCCGGCCAAACGAAAACCGCCAGCGACGATGGTCGCTGGCGGTTCTTGCGGAAGCTGATCCGTGTCAGGTGCGGGCGGCGAGACGGTCGATGGCGTTCTGCGTCGATGCGCCGAAATCGCCGTCGATCGGGCCGTTGTAATAGCCGCGCTGCTTGAGGATCGACTGGAACTCTTTGCGGAACTGCGGCGTGAAGTTTGCCGGAGACCCCTTGAGTTCCTGGAGCTTGCCCTGGTCGCCGCCTTCGACGCTGGCAGCGGCCCAGCGGGCGGCTTCCTTGGCGTTGGCGCGCGTGCCGAGGCCGTGGTCGAAGAGGCGGGACAGGTTGCCCATGGCATAGGTGTTGCCACCGTTTGCCGCCTTCTCGTACCAGTCGCGGGCCTGGGCATAGTCCTGCGTCACGCCGTTGCCGACGTCGTAGAGCCAGCCGATCGAGGCCATCGAATAGTAGTCGTTGAAGGCGGCTGCCTTCTCGTACCACTTGCGGGCTTCGACATAGTCGACCGCGACGCCGAGGCCGGACTGGTAGGCGTAGCCGACGGAGGACATCGCATTGACGTCGCCGCCTTCCGCACCCTTCATGTACCAGTCGAGCGAGACGGTGTAGTCGCGCGTCGTGCCGAGGCCTTCACGGTAGAACCAGCCCATCGTGGCCTGCGCATTGGCGTAACCCTGTTCGGCGCCCTTGCGATACCACTTGATGGCCTCGTCATAGTCCTTGCGCGTGCCGTTATAGCCTTCGCGGTAGAGCCAGCCGAGGGAGGCCTGGGCATAGGGGTTGCCGGCGTTCGAGGCCTGCTCGAACATGCGGGTGCCCTTGGCCATGTCGACCGGGCCATCCGTGCCATAGATCGAATACCAGGCAAGGTTGGTCAGGGCGTAGAGGTTCCCCTCGTCGGCGGCCTTCTGGTAGTGCTCACGCGCCTTGGAGAAGTTCTTCGCGGCGTCGTGGGCACGGCCCAGCATGTTGCGGATCGAGTTGTCCGACGGATTGGCGTTGAGCGCCGCTTCGCAGACCGGGATCGCGCGGCCGTAGTCGATCTGCGCGAAGAGCTTTCCGAGGAAGCCCGGGCGCAGGTTCGGTTCGCCGGCAAGTTCGTAGCACTGGTCGGCATCCGAACCGGAGAGCGTGACCGTCGACTGGCTGTTGTCGGTGGTGGTGGTGGTCGTCGTCGACGACAGCGACGAGCTGTCGTTGCGGCCGGCGGCCAGCTTGTCGATCGCGGCGAGCGTTGCCGCGCCGAATTCGCCATCGGAAGAACCGCTGTAATAACCGCGTTCCCTCAGAAGGTTCTGCATTTCCTTGCGGAAGGCGACGGTGAAGTTGCCGGGGGTTTCCTTGAGTTCCTTCAGCTTGGCCTGGTCGCCGCTTTCGACGCTGCCGGCCGCCCAACGAACGGCTTCCTTGGCGTCTGCCGGCGTGCCGAGACCCTGGTCATAGAGGCGCGACAGGTTGCCCATGGCATAAGCGCTGCCGGCGTTTGCGGCCTTCTCATACCAGTAGCGGGCTTCGACATAGTCCTGCTTCACGCCGTTGCCGACGTCATAGAGCCAGGCGAGCGAGGCCATCGAGTAGGAATCGCCGATATTGGCGGCCTTCTCGTACCAGACCTTGGCTTCCGCATAGTCCTGCGCCGTGCCGAGGCCGTTCTGGTAGGCCCAGCCGAGCGAGGACATGGCGTTGGCGTCGCCGGCATCTGCCGCCTTGCGATACCAGGTCAGCGACTGGACATAGTCCTGCGAGACGCCGAGGCCTTCGCGGTAGAACCAGCCCATGGTCGCCATGGCATTGGCATAACCCTGGTTGGCCGACTGCTGATACCACTTCACCGCTTCGTTATAGTCTTGGCGCGTGCCGCCATAACCTTCGCGGTAGAGCCAGCCGAGCGATGCCTGGGCGTAGGAGTTGCCGGCGATCGAGGCCTTCTCGAACATCGACAGGCCCTTCGGCACGTCGATCGGGCCATCCGTGCCGTAGACCGAGAACCAGGCAAGGTTGGTGAGCGCGTACATGTTGCCGAGGTCGATCGCCTTTTCGTAGTTGCGACGGGCTTCGACATAGTTGCGGTCGGAATCGTGCGCGCGGCCGAGCAGGTTGACCAGCATGCCGTCGGACGGGTTCTCGTTGACGGCCTGCGCGCAGGCGGAAAGCGCCCGTTTGGCGTCGATCTTCAGGAAGTTGACCCCCATGAAGCCCGGAAGCGACTGCGGTTCGCCGGCGAGCAGGAAGCAATCCCGCGAGGCCGGCGTCTCCTTGGAGGTGGAGAGCTCGACGCTGAGGCCCTTCTTCGGCTCAAGGGCGGCAATCAGCTGTTCGGCGCTGCTGCGATGCGTGCTGTCGGGATAACGCTCGATGAAGCGCTGGAGCGCGGCCGCATCGGTCGATTCCTTCAGAGCGTCCCAGGCTATGCTCGCGGCATCCTGGCCGTCGTTCTGCGTCGCCTCCTGGAGGCTGGCGAGCTTCTTTTCCGCCAGCATCTTGTAGACCGGATCCTTGCCGTGCTTCGCGATGAAGGCAGCAATCAGGTCCTCGTCGGCGAGGTCGCGGATGTTCTGCCAGTCGGCTGCCGCTTCGGACTGGCCGTTCGGCGAGACCTCCTGCGTGTTGCCGCTGTTGGTGACGTTGATGTTGACTTCCTTGATATTCAGGAAGATCTGCGCGCCACCGAGCGAACCGTAGACGAAGGGCTCCTGCTCGCGGTTGGTGGCTTCCACCACCTCGTCGCGCACCTTGCCGAGCGCGATGCGCACGTCGAGGCCAGGCTCCGTCAGGTATTTCGAAAGTGCCGTGGCAAACGGGCTGTTCTTGCCCTCGCCATCGAGCGCGACCGTGCCGGCCTTCGAGGCGAAGGCGATCAGCGTATCGGCCGATTCGGGTTCGACGCGGGCGAGACCGCGGGTCACGGCACGGGTGCCGATCGAGCGCGTCATCGACTGCGAGAACGGATTGTTGCGGCAGGCATCGAGGATGAAGAGCTTCAGCTTCTTGGCGCCTTCGAGCGAGCGCTGCACGCGATCGATCGCCACGCTCTCGTCCTCGACGTCGCGGTCGCTCTTCAGCGCCGCATCGACGGGGATGAGGTAGTTGACCCCGTTCATCTCCATGGCGTGGCCGGAATAATAGACCACCGCCATATCCGCATCGGCAGACTCATCCTCAAACTCGCGCAACGCCTTCACCATGGCGCCGCGGTCGAGATCGAGCACAGTCTTGACGGAATCGAAACCCGCTGCCTCGAACGAGGCGCGCATAAGCTCCACATCGTTCGCGGGGTTGTTGAGCTGGGCCGTCTCTTCGTATTTCTGATTGCCTATCAGCAGTGCAACGCGTTTCGCCTCTGCGGCGCTCACATTGAACACGATGACAGCAATCGAGACGAAGAGGACCGGCGCCCAGCGTCTCTGCATTTGCTTTAACATGCCCATCCCTCCGGCATTATTGCCGAGAGTATTACGTATGGCCCCCGCCGTTTCAATGAGGAGGCGACCGGATTTTTTTGGCCCGGTCGCCAGAAATTCATTCTGTGGCAATTTCCACCCAGCGGGCTTCGCGGAAAGATTGTGCCATGGCGTGCACGGATTTCTCGATGCGCAGGCCATGGTTGAAATCGATGGAATGCGACGCCATGCCCGCAATCGCGGCGATCAGCTCGCGGCATTCGATGACTTTCAGGTCGTTGAAGCCGAGGCCGTGGCCGGGGGCCGGAATGAACCGGTCATAGGGCTTGTGGTGCGGTGCTGTCAGGACTGTGGAAAAGCCCTGTTCGCTCGCCCTGCCCTCGGTCGTGTAGAGCTGGAACTCGTTCATGCGCTCCTGGTCGAAGAGGATCGTGCCCTTCGAGCCATAGACCTGCAGCGCGATGCGGCCCTTGCGGCCCCAGGCGGAGCGGTTGGCCATCAGCACGCCGGAAATACCGCCGGGAAGGCGCATCAGGACGCTGGCGATATCGTGGTTTTCGACCTCGCGGCGACCGCCGTCCTTCAGCGGGCGGTCGGCATAGGGTTTTGCCAGCGACGCGATCACCGCCTCGACATGGCCGAACAGGCTCCACAGCAGCGAGAGCGGATGCACGGCGAAATCGTCGAGCGCGCCATAGCCGGAGGACGCCTCGCTCTTCCAGTAGAAGGCGGCTTCCGGATCGGCCATGAAGTCCTCGTCCATCTCGACGCGCGCATGGTTCACCGTGCCGATGACCCCCTCGTCCAGCAGGGAACGGATGTGCCGCATCACCGGGTTCTGGATATAATTGTAGCCCATGACGGCAATCTTGCCGGAAGAGCGCTGGGCGGCGAGCATGCGCTCGGCATCGGCAAAGGCCGGCGCCATCGGCTTTTCGCACCAGACATGTTTGCCGGCTTCCAGCGCCGCGATCGCCATGTCGGCGTGAAACTGGTTCGGCGTGGTGACGGAGATCACGTCGACCTCCGGGTCGGCCAGCAGGTCGCGCCAGTTGGCGGTCGATTTCGCAAAGCCGAATTCGCGGGCGCGGCTTGCCGCAAGCTCCGCATTGGCCTCGGCCAGATGCACGAGGCGCGGGCGGTCGACATCGCCGAACACCGTGCTGACATTGTTCCAGGCGAGCGCATGGCACTTGCCCATGTAACCCGTACCGATCAGTCCTATGCCGAGGGCCTTCATGACGTCTCCTCCATCCGCTATATCGTTTAGACCATGTGTAACCGGAAAGATTTGGAACGAAAACTATCTTTTCCGATAATATGGAATATTTATTTCATTTGTAGCAGAATGGCCGCGTGAGGAGAGACATCCATGAGCAACAGCGAAGCGGCCCTGACGCGCGTACCCCGCGATTTCGACAGCCTGCGCAGCGTCATCATCGAGCGCAAGGCGACCATGCCGAAGCGGCTGGCGCAAGTGGCGGCCTATGCGCTCTCCAACCCGGACGACATGGCTTTCGGCACCGCTGCGAGCATTGCGACGGCGGCCGACGTGCAGCCCTCCACGCTGGTGCGCCTTGCCCACCATCTCGGCTATGAGGGCTTTTCCGACCTCCAGAACGTTTTTCGCGCCCGGTTGCGCGACCGCACGCTGTCCTATGAGGAGCGGCTGCTGTCGCTCGAAGCGGCCCCGGCGGCCAACAGCGACACGGAACTGCTTTCCGGCTTCCTGACGGCAGCAAGCCAGTCCGTCGCGCGGCTGGCGAGCACCATCGACGGCGATATCTTCTCCAAATCCGTCGAACTTCTGGCCCAGGCCGAGACCATCTACCTTGTCGCCAAGCGCCGCTCCTATCCGCTGACCGCGCATATCGCCTATGCCTTCGGCAAGCTCGGCATCCGCCACCAGATCCTCGCCTCGCCGAACGGCATCGACCCGGAAATCGCCCAGTTCGCGACGCGCAAGGATGCAGTGATCGCCGCAAGTTTTGCGCCCTATGCCGCCGACAGCCTTGCGCAGGCGCAGGAACTGGCAAGCCGCGGCGTGCCGATCGTCGCCATCACGGATTCGGTGTTCTCGCCGCTCGCCACCTCCGCCACCCACTGGTTCGAGGTGTCCGAGGCCGATTATGCCGGCTTCCGCTCGCTTTCCGCCTCCATGGCGCTGGCCATGGCGCTGCCGGTCGCGATTGCCGAAAAACGCCGCAGCATGCGGCGCTCCCCGAAACGAAATGGTGCGGAATAGAAACGGAATGAATATTCCGAATTGACAGAATAATGGAATTCATGTTTCATTTTCCCAACGTACCGCCGCGCTGAGATGGCGGCGCCGCGAGACCGGGAGGAAGACATGCCGCACCTTGACCAGGACAGGACGCTCGACGTCATTACGATCGGCCGCTCGTCCGTCGACTTGTACGGCCAGCAGCTCGGCACGCGCCTGGAAGACACCGCCTCCTTCGCCAAGTCCGTCGGCGGCTGCCCGGCGAATATCGCGATCGGCACCGCCCGCCTCGGGCTCAAATCCGCGCTCATCACCCGCGTCGGCGACGAGCAGATGGGCCGTTTCATCCGCGAACAGTCCGCCCGTGAAGGGGTGAATGTCGAGGGCATCCGGACCGACAAGGACCGCCTCACCGCGCTCGTTCTGCTCGCCATCGAATCCGAAGGCGTCTCGCCGATGATCTTCGTGCGCACCGACTGTGCCGACATGGCGCTCGACGAGGGCGACGTGGACGAGGCCTTCGTGCGCTCTTCGCGCGCCGTGCTGGTTTCCGGCACGCATTTTTCCCGGCCCAACACGGAGGCCGCGCAACGCAAGGCGATCCGCATCGCCAAGGAATCGCGCGGCAAGGTCATTTTCGATATCGACTATCGCCCGAACCTCTGGGGCCTTGCCGGCCATGCGGAAGGTTTCGAGCGCTATGTGAAGTCCGACCGCGTCTCCGCCATTCTGAAATCCGTGCTGCCGGATTGCGACCTGATCGTCGGCACCGAAGAGGAGATCATGATCGCATCGGGCGCCGACGATGTGCTGTCCTCGTTGAAAGCCATCCGTGCCGTTTCCCCGGCCACCATCGTGCTGAAACGCGGCGCCATGGGCTGCATCGTCTATGACGGGCCGATTTCGGACGACCTGGAAGACGGCGTGGTCGGTGATGGCTTCCCGATCGAGGTTTATAATGTGCTGGGCGCGGGCGACGCCTTCATGTCCGGCTTCCTGCGCGGCTGGCTGAAGGGCGAGGACCACAAGACCTCCGCCACCTGGGCCAATGCCTGCGGCGCCTTCGCCGTCTCCCGCCTGCTCTGCTCGCCGGAATATCCGAGCTGGGAAGAGCTCACCTTCTTCCTGAAGAATGGCAGCAAGCATCGGGCGCTGCGCAAGGACGAGGCGATCAACCACATCCATTGGGCGACCAACCGCAAGCAGGGCGATATACCCCTCCTCATGGCGCTCGCCTGCGACCACCGCATGCAGCTCGTCGACGTCGCCGATGAACTGAAGGTGCCGCACGAAAAAATTTCCGAGTTCAAGCGGCTGACCGTCAAGGCCGCCGCGCGCGTCGCCGATGGCCGGCCGGGTTACGGCATGCTGATCGACGAACGCTTCGGTCGCGATGCCTTCTTCGATGCCGCGACGCAGAATTTCTCTTGGCTCGGCCGCCCGGTCGAGCTACCGGGCTCCAAGCCGCTGCGCTTCGAGTTCAGCCAGGATATCGGCTCGCAGCTCGTCGAATGGCCGCTCGACCATTGCATCAAGTGCCTGTGTTTCTACCATCCGGACGATCCGGCGGCCCTCAAGAAGGAGCAGCAGGAGAAGCTGCGCACGCTTTTCGAAGCCGCACGCCGCGTCGGGCGCGAATTGTTGATCGAGATCATCGCCGGCAAGAACGGGCCGCTCAAGGATGACACCGTGTCGACGGCGCTTCAGGAACTCTACGATCTCGGCATCAAGCCGGACTGGTGGAAGCTGGAGCCGCAGGCGTCCGCCGGCGCATGGCGGAACATCGAGGCCGTAATCGCCAAAAATGATGCTTATTGCCGTGGTATCGTGCTGCTCGGCCTGGAAGCGCCGACCGAGGACCTGGTCAAGGCCTTCGAGGCGACGAAAGTAGCGCCGTCGGTGAAAGGGTTTGCCGTCGGCCGCACGATCTTCGTCGATGCCGCCCGCGCCTGGATGAGCGGCAAGATGGATGACGAGGCAGCGATCGCCCAGATGGCCGGCCGCTTCCGCGAGCTGACTGACGCCTGGCTTCGCACGCGCGGTCTGTGAATAAAGAATACGGGAGGAATACCATGTCAAAGACGATCCGGTTGACGATGGCGCAAGCCGTCGCGCATTTCCTGAAGGCACAGATGACGGTCGTCGACGGCAAGAAACAGCCGATCTTCGCGGGCGTCTGGGGCATTTTCGGCCACGGCAACGTCGCGGGCATGGGGGAAGCGCTCTACCAGGTGCGCAATGACCTGCCGACGCTGCGCGCCCATAACGAACAGGGCATGGCGCATGCCGCCGTCGCCTTCGCAAAGGCGAGCTTCCGCCAGCGTTTCATGGCCTGCACGACCTCGATCGGCCCCGGCGCGCTGAACATGATCACCGCCGCAGGTGTGGCGCATGTCAACCGCCTGCCCGTGCTGTTCCTGCCCGGAGACGTCTTCGCCAACCGCATTCCCGACCCGGTTCTCCAGCAGATCGAGAACTTTGGCGATGGCACCGTCTCGGTGAACGACGCCTTCCGCTGCGTCTCGCGCTATTTCGACCGCATCACCCGGCCCGAGCAGATCATTCCGGCGCTGAAGCGCACCATGCAGGTGCTGACCGACCCGGTCGATTGCGGTCCGGTGACGCTGTCGCTCTGCCAGGACGTGCAGGCGGAGGCCTATGACTATCCGGCAAGCCTGTTCGAGGAAAAGGTCTGGACGCACCGGCGCCCTCGCCCCGACACGGACGAACTCGCCTCGGCCATCGCCACGCTGCGCAAGGCGGAGCGGCCGCTGATCATCGCCGGCGGCGGGGTGCTCTATTCGCAGGCGACCGCCGAACTCAAGGCCTTTGCCGGCATGCATGGCATTCCGGTCGCCGTCACCCAGGCCGGCAAGTCGGCGCTGCCGGACGACCATCCGCTTTGCATGGGCTCGATCGGCGTTACCGGCACCTCGGCCGCCAATGCCTTTGCCGAGGAGGCGGACGTCATCCTCGCCGTCGGCACCCGCATGCAGGATTTCACCACCGGCTCCTGGGCGCTGTTCAAGGGCGACGGCGTCAAGATGATCGGCCTCAACACCGTCGCCTTCGATGCCGCCAAGCACGACAGCCAGCCGCTCGTCGCCGATGCGCGCGAGGGACTGACGCTGCTCTCCGAAGCCCTCGGTGGCTGGAAAGCCTCCGCCTCGGTGGAGGCGGCCGCCAAGAGCCGCAAGCAGGAATGGATGGCGGCCGTGAAAAAGGCGACCGCCGCCACGAATGTCGACCTGCCCTCCGATGCGCAGGTCATCGGCGCAGTGCAGCGCTCGATCGGCGGCGACAATTCGGTTCTGGTCTGCGCCGCCGGCGGTCTGCCAGGCGAGTTGCACAAGCTGTGGCAGGCGCACAAGCCGGGCGGCTACCACATGGAATACGGCTTTTCCTGCATGGGCTACGAGATTGCTGGCGGCCTCGGCGTCAAGCTCGCGCGGCCGGAGGCGGATGTCGTCGTCATGGTCGGCGACGGCTCCTACATGATGATGAATTCCGAACTCTCGACCTCCATCATGCTCGGCCAGAAGCTGACGATCGTCGTGCTCGACAATCGCGGCTATGGCTGCATCAACCGGCTGCAGATGGCAACCGGCGGCGCCAACTTCAACAACCTCCTGAAGGACTCGATGATCGAGATGATGCCCGACATCGATTTCCGCGCGCATGCCGAGAGCATGGGGGCGGTCGCCGTGAAGGTCTCGTCCATCGCCGACCTCGAAACGGCCATCCAGAGTAGCAAGGGCAACGACCGCACCTCGGTGATCGTCATCGACACGGACCCGCTCATCACGACGCAGGAAGGTGGCCATTGGTGGGATGTGGCGGTGCCTGAAGTCAGCCCTCGCACGGAGGTCAACAAGGCGCGCGAAGCCTATGAGAAGGCGCGCGCGGCACAGACCGTCGGCTAGGACAGAACCCCTCCTCCCCTCCGTCATCCTCGGGCTTGACCCGAGGATCCATGCCGCGGGATGTGGATCCTCGGGTCAAGCCCGAGGATGACGGAGGAGAAGAAGGCAGAAACAATGACAAGGGAGGCCACTGCCTCCGCCCAAGGAGATTTTGAGATGAAAGCCAAACTCGGCATGTCGCCCATCGCGTGGTGGAACGACGACCTTCCGGAGCTCAGCGACGACGTGTCCCTGGAGGAATGCCTGCGGCAATCGCGCAGCGCAGGCTTTACCGGCATGGAAAAGGGCCGCCGCTTTCCGGAAGATCCCGCCGTGATGCTGCCCATCCTGCGCGCGGCCGATGTGACGCTGTGCGGCGGCTGGTTTTCCGGCACGCTGGTCGATGAGGAACTCGCGGCCAACAAGGACCGTATTGCGCCGATGATCGAGCTGTTCAAGGCGGTCAATGCGCCCTGCATCGTCTATGGCGAAGTGGGCCGGTCCATCCAGGGTGACCGCTCCAAGCCGCTCGCCACCAAGCCTCGCCTTTCCGACGACGAGATGAAGGCCTATGGCCGCCGCCTCACGGAATTCGGCGAATGGTGCGCCGAACAGGGCATGCCGCTCTCGTATCACCATCACATGGCCGCCGTCGTGGAGACCGAGCCGGAACTCGACGCCTTCATGCGCGCGTCCGGCGAAGGCATTCCGCTGCTGCTCGATGCCGGGCATCTGGCCTTTGCCGGCGGCGACGTGCTGCGCGCCATCGACAACCACCACGCCCGTATCAACCATGTGCATGTCAAGGATATCCGCCAGGCCGTGGTCGATGGGCTCGATCGCAGCAGGCAATCGTTCCTCGACGCGGTGGCGCTCGGCGCCTTCACCGTGCCGGGCGATGGCTCGCTCGATTTCGGCGCGATCGTCCAGCGACTGGCCGACCACGGCTATGAAGGCTGGTTCGTCGTGGAAGCCGAACAGGACCCCCGCAAGGCGCCGCCGCAAAAAATGGCCGAGGTCGGTTATGCGGAACTGATGCGCGTCATGACCGCCGCGGGTTATACCGTGGAGACGGAAGGTTTTCCGAAAGGATAAGGAACAAGCCCATGCCGAACCTGCTCGTAAAACCGGAGGGCGCGCACGGCCGCGTCAGCCATGTGACGCCGGAAAGCGCCGGCTGGACCTATGTCGGCTTCGATATGCACCACATGCGGCCGGGCGAGATTCTCTCGGCCGAGACGGGGAGCCGCGAGGTCTGCCTCGTCTGGATTTCCGGCAAGGGCAAGGCGATGGCCAGCGGCCGGGATTTCGGCGTGCTGGGCGAGCGCATGAGCCCGTTCGAGGGCGCGCCGCATGCACTTTATATACCGGCCGGTTCCAACTGGTCGGTGACGGCGGAGACCGATCTGGAACTCGCCGTCTGCTCGGCCCCGGGCGGGGGCGATTTCAAGGCCAAGGCCATTCCGCCGGGAACGCATCCGAAGGTCAGCCGCGGCAAGGGCTCGAATGTCCGCCACGTCTACAACATCATGCCGGAAAACGACGATTCGGCGCATTCGCTGCTCGTCGTGGAAGTCATCACGCCGAGCGGCAACACCTCGTCCTACCCCTCGCACAAACACGACCAGGACGACCTGCCGAACGAAAGCTTTCTGGAAGAGACCTACTACCACCGCCTCAACCCGCCGCAGGGTTTCGCCTTCCAGCGGGTCTATACGGACGACCGCTCGCTCGACGAGGCGATGGCGGTGGAGGATCGCGACGTGACGCTGGTGCCAAAGGGCTACCACCCCTGCGCCACCATCCACGGCTATGATCTCTATTACCTCAACGTGATGGCGGGGCCGAAGCGGGTGTGGAAGTTCCACAACGCCAAAGAGCATGAGTGGCTGCTCGCCTGAGCGGCCACTAGCGCTTCCATTTGCGCGTCAGCCCCCATTCCTTGGCGATGTCCAACGTCGAGGAGAAGCCGGCTTCCAGCATGAAGGGCTCGGCGGAGGTGGCGTAACCGCCGCCCTCGCCGCGCGCGACCGGCGTGCCGTGGCCCATGCCGTCGATCTCATGCAGGGTGACGAGCGGCTTGCCGTCCTTGTCCGGCCAGATGCGCGTGCGGCGGCCTTTCATGCGCTTTTCGACGAAGGCTTCCTTGGGCAGGCGGTAGAGATCGCGCCATTGCTCGACCAGCGCATATCCGTTCGACAGCGCCACCGTCTCGTCCGCCGTGCCGTGCCAGATGGAAATGACCGGCTTGCGGGCGATGCTTGGCGAAACCGTGCGCACCAGATCGCTCCATTCGTCGGCCGTGCGATCCGGCGCCTCGGCCATGGCGTCGAAGGCACGGGTGGCGTCGCGTGCGGCACCGAAGGGCAGGCCGGCGATGATCGCGCCGCCGGCAAAGACCTCCGGGTAGTTGGCGAGCATGGCGGCGGTCATGGCGCCGCCGGCGGAAAGGCCGGTGATGAAGGTGCGCTCCGGGTCGCTTGCCGCCCGCTCGGCGGCATGTGCCAGCATCTGGCGGATCGACATCAGCTCGCCGCGGTCACGCGTCACTTCGCTCGGCCGGAACCAGGTGAAACAGAGACCCGGATTGTTCGCCTCGCGCTGCTGGGCGTAGACGACGGCAAAGCCGCGTTCCTCGGCAAGAGAGGCCCAGCCGGCGGCGCGATCATAGCTCTCGGCACTCTGCTGGCAGCCGTGCAGCACCAGCACGAGCGGGCGCCCGGCGGGCAGGCCGTCCGGAATATGCTCGAACATGCGCAGGCCGCCGGGATTGCTGCCGAAACCCACCACTTCGGTGAGCGTGGAAGATCCTGCCGGCCGCCGTCGGGCGGCGGGTGCCTTGCGTTCCGGTTCGCGGGAAAACGGCCAGAACAGATCGCTCAGCCGGGCTTCGGTCGGCACCAGCCGCTCGACCGATCGCTTGAAACGGTCTCGCATGCTTGGCCTCCTCGTGGGGGAATTGCTCATTATCAGATTACTTGCTCATGCGAAGGGGCAGGATCAAGGCGGAAATGGAGAAATACATGGAAAGCTCATTCTCCAGGCTCATGAGGGCATTCATAAATAGCCAAAGCGTCGGCCTGCCCATTTCGTTCCCGGCCTTTCGGAGACGGACCACCTGATGTAGCACTTCTGCAACGACAAAACCGCGACAGGATGGAAGCACATGAGCGAGCACCACAGCGCCACTCCGGAACAGGCCCGCGCCAAGATGGCGCCCTTCGACTGGGCCGACCCCTTCCTGCTCGAAGACCAGCTGACCGACGAAGAGCGCATGATCCGCGATACGGCGCGCGCCTATTGCCAGGACAAGCTCGCCTCGCGCGTCACCGAAGCCAACCGCCACGAGATCTTCCACCGCGAAATCATGAGCGAGATGGGCGAACTCGGCCTGCTCGGCCCGACCGTGCCGGAGGAATATGGCGGCGTCGGCGCCAACTACGTTTCCTACGGCCTCGTCGCCCGCGAAGTCGAGCGTGTCGATTCCGGTTATCGCTCCGCGATGTCCGTGCAGTCCTCGCTCGTCATGCATCCGATCTTCGCCTATGGCACGGAAGAGACCCGCCAGAAGTATCTGCCCAAGCTCGCTTCCGGCGAATGGGTCGGCTGTTTCGGTCTGACCGAGCCGGACCATGGCTCGGACCCCTCCTCCATGATCACCCGCGCAAAGAAGGTCGACGGCGGTTACCTCGTTTCCGGCGCCAAGAACTGGATCACCAATTCGCCGATCGCCGACGTCGCCGTCGTCTGGGCGAAATCCGATGCGCATGACAACAAGATCAAGGGCTTCGTGCTGGAACGCGGCATGAAGGGTTTCGAGACGCCGAAGATCGAGGGCAAGTTCTCGCTGCGCGCCTCCGTTACGGGCATGATCATGATGCAGGACGTCTTCGTGCCGGATGAGAACCTGCTGCCGGAGGTTTCGGGCCTTGCCGGTCCGTTCGGCTGCCTCAACCGTGCGCGCTACGGCATCGCCTGGGGCGCCATGGGTGCGGCCGAATTCTGCTGGCATGCCGCGCGCCAGTATACGCTCGACCGCAAGCAGTTCGGCAAGCCGCTCGCCGCCACCCAGCTCATCCAGAAGAAGCTCGCCGACATGGAGACCGAGATCTCGCTCGGCCTGCAGGGGGCGCTCCGCCTCGGACGCCTGTTCGACGAACACCGGGCACCGGCCGAGCTCATCTCGCTGATGAAGCGCAACAATTGCGGCAAGGCGCTCGACATCGCCCGCGTGTCGCGCGACATGCACGGCGGCAACGGCGTTTCCGACGAATATGGCGTCATCCGCCACGTCATGAACCTGGAAGCGGTCAACACCTACGAGGGCACGCACGACATCCACGCGCTGATCCTCGGCCGCGCCCAGACGGGCCTCCAGGCTTTCCAGTAAGACCGCCTCCCCACCAACGTCATCCTCGGGCTTGACCCGAGGATCCACGCCGCGACCGTGGCATGGATGGTCGGGTCAAGCCCGACCATGACGGAGGAGAGGTTTCAGAAATTCCCGCGGCTGCTCGTTCAAATACGAGCGGCCGCGTTCACGTTTTATCCATCCCGTTTCGGTACAGTTGAAACCCGGAAACAGAAGCGGGAGGGCGCCATGCCCCTCGACAGCATGCACGAGCAGCTTCACCTGCGTCACCCCAAGCGCAGCTTCGTCCAGTATCGCATCGACAAGCCCGGTTTCATCACCCCGATCGGCCACCATCTCAGCACGGCGATGCGCTACACCTGCCTCATCCGCAGCATTTCCAGCGCCGGCGCGGTGCTTTCCATCAACAAGGCGCTGGAGCTGCCGGAGAATTTCTATCTGGAGATTCACGGCATCCGCGACGAGATCCCCTGCACGGAATTCAAGCGCGACGGCGAGGAACTGGTGGTGCGCTTCAACATGTTCCTGGATACCGATTTCCTCGATCTCGTGCTCGGCCGCCACACGGAAAAGCATGACGCCTGAGGGCGTCAAGCACCAAAAAACCGGACGATTAAACTTTTAAGTTTTTGTTTTAACGAAACAAAATACTCGCCTGCGACACTCCTGCCATCTCTGTCGGACATGACGTCCACCCCCTTTGGGAGAAAAGCGGCAATGAGTGACGACGACAAGAAGCGCTCCAGCGGGGGCCTTTACGAGCGGAAGTGGGAGCGTTTTGCGGTCAACCGGCAGGGCATGCTGATGACCGTCGGGTTCGACCTGATGGCGCCGAAGACGCGTAGCTGCAAGCTCGTGGACATTTCGGTCGGCGGCGCGAGCTTCACCGTGAACACCACGATCGGCCTGCCGCTTCACTATTATCTCTCCATCGTCGGCGTCACGTCGCGCATCGGCTGCGCAGAGGTCTACCGCAACGACAACCGCATCGGCGTGCAGTTCATCAAGGAGATCGACGAGGAGCTGCTGCGCCTGATCGTGCGCTCCGACTATTTCACCGGCGGCATCACCGGCAAATCGAAGCAGCCGGAGCGGCGCTACATGGTGGGCGTCGAGAAGAAGAGCGGCGTCGGCTCGGCCATCGGCTGATTGGGTCGGCCCGTGGCTGACCGGGTCGGCCATCGGCTGATCGTTTCGTCTTCACGCATTATTGGCTAGGGTGCCCGCGGGAGAATCGATTCCGGCGGGCATTTTTTGTGAGACCGGCCGGCAGCGGAGATCCCGACCGTTCCATCGATCCCAGGCGCTGTTCATGTCCGCATTTTCCCGTTTCACCGCCCTCGCCCAGACCTTGCCCTCGACGGTTCCCTTCGTCGGGCCGGAAGCCATCGAGCGCAATCGCGGCCTTGCCGTGCGTGCGCGCATCGGCGCGAACGAAAGCGGCTTCGGCCCCGCCCCCTCCGTGCTGGAGGCGATGCGGAAAGCGGCGGAAACGACCTGGATGTACAGCGATCCGGAGAATTTCGAGCTGCGCGAGGCGCTTGCCCTCCACCACGGCATTTCACGCGACAATATCGCGGTCGGCGGCGGCATCGACGGGCTGCTCGGCGAGATCGTGCGGCTGGTCATCGAGCCGGGCGCGGATGTCGTGACGTCGCTCGGCGGCTATCCCACATTCAACTATCATGTGAACGGTTTTGGCGGCCGGCTCGTCACCGTGCCCTATGTCGCCGACCGGGAGGATCTCGACGGCCTGCTTGCCGCCGTGCGCCGGGAAAAGGCGCCGCTCGTCTATTTCGCCAATCCGGACAATCCGATGGGAAGCTGGTGGGATGCCGACAATGTCGTCTCCTTTGCGCGCGCGCTGCCGGAAACCACCCTGCTCATCCTCGACGAGGCTTATGGCGAGACGGCGCCGGCGGGCACCATTCCGTCGATCGATGCGCTGATCGGCCAGCCGAACGTGCTGCGCATGCGCACCTTCTCAAAGGCGTACGGCCTTGCCGGCGCGCGGATCGGCTATGCGATCGGCACGCTCGGCAATGCGCAGGCCTTCGACAAGATCCGAAATCATTTCGGCATGGCCCGGGTTTCGGTCCAGGCGGCACTCGCCGCGCTGGAAGACCAGGCCTATCTGACGGACGTCATCGCCCGCATTGCCGCGTCCCGCGAGCGCATCTCGCAGATCGCGTTTTCCAACGGCTTGTCTCCGCTCGCCTCCGCCACCAATTTCGTCACAATCGATTGCGGCCGCGACGGCACCCACGCCCGCGCGATCGTCGATGGGTTGATGGAACATGGCGTCTTCATCCGCATGCCGGGCGTCGCCCCCCTCAACCGATGCATCCGCATCAGCGTCGGGCCGCAGGACGATATGGCGTTGCTCGAGGAAGCTTTGCCGCAGGTCTTGAAGCGAGTAGCGAATAGCGAGTAGCGAATTGGGGAAGGTGCCGCTTTGGCGGTCTTCTTGCACTTCCCCTCTTCGCTACTCCCCGCTCGCTATGCGCCCCTCATTCAGTGAACCGTCATCCACTCGCGGGCGGCGCGCAGCGCCAGGGCGAGGTCGGTCTTGGTCATCGTCGCGGCGAGGTCGGCGCGCAGTTCTGCGGCGCGTTCACAACCTTTGATCGCAGCGATGTTGAGCCACTTGTGGGCCTGCACCACGTCGATGTCGCAGCCGCGACCCGTGGCATACATAAGGCCCATGTCGCAGAAGGTTTCAGCGCGGCTCTCGCCGCCCGTCATGGCGGCCGTTTCGGTATTCTGAAAGTCAAAGCGTGCCATTTCGATTGTCCCTGTCTAACTGGTTTACTGCTTGTAGTGTCCTGTTTTACCTGCCCTTTCGGGCCTCCTCGGGCGCCTGCCGTCTTGTGCGGCCTTGGTCTTCCTTCAGAGTTTTGCCGGCCGGTTTTTCCGTGCTCGTCTTATGGCTCCACTATGCCGGCGGGGCTTCAAAATGCGCTTAAAATGCATGCTTAATTTGAGACAAACAAAGTCCAAACGCTTGGTAAATTTGGGTTTTCGTTAAACATCGGAACCGCTGGAAACCGGCGCATTCGTCTAAAAATTTACGGATTGTTCAACCGGCGATTTCAACCCTTTGATAACCACGCAAAACGGTCGGGTTTTTCCAGCCGGCAATTTTCACCGTTTTCCGGCGCCGGAATCCGGCTCCCGAACATATTTACCTTTACGTGCGCGTAAGATATCTTCAGGCTCTCGTTCTGGAGGAGGAAGAGAATGAAATTGAAGACATGGATCGCCGCCGCCCTGTTCGTGGTTCCGGGGGCTGCACTTGCCGCAGAGCCGATCGAAGGCACCTGGAAGACCGCCAGCGGCGAGACCGCGGCAATTGCAAAGTGCGGCGGCAGTTTCTGCATCACGCTGAAGACCGGCAAACATGCCGGCAAGCGCATCGGCAAACTCGACGGGTCCGGCGCCGACTATACCGGCTCGATCACCGACCCGGCGGCGGACAAGACCTATAGCGGCTCCGGTGCCGTCAGCGGCAATTCGCTGAAGATGAAGGGCTGCGTATTGAAGGTGTTGTGCAAGTCGCAGACCTGGTCCAGGCTCTGAACCGAAACGATCGAAACCAAAAGCCGGCGCCCGCAAGCGCCGGCTTTTTTGTTTTCGGAAAAGCGCATTCACAGTCTTCCTGAACGGGAGATGAACCGACCTCTCAGGGAGCGTTCAGTCCCGCGGTGCAAAAAGGGTCACACCGAAACATTTGAATGAGGGACACACCAATGGACATCCTCGCACGCCGCCTCACGATCATCACCCTGCTGATGGCCATTTTCGCGATCATGCTCGCCGCCGCCGTCGAGACCGACTACCGCCGCAGCACGCACAACACCACCGGCAAGCTGGTGGCCTGCTCCGCCCCGCAGATGTGCCGCGCCTCGCTCTGACCCCGCCTTTTTCGACGCCTGGAAACCCGCAATGATCTCCGCCCTCCTCCACACTTCAGCCACCGCACTGCGCATCCTTGCCCTCTCGGCGATGATGATCGCTCCGGTCGGTGCGCTTGCCTGGAGCAATGCGGGCGGCCTCGGCATCGAAAAGCAGGGCGCAGGCCTCGTGCTTTTCGTGACACTCCAGCGCCAGTCGATGAGCTGAGACTGCACTTCCCGCCCCATGAATCCGTGCTAAACCGGGCAGGCTTTCGCCAATAGCCCGGAGCACCGGATGAAATCCCTTCTCGTCTTTTCCGTTGCCGCATTTGCCGAAATCGCCGGCTGCTTCGCCTTCTGGGCCTGGTGGCGGCTCGACAAGTCCGTGCTCTGGCTCGTGCCCGGCATGGCGTCGCTGGCGCTTTTCGGTTGGCTTCTCACCCAGGTCGACAGCGCCTTTGCCGGCCGCGCCTATGCCGCCTATGGCGGGGTCTATATCGCGGCCTCCCTCATCTGGCTGTGGTTTGCCGAAGGCATGCGGCCCGACCGCTTCGATGTCGCGGGGGCAGCACTCGCGCTCGTCGGTGCCGGCATCATTCTGGCGGCACCGCGATAGGGCTTGTGGGCGTCTCCAAGTTGTCGTTTGCTTGTAAAAAACAACGCACTATAATCGCGCATGAGCAAACGAATCTTCTCGCAAAAACCCCTTTCCTTCGCCACGCCGGACCCGTACGAGCCCCGATCCTTCGACGATCCGGTGGCCGCGGTCGATGCCCTGCAGGCGCTCTACGACCGCAACACGACCTTCCTGACCGACGCCTTCGTGGCGCTCGGCAAGGCCGGCACGCCGGACAAGCGGTTCCGTGCCTGCTACCCGCAGGTCTCAATCGAGACGACCAGCTTCGGCCATGTCGATTCCCGCCTCTCCTACGGCTATGTCGCCTCGCCCGGCGTCTACACGACGACCATCACCCGGCCAAAACTCTTCCGGCATTATCTCAAGGAACAGCTCGGCCTGTTGATGCGCAACCATGGCATCAGCGTCATCGTGTCGGAATCGACGACGCCGATCCCGCTGCACTTCGCCTTCGGCGAGGGCGCCTATGTGGAAGCGGAGATCGCGGAGGGTATCGAACTGCCGCTGCGCGACCTTTTCGACGCGCCGGACCTCACCACGACGGACGACGAGATCGCCAACGGCGCCTATGAGCCCGGCCCCGGCGAACCCTCGCCGCTCGGTCCGTTCACCGCGCAGCGTATCGATTATTCGCTGGCCCGCCTCAGCCATTACACGGCGACGAACGCCCAGCATTTCCAGAATTTCGTGCTCTTCACGAACTACCAGTTCTATGTCGACGAATTCTGCGCCTGGGCGCGCCAGCAAATGGCCGAGGGCGGCAATGGCTACACGGCCTTCGTCGAGCCCGGCAACATCATCACGCCCGCCGGCGCCGACAAGCCGGAGACCGACATCACGCTCGCCCGCCTGCCGCAGATGCCGGCCTATCACATCAAGAAGAAGGGCCATGGCGGCATCACGCTGGTCAATATCGGCGTCGGCCCCTCCAATGCCAAGACGATAACCGACCATATCGCCGTGCTGCGCCCGCATGCCTGGCTGATGCTCGGCCATTGCGCTGGGCTGCGCAACAGCCAGACACTCGGCGACTATGTGCTGGCTCACGCCTATGTGCGCGAGGACCACGTTCTCGACGACGACCTGCCCGTCTGGGTGCCGATCCCGGCGCTCGCCGAAGTGCAAGTGGCGCTGGAAAGTGCAGTGGAAGAGGTGACGGGCCTCGAAGGCTACGACCTCAAGCGCATCATGCGCACCGGCACCGTCGCCACCATCGACAACCGCAACTGGGAACTGCGCGACCAGCGTGGCCCCGTAAAGCGCCTCTCCCAGTCCCGCGCCATCGCGCTCGACATGGAATCCGCCACCATCGCCGCCAACGGTTTCCGCTTCCGCGTGCCCTACGGCACCCTGCTCTGTGTATCCGACAAGCCGCTGCACGGCGAATTGAAGCTGCCGGGCATGGCGACGGCGTTTTACCGGACGCAGGTCAACCAGCATTTGCGGATCGGCATCCGGGCGCTGGAGAAGCTCGCCGGCATGCCGACGGAGAAGCTGCACTCGCGCAAACTCAGGAGCTTCTTCGAGACGGCGTTTCAGTGATGTTGTGAGCGGTTGCGCCTTGGTGTATAATCACTCGTCTTTATACACACGAGGTCACCATGCGCACCAACATCGATCTTGATGACGACTTGATCGCCAAGGCGATGGAGTTATCCGGCTTGCCGACGAAAAAAGCGACCGTCGAGCTCGCGCTTCGCCAATTCGTCGAAAACGGCTACCGGCGGCAGGCGCTGGATGAGCTGTGGGGGATTGGGTGGGAAGGCGACCTCGACGCGATGCGTGAAAGCTGGGGGCCGCCTGATCATCTTCGTGAAGACGCGGCGGAATGATCCTTGTCGATAGCTCGGTCTGGATTGCGTCCTTCCGTGGTGCATTAACACGGGAAACGGCGCGCCTCAAAGCAATCACGGATCCTGCGGAGATCATCCTCGGCGACATTGTGATGCTGGAAATTCTGCAAGGCGCGGTAAGCGATTCGAACGCCGCAAACATTCAGAAGCGGCTGGCGATGTTCGGCGTGGTTGCGTTGCTTTCCCCCGAGATCGCGGTCAAGGCGGCAGCCAACTTCAGAAAGCTCCGTTCAAAAGGCATCACCATCCGCAAGACGGCCGACCTCATCATCGGCACCTATTGCATGGAGCACGGCCATAGCCTGCTCCATGCAGACAGGGATTTTAATCCGATGGCCGAGCATCTCGGCCTTCGGATCGCTTAAACCTTCTCAGGCCGTCATCACCTTCCAGGCATGTTCCAGCCCCTTGCGGGTGATGTCCACCATCTGGTCGACCTCCGCATGGCTGATGACGAGCGGCGGGGAGAAGAGCATGCGGTCGCCGGTGGCGCGCAGCACCAGGCCGTTTTCCAGGCAATGGTTGCGCACGGTGACGCCGGCCTTTTCCTTGTCCTCGAAGCGCCTGCGGCTCGATTTATCCTCGGCGAGCTGGACGGCGGCCATCAGGCCGACCTGCTGCACCTCGCCGACGATCGGCAGGTCTTCCAGCGATTTCAGGCCGGCGGCGAGATAGGGGCCGATGTCGTCGTGCACGCGCTCGACGAGCTTTTCGTCCTCGATGATGCGCAGGTTTTCGAGTGCGGCGGCGGCGCAGACGGGGTGGCCGGAATAGGTGAAGCCGTGGTTGAAATCACCGACTTCCTCCACCAGCACATTGCCGACGCGGTCGGAGACCATGACGCCGCCGATCGGCAGGTATCCGGAAGAGAGGCCCTTGGCGATCGGCGCGAGGTCCGGCTCGACGCCAAAATGCTGGTGGCCGAACCAGTGGCCGGTGCGGCCGAAGCCGCAGATCACTTCGTCGGCGACGAGCAGGATGTTGCGCGCCTTGCAGATGCGGTCGATTTCCGGCCAGTAGGTGGCCGGCGGCACGATGACGCCGCCCGCACCCTGGATCGGCTCGGCGACGAAGGCGGCGACATTGTCCTCGCCAAGTTCGTCGATCTTTTCCTCCAGCTGGCGGGCCATCTTCAGGCCGAATTCTTCCGGCGAGAGGTCGCCGCCCTCGGCATACCAGAAGGGCTGGTCGATGTGGTGAATGCCGGCGATCGGGAGATCCCCCTGCTCGTGCATCCACTTCATGCCGCCGAGCGAGGCGCCGGCGACGGTGGAGCCGTGATAGCCGTTCTTGCGGGCGATGATCGCCTTCTTGGTCGGCTTGCCGACGGCGCCCCAATAGACGCGGGCCATGCGGAACCAGGTGTCGTTCGCTTCCGAGCCGGAGCCCGTGAAGAAAACGCGGTTGATGTTCGGGCCAGCATGCGAGGTGATCTTCTGCGCGAGCAGAACGGCCGGCGGCGTCGTGGTGCCGAAGAACGTGTTGTAATAGGGCAGCTCGTTCATCTGGCGCACGACGGCGTCGGAAATCTCCTTGCGGCCATAGCCGATGTTCACGCACCAGAGACCGGCGAAACCGTCGAGATAACGCTTGCCGTGGTTGTCGAAGATGTAGCAACCCTCGCCGCGCTCGATGATGCGCGTGCCGGTCGCGTTCAGTTTCTTCATGTCCGAGAAGGGATGAAGGTGATGGGCGGCATCGAGGGCACCGAGGTTGGATACGGCTGCTGCACTGCTGTTCGACATTTGAATACATCCTTAGGGGTAGGTCCCGCCTTATTGAACGGCGGGACAGAATGAGTTACGAAAATGCCCATACAACAGGCATTTGGCAAGAGATCGAGCGAAAGCAAAATTTCCTGTCGAAGCCTCCCGCCAAACCAAAGCAGGCACCATGACAAACGACACCAAGGCAGCCGGTTCGCCGCCCGCCAACTCCCCGCCCCGTATCGAAATCCTCCTCGTCGGCATGAATGGCGACCTGCGCGGCAAGCAGGTTCCGCTCGAAGGCGAGAAGAAAATCTGGGACGGTTCGGTGCGCCTGCCCTCCTCCACCCAGTCGCTCGACATCTGGGGCGACGACAATGACGACATCACGAGCCTCTCCCTTTCCGTCGGCGATCCCGATGGCGTCTGCATTCCCGACCGCCGTTCGCTCGCCGCCATGCCCTGGGCGCCGGAAGGCTCGCGCCAGGTGCTCGCCACCATGCATGAATTCGACGGCACCGCCTCCTTCATGGACCCGCGCGCCATTCTTGCGCGCATGGTGAAGCGTTTTGAAGACCGTGGTTTGACACCGGTCGTCGCGACGGAACTCGAATTCTACCTGGTCGAGGACGATTTTCGCGTGACCGGCAAGCCGCGCCCGCCGGCAGCGCTGATGTATCGCGACGAGCCGAATGGTTTCCAGCTCTACGACATGCGCGCCACCGATGCACTGGATGACTATCTCCAGACCGTGCGCGCCTGGGCAAGGGACATGGAACTGCCGGCGGATGCCACCACGGCGGAATTCGGCCCCGGCCAGTTCGAGATCAACCTGCTGCACCGCCCGGACGCGCTCGCCGCCGCCGACGACTGCATATACCTGAAGCGCATTGCCGAACAGGCTGCGCGCCGCTTCGGGCTCAAATCCACCTGCATGGCAAAGCCCTATGCCGAGCATGCGGGCTCGGGTCTGCATGTCCATTGCAGCGTCATCGACAAGGACGGCAAGAATATCCTAGACGCCAAGGGTGGCGATCCGGCGAAGCTGCGGTCGGCCTGCGCCGGCATGTTGCAGACAATGCGCGATGCGCAGCTCGTCTTTGCGCCTTTCGCCAATTCCTACCGCCGCTTCCAGCCCGGCTCCTTTGCGCCGGTGGACCTCACCTGGGGCTTCGGCCACCGCGGCACCGCGATCCGCATTCCGGACAAGGACGGCCCGGCGGCGCGTGTCGAGCATCGCGTGGCGGGTGCGGACGTCAATCCATACCTGCTGCTGACCGCCATCCTCGGCGGCATCCTGCTCGGCCTCGACGACGAGCTCGATCCAGGCCCGGTGACGGAGCCCGGCAAGGAAGCGCCGGATGCCAAGCGCCTGACGCACGACTTCCTGACGGCTGTGGAAGAATTTTCGGCCTCGCCCTTCATCAAGGACGCCTTTGGCGCGGAATACCAGAAGCTCTATGGCGACACGAAGCGCAAGGAAGCGATCGTCTACCTGCGCACGGTCTCGGATTTCGACTACCAAACGTATCTGCCGCGGATTTAGGGCCGTCGCGAGCGCGGCTTACCCCCCTCTGCCCTGCCGGGCATCTCCCCCTCAAGGGGGGAGATCCTACGTCAAGCCGCAGCCGGCTCCGTCGTCGCCACCTTGTTCACCGCCACTTTCGGCACCATCACCTTCAATTCACCCGGATGCAGCCGGATCGAGACTTCGCGGTCCATCGGCAGCAGTTCGCCGTCGATGACGCAGTTGATCGCCCGATCGACCTTGGGGAAATGCAGGTCGACTTCCGTGCCGGTCATTTCGGTGACGTCGGCATTTTCACGCAGCTTGCCGCGCAGGATGTCGAAGGCGAGTTTTGCGACGCCTGCGGGCTTTAGCGGCTTGGTGGTGTAGAAGCCGAGATGGCCGCCGGTGAGGTCGTCGGCATAGAGCAGGCCGTTCTGGCCGAAGCGGTTGTTCGAGACGTTGATGGCGGAGACCCTGCGGCTCTCCTCGACGCCATCGACGTTGAACTCCACCTCGAATTCCGGCGGATCGAGGATCACGCCGAAGGCGGCGCGGGTGTTGGCCGCGATCTTGCCCAGACGCGAGCTGTAGGTCATGGCATTGCGCAGCCGCACCATGCGGGCATGCAGGCCCGCGGAAAACTGGTGCACAAAGGCGCGGTCGTCCGCCGTGCCGATGTCGGCAGCGGCGATGTCGCCATCCGCCAGCGCGTCGATCGCCTGCCAAATGTCGAGCGGAATGTTCAGCGAGCGGGCAAAAAGGTTCATCGTGCCGGCCGGGACGATGCCGAGCGGCATCTTGCTCTGCCAGGCAAGGCCGGCCGCGGCCGAAACCGTGCCGTCGCCGCCGCCGGCGAGCATCGCATCGAGATCGGTGCGATCCGAACAGCGCCGCAGCGCCATCTCGATATCGGCCCCCTCGACGATATCGCAATCGAGATGGTGCCCCGCATCCGAAAAGACCTTTTCCGCATGGCGGGCATAGGCCTCCATGTCGGTGGTGCGAAACGTGCCCCCGTCCTTGTTGAATATCGCCTGCACTCTCATTCGCATACTCCGCATCTCGGCCGAGAAACGCCCAAGGGTGATTTTCGATCCATTAGATAGTCGAGAAAGCGGCGATTAACAGGCGATCGTGCAACAGAGTGCAATAAATCGTGAGCACAGGTGCTTACGGCCAAATGCGGGAGGGTGAAAATTCGCAGTAGGCAGCGCGGCTTGGTCTGATATATTGCCCACCGGTCGCCTGCGTCGGGAGTACGCCTGCCGGCTGGACGATACCTTCCCCATCGTGGCCTTTCGGGCCGGACCATACCGCATCAGCAGCCAGGAGGAGTGGCCGCCCTTGCAGGGTCTGTCGCCGATTTGCCGCGTCTGAGCAATTCCTGCGGAGCACCCCGTGTCCGAACATCCCCTGCCCCTTGCCGCCCTCTCCTCCGGGCAGCCGCCGCTTTCGAGCCTCACCGTCACCCTGATCATCCTGGCGCTTGCCGTCGGCAGTTTCGGCATCGGCACCGGCGAATTCGCCATCATGGGCCTTCTGCCTGATGTCGCCGGCACGTTCGGCGTCACCACCGCCGAGGCGGGTTACGTCATCAGCGCCTATGCACTCGGCGTCGTCGTCGGTGCACCGGTCATCGCGGTCATCGGCGCGCGCTTCCGCCGGCGCGACCTGCTGCTGGTGCTGATGGGCCTCTTCGCCGCCGGCAACCTCGCCAGCGCCGTTGCGCCGACCTTCGAGAGCTTCATGCTCTTCCGCTTCCTCTCCGGCCTGCCACACGGTGCCTATTTCGGGGTCGCGGCTCTCGTCGCCGCCTCCATGGTGCCGGTCAACAAGCGCACGCAGGCGGTCGGCAAGGTCATGCTCGGCCTTACGCTTGCAACGCTGATCGGCACGCCGCTCGCCGCCTATTTCGGCCAGTTGCTCGACTGGCAGTACATGTTCGTCGCCGTCGGCATTACCGGGCTTTTGACGGTCGCGCTGATCGCCCTCTTCCTGCCGTGCGACAAGCGGCCGAAGGGCATCAACGCGCTGACGGAACTCGGCGCCCTGAAGCGCAAGCAGGTCTGGCTTACGCTCGGCATCGCCGCCACCGGCTTTTGCGGCATGTTCGCGGTCTTCACCTATATCTCGCCGATCGTCACCGAGGTCGCCGGCCTCAACGTCAACATGGTGCCGGTCATCATGGCGATCTTCGGCTGCGGCATGATCGTCGGCAATATTTTCGGCGCCAAGCTTGCCGATATTTCGCTGATGCGCACCATCGGCTGCTCGCTGGCGCTTTATTTCTTCGTGTTGATCGCTCTCTCGCTGACGGCTGAGAATCCGATCCTGCTCGGCGTCTGCTGTTTCCTCATCGGTTGCAGCTTCGTCGTCGGCCCGGCGCTCCAGACGCGCCTGATGGACGTCGCGGGTGACGCGCAGACGCTCGCCGCCGCCCTCAACCACTCGGCTTTCAACGTCGCCAATGCGCTCGGCGCGCTGCTGGGCGGCCTGGCGATCAGCGGGGGTTACGGCTACGGCTCGATGGGTTTCGTCGGCGCCGCCACCGCCGTTATCGGCTTCGGCGTCTTCCTAGTCTCGCTGACGCTGGAAAAGATCGATCGCGAAGCAACCCCGGTCTGCCCGGCCGAGTGATTCGGCTAGATTGAAACCACCAGGCGGCGCCCCATCGGGCGCCGTTTTCGTTTGTGCAGGCCTGTTACCAAGGTGACAAAACCGCGCCTGAACTCTGCTAGATATGGGTCATCGCAGCCCGCAGTTTCCCCTGCAAGCCTATGAATTCCATCGGAGCCACAGAATGTCCGCCCCCATCGAAAACATCACCGGCAGTCGCGTCTTCGGCTTCCTCGCCCGCACGATCCTCACCTCGATGTTCTGGCTCTCCGGCATCGCGAAACTCGCCGATTTCAACGCCGGCGTCGCCGAGATGGCGCATTTCGGCCTGGAGCCGGCGACGGGTTTCAACATCGCCGTCGCCGTCACCCAGCTCGTCGGCTCAGCGCTGATCATCGCCAACCGCTGGACCTGGCTCGGCGCCGGCATGCTCGCCGTCTTCACGGCGCTGACCATCCCGATCGCGCATAATTTCTGGACCATGCAGGAGCCGATCCGCACGATCGAATTCTACGTGGTGATGGAGCACATCACCGTCATCGGCGCGCTGATGGTCGTCGCCTGGAAATCCGCGAAAGCGCCTGTCGCCTCTGCGCATTGACGACAGGTCGGACGTCGCCCCTCTCTCCGGGGGTGGCGTCCCCGGACGGCCCCGCCTCTCCGGCCGTCCCAACCGCCCCGACGCCTCTCGTCGGGGCGGTTTTCCGCGTCAGAGCGACGGAAGCTTCAGGGGGCCGCCGGTCTTGATGCTGCGGATCGCGAAATTCGAGCGGATGTCGGTGACGCCGGGCATGGCGAGCAGCGTTTCGGTCAGGAGCCGCTCGTAGGCCGAGAGGTCCTCGACCACCACCTCCGCCAGGAAATCGGCATTGCCGGAAATCAGGAAGCACGACACCACTTCGGGAATGGCGAGCAGCGCCTCCTGCTGGGCCATGGCGTTTTCCTTGCTGTGCCGCCCCACCTTGATCTCGACGAAGACGGTGAGGCCGAGGCCGACCTCCTTGCGGTCGATATCGGCGCGGTAGCCACGCAGTACGCCGGATTTTTCCAGGTTGCGGATGCGGCGCAGGCACGGCGACGGCGAGAGGTTCACCCGCTCGGCGATTTCGACATTGGTCGCGCGTGCATCCTCCTGAAGCACCTTCAGGATGGCGATATCGAATTTATCGAGATTTGGCATTTTCCGAAACTTTCCCCGCCGATTTTGGTATGATCCTGCGCATTGTACATTCCAAGGGGCATAAGTCGCAAGGACATGCCCCGACCTCCGGCGCTAGAGTCTGGCCATGAATTGCGCCAACGCCGGGAAGGAACGTCGCCATGGCCATGATCTCGCTTTCGTCCGAAGGAAAATCCAATCCGCAGGTCGCCGGTTATGCCGGCGCGGTCGTCACGGTGCTGATCTGGGCGACCTGGGTGCTGGCGACGCGCCACACCGCGGCAACGCCGCTCGGCACCGTCGATATCGGCCTCATCCGCTACGGCGTGCCGGCCATCCTGCTGGCGCCGATCTGGCTGAAGACCGGGCTCGTGCCGAAGGGCGTGCCGCTGAAACTCGTCGTCGTCATGGTGGCGGGGGCCGGCGCACTGTTCTTCCAGGTGACGGCCGCGGCGCTGCATGTGACGCCCGCCGCACCGGGCGGCATCCTGCTCGGCGGCTCCATGCCGCTGGCGACCGCCGTCATTGGCATCGTGCTCTTCGGCGAGCGGCCGGATCGCATGCGCCTTGCCGGCCTTGCCGCCATCGTTGCCGGCGTCGTCATCCTGCTCGCCGCCAGCCTGCAGAAGAGCGGCATGACGATGACCGGCTTCCTGCTCCTGCCGCTCGGCGCCGTGCTCTGGGCCGGCTTCACCCATGCCTTCCGCCGCTCGGGCCTTAGCGCGCTGGAGGGTGCCGCGCTCATCGCCATCTGGTCGTTCCTGATCCATCTCGTGCTCGCCGCCATCTACGGCACGCATCTCGGCCAGGCCTTGCTCTCCGACCTCGCGCTCCAGGTCACCAGCCAGGGCATCCTCTCCGGCCTCATCGCCACCTTCGCCTATGGCACCGCCATCCGGGCGCTCGGCGGCAGCCAGGCCGCCGCCTTCACCGCCATCACGCCGGTGCTGGCGACACTCGGCGGCGCGGTCTTCCTCGGCGAAAGCTTTGGTGCGGCGGAAATAACCGCGGCGCTGGTGGTCGGCGCGGGCGTGGTGCTTTCGACCGGCTTGTTCTCGCGCAAGCACTGAGATCCAAACAAAAAGGGCGCCCGCGGCTTGTCACCGGGGCGCCCTTTTTCGCGTCCGCGCGAATCAGCCGTGGATGATCTCGCGGTGTTTTTGCAGGCGCTTGCCGAAGGCCTGGCTGACGCGGTCGAAGATGATCGCGATGCCGACGATGGCGAGGCCGTTGAAGATGCCGAGGGTGAAGTACTGGTTGGAGATCGCCTTCAGCACCGGTTGGCCGAGGCCCTGCACGCCGATCATCGAGGCGATGACCACCATGGCGAGCGCCATCATGATCGTCTGGTTGATGCCGGCCATGATGGTGGGAAGTGCCAGCGGCATCTGCACGTTCTTCAGCTTCTGCCAGTTCGACGAACCGAAGGCGTCGGCGGCCTCCAGCACATCCTTGTCGACGAGGCGGATGCCGAGATTGGTCAGGCGGATCATCGGCGGGATGGCGTAGATGACCACCGCGATGAGGCCCGGCACCTTGCCGATGCCAAGCAGCATGACGACCGGGATGAGGTAGACGAAGCTCGGCATGGTCTGCATGACGTCGAGGATCGGGTTGACCACGTTCTGCACCCGATTGGAGCGCGACATCAGGATGCCGATCGGTATGCCGATGACGATGGAAAGCACCGTGCAGACGAAGATCATCGAGATGGTCTTCATCGTGTCGTCCCACATGTCGAAATAGCCGATGAGAAGCAGCGTGCCGACCGCGCCGGCGACGATCTTCCAGTTGCGGCTGGCGAACCAGGCGACGAGCGCGATCAGGAGAAGGATGATCGGCCAGGGCGTGCGCGTCATGAAGCGCTCGGACCAGATGAGAAAGTGCTGCAGCGGCTCGAAGATCGATTCGATGCCGTCGCCATAGGCGCGGGTGAAGCCGCGAAAACCCTCATCGATCAGTTTCTTGAGGTCGCGAAGGGTGTCCGCGTCCATCGTGGGAAATTTCGTGAACCATTCCATATCGAACCCCTTCCGGCTTTGACCAATCTGTGCCGGTCTTTAAGCCAACCCTGATGCATGTCGCCGGGATGTGCGCATCGATTTGCGCCAACGGCATGCGCTAAAACGAAGGGCGGCGCGCCCGAGGACGCGCCGCCCGATGGCGTGATCAGAGAGCGGCCTTGATCTTTTCGGCGGCTTCCGGCGAGACCCAGTCCTTCCAGAGGGCTTCGTTCTCTTCCAGGAAGTGCTTGGCGCCATCGTCGCCGCTCGCCTGGTTGTCGGTCATCCAGGCCATCAGCTTGTTGACCGTGTCGTTGCTCCACGAACGCTTGTTCAGGTAGCCCATGACATCGGCGCCGGCGCGCTCGGAGAAGGTCTTCGTCACCAGCGTCTGGACCTTGTCCTTCGGCCAGTCGTTCTTCTTCGGGTCAGCGCAATCGGCGACCGTGTTGCAGCGCTTCCATTCGGCGGCGTCGTAGGGAACGCCGTGCTCGAGCTTCACCATCTCGTACTTGCCGAGGAGGGCCGTCGGCGCCCAGTAATAGCCGACCCAGCCTTCCTTGCGCTCGTAGGCCTTGGCGATCGAGCCGTCGAGGCCGGCAGCCGAACCCGTGTCGACCAGCGTGAAGTTCGCGCCTTCGCCGCCATAGGCCTTGTAGAGCTGGCCGGTCACGACCGTGCCGCCCCAGCCCTGCGGGCCGTTGTGCACGGAACCCTTGGCCTTGTCTTCCGGATCCGGGAACAGTTCCGGATGCTTCAGTGCGTCCTCGATCGTCTTGATCTCCGGGTTGGCGTCGACGATGTATTTCGGCACCCACCAGCCCTGCACGGCGCCATCGGACAGCGCGGTCGCCGCGCCGATCAGCTTGCCTTCCTCGATGCCGCGGTTGACGACGTCCGGCAGCAGGTCGACCCAGCCTTCCGGCGCCAGATCCGGCTCGCCCTTCTCGATCATCGAGGTGATGGTCGGCACGGTGTCGCCGACGATGACTTCGGCGTTGCAGCCGTAACCCTCGGTGAGGATGAACTTGTCGAGTGCGGCGAGAACCTCGGCGCTCTGCCAGTTCATGCTGGCGATGGTCACGTCGCCGCATTCGGCGCGCGCCGCACCCGTCATGGCAAGCAAGCCAGCGACGAGGCAGGTGGAAGCAAGAAGATGTTTCATATCCGTTCCCTCATTTTCGGCGGTGTCATTGTGCCGACAAGGGCCCGCTGCACCGCCGGCGCCGGGCCCGTGATCTTCTGCGGGCTATCGTGGACAGGCCGGCCGAAAGCCCTGCATGTTCACGATACCGCATCCTCGACTTTTGCAGCTACGCGGTCGAATGCCGGTACGAATGCGTCTGCCATTGACCTCTATGCGTCATGGAGGGGTCAATTCTTCGAGACCCGCCCGACTTTGTCCGGGTCGGGGATCACGCGGGCAATGGTATGATACAATTCAGCTTTTTCAAACCGCAAAACGAAAAGGCCGGCATGTGCCGGCCTGCTCCAGTTGCGACATGGGGCAAGATCAGGCCTCGCGGCGACCCTGGATCACATGCACGCGGCCGCCGACCGCCACGCGCTGGTAAAGATCGATCACGTCATGGTTGAGCATGCGCACGCAGCCGCTCGACATGGCCTGACCGATCGACCAAGGCTGGTTGGTGCCGTGGATGCGGAACATGGTGTCGTTGCCGCCCTGGTAGAGGTAAATGGCGCGCGCGCCGAGCGGGTTGTTGAGGCCGCCGGGCACGCCGCCGGCATATTTCAGGTTCTTGCCGGGGTCGCGGCGGATCATGTTCGGCGTCGGCGTCCAGGTCGGCCATTCCGCCTTGCGGCCAATGATGGCGCCACCGGCAAGCGAATAGCCCTGGCGCCCGACGCCGATGCCGTAGCGCATCGCCCGGCCATTGCCGAGCACGTAATAGAGGCGGCGTTCCGGCGTATCGACGACGACGGTGCCGGCCGCATGACGGGTGTCATAGGCGACTTCCTGGCGGCGAAGCTCCGGCTTGATCTTGTCGAGCGGCATCGCCTTCAGCGGGTGCTGCTCGTCCAGGCGGTCGCCGTAATTGGCGCGGTCGCTGCCTCCGTTCGTCGCGCAGCCGGCGAGCAATGCGGATGCGCCGAGCAAAAATCCGCGGCGGGAAATCGACATGGTTAAAGCCCCTTGAATATATGATCCTCGGGGCTGAGAATTATGCGGTTATGGTTAATCGACGGTTAAGCGGCGCGCTGCGGTTGCAGGCGATGTTAAGGTGCGTGGCGGAAATTTGGCCAAAAATCACGATCGCGACAGGCCGGCGCGAAGCAGGACGCCGCCCACTGCGAGGCAGAACAAGCTGAAGGCGCCGATCGCAAAGGCCGCGGCATCCGGCCAGGCCGCGAGCGCCGTGACCGGCATGGCAAGCTCTGGGTCGGCCGCCGAATGCACGACCGCCAGCCGGCCGGCAGGCTTGTAGTCGGCGGGATCGATGGAGGTGTAGGAGGTGGTCCTGATTAGCTGGCCGTCGGCTGCCGCGAATTCCAGGATCGGGTAATAGACTTCACGGCGGCTGGCGCGGCTTCCGAGCCACGCGGTCTCGAAGCCCGTCATCTCGGCCTCGACGGTGCGGCCGGAGGCAGCCATATCGCGGTAGATCGCATGGACCGACCAGAGCCCCCAGGCAGCCAGCACGCCCACCACGAGAAAGACGGCCCCGACGATGGCGAGCACGCCGCCGCGCCATCTCCGCCTGGTCGTCCCGGATGCCGGTTTGGCTTGCATGTCGGTTCCCTGCCCGGTTCAGGAGGGATTATACAGGCAGAGGCGGCAACTTGAAGCTGCCACCTCCGGGACATTACATATTGGGATAAACCGGCCCCTCACCACCCTGCGGCGGCACCCAGTTGATGTTCTGGTTGGGGTCCTTGATGTCGCAGGTCTTGCAGTGCACGCAGTTCTGCGCGTTGATGACGAAGACGTCCTTGCCGTCCTTTTCGACCCATTCGTAGACCCCGGCGGGACAGTAGCGGGTGGACGGGCCGGCATAGACGTCGAGTTCCGAGGTCTTCTGCAACTCCGGGTTCTTCACCTGCAGGTGAACCGGCTGGTCTTCCTCGTGGTTGGTGTTCGACAGGAACACCGAGGAGAGGCGGTCGAAGGTCAGCACGCCATCCGGCTTCGGATAGTCGATGCGCTTGTGTTTTGCCGCCGGTTCGAGCGACTGCGCGTCCGTCTTGCCGTGTTTCAGCGTGCCGAAGATCGAGCCGCCGAACAGCGTGTTCGTCCACATGTCGAGGCCGCCGAGTGCGACGCCCAGCGCCGTGCCGAGCTTCGACCACAGCGGCTTGACGTTCCTGACCTTGCGCAGGTCCGAGCCGATGGCGCTGTCGCGCCAGCCCTGTTCGATCTCGATCGGCTCGTCATTGGCGCGGCCATGGGCGATGGCATCCGCCAGCTTTTCGGCGGCGAGGATGCCCGACAGCACCGCATTGTGGCTGCCCTTGATGCGCGGCACGTTGACGAAGCCGGCCGAGCAGCCGATCAGCGCGCCGCCGGGGAATGACAGCTTCGGCACCGACTGGTAACCGCCCTCGGTGATGGCGCGCGCGCCATAGGAGAGCCGCTTGCCGCCCTCGAAGGTGCCGCGAATGGCCGGATGCGTCTTGAAGCGCTGGAATTCCTCGAAGGGGAAGAGATAGGGGTTCTTGTAGTTGAGGTGCACCACGAAGCCGACGGCGACGAGGTTGTCTTCCAGGTGATAGAGGAAGGAACCGCCGCCGGTCTTCATGCCGAGCGGCCAGCCGAAGGAGTGCTGCACGAGGCCGGGCCTGTGGTTCTCCGGCTTGACCTGCCAGAGTTCCTTCAGGCCGATGCCGAACTTCTGGGGTTCGCGATCCTTCTGGAGATCGAATTTGGAAATGAGCTGCTTGGCGAGCGAGCCGCGCACGCCTTCGCCGATCAGCGTGTACTTGCCGAGCAGCTCCATGCCGCGGGTATAGTTCGGGCCGGGCTCGCCGTTGCGTTCGATGCCCATGTCGCCGGTGGCCACACCGATCACGGCACCCTGGTCATTGTAGAGCACTTCGGTGGCGGCAAAGCCCGGATAGATCTCGACGCCGAGTTCTTCCGCCTTCGTCGCCAGCCACCGACAGACATTGCCGAGCGAGACGATGTAGTTGCCGTGGTTGTTCATCAGCGGCGGCATGGCGAAATTCGGCAGGCGCACGGAGCCGGCCGGGCCGAGCAGCAGGAAATGGTCGTCCGTCACTTCGGTCTTGAAGGGATGGCTGTCATCCTTGCGCCAATCGGGCAGCAGGCGGTCGATGCCGATCGGATCGACGACCGCGCCGGAAAGAATGTGCGCGCCGACTTCCGAGCCCTTTTCGAGCACGACGACGGTGAGGTCAGGATTGACCTGCTTCAGCCGGATCGCCGCTGCCAGGCCCGCCGGGCCTGCGCCGACGATCACAACGTCGAATTCCATGCTCTCGCGTTCGGGGAGTTCCATTTCTTCGCTCATCCGTCTTCTCCACCCCGCAACCCATCAAAAGCCACGGTATTCCCTCGGGTCGGCCTCATGTCGGCACCTGTCATGGCAAATGACGCAAGCCTTGTCGAGCCGTTCTGCGACAGACTTTCCCTGCATTTGCGCATGACTTCATGACAGGGCCGGAAGTTTATTGACTTTAACGTAAACGTCAATCGATTGTCGCTCCCGCGCGCCCGTGCTCGCTTGATTCCGGATCACCATCCGACTAGGCATTTGCGGCCAGCCACCAGGCCAGAGGGATCCGTGCCATGACCGAGATTATCCGATCGCTGCAACGCGACTTGAACGATTTCGGCGAGGATCTTCACCTTGTCGGAAGCGAGCGGCTGGCAAACCGGCATCCCGGCGAACATCGCGACAATTTTGGCGCAGGCGCCCTGGCGGAACCGGCAACGCCCGAAGCGGCTGCCGCGGTGGTGCGCTGGTGCCTCGAAAACGACGTGCCGATCGTGCCGCAGGGTGGCCGCACCGGGCTTGTCGGCGGCGGCATCAGCCGGCCGGGCGAACTGATTCTCTCCACAGCGCGGCTCAACCGCATCGAGGCGATCGATCCCCTCGCCCGCACCGTCACCGTCGGCGCCGGCGTCACCTTGCAGGCGCTTCAGGAGGCGACGGCTGAGGTCGGCCTCATTCCCGGCATCGACCTTGCGGCGCGCGGCAGCGCCACGATCGGCGGCATGATCGCCACCAATGCCGGCGGCATCCTCGCCTTCCGCAACGGCGTGATGCGCCACCAGGTGCTCGGCATCGAGGCCATCATGCCGGACGGCACGCTGTTCAGCGACCTGACGCGCGTGCTGAAGGTGAGCGCCGGGCCGGATATCAAGCAGCTCCTCATCGGCTCGGAGGGTGCCTACGGCTTCGTCACCCGTGCCGTGCTGAAGCTCGAAAGTTTCAACCCGATGCGCGCCACGGCGCTCGTCGGCCTGCGCGATGCGACCTCCGCACTTGCCCTCATCGCCCATTTCCGCGCGCAGCCTGCCATGCAGCTCGAAGGCGCGGAACTGATGTGGCAGCGCTACCTGCGCGACAGCGCGGGCGACAAGGATTTTGATCTCGGCTGGCTAGAGGATGACACGCCGGCAATCCTGCTGATGGAGGTTTCCGCCGAAAGCGAAGAGCAGGCGCGCGAGGCGCTGGAAGAGGGTCTTGCCGGCCTCTGGGAGGAACACGGGCTGACGAGCGGCATCGTCGCCGCCTCGCTCGACCAGGCGCGCCGCTTCTGGGCGCTGCGCGAGGACGGCGATTTCATGTACCGGCATTTTCCGTCCGCCCCTTCTTACGACGTCTCCGTGCCGCCCGGCTCGCTCGATGATTATGTCACGGGCCTGCGGGCGCGGCTGAAGGCCGTCGACCCCGGCTTCGACGCCTATGTCTATGGCCATATCGCCGACGGCAACCTGCACCTTTCCGTCATCGGCGAGGGCGTCACGGCTGCCGCGGTCAAAGCGCCGATCGAGGATGCGGTCTATACCGGCGTTGCGGAATTCGGCGGCAGCTTTTCCGCCGAACACGGGGTGGGAACCGAGAAGCGCCGTGCCTATCTCACCTATGGCAACCCCGCCCGCCGCGCCGTGGCGCAGGCGATCAAGGCGGCGCTCGACCCGAAAAACCTGTTCAATCCGGGCAAGGTGCCCTACCGCGCCGACTGAAACAAAGGACATTACCATGGATCTCGGCATCGCCGGCAAACGCGCCCTCATCCTCGCCTCCTCCCGCGGCCTCGGAAAGGGCATCGCCGTAGCGCTCGCCCGCGAGGGCGCGCATGTGCTGCTCTGCGGCCGCAGCGCCGAGACACTCCAGGCGAATTGTGACGCGATCAATGCGGAAGGTTTTGGCCGCGCGGACTGGGTGCAGGCGGATCTCGGCGAGGACAATTTCGTCGAGACCATCGTAAAGGGCGTCGCCGAAAAGCTCGGCGGCGTCGACATCCTCGTCAACAATTCCGGCGGACCGACGCCGGGCTCGACCGAGGACATGAGCGAGGAAAAACTCGCCACCTACTTCAATTCCATGGTGCTGAGGATCATCACCCTCACCAACCGGCTGCTGCCCGGCATGAAGCAGCAAGGGTGGGGCCGCATCCTGACGGTCGCCTCCTCCGGCGTCATCGAGCCGATCTCCGGCCTCGCGCTTTCCAACACGCTGCGCCCGGCGCTTGCCGGCTGGTCGAAGACGCTGGCGAGCGAAGTTGCGCAATACGGCATCACCAGCAACATGCTGCTGCCCGGCAGCATCATGACCGACCGCTTGAGGAGCCTGGACGCAGCCGCCGCGGAGCGCAGCGGCAAGAGCGTCGACGAGGTGAGTGCAGCCTCGGAAAAGGCCATTCCCGCCCGGCGCTACGGCACCGTGGAAGAATTCGCCGCCACCGCCGCCTTCCTGTGCAGCGCGCCGGCAAGCTACGTCACCGGCAGCCTCGTTCGCTGCGATGGCGGCGCGGCGCGCTCGGTCTAGGACCAATCGCCATTCAGTTCAGGCCGTGCCGAAAATGGTGAGTTTCCGTGATCCGGAGCACAGCGTACTTTCGGTACGTGAGCACCGGAAGCGCGGAAGATCGCCATTTGCAGGCCGGCATGGACTGAATGTCGATTGGTCCTAAGCGCTTGCCATCGGCGCCGGCCTGTGCCATCTGGCGCCTCTCCCAATTCCGGGCGCGCGCTGACGCGCCCTTTTCGCGCGCGGGCTTCACGCCTCGCTTCAAGACAATTCGACGATCATAGGGGCACGGCGATGGCACGGGCACTCGGGCTTGATTTCGGCACCACGAACACGGTCATGGCGCTTTCGACGGGCGGCAGCGACACGCAGTCGATGACCTTCACCAGCAGCGTCGGCGTCACCGACACGATGCGCACGGCGCTCTCCTTCATGAAGGACCCGGTGGTCGGCGCCCAGGCGCTGAAGGTCGAGGCGGGACAGGCGGCGATCCGCCAGTTCATCGACAATCCCGGCGATTGCCGCTTCCTGCAGTCGATCAAGACCTTTGCGGCGAGCGCGCTGTTCCAGGGCACGCTGATCTTCGCACGCCGGCACGCCTTCGACGACCTGATGGAAATCTTCCTGCGCCGGCTGAAAACCTATGCGGGCGACGAATGGCCGGGCGACGTGTCGCGGGTGATCGCCGGGCGGCCGGTGCAGTTCGCCGGCGCAAGCCCGGACCCGGCGCTGGCGCTCGAACGCTACAATGCGGCGCTGACGCGGCTCGGCTTTCCGGAAATCCACTATGTCTACGAGCCCGTCGCGGCCGCCTATTATTTCGCGCAGACGCTGAAGAGCGATGCCACCGTGCTGGTCGCCGACTTCGGCGGCGGCACGACGGACTATTCGCTGATCCGCTTCGAGCGCAAGGCCGGCCAGTTGTCGGCAACGCCGATCGGCCATTCGGGCGTCGGCATTGCGGGCGACCATTTCGATTCGCGCATGATCAGCCATCTCGTGGCGCCGGAAATCGGCAAGGGCACCTATTTCAAGAGCTTCGACAAGCTCCTGGAAGTGCCCTCCGGCTACTACGCCAACTTCGCCCGCTGGAACCAGCTGTCGATCTTCAAGACGACGCGCGAGTTCACCGATCTCAAGTCGCTGGTCCGCTCGGCGATCGAGCCGGAAAAGCTGGAGCTCTTCATCGACCTTGTCGAGCATGACGAGGGCTACCCGCTTTACCAGGCGATTTCGGCGACCAAGATGGCACTTTCCGGCGCCGACGAGGCGGAATTCCATTTCCCGCCGCTCGGCAGCGCCGGCCACAAGACGGTGAAACGCGCCGATTTCGAAGACTGGATTGCGCCGGACCTCGCCCGCATCGAAGGCGCGCTCGACGAGGTGCTGGAGAAGACCAACACGGCGCCTGATGGCATCGACAAGGTGTTTCTCACCGGCGGCACATCCTTCGTGCCGGCCGTGCGGCGCATCTTCACCCACCGTTTTGATGAAGCTAAGATCGAGAGCGGCGGCGAACTGCTCTCCATCGCCCATGGCCTGGCGCTGATCGGCGAAAGCAACGACGTCGCCGAATGGGCGGCGTGAGCGCGGCGCTTTCCTCGCCGGGTTCGCTTCGCTAAAGTGCAGGGCATGAACACCGCGCGAGACCTCAACCCCGACCAGCTGCGATCGCTCCTGCATTTCTATGCGGATGCGGGCGTGGAATGGCTGCTGGAAGAAGAGGCGGTCGATCGCATCGCCGAATTCGAGGCGATGCGCGCGGCGCGCGGCGTAGTCCCGCAGCGGGAGGCGGCCCCTGTGCCGCAAGCGCCGGCCCGGCAGGCGCCCGCGCGGCAGGAGCAGCCGCGGCCTGCGGCCCCCGCCCCCCTGACGAATGTGGCGATCCCGGACGGCCAGGCGGTGGCCGAAGCCGAGCTTGCCGCCGGCAGCGCTCGCTCGCTCGATGAGTTGCGCACCGCGATGGAGGCCTTCAACGGCTGCAACCTCAAGACCAGCGCCCGCTGCCTCGTCTTCGCCGAGGGCAAGGCCAAACCCGCGGTCATGGTGATCGGCGCCATGCCGAATGCCGAGGACGACCGCGACGGCCAGCCGTTCTCCGGGCGGCAGGGCGCGATGCTCGACCGCATGCTCGGCGGCATCGGGCTTGCCCGCGCCGACCTGCTCATCACCAATGTCGTGCCCTGGCGCCCGCCAGGCAACCGGCCGCCGTCGCAACGCGAGGCGGATATCTGCCGCCCCTTCATCGAGCGGCAGATCGCGCTGGCCGAGCCGAATCACCTGCTCGTGCTCGGCAATTTTGCCGCGCGATTCCTGTTCCGCTCTAACGATACGATCCATCAATTGCGCGGCGAATGGCGGGAGATCACGATTTCCGGCCGAAATATCCCGGCTTTTGCGACGCTTCACCCCCAAGATCTGGCGACAGCGCCGATCAGCAAGCGCCTTGCCTGGCAGGATCTGCTCGCTTTTCGTGCAGGGCTCAGCGGCTAGGCGACCGGCCTCCCTCAGTCTTTTCAATGACTTGGCGCTCGACGCTTGCGGGCTGCCCCACAATGGGTCGCGATTCTGCCTCAAGCATGAACAAATTGTTTCAGCAGCCATGCGAATTGCACATATCTGCCGGGCAGAATGTCGCATTGCAAAATTCATGTTGCGGCGCAATATAAGAGCACGGGAGGACAGGATTTAAGGAACAGACCTATGACCGCCGCCCGCTTTCGGCCCATCCATTCGAGCTTCGAGACGCTCCGCCACTCCGGTCTTCGTGCCGGCCATGGTTTCGGCGGCATCGCTGCCCCGGCCAACGAGCAGCTCACGGCCACCGGCTTCGCCCGCATCAACCGCCCCGTTCAGCTCTTCTCCGAGTTCATCCAGCGCTGATACGCGGGTGCTGCGCCAGACGGCGCCGCCCGATGCAACCCGAACCCAGGAGCAAACCATGGCCGCCTTTCGCAAGTTGATGTCCGACATTGCCGACATCCGCGCCGCCGTGAATGCCGCCCGGGAATATTCCGTGCTGGCCTCGCTGCCGCGCGATGCGGCGCAGCGCCGCGACCCGCTCAAGGCCTTCCTGCCCAACTGACGGCCGGCCATGGCTTTGAAAGCCACCGGCGCTATGGTAATGTTTCCCTCGTGAGGAGGTGAGACGACTTTCCTCCGGTGGAGACCGGGCCGAAGCCCGATCTCCGTTTTCTTAGCTGATGGTCAGGGTGAACCGCCAAGTCCTGAACCTGATCGTCAGCGTAAGCCGGATTTTCAATCGTCTCACCTCCTTTCATTGCGCCGAGATTTTCGCCTCGACAGCTCCCTTTAGCACAACCGTGCCGGGAATTCGCTCCCCTCCTGAACCCTACCGACGATCTTCCTGTTTTTTACGTCAGCCGCTGTCGCAGTGGACAGCGCAACGCGTCCGCAATAGAGCGACACTCGCACATTGAACGCGCCGCGCGGCGCCACTCCTGCGGAGCCCCCATGCTGGCGAGCCTCGTCTCCATTCTCAGCCTGATGCTGTCCACCCTGCTGATGATGGTGGCCTTCGGGCTGCAAAGTTATGTCGTGCCGGTGCGCGCGGTCGCGGAGGGATGGTCGACTCAAACCATCTCGATGATCGCCACCGGCTACACGATCGGTTTCACGCTCTCCTGCATCGTCACGCCGAAATTCGTGCTGCTTGTCGGCCATGTGCGCGTCTTCGTGGCGCTGATCACGCTGCTCGCCATCGGTATCCTGCTCTGCGCGCTTGTGGTCGACTGGCGCGCCTGGATGCTGTTTCGTGCCATGTCGGGTTTTGCCATTTCCGGCAGCTATCTCATCATCGAAAGCTGGCTGAACGAGCGGGTGACCAACGAGAACCGTGGCTCGATCTTTTCCGTCTACCTGATCACCACGATGGTCGGCACGATCGGCGGGCAATATCTGGTGCCGCTCGGCGACCCGTCCAACACCTCGCTCTTCATTCTGTGCGGCATCATCTTCTCCGTCGCGCTGCTGCCGACGGCGCTCACCTCCTCGCCGCTGCCCGCACCGCCGACGCAGGCGCGGTTCGACGTAGCAAAGCTCTACCGGCGCTCGCCCGTCGCCGTCGTCGGTGCCTTTCTTGCCGGTGCGCTCTCCGGCGCCTGGCTCAATCTCGGCGGTGTGTTCACGCAGCGCATCGGCCTTTCGACGGCAGAGGGCGCCACGCTGCTCGCCTGCGTGCTGCTCGGCAGCGCCATCGCGCAGATCCCGATCGGCCGCGCCTCGGACCGCATGGACCGCCGCCTCGTCATGGTCGCCTGCGGCCTTGTCGGCACGCTGTCCTGCCTTGCCATGGCGTTCGTCGCCGGCGGGTCGCCGGTGCTGCTCTACATCGTCGCCGCCTTCGTCGGCTCGGTCATCTTCCCGATCTATGCGCTGAATGTCGCGCATGCCAACGACCGCGCGCAGCCGGACGAATATGTCGAGGTCTCTTCCGGCATGATGATCGTCTACGGCTTCGGCACGATTTCCGGGCCGCTTATGGTCGGGCCGATCATGGATCGCTTCGGACCGGGCGCCCTCTTCGTCGTGCTGGCGGTCTACTTCCTGCTCTATTGCGCCTATGCCGCCTGGCGCATCAGCCGGCGCGAGGCGAATGACGGTCTTGTCGCCAAGACGGATTTCCAGGCGATGACCGCGCAGCCTCTGGGTGCGGATGCCGCAGCGGGCGCTCTCCAGCCGGATGCGGTGACGGAGGAGCGCCTAGAGGACACGACCACGCCGGACTGGCGTCAGCCCTGAGGGGTCTGGTGTTTCAGCGCCGCACGGCGCTTCAGGTCGAGCTGGTGCTCGCGCAGGATGACGAAGATGCCGGCGACGACGACGATGGCGGTGCCGGTCAGCATGGTTCCGGTCGGCACGTCGCCGAATAGGAAATAGCCGATGATCAGGCCAAGCACGATCGAGGTATATTCGAACGGCGCGATCGTCGAGACATCCGCATAACGATAGCTCTGCGTCAGCATGATCTGCGCGATGCCGCCGCAGAAGCCGGCAAGCGCCATCAGGCCGAGCGCCTGCCAGCTCAGCTCGGCCCAGCCGAATGGCAGCGTGCCGAGCGAGAAGATCGACGCGAACAGCGAGAAATAGAGCACGATGGTCGGCGTGCGTTCGGTCTGCACCAGCTTGCGCACCAGCACCATGGCGATCGAGCCGAGCACGGCGAAGGCCAGCATGGCCAGCGCACCCATCGCCTCCGACGAGCCGAAGCCGCCATCGCGAAACAGCGTCAGGCGCGGCCAGCTGATGATGGCCACACCCACCAGCCCAACGAGAACGGCCGACCAGCGGTAGATGCCGACCTTCTCCTTGAGGAAGACGGCGGCGATGACCACGGTGACGAGCGGCAGCGCATAACCGAGCGCGATCGATTCCGGCAGCGGCAGGTGCACGAGGCCATAGAAGCCGAAGCCCATGGACAGGATGCCGATAATGCCGCGCTTGAAATGGCCGAAAATGTCGTTGGTGCGAAACGCGCCGCGCAACTGGCCTTGTGCCGCAAGGAAGACGATGATCGGCACCATGGCGAAGCTGGAGCGCAGGAAGGTGACCTGCCCGGCCGGAAGATCCTTGCCGGCCGCCTTGATGAGCGTGGACATGCAGAGAAAGATCACCACGGAGGTAACCTTGAGGAAAATCCCCCGCATGGGGTTTGGATATGGCATGTCCATGGGGAACTCGTCACGACCGGCTGGCCGTGGCATCAGGCGTTGAGAGAGACCGGAGAACCGATACAGAGGATTGCAAGTCTAGCGGGATTGACCGCCGGATGGGATCAATTCTGGTGATGCGTCGCGGATATTTTTGATCGGAACCTGGCTATCAGGCGCCAGTCGGACCTTCTGTGCCAACAAGGCACAAAATTGTGAATGGGGGTCGGCTGGAAATGAGATGTTAAGCGAATAAGCATATCTATCCATGGAACTGGGGGCAGACCGTCCTTGTAGCCCGTAGCGTTGCACAGAACTTTACGGGCCGGACGGCAAAAATGCAGGACATATCCATGCGGACAGAGAACGGCCGGATCATTCATCTGGCAGATTATCGCCAGACCGACTTTGTTCTCGAGCGCGTCGATTTGACCTTCGAACTGGATCCGACGGAGACCAAGGTCGAGGCGCGGCTGATCTTCCATCGCCGCGAAGGCGCCGATCTTGCCGCACCACTGGTTCTCGACGGCGACGAGCTCGTCATGACCGGCCTGCTCTTCGACCAGATGGAGCTCGATGCCGCACGCTACGATGCGACGCCGGATAGCCTGACGATCCGCGACCTGCCGGCGACGGAACCCTTCGAGATCACCATCACCACGATGATCAATCCGGAGGCCAACACCCAGCTGATGGGCCTCTACCGCACGAACGGCGTCTACTGCACCCAGTGCGAAGCGGAAGGTTTCCGCCGCATCACCTATTTCCCCGATCGGCCGGACGTGCTGGCCGTCTATACGGTCAACATCATCGCCGACAAGGCGAGCTGCCCGTTGCTCTTGTCCAACGGCAACTTTTTGGGCGGCGCCAGTTACGGCGAAGGCAAACATTTCGCCGCCTGGTTCGATCCGCATCCCAAGCCTTCGTACCTCTTCGCGCTGGTTGCCGGCGATCTCGGCGTCGTGGAAGACACGTTCACCACGCTGTCCGGCCGCGAGGTCACGCTGAAGATCTATGTCGAGCACGGCAAGGAGCCGCGCGCGGCCTATGCCATGGATGCGCTGAAGCGCTCGATGAAGTGGGACGAGGAGGTGTTCGGCCGCGAATACGACCTCGACATCTTCATGATCGTCGCCGTCTCCGACTTCAACATGGGCGCCATGGAGAACAAGGGGCTCAACGTCTTCAACGACAAATACGTGCTCGCCGACCCGGAAATCGCGACCGACCAGGACTATGCGAATATAGAAGCGATCATCGCGCACGAATATTTCCACAACTGGACCGGCAACCGCGTCACCTGCCGCGACTGGTTCCAGCTCTGCCTCAAGGAAGGCCTGACGGTCTATCGCGACCACGAATTCTCCGCCGACCAGCGCTCGCGCGCGGTCAAGCGCATCGCGGAAGTGCGGCACCTGAAGTCGGAGCAGTTCCCCGAGGATGCCGGTCCGCTGGCCCATCCGGTGCGCCCGACGAAATACCGCGAAATCAACAACTTCTATACGACGACCGTCTACGAAAAGGGCTCCGAGGTGACGCGCATGATCGCGACCATCGTCGGCCGGGACGGCTTCAAGAAGGGCACGGACCTCTATTTCGAGCGTCATGACGGCGATGCCGCGACGATCGAGGATTTCGTCAAATGCTTCGAGGAGGCGAACGGCGTCGACCTCACGCAGTTCTCGCTCTGGTACCATCAGGCCGGCACGCCGCTGGTCAGCGTCTCTTCGAGCTACGACCAGGGCAAGGGCGAATTCACGCTGTCGCTGGAACAGATGATCCCGCCGACGCCCGGCCAGAGCACGAAAGAGCCGATGCACATTCCGCTGCGCTTCGGCCTGATCTCGGCCGACGGCTCGGAGGCGACGCCCGCCACCAGCGGCGCCAAGGTGACCGGCGACGTGCTGCATTTGAAGGAGCGCCGCCAGACGGTGACCTTCTCCGGCGTTACCTCGCGTCCGGTCGTTTCGCTCAACCGCAGTTTTTCGGCACCGATCAACCTGCATTTCGAGCAGGCCCCGGCCGACCTCGCCCATATCGCACGCCATGACAGCGATCTCTTCGCCCGCTGGCAGGCGCTGAACGACCTGGCGCTTCCGAACCTCGTGGACGCGGCACGCAAGGCGCGCGCCGGCGCGTCGGTCGAGACGAACCCGGTTCTTGCCGACACGCTGATCGCCATTGCCGGCGATGAGACGCTGGAGCCCGCCTTCCGGGCACAGGCCCTGGCGCTGCCATCGGAATCCGACATCGCGCGCGAGCTCGGCAGCAACAACGATCCCGACGCCATCCGCACCGGCCGCGAGGCCGTGCTCGCCTTCGTGGCGAACCGCGATCCGGCCGTCTTCGCAGACCTCTTCGAGCGCCACCGCATCGAAGGTGCCTTCACGCCGGATGCGGAAGGCGCCGGCCACCGGGCGCTGCGCAATGCGGCACTTGCCTATCTCGCCGTCGCCGACGGCACGCCGGCCCGCGCCATGGAAGCTTTCGCGGCGGCCGACAATATGACGGACCTCAGCGCAGCCCTTACCGTGCTCGCCCACCGCTTCCCGGATGCGCCGGAGACGGCGGCGGCGCTCGAAACCTTCCGCGCGCGTTTTGCCGACAATGCTCTGGTCATCGACAAGTGGTTCTCCATCCAGTCGACCATTCCGGGCGATGGTGCGCTGGAGCGCGTCAAGGCGCTGATGGAAAGCCCGCTTTTCAACAAGACGAACCCGAACCGCATGCGCGCGCTCGTCGGCACCTTCGCCTTCTCCAACCCGACCGGCTTCAACCGGGCGGACGGCGCCGGCTACCGGTTCCTCGCCGAGCAGATTCTGGAAATCGACCCGAAGAACCCGCAGCTCGCCGCCCGCATCCTCACATCCATGCGCTCCTGGCGCGCGCTAGAGGAAGTGCGCTCCGACCACGCCCGCAACGCGCTGCGCAGCATTGCCGCAGGCGAAAAGCTGTCATCTGACGTGTCGGACATCGTGGAGCGCATGCTGAAGGGTTAGCCCTTCTCTTAGTTGGCCGGCGGGCAGACGCGGATGCGGTGGCCATCCGGATCGAGCGCGACGAAGGTGCGGCCGAAGACCGCGTTGAACGGCGGCTGCTCGATCGCGACATCGGCCGCGCGCCATTCATCGTGAAGCCGGTCGATGGACGCATTGTCTTCCGCGACGATGGCGATTTCGCTGCGGTGACCGGTGCCCGAGGAGACGAATTCCGAGGAACTGGTCGACCACAGGCCGAGGCCGAGGCCGTTCTCGAACCGGAATGCGACAAAGCCCGGAGACTGCGCCACCGGCGCATGGGCAAACAGCTTTTCGTAAAACAGGCCGCTCGCTGCCGCGTCTTCGACGTAGAGAATGAGGAGATTGGGAGCCGTCATGGGGATCGTCCTTTGTTTGCGTTGACGGGATGATCTTTAGGCGACACCGCTGCCAAAAACTGGCAGTATGTTGCCATGGCCCGATCCGAAAGACTGCTCGCTCTCCTCCAGGTCCTGAGACGCCACCGCCATGCGGTGAGTGGCGCCACGCTTGCCGGCGAACTCGGCATCAGCATCCGGACGCTCTACCGCGACATCGCCTCGCTACAGGCGCAGGGTGCCGATATCGAGGGGGAACCCGGCGTGGGCTACATCCTGCGCCCCGGCTTCATGCTCCCGCCCCTGATGTTCTCGCAGGGCGAACTGGAAGCCTTGATGCTCGGTTTCCGCTGGGTGCAGAAATTCGCCGACGCCCCCGTGACGAAGGCCGCGACGGACGCGCTTGCCAAGATTTCCGCGGTGCTGCCGGCGGAACTGCGCGAGGAGCTGGAGAATACGGCGCTGCTGGTCGGGCCGCGGCGCATCGTCGACAGCGAAATCGTCGATCTCGCCCTGATCCGCACGGCGATCCGGCGGGAGCGGAAGCTGCGGCTCTCCTATGCCGACAGTGTCGGCGCGCTTTCGGAACGAACCATCTGGCCGGTGGCGCTCGGCTATTTCGAGGACACGCGGATGCTGGTTGCCTGGTGCGAATCGCGGCAGGGCTACCGGCATTTTCGCACAGAACGCATGCTGGCGCTCGCCATGCTTGAGGAACGTTCTCCGCGCCGGCGCGCGGCAATGCTGAAGGAATGGAAGGAGACGGAGGCAGGTCCGCGCCGACAGATCGCAGCCGAGCCCGTTTCGGCAAATGCAAAATCCCAACCATAAGAAATGGTTAAAAAACTTTAACCCTTTCCTCTGGACAAGCGGAATCACAATTGATTCATTAGGGTAGATTCGGGCGAGCGGCGCGCCGAATCACGAAAAGGTACAAGGTTTAAGACTATGGCGGACGCGCAACGAGGACGCGCAGCCGGCGGGTGGACTCGTCTCAAATTTCCGGGAATGGCGGCCTGGGAAGATGAACTGACGGGACAGGCGAAGATATTCGCCGGACCTGCCGCACGGCATCTGACACGGGCCGAGCCCGTGCTGAAGCGGTCGATACCGATCCTGATCATCGCCTTCCTGTTCGTGGTGGCCATCTCTCGCATGGTCGGCATCCTGGTCGAGCACGACCGGATGGACACGAGCGTACGCGACACGACCTCGCTGACGGCGCTGGCCGTCGGCGCCGTCTTCTCCGGCCGCATGGCCGACAGCCTGGCGAAGTCCGACCGCATGGCGGTCGAGGCGGCGCTCACCCTCAACCTGCCGCAGGACCGCATGCAGCCCGGCGGGCTGGTGCTCTTCGTCGAGGAGAAGGGGCATGTCTTCGGCGCCTCGCTTGCGGCGGCGCAGTATGTCGGCCAATCGCTCGCGCGCTTCTCGCCCGAGCTTGCGGCCAGCCAGTATTTCGGCGAGCAGGCCGGTGTGTTCCGCGCCCGCATCGGCGGCGAGGAATATTACGCCTCGCTCGTGCAGATGCCCAAGAAGGGCGGCTTCATCATCGTCGCCAACCCGCTCGGGCAGCTCGCGGTGTTCTGGCGCGACGAGGTGGCGCTAAACGTCACGCTGTTCTCCGGCATTTCGGCGATCCTGCTCGTCATTCTCTACGCCTACTATATCCAGGCGAAGCGCGCCCGCGATGCGGATGCGATCTTCGCGGAATCCAACCTGCGCGTCGAGACGGCGCTTGCCCGCGGCCGCTGCGGCCTGTGGGATTTTGACCTCACCAGCCGGCGGCTGTTCTGGTCGCGCTCGATGTACGAGATGCTCGGCATGCCGGCGCGCGACAGCGTGCTGTCCTTCGGCGATGCGGCGCGCCTGATGCACCCCGACGACGACGGCATCTACCAGGTCGCGCGTGCGGTCGCCCGTGGCGAGGCCAAGCAGGTCGACCAGGTGTTTCGCATGCGCCATGCCGAGGGGCATTATGTGTGGCTGCGCGCGCGCGCCCAGCTCATCCGCATGGCATCCGGCCGCATGCATATGATCGGCATCGCCATGGACGTGACCGAGCAGCACCGGCTCGCCCAGCGTTACCAGGAAGCCGACCAGCGTCTTGCCGACGCCATCGAATGTACCTCTGAGGCCTTTGTTCTGTGGGACAAGAGCGACCGGCTCGTCATGTGCAATGCGCATTACCAGCAGGCCTACGGCCTTCCCGACGACGTGCTGGTGCCCGGCACCGAGCGCGCGGCGGTGCATGCCGCGGCCGCCCGCCCGGTCATCGAACGGCGCATCGCCGATGCGGACGGCACCGGCGCCTCGCAGACCAGCGAAGTGCAGCTTGCCGACGAGCGCTGGCTGCAGATCAACGAGCGGCGCACCCGCGACGGCGGCCTCGTCTCCGTCGGCACCGACATCACCATGATGAAGCGCCACCAGGTGCGCCTGCGCGAGTCCGAGCGCCGGCTGATGGCCACCATCGGCGACCTTTCGGCCTCGCGCGCCAAGCTGGAGCGGCAGAAGTCGGAACTCTCCGTCGCCAATGCCAATTACCAGGCGGAAAAGGAGCGCGCCGAGGCGGCGAACCGCGCCAAGTCCGAATTCCTCGCCAACATGTCGCATGAGCTGCGCACGCCGCTCAACGCCATCCTCGGCTTTTCCGAAATCCTGCAAAACCAGATGTTCGGCCCGATCGGCTCGGACAAGTACCGCGAATATTCCCGCGACATCCACGAGAGCGGCAAGCACCTTTTGAACGTCATCAGCGATATCCTCGACATGTCGAAGATCGAGGCCGGCCATATGCGCGTCAGCTGCGAGACGATCGACCTGGCGCCGCTGATCGAGGAGACCCTGCGCCTCACCATGTTGCAGGCCGAGAAGAAGCAGATCCAGGTGCGTCAGGCCTATCCGGACAACCTGCTGACGGTCGCCGATCGGCGCGCCATGAAGCAGATCCTGCTGAACCTGCTGTCGAACGCCATGAAGTTCACCAATGCCGGCGGCGAGGTGGAAGTGCGGGCGCGCCGGGTGGATGGCGCGGTGACGCTCACCATCGCCGATACCGGCATCGGCATCCCGAAATCCGCCCTCCAGAAGATCGGCCAGCCCTTCGAGCAGGTGCAGAGCCAATACGCCAAGAGCAAGGGCGGCTCCGGCCTCGGCCTCGCCATCTCCCGCTCCCTCGCCCACCTGCACGGCGGCGCCATGCGCATCCGCTCGCTGGAAGGCAAGGGCACGATCATCTCCGTGCGCATCCCCGACCGGGAACGGCTGGCGGCGCTGCATCTCGTGGCGGCGTGAAGACCGCGACGGTCAGCCCTTGACCGTCGCCTGGAAAATCTTGCGCACTGCCTTGGACAGCCGCCGGATTTCGGCTTCCAGCGTGCGCAGGTCGGGGCAGTCGCCGGCGCGGCAGACGAGGTCGATAAGGCCGGCGGGGGCCTCCTTGGGGTCGAAACCGCCGTCGATGCAGAGACGTACGATCTGCGAGATCTCCGTGTAGAGCGTCAGCGCCTTTTGCACCGTGTCGAGGTCGTTCGGGTCCATCATTTCGGCACCGAGCAGCGCCAGCGCATCGGCCGTCGGCAGCACCTTGTCCGGCTGGGGCGCGCCCTTCGCCGGCGCGACGAGCGCCAGGAACTGGGCGATGAACTCGATGTCGATCAGCCCGCCGGCAATGAGCTTCAGGTCCCAGATGTCCTTCGGCGGCTTTTCCTGATCGATGAGTGTTCGCATTTCGGCGACGTCCTTGGCGATCTTGCCGACCTCGCGCTTGCGCCCGAGCACGGAGCCGAAAATCGCCTGCGCCTCTGCCGCAAGGCTCTCGTCCCCCGACAGCACGCGGGCGCGCGTCAGCGCCATGTGCTCCCAGGTCCAGGCCTCCTCCATCTGGTATTTAGCAAAGGAGGTGATGCGGGTCGCCACCGGGCCTTTGTTGCCGGAGGGGCGCAGCCGCATGTCGACCTCGTAGAGCACGCCTTCTGCCGTCGGGGCGGAGAGCGCCGCGATCAGCCGCTGCGTGATGCGGGTGAAATATTTGATGTTGTCGAGCGGCTTGGCGCCATCCGATTCGAACGCGTCGGCGTCGTGGTCGTAGAGCAGGATGAGGTCGATGTCGGAGCCGGCGGTCAGCTCGAAACTGCCGAGCTTGCCCATGCCGACCAGCGCCACGCGCCCGCCGGGGAATTTGCCATGCGCCGCCTCGATCTCCTCCAGCACCGCCTTTAGCGCGGCGGCGACGATGAGGTCAGCGACATGGGTCAAGGCGCGGGCGGCCTGCCTGCCGGTGATGGCGCCGGTCAGGAGCCGGATGCCGATCAGGAAGCGCTGCTCGGCGGCGATGATGCGCAGGCGGTCGAGGATTTCCTCGTAATGCCGGGCGCCGGAGACGAAACCATCGATGCGCTCGGAAAGGTAGGCGCGCGTCGGCAGCTCGGCGAGCAGACTCGGATCTAGCATGCCGTCGAAGACATGGGGTTTGGCGGCGATCACCTCGGCAAGCCGCGGCGCCGACGACATGATGTTGACGATGAGGGACAGCAGCGCCGGATTGTTGCCGAGCAGCGAGAAGAGCTGGATGCCCGCCGGCAGGCCGGATATGAAACTGTCGAAGCGCAGCAGCGCCTCGTCCGCCCGCTTGCTCTCGCCGAAGACGCTGAGAAGCTGCGGCGTCAGCTCCGTCAGCCGCTCGCGCGCCTCGACGGATTGCGTGGCGCGGTAGCGGCCGTAGTGCCAGGTGCGGATGGTGCGGGAAATGTCGGCGGGGCGCTCGAAGCCGAGGCGCTTCAGCGTTTCCAGCGTATCCGGATCGTCCTTCTGGCCGGTGAAGACGAGATTGCCGGTCTCCGACGAGAGTTTCGCCTCCTGCTCGAACAGCGCCGCATAACGCCGCTCGACGGTCTTCAGCACCGAAACGAGTTTTGCGGAAAAGCCGGCCGTGTCCGCGAAACCCAGCATGAAGGCAATGCGCTTCAGCTCGGCTTCCGTTTCCGGCAGAAGATGGGTCTGCTCGTCGCGGACCATCTGGATGCGGTGCTCGACATCGCGCAGAAACCAGTAGGCTTCGGTCAGTTCCCCGGCCGTCGCCTCGTCGATCCAGTTGGCCCTCGCGAGTTCCGAAAGCATCGGCTCGGTGGCGCGCAGCCTCAGCGCCGGCACGCGGCCGCCGGCGATCAATTGCTGGGTCTGCACGAAAAACTCGATCTCGCGGATGCCGCCGCGGCCAAGCTTGACGTTATGGCCCTTCACCGCGATCTCGCCATGGCCCTTGTGCACATGGATCTGCCGCTTGATCGAATGGATGTCGGCGATCGCCGCATAGTCGAGATATTTGCGGAAGACGAAGGGGATGAGGTCTTTCAGGAAGGCTTCGCCGGCCTTGATGTCGCCGGCGATAGGCCGCGCCTTGATGAAGGCGGCGCGCTCCCAGTTCTGCCCCCTGCCCTCGTAATAGAGCATGGCCGAATCGACCGAGATGGCGAGCGGCGTGGCGCCCGGATCGGGCCGGAGGCGCAGGTCGGTGCGGAAGACGTAACCGTCGCCGGTGCGCTCCTGCATGATGCGGATCAGCCGGCGCACGAGGCGGGAAAAGGTCTCGACGGCTTCGTTCGCATCGACCGCGATCTCCGCCATCGGATCGAAGAAGATGACGAGGTCAATATCGGAGGAATAGTTGAGTTCCGAGGCGCCGAGCTTGCCCATGCCGAGCACGATGAGGCCCGATCTGTCGCTCGGATGCGCGGGATCGGGCAGCTTCAGCTTGCCGCTGTCATGCGCCGAGAGGAGGAGATGGTCGATGGCGGCGGAGGTCGCGGCGGTCGCAAGGTCGGTCAGCAGCGCGGTCGTCCGGCGCGCGTCAAAAATCCGGGCAAGGTCGGCGAGCGCGGTGAGGAAGGCGACCTCGCGCTTGGCAACGCGCAGCCGGGTCATCAGCACGGCCTCCGTCACCTCGCCGGCCGGCTGCCAGGCGTTTCGCGCACGATCGATCGCCGCGTCGATGGCGGGCAGGATCGGCTCTTCGAGCGCGCGGACAAGCAGGCCGGGGTCGATGCGCGCGGTATCGCGCAGATAGGGCGAGAGGGAAAAGGCCGCGACGATAAAGTCCTTGAGCGGGCCGTCCTCACCGAGGAGCTTGGCGATGGCGGCGTGGTCCTTGCCCCAATCCTTGAGATCGGAGAGCACCGACTTGACCTCCGCCTGGCTCAGGGGCCGGATCGGGCTCGTCGAAAGATCGGAAAACCGCGTCGTTTCCGTTGCGCTCATGATGTCTCCTCGGCAAGAGCTTTTGCTCGCTCGTTGCCGAAGAGCTGTATCAGTCCACAACGACGGGGAAAACCATGCGGACCGTCAGCCCCCGATTGTTTTCCCGTTCCGGATGGGTGGAATCGAGCTCCAGCCGGCCGTGATGCATCTCCATGACGGCGACCGCGAGCGACAGGCCGAGGCCGGTGCCGGGCTTCGAGCGGCTGGCATCGAGGCGCACGAAGCGCTTCACCACGTCGTCGCGCTTTTCCTCCGGCACGCCGGGGCCGCTGTCGGAAACCGCAAGCACGACGTCGCCCTCCCGCAGCGCAAGCGAAATGCGGATTTCCGGCTCACCGCCGCTGCCCTCGGCATATTTCACCGCATTGTCGATGAGGTTGCCGAGCGCCTGGCCGACGAGTTCGCGGTTGCCCTTGATCTCGATGCCGTCGGCGATCTCCGTCACGAGCTTCAGCCCGCAATCCTCGGCCACCGGCTCGTAGAGTTCGGCGCTGTCATGCGCGATGCCGCTGATGTCGATGGGGCTCATTTCCGCCGGCGCCTGGCCGGCCTCGACGCGGGAGATCATCAGCAGTGCATTGAAGGTGCGGATGAGCTGGTCGGATTCGGTGATCATCTCCTCCAGCGCCGTGCGGTGATCGGTCTTCTCGCCACCGGCAAGCGCCGCCTCCGCCTTGTTGCGCAGCCGCGTCAACGGTGTCTTCAGGTCGTGCGCGATGTTGTCGGAAACCTGCTTCAGGCCTTCGTTCAGCTTCTCGATGCGGCCGAGCATGGTGTTGAGCGATTCGGACAGGCGGTCGAATTCATCGCCGGAACCGCTCGTCGGCAGGCGCTGCGAGAGGTCGCCGGCCATGATGCGCTGGCTGGCGCCGGACATCCGGTCCATGCGTTTGAGCGCATTGCGGCCGATGAGATACCAGATGGCAAGCGCGCCGACGCCCATCACGCCGAGCGCCACCATCAGCGCCTGGCGCACCAGGTTGCGGAAATTCTCCGGCTCGCCGAGATCGCGGCCGACGAGAACGCGAAGCCCGTTGGACAGCACGCTCACCTGCGCATAGGCCATGGGGCGGTTGTTGCCGCGCGCCTCCTCCTGGTAGCGCTGGTAGCGGAACGGCGTCTCCGTCCAGCCCTCGGTGTCCAGCACGCCCGGTTGCAGCGAGGCCACGTTGCCGGCCAGCACCTCGCCCGTCGGGCTGGCGATGACGTAGAGATTGGCGCCCGGCTGGCGGGAGCGCCGCTCCAGCGTGCGCAGCAGGCCGTTCATGCCATTGTTGTCGAAGACGCGCTCGATCTGTTCGGTCTCCTGCGCCACCGCTTCGCGCATCTGCTGCTGCAGCAGGTTTTCCGACATGGAGGAGACGTAGAAGACGAGGAAGGCCGCGCAGGTGGCGAACAGCAGCAGATAGACCGCGGAGAGGCGCACCGCAGTCGTACGGTAGAGAGCGGTCAGCCGGCCGAGCATCCGATGCATGAGGTCAGCCCGCCGCCTCGTCCTTCATCATGTATCCGGCGCCGCGCACCGTGCGCAGCAGCGGCTGGTCGAAATCCTTTTCGATCTTCGAGCGCAGCCGCGAGACATGAACGTCGATGACATTGGTCTGCGGGTCGAAATGATAGTCCCAGACGTTTTCCAGCAACATGGTGCGCGTCACCACCTGGCCGGCATTCTTCATCAGATATTCGAGCAGGCGGAACTCGCGCGGCTGGAGCAGGATCTCCTTGCCGGCGCGTTTGACGGTGTGAGACAGCCGATCGAGTTCCAGATCACCGACGCGGTAGACCATGTCCTGCTCCGGCGTGCCCTTGCGGCGGCCGAGCACTTCGACACGAGCCAGAAGCTCGCTGAACGCGTAGGGTTTCGGCAGGTAATCGTCGCCGCCGGCGCGAAGCCCGGTGACGCGGTCGTCGACCTGGCCAAGCGCGGAGAGGATCAGCACGGGCGTGTGGATGTTGCGGCGGCGCAGCTCGGAGATCACCGACAGGCCGTCACGACGCGGCAGCATGCGGTCGATAACCAGCACGTCATAGCTGTTCTCGGTGGCGAGGAAGAGGCCGCTTTCGCCGTCGCTCGCATGGTCGAGCACGATGCCCGCCTCGCGAAAGGCCTTCGAGAGATAGGCGGCCGCCTCCAGATCATCTTCCACAATCAATATCTTCATCGTCCGGACCTTACAGCATGTTCAGCGGGACTTGGCTAGACGCGCGAAACCCCGATGCGGCAGCGCCGCGAAACCTTGCGATTTCGCGGCGCCATGGAGCGAGGTTACGGAGCCGTTCAGCCCTGTTCGATCGGCAGTGCCAGGAAGCGGCTGCCGTCGTTGGTCTCGATCTGGAACAGCGCCTTGGAGCGACCGTCCTTGCGGGCGTTGTTGATGACCTTCACCACGTCGTCGGCAGACTTCACAGCCTGGTTGTTGACGGAGGTGATGCGGTCGCCTTCCTTCAGGCCGCGGTCGCTGGCGTCGGAGTCCGGATCGACGGCGGAGACCGTCAGGCCTTTATCGTCCGGGGTGACCGTGATGCCGAGATCGGCAAGCGCCTGCTCGCTGGCGGGGGCTTCCGGTTCGGCTTCCTCGGTGGTGCCGGTCGCGGCCTGGATCTGCTCGCCGGCAAGCGTGCCGATCTCGACCGAGACGTTCTGCGCCTTGCCGTCACGCCAGACCGAAACGTCGACCTTGGTGCCGGGCGACATGTCGGCGACACGGCGGGCGAGGTCACGCGGGTCCTTGACGGGCTCGCCATCGAGCGCCGTGATCACGTCGCCCTTCTGGATGCCGGCCTTGGCGCCGGGCGAGTCCGTCTGCGGCTCGACCACGAGCGCACCGGCGGCATCCGCCAGCCCGAGCGAGTCGGCGATGTCGCGGCTCACCGGCTGGATCTGCACGCCGAGCCAGCCACGATCGACCTTGCCGTCCTTCATCAGATCCGCGACGACGCCCTTGGCGACGGACGCCGGAATGGCGAAGGCGATGCCGACATTGCCGCCCGACGGTGAGAAGATCGCGGTGTTGATGCCGACGACCTGGCCGTTGAGGTTGAAGGTCGGGCCGCCAGAATTGCCGCGGTTCACGGCAGCGTCCACCTGGAGGTAGTCGTCATAGGGGCCGGAGCCGATATCGCGGCCGCGGGCCGAGATGATGCCGGCCGTCACCGTGCCGCCGAGGCCGAACGGATTGCCGACGGCGACGACCCAGTCGCCGACGCGGATCTGGCTGTCATCGGCGAAGCTCACATAGGTGAACTTGCGCTTGTCCTTGTCGTCGACCTTCAGCACGGCGAGGTCAGTGCGGCTGTCCTTGCCGATCAGCTTGGCATCGAGTTCGGTGCCGTCGTTCATGACGACGGTGAAGGCCGAACCGTCGTTGACGACGTGGTTGTTGGTGACGATGTAGCCGTCTTCGGAGATGAAGAAGCCGGAACCCTGCGAGGTCGGGCGCAGGTGCGGCTTGCGATCACGGCGATCGCCGAAGCGGCGATCCGGGCCGCGGTCGCCGCGGAAGCCGTCCTGGCCGCCGAACTCGCGGAAGAAGCGCTTCAGCGGGTGGTTGTCCGGCAGTTCGTCGAGATCGCGACCGCCGAAATTGAAGCTGAAGTTGTTGCCGCCCTCGTCGGAAGCCGGCTTGATATCGGACTGGACGCGAACGGAAACCACGGCCGGCGAGACGGCCTGGACGACGTCGGCGAAGCTCGCTACCTGCGGCGCCTGGACGGAAACGGCCTCTGCAAAACTCTCGGTAACACGCGCGGGAATGCCGGTCGCGAGCATAACGGCCGCAAGTCCGGCGACGGTGGTCGTCTTCAGTACGGTCTTGAGGTTGGGACGGAATGCTGAAATCTTGGACATTCTTTGCACCTTTTCTCTCACTTCATGGCCGCGTTCGGCAGCCGATGGAGAAGAGATAGGCTCGCGCACATTACGGCGCACTATCCGCAGCATGAATTTTTCGTAATGTTGGAGAATTCCGGGTCAAAGCAATTCCAGCAAAAGTGCGGAACGCGGTTTTGCGTCCGGAATTGCGCGAAAAAAAGAGGTAGAGCGTTTTCGCGATTCGAAGAAAAGCGGAAATGCTCTAGTCGCGCTTGAGTGCGCGCTCGAGCTCGGCCTTTTCCGCCTCGGACAGCGGCGTGCCGGTCGGCTTGCCGCCGCGCTTGCGCACGAACAGCACCATCGCCGCCGCCCCCGCGATGAACAGCACGATCGGCGCGCCCCACAGCAGCAGCGTCTCGCCGCGCAGGCGCGGGTTCAAAAGCACGAATTCGCCATAGCGCGAGACGACATAGTTGATCACCGCCTCGTCGCTGTCGCCGTCCTTGAGCCGCTCGCGCACGAGAAGGCGCAGGTCGCGGGCAAGCTCGGCATTCGAATCGTCGATCGACTGGTTCTGGCAGACCATGCAACGAAGCTGAGAGGACAATGCGCGCGCGCGCGCCTCCAGCGCCGGATCGGCAAGCACCTCATCCGGATTGACCGCAAAGGCCGGGAATGCGGCAAGCAGGAACGCTGCGGCAAGCAGCAGGCGGCGCATCATTCCGCCGCCTCCAGCGCCGGCTTCACCTTGCGCACCTTCTGCGGCGCCCCGACGCGCAGGCGCCGGTCGCAGAGCGAGACGACGCCGCCCGCCATCATAATCAGCGCACCCAGCCAGATGCACAGGATCATCGGCTTCCACCAGACCCGCACGACGATGCCGCCATCCGCCATCGCATCACCGAGCGACACATAGAGCTGACTGAAGCCGAAGGTGCGGATGCCCGCCTCGGTCGTCGGCATACGGCGTGCGGTGTAGAGGCGCTTGGAGGACCAGACGTCGGTCACCGTCACGCCGCCGCGCGCCACCGTGAAGTGGCCCGATTCTTCGGAATAGTTGGGCCCCTGCCCGCGGCGCATGCCGTCGAAGGTCAGCACATAACCACCCGCCTCGACCTGCATGCCCGGCTTCATCTCCACAACATGTTCGGTCTCGAAGGCCGTTACCGCGATCACGCCGATCACCATCACGCCGACACCCATATGGGCGAGTGCGGCCCCGAAGGCCGAGCCCGGCAGGCCGATGAAGCGGCGGAAGGCGACATTGCGTGCCACCTTGCCGAGACCGGCGCGCAGCCATAGATCGGTGATCGCCCCGGCGATCATGTAGAAACCGATGGCAAGCCCGAAATAGGCGAGCACCGGCCCGCCGTTCTGCGCATAGACCACGGCCGCCGCCAGCAGCAACCCGACGCCGACCGCCGCAAACAGCCGTTGCCCGGCCGCGAGCACGTCGCCGCGCTTCCAGGCGAGCAGCGGCCCGAACGGCACCGCCAGCAGCAGCGGCAGCATCAAGAGGCCAAAGGTGAGATTGAAGAAGGGCGGGCCGACAGAAATCTTCTCGCCCGTCAGCGCTTCCAGCACCAGCGGATAGAGCGTGCCGGTCAAAACGGTCGCCGCCGCGGTCGTCAGGATCAGATTGTTGAGGACGAGCGCGCCCTCGCGCGAGATCGGCGCAAAAAGCCCGCCGGCCTTCAGCGTCGCGGCCCGGAAGGCGAAAAGCGACAGCGCGCCGCCGATGAAGAAGACGAGGATGGCGAGAATGAACACGCCGCGCGTCGGATCGGTCGCGAAGGCATGCACCGAGGTGAGCACGCCCGAGCGCACGAGGAAGGTGCCGAGCAGCGACATGGAGAAGGTAAGGATGGCGAGCAGCACCGTCCAGATCTTCAGCGCCTCGCGCTTTTCCATGACGAGCGCCGAGTGCAGCAGCGCCGTGCCGGCAAGCCAGGGAATGAACGATGCGTTCTCCACCGGATCCCAGAACCACCAGCCGCCCCAGCCGAGTTCGTAATAGGCCCAGTAGGAGCCCATCGCGATGCCGGCCGTCAGGAAGCTCCAGGCGGCCAGCGTCCACGGCCGCACCCAACGCGCCCAGGCGGCATCGATCCGCCCGTCGATCAACGCCGCGATGGCGAATGAGAAACAGACGGAGAAGCCGACATAACCGAGATAGAGCAGCGGCGGATGGATCGCTAGGCCGATATCCTGCAGCACCGGATTGAGGTCCTTCCCCTCGGCCGGCGCCGGCGAAAGCCGGAGAAACGGATTGGACGTCAGCAGGATGAACAGCGCGAACGCCGTCGAGATCAGGCCTTGCACTGCCAAGACATTAGCACGCAGCCGCTCCGGCAAGTTTGCGCCGAAGGTCGCGACCAGTGCGCTGAAGAAGACGAGGATGAGAAGCCAGAGCAACATCGAGCCCTCATGGTTCCCCCACACACCGGAGATCTTGTAGATCATCGGCTTCAGCGAATGCGAATTCTCCCAGACGTTCGCAACTGAAAAATCGGAGACGACATAAGCGAAGGTCAGCACCGAGAAGGAGAAGAGCACCAGCAGGAAGCCGGCAAGGGCCGCAGCGGGCGCCACCGCCATCAGCGAACGGTCGCCCCGGATGGTGCCGATCAGCGGCAGCACCGACTGGACGATCACCGTCGCCAGCGCCAGAACCAGGGCATAATGTCCAAGCTCGATGATCATTTGATCGTTTCCTTGCCGGAGAGTTCCACGCCCTGCGCCTTCAGCCGGTCCGCTACGTCCTTGGGCATATAGGTCTCGTCATGCTTGGCGAGCACCGTGTCGGCGACGAAAAGCCCGTCCGTGCCGAAGGCGCCTTCCGCCACTACGCCCTGCCCCTCGCGAAACAGGTCGGGCAGGATGCCGGTATAGGTCACCGGCACCGTGGAGAGCGTGTCCGTCACCGTGAAGGTGATGGTCGAGCCCTCGCCGCGCTTCACCGTGCCGTTCTCGACGAGGCCGCCGAGCCGGATGCGCGTGCCGGGCGGCACATTGGCCTTGGCGAGATCGCCCGGCACATAGAAGTAGGCGATCGACTGGCTGAAGGCGAACATGACGAGCAGCACCGCCGCGACCAGGAAGGCCACCCCGCCGCCGATCACCGCCAAGCGTTTCTGTTTGCGTGTCATTGTCCGCCGCCCTCAGCCGAAATCGATAGGTCCTTGGCCAGCGCCAGAAGCTGTTTGCCGTTCTCGCTCGCCGCCGGGAAGGTTTTCAGCGCCGTCTGTAGAGCAGCCTCGGCCTTCGGCCTTTGATCCAGCACAACGTAGGAACGGATGATGCGCATCCATCCTTCGAAATTGTCGGGATTTTCCTGAAGTTTCGACGCAAGGCTTTCGACCATGCCGGCAATCATCTGCTGCCGGTCGCCCGTCGCCATGCCTTCTGCGGCCGCGACGTCGTCCGCCGTCGGATTGCCGAGCTGGTTTTCCCCCAGCGAAGCGATATGCCGGTTGACCAGCGGCAGCCAGGGCGCATCCGCCGGCGCTTCCTTGGCCAAAGCCTCGAAGGCGGCGCGGGCTTCCGGCTTCTTGCCTTCCTGCTCCAGCGCCAGCGCGAGGTAATATTTTGCGCGCGGATTGTCCGCCTTCAGCTTCAGCGATTGTTCGAGCTGCACGCGCGCCTCGGCGGTCACGATGCCGTTCGCGAGCGCGATCAGCGTTTCCGCATGGCCGTCCAGCCGCTCGGGGGTGGCGCCCAACAGGCGGATCGCCTGGGAGAAGGCGTTCGCCGCATCCTCCATGCGCCCGCCGCGATAATAGATCGGGGCCAGCAGGTCCCACCCCGCCCCATCCTGCGGGTTGCGCGCCAAATGGTTTTCGGCGCGCGCGATCAGCATGTTGATGTCGTTGCCGGGGTTTGCCAGGCGCTCTGCGAGCGGTTGGGCCGGAAGATCCGGCCGCCCGCCCGCGATGTAAAGACAGAGCCCGATGGCGGGCAGCATCACGATCACGAAGACCTGCGCCATCAGGTTGCGGCGCTCGGCCGGGCTTGCCCGGTCCTTCGCCTCGGCCTTGCTGGCGGCGATCAGCCGGCGCGCCACTTCCGCGCGGGCAAGCTCGGCCTCGGTCGCGCCGATCAGGCCCGTCGCCTGGTCGCGCTTCAATTCTTCGAGCTGGTCGCGATAGACTTCCACGTCATGGCTGTCGTCGCCCGCAGCCGCCACGGGGCGGCGCAGCAGGGGAAGGAGCAGGACGGCGGCGACGGCGGCCGTCAGGATGGCGACAAGAATCCAGAAAAGCATGACAGATCAAATACTGGAACGCGCCGGCGTTTCCAATTCCCCAGGGAACAATGACGCAAATTTGAGGCGTTTCGCCGCAACCGTCAAAGCGTTATCAGGAAAGCGGCGTCCAGGCCCCGTCCGCATTGCGGCAGGCCGCACCGCGCGTCGCGGTATCGCGGCCGTCGACGGTCAGCGTGTGGCTGTACTGCCGGCAGTTCTGCGAGCCGACCTGGTAGGGGGCTGCCGCCACCACCGATCCGCTGACGCCCTTGCCCTGCCAGACAACCGGCTGTCCGCCGGGTGCGGCTTCAAGTGCGCGGTATTCCGCTTCCAGCGCCCGCTGCATATCGGCCTTGGAAAGTCCTGCGGCGGCATTGCGGCTGACGAGCCCGCCCTGCAGCGCGGTGATATACACGCCCGCGCCCGCCGGCACCGTGCCGCCGGTCTGCGTCTTGCCACCCGATGTGGTCGTGCATCCCGAAACCGTCGCTGCTGCCAGAAGGAAAGGGAAAAAGGCGCCGCGCAAACCCGTCTTCATCCGCTGGAACCGTCTCTCTTCACGCATGGGGCGGCACGCCGCCCGGCAATTCGTCCATCCCGCGATCCTCATATTCGCGAGCCCCTCCCTTGTTGCATTGTCCGCCGCCTCAGGCAACATCCTTTGTGACAGCCGGCAACACCAGCCGCGCCAGCAAACCGCCGCCGGAACCCCGCGAAAGCCCGAAGGTTCCCTGGTACTCCGACGCAATCTCGCTGACGATGGACAGGCCGAGCCCGGTGCCCGGCTTGCTTTCATCGAGCCGCTTGCCGCGCTTCATCGCCTCGCGAATCTCGCCCGGCTCCAGCCCCGGCCCGTCATCCTCCACCTCGATGACGATCCAGCTCTTGCGCGCGTCGTCGCTGCCACGCACCTCCGCCGGTGCGACGGACGCTCGGATCGCCACCGTCGTGCGGGCATAACGCGCAGCGTTTTCCAGAAGGTTGCCGACGGTTTCCTCGACGTCCTGCTGCTCCATCGCCAGCACGAGGCCGGGCGGATCGACGTCGAGTGGAAACTGCGTGTCGACGTTGAGGCGGCGCATCACACGCACCAGCCGTTCCAGCACCGTCAGCGCCTCCGTGCGGGCGAGCACCGATTCGCGCTGCGCTGCAATGCGCGCGCGGTTTAGATAGGATTGAACCTGGCCCTGCATGGCTTCCGCCTGAGTGCGCACGAGATCGCCTTGGGGGGCGGCCAGAAGACGCGACTCGTTGAGCAGTACGGCAATCGGCGTCTTCAGCGAATGGGCAAGGTTGCCGACCTGCATACGCGCTCGATCGACGATGCGATGGTTGCTGTCAATCAACGCATTTATTTCACTTGCCAAGGGCAGGATTTCACGGGGAAAATCGCCGTCGAGCTGCTCGCTCTCGCCAGCCCGGATCTTTTCCAGCGCCTTGCGCGCCCGGTCGAGCGGCTTCAGGCCGATGAGGATCGCCGCCGCATTGAGCAGCAGGCTGCCGAAGCCGAAACCGGCAAGCGCCAGGTAGAGGCTGCCGGAAAAGTCGTCGATATCGGCCTCCAGCACGTCGCGGTTGCCGACCACGCGAAAGCGTGCCGTGCGCCCCTCGTCGTCCAGCACCACTTCCGTCTCCCCCACCTCCACCTCGTTCCCGAAGGAATCGATAGTCGTGTAAAAACGCTCGTAGCGCGTATCGAAGGGAATGCTGTCCGTATCGGGAATCGGAATGCTGCCGATGCCGAGCGAGGAGGAGGTCAGCGTCTCCGTCGCCAGGGCCCCGCCGATCGGCTCGACGATCCAGTACCAGCCCGATTGCGGCTGGAAGAAGCGCAGGTCGCCGAGCTGCGGCGCGCCGGAAAGCCGGGTGTTCTCGTCCGTCGAGACGGAATTGATGACATTATAGAGCTGCGCGCGCAAAAGATCGCGAAAGCTCTTCTCCGCGCTCTGGCGGTAGAGCGTCGAGATGACGACGGCAATGACGATGAGGGCAACCGCCGCCCAGAGCGAGGCGAGAAGCAGAACGCGGAAGGTGAGCGAGCGGGAGCGCCTGGCGTTATTTGCCATTGGCGGGGGCTTGCATCCGGTAGCCGAGGCCGCGCACGGTCTCGATCAGGTCGACGCCGATCTTCTTGCGCAAGCGCCCGACGAAAACCTCGATCGTGTTGGAATCGCGATCGAAATCCTGGTCGTACATGTGCTCGACCAGTTCGGTGCGCGACACCACCTCGCCCATATGGTGCATGAGGTAGGAGAGCAGCCGGTATTCATGTGACGTGAGTTTCAGCGTCTCGCCATTGACCGTCGCCTTGGAGCCCTTGGTGTCGAGCCGCACCGGCCCGCAGACGATGTCCGGGCTCGCATGCCCCGCCGCCCGGCGGATCAGCGCGCGAATTCGGGCGAGGACTTCCTCGACATGGAAGGGTTTTGCCACATAGTCGTCGGCGCCCGCATCGATGCCAGAGACCTTGTCGCTCCAGCGGTCGCGGGCGGTGAGGATGAGGACGGGCATGGTTTTCCCGTCGGCACGCCACTTTTCGAGAACGGTGATGCCGTCCATTTCCGGCAGGCCGATATCGAGGATGATGGCGTCATAGGGCTCGGTATCGCCGAGATAGTGGCCTTCCTCGCCATCGAAGGCCTGGTCCACCACGTAGCCGGATTCCTTCAGGGCTTCGCTGAGCTGCCGGCTCAGGTTGACGTCGTCCTCGACCACCAGGATGCGCATTCGGCCTCTTTCCTATCTCATTCCATCGCGAAAGGCTTTTGGAGGCCTTACATCGGTACGCGCACGGTCACCTTGCGCGGCCGGGCATTGCCCTTGCCGGGCACGAGCACCGTCACCACGCAGGTGTCGCCCTTCGGCTGCGCCGAGAGAAGCTCGCCTCCGGTCTGCTCCACCACCTGCGCCGCAGCGGCGCTGCAATCGCCGGCCACCGCAACGACATCCCGCGCGGTTCCCGTCCCGACGGGCCCCGGAAGGAGCAGGCTGGCCGCAAGCGCGGTTATGAGAAGTGGCGATGCCATGAACATACTTTCAGGTGCGGATCATTGTGATGCAAGCAATAAACGATCCTCGCTGAATGGCAAATGAATGCCCTGTGGACGATCCGGCCTCCGTCACCGCACCCGGCGACGCGCCGAAATCCGCCCGTAAAGCGCAATTAGGCCGCCGATCGTGCCGACCGCAGACACCACGAGATCGGCCAATTCCCCCTCGTCGCCCGCCGTCATCTCAAGGCCCGCGGCGTTGGCAAGCGAGGCGAGAATCGCGATCAGCGCGCCCCAGACGGTGCGCGACTGATACCAGGCCTTCAGATCGTCGTTCATCGCTTTTTCCTTTCGTTCAAAGGGTGATGGTGGCGCGCGCCGGAAGGCCGAGCGGCACCGCGCGGCCAAGCTGGCGCACGCGGATGCTCATGGTCGTCTGCGGCGCCCCGAAATCGGCAAGTTCCGTGATAGCGGCATAGGTAAAGGCGGGAACCGAGGTCTCGACGCTACGCACCACCGTCTCGCCGGAAAGAATATCGAGGCGATAGGCCTCGCTCGGCTCGTCGAGCGGTATCTCGGCGGCAAGCCAGGTGTCCGAATCGACCCGCCCGCGCCGAACCCAGGATAGCCGCACCACGCCGTCCGCCCCGCGCCGGCCGCGAAGATGCACCGGCGCCAGCGGCGTCAGCGCCCGCTCGCCTCCGGCAAAGGCAAACGGCCCCGCCTGCCCGCCCGAGCCGCCGACCGCCTCGACAAGCCAGTTGGAAAGCCGCCCCACCTCTTCCACGTCCAGCCCAAGCGGCCGGACAGCATCATCGAGCACCACGACAACGGCACCGGCCGCATGACCGGAAACCATCGCATCATCGGTGCCATGAAGCGCCCGCAACAGACCGGTCAACCGCCAGCGCCCCGGCGCGATCTCACTCGCCCCGGTAAAGCCGATGATCTCCCAAGCCCCGTTCCCGCCGCGAACCGCAATGCGGTTGACACCGTTCAGCATGGCAAGCGTCTCCGCCGAGGCAAGCCCGCCGCCCGCAAGGTCCAGCATCACCACCCGGCCCGGATCGAACCGTCCGACGACACCGACGGCGAGCGGATCGACAAGCCGCCCGATCCGCGCCGGCCGCTCCAGCCGCACACGGCTGCGAAACCCTTCACTGCCCTCGGAGCTCGACACGACCATGGAGCGCCAGGGCTGCGCATAGGCCGCGACCCGCGCAAAATCCTGCGCCGTCCCGGAGCCGAGGATCGGCAAATCGAGGAACACCACCTCCGGCGTAAACGCATCCCCCGGCCCCGCCCCGCTCGAAGGACGGCTCGCGCCCTCGATGAGCAGCGGCGCCGGGCTTTCCCCCGCCGCGATTGCCCGCGCCTCCACCTCGCGCACCAGCCCATCGGTGATGCCCGTGATAAGAAAGCGTCCCTCCGGCCCATCGGCGAGCCGCACGATATCGCCCGGCGTCACGGCAAGCGCCGTCGGCGGCAGGCGAAACGTCACCCGCCGCTGCCCCGCCCGCTGGTCGCGCAGCGCCGTCTCGACGCTGGCCGCAGCAGCCCCCGCATGCAGCACCGCCGGCAGCGCCAGCCGCAGCACGCGATCGTTTCCGCCCGCCATGCGGCGCGAGCGCGCCGTCACCCGCGAATAGCTGCCCGCCCCATCGAAATGATCGAGGATCGCCTCGCCGGCAAAATCGCTGATATGCCCGCGGCTCTCCTCGAACAGCGCCTCATCCGGCCGCTCGGCGAGGATCGCAAGTTCGGTCGGCAGCAGCGCGGATTTCAGCCGCGAGCGGAACACAAGCTTGCCATTCGCCTCCAGCGCATCGATCTGAAAGGCCTCCATCAGCGGTTCGATCAGCCCGCGCGCCGACGTCTGGTCCGCCTGCACGAAGCCCGAGAGATCGCCCGCGACACCGGAAACATCGAAATCCGTAAACCCGTGATCCTTCAGCACAGCGGCAATCACATCCGCAATTGTGCCCGCCCCCAGCCGCGCGTTCAGCCAGTGCCCGCGCTGCCAGTTGAGCCCGTCCGACCACAGCGCCGTATCCTCCGGAAAGGCCGGATAGGGCCGCGCGTCCCAGGTCCAGATGAAGATATGGTCGGGATCGACCATGCCCGCTTCCGGCCCGCTGCCCTGCCACCAGCCATGGTGCGCATCGAGGAAGCGGCGTTGCACCGCATCGTTGCGCGCGCCGCCGGAATGATAGGGCAGCGCATTCTCCGAGCTCTTCGGGTCAACGAAGACATTCGGCTGGTTTGCCCCCTTGTCGGTCGCGGGGCAGCCGAGTTCGGTGAACCAGATCGGCTTGGAGCGCGGCACCCAGGCCGTATGGCCCGGCAGTTCCGCGCCGCCCGGGCCGCGCTCGTAATGCCGGTTGCCCCACCAGTTTTCGAGGTCCTTGTAGCGAAACACCCAGGGCTTGCCCGCCATGCCGTCCGAAATCGGCGCGCGTTCACGCGCCCGGCGCGCGTCCATATCGGGATAGTACCAATCGAACCCCTCGCCGGAGGCGATCATCGCCCGCATCGCCGCCATGTCCTCCGAATGGCGAAACCCGTCCGGATTGCCGGCCAGCGTATCGGCATCCTGCCAGTCGGAAAGCGGCATGTAATTGTCGATGCCGACAGCATCGATGGCCGGGGACGCCCAGAGCGGATCGAGATGATAGCGCACCTCGCCGCTGCCATCGCCCGGCTGGTGGCCGAAATACTCGCTCCAGTCGGCCGCATAGGTGATCTTCGTGCCCCCGCCGACGATCGCCCGCACATCCGCCGCCAGATCGACCAGCGCCTCGACGAAGGGAAAATCCCCGCTGCCATCGTGCAGCCAGCTCAAGCCCCGCATTTCCGAACCCATCAGGAACCCATCCACCCCGCCGGCCGCTTCCGCCAGCAGCGCATAGTGCAGCACCAGCCGCCGAAACCCCTCGTCGCCGAGCGGCCCGGTGATTTCCTCGCCCGAAACGGCAAAGTCGCCGGCATCGGCATTGCCGACAAAGGCCTCGACCTGCGCCCGCGCCGACGCCGTCTTGTTGGTGGACGGTGGATGGCAGGTGATGCGGCCGCGCCAGGGATAGGGCGCCTGCTGCGCCTCGCCATAGGGATCGGGCAGGTCGTTGTCGATCGGCACGTCCATCATCAGGAACGGATAGAGATAGACCTCGATGCCGCGCGCCTTCAGGTCCCGGATCGCCGCGATCACGCTCGCGTCCGACGGCGTGCCGCCATAGGCCGGCCGGTCGTTGACGCGCGTGACGACATAGGCCTCATCGCGCGGAATGCCCGAAACCACCCAAGGCCGGCTCTCGTCCTGCCGCGCGGAAACTTCGACGCCCGGCACGATCCGGCACTGCCCGGCCCGGAGATCCGTGCCGAACCAGGCGACCACCAGCCCCACCCGCTCAAGGTTGGGGCAAAGCGCCTGCAACTCATCGATCGACGCCACCCAGTCCGTCGCCGCGACCAGCGTGTTGCGGTTGATGTTGCGCCCCTTGCCCGACGCGATCTTCTCCGTCACCAAGCGCGGATCGTAACCATGCTCGCTCGACCCCGGAATGACCGTCACCGCCCGGATCTTGCTTTCCAGCGAACCCACCGGCCGCAGCACCTCGAATTGCAGGATCGGAATGCGGTTGCCGAACATATCGAGCGGCAGCCGCTCGAAGACGACATAGGCGAGCCCGCGATAGGCTGGCGTATTGCCCGCCCCCTGTTTCGCCTCGATCAGCGGATCGGGCGCCTGGCTTGCCGTGCCGCGATGCACGCGCATCTCGATGCCCGTCAGGTCGATCTCCCGCCCGTCCGCAAACACACGCCGGATGCCGGCAATCGGCCCCTCGCACACCCCAACCGCGAAATTCGCAAAGTAACTATAGGTCTCGACCCGCGGCCCCGTCGCCTTGCCCCCGGTGCGTTCGACGGAGACCTCCTCCTCGAACCGCGTCGCCCACAGCAACGTCCCGCCGACACGCGCCGTACCATAGACGCGGCTCATCGCCGTGCCCTCTTCTGCCCCCGGCACGCGCCCGTCGTTCAGCCGCGCGCCGGAAATCGTCGTCATGCCGTTGATCAGCGACCGATCGACCGCCGAGCCCGCAAGCGCGCCCACCGCCCGCCCAAGAATCGCGCCGAACGGCCCGAAAATGCCGCCGAGCGCAGCACCGGCCGCCTGGAAAAGAAGTGTCGCCATGGCTCAGCCAATCTCCGGAAAGCGGAAGACGCCGGCAATACGCCGTCGCCAGGAAGGCACGAGCGGCGAAGAGATCACCGCCCCCTGCTCGTAGGCATGGATGAAACGCTCATCGGGCGCCGCGATGCCGGCATGTTTCGCCGCTACCCCCGCCCGCCAGCGAAAGATGAGAAGATCCCCCGGCCGAAGCGCCGAAACCGGAAGCGCACCGCCACAATGCCGCGACGCCGCCTCAAGCAGCCGCTCCTTCCCCGCCCGCTCCGCCCAGTCCGCCGCATAAGGCCCCGGCACCTCCGGCTCCGCCCCGTAAAGCTCCCGCCACACGCCGCGGACCAGCCCGAGACAATCGCACCCGACGCCCTTCAACGACCCCTGATGCCGATACGGCGTGCCGATGAAGCCCCGCGCGATTTCGACGACGCGCTCGCCCACCCCCTCATCCGCCCTTCGGGCACCTTCTCCCCGTGGGGGAGAAGGGATGGAAGCGTTCTGCGTCTCCGCAGCGCATAAGGCGGAAACTGACGGCACCCGCGAGTCCCCTTCTTCCCCACGGGGAGAAGGTGGCCGACAGGCCGGATGAGGGGGATGCGACGCGCTCTCACTCATAAAGCGGCCTCCCGTCATGCACGGTCTCGCCATCCGCGTAGCCATAGGTGAAGTCGCTCCCCGGCATATGCGGAAAACCGCGGAAATTCAGCGCATTGGCAAACTTCGCCTTGCAGGTGGAAAAGCGCTTGTCGCACCCCGCCGTCACCAACATCGTATCGCCGACCGCGACACCCGCCGGCACCGGCTGCCAGAAGGTCAGTTCCCCGCCCGCCTTGCGCTGGTCCTCGATATCCGCCGTCAGCCCCTCGGCCAAACCGCTGGTAAACGTCAGCACGCCATAACGAAAGAACCGGTCGGCAAAGCCCGAAAGCCCGCTCACCCGCACCCGCATATCATCCAGCACCGCGCTCACCGTCGCGGTCGCCCGGAATGCCGATATCGAAACATCCTTGCCGCACCGGCTGTCGCCCAGCACCGCATCGCAGCGATGCCCGTAGATGCGGCCGTGCACCTGGTCCAGCCGATGCGTCAGTCGCCGCAGTTCCACGCGAAAAAGCCCGCCCTCGCGCCGCACCTCGCCAAGCTCCGCCGTGCGCAGCAGCAGCCGCTGGGAGGTATCCTGCCAGTTGACCGTATAGACCTCGACCTTCGCCCCGTCATAGCGCCCCGCCGAAAGGTCTTCCGCGCGAACCGCATCCGCCGAAAACCCGCCCGAAACATCGCCGCCCTCGGCGGAAAGCCCGTTGCCGTCCTCCGCCTCGCTCGCCTCGAAACCGCTCGCCGCCAGATAGTCCAGCCCGCCGAAGGAAAGATCGCGGTCATGGTCGGTAAAGCCCATCACAACGCCATCGCGCCGCGTCACCCGCCAGGCATGGCAGAGCGTCGTCACCTCCCCGTCGAGATGCGCCTGAAGCCCGCTCGGGATCGTCCTCATGGCTTGATCTCCAGAAGCGGAATGGAAGGAATGCGCCCGGCATTGAACTGCGCCAGGTCGATATCGATGCGGTCCGTGTCGAACCGCACCGGCACGTCGAATTCGTAACCAGCCCGGATGACGCCCGAAGCCGGAATTTTCCCAGGCTTGAAGGTCACGACACCCGTCGCGGAATTCACTGTGTAATCGCCCGCCGGCCGAACACCGCCCGCAACGGAAACCACCACCGTGCCCGCCACCGGCTTGTCGACGGTCCGCACCGTCTCGCCACCGGCATCCGCATAACGCTTCACCAGCTGAAACGCCGCCGTCACCCCATCGCCGGTGCCGATCTGCTGGTCACTCGCGCTGACAGTCCCGCCCGGCGCACAAGACTTGTGGTCCACCGGATCATGAAAGCGAAACCCGTAAAACTGCCCCGCCCGCGCCTCGAAGAAGGCGAGGACCGCATAAAGATCCTCGACCGAGCGCACGCCCGATCCCGCATCGTAACGCCGCCGCGCATCCTGCCAGCGCCGGTTGCGGTTCTCGCGCCCGTTGGACAGGCTGACGATATCCGTCCGCCGCACCGGCCCGCCGCTGGTGCCGAGCGCCACCCGCAACGGAAACCGCACCTCATGAAATCCTGCCATGTCTCTATCCTCGCCTGCGGGGCCTCCCCCTCATTTCCGCTCACAAACTCCGCTGCCCCCGCCCCACCGCACGAGTCAGCATCGCCGCGATCTGCCCTTCGGATTTGCGAAAACTCGCCGCATCCTGCGCCGTCACGTTGAAGACGATGCGCGCGCCGCCACCGCCCTCGGTCGCCACGCCCAGCGCGCCGTCCGGCCCGCGCTTCAGCGGCAGGATCGCCTCCGCCCCCGCCTCGCCCATCAGCCCCAGGCCGCCGCCGCTGCCGAAATAGGTGGGCGCGGCCACGACACCGCCCTTGGCAAAGGGCGTCGCACCGCCAAGCAGGCCGGAAAGGCCGGAGGACAGCAGCCCCTCCAGCGGCTTCAGCCCGACGGAGAGCGCGATATCGCTCATGCGCAGCGCCAGTCCGCGCAGCACGCTTTCCAGCCCCTTGCCGTCCACGACCGCGCCCTTCAGCGCGCTGGTCAGTGCCGATCCGAAGGAGCGCGAGCGTGCCTCCAGGTCGTCGAAGATCGTCGAAAGCGCGCCGGCATCGTCCAGCGTGCCGGAGAGAGGATTGTCGTCCGCCATGGTTCACTCCTTGTTGTCGGGAAAGGCCTGCATCAGCGCCGCAAGCGCCTGGCGCCCCGGCACCGCCGGCAAGGGCCCCAGCACGCCCAGCGCAAAGCCGAGCTCGCGCGGCGTCATCGCCCAAAAGTCCTTCGCGGAAAGCCGCATGCGGCAGAGCCCGGCATGGAGCACCGCCTCCCAGGGGAAGGCGGCCCTCTCGCCGCTCACGCCGGATGCGGCACCGGAGGGTTTTCGGCACCGGCGCCAAATGTCGCCTGAAGCAATTCGGCGGCGATGCGCGCAAAACCCGCAAGCCCGTCCGCCACGGCCATCGACGCCACGTCCTCATCGCTGAAAAGATTGCCACCGCCGCGCAGCCCCGCCGCAATGATACGGATCAGGTCGTCCGCCTTCAGCCGCCCGGAGGAAAACCGCTCGGCCAGCCCCGTCAGGCTGTCGACGGCAAAGGCCGTTTCCAGCTCGGCCAGCGCCCCCAGCGTCAGGCACAGCACCCGCCGCTCGCCGTCGAAGACGGCCTCGATCTCGCCGCGATGCCGGTTCGCCCGCGCGCCCATCAGAGCGCCCCGAAGGTCAGCACACCGGCCGATTCCAGCGCGATCTCGAAGACGATCTCGCCATCATGCGCGCCGGAATATTCCAGCGCCGCGATCTGGAACGGCCCTTCGACCGTGCCGAAATCCGGAATGACGACCTGCCAGTGGACGATCGTGCTGCCGAAGAACAGCGAGCGCACCGTCGCATCCGACGTCTGGTCCTTGAAAATCCCGCTGCCGGAGACCGCCGCGCGCTGCACGCCGGCACCGCCCAGCAGCTCGCGCCAGCGCCCCGCCGATTCCGCATCCGTCACGTCGACGAGCTGCGCATTGAACGACAAACGTTTGGAGCGCAGCCCCGCAACCGTCGCAAAACCCGCGCCGTTGTCGATCTTGAGCAGCAGGTCCCGCCCCTTCTGTGCCACCATGGCAAGGTTCCTCTTCGAAAAATGGGGTTAAATGTCCGGTTCCGTCACCGCCCGGAAGCGCATTTCCGCGCGGTGAAAGTGGGATTTGCCGTCGCGCCTCAGCCGCGTGTCGCGATGAAACAGCAGCACGAGGTGGTGCCCGGCGAGCGTCAGCGCCGCATCGTCGAGCGCCGCGCGCACCGCCGCCGCGATCGCCTGCACCTGCCGGTGCCCGGCCGTCTCCGACCAGGCCTCGAGCGTCACCGTGTGTTCCTCGCCTGTCTCGCTCGCCGTCGAATGGTCCGCACTGTCGATGCCGGCGATCACCACCAGCGGCGAGGCCGGCTCGGCGAGCCGCCGGTCCGTGATGCCGTTGGCGCCGACCAGCGCCGCCAGCGCCGTGTCATCCGAAAGCCGGGCAAAAATCGCCTTCTGCAGGGCCGATGCCGCGCTCATGGCTTGATCTCCTCGCAGTCGACAAGCGTGTAGCGGCCGGTCTCATCCGGATCGCGGAAGGCGCGAATGGCAAAGAGCCGCGCGCCCTTGCGCAGCCGCATGCCGCCGGCCAGGTTTTCGCGCCGCCGCATCCAGATGCGGTGCGTCACCGTCACCGGCAGCGTCCCCGCCGCCTCGTCCGCCTTCGCGACCGTCGGCTCGATGCGCGCCCAGAGCGTCGCCAGCGCGGAAAATGTGCGCTCCACGCCCCCTTGCCCGTCCGGCACTTCCACCGGCTGTTCCAGCACCAGCCGCGCCGTGAAGGCGCCCGGATCGATGGTTCCATCGAAGGCCATCAGAGCCTCCGCATGGCATAGGGCGCGACAAGCCGGTCGTAGCCTTGCGGCACCGCGCCCGGCTGGTCGTCCAGCGAAAGCACGCCGCGCAGCTCGTACATCGCCGCGACATGCAGCAGCAGCGCCCGCTTCAGCGTGTCCGGCACCTCCGCGCCGCTCTCGCCGAAACCGGCGGTAAAATCGATCTCGATGCCGTTCAGCGCGCGTTCCGTCGCCGGCCGCGCCGGCAGCACCAGCCGCGCCGGCCGCGCCGTGCCATCCAGCACATAGCCCGTCGCATCGACCTCGACCGGCGCACCGGAGGCGTCGTAAACCGTCACTGTTTCAATGGTTTGCACCGGCCCCCTGGCAATGTGAATCACGCGGGCCTCGGGCCAGTCGTCGAGATAGAGGCGAAAGGTGCGGGCGATCAGCGCCAGCCCCGTCTGTCCCTCCAGGTGTTCCCGCGCGGCGCGGATCAGGCCCGCAAGCAGGGTGTCTTCATCGGAGGCATCGAGGCGCAGATGCGCCTTCACTTCGGCAAGCGTGATCGGCTCCGCGGCCGGCGGCATCAGTTCGGCAATGGTCATTGGGGTCCTGTCCGGTCTGGAGGAACGGCGGGCGCGGCCGGGAGGAAGCCGCGCCCGCCAGCACCGGCGTCAGGGGACGACCGCCGGTGCACTCTCTCCGTCATCCTCGGGCTTGACTCGAGGATCCACAGCCATGCGACGACGGGTGGATGGTCGGGTAAAGCCCGACCATGACGGCGCTATTGGATGACGTCGCTCAGCTCGCCGCGAACTTCACCAGCTTGATTGCCTCGAAGTTCTGCACCCCACCGCCGACGCGCTTCGTCGTGTAGAACAGCACGTAGGGCTTGGCCGAATAGGGATCACGCAGCACGCGAACCCCCGTGCGGTCGACGACGAGATAGCCGGAGCGGAAGTCGCCGAAGGCGATGGAGAAGCTGTCGGCCGCCACATCCGGCATGTCCTCGGCCTCCGCGATGGCGAAGCCCAGCAGCGAGGCCGCCTGGCCGGCGGAGGCCGGCGGGCGCCAGAGATAGTTGCCGTCCGTATCCTTGAACTTGCGGATCGTGCCTTGCGTCTTGCGGTTCATCACGAAGGTGCCGTTCTGCCGGTGCCCCGCCTTCAGCGAATAGACCGTGTCGAACAGCGTGTCGGAGGGATTGCTCGCCTTGAAGGCGCCCGCCGCGCCCGTCGCGATATAGCCGATATTGCCCCAGCTCCAGCTCGCATCGGCGACGTTGGTATAGCTCAGGAAACCCTTCGGCTTGTTGGTGCCGTCGCCGGAGACGAAGGCGGTGCCTTCCTGCTCGGCGAAGACGATGTCGACCTCGGAGGCGATCCAACCCTCGACATCCACCGCCGCATCGTCGAGCAGCGCCGCCGTCGCTGCCGGCATGGCGTAGAGTTCCATGGTCGGGAAGGAGAGCTCAGCGAGTTGCGCATTGCCGGTCTGCGGCCGCGCGGCCGTCTCCGCCACCCAGCCGGCCGCCATGCCGGAGGTGGCAAACGGCTTCTTCAGCACCGAACCCGAAACCTGGCGAACGGTCGCCAGCGCGCGGATCGGCGAGGCGGCGGAAAGCCTGCGGCCGATCTCCGTATCCGTTTCCGGCGGCACGAGATAACCGCCATCGGCCGCCGAGCCGACCGACATGGCCTTGCCCTCCAGCGCCCTGAGCGCATTCTCGTCGCCCCGGCGCATATAGGCGGAGAAGGCCGCCTTGTGCTCGGCCGCTTCCAGGCTGCCCTCGCCGCTGCCGCCGAGTGCCGGGCGCGCCTTCTTCAGCGCGAGATGGTCGAGCACGCGCTTCTGCTCGTCTATGGCGCGGTTGATGCGGTCCACCTTGTCGCGCGTCACCACGTCGGCCGTCAGTTTCTGCTCGATCTCGCCGAGCCGGCGGTCGTTGGTCTCCTTGAAGGCCTCGAAGGCCTCCATGAAGTCGTCGAAGGCGGCGGTCATCGTTTCCGGCACGGCCTTGATTTCCGGCGCGGTCTTGTGGATCTCCGTCATGTCTACCTCTTCAGTTGTTAGCGTTTCATCATCCGGGCCGCCCGGCGCATGATGCGAACGAGCTCCGTTTCCCTGTCGCGGAACCACCGCGCATTCTTCACGTTCGACACCCGCGCCGAAGGCAGCATGGGAAAGGTGACGATCGAGATTTCCCAAAGATCCGCCTCCAGGATGCGGCGCACGCCGCTTGCTCGGTCGGTCTTCGAACGCACCGTCTGGAAGCCGATGGAAAGGCCATCCAGCGCGCCGGATTTCATGAGGTTCAGCACCTCGCGGGCGCGGGCCACGCCGGGCGAAAGCACGCCCTCGACATAGAGCCCGCGGGCATCCTCGCGGATGGTGCGCCAGCGCCCGAGCGGCTCGGCCGGATCATGCTGGAACAGCATGCGCACGCCGGCAGGCCCGCGCTTTTCCAGCGAGCGCACGAAGGCGCCGGGCGCAATCGCGTCCTTGCTGAGGTCCACCTCGCCGAACAGGCTCGCATAGCCGGAAAACACCCCGTCACTGGCGACGCCGGCAAGCGTCAGATCGGCATATTTCTTCGTCCGCCAGACCGGCAGGTCGTCGGTGATCATGATTTGCTCCGATGATTTGGAAATGGAATGGAGGCGAATAGAGAAGGCGCCCGTTTCGGTGGCGAATGGCGCCATTCTCTGTTCGCTCTTCGCTACTCCCTATTCGCCGCCCCTCATCCGCTCCGCCACGCGCGCCAGCACGCCGAGCCCCCACCAGGCCGAAAGGCTCGCCGCCGCCGACCCGGTCAGCAGCACCTCGGCCGGCCCGAGATAGGTCGCGATGCCAAGCCGCACCGCGATCCAAAGCCCCGCCGGCCCGCCGAAGACGAGCCCGCAGGCAAGCCCGGTGAAAAACCGGCAAGCCGCCTCGCGACGGCTCTTCGGCAGCAAATAAATGAGCGAAACGGCAGCACCCGCCGAAGCCCCCACCAGACGAGCCGTCCACAGCCCGCCATCGTTTCCGATGTCAGCCATTGTTAAGCCTTTCAGATTATTATGAAATTCAAGCGGTTCGGCCGCAGCCGGCCGAAAGCGTCCTGCCTCGCGCAGAGTCAGGCGGTGGGAAACGCCGAGTCTTTTGAATCGCTTATGCGGCTTTGTTCTAAAGCCGATTCAACGCCTTCAAGTTGTGATTCCAGCAGGCGGCAAAGCGATTCACGTCTTCGATCTATACGGCTGATTTCTCTTCGCGAAAGCAGCGCTTGCCCCTCACCCTAACCCTCTCCCCGCAAGCGGGGAGAGGGAACTTGCCCCGCAAACGGTCATTGGTTGAGGAAGCCGGTGCGGCATATCTCCTTCGCCCCGCTTGCGGGGAGAAGGTGGCCGGCAGGCCGGATGAGGGGCACCATCCGCAGAACGCGCCCACCTCAATACCCCACAGCCCGCCGCTTCTCCTCGTCCGTCAGAAACGCCGCCGCCCCCACGCGCGCCCACAATTCCGAGCGCTCCGCCGCAAGCCCGCTGACCTGATCGAGATCCGGCACCAGCCGCAGCCCCGTCTCCTGACCCTCGGAGAACCAGGCCGCAAAGGACGCCGCGGTCCGCTGCACCAGCGGCAGCACCGTCAATCGCCAGAAGGCGCGATTGGCCTCCTGGTAATTGGCATAGGTCGCATCCCCCGGGATGCCGACCAGCATGGGCGGCACGCCGAAGGCGAGCGCAATGTCGCGTGCGGCCCCGTTCTTCGCCTCTACGAAATCCATCTCGCGGGGGGAGAGCCCCATCGCCTTCCAGTCGAGGCCGCCTTCCAGCAGCATCGGCCGCCCGGCCCGCGCCGGGCCGGAATAGCCTTCCTCCAGCTCGCTTTTCAGCCGGTCATACTGGTCGGGCGTGAGGTTGCCGCCCTCCTTCGGCTGGTAGACGAGCGCGCCGGAAGGCCGCGCCGAATTGTCGAGCAGCGCCTTGTTCCAGATCGCCGCCGTATTGGATAGGTCGAGCGCCATGGAGGCCGCCTCCAGCGGCGCAAAGCCCACCTGGTCGTCGAGCGGATGGAACAGCCTGAGATGCAGGATCGCCTGCCCCTCGCCGGCCGCATGCCGGCGGACATGGCTGCCCGCCCGGTATTCATAGGCCTCCGGCCACCCGTCCTGCCCCTCGATCACGCGCATCCGGTCCGGCCGCAGGAGATGCAGTTCGCGCAGTTCATCGCCCACCCGCACGCCCTCGACGAAGGCATTGCCGGAGAGCATCAGGTGGCCATAGAGCGTCTCCAAAAAGTCCGTGCCCGCCATGCGCCCGTTCGGCCGGGCGATGAGCGCCAGCAGCGGCTCGTCCGGCCGCTCCGCCTCGACCGCATAGGCAAGCCAGGGCACCGAGGCCGCCGCCTCCGCGATCATCCGCACCGCACGGTGCGCCACCGGGTTCTTCATGAACCCCTCGCGCGACAGCGACGCGTAGCTGCGGCTCGACCAATGCGCCCGGCCCTCGGCCGTCAGCGCGAAAAAGCCCGACGCCTTGGTCTCCGCCGCTGCCCTTGGCCGCCGCGAAAGGAAGGATGGTAGCTTCATGATGCCCTCGGTTGTTTGAATTTGCCAATGATGCTGCGGGTGCGGCCGTGGATCCTCGGGTCGAGCCCGAGGATGACGAAAGGAGAGCGCGCGGATTGTCACCGCCACGGTTCGACGTGCGCACCGTTCAGGGAAGCAGAGGCCTTTCCTCCCCTCCGTCATCCTCGGGCTCGACCCGAGGATCCACGCGGCACCCGCCGCCGTTACCCACCCAACACCGCAAAAAACGCCTGCCCATACCCCGCCACCCGCTCCGCACGGTCGAGCCCGTTGATGATGCGCCGCGCCCCCACCCAGTCGGCCCGCCCGGCAGCAAAATGATCCGCCAGCCGTCGCCCCGTGAAGGCGCCGCGCAGCATGCCGACGAAGAGGATTTCGACGGACACCGCCATCTCCATCGCGCGCTCCGGCCGCGCCACGAGGTCGATGCCGGTCAATTCCGCCAAACGCTCATAGTTGCGCCGATGGGTGATCTGCACGAGCCCACGCCCGAGCCAGCTTTTCCCGTCCGCATCCCGCCGCCAATAGGGTGCTGAGACCTGCGGCAGCCGCCCGTCAGCAAAGGCCCGGTCGAGCACGCGGATCGCCGCGGCGTCCGTCGCAGCAAAGGTCTCGCGCACCGGCTGCAGGCGCCCGCCCGTCTCGTGATGCGCGGTCGCCAGCATATAGGCGAGGAAGCGCCGGTCGCGCGTCTCGCCGCCCTGCTCGAACCGGTCGAGCAGCGCCGTCAAACCCGCGACCTGCCCCTGCTCCAGCCGGCCGCCATACAGCGCGCCGCGGACATGGTCGAAAAACGCCTTGCGATCGATCACCATCTCAAACCCCTCGCACCCGCGGTTCGCCCAGCCGGTCGAGCACCAGCGCCGTCAGCGCCCAGACGAGCGCATCCAGCCGGTCCGGCGAGCGGCCGGCGGACAGCCCGTCCGGCCCGAAATCACACATCTGGTCTTCCAGTTCGGCAAAGGCGGCCGCGTGCGCCACCCGCCCCTGCTCGTAGAGCGCCGCCACCGGCTCAGCCCGCAAAAATTTGCCGCGCGTCGCCCGCACCGTCGCGACCGGCAGATTGGCGTCGACGCTCCGCAGCATCGCCGTCACCATGTCGCCGCCCTGGTTGACTTCCGCAACCACCCGGTCCGCATCGAAGCGCCGAAAGGCCCGCACCACCGCGCCCGCCCAGCCCGCCGGGCTTGCGCCCGTCACCGAACAATCGGCCAGCACCACCGCCCGCCCGCCGCCATCCAGCCCCGCCACGACGATGCCGCAAACCGAGGCCGCGGACGCTGTTGCCGGCGGATCGACCGCCACGACGATGCGCGACAGCGGCCCCGGATTGCGCAGCCGGATCGTCTCCAGCCGCGCACGGCTCCACAGCGCATCCGCGCGGTCGGTGATCAGTTCGCCATCCAGCTCCTGCCGCCCGAGCCGCGTGCCGCCGTAGCGATCGGCCATGGCATCGAGAAAGCGCGGCGAAAGGTTTTTGGCATTGTCTTCCGTCCGGATGCGCCGAACCGCCGTCTTGCCATCAGCCGCCAGCGCCCGCAAAAGCGGCACCGGCCGCGGCGTCGTCGTCACCAGCACGCGCGGATCGTCGCCGAGGCGCAGGCCGAATTGCAGCATGTCCCAGGTCTCCTGCGCATGTTTCCATTTGCCGAGCTCGTCGCACCAGGCGAGATGAAACTGCGGCCCGCGCAGGCTTTCGGGGTCTTCCGACGAAAAAATCTGCCCGATCGACCCGTTCGGCCAGACGAGCCGCCGGCGCGAGGCCTCGAATTCCGGCCGCGATCGCCCGGCGATCCGGCAGATGCCGGAAACGCCATCGATCATCACCTCGCGCGCATCGCCGAGCGTCTCCGCCACCAGCGCAATGCGGCTGTCCGGCCGCGCCAGCGCCATCGCATGCACCCATTCGGCACCCGCCCGCGTCTTGCCGGAGCCGCGCCCGCCCATCAGCAGCCAGACCCGCCAGTCGCCCTTCGGCGGCATCTGGGCCAGGCGCGATTGAAAGTGCCATTTTCGGGATTCCTCCCGGGTGCGAAACCGGGGCTGGCGATCGCCATCCGGCCCGCCCGCATCACCATCGGGAGCAGCTTGGAAACGAGGCGCTTCCTCGCCCCCCTTCTCCCCGCCCGCGGGGAGAAGGTCCCGGCAGGGGGATGAGGGGCCACCTACCGCTTCGCACCGCCCAAGCCCAGCCTCCAACCCATCGGCAGCAATCCGAAAAGCCGTCCGCGCCCGTTCATCCTCGATCATCCGCAAGCCCGCTGCCGCCGCCGTCATATCCGCATCGATCTTCCGCCCGGCCGCCCGAAGGGCGAGCCGGTCCCTACGGCCCGCTTTCCGCCCGCTCGGCAGCATCGCCGCCAGCCCCGCTTTCCCGCATCCAGTCTTCCCTTGCGGCATTCAACCGGTCCTTCACGCGCTCTTCCACCAGTCGGTCGAACTCCGCCGCCAGCGCCTCGCCGTCATCCGGCTCGCCCAGCGCCGCTTCCGCCTCGGCCCGCTCGTTGATCAAGGTGCGCTGCAGGCTGTCGATCTTTTCCAGCGTGCGCACGATCAGCGACACGGCCTCGATCGCCGCCTTGGCATCGGTCTGCGCCAGCTTGCGCGACGCTTCGTCTTCGGCGGCATCGGCATCCCGCTCGGCAAAGGCCCGCTGGCTCTGGAAGCGCTGGAACCGCTCGCGCAGCTCCTTCGTCATTTCCAGAAGCATCGCCTGCATATCGAGAAACGGATCGAGCGGCGCTTCCGCCTTGGTATCGAGCACCGGCGCCGCCCCGCCCCTAAGATCCGCCCGCCGCCCCGCCAGCCCATCATAAACCGCCATCTCCGGCGCGATGCCGAAAAGCCCGAGATCCACCGTCAAACCGCTGTCCATCGCCACACCCGAAAATGAAAAGGCGCCCGGTCCGATTGGAACGAGCGCCTGTCAATAAATTCCCATCAAGCCGGCCGCGGGCCAAAACCGCCAAACCATCCAGCCTTCCGAAAAGCCCGGCGGGCTTTCCGCCCGCACCTTTCCGACTATGCCATAACCCTATCAAACCACCGTGACGCCGTCAAGGACTATTTTCCTATTTTTTCCTTTTCACTAGAGGCCTGCCGCCTTGCGCAGATCGTCGTTCATCCGCGACTGCCAGCCCTTCCCGGTCGACTTATAATGCTGGATAAGGTCGGGATCGAGCCGCACGGAAATCTGCTGTTTCGGGCTGTCGACCGTCGGCCGGCCGCGCTTGGCCTTCGCCCGATCGATCGCCGCTGCAAGCTCGGGCAAGGCATCCCGGAACGGTTTTGCCTTGCGAAAATCCTCTTCTGTCCATTCGGTATTGTCCGGATCATCGGCAATACCCTGCTGGATGCGGGTTTCCTCTTCCGAGGAAATTTCACGGGGACGTCTGGCGGTAGTGCTCATAGAGCTTCCTTTCATTCCTGCTCGCGGCGCGCATGGAAATCAGAGAGATAGCCTGGCTTCCCAGCGTCGCGAAGACCACGGCAAGCGTGCCGTCTCGAAACATGCCGATCGCTTTCCAACGCCCGGAATGGGCCGGAGCGACCAGCGCTTCCACGAAGAAATCCATATCGAGCGCCGCGAAGTCATGGCCGTGCTTCGCGATATTGCCCAGCCGCTTCGCTTCGTCATAAGTGATTTCCATGGAGTTTTTGTATCACTTTTAAAGCCGGAGCGCAGCTTAAAAGTGATACAAAAATCTGTGCATCGCCACGAACTTTCAGCCCATCAAGAATAATGTTACCCTCCCCCTTATGACATCCGACGATCTCATCGCGATCGCGCTCGGCATGCCGGAGGCGCGGGAGAGTGCTCATTTCGGGAAGCGGGACTTCCGGGTGGGTAAGAAGATCTTCATGTCGCTGCCGCAGGCCGGCCGGGCCGTCTTGAAGCTGACGCCGGGCCAGCAGGCGATGGTGGTCGAGACCGATCCGGGGCTGTGTGCGCCGGTGCCGGGCGGTTGGGGGCTCAAGGGCTGGACCTCGGTCTATTTCGACGGCGCGGATGACGAGCGGGTGCGCGACTTGATCGGCACTGCCTGGCGCAACGTGGCGCCGAAGAAGCTGGTGGCCGCGAGCCTAAACTGAGAGACTAGTTCCCCCTGCCCACTTCGAGCGGCCAAGTCACGAGGTAATCCTCGTAGTCCTCGACGTCGAGGCCCTCCTCGCTCACCGTGCGGCCGCGGGCGGAAATGCCGGCCTGGTGCACGGTCTCGGGATCGCCGGAGACCAGCGGGTGCCACCAGTAGAGGTCCTCGCCGTCGCGCACGAGGCGATAGCCGCAGGTCGGCGGCAGCCAGGAGATTTCCGAGACGCTCTCCACCGTCAGGCGGATGCAGTCGGGCACGGTCGCCTGGCGGTTCTCGTAGTCCGAGCAGCGACAGCTTTCGCCGTCGAGCAGCACGCAGCGGATCGAGGTCCAGGCGATCTCGGCCGTCTCCCAGTCTTCCAGCTTGTTGAGACAACAGAGGCCGCAGCCGTCGCAGAGGCTTTCCCACTCCACGTCGTTCATTTCGGCGAGCGTCTTCGTCTTCCAGAACGGCAGCACGTCCGCATTTCCGGCCTCGGCCGGCGCGGCGGCGCCCCTGTGCTTCATCTTCGTCATGCCCCGACCCCTGAACCCCTTGCGGCCAAAGGTCAAGAGCGCGGCTGCTAACCCTTTCGCGCAAATCCCGTTCTGCTCGTCTCAAAAGACTGCTATCGTGCCTGAATAAACCGGTGGTCACAGGACGTTAACCAGAGGCGGGCAGGCTGCGGCCCGCATCCGCCGGCAAAGGTAAGCGAAACGTGGAAGACGACAGCCAGAAGCCCCCAAAACCGCGCCGCCGCAAGCGGCACTTCTTCCTGCGCCTCGATTCCTGGATCGATTCCACGGTCTGGAATGCCGGCTTTCGCCTCGCCGAAATCTGGGAGGAGATCACCATCTTCTCCCGCCGCTTCCACGCCAAGGGCTGGAAGAAGGCGGTCTTCGAGATCGCCGGCGAAGGCATGAACCTCGGCACGGCAGGCTTCGTGCTGCTGCTCGCCCTGGCGCTGCCTGCCTTCGAGGAGACGACGGGCAACTGGCGCGCGCAGAGCGACTTCGCCGTCACCTTCCTCGACCGCTACGGCAACGAAATCGGCCATCGCGGCATCATCCACGAGGATTCCGTGCCGATCGACGAACTGCCGGACCACCTGATCAAGGCGGTGCTGGCGACGGAAGACCGCCGCTTCTTCAGCCATTTCGGCATCGACTTCCTCGGCCTCGCCCGCGCCATGAACGAGAATGCGCGCGCCGGCGGCGTCGTGCAGGGCGGTTCCACGCTCACCCAGCAGCTGGCGAAAAACCTGTTCCTCTCGAACGAGCGCACCATCGAGCGCAAGATCAAGGAGGCGTTCCTGGCGCTGTGGCTGGAAGCCAACCTCTCCAAGAAGGAAATCCTGCGCCTCTATCTCGACCGCGCCTATATGGGCGGCGGCACCTTTGGCGCGGCCGCGGCGGCGCAGTTCTATTTCGGCAAGAACGTCACCGACGTGAATTTGGCCGAATCCGCCATGCTCGCCGGCCTGTTCAAGGCGCCCGCCCGCTACGCCCCGCATATCAACCTGCCCGCAGCCCGCGCGCGCGCCAACGAGGTGCTGACCAACCTGGTGCAGGGCGGGCTGATGACCGAGGGCCAGGTAATCGCCGCGCGGCGCAACCCCGCCACCATCATCGACCGCAACGAGAAGACCGCACCCGATTTCTTCCTCGACTGGGCCTTCGAGGAGGTGCAGCGCATCGCAAAACCCTTCGCCCAGCATTCGCTCATCGTGCGCACCACCATCGACATGGGCCTGCAGGCCGCCGCCGAAGAGGCCGTGGAAAGCGGGCTGCGCCAGTACGGCGAGAGCTACCGCGTCAAGCAGGGCGCGATGGTGATGATCGAAAACGGCGGCGCCGTGCGCGCCATGGTCGGCGGGCGGGACTATGGCGAAAGCCAGTTCAACCGCGCCACGAGGGCGTTGCGCCAGCCGGGTTCGTCCTTCAAGGCCTATACCTACGCCGCCGCGATGGAATCCGGCATGACGCCGGAAACGACCATCGTCGACGCGCCGATCAGCTGGGGCGGATGGTCGCCGCAGAATTATGGCCGCTCCTATGCCGGCCGCATGACACTGATGACCGCGATGGCGAAGTCCATCAACACCGTGCCGGTGCGCCTCGCCAAGGACAAGCTCGGCACCAAGCGCATCGCGGAAATGGCGAAGGCGATGGGCGTCGAGACGCCGATCCGGACCGACAAGACCATGCCGCTCGGCACCTCTGAGGTGACCGTGCTCGATCAGGCGACGGCCTATGCGGTCTTCCCCGCCGGCGGCCTCCAGTCGCGCCGCCACGGCATCAGCCAGATGATCAATTACGACGGCGACATTCTCTACGATTTCGGCCGCGACGAACCGCCGGCAAAACATGTGCTCTCCGAACAGGCGGATTCGTCGATGAACCGCATCCTCGTGACCATCCCGGTGAGCGGCACGGCGCGGCGCGGCGCGCTCGACCGCGGCATCGTCTCGGGCGGCAAGACCGGCACGACGCAGGCCTATCGCGACGCCTGGTATGTCGGCTTCACCGGCAATTACACGACCGCCGTCTGGTTCGGCAACGACGACTATACGTCGACCAACAACATGACCGGCGGCTCGCTCCCCGCCATGACCTTCAAGCGCCTGATGGACTATGCCCACCAGGGCATCGAGCTGCGCCCCATCCCCGGCATCGAGAACCCGCTGCCCGACGGCAAGAAGGCAAGCGAAGTCGCTGCCACCTCGACCGATGAGAACGCGCTTCCCGCCCTCGTTCGTCCGCGTTCGCTCTCGGCCGACGTCACCAAGCTGCTGAAGGATGTCGCCCGGCAGTTCAACGAGGCCAAGCCCCTGAAGGCCGATGGCCGCGTGGCCGCGCTTGACGGCACCGGCGCCAACCGGACAGAGTAACGGATAGAGCGTTTCCGCGTTTCTCCGAATCGCAAAAACGCTCTATCTCTTCGTTTCGACGCAATTCCGGACGCAAAGCCGCTTCGCCCTTGTTCCGCACGCCCCTCGTCATCGCCACAGCGCTCGCCGTCGCCTTCGGGCTCGGCATCCTGAGTTCGATCTATGCGCTGCGCGCGACCGTCGGCTTCGGCGCCATCGCGCTCGGGCCGTGGACGGCTTTCCCCACCGCCCAGACGGTCGATGCCGATCCCTATGCAAAGGCACACCGCGCGCGCGACGGCAGGCTGCTGCTCGGTGGCGCCGAGGGCCTCACCTTCACCGCCGCCACCGATAGCGGCGGGCGCACGCTGGTCGAAAACTGCCGCTACGAAATAGAGGGCATCACGCCCCCTGCTCGCCTGTGGACGCTGCATGCCGCCGACACCAACGGCAACCCGCTCGCCGGCAGCCGCCCCGGCCTGCCGGTCGGAATCAATGCCTGGTCGGTGCTGCGCACGCCGGACAGCAGTTTTGCCATTCGCATCGCCTCCGCGGCGACACCCGGCAACTGGCTGGCGGTTCCGGAGGGCAAGGCGCCGTTCCTGCTCGTCATGACGCTACTCGACACGCCGACCGCCGGCAGCTCCGGCGTCATCGACCTTGCCATGCCCGGCATCACCCGGCTGGACTGCGCCGATGCGTAGTTTCGTCTATGCCATCGCCATCGGCCTCGTCGGCGCGGCGCTGCTGCACATCGTCATCATCCTCTCGCTGCCGAGCTTCACCGGCCGCGATGCCTATACGCGCGTGCAGACCTTCGGCGAGGCGAACCGTTTCTTCCCGCTGGCGAATTTCGGCGATACGCTGGCGCCGATCAATGACGACCCGGCGATGAAGACCGCCGTCTGCGCCTTTTCCGTCGAAAACGGTCCCATCCGGCTGTTTGCCGATGGCGACGTGCCCTTCTGGTCGCTCGCGGTCTATGATGGGGCGTCCAACGAGGTGTTCAGCATGAACGACCGCACCTCGGTCTCGGGCGCGCTCGACACGCTGATCGCCACCCCCATCCAGCTCATCGCCATCCGCAAGGCCGTGCCGGCCGAGCTGGAACAGTCGATCCTGGTGGAAATGCGCGGCGAGGAAGGTTACGCCGTGCTGCGCATCTTCGTGCCCACCGAAAGCCGGCAGGAAGCGGCAACCGACTTCCTCGCGGATGCAAGCTGCGAACCCTTCACGGCGGAACAATAGGAAAGCGCGCTCGACGACGAGCGACAGGGCGCGGTCTGCCCGCGATAGACAATGCGCTGCGGCCGCACGCGCACGCCAGTCGCCGCTCCAGCGGCGACGGGAAAGGTTTCAGGGCCGGCGGGCCGTGTCCGGGGCGCCGTGTTTGCCCGCCTTGCTGCGTGCAGCAAGCATGGCCGGTGTCAGGCGCTCATAACGCACGCCGGTAAAAAGCAGTATCTGGGCCGGAGCCTCACGGCGAATGGTGTCGCGTCTTGGTGTTCGCGCGAGCCATTCCTTCAATCGTACTACGTCTGCCATTCTCGCCTCCAAAAAGAAGAACCGAGACGGATGAAGCACTTCTACATTCTCACCCTGCCCGTTTTACGGGCCGGTGCATCCGGTTCCGTCACCCCGGCTGCGACATGAGTCGATGTCGTCCCTGTCGCTTACGGGAAGAAAACGGCGATACGGGTCCAGAAGTTTCCCATTCACGGGAATTTGTCTGGTGACCGCCCGGTATCCGGACCATCGCACCTTTCCCTCGCGGAACGGTGGCACCGTCAGGGTATCCACCGTTCACATGATCGAATCATAACACGTCCATCGCAATAGACGAGCCGATCCATGTCCCTAAAACTAGCGACTATCGGGTTAACATGCTGTTAATCCTATGCCATCGCCCTGCATCGTGCTGTTCCGCATGGAACAGGGTGACCCCTGTTCCCAAATCGGCCGGTCCCGTCGTAAAAAACCGGCTGCACCTGTGAAGAGAAACGGTCGGGCGGACCTGCTTATTCGATGACCTCGGAAAGCGCGGTCGCCGACGTGGCATGGCGGGCATTGTAGCCCTTGATAACGGCGGCGGTCAGGACGGCCTGATCGACATCCTCGTTCCTGCGCGGGGACTGCGCGCCCGGCGAACTTTCATAATCATAAACAATGACATCCACGTCGAGCGCGTTCTTCAGTCGCCGCCCCTGCAACAGGCTGACCAGCCCCGCCGCGATCGCCGGATAGGGCGTGTATTCGGCATTGGCCAGCCATTCCCGCAGCTGGCTTTCCGGAACGCTATAGGTGATGTTCATCGCCAGAAGCCGTGACAGCATTTCGTCGACCGTGACGGGCATGTCGGCCGCGTCGACCGTTTTCACGCCGGCTTCGGGCAAAGCACTGCCGGTCGGCGGGCTGCCTCCGGGCGTGCGGTTCTTGTGCAAATTGTCGACCGGCGCCGTATCGGCCTGGGCCAATTCCCACGCCTCGGCCATGCATGGCTGCGGGGACCATGCGAACAGGGTCGAAAACATCGCGCATTGCCAGATCTTCATAGCGCCAGCCCATCGTCGCCAAGGTGCGGACGATACCATGTCCATGCCCGATATCGAATGGAATCTCGCCGTCAGATCTTGTGCACCTCATCGCGCCAGAACACGATGACGTAGCCGCCCGCCGGCGCCATTTCCCCCGCCCACGCCTTCAGTTGCCCATGATAGGGCTCGCGCCGCCAAAGGTCCGGCTGGTCGGGATCGGCAAGCACCGTGATCTGCGGCCCCTGCCCGTAGATCATCAGGTGGGAGCGCGCCGGCTCCCACTCCGCGCCGAGGTCCTCCCTCGTCATCCACAGACAGAGAAAATCCCGGCAGACCGAGGGCCGATCGGCATAGATCGAACAGCCCTGCCCCGCGACGCAATGCGTGCACCAGACATCCGCCGGCTTGTCGAACGCGTCGATCTCCGGCAGGCGGCAACAAAGCGTGCAGGTTCCGCAGGAGCGGCCGGCGACGATTGGCGAAGAGGTGGTCATGGCGGAGCGATAGCACGCCGCCGGCCCGACCAGAAGGGCGCGTCCCGATCCGGCACGCAAACGCCGCGGCACCCACGGCAACCCAGACGGCAGTCTCTTGTAAACATTGCGGTTTCCGCGCGAGCAAGGTTAACGCGTTGCTAACGCTTTTCCTCTACTTTTCATGAACGATTGTGGAGACGGCAAGGGGCTGCCGTTCCGGGGACTTTAGCAGGTGTTTTGTGGCGGACAGGTTTCGCGAACTGGAGAGACCGCAAGCAGGGCGGCCGAAGGACATCGTTCTGATGGCCACGGTTTCCAGCTTCGAGAGCCTGCGTTTTCCGTCGCGCTCCGATCTGCACCAGTTCGGCGAGCTGTTCGAGCCGCTCTATAATGCTTCCACGGAGGAGGCACGCCGCCAGGCCGTCGCCGCCCTTTCGCGCTGCCCGCAGATCCCCGACGAGACCGCCCTCTTCATCGCCTCGCAGCCGATCGGCGTCGCCGCGATCTTCCTCATGGGCGCAAAAGCCATTCCCGACGTCACGCTGATGCGCATCCTGCGCGCGACCGGCCCGGAACATGCCCGCGCCATCGGCCGGCGCGACAATCTTTCGCCCGTCATGATCGAGGCGCTGGTCGGCAGCCACCAGGACCATGCCAGCCGCCGCACCGGCGAAGACCGCGAGGCCTCGCTGGAAGAGGCCGCAAGGCTGGGACGGGAAGAGCGGATCCGCGAAGAATTGCGCGCCCTCGTGCGCGCCGCGACGCCCGCGGTCGAGGCGCCCGCCCGGCTTGAGCCGGCAAGCGAGGTGCACCAGGCGCTTCTCGTGCGTTTTGCCCGCGCCGGCGAAGTCGGCATGCTGGCCGTGACGCTCGCCGACGCGCTCGGTTCCAGCCAGTGGCTGTCCGAGCGTATCCTTCTCGATGTGTCGGGGCGGCAGCTTGCCGAAACGCTCGTGGCGCTGGACATGCCCAGCGCGGATACCGTTTTCGTGCTCACATGCATTTACCCGCACCTGGCGAGCGGCAGCGCCGAACTGATGCTCTGGGCGCTAGATCCGGCCGAGGCGACCCTCCGGGTCGAGAGCTGGCAGCGGGCGGACAGCTATACGAATGGCGATGGCGTGCCGAAGGCGGCCAACGCTGACGACGCGCAGTCGAACGGGCAGGATCACCATGACAGGTCCTCCGAAACCGGTCGGCAGCGCGCCGCCGGCTAGTTAGGTTTCTCAGAATATACGGCGCTTGGCCGGCACGCGGACCGCGGCGCTTTCGTTGCGCTCGGCGGAGAGCGCGGCCAGCGTGGTCGCGACGAACATTCCCGAAATCAGCAGTGCAAGGGCAGGCAGCACGATAAACATGGGGCGTTCCTCCTGAGGGGGTTCGGCACAGGCCGCTGCCTGTGTGTCTCCCTTTTCCCATGATGGAGCCGCGCGCGATGTTCCCGCGGGAACAGGATCTCAGAACAGGAAATCGCCCTTGTGAAGATCCGACAGGTCGACATGTTTCAGCACCATAACTTCGCTGCCCGCGCGGATCAGCACGTCGTCGCCGCTCTGCACGGCATGGCTCTTCATCAGGTCGGAAAAGCCGGTGATGGCGGAAACGTCCGAGAGATCGACCCGGTCGGTGCCCGGCTTGAAATCCGTCACCGTGTCGCGGCCCTTGGAGAAGATGAAGACATCCGCCCCGGAACCGCCGGTCAGCGCGTCATTGCCCTTGCCGCCATCGAGGATGTCGTTGCCGGCCCCGCCCGAGAGCGTGTTGCCGCCGCTGTTGCCGATGATGACATTCGATAGAGCGTTGCCCGTGCCGCTGATGCCCGCCGTGCCGAGCAGGATGAGCTTTTCGAGATTGGCGCCCAGCGTGTAGCTCACCGTCGACTGCACCGTGTCCGTGCCCCCGCCCACCTTCTCGACGAGCTTCAGCTTGGCATCGGCTACGAGATAGGTGTCGTTGCCCTTGCCGCCCGCGACCGTGCCGAAAACCTTGCCGCCGCGTGTGTCAAACGTGTCGTTGCCAGCGCCGAGATCGACATCGCCGCGGATCGTGCCGTTGTTGATGACCACCTCGACGCCATTGCCGCCCTTCAGCGCCAGGTCGCCCGCCTTCAACGTGCCGTTGTTACCGAAACTGTTCGTGCCCTTGCCGAGAAGTGCGACCGCAATCCCGGTGGTCGCCGTCACCGAGCCATTGTTCGTCAGCGTCGCACCGGCACCATCGATATGGATGCCGGAGGTGCCTTTCAGCGTGCCGTTGTTCATCACCTGCGCATAGGCGCCGCCGACATCGATGGCGTCGCCCGAAGTCGAGGTGATTGTCTTGTGATTGGCGAAATTGACCTTCGCGCCATCCAGCCGCACGCCATCCTTCACGGCCGAGATCGTACCGTTGTTCGCCATCACGGCGCCCGAACCGGCAATGACCACGCCCTCGTCGGCGCGCGAAACGATCTTGCCATTGTTGGTCACGACCCCGCCGGCACCCGTCACGGTCACCGCATCGAGCCTGGCATCGATCGTCCCGCTGTTGGTGACGATCGCCGTCGCCCCAATGCTCCTGATCCCGTCATCCGCCGTCGACTGGATGAAACCGTAATTGGTGATGATCGCCTTGGTGCCCGAAACGGTCACCGCATCGCCCGCACTCTTCACCGTGCCATGGTTGGTGACAAGCGCATCGCTGCCGGTCGCCTTGATACCCGGGCCGCCGGACGACAGCACCAAGCCGCGATTGGTGAGGTTGAGCCCCGCCCCGCTGAAGACACCCGCCGCCGTGCCGCCTGAAAGCGTGCCCTGGTTGGAAAACACGAACCCACCACCGGCCGCATTCAGCCCGACAAGCGCCGCCGAGATCACCCCATCCGCCTTTATCGCCACGGTGCCGGCATTGGCGGCGAGCGCGGCGGCGCCAAACACCACCGCATTGCCGGCGTAAGAATTCACCGTGCCATCGATCACCAGCGTGCGCCCGGCAAAAGCCCCGCCGGCATCGACAGCCGTGGCGGCCGTGGAGATCGAAACGCCGGGCGCGACGATCCACTGGCTGTTGGCCTCGCGGGCGGTGAGCGCCGACATCATGTCGACCAGAATGTCGTATTTGCTCATGGTAATCAGGCGTCCGTCATTGACGTGACCACGTCTTGGAGCATGTCCGGTTCACCGGACATGCTCCAATTTTTGTTTTTGCCGCATTATCCGACGCCGAAGCGATGCCGCTTCGGCTGGAAATGCTCTAGCGCCTCTTCGGCGAAAAATCCGTTTAAAACAGGGCAATCGGGCGCGTCCCATGGCCACAGGGTTAACGCCGGAAGAACCCGTCATCCTTCGGCTCGGCTACCGCGAAGTCGATCAGGTCGCCAAGTTCGTCCGTCTCGACCGAAACCACCCAAAGATCGCCATCGAAACGCCGCTCGCGCGCAATCGCCTCGGCCACGACCTGCGCCTCGACCCGCGCCAGCCGGGTCTCGAACAGCCGCATTCCCGTCTCGTCCGCCTCGAAAAAACTCTGCGGCGCCGGCGCATGCAGGCTTTCCCGCCCGTCGCGAAACATCTGCCGCACGAACACCGCCCCCGCCTCCTCCGCCCCCTTCACCTCGACAGCCGCAAAATCGCCGCGGGCAAAGACGCGGCGCATCAGGGCGGAAACGAAAATGTCGGAGCGAAGACGCATGGTCGCGGCTTACACGGCGCGAAGCCGCGGGGCAATCGCGAGATCTAGACCCGGATCGCCAACCGCAACCCGCCCCAGTGCCGCCCATTGACCGTGATGGGCGCCGAAATATCCTTCATCAGCACGAACTGCCCGCCGCCCATGTCGCGGCGGTAGGTCTGCACGAGGAAGGGTTCCTTGTTGCGGCCGGCGGCGAGGCCGACGCGGTCGTTGAAGATGCGTCGGTTGCGGCAGTTGGCGGTGTTCCAGGCGGGATCGCCCGGGCGCTGCGGCTCGGAGAATTTGCGGTTGTGCGTCGGCAGGTAGCCCTGGTCGTCGATCGCCGCGCAGAAGGCGATGCGTTCGTCGGTTGCCACCGCCGGCTCCTGGATGGCCGGCAGCACGCGATCGGTGAAATCGGTAAAGCGCGTCATCATCTGCACCGGATCGCTGCCGGCGATCGGCCGATACTGCCGGTCGAACAGCGCCTCCATGCCAATTTCGCCGCTCAGCACGGCCGCGGAAAAGCGGGCAGAGACCTCGTCGGCGAGCGTCTGGACGAGGTTAATATAGGGACTGTCCGGCGTCTCGATGCCCGCACTCGCCGTCGCCTGGATAATGCGCTCGGAGATCGTCACCACCTCGCCGACCTTTCCGGAGGCGCCCTGCAGCACGGTATTCGAGCGGATGATCTCCGCCGAGGCCGCCCCGATCGACCGGGCGAACTCGCTGCATTCCTTGTCCACCGCGCCCGTCGTCGCGGCGAGCGAGGAGGCGCTGTCGAGGATCTTCGACATGACCTCTTCCACCCCGGCAAACGAGCCCTGCACGTCGGAGGCCGTCGCCTTCACGCCCTCGGCGGAAACGCGCGCGCCCTCGCCCGCCGCTTCAAGCCGGTCGATGCGGGCGCGCAGTTCCTGCAATGTTTTTTGAATGGAGGCGGTCGTATTCGATGTTTCGAGCGACAGCGTCCGCACTTCCGCCGCCACCACGGCAAAACCCTTGCCGGCATCGCCCGCCCGCGCCGCTTCGATCGCCGCATTGAGCGCCAAGAGGTTCGTTTGTCGCGCAATCGTGCCGATCGCATCTGCCAGCCGCCCGACATCGGCGAGCGCCACAGCAAAGGCGGAAATCTCCGTGCCGATCTCGTTGGAAGCCGTCACCATGTGGTCGATCGCGGCAATCGAGCCGTCGAGCTGCACCGCCTGCTCGCCCAGCACCTTTCGGGCGCTCGCGGCCAGTTGGTCCGTCTCGCCCAGCGCGCGGGCGATGCCGCCATTGGCGCTGGCGATCGCCGTTGCCGATTGCGTCAGCCGGGTGAAGAGGGTCGCGTGCTCGCGCGATTGCGTGGCGGTGTCCTGGATGGAGCCGGCAATATCGACAAGGTGCAGGCCAAGATCCGACGCCTCGGCGGCAAGCGCCCCCACGACGCGCCGCAGCACCGCGGCATCCGCCTGCGGCTCCGGCATGTCCGCTTCCAGGTTATGCGCAGTCTCACGCAGGGCAGCGTTGGACATGGCTCGACGATCCTCCAGATTATCAAAGGATCATCCAGCAGACATGGTTAACGGATGCTTTACGGGAAAGCCTGTCGTAGGCGTACGACTTTGGTCGCATTCCTGCATTGCTAAAACAAGAAAGCTCAGAGCGCGCCGATATCCTTGAGCTTGGCGAGCACCTGCTCGTTCGGCTCGCCGGTCACCGGCAGGCGATAGTGCTTCTCGAAGTGGCGGATGGCGGTGCGCGTCTTCTCGCCGATCAGCCCGTCCACCGCAATATCCGTATAGGCGATGTTGCTCAGACCCTTCTGGATCTTCATCACCAGTTCGCTCGGCACCGGCTTTGCCACGGCGGAGGTGACGCCGGGATCGGCTTCCGCCTCCATGATGGCGGCGGCGACCGGATCGAGCTCTTCCTCGGCCTGCGTGCGCGCAGGCTTGTTCTCGATGACCTTCGCCACCTCGTCGAACGGCCGCTCGGCGGGCGTCACGTCGGTGACCTCCGGCAGGTCCTGCTCTTCGCCCTCGCGCTCGATGACGAAGGTCGTCACGTCGTGCGGTTCCGGCTTGGTGGCGGTGAAGCCCAGCGAATTGTCGGCCGAGCGCATCTTCAGGAAGGGTGCGGGATGGCCGCCCGGCTGATACCACAGCGCATTGGCCGCCACGAAGGAGAAGACCACCAGGAAGGCGCAGGTGCCGCCCACGGTGCTGGGATGGCGCGCGGCAAGGCCGCCGAGCGCGACCAGCCCGGTGATGACGATATTGGGCCTGCGCTGCGGCTCGGCGCGGGTGCCGGATCGGCCCTTGCGGGCCTGGCCTTGCGGCCGCCGCTCAGGCTGTCTTCTGACGTGCGCGTTCATCGTTCGTGTCCTTGCCATCCAGCGACGGCTCGTAAACGGTCTCAATGGCAGCCGCAAGGCGCGGCGGGAAATCGACGGTGGATGCCGTGGTCGGCCGCGGGTCACCTTCGCGCGCCACGCCGGAGCCGTCCGCCGGCACGCGGATGGTGATGACCGTGCCCTCGCCCGGCCGGCTCTGGATGACGAAGCTGCCGCCGTGCAGCGCGACCAGACCCTTGACCAGCGACAGTCCGAGGCCGGTGCCCTCGTATTTGCGGGTATATTCGTTCTGCACCTGCATGAAGGGCTGGCCGATCAGCGCCAGCTTGTCGGCTGGAATGCCGATGCCGGTATCGCTGACGGTCAGGAGAAGGTCCTTGCCCTCGCGCGCCGCATCGATGGTGACGACGCCGCCGCGATCGGTGAACTTGATCGCATTGCCGACGAGGTTGATGAGGATCTGCTGGATCGCCCGCTGGTCGGCCACGGCCTCGCCGATGGCGCGCGGCACGCGGCTCGTCAGCTTGATGCCCTTTTCGCGCGCCTGGAGGCCGAGCATCTGCTCGCAGGCCTTGACGCTGTCGGCGACGATGAAGGGTTCGGTCAGCAGCTCGTAGCGGCCGGCCTCGATCTTCGAAACGTCCAGCATGGTGTTGACCACCGACAGAAGATGCGAGCCCGACTGGTGGATCAGCGCCACATATTCGCGCTGGCGGTCGTTTTCCAGCTTGCCGAAATATTCGCCGGTCAGGATGTCGGAAAAGCCGAGGATGGCGTTGAGCGGCGTGCGCAGCTCATGGCTGACGGCGGCCAGAAAGCGGGTCTTGGCATCGTTGGCCGATTCGGCCTGCGCCGTCTTGCGCGCGCTTTCCGTGCGCAGCACGGCCTCGTCGGACACATCGCGCGACTGGGCGACGACGGCGGCCAGCGCGCCATCCGCGCCGCACAGCGCCGTCATTTCCACGCGCATATGCGTGAACTGCTCGGCATCCGCCTGCATGCGCGGGCGGTCGATGCGCACGTCCACCGTCTCGCGCACGCCGCCCTGGCGCAGGCGATCGATGGCGGCGATGAAGCCGAGGCGATCGGAAACGTGGATCTGGTCGAGATAACCGCGGCCCATCGGGTCGCGCATCCAGGCCAGCATGTCGGCGCGGTCGCGGCCATGCACGGCGGTGACGAAACCGCGCGCATCGTGCAGCGTCACGAGGCCCGCGAAGAGATCATAAGGAGAGGTCGGCGCCGGCTCTGTAACAGGCGCGTCGTCAATCTGCGTTACCTTGGGCTGAACCGGCTTCACCGGCCAGGCGGAGGTCGCGGCAGCAGCAAGCAGCGCGCCGGCACCCACCAGCGCCACGCCGGCCGGCAGCGCCGTGGAGGCGGGCATGACGGCGGAGAAGGCGAGCGGCAGGCCGGGGACGGCGGCCAGAAGGGCGAGCGTCGTCGCGCGCAGGGAAGCGGACGGGCGTTCATCGGCGGCATGCGCGCCAGCAACGCCCGCAACGGCGCCCAGGCGGACGGCCATTCTGTCAGCGATGGTGGTCAATTGGCGCAATGCAAAACCCTGCCGTTTATGTTCTTTTGTGTGAGCCCAAAATCGCATCGGCGACTTAAGGAAAGAATAAACGACAGGGGCCTGAAAGGGTCCGAAAAGCCCGAAAAGTCCCATTTCGGGGCAATCCACCGGCCATTCGTCCGGCGTGGTTAACGGGGCGTAAGCGCCTCATTTTGCGGCATTTTTCTGTTCGTATTAACCTCTGGGGCAACATCGCCGAACGCCCATTCCCGGCATTCCGGGGCGCTCCGCCAGTGCGCTCCGCCATCATCCTTAACGGCAATCGCTAAAATCTGCCTCAAATGCCGGTAAAGCTGCCGATAGGTCGCATTTTACTTAAATCTGGGCAAAACCTGAGTGATTCCTGAAAAGGGGAATTTCCTTCCGGCCCCTATTCTCGCATCAACGGTTCGCCAAGGACCAACACGAAAGCCGAAGGCCGCAAAGAGCCGAGGCCCTATAACAAGGATGGCAAGCGATGTGGTTTCTGATCAAGGGAACGTTCTGGTTCTCCATGGTTCTCGTCCTGCTCCCCTTCATCGACGCGGAATCCTCCGCGAAGCTGGAGAAGGGTCCGAGCGTCGAGATCGGCGATACCTTCAATGCCGCAAGCGAGGCGCTGCACTACGTCACCGCCATGTGCCTGGAGAAGCCGGACGTCTGCGAGAAGGGTGCTGAAACCTTCGTCGCCCTCGGCCACCGGGCCCGCGAAGGCGCCCGCATCGCCTACCAGTTCCTCGATACCCAGTTTGCCGAAGAGGGCACCGCGACCGCCAAGGCCGATCCGGTCGCCAAGGAAGCGCTCGACCAGCCGCTCCCGGACGTCGCCGCCATCGATGCCGATGACGAGGTGATCACCGGCACCATCGCCATCCCGACGCGCCGCCCCGACCACAAGAGCTGAACTGACCCCCTTTTAAAATTTCTGCCTGCCTGACTCGTTGCCCCTGCAACCGCCGTATGGATCCGTTCCATACGGCGTTTCTTTTTGCGGATACGGATTCCGGTTCAAATTCCGGGCTGCCTCCCCTATATGAAAGCCAAAGCCGCAGACGGAACCGACATGGCCACGCTTCAACAGATCATCGACGACTTCGCCTACCTTGAGGAATGGGAGGACCGCTACCGCTATGTCATCGAGCTCGGCAAGGCATTGCCGGACATTTCCGAAGACAAGCGCACGGCCGCCAACAAGGTGCAGGGCTGCGCCAGCCAGGTCTGGCTCGTCAGCCATACGGACGACGCCGCCGACCCGGTGATGACCTTCGAGGGCGATTCGGACGCCCATATCGTGCGCGGTCTCGTCGCCATCGTGCTCGCCATCTATTCCGGCAAACATGCCTCTGAGATCGCGGCGCTGGATGCCATTGATACGTTCAACGAGATCGGGCTGGTGGAGCATCTGTCGTCGCAGCGGGCCAATGGGCTGCGGTCGATGGTGAAGCGCATCCGCGAAGAGGCGGCGGTGCGGGTGGCGGCTTAACGGCCTTCATCTTCGAAACGGCGCGGCAAGCTCCCACTGATCTCCCCCCTTGTGGGGGGAGTGTTCATGTTGGACTCGCGAGGCGTTTTCTTGCGAGGAAGATGTCGAGTGTGATCTGGAGCATTTCGAGTGT
>NZ_JBXAFY010000005.1:0-380709 GCF_058793575.1 Shinella sp. GW835-FHT14H05 | reverse complement strand
CCCGAGCCATCCGCCTTCACGCGAATTTTGACGTTGTAATCAACGACCCGCTTTACAGGGACCAAGATCTTCATGGCTTCCTTCCTTCATATGCCCGCGAGGGAAAATGCGCCTTTCAAAGGCGCCCTGATTGTCGGTTGGCGACATCGATACGCGTTTTTTCCCCAAATACAATGCGCCACGGACCCTCCTCGCGCGAAAACGCAGGCGTTATAAATTACCTTTACGTTCACGTCAATTTTCCCCGCGAGACGCCATCATCGCCCCCAATGGGTGGGCGGCACGGAGGGGCCGGACGCCGTCTCTTCGGCCGGAACCGGCGTCGCTTCGACATGCCGGACGGCCTTCGGCGTGACAATCGTGCGGTCGAACAGCGGCACGCCCCGCCGGCGCATGACAAAGACGAGAACCGCGCCTGCAAGAATGCCGCCGACATGGGCGCCCCAGGAGACGCCGCTGTCGCCATCGACCACCAGCATGTAGAATTGCTGGGCGATCCAGAAGGCGAGCGGAATGACCGCCGGCAGCGGCAGGGGAATGCGGAAGAACACCAGGACCCAGACGCGCACCTTTGGATGCAGCAGGAAATAGGCCGCCACCACGCCGGAAATCGCGCCCGAGGCGCCGATCAGCGGCGCCTCCGAATTCATCTGCACGAGGCCATGCACCAGCGCGCCGGCCGCCGCGCACAGCAGGTAGAAAATGAGGAAGCGGACATGGCCGAGCGCATCCTCGACATTGTCGCCGAACACCCAGAGGAAAATCATGTTCGAGGCGAGATGCATGAAATCGCCGTGCAGGAAGGCGTAGGTGATGTAGGTCGCATCCTCCGGCACCAGCACGAGGCTCGGCTCCAGGTCGGCGAAATCGAAGACGACCGCAGGAATGTATCCGAGGCCGACCACCGCCGCATCGTTGAAGTCCTGCGTCGAGGCGAGGCCCGTCACCAGCCAGACGACGACATTGATCACGATCAGGCTGATCGTGACATATTGCACCTTGATGTATTTCAGGGCGTTGGCGTCGTGCAGCGGTATGAACATGGATCCCCTTCCCCAAAGGATGGCTGCGCACTTTTGCTAAGCTGCTGGCGACGACCTTATCTGTTCTGCCCCGGAACCCACAATATGTCCGTGCTGCCCTTGTCGTTGACCCAGCGGGCGGCGACGAAGAGAAAATCGGACAGCCGGTTGATATAGGCGGCGGCCGCGGTCGAGACGGTTTCCCCGCTATCCTGAAGCGCCACGATCCGCCGTTCCGCCCGGCGCGCGACGGTGCGCGCCACATGCAGGGCCGCCGCTGCCGCCGTGCCGCCCGGCAGCACGAAGGAGCGCAGCGGCTCGAGATCCGCATTGAGCGTGTCGATTTCGCTCTCCAGCCGGTCGACCTGCGCCTGCACGATGCGCAGCGGCTCGTATTCCAGCTTCTTGCCGGTATCGGGCGTGGCGAGGTCGGCACCGAGATCGAAAAGGTCGTTCTGGATGCGCATCAGCATCTGATCGAGCGCCGGATGACCGGCGAGGTGCTGGCGGACGACGCCGATGCAGGAATTCGCCTCGTCGACCTCGCCATAGGATTCGACGCGCAGGTCATGCTTCTTGCGGCGCGGGCCGGCCACAAGGCCGGTCGTGCCGTCATCGCCCGTTCGGGTGTAAATCTTGTTGAGCTTCACCATCATCCGCGCCCGCCGCCCGTGATCCACAGGGTCAGCATGATGAGCACGATGGCGATCGCCTGCAAGAGCACGCGCGCCTGCATCAGCTTGTTCGAGGTATTGCCGTTGCCGCCCTTGGCCATGTTGGCAAGACCGCGCACGAGCACGATGACCACGAGGCCCATGACGAGCAGGGTCATGAAGGTGAGAAAGGAAGACATGCCAACGATCCGATTTGATTTCTGTCAGCCCTATTCAAATAGGGCATTTGGGCGAAATAGCACGCGATTTGACGACGAAGGCCTGCGACGCCGCGCCGCGTCAGCCGAGTTTGCCGATGATGCGGTAGAACAGCGCCGCCGGCAGCAGCTTCTTCAGAAGCGCGCCCTGCTTGGCCGGCGTCGTCACGACATAGTGCGGCCGCGGCGCCTTGGCCGTCAGCGCGTGGCGCAGCACGGCATGCACCGCCTCCGGCCCGAGTTTTCCGCGCGCGGGCTTCGCTTCGCCGCGCAATCGTTGCAGCTGCCGGCGATATTCCTCCGCATGCACCGAGTTTTCCAGATCGATGTTGCGCTCGATATGGGTCAGCGCATTGGCGGTGAAGCGCGAGGCGATCGGCCCCGGCTCGATGAGGCTGACATGCACGCCGGAGTCGGCAAGCTCCATGCGCAGTGTCAGCGACAGCGCTTCCAGCGCGAATTTCGAGGCATTGTAGGCGCCGCGCCAGCGATAGGGCACGATGCCGAGGATCGACGAGCACTGCACGATGCGCCCGGACCCCTGTTTGCGCATCGTGGGGATCACCTGCCGCGTCAGGTCGTGCCAGCCAAAAACATTCGTCTCGAATTGCAGGCGCAACGCCTCGACCGGCAGGTCCTCGACGGCCCCGGCCTGCCCATAGGCGCCGTTGTTGAACAGCGCATCGAGCCGCCCGCCGGTGCGCGCCAGCACCGTCTCGACCAGCGCCGCCATCGTCTCCGGCTTGGTATAATCCATCAGCAGCGCCTCGATGCCATCCGCTTCGAGGCTCGCGAGATCCTCCTCGCGGCGCACCGTCGCGAAGACGCGCCAGCCCTCCGCCTTCAGCGCGCGGGCACAATGGGCACCGATGCCGGAGGAGCAGCCGGTGACGATGATGCTCGGCAGATGAGGCGCTGTTGGAGAAGACATGGCGGTTTCCTGTACAAATCTGCCTGGGTTTCCCATATTCACCATTCCAGCAACCTCTGTCTGTCATCCAGGAGGCACAAAGGTCGCCGTAGAACGTTGAACCGGGCATAAGCCCTTAAATCGATTCTGATTTACGGGCCATGCCCGCGCAGACAATGAGAGACCGGCGACGGTCGCAAAGGGACTGGACATTGCTTATGCCAACCGTCATCCGCCTTGCCTACAAGGTCGTCTTCGACGCGATCTGGCACTTTTCCGAGGACGACGGCTGGGCGATGGCAAGCCACGTCGCGCTGTCGACGCTGCTCGCAATCTTCCCCTTCCTGATCTTCGGCACCGCGCTCGGCTCCTTCCTCGGTGCCGACCAGTTCGCCGAAACCGCCGTGCATCTGATCTTCGACACCTGGCCGGAATCGATCGCCGCCCCCATCTCGCGCGAGGTCGTCGCCGTTCTCACCATCCCGCGCGGCGGGCTGCTGACAGTCTCCGTGCTCGCCGCCGCCTATTTCGCCTCGAACGGCGTGGAGGCGCTGCGCGTCTCGCTCAACCGCGCCTATCGCGTCGCCGAGACTCGCTACTGGTACGTCACCCGCCTCGCCAGCCTCGGCTTCGTCATCGCGGGCGTGCTGGCGCTGGCCGTCATCAGCATCGTGCTCGTTGCCGCCCCCCTTGCGGTGCGGGCCACGGGCGACTGGCTGCCGTGGCTCACCTACATCTATTCCTGGGTGGAGAGCTGGGGCCTCTTCGGCACGGTGCTCGTGCTGCTGGTCGGCCTGCTGATCGCCCATCTCTGGCTGCCGGCCGGCCGACGCAAGATCGCCGACGTGCTGCCCGGCATCCTGCTCACGCTGATCGCCTGGGGCGTCGGGGCCTATATCTTCGCCTCCTATCTCGCCACCTTCGCCAATTACGTCTCGACCTATGCCGGCCTCGCCTCGATCATGATCGCGCTCGTCTTCCTCTACATCGTCGGCGCGATCTTCATCATCGGCGCGGAAATCAATGCGGCCCTGATGAAATACCGGGTGAAACACCTGATCCTCGACAAGGTGCGCGGCGTGAAGAAACCGCAGGCCGAGGACGACCCCTCAATGGAAGACGAAGCCATAGCCCGCGAGCAGGGCGCGAATGCCGGACGGTGACACGCCCTTTTCGCGATAGGCCGCAATCCCCGTATCCTGGTTGCTTTTGGACAGTTTTCGCCCATCCGGCCCCGGCACGAGCCCATGGTGGCGATAGGCGGGCGCCGGCAGGCCGAGCAGGCTTTGCAGCAGGCGATGCACGGCCGTCGTGTGAAACAGATCCTGCCCGCGCACCACGTCGGTAATGCCCTGCGCCGCATCGTCCAGCACCACGGCGAGATGATAGCTCGCCGGCGCATCCGGCCGCGACAGGATGACGTCTCCCCAGCGCTCCGGCTTCGCCGCCACGATGCCGGTCTCCCCCTCCGGCCCCTCGCCCGCCTCCGACCAGTCGAGGACGGCAGGCGCCAGCGCCCGCGCCTTCTCCATGTCGAGCCGCCAGGCATGCTGCCGCCCGGCCGCGATCCAGGCGAGCGCCTGATCCCGGTCGAGCACGCGCTCCTCGGTCGGGTAGAGCGCCGCGCCGTCCGGGTCACGCGGCCAGGTGCCGCCCGCTGCCTCGTGTGCCAAAACCCGCGCCTTCACCTCGCCACGGCTCAGGAAACCCGGATAGAGCACGCCCATCGCCTTCAGCCGCTCCAGCGCCTCGCCATAGAAGGCGACATGCTCCGACTGGCGGCGCACCGGCTTTTCCCAGCCGAGCCCGAGCCAGGCGAGATCGCGGTAGATCGCGGCTTCGAATTCGGGCCGCGAGCGGGCGGGATCGATGTCTTCCATGCGCAGCAGGAATCGGCCACCGCAGGCTGCGGCAAGGTCGTGGTTGAGGATCGCCGACAGCGCATGGCCGAGATGCAGGAGGCCGTTCGGGCTCGGCGCAAAACGAAAGACACGATTTTTTGACAAAGCACTTGGCATGAGGTCTTCTGGCACGAAGAGGCGTGTCGCGTCACTACGGCATCAGGGCCGCTTGAAAAAATGCAGTTGCACATGATCAGGACGGAGGCGGATGTCGCGGCGGGTCTCGTCGACCTCGCGCTGTTGGACGCGCGCCTTTTCACCGTCATCGACAAGGCCGGCCCCGTGCCGCTGCGGCGGCTGGCGCCGGGCTATCGCGGCCTTGCCGGCATCATCGTCGCGCAGATGGTGTCGCGCGCCAGTGCGGATGCGATCTGGCGCCGGCTGGAGGAAGCGGCAAGCGACATCACGCCCCATCACATTCTCGCCCTGTCCGATGAGGATTGCCGCGCCATCGGCCTGTCGCGCGCCAAGGCCGAGACGCTGCGCCGCGCCGCCGACGCCGTTGACCGCGGCGAACTCGATCTCGATGCGATCTGTCACATGGAGGCGACGGCCGCGACCCGCAAGCTGACCGCGATCAAGGGCATCGGCCGCTGGACGGCGGATGTGTACCTGCTGTTTTGCGGCGGCCACCCGGATATCTTCCCCTCCGGCGACATCGCGCTGCAAAATGCCGTCGCGCATGCCTTCGGCCTCGCCGTGCGTCCGGGGCCGCAGGAACTCGACCGGATCGCCGAAAGCTGGTCGCCCTGGCGCGGCGTTTCGGCCCGGCTTTTCTGGGCTTATTATTCGCGCGAGATGCGCCGCGAGGCCGTCCCGGTGCTCGAAGGCTGAGGCTCGCGAAATACGTTGTTTTCGCTTTTCCTTTCCGGCTTCACAATGCTGTAACAACGGGCCTAATATAGAAGGGCAGATGCCGAATCGATCAGGAGAAGCCCTTGACGATTTCTGTTTCACCACAGGCCCTGCCAGCCCTTGTATTGAATGCTGACTACAGGCCGCTGAGTTATTATCCCTTGTCGCTCTGGTCGTGGCAGGACGCGATCAAGGCTGTGTTTCTAGACCGCGTAAACATCATCGCCGAATACGACCATTCGGTTTCCTCCCCGAGCTTCACGATGCGCCTGCCGAGCGTCGTGTGCCTGAAGACATACGTGCAGCCTTCACGCCACCCGGCCTTCACCCGGTTCAACGTGTTCCTGCGCGACAGGTTCGAATGCCAGTACTGCGGGTCGCCGGACGACCTGACCTTCGACCATGTCATCCCGCGCGCCCATGGCGGCGAGACGACCTGGTGCAACGTGGTCGCCGCCTGCTCCCCATGCAATTTGAGAAAAGGCAGCAAGCTGCCGAAGCAGGCGGGCATGCTCCCGCATCAGAAGCCCTATCAGCCGACGGTTCAGGATCTGCACAACAACGGGCGACTGTTTCCACCCAACTATCTGCATGAAAGCTGGATGGACTATCTCTACTGGGACGTCGAACTGCAACCCTGACGCAGGCTGCGTGAACGGCAAGGCCGTTTCACGTCAGCGACATGCGTGACACGAAGGGTTGCGGCATCTCAGGCTTTCGCGGACCGCGCGCCCGAAAAGGCGATTGCGGCGAGGATGACGCTCGCGATCACATTCCAGCCGGCAAAGGACAGGCCGAGCAGGCGGAACGACGCCTCCGTGCAGGAGGGGCCGTGTTTGGTGTTGAGATCGGACAGCAGGTCGCCGGCATTCTGCGTAACCCCCTGCGCTGTCGTCGCGCAGGTCGCAGGCCCTTCCCAGAAACCCCATTCGACGCCCGCGTGGTAGACGCCCATGCCCGCACCGACCAGCATGATGATGCCGGCAATCGCCAACAGCAGCCGCGTCAGCCAGGCCGGACCGCCAAAGAGGGCCGAAAGCAGCGCCGCGACCGCGACCGGAATGCCGTAATAATAGGGATCGCGCTGCAACAGGCAGAGCGCGCAGGGAATGTAGCCGCCGATATGCTCGAAGGCGAGCGCGACGCCGACGGTCGCCGCCATGCCGAGCGTCAGGAGGCCTGCGGATGTCTTGCGGGAAAGGTCGAGGGATGCAGTCATCAGGATCGTCCAATCGGGCCGGCGGGGGTGCCGGCGGAACGGCGCCGAGTTCTATCAGGCGGCGCGCCGTTGTAAATCACCCGCACGGATAAGTGATCATGCCCGCCCCCGGATTTGCCGGTTGCCGCCCGCGAAAGCTTCGTGTAAACGGCGATGGCTCACAAGTGCCGTGCCCCATTGGCGGAACTGGTAGACGCGCTCGACTCAAAATCGAGTTCCGAAAGGAGTGCTGGTTCGATTCCGGCATGGGGCACCAAAATCTCAAAGCTTTTTTAGGCACTTTGTTTCCGGTTCCATCCTAGCCTTCGGGCAAATCAACGGGCTAGCCAAGGCCGGGTTATCGCCCGGGCCTTGCCGAAACTATCCGCATGAGGCAGATGAAACGGCAAGGACTTGCAATCGAACGGGCTTCAACGTGATCAATCAAGAGTTGGGAGAACTGACGCGGTGTTATTCCAATGTCGACTTGCCCGTCGAGGTGGATGCGACCCTGGATAGCGCGCTGTCATTCGAACAGCAGATCCTGAAATTCGGCGCGGCAGCCCGTCGGGCGGTCCATATGCCGGCGCTCCAGCGGTATTTGAGCGAGAATGCCGCACGCGCCGTTTCCGGCGATCTTTCCGATGAAGCATTGACGGAATTCTTCTGGTTCCTCTTCTCGCAAAAAGATTGGCCCCGGATTCGGTCGACCGCGGAGGGTTTGCGCGGCCGGCTCCGTCATCTTCCCCTGCACGTCGCCGACCTGATCTTCCTTGCCTTCTATCGCTCTCAACGCGATCGCCTGATGGCGGGCAAAGAGCGCGACGGTTTTGCCATCGATGCCAAGGAAACGACGGCGTTTTTGCGAGCCGGCTGGCCGGGCGCCGAGAGACATCTCGCCGCCTTCGAGGCCATGTCGGCCCATGCGACGGGAAACGCCGTCCATGCCCGCTCTTCGTTCGTGTCGGTCGGCGATCTCAAGTTCATTGAGCCGTTTGCCGGCATATCCAGCGTGCTCGTCGAAACCGACTACGCGGGCACGATCGTTCCCGAACACGATATCGAGGTGAGCCCGTCGGCGGCCGAGCATGTCACATTGCTCTCCCTCGACCGCACCTACTTCGAAAAATATGCCCTGCTCGTCGCAAGACGTTATGCGCAGACGAACCCGACGAACGGCTTGCACTTCCATTGCGTGGGCTTCGATCCTCGCGAGGCGATCAGCTCATGGGGCGTGCCTGTCAGCTTCGGCTTTACGATCGATCATACCGATCTGTCAGGCCTCGAGGTGCGCCAGAAGCGGGGATATTATGCCAGCGCGCGCTACATCCATCTGGCCCGATACCTTCAACTTTACCGGTCTGTGTTCGTCGGCGACGTGGATGGCCATGTGGCCCGCGATTTGCGGCAGATGGAGAGTGAGCACGCCCATCTTGACGTCCTCTTGAGCACGAAGGTGCTCGACAAGGCACGCACCCTGAACAGGCTTCCATGGGAATCGGTGACGGCCTGTTCGTTCATGGCGCGGCAAACGCCCGGCGCGCTTCGCTTCGCAAATCGGATCGGCGCCTACCTCCAGAGGATTGTCGAAAATGCCCGCTCGACGGGCAGGCCGATCTGGTATGCCGATCAAACCGCTCTCTTCTACTGCTGGCTCGATTCCGAGCACGACGTGGCGTTCGGCACCTTCGCCAAGCCCGCTTTCGTGCAACGCGGCTCCTGGCAATTGTTCCAGGGCGAGAAAGAGCGGCTGGACTTCCTCGCCAACCCCTAATCACGAATGGACCCCGTAGGCGTCATGCCGTTTGCCTTTTTGGTGCACGTAGTGGCGCGCACTAACGGCTCGTTCATCACTTAATTAGCAAATCTTAAAATTACCTGGACTCCGCCCCGACCCAGGTTCACCCTCCCACGCATAGTCCAAGCTCAGCTTCGACTATCAGCGACTTCAGCTCCGTCTGCCGTCAAGGGCCAACCAGCTGCGTGGGCGTCCATGAATTATCTGATCATCATCGTTACGGTGGTTTGCGCCATGGCATGGGACTTCACGCAGAACCACGGCGCTTACACGTCGCGGACCGTGCGAAATGTGCATCATTTCATCCAGAGCACGCTTTAGGTCAGCGCACGACCCCGGCCGAAAACCCCTCGCTTAAAAAACCTGCATTTTAGCGGGAACAAATTTTGCACAGCCGCATTTTACGGCTGCAACTGCAGACACCCCCGGATGCGGTTGTGAGGGGGACCCGAGAGCGATGTGCACGCTCTTGGGTCTCAACCATCCTGGGGTTTTCAGAGAATGAAATCGGCCTTTGTGAAATCGATCGACGCATCGAGGCGGATCGAGAAATCGGCCTTGCCGTCGCCATCGACGTCGCCGTGGACAAAGGTATCCCCGCCCTTCTTCTCGTAGCGCAGCTCGCCCGCATCCTTGGAAAAGGCCTTGTCTGCGATGAAGCTGAACGCCTGGTTCTTGGCGAGCGTCGCATCGGCGTCGATCGCCTTGAGGTCGATCCTGTCCTTTTCCGTCTGGCTGAAATCGACGATCGTGTCACGCCCGCCCGCGGCAACGGTCGAATCCTTCACCGAACGGAAAACGAACGTATCCGCACCCGTGCCGCCATAAAGCTTGTCGGCGCCCGCGCCGCCTTCCAGACGGTCGTTGCCGGCATAGCCGTAGAGCGTGTCGTTGCCGGCCCCGCCCCAGAACGTATCGGCATATTTGGTGGCCTTGATCACGTCGCTGCCGGAGAGAAGCGTGTCGAGGAAGGTCTTTGTGCTGCCGCTGTCGAGCGCATTGGAGAGTTTTTTGCCGGCGAGCGAAAGTTTCGTGATGTCGAGCAGCGCCTGACCTTCGGATATAGCCTTGAAAGACGTGATCGTTCCCGATGTAATGCCGGAGACTTCCTTGTCGTCGAAGGTGTATTTCAGCTTCGAACCGCCGATCGCCATGTAATTCTTTGCATCATTGGAGAATTTCAGCGAGGTCGATGTTACCTTTTCGTGCTCGTAATCTAGAACGTCATGCAATTTTTCCGAAACGAACTTGCTGAAATTGGCGCCGGATTTCGATGTGAAACCGCTAATATTGATATAACTCATAAACACGTCCTCGCTGGAGATGCCGATGCTTAACGCGGGCGCTTAGGCCCGGCAACCGCCGTTTCGGCACAGAGCTGTCCGACATCGAAGCACCCCTAACCATCCCTTAAACCGCCATGAACAAATCCGATCTTTCAGCGTTGTCCACCGAACCCGCCATAGAGGAGCGCGCGCCATGGTCTTCAAGGAAGGCACCTTCAAGGGCGAACCGCCCGAACATTTCGATGGCCCGCACCCCGCCTGGCTGGAGGCTGCGGTGGCGGATGCGCTTTCGCTGGCCGGCGACGTGGACGCCTCCGACGTCAGGGTGACGTGCAAAGGCACGCGCATCATCCTCACCGGCAGCGTCGGCTCCGCCGCGGAGGCGGAGCGGGCGAGCGCGATCGCGGCCTCGCTGAAGGACGTCACGGAGGTGGACAGCCGCCTTTCCTGGCTCTGAGCCCTACAAAAAGCCGCCATTGCCGGCGGCCCCTCCGGAATGCTAGGTGCAATGCAGCAAACTGGAGTGACGCCGGATGCTCGCCGAGAGATCGACCTATGATGCGCTGTACCGGGATTTTCGCTGGAAGATCCCCGAACGGTTCAACATCGGCACCGCGGTCTCCAACGCCTGGGCGGCGCGCGAGCCGGACCGCGTCTGCCTCCAGCATTTCCTACCCGACGCCCCGCCGCTGGCACTTACCTATGGCGAACTCGCCGCCCGCTCGGATGCCTTTGCGGCGGCGCTTGCGGCCGAAGGGGTAGGCAAGGGCGACCGCGTCGGCATCCTGCTGCCGCAGGGTTTCGAGACGGTCATCGCCCATGTCGCGATCTACAAGCTCGGCGCCATCGCGTTGCCGCTGGCGCTGCTGTTCGGTGCGGATGCCCTGCTCTTCCGCCTGAAGAATGCCGAGGCCAAAGCGATCGTCACCAACCGGTTCGGCGCCGAGCGCCTTCGGCCGATCCGCCAGGAGCTTCCGACGCTGGAGCTGGTGGTGACCACCGACCCGGTGACCGATCCTGCGGAAAAATCCTTCCACGATCTCGTCGCCCGGCATGCCGGCCCGTTCGAGGCCGTCGACAGCGGTCCGGACGATCCGGCGATGATGATCTATACCTCCGGCACGACCGGCCCGCCGAAGGGCGCGCTGCACGGCCACCGCGTGCTGCTCGGCCATGTGCCGGGCTTCCAGATGCATCATGAATTCCTGCCGCAACCGGGAGACCGCATCTGGACGCCGTCCGACTGGGCCTGGGCGGGCGGGCTTCTCAACGTGCTCATGCCGGCGCTGCTGCTCGGCGTGCCGGTCGTCTCCTCGCCCGGCCAGAAATTCGATCCCGACATGGCCTACCGCATCATGCAGGACATGGACGTGCGCAACGCCTTCATCCCGCCGACGGCGCTGAGATTGATGAAATCGGTCGCCAATCCGCGCGAAAAATACCGGCTGAACCTGCGTACCATCGGTTCGGCGGGCGAATCGCTCGGCCGCGAGACGTGGGAATGGGTGCGCGATACGCTCGGCATCACCATCAACGAATTCTACGGCCAGACCGAGTGCAACATCGTGCTTGGCTCGATCGGCAAGCTCGGCGTCTCGCGCCCGGGACCGATCGGCAAGCCGGTGCCGGGCCATGTCGTCGCAATCATCGATGCGGATGGCCGGGAAGTGCCGCGCGGCACCGTTGGCCAGGTCGCGGTGAAGCGGCCTGACCCGGTGATGTTCCTCGGCTATTGGCGGAACGACAAGGCGACGGCGGAAAAATTCATCGGCGACTGGATGACGACCGGCGATCTCGGCCGCATGGATGCAGAGGGATACGTCACCTTCTTCGGCCGCGACGACGACGTCATCACCTCGTCGGGCTACCGCATCGGGCCGAGCGAGATCGAGGATTGCCTTGCCGGCCACCCGGCCGTGCAACTCGCCGCCGCCGTCGGCAAGCCGGACGAGCTGCGCACCGAGATCGTCAAGGCCTATGTGGTGCTGCGGCCGGGCCAGGCACCCTCCGAGGAGCTTGCCGCCGATATCCGCGAATGGGTAAAATCGCGGCTCTCCATGCACGAATATCCGCGCGAGGTGGAGTTCGTCGACAGCCTGCCGCTAACGACCTCGGGAAAAGTCATCCGCCACCTGCTGCGCAAGCGCGCCGCCGAAGAAACGTCGTTCGCCGCTTAAACTATTTGCGCAATTCCGGACGCAAAACCGCTTCACACTTTTGCTGGAATTGCTTTAGCGCTTAGCCAGCGACCGGATCTTGTCGCGCAGCAGCCGCGCCACGTTGCGCGTGTTGCGGTAGAGGTGGAGCTGGGCTGCGACCTGGCGCACGTCGCGGTCGCGGTTCTGTTGCAGGCCGACGACGAGCGTGCCCATGTCCTCGCGCTCTTCCCAGAACCGGCTCATCACCGGATGGTCCGGCACCGCGCAGGAATCCGAGCGTGCGATATTGGCGTCGTCGAGATGCCATTCGGTGAGTTCTGCGACAAGCAGCTTGCCCGGCGAATATTTCGAGAATTCCTCGTCATAGGCCGTCTTCCACGTATAGGCCTCGCCACCCGTCATGAAGACGATCATCGAGGCGATGGCGCGGCCGTCGAGGTCGAGCGTGTGGATGCGCACGCCGTCGGTCTCGGCTAGGTTGGTGATCGCCTCGCGGGCGAAGGCGGCGCGGTAGCGGTCGTTGATCATCGCGGTGCGGCCGCGGCCCTTCCAGCCGGCGGCTTCGAGCAGCAGGAATTCCTCCATGCGCAGTCTTATGTCGGCGGGTTGGCGGGCGACGTTGTAGCTGAGCGCACCCTGCTGGTCGAGCTTGCGCCATTGCCGGCGCAATTCGCGAAAATGCTCGGGCGAGATCGCCTTCTGCAAATAGGTCTGGCCGTCGAGCAGGCTTTCCAGCATCGGGCGGCGATAGGTGTCGGTGACCGTGACGGGCAGGTTGCGACCGATTGCCACAGCGCGCATCAGCTGCGCAAAAGCGCCGTTGAGGCGCAAGTCCGGCAGGACGAGGATCGGCGGCAGGCCGGTGCCTGCGCTGCCGAGCGCGTCCAGCAGGTTGTCCAGCGTTTCGGCCGCCTCCTCCGCATCGACGAGCGGCGTGCCGAGCGGCCCGAAAGGATTGGACCAGGCGCGCAAAATGCTGGAGCCGATGGAGAAGCCGGGCTTTTCGACCGAGAACGGCATCAGAAAGCGCATACGGCTGCGCCCGTTGCTCTCGTCGCGGATGACCGAAAGGCGCACCGTACGGTCTTCCAGGCGCGGCATGGCGGGTGCCAGAAACCGGCCGGTGAAGAAGACGTTCGGTTCCATGACGCGGTTCGACAGGAAATCGAGCTCCTGCTGCAGCTCGTAGCCCGCGGTCGCGGGATAAAGTGCCAGCGAGCGGCCCGGACGGCCGACGGCAACGCGTTTGTCCGCCGGCGGCTGCGCCATCGGCGGGGCCGGCGGGATGGCGGCCTGGGCGCGTCCGGCCGCAATGGCGTGGTCGAAGCCGTGGCTATCGGTCATGGCGGTCCATCCCGTTGACGAGGCTCGCCTTCACCGGATTGGCGAAGGCGAAGAGAATGATGGAAAGTTTCGTGCGCACCGCCAGGTGCAGCAGCACCGCCTCGACGATCATGGCGCTGGTGGTGGCGATCGCAGCGCCCGTAAGGCCGTAAAGCGGAATGAGCGTGACGTTGAAAACGATGTTGGCGGTGAGCGCCATCGCATAGACGGCGACGCACAGTTTTTGTTCGCCGGACATGGTGAGCAGCACCTCGCCCGGCCCGACGAGCGCCTTGGCGAGAATGCCGACGAACAGGATGAACATCAGGCTGTAGCCCGCCGTGAAGGCCGGGCCGAACAGCGACAGCAGGAAATGCCCGACCAGCAGCACGCTGCCGCCGACGACGAGCGACGGCCAGAAGCTCCAGCGCACGGTCTCGCCGGCAAAACGCGCGAGCGCCACGCGGTCGCCGGCGGAAAACATCGCGGAAAAGCGCGGTGCGGCGGCCGCCTTCACCGAGAAGAACACGAAATGCACCAGCGCCATCGTCTTGGCGGCGGCAAAATAGATGGCGACGCTTTCCGGATCGAGGAACAGGCCGACGACGAGCACGTCGGAATTGGTCAGCATGAAGCCGAAGCCCTCGATCAGGAAGATCGGCAGCGCGGCCTTGATCCACAGCGAGAACTCGATCTTGCGCGGCCCCGCGACATAGCGTTTTCCCAACCGGCGCACGATGTTGAAGAACTGCACGACCGTGGTGAGATAGGTGGCGGCAAGCGCCGCGACGATCGCCGTCAGCGCCGTATGCGGCGCGTCCATCGAGATGGCGAGCATCATGAAGACGAGGATCAGCAGCGGGCGCACGATATAGGTCGGGCTCAAGGCCACGACCGCCCAGCTGTGTGCGCGCGCCGTGCTCTCGAGCACATCGCCGAGCGCGATCATCGGCATGCAGAACAAGCCGATGAACAGCGGCACGAGATAGTAGCCGGCAAAGGATTCGTGGAAGAGCCAGAGGCAGAGGAGGCCGACGGCTGCCAGCCCCGACGATGTCAGCATGGCGAAGATGCGCGCGGTCGAGGTGAGGCCGCGGATTTCTGCATGGGCGCTACGCCCGGCATAACCCGGCAGGAAGCGCACGATCGTCGTGTGGATTCCAAGACAGGAGAGATCGCCGAAAATGACGACGAGCGCCCAGACGAAAACGAAGATGCCATATTCAAACTCGCCCATCACGCGGGCAAGAATGATCTGCGAAATGAAGGCGATGGCCGCGCTGACGACGCGGATGGCGAAGGCGATCAGCGCCATGCGCTGGGCGAGATTGCGGGGGTCGTCGCTTGCGAGCGTGGCGGTAAGCGCGCGCACGAGCGGCTCCGCCTTGCCGCGCAGGCCGGATGGCAGCAACTTTTCCGCCGATTGAATGACCGCCATCAACACAGGAACCCGAACGCTACGCGAGACTATACAAAGGCCAGTCTTGTCAGATCAGGGTTAACAAACGGTTGGGTCGGGCCATGAAGAGCCGCCGGCAGGGCTAAAAGAACAGCCCGCCGAATCTCTCCTCCGTCATGGTCGGGCCTGACCCGACCATCCATGCTCCGGGCACGCCGGTGGATCCTCGGCTCAGGGCCGAGGATGACGTCGCGGGTGGGGGGAACCTGTCAGCAAAATGCCGCCCGGAGGCGGCATTTTCTGGGTTCATCAGGCCTGTTCGAAGGCGCCGTGGCAATGTTTGTATTTCTTGCCCGAGCCGCAGGGGCAGGCCTCGTTACGCGAGACGCGGCCCCAGGTCGCCGGATCGTTCGGATCGCGGTTTTCCGGTGCGACGGCAACGGCCATGAAGCCGCCGCCATTGCCTTCGCCGAAATCGTCCTCGCCGGTCGTGCCGTCGATGTGGTGGCCTTCCATTTCCGGCAGGGCCGGTGCGGGCCCGTCGGCGGCCTGGCGCACCAGTTCGACGCGCATCAGCTGCGCGGTCACCGTCTGGCGCAGGTTCGCCAGCAGCGCCTGGAAAAGTTCGAAGGCTTCCGCCTTGTATTCCTGCAACGGATCACGCTGGGCATAACCACGGAAGCCGATGACGGAACGCAGGTGGTCGAGGTTGACGATATGCTCGCGCCAGAGAAGGTCCAGCGTCTGGAGCAGCACAGAGCGCTCGACATAGGTCATGATTTCCGGGCCGAAACGGTCGGCGCGGGCCTGCGCGGCCTCGTCGACGGTCGTCTTCAGGCGCTCCAGAATGTCCTTCTCGTCGATGCCTTCCTCGGCCGCCCAGGCGTCGATCGGCAGGTCGAGATTGAGCTGCTCGAGCACGCCGGCCTTCAGGCCCGCGACGTTCCACTGCTCCGCATAGGCGTTTTCCGGAATGTTCAGGCGAACGAGGTTTTCCACCACTTCGTGGCGCATGTCGGCGACGATGTCCGACAGGCTTTCGCTGTCCATCAGCTCGATGCGCTGCTCGAAGATCACCTTGCGCTGGTCGTTCAGCACGTCGTCGTATTTCAGCAGATTCTTGCGGATGTCGAAGTTGCGCGCCTCGACCTTCTTCTGCGCCCGCTCCAGCGCCTTGTTGATCCAGGGATGGACGATCGCCTCGCCCTCCTTGAGACCCAACTTCTGCAGCATGGAATCCATGCGCTCGGAGCCGAAGATGCGCATCAGGTCGTCCTGCAGCGACAGGAAGAACTTCGAGCGGCCCGGGTCCCCCTGACGGCCGGAACGGCCGCGCAACTGGTTATCGATGCGGCGGCTTTCGTGGCGCTCGGTCGCAAGCACGTAAAGGCCGCCGCCGGCAAGCGCCTGCTCCTTCAGTTTCTTCACCTCGGCGATGATCGCCTCGCGCTTGGCATCGCGCTCCGGACCCGGCTCCATCTCGGCCAGATCGCGCTCCAGGCGCATTTCGAGGTTGCCGCCGAGCTGGATGTCGGTGCCGCGGCCGGCCATGTTGGTGGCGATCGTCACGGCACCGGGAACGCCGGCTTGGCTGACGATATAGGCTTCCTGCTCGTGGTAGCGGGCGTTCAGCACCTGGAAATCCTGGAAACCCGCCATCTTGAGGCGTTCAGCAAGATATTCCGACTTCTCGATCGAGGTCGTGCCGACGAGGACCGGCTGGCCCTTCTCACGCGCATCCTTGATCTCCTGGATGATCGCCTTGTACTTCTCCTCGACGGTCCGGTAGACCTCGTCGTCCTCGTCGAGGCGCTTGATCGGCAGGTTGGTGGGCACTTCCACGACGTCCAGGCCGTAGATGTTGCCGAATTCCTCGGCTTCCGTCGAAGCCGTACCCGTCATGCCGCCGAGCTTGGAATACATGCGGAAATAATTCTGGAAAGTGATCGAGGCCAGCGTCTGGTTTTCCGGCTGGATCGTCACCTTTTCCTTGGCTTCGAGCGCCTGGTGCTGGCCTTCCGAATAGCGGCGGCCAGGCATCATGCGGCCGGTGAATTCGTCGATGATGACGATCTCGTCGTTGCGGACGATGTAATCCTTGTCGCGGGTGAAGAGCTTGTGGGCCTTCAGCGCGTTGTTGATGTGGTGAACGATCGCGACGTTCTCGACGTCATAGAGCGATTCGCCCTTGAGAAGCCCGGCCTGGCGCAGCAGGTTTTCGAGCTTTTCCGTGCCGACTTCGGAGAAGTTGGCGGAGCGCTGCTTCTCGTCGATTTCGTAATCCGCCTCGTCCAGCATCGGGATGAAGGCGTCGATCGTCGTGTAGAGATCGGAGCGGTCGTCAAGCGGACCGGAGATGATCAGCGGCGTGCGCGCCTCGTCGACGAGGATCGAGTCGACTTCGTCGACGATCGCGAAGAAGTGGCCGCGCTGCACCATCTGGCTGCGCTCGTACTTCATGTTGTCGCGCAGATAATCGAAGCCGAGTTCGTTGTTGGTGGCGTAGGTAATATCGCTGCCATAGGCGGCGCGGCGCTGGTCGTCGTCGAGGCCGTGCATGATGACGCCGGTCGAAAGGCCCAGGAAGCCGTAGATCTTGCCCATCATCGCGCTGTCGCGCGTAGCGAGATAGTCGTTGACGGTGACGACATGCACGCCCTTGCCGGCGAGCGCGTTGAGGTAGACGGGCAGCGTCGCCACCAGCGTCTTGCCTTCGCCGGTCTTCATTTCGGCGATCGATTTTTCATGCAGGATCATGCCGCCGACGAGCTGGACGTCGAAGGGGCGCAGCCCCAGGACGCGCAACGCCGCCTCGCGGGCGACCGCGAAGGCCGGCACCAGCAGGTCGTCGAGTGTCTTGCCCGCGGCAAGCTGCTCGCGGAATTCCACGGTCTTTGCCCGCAGCGCCTCGTCGGAGAGCGCCTTCATCTCCGGTTCGAGCGCATTGATGGCGTCAACGCGGGGCTTGTAGGAGCGGATGCGGCGATCGTTCGAGGAACCGAACAACTTGCGGGCTATGCCGCCGAGGCTGACCATCAGGATGGTCCTTTCTTCATGGGCGCCCGGCGCGTGACAGGTCGCACGATATTTGCGCGCAAAGCCTTGAGACGCCCGGAAACTGTTCTGGACGCGGGATTGCGTGACAGATAAGAGGGGGGTCGAATGATGTCAACGGCTCAGGCGGTTGCACAACTGCCACATTCTGGTGGTGTTGAGCCGACTGGCACCGGATATCGGCCCGATTCCGGCGAGGATGTGAAAGGTCTCTTCGAAATGTTCAAGTACAGCAAGCTCGCAGCAGTCGCCCTTATCGCGATTGCCGCCGCAAGCACCAGCGTCCGCGCACAGGATGCGGCGGCCGATCAGGTCGTCGCCAAGGTCGGCGCGCTCGAGATCCACGAATCGGAGCTGAAGCTCGCGATCGCCGGCCTCGACCCGCAGCTCGCCAACCTGCCGGACGAGCAGAAGCGCGTCGCAGCCCTCTCCTCGATCATCGATGTGAAGCTGCTGGCGGCAGACGCCGACAAGGAAGGCCTCCAGAACGACGCCGACTTCAAGCAGCGCCTTGCCTTCCTCACCGATCGCGAACTTCACAACGCCTATTTCAAAAAGCACGTCGTCGATGCCGTCACCCCGGAAGAGGTGAAGGCGCGCTACGACAAGGAAGTCGCCGCGATTACGCCGGAAGACGAGATCCGCGCCCGCCACATCCTGGTCAAGACCGAGGACGAGGCCAAGGCCGTGATCGCCGAGCTCGATGCCGGCAAGGATTTCGTCGAGATCGCCAAGGCGAAGTCGACCGACCCGAATAAATCCGAAGGCGGCGACCTCGGCTATTTCGCCAAGGGCCGCATGGTTCCGGAATTCGAAACGGCCGCCTTCGCGCTGGAAAAGGGCGCCTATTCCAAGGTTCCGGTAAAGACCCAGTTCGGCTTCCACGTCATCAAGATCGAAGACAAGCGCCAGCAGCAGCCCCCGGCGCTCGACCAGGTCGAAGCCCAGGTTCGTCAGCTCGTCATGCGCGACAAGTATCTGGCACTTCTGGAAAAGGCGAAGGCCGCGGCCCCCGTCGACATCCAGGACCCGGCGCTGAAGACCGCCTATGACGCGGTCAACAAGCCGGAAGCAGCAGGCGAAGGCGAAGCAGCGCCGGCAACCGAAGGCCAGCAGTAAGATCGACAATGGCCCGGCTTTTTTCGCCGGGCCTCTTCTTGAGGCAGGAAAACAGCATGTCCGGTTCCATCTCCCCGCTCGCCCCGAAAACCTATGCCGAAATGCCGCCGGTCGGTGGCGTGCGCATGGCGACCGCCGCCGCCGGGATCAAATACAAGAACCGCACCGACGTGCTGATGATGATCTTCGATCGCCCCGCGGCGGTCGCCGGCGTCTTCACCCGCTCCAAATGCCCCTCGGCCCCGGTCGATTTCTGCCGCGCCAATCTGCCGGGCGGCGTCGCCCGCGCCGTGGTCGTCAATTCCGGCAATGCGAACGCCTTCACCGGCCGCAAGGGCCGCGAATCGACCAAAATGACGGCAGAAGCCGCCGCCAAGGCCATCGGTTGCAGTGAAAGCGAGGTCTTCCTCGCCTCGACCGGCGTCATCGGCGAACCGCTCGACGCCACCAAATTCTCCGGCGTGCTCGACAGCCTCGGGACCTCCGCCACGGAAGACTTCTGGTTCGAAGCCGCCAAGGCGATCATGACGACGGATACCTATCCGAAGGTCGCGACCCGCACCGCGGACCTCGGCGGCGTCACGGTCCGCATCAACGGCATCGCCAAGGGCGCCGGCATGATCGCGCCCGATATGGCGACCATGCTTTCCTTCGTCGTCACCGATGCGAACATCCCTTCCCCGGTGCTGCAATCGCTGCTCTCTGCCGGCGTCGGCCCGACCTTCAATTCCGTCACGGTCGACAGCGACACCTCGACCTCCGACACCCTGATGCTTTTCGCCACCGGCGCGGCCGAAGGCCAGGCGCCGGTGACGGCGGACGATGCCACGCTCGACGATTTCCGCGCGGCCCTCAACGACCTCCTGCGTGACCTGGCTCTCCAGGTCGTGCGCGACGGTGAAGGTGCGCGCAAGATGGTGGAAGTCACCGTCGAAGGCGCCGAAAACGACGACGCCGCCAAGCGCATCGCGCTGTCGATCGCCAATTCGCCGCTGGTCAAGACCGCGGTGGCCGGCGAGGACGCCAACTGGGGCCGCATCGTCATGGCCGTCGGCAAATCCGGCGAGATGGCCGACCGCGACCGCCTCGCCATCTGGTTCGGCGACGTGCGCGTTGCCGTCGACGGCGAGCGCGATCCTGCCTATTCCGAAGAGGCGACCACCGCCGTCATGGAGAAGCAGGATATTCCGGTGCGCGTGGAGATCGGCCTCGGCAATGGCAAGGCGACGGTCTGGACCTGCGACCTCACCAAGGAATATGTCGAGATCAACGGCGACTATCGTAGCTGAGGCCCGGAGCGCGTGACCCCTTCCGGACAAGCGACGACAAGCGATCTCCCCAAAGTCCGGCGGCTGGAAGCCGTCGGGTTTCGTGCCTGGCCCGCGGCCTCCGTCATCTATGACGGCAGCTGGCTTTGCCGCCTGACCGCCGGCCACCCCTCGCGCCGGCTGAATTCGGTGAACCCGCTCGACCCGTCCGACACGCGCGACATTGACATCCGCCTGCAGAAGGCGGCGAAGCGCTTTGCCGACTACGGCCGCCCGCTGCTGGTGCGACAGACGCCGCTGACCCCGCCGAAACTCGTCGCCTTCATGGACGAGGCGGGCTGGGTGGAGGACGGCCGCACCATCGTCATGATGGCGGACCTCGCCACGCTGATCCGCGACGAAGGCCTCGACCACCTGCCGAGCCGTGACGTCGGCCGCTTCGTCGATGCCCGCATCCGCGTGGCCGGCGACGACCCGGCGCTGAAACCCGGCCTCACCGAGATCATCAACGCCATCAAGCCGGAAACCGGCCTCTTCATCTTCGAGGAGCCGGATTTCGGCCCGACGGCGGTGACGATCGCCGTGCACGACAACGATCTCGTCGGCATCCTCCAGCTCGGCGTGGCGGAAGAACGGCGCGGCCAGGGCACCGGCACCGCCATCCTGCATGCGAGCCTGCGCTGGGCGAAGCTCAAGGGCGCGCGCCACGCCTGGGTGCAGGTCGAGGCCGACAATGCGGCGGCAATCGCGCTCTACCGCCGTACCGGCTTCCACGACGTCTACCAGTACAGCTACCGGGGACCGCAAGCGGCATGACCGAGACCATCGCAAAGCCCCGCCGCATCCTGCTCGTCGCCGCCTGCGCGCTGGTCGATGCCGATGGCCGCATCCTTCTGGCACAGCGGCCGGAGGGCAAATCGCTTGCCGGCCTGTGGGAGTTTCCGGGCGGCAAGGTCGAGCCGGGCGAGACGCCCGAGGAGACGCTGATCCGCGAGCTCGACGAGGAGCTCGGCGTCCAGACGAAGGTCGCCTGCCTTGCGCCGCTGACCTTCGCCAGCCACACCTATGACGACTTCCACCTGCTGATGCCGCTCTACATCTGCCGCCGCTTCGAGGGCACGGCGCATGGCCGCGAGGTACAGGCGATCAAATGGGTGCGCGCGAAGGCGCTGCGCGATTATCCGATGCCGCCGGCCGACGAACCGCTCATCCCCTTCCTGATGGACCTTCTTTGATCCTCTCGGCAGGAATTTACCCTGCATTTTCCGCGTCTCGTTAAGCAATCGTTTAGCACCGTCGTTCAAAGATTGAGCTTAACGTTGCAATGAATGCCTACGAGACTCAGAGATGCGTGACGAAGACTTCTGGAAAGCCGTTCAGGAGAAGGATTACACGCCGGCCGGAGATACCCGGACCGGTGCGTTGAACCTTGCTCTGCTGTTCGGCACGGCCGTCATAGCGCTTGCGCTGGTCCTTACCCCCGTGCTGTCGGCGAAGACCGACAAGCGCATGATGGCAAACGTGCCGGACGAATTCGATATGATCTCGACGGGATCGATCCCGTCGGAAGGCGGCAAGCGCTATACCGTGCGCCGCAGCGTGCTTCAGGAAATGCCGGGCGCCGTCTGCATCGTCAATGGCAATGGCCAGGGCAACGGCTGCTGAACCGGACACACACGGGGGTGGGAATGGTGCTGAGACTGCTGAAATCATTCTACTCCGATCGCGACGGCGCCACCGCCGTCGAATACGGCCTGTTGCTGGCGCTGATCTCGCTCGGCCTGCTGGCAGGCCTGGAAACCTTCACCGATGGCTTGGCAAAAACTTTCGGCGCCATAACGAACAGTGTGGATTCCGCCGGAACGAAATAGGCCGGATCAGCTCCCGCCACCCTGCTTCAGTGCATCGGCAAGCCGCATCGTCGCCGAACCCGGCTTCAGCGGCTTCTGCTGGCTTTCATGCGGCGCCCAGCCCGAGACGTAGATGACCGAAAAGGTCGCGCGGATGCGCCCGTCCGGATCGGAAAAACGCTCCGCATAAAGCTCCGCCGCGCGAAGCAGCATGCCGCGTGTCAGCGGCCGGCGGCTGCGGCCGGAAAGCGGATTGGCCATGCCCATCGCCCGCAGGTCCCGCATCAGCGGAAAGATCGAATCGTAGCGGACCGTATAGGCCTCCTTGTCCGTCACCGGCAGCGCGAAACCGCCGCGCTGGAGCAGCGCACCGACATCCCGCACATCCGGGAAGGGAATGACCCGCGGGCTCGCCCCACCCGAAATCTCGCTTTCCGCCGCCAGCAGAACCTCGCGCAATTCCTGCAGCGTGCCGCTGCCGGGGATCGCCGCGAGGAACAGCCCGTCCGGCTTCAGCGCCCGGCGGATCTGCACGAAGACGCCCGGCGTGTCGTTGGTAAGGTGCAGCGAAAGCGGCGAGACAATCAGGTTCACCGATTGCGGGTCCAGTGGCACCGTTTCCAGCGGCGCCACCGTCAGCGCCTCGCCGGGTGCAGCAAACCGCGTATCGCTTTCGATCCGCTCGACGCCGTCCACCTTGCCCGTTTCCATGATCGCCCGCGCACTAGCACCGGTATGGCCATGCAGCTCGACCGCCCGCTCGAACCGGCGATCAATGACGCTGAGGCGCTCCGCAAGTTCCCGCGCCACAACGTCGAGCAGGAAATCCGCCGGCGTGCCGCGGAGCGCCCGCAGCCGGTTGGTGTCGATCAGGGCGTGGTCGAAGAGAGTTTCCATGGCAAGATCCCGTTCGGAATTCATGTCGCTTTGGCCGGTAAGACCGACTATTGTCAACCGCATGGGCGAAATCGAGGCCGAGGCATTGCCGGCAATCCCGCTCCGGCAGGGCATTGCCCGCCGGCTGCGCGGCCTTGGCCGTGCCGCCCTCGACATCGTCTACCCGCCGGCCTGCCCCGGCTGCGACAGGCTTCTCGGCAGCCGCGCCAGCCTCTGCCCGCAATGCTGGTCGAAACTCGGCTTCATCGAGCGCCCCTATTGCGAAGTGCTCGGCACGCCGTTTACCCACGATCTCGGCCCCGGCATCCTCAGCGCCGACGCCATCGCCACCCCGCCGCCCTTCGATCGGCTGCGCTCTGTGGCGCTCTATGACGACCTCGCCCGCGTGCTCGTGCATTCGCTGAAATATCGCGACCGCACGGATCTGGCCCCCATGATGGCGCAATGGATGCTGCGCGCCGGCGACGGCACGGTGCAGGCGGCAGACGTCATCCTGCCCGTTCCCCTGCACCGCTTCCGCCTGATCTGGCGCAAGTTCAACCAGGCGGCGGAGCTTGCCCGCGCACTTGGCCGGCTTTCGGAAAAACCGGTGCTGATCGACGCCGTGCGCCGCACGAAACGCACCCGCCGCCAGATCGGGCTCGGCCCCCGGGCGCGCGAGGAAAACGTGCGCGGCGCCTTCTCCGTGACGCCGGCCGGCCGCGAGGCACTGTTCGGTCGGCGCGTCGTGCTTATCGACGATGTCTATACGACCGGCGCCACCGTCGCCGCCGTCACCCGCACGCTGAAGCGCGCCGGTGTCACAGACATTACCGTTTTGACCTTTGCAAGGGCCCTTCCCGGACCTATATGAAAAGGACGAATTTCCAAGTCTTGGAGCAGGTAAGCATGGCTTCGGTCGTTATTTATACGCGTCAATTCTGCGGCTATTGCAGCGCCGCCAAGAAACTTCTTGAGACCAAGGGCGTGAGCTTCGAAGAGCATGACGCGACCTATGCGCCGGATGTGCGCCAGGAGATGATCAAGCGCGCCAACGGCCGCACCACCTTCCCGCAGATCTTCATCAACGAGCGCCATGTCGGCGGCTGCGATGACCTGCAGGCGCTGGAGCGCGCCGGCGAACTCGACGCCCTGCTGGCGGCCTGAGGAGACACCCATGACCGTCACGATCGCCGCCCTCCAGATGTGCTCCGGGACCGACCCCGTCCGCAACGTGGAGACGATGCGGCGCCTCGTGCGCGAGGCGGCCGCCAAGGGCGCCGTCTATGTCCAGACCCCCGAAATGACCGGCGCCCTCCAGCGCGATCGTGCGGGGCTCCGGGCGATCCTGCGGTCCGAAGCCGACGACCTCGTGGTCGCCGCCGCGGCGGAACTCGCAAAGGAACTGAGCATCCACGTGCATGTCGGCTCGACGGCCATTGCCCTTGCCGACGGCAAGGTCGCCAATCGCGGCTTCCTCTTCGGCCCGGATGGCGCACAGGTCTGCACCTACGACAAGATCCACATGTTCGACGTCGACCTCGACAATGGCGAGAGCTGGCGCGAAAGCGCGGTCTATTCGCCGGGCGCCGTCGCCCGCATGGCGGACCTGCCCTTCGCCAAGCTCGGCTTCACCATCTGCTACGATGTGCGTTTTCCGGAACTCTTCAAAATCCAGGCGCAGGCCGGTGCGGAAATCATCTCCGTCCCTGCCGCCTTTACCCGCCAGACGGGCGAAGCGCATTGGGAGACGCTGCTGCGCGCCCGCGCCATAGAGAATGGCGTCTACATCATCGCAGCCGCCCAGGCCGGCGTGCATGAGGACGGCCGCGAGACCTTCGGCCATTCGATGATCATCGACCCCTGGGGCCGCGTGCTCGCCTCTGCCGGCGGCACGGGCGAGGCCATCGTGCTCGCCGAGGTCGACCCCGCCGCCGTCAAATCCGCGCACCAGAAGATCCCTAACCTGCGCAATGGTCGCGCCTTCACGCTCGAAGTGGCAGGCGAACCCGCGAAGGGAGGCGTTGCCGCTTGATCCGCTACGAGCTTTCCTGTGACAACGGGCACACCTTCGAAGGGTGGTTCGGCTCGGCGGACGATTTCGACCGCCAGCAGAAGATGGCGCTCGTCTCCTGTCCGACCTGCGGCTCGGCGCATGTCGCCAAGCGCCTGATGGCGCCCTCCGTCTCGACCGCTCGCAAGAAGGAGCGCCGCCAGGAGCTCGTCGTGCAGGCCGGGCAGAAGGAGATGATGGGCAAGCTCCGCGAGATCGTCACCGCCATCCGCGCCAATTCGGAAGATGTCGGCGAGCGCTTCCCCGAGGAAGCGCGGAAAATCCACTACGGCGAGACCGAACAGCGCGGCCTGATCGGCCGGGCCTCCGCCGAAGAGGTGCGCGACCTGCTGGAGGAGGGCGTCGAAGTGGCACCCCTTCCCGTCCTGCCCGACGAAACGAACTGATCAGGCGGACGCTCGCCGCGCGACCATCATGTAGTTCACGTCCATGTCCTTCGAGAGATTCCACTGGTTGGTGAGCGGGTTGAAGAACACGCCGGTGCGGTCCGTCACCGTCAGCCCCGATGCATTGAGCGGCTTCTCGATCTCTTCCGGGCGCACCAGCTTTTCATATTGATGCGTGCCGCGCGGCAACCAGCGCAGCACGTTTTCCGCGGCGAAGATCGCCAGTGCGGCCGCCTTCATCGTGCGGTTGATCGTGGCGACGAACATCACGCCGCCGGGGCGCACCATCGAGGCGCAGGTGGTGAGGAAGAACTCGACATCTGAGACATGCTCGACCACTTCCATGTTAAGCACGACATCGAAGGTCTCGCCCGCTTCCGCCAGCGCTTCGGCCGTCACCGCGCGGTAATCGACGGGAACACCGCTGCCGGCCGCATGCGCCTTGGCAATGCCGATGTTCTTTTCCGAAGCATCGGCGCCCAGCACCTCCGCCCCCATGCGCGCCATCGGCTCGGAGAGCAGGCCGCCGCCGCAGCCGATGTCGAGGATGCGCAAGCCTTCGAGCGGGCGATGCGCCTTCGGGTCGCGGCCGAACTGGGCGGAGACGAGATCGCGGATATAGGTGAGGCGGACCGGATTGAACTTGTGCAACGGCCGGAACTTGCCGTTCGGATCCCACCATTCCGCGGCCATCGCCGAAAACCGGTCGACTTCCGCCTGGTCGATCGTCGTGCGGGCTGCCTCGCTCATGGCTCGTCTCCTTCGCGTCCGTATCCCCGTGAAGTCGGCCTCCACGGGGAATATGTCAAGGGGGCGAAGTGAAGCGGCTCAGGGAAGCCGCGTCGCCTTGAGCCGCTCCTCGTCGAGCACGATGCCGAGGCCCGGCGCCTCGCCGAGCTTGAGCCAGCCGTTCTCGTGGCGCAGTGGTGTCGCGAGCGGATAGTCGCGGCGCGCCTCGCTCCATTCCGGCATGTCATAGGGATATTCGAGGAAGGGCGCGTCCCCCGCACCCGCTGTCAGATGCGCATTGGCGAGCACGCCGATGCCGTTCGTCCAGGAGTGCGGCGTGAAGGTGACGCCCGCCTCGCGCGCCTGGAAGGCAAGCCGCCGGCAGCCGGTAATGCCGCCGACCAGCGCCACGTCCGGCTGGATGACGTCGAAGGCGCGCTCCTCGATGATGTCGCGGAACTCGTAGAGTTCGCGCGTCATCTCGCCGCCCGCGATGCGGATATCCGTCGCCTCTTTCAGCGCCTTCATGCCCTTGCGGTCGGAGCGGTGCAGCGGCTCCTCCATCCAGTAGATGCCGAGGCGTTCCAGTTCGCGCGCCACGACCAGCGCATCCTTGAAGGTCCAGGGCAGCGTCGTGTCCCAGGGCATGCGCCAACCCTGGTTGCAATCGACCATCAGCTCCAGCCGGTCGCCGACACGCGCGCGGATCGCCTCCAGCGCATTGACGTCGTCGCGCCAACCATTGCGGCCGCCAGCGGAAGACGAGAAGCGCACCTTCATCGCTGGAAAACCCTCTTCGATATAGCGCTCCGCCTGGTCCGCCATGGCGGAGGGCTCGCGCAGCACGCCGGAGGAAGCGTAGAGCCGAACACGATCCGCCCGGCCGCCCAGCATGCGCCAGACCGGCTCGCCCGTCACCTTGCCGGCAAGGTCCCAGAGCGCGAGATCCAGCGGCCAGCAGCGGCCGTAGTGAAAGTTGATATGCGACAGCACCTCATAGTGCCGTTCGAGATGGCGCGGGTCCTGGCCGATGAACAGGTCCTCGTGGCCCTCAAAACCCTTCATCAGGTCACCGGAGCCGATGCCCTCGCGGCCCTCGTCATCCGTCACGCGCACGATGGTCGCGTCGAAATGCCGGCGCGGCCGGCCGTCCCAGCTTGCCTTGAACGGCGGATCGAGCGGCAGCCGGTGATGGCTGATCCCGATGGAAACGATCTTGCTCATGCGCCCCTCCCCTTCAAAACTTTAACTGAACTGCTGCCAGATCGTCTTGTAATCGCAATATTTGTCGATCGCATGCACCGAGCGGTCACGGCCGAAGCCGGATTGCTTGAAGCCGCCGAAGGGCGTGGCGAAATTCGACATGTCATAGGTGTTGATCCAGACAGTCCCGGCATGGATCGCCTCGGAAAAGCGGTGTGCCCGGTCCATGTCGCGGGTGAAGACCGCGCCGGCCAGCCCGTAGATCGTATCGTTGGCGATCGCGAGGGCCTCTTCCTCGGTGTCGAAGGCAATCGCCGCCAGCACCGGCCCGAAAATTTCCTGCCGGGCGATGCTCATGTCGTTCGTCACATCGGTGATGACGCCCGGCGAGACATAATAGCCGCCGGTCTCCGACAATACGCGCTCGGCGCCAAAGGCACGGCGCCCGCCATCCTTCTCGCCCGTGGCGATCAGGCCCAGCACCTTGTCCATATGCTCCGCCTCGATCAGCGCACCGATCTGCGCGGAGGGTTCGAAGGGATGCGCCAGCGCGATCTCGCGTTTCACAACGGCCTCGATCTTCTCGATCAGCTTGTCCTGCACCGAACGCTGCACGACGAGGCGGGTGGGGGCATGGCAGGTCTCGCCGGAATTGTAGAAGCAGCCCCAGGCGGCGGCACTGGCGGCCGCGTCGAGATCGGCATCCTCGAAGACCACGAGCGGCGACTTGCCGCCGAGTTCCAGCGCCACGCGCTTGAGGTTCGACTGCGCGGCATAGCCCATGATCAGCTTGCCGACCTCGGTCGAGCCGGTGAAGGCAACCATGTCGACATCCATGTGTAGCGCCAGCGGCTTTCCCACTTCCTCGCCAAAACCGGTAATGATATTGAAGACGCCGGCGGGAAGGCCCGCCTCGATCGCCAGTTCCGCCAGCCGCAGCGCCGAGAGCGACGACTGTTCCGCCGGCTTCAGCACGACGGAATTGCCGGCCGCAATCGCCGGCCCGAGCTTCCAGGCGTCGATGATCATCGGATAGTTCCAGGGCGTGATCGCCGCGATGACGCCGAGCGGCACCTTGCGCACCAGCGCGCGGGCCTTCGGCCCTGTCGGCGCGATCTCGTCGTAGAGCTTGTCGACCATCTCGCCGTAATACTGGATGCCCTCGGCGCAGAGCCGCACATCGACGCTAAGCGAGGCCTGCACCGGCTTGCCGACATCGAGCGTCTCCAGCAGCGCCAGTTCTTCGCCATGGCTGCGGATCAGCTCCGCCCAGCGCAGCATGATCTTCTTCTTCTCGATCGGCTCCTTGCCGCGCCACACGGCGCTGGCAAAGGCCTTGCGGGCGGAAGCCACCGCGAGATCGACATCCGCCGCATCACCACGCGCCAGCACGGCGCCGGGCTGACCGTCCATCGGACGTGTGCGGGTGAACGTCTTGCCGGCAGACGCGGGCTGCACCTTTCCATCGATGAAATGCCCGCGCTCCAGCGAAAGGCCGGCAAGGCGGTCTTCCCAATAGGCGCGGCTGAACTGTTCGGTCATATCGGGTCCTCAGAGCGTCTTTGGCAGGGTCATCATCGCGGCCGCGAAGGTTTCGATATCGGCGTCGGAAATCTCGCGCACCGTCGAGCGCCGCATCGGCTGGTTTTCCGGCGCGCGCATTTCGCGGGCGAGATCGGCGGTGGTGAAATCCGCAAAGGCCTTTGGCAGCGCGCGGACGATGCCGCAGCGGTCCATCAGGTCGCCGACGAAGCCAGGCAGCATCGCCGCGTCGGAAAGCCCGCAGGCCCGCGCCGCAGCAGCAAGATCGGCCGTATCAGCCTCGACCAGCCAGGCGAGCGTCGCCTCGAAACCGAGCGCCGTGGCGAGCCCGTGATGTACCGGCGTGAGGCCGGCCAGCGCATGGCTGATATTGTGGGCGACCGCCGTGCCGCAATTGTCGATGGCGACGCCGGCATAACACGAGCCGAGCAGCACCTTGCCGCGCGCTTCGATATCCGCCGGGTTCTTCACCGCCGTTTCCAGCGCCTCGGTGAGCAGGCCGAGCGCCGCATGGGCATAGAGCGCCGCACCCGCATGGGCATTGCGGTTGGTCGCCGCCTCGAAGGCGTGCACGAAAGCATCGAGGCCGCACCAGGCGGTGAGGTTCGCCGGCAGCGTCACCGTCAGCGCCGGGTCGAGCAGCACGAGATCCGCCTTGGTTTCCGGCCCCCAGATCCAGAGTTTCTTGCCCTCCGGCCCGGCAAAGATCGTCGTCGCCGAGGTTTCCGAGCCGGTTCCCGCCGTGGTCGGAACCATGATCTTCTTCAGCGGCGCCCTGGGCAATGGATTGGCGGCCAGCGCATAATGCATCGGATCTTGCGAAGACGCCGCCGCGCAGGCCGCGATCTTGGCAATATCCAGCGCCGACCCGCCGCCGATGCCGACGACGAGATCCTTGCCCCGCGCCGCCGCCGTTGCGGCCTGCACATGCGCAAGCTTCGGCTCACCGGCAAAGTCCGAATAGAAATCCGCCGCCACGCCTTCCGCGGCGAACTGCGCTGCCAGGCGCGCACCGAGGCCGCTGTTGGCAAGGAAACCATCGATGACGACGAGCACTTTTTCCGCACCGAACGCGCGGGCGGAGGCGGCGATGGTGTCATGAACCCCGTCGCCGAAGCGGATATCGGGCACGAAAGACGTAACGAACTTCACGGAAAATCCCCCAGACGATTTCCCGAACCGTGCATCACGATTTCAGATTTTCAAATCCTTGGATTTTTCGGGCTTTTTGATAACATCAGATCATGAAAGCCGGCCTGCTCGCCCATATCCCGCTGGAAGCCTTCCGCGTCTTCGACGCCGCCTGCCGGCACATGAACTTTTCCCGCGCCGGGCGCGAGCTCAACATCACGCAAGCCGCCGTCAGCCGCCGCATCAAGGGGCTGGAAGACCATCTCGGCACGCAGCTCTTCGCCCGCGCCGGCAAGAACCTGTCGCTGACGCCGCGCGGCGAAAAACTGTTCCAGCGCGTGCGCGCCTCGCTCGATTATCTCGAGGAGAGCCTCGAACCCTTCCGCACCGGCGCCGGCCAGAGCATTTCGCTTGCCGCCAGCGGCTCCGTCTCGCATCTCTGGCTCGGGCCGCGCCTGCGCGATTTCGCTCGCGACAATCCCGGCGTTTCCATTCGCCTCGTCACCGTCGACAGCCCGGCCGACCTCGCCTCGGAAAACAACGACCTCGTCATCCTCTATTCCGCCGGCGAGCACCCGCGCTGGAACCTGACACCGCTTCTGGCCGAGGAACTGGCGCCGGTCGCGGCCCCCGGCTACATCGCCCGCAAGGGGCTCGATCCCGCCACGCTCGCCCCGGCCGATCTCGCCGGCCTCGACCTCATCGACTACGAGCGCTTCAACGCCAACTGGATTTCCTTTCGCCCCTGGCTGGAGCGCGTCGCGCCGGAAACCTTTCGGCGCCGGCCGCTGCCCCGGCCGCATCTCACCTTCTCCACCTATGCACTCGCCATCGATGCCGCCCTCAGCGGCGACGGCGTGGTGCTCGGCAGCCTCGATCTCATCGCCGCCGAGCTTGCCGCGGGCACACTGGTGCAACTCGGCGGAACGAGCCTCGTCACCGGCTACGGCTATCATCTCGGCCTGCCGAAATTCCGCACCGCGCCGCCGGAGGTGCTGATGCTGCATGAAAGCCTGCTGGCCTCGCGCAACGCTGCGTGAGGCGCGCGCCGGGTCGCGCTTGCAGGCATGCGCCTTGTGGCCTATCAGGAACGAAAGATCGGCCGCGGCCGGGGCTTGCCCCCACCCGCCGGCCGAATCGACACGGGCAACGGCGCGGTTCGGCATGACGGAGCGGAAGCAAGGCAGATCCGGCTTGGTTGTCTTCGGGCTCTTCGCCATCGTGCTGCTCGGAGCGATCGGCGCGACCGTGCTTCTGGCCAACGATTACCGCAACCTCAACCTGCTGCTCGCCCGCTTCGGCTACGACCCGATAGAGGCCCAACCGCGCGAACGCGCGCTGCGCCCCTACGAGATGAAGGGCAACCGCATGCCGCGCCCCGAGGGCCTCATTTCCGAACGGCTGCTGACCCCCGTCACGCCCACGCAGACCCAGTTCGTGCGCACGATCCGCAAGGCGCCGGAAGCGCTCTGCGAGGCGCTGCGCCGCGGCGGCTTCGTCAATTCCGGCTGGAAGGCCGGCGTCTTCGACCAGCAAAGCTGGGAGTGCCAGTCCTACCGCGAATTCGCCCATGAGCGCGACGGGCCGAACCCGTCCTCCTCCGTCTTCCTGTCGATCAAGGGCAATGCGGAAACGCGCGTCTCCTCCTTCCGCCTCAAGCTGAACATCGAGAACCCGGCAACGCAAACCCAGGTGACCGACGCCGTCATCAATGCCATCGAGGTCTTTCTCGACGAGGTGCGCTGGGAAGAGGCCCCCGATATTTTCGAGAACATTCGGGCGCTCAAGGAGTTCGACATTATCCGCTTCGGCAACCGCATCCAGCTCAAGAAGGAATTCGGCGAAACGCCGCGCTACAATTTCACCATCAACCCGGACCGCACGCGCAACCGCGGCTCCTACCTGCCGGATTATTTCGACCGCAGCCGCTGGCTGCCGCTCGCGGAAAAAATGTGATGCATGTGCGAACAAGGCCGATGATGGCAGCACTCCTGCTGCTGCTCGTCACCACGATGGCGGCAATGGCAGCGGAACTCCTGCCGGGGGCGGCCTCCGACGATCCGATCTGGACCGACAAGCCCGTGCGGATCGACCGCAGCAAGCAGACCTATGAACGGCTGGCGGTCGATCACGTCATGACGCCGCTGCGCATCCCCGTCAGCAGCCGCGTCATCGTGCTCGACAGCACGTCCTTTCGCGATGGCGGCCGGCTCTACGTGCTGACGAATGCGATTGCCGTCGATGCAAAGCGGTTCTGCCGCGGCGAAGGCGGCGCCATCGCGGTCTGCGGCCAGAAGGCGCGGATCGTGCTGCGGCAGCTCGTCGCCAACCGCACGCTCTTCTGCGAGCAGGATTTTCGCATCGGCCCCGCCACCTTCCTCACCTGCACGTCCGGCGGCAAGGATATCGCCCAGGCGCTGATCGCCGCCGGCGCGGCCTGGGCGGCGACGCCGGAAGGAATGGCCGACCAGCAGCAGGCGATGCAGAAGAAGGCCGGCATCTGGATCGATGCGGAATGCCGCGCGCTCAGCCGCTGCCCGCCCGTCAGGCGGCGTTAGCGATGCGCCACTTTGCCGGTTCCCGTCGCCAGCCTTCCCGGCTATGACGTCGAATATGAGCATTGCCCCACCCCCGCTGCGCCGCCGCCGTCTGACGCTTCCTGCCGACCAGCCGCTGATCTACGCGATCGGCGACGTGCACGGCTGCCACGATGCCCTGCTGGCGCTGGAGGAGAAGATCCGCGCCGATGCCGCGGCCCATGCCGGCATGCCGCCGCTGATCCTTTATCTCGGGGATTACGTCGATCGCGGGCCGGCGTCCAATGCGGTGATCGAGCATCTTGCGACGGAGCGCCATGCAGACGGCATCGAGCGCATCGCGCTCTGCGGCAATCATGACGATACGTTCCTGAAATTCATCATCGACCCGCTGCAGCACCTGCGCTGGCTGGACTATGGCGGCGATGCGACGCTGCGCTCCTACGGCATCGACCTTGCGGACTATCGCTACGGCGAGCGCGGCATGCGAGCCCTTGGCGAAGCGCTTCGCCAGCGCGTGCCGCCGCACCACATCGCCTTCCTGCAAGACCTGCCGATCGCGGCCTTGAGCGGCCGCCGGCTCTTCGTCCATGCCGGCATCCAGCCCAACGTGCCCCTTCCGCAGCAGAAGGATTACGACATGATCTGGATCCGCGAACCATTTTTGAGCGAAGGCCCCGGCCTGCCGATCACCGTCATCCACGGCCACACCGCGGGACCCGAGCCGGTCTTCGGCACGGGCCGCATCTGCATCGACACAACCTGTTATGCCAGCGGCCGCCTGACGGCGCTGAAGGTGACGCCGGAAGGCGCCACGCTTCTCTGATCAGCCGCGGCCGAATTCGTCCTCGATGCGGATGATATCGTCCTCGCCGAGATAGGAGCCGGTCTGCACCTCGATCAGTTCCAGCAGGATCTTTCCGGGATTGGCGAGGCGATGCACCTCGCCCTGCGGGATATAGACGGATTCGTTTTCGCGCAGCATGACCGTCTTCTCGCCGATCGTCACCTCCGCTGTGCCGCGCACGACGATCCAGTGTTCGGAGCGATGGTGGTGCTTCTGCAGCGAAAGCCGCTTGCCGGGGGTCACGAAGAGGCGCTTCACCTGGAAGCGCTCGCCGTTCAGCACGGAGGTGTAGCCACCCCAGGGGCGGTAGGAGGTCGGGTGCGTCTCGGTCAGCTTCGCCGTCTTGGGCAGCGCCGCGAGATGTTTGACCAGCTTGCCGACATTCTGGCTGTCTTCCATGCGGCCGACATAGACGGCGTCTTCGCTGGCGATGACGGCCACATTGTCGAGGCCCTGCACCGCGACGTGGATATCACGCGAGATGACCAGCGAATTGCGCGTGTCGAGCACGGTCGTGCTGCCATCCACGACATTGCCGGCCTCGTCCTGCTTTCCGGTCTTCCAGACGGAATCCCAGCTTCCGAGATCGGACCAGGTGATGGGCGACGGCACGACGGCGGCGATCGGCGTCTTCTCGAAGATCGCATAGTCGACGGAAATATCGGGTGCACGCGAAAATGCGGCCTCGTCGAGCCGTTCGAAATCGAGGTCGTGTTTCGCCTTCGCCACGGCTTCACTCGCCGCGTCCAGCACCTCCGGCGCATATTGCCGGAGCTCGCGCAGGAACAGGCCGACCGGCAGCATGAACATGCCGGAATTCCACAGATAGCCGCCTGCCGAAAGCATCTCCGCGGCCTTGTCGCGGTCCGGCTTCTCGACGAAGCGGCGCACGGCATTGGCGCCGTTACCGAGATCCTCGCCGATCTCGATATAGCCGTAGCCGGTCGCAGGCTCGCTCGGCGTGATGCCGAAGGTGACGAGGCGGCCGGCCTGTGCTGCGGCCCGCGCGCGGGCGATGCAGTCGAAATAGACGTCGTTCGCATCGATCTCGTGGTCGGAGGCCAGCACCTGCATGACGGCATCGTCGCCGTGGAGGCGCGCGATGAGCGTGGCGGCGGCGGCAAGCGCCGGCGCGGTGTTGCGCGCGACGGGCTCCAGCAGGATCGAGGTGAGCGGCGCATCCGCGGCGCGCGCCTGCTCGGCGACGAGAAAGCGGAAATCGCTGTTGGTCACGACGATCGCCGGCTCGTAGAGCGCGGTGTCGGAAACGCGCGCCAGCGTCTTCTGGAACAGCGTCGTTTCACCGAGGAATTCGAGGAACTGCTTTGGCGCGGAGGCGCGTGACAGAGGCCAGAGCCGCGTGCCCTTACCGCCGGCCATGATTACGGGTACGATCTTGCGGGTCATCATTCCTCGTCCTGATGCTGGAGCCAGCCATTTTGGGGCCACTCTCCATCCCTGCCGTAAAGAAACAGCAAAATCGGACGCCCGGCAGCCCCCGCCGATGAGCATTCTTACGGATAAGGTAAAGAGACCCTGTTCCGTCGGCAAGCGGATCTAGCGCAACAAAAAACCCGCCGAAGCGGGTTTGGTGTCTGCGAAATCCGGGTTCGGATCAGGCCGGCAGGAGCGTGCCCTGCAGCGTGGTGAGCTGCGCGAGGTAGCTCTCGATGCCGAACTTGTGTTCGTCCGAGGACGCATGCTCCAGCTCGGCGCGGGTCGCCTCGATCCGGCGCGTGATGTCTTCGCTCTTGATCTCGTCGACATGCACGGCCGATTCGGCCAGCAGCGTGCAGCCGGTCGGCAGGATGTCGGCGAAACCGCCGAAGACCACGTAGCGGTGCTTCTTGCCGTCCGCGAACGTCACGGTGACGACACCCGGCTTGATCGTCGTCATGGTCGGCGCGTGGTTGGCCATGACGGTCATTTCGCCCTCGGTCGCCGGAATGACGACGGAGCTGACGCTGCCGGAAACCAGCAGGCGCTCGGGAGAAACGAGTTCAAAGTTGAAACTGTCAGCCATGACCATTCACTTCTTCTGATTTCATTCGGCCGGGAAACAGGGCGCCCGGTTAAGGGCGCCCCAAGTTCATCAAGCGGCTTCGGCAGCCAGCTTCTTGGCCTTTTCGACCGCTTCTTCCATGGAACCGACCATGTAGAAGGCGGCTTCCGGCAGGTGGTCGTACTCGCCGTTGACGAGGCCCTTGAAGCCCTTGATCGTGTCTTCGAGCGCGACGAGCTTGCCCGGCGAACCGGTGAAGACTTCGGCGACGAAGAACGGCTGGGACAGGAAGCGCTCGATCTTGCGGGCGCGGGCAACGGCGATCTTGTCGTCTTCCGACAGTTCGTCCATGCCCAGGATGGCGATGATGTCCTGGAGCGACTTGTAGCGCTGCAGGGTCGTCTGGACCTTACGGGCGACTTCGTAGTGCTCTTCGCCGACAACCATCGGGTCGAGCATGCGCGACGTCGAGTCGAGCGGGTCCACGGCCGGGTAGATGCCCTTTTCGGCGATCGAGCGCGACAGAACCGTCGTTGCGTCCAGGTGGGCGAAGGAGGTTGCCGGCGCCGGGTCGGTCAAGTCGTCGGCGGGAACGTAGATGGCCTGAACCGAGGTGATCGAGCCCTTGGTCGTGGTCGTGATGCGCTCCTGCATCTGGCCCATGTCCGTGGCGAGCGTCGGCTGATAGCCCACGGCCGACGGGATACGGCCGAGCAGAGCGGACACTTCGGAACCGGCCTGCGTGAAGCGGAAGATGTTGTCGACGAAGAACAGAACGTCCTGGCCCTTGTCGCGGAAGTCTTCAGCGATCGTCAGACCCGTCAGAGCGACGCGAGCGCGCGCACCCGGCGGTTCGTTCATCTGGCCGTAAACGAGGGCTGCCTTGGAGCCTTCGCCGCCGCCGTGCTTGTTCACGCCGGATTCGATCATTTCGTGGTAGAGGTCGTTGCCTTCGCGGGTACGTTCACCCACGCCTGCGAACACCGAGTAACCACCGTGCGCCTTGGCGACGTTGTTGATCAGTTCCATGATGAGAACGGTCTTGCCGACGCCTGCACCGCCGAAGAGGCCGATCTTGCCGCCCTTTGCGTAAGGTGCCAGCAGGTCGACGACCTTGATGCCGGTGACGAGGATCTGGGCTTCCGTCGACTGCTCGACGTAGGACGGTGCATCCTGGTGGATGGCGCGCTTGCCGGCGGTGACCAGCGGACCGGCTTCGTCAACGGGCTCGCCGATGACGTTCATGATGCGGCCGAGCGTTTCCGGGCCGACCGGAACGGTGATCGGGGCGCCGGTGTTGGCGACCGGCTGACCGCGGACGAGACCTTCGGTCGAGTCCATGGCGATCGTGCGAACGGTGTTTTCGCCGAGGTGCTGGGCGACTTCGAGAACGAGGCGGTTGCCGTTGTTGTCGGTTTCCAGCGCGTTCAGGATCTGCGGCAGTTCGCCGTCGAACGAAACGTCGACGACGGCGCCGATGACCTGCGTCACGCGGCCGGTCGCAACGAATGCGGCCGGAGCCGCAGCCTTCGTGGCGGCCTTGGCGACAGCGGTCTTCGCGGCCGGTGCCTTGGCAGCCGTCGCCTTTGCGGCCGGAGCCTTGGTTGCTGCTGCTGCGACCGGAGCCGCCGCTGCTGCTGCCGTCTTGGTCGCAGCCGGCTTCTTCGCCGCTGCGGTGTCCTTCGGGGTAGCTGCCTTAGCCATATCTCTTACCCTCTTTGTCCTGGTCCTTAGAGCGCTTCAGCGCCCGAGATGATTTCGATGAGTTCCTTGGTGATCTGAGCCTGGCGCTGACGGTTGTAGTTGAGCGTCAGCTTGTTGATCATTTCACCAGCATTGCGGGTCGCGTTGTCCATGGCGCTCATCTTGGCGCCCATTTCGCCGGCGACGTTCTCGAGCAGGGCCCGGAAGATCTGGACGGAAATGTTGCGCGGGATGAGATCGCCGAGGATCGCGCCGGCATCCGGCTCGTAGTCGTAGATCGCCGTTGCACCGGTCGTCTCGGCGACAGCCGCGGGAGCGGAGGCCGGGATGAGCTGGAGCGCGGTCGGGATCTGCGAAATGACCGACTTGAACTCGGAATAGAACAGCGTGCAGACGTCGAACTCGCCCTTTTCGAACAGGCCGATGACCTTGCGGCCGACCTGGTCAGCATTGGCGAAGTTGATGCGCTTGACTTCACGCAGGTCGACGCGGTCGATGATCAGCGACGCGAATTCGCGACGCAGGATATCGAAACCCTTCTTGCCGACGCAGATGATCTTGACCGTCTTGCCGCTCGCCAGAAGCTTGCGGGTATGGTCACGCGCCAGACGCGCAATCTGCGAGTTGAAGCCGCCGCACAGGCCGCGTTCGGCCGTGCAGACGACGAGCAGATGAACCTGGTCCTTGCCCGTGCCGGTCATGAGGCGCGGCGCCGAATCGTCCTGGCCGACGGCCTGGGCGATGTTGGCGAGAACGGCGCTCATGCGCTGCGAATAGGGCCGGGCGGCCTCGGCCGCTTCTTGGGCACGCCGAAGCTTCGCCGCGGCGACCATTTTCATCGCCTTGGTGATCTTCTGCGTCGCCTTGACGGAGGCGATCCGGTTTTTCAGATCCTTAAGTGAAGGCATCCGTTTTCCGTCCTGTGACATGATCCCCCAGAAAATCCTCTGAGCAGATCATGCGTCAATCAAAGTTCCCGGGCTGCCTGCGCGCCAGCTTAGCGCGCAGGGCTCGAACCGTAGCCTCAGCCGAAGGTCTTGGCGAAGGCATCGAGGGCGGCCTTGAGCTTGCCCTTGGTGTCGTCGCTGATCGCCTTTTCGGTGCGGATCTTGTCGAGGATGTCCTTGCCCTCGGAGCGGAAGTAGCCGAGCACGCCCTGCTCGAACTTGCCGACCTGGTTGACCGCGATCTTGTCGAGGTAACCGTTGACGCCGGCGAAGATCACCACGACCTGCTCTTCCGTCTTCAGCGGCGAGAACTGCGGCTGCTTCAGGAGTTCGGTCAGGCGTGCACCGCGGTTAAGCAGGCGCTGCGTTGCGGCGTCGAGGTCCGAGCCGAACTGGGCGAAGGCTGCCATTTCGCGATACTGGGCGAGTTCGCCCTTGATCGAGCCGGCGACCTGCTTCATCGCCTTGATCTGCGCGGACGAGCCCACGCGGGACACCGACAGACCGACGTTAACGGCCGGGCGGATACCCTGGTAGAACAGGTCCGTTTCAAGGAAGATCTGGCCGTCGGTGATCGAGATCACGTTGGTCGGAATGAACGCCGACACGTCGTTACCCTGGGTTTCGATGACCGGCAGAGCCGTCAGCGAGCCAGCGCCCATGTCGTCGTTGAGCTTTGCAGCGCGCTCGAGGAGACGCGAATGCAGGTAGAAGACGTCGCCCGGATAGGCTTCGCGGCCCGGCGGGCGGCGCAGCAGCAGCGACATCTGGCGGTAGGAAACGGCCTGCTTGGAAAGGTCGTCGTAGCCGATGAGGGCGTGCTTGCCGTTATCACGGAAGTATTCGCCCATCGCGCAACCGGCGAACGGTGCGAGGTACTGCATCGGCGCCGGGTCGGAGGCGGTTGCAGCAACGATGATCGAGTACTGGAGAGCGCCGCGCTCTTCGAGAACCTTCACGAACTGGGCGACGGTCGAACGCTTCTGGCCGATAGCGACGTAGACGCAGTAAAGCTTGTCGCCTTCCGGGCCGTTGTCGTGGATCGCCTTCTGGTTCAGGATCGCGTCCAGGATGATCGCGGTCTTGCCGGTCTGGCGGTCGCCGATGACGAGCTCGCGCTGGCCGCGGCCGACCGGGATGAGGGCGTCGATGGCCTTGAGGCCGGTCGACATCGGCTCATGCACCGACTTGCGCGGGATGATGCCCGGAGCCTTGACGTCGACGCGCGAGCGCAGCTTGGCATTGATCGGGCCCTTGCCGTCGATCGGGTTGCCGAGCGCGTCAACGACGCGGCCGAGCAGTTCCGGACCGACCGGCACGTCCACGATGGCGCCCGTCCGCTTGACGGTATCGCCTTCCTTGATGTCACGGTCCGAACCGAAAATAACGACACCGACGTTGTCGCTTTCGAGGTTCAGCGCCATGCCACGGATGCCACCCGGGAATTCCACCATTTCGCCGGCCTGAACATTGTCGAGGCCATAAACGCGGGCGATGCCGTCACCGACGGAGAGCACCTGGCCGACTTCCGAGACTTCCGCCTCTTTGCCGAAGTTTTTGATCTGATCTTTGAGAATTGCGGAAATTTCCGCGGCGCGGATATCCATCAGCCGACCTCTTTCAGTGCAAGCTTAAGAGTAGAGAGTTTGGTGCGAAGGGACGTGTCGATCTGGCGGGAACCCACCTTGACGATCAGGCCACCGAGAATGGACGGGTCGACGGTGACGGCGATCGTCACGTCTTTGCCGGTGACGCCTTTCAGCGCCGCCTTCAATTCTGTTTCCTGCGCTGCGGTCAGCGCATGGGCCGAGGTGACATCGGCCGTGATTTCGCCGCGGGCGCGGGCCGCGATGACGCGGTAGGCCTTGATCATGCCCGGAACGGCGAACAGGCGGCGATTTGACGCAACCACCTTGAGGAAGTTTGCCACGAGGCCCGTGATGCCGGCTTTGGCGGCAACGGCGGCAATGGCCTTGGTCTGATCTTCGGCGGAGAAGACAGGGCTGAGGATCAGCCGCTTGAGGTCTTCGCTCCCGTCGATCAGCGCCTGGAAACGGGCGAGATCGGCACCGACACTATCAGCCGAACCGGCTTCCTGAGCGAGGTCGAAAAGCGAGGACGCGTATCTTTCTGCAACACCGGAAACGAGCTGGGATGTGTCTGCCACGGGCACAAGCTTCTCTTCTTTTCATCCAGAAAGCGGGGCGGTAGCGAGGCTACAGTCCTAACCCTCTGAAATCGTTGCGGTAATCTTCAGTTCCCACAGGCTTTGAAGCCCGTTTTTTCTGAATTTCGCGGTTCGTCTAGCATAGGAAACCGGGACTCGCAACACACGCGGCGCAGGAATGCGCCATAAGTCGGCCATAGTCGGAGCAAAAGTTGACTGCGCAGACTATGTTCTGCTGTCGCCGAGGCAGGCCGGGCCGGTTTTTCGCTCAGATGAAGCCGAATGCGTAGGCCAAAGGCAGCGCGGCGAGGCCCGCCTGCACGACGAGCACGACGAGGTTTTTCAGCGTGAAGGACCCGTCCGACATCAGCGAGAGAATGCGGCCGAATGCAGCGAGCGCGAAGCCGCCACCGATGCCCATATAGATCCAGCTCTGCGCCATCATCAGCGCGACGATGGCGAGCCCCGCATAGAAGCCGCCGGCCGAGCGGGCGAAGGCATACCCTTCGCGGCTGCCGTCGCGGGTCTGCAGGCCGGCGAGCTTCAACGCGGTGCCGGGCGCGAAGAGAGCGAAGAGGCCGAAGAGCGCGGTCACGATGGCCGCCGAGAATGCGAGCAGCTCGCCCGTTTCGGTGGGGATGTAGAATTCCATCGCGACGTTTCTCCGGTTGTGCTCGCCCGCCCCTCTATCGCACAGGCGCGAAAGGCGCAGAAGCGGCCGCGCCGACTTCGCACAACTCTTTGTTAACCATGACGCTCAGAGGAAACTCTGCGGATCGATATCGAGCTGCACCTGGAGCGACGCCCGCTCCTTCGGCCCATTGGCGAGCATGGTGCGCAGGAACGTCTGCATGTCGCTGTTGCGCCGCCCATGGATCAGCAGGCGAAAACGATGGCGGCCGCGCACGAGCGCGAGCGGCGCCTCGGCCGGGCCGAGGATCGAGATGCCGTCGACTTGGGGGGCGGCCTGCCGCAACCCGCGCGCATGCATCTCCGCCTCGCCGCGGGTGTCGGCCGAGACGATGACCGAGGCGAGCCGCCCGAACGGCGGCAGCAGCGCCTTTTCCCGCTCGCCGATCTCGCGGTCGTAGAAGGCCTGCGCATCGCCGGAGACGATCGCCTGCATGACGGGATGCAGCGGCTGGTAGGTCTGGATGAGGCCATGGCTCTTGAGGCCGGAGCGGCCCGCGCGTCCCGTCACCTGCGAGAGCAGCTGGAACGTCCGCTCCGCCGCGCGCGGATCGCCGTTCGAAAGCCCGAGGTCCGCATCGACCACACCGACCAGCGACATCAGCGGGAAATTATGCCCCTTGGCGACGAGCTGCGTGCCGATGACGATATCCGCCTCACCCCGCGCAATCGCCTCCAGCTCCAGCCTGAGCCGCTTCACGCCCATCAGATCTGAGGACAGCACGATGGTGCGCGCTTCCGGAAAATGCTTCTCCACCTCCTCCGCAATGCGCTCCACCCCCGGCCCGCAGGCGGCGAGATGATCGAAGGTGCCGCATTCCGGGCAGGCTTCCGGCGTGCGCTCGGCATAGCCGCAATGATGGCACTGGATCTGCCCGCGAAACCGGTGCTCGACCAGCCAGCTTGAGCATTGCGGGCACTGGAAACGATGGCCGCAGACGCGGCAGAGCGTCAGCGGCGCATAACCGCGGCGATTGAGGAAAAGCAGCGCCTGCTGCTCCTTCTCGATGGTGCGGGCGATGCCGCGCAGCATGACGGGCGAAAGAAACCCGCCGCGCGCCGGCGGATGGCGCCGCATATCGACAAGGTGCAGGTCCGGAAGGGCGGCGTCGCCATACCGCGTCGGCAGGTGCAGCTTGCGATAGCGCCCGACATCGCTGTTGACGCGGCTTTCGATGGACGGCGTCGCCGAGACGAGCACGGCCGGGAAATCGCCGATGCGCGCCCGCACCACGGCCATGTCGCGCGCATTGTAGAAGACGCGGTCTTCCTGCTTGTAGGCAGGATCGTGCTCCTCATCGACGATGACGAGGCCGAGATTCTCGAAGGGCAGGAACAGCGCCGAACGCGCGCCGGCCACGACCCGCACATCCCCCATCGTCACCTGCCGCCAGACCTTTTCACGGATGCGCGGGGCGAGATCGGAATGCCACTCGGCGGGTTTTGCGCCAAACCGATCCTGGAAACGCTCCAGAAAACTTGCCGTCAGCGCGATTTCCGGCAGCAGGATCAACACCTGCTTGCCCCGCCGCAGCGTCTCGGCAATCGCCTCGAAATAGACCTCGGTCTTGCCCGAACCGGTAATGCCGTCGATCAGCGAGACGTTGAAGCCGCCGGCGCGCACGCTCTCGACAAGCTCCGCCGCACTCTCCGTCTGCGGCCCTTCGAGCCGCGGCTCCACATGCTCCGGATCGGGCACCGCGACGACGGGCGGCGGCGGCAGGAAGACGGTCTCGAAGCTGCCCTGCTTCACCAGCCCGTCGACGACACTGGTCGAGGTGCCGGCGGCGTGCGCAAGACCCGAGCGGGTCCACGGAATGCCGTCCTCGACCATTTCCAGCACCCGCTCGCGGGCACTCGTCAGCCGCTCCGGCCGGTGACCCGTAAAACGCAGCCCCTCGATCATCGGCTCGGGATCGAAGGCCGTCGGCGCACGCAGCGCCATGCGGGCGACCAAGCCCGGCGGCGTGACCGTATAGGCGGAAACCCAGTCGAGGAAATCGCGCATCTCCTTCGAGAGCGGCGGGCAGTCGAAGACCTTCTCGATCGGCCGCAGCTTCTTCGGATCGACTTGGCTGTCGTCACCGCCATCCCAGACGACCCCCGGCACCAGCCGCGGCCCGAGCGGCACCTGCACGATCGAGCCCGGCTCCACCGCCATGCCCTCCGGCACGGAGTAGGAATAGGGCGTGGGCGTGGGCACCGGCACCATGACGGGCACCGTGCGCGGAAAAAGTTTCTCCCCGAAAAGGTCGATCGAATCGCTGTTCATTGCCCGCGAAGATGCCCCCGCCGGTGCGCGAAGAAAACCGCAAAGATCGCCGTCCCGCTCATTCGTCGTCCTCGCCCATTTCGCCGGTCAGCCGCATGCCGTCGATCCAGGTCGCGCCGTCATTGCGCACGACGCGCTTGGCCCGCACGCCGCAGCGCGTCTCCACCTCCTGCGCCAGCCGCTCGGAATGGGTGACGATCCACAACTGGCTCGTCTCGGCGGCCCGCGCGATCATCTCGGCGAGCGGCGACAGCATGTCCGGATGGAGGCTCGCCTCCGGCTCGTTCAACGCGATCAACGGCGGCGTGCGGTATGAAAGCAATGCAGCCGCGAGCGCCAGGAAACGGATCTGCCCGTCGGAAAGCTCGCGCGGCTGGAAGATGCGCTGGGGAAACTGCGGGAAGGTCAGCCCGTAGGAGGCGAATTCCTCCGGCTCGGGCACGGAAAGCCGTGCGCCGCCAAAGGCATCCGCCACCGCCCGGTCGAGATCGACCGTGTCGCCCCGCGTCCATTTCAGCGTCGCGAAGACCGCCGCCATGTTCGCCCCGTCCTCGTCGAGCAGCGGCGCGGTGACGGCAAGGCAGGGCTGGCGCAGCGCCGAATCGCGGTCCGAGCGGAAACCGTGGAAGAACCGCCATTGCGAAACCGCGCGGCGGAACGTGCCGACCTCCGGATAATGGCCGGCATCGCCGAGAAGCGCGATGGCGGTCTCGGAGGTCAGGGCCTGTTCGGGATACTCCACCATCCGGCCCGCCTCGCTGCGCACCATGATGCCCGGTCCGCCGCGTTTCATCATGGTCACCGGCCGGCGGCCGGTCTCAATCGACAATTCCTCGGCCTTGACCTGCGGCTCGAAGGCGAAACCCGCGGCATCGATCGGCGGTCGTAAGCCCGCCTCGACGCGGTAGCGGAAGGTGATCGCCCGGTCCTCGTCGAGAAGCTCGGCCTCCAGCCGGATGCGCACCGGCTCGTTCACCCGGCGCTTGCCCGTCCACAGCGCCGAGGCCATGCCGCCCTCCGCTGCGATCTCATGGGCGAAATTGCCGCGCACCGCCGCCTGCACCAGTTGCAGCGAGCGGTAGAGGTTCGACTTGCCCGCTCCGTTCTCGCCGACGAACAGGTTCACCCGCCCAAGATCCATGCGGATCGAGCGCAGCGAACGGTAGTTTTCGGCGGACATGGAGCGCAGCAGCATGAAGCGTATCCGGAATCAGGAGCACGATCGTCTCTATACCGGGCACCATGTCCAGAGGAAGGCGGCCGGTGAAGCAAACGTTAACGCAAATCACCGACCATGCGGCAAACGGCCGAAGGGCATGCCATGAACGAACTTCTCATCATCGCCGACCAGACCCTGATGACCGAGCGACAAAGCTGGCTCGCGTCGCTGGCCGACGAGCGGCGGCTGTCGGAGAACACGCTGGACGCCTATGAGCGCGACACGAGGCAGTTCCTCACCTTCCTGACGCAGCATCTCGCCGCCCCCGCGCGCCTGAAGGATATCGGCGACCTGCGCCCGGCAGACCTGCGCGGCTTCCTCGCCAGCCGGCGCCGCGATGGTGCGGGTGCCCGCACGCTCGGCCGCGGCCTTGCCGGCCTGCGCTCCTTCCTGCGCCATCTGGAGCGCAAGGGCCTTGCCAATGCGGCCGGTGCCTCCGCCGTGCGCTCGCCAAAACAGCCGAAATCGCTGCCGAAACCGCTTTCCGCCGGGCAGGCGATCGCCGTGGTCGATGCCAGCGAACAGCTTGCCGACGAACCGTGGATCCGCGTGCGCAATGCCGCGGTGCTGACGCTGCTCTACGGCTGCGGCCTGCGCATCTCCGAGGCGCTGTCGCTGACGCCCGCCGATTTCGCCGGCACGCCGACATCGCTGCGCATCACCGGCAAGGGCGACAAGATGCGCATCGTGCCGCTGATCGCCCCGGCGCTCACCGGCGTCGAGGATTACATCAAACTCTGCCCCATTCCGCTGGCCGAGGACAAGCCGCTGTTCCGCGGCATGCGCGGCGGGCCGTTGCAGCCCGCCATCATCCAGCGCGAGATGCAGAAGATGCGCAGCGCGCTCGGCCTGCCGGACAGCGCCACGCCGCATGCGTTGCGCCATTCCTTCGCCACGCATCTGCTTGCCGGCGGCGGGGACCTGCGCACCATCCAGGAACTGCTCGGCCATGCCAGCCTCTCGACGACCCAGGTCTATACCGGCGTCGATTCGGCCCGGCTGCTCGAAATCTACGACCGAGCGCACCCGCGCGCCTGAATCCGTTAACGGCTTGTGAGGGGGACGCGGCTAGGGTCGCGAAAAATATGCAGGGAGTTCGACCATGACAGTCCTTCTTCACAAGAGCCGCATGGTGCTGGCCGACCGGCTGGCCGATGCCGGCCTCTGGGCGCTGGCGGCTATCCATCTCTTCATCGCCCTCTCCGTCCTCGTCGTGCTGGCGACCCTCTCCCCCGCCCATGCGCAGGAGCCTGCAGCGTGCGGCGGCAACAACCTGCTGACGAAATTCGAGAAGGACGACCCGGCCGGCTTCGCCAAGCTGCGCGCCGAGGCGGATGCCGTGCCGAACGGCAAGGGCATCTTCTGGAAGATCGAGAAGGACGGCAAGCCCGCCTCCTGGCTGCTCGGCACCATGCATGTGACGGACCCGCGCGTGCTCGCCATGCCGGAAGCGGCGCGCACCGCCTATGCCGATGCCGCCACCATCGTCGTCGAATCGGACGAGATCGCCGACGAGAAGAAGGCGGGCGCGGCCATCATGGCGCGGCCCGACCTCACCATGTTCACCGACGGAAAATCCATCACCGACTTCCTCGACAAGCAGGATGCGGAGAAGCTTGCGGAAGGCCTGAAGGGGCGCGGCCTGTCGCTCGCCGCCGTCGGCCGCATGAAGCCATGGATGATCGCGAGCTTCGTGGCGCTGCCGGCCTGCGAGATCGCCCGAAAGACGGCGGGTGCGGCCTTCCTCGACCAGCAGCTCGCCAAAACCGCGCTCGCCGAAGGCAAGACGCTGAAAGGCCTGGAAACGCTGATCGAGCAGATTTCCGCCCTCGATTCGCTGCCGGTCGAACCGCAGGTCCAGGGCCTCGTGCAGACGCTGGAACTCGGCGATACGCTGACGGATGTCATCGAGACGATGAGCCAGCTCTATCTTGCCGGCGATACCGGCATGATCATGCCGATGATGCGGGCGTCCGCGCCTGAGACGGACGAGGACGCCAAGGCCTATGCCGATTTCGAGCAGCGCATCATCATCGACCGTAACCACACGATGGCAGAACGGGCGGCCCCGATCCTGGCGGACGGCAACGTCTTCATCGCCGTCGGCGCGCTGCATCTCGCCGGCCCGGAGGGCGTGGTCGAACTCCTGCGCAAGCAGGGCTTTACGGTAACCGCGGTGAACTGACCCGGCGCCCGACGCCGCACAGCATGGTGCGAACGATCAGCTTGTGGAACGGCATGATGGCGGCGAGATAGAGCCGGCCGAGCAGGTTGTTGCGGTGCACGAGCGTCATCACGCTGAGGGTCTGGCCGCTTGGCCGGTCCTGCCTTATATCGATGACGATGCGGAAATCGAGATGCTTGTCGTCGAAGCCGAGCACGACCCGGTCGTCACTGGCGCTCACCACCGGAAAACCACCGATTTCCACCTGTGATGTCGCGGCCTGTTCCGCCGCCCGCTTCAGGCCGAAGGGCGCGACCAGCGCATTGCGCAGCGCCATCAGTCTGCGCACCCAGCCCGGCGGATGTTCGAGCGCCAGCCGCGCGGCCTCCCGCGCCGTGAGATGATCGACGGGCAGGCCGAGCGTGAAGCGATCCGCCCAGTCGGCAGTCGGCAGCAGGGGATGCGGGAGCGAGACGGGTCTCGATACGGGGGACATGAAGGCCATCCTTTACAGCCTGCATGGTGCCCCTGATCGAGCGTAGAGGACAGGCGGCCGGTTGTCGCAGCCGCCCACCCCTGTCGCATATGGTCCGGATCACATATGGATCGGCTTGAAGAAGGTCGCGAGTGCGGCTTCCTTGACGGCTTCCGACATGGTCGGGTGCGCGTGGCAGGTGCGGCCGAGGTCCTCGGAGGAACCGCCGAATTCCATCAGCACGGCCGCCTCGTGGATCATCTCGCCGGCGCCGAAGCCGACGATGTGCACGCCGAGCACGCGGTCGGTCTCCTTGTCGGCCAGGACCTTTACGAAACCATCCGTCGCCAGCATGGCGCGGGCGCGGCCGTTCGCCGTGAACGGGAACTTGCCGGCCTTGTAGGCGATACCCGCAGCCTTCAGCTCCTCTTCCGTCTTGCCGACGGAGGCGACTTCCGGCTGGGTGTAGACCACGCCCGGGATGACGTCATAGTTCACATGGCCCGCCTGGCCGGCGAGGATTTCGGCAACGGCGACACCCTCGTCTTCCGCCTTGTGGGCGAGCATCGGGCCGCGCACCACGTCGCCGAGCGCATAGATGCCGGCAATGTTGGTCTGGAAGTGGTTGTCGATCTCGACGCGACCGCGATTGTCCAGCGCGACACCCGCTTCCTTGAGGCCGAGGCCTTCGGTATAGGGCTTGCGGCCGGTGGCGATCAGCACGACGTCGGCTTCGATCGTGGCGGCATCACCGCCCTTGACCGGTTCGAAGGTCACCTTGGCGCCCGCGCCGGCCTTCTCCACGCCCGTCACCTTGGCGCCGAGCTTGAACTCCATGCCCTGCTTGGCGAGCATGCGCTGGAACTGCTTGGAGACCTCGCCGTCCATGCCGCCGAGGATCGTGTCGAGATATTCGATGACCGTGACCTTGGCGCCGAGACGTGCCCAGACCGAGCCGAGCTCCAGCCCGATCACGCCGCCGCCGACGACGATCAGGTGGCCCGGAACCTTTTCGAGCGCGATGCCGCCGGTCGACGAGATGATGACCTTCTCGTCGATATCGACCGGAACGCCCGGAATGCCGGCGACGTCGGAACCCGTGGCGATGACGATGTTCTTCGTCTCCAGGACTTGCTCTTCGCCCTTGTCGTTGGTGACGGAGACCTTGCCCGCGCCCAGCACCTTGCCGGTGCCCTGGATGCCGTCGATCTTGTTCTTCTTGAAGAGGAAGGCGACGCCGTCGACATTCGACTTCACGGTCGCATCCTTGTGCGCCATCATCTTCGGCAGGTTGAGCACCGGCTTCACGCCGTCGATGCCAAGCGCTTCCATGCCATGGCCGGCCTGGTGGTAGACCTCGGAGGCGTGCAGCAGCGCCTTGGAGGGGATGCAGCCGACATTGAGGCAAGTGCCGCCATAGGTCTGGCGCTTCTCGACGACCGCGACCTTCAGGCCGAGCTGGGCCGCCTTGATGGCGCAGACATAGCCGCCGGGGCCGGAACCGATAACGATGAGATCATATGCCATGACAAGTCCTTCCTGCGCGGGGCCTAGCGGCCGCCGCTGACGTTGAGGGCGGCACCCGTCACATAGGATGCCGCATCGGAGAGAAGATAGAGAATGGAATGGGCGACTTCATCGGCCGTGCCCGGCCGCTGCATCGGGATGAGCGACGCCATGTCGCGCGCCCGGTTCGGCAGGCCGCCGGAGGCGTGGATGTCGGTGTCGATGATGCCGGGGCGCACGAGATTGACGCGCACGCCTTCCGTCGCGACCTCGCGGGCAAGCCCGATGGTAAAACTCTCGATCGCGCCCTTGCTGGCGGCATAGTCGACATATTGCCCGGCCGAACCGAGCTGCGCCGCCACCGAGGAAATATTGACGATCGAGCCGCCCTTGCCGCCATGGCGGGTCGACATGCGGCGCACGGCCTCCTGCGCGCAGCGGATCGAGCCCATGACATTGACCGCGAACATGCGCTCCAGCCGCTCGGCGGACATTTCATCGACGCGCTGCGGCAGGGCGACGATGCCGGCATTGTTCACCAGCCCTTCGAGCCGGCCGAACGTGCCGTCGATGGTGGAGAAGATATTGGCGAGGCCGAGTTCGCTGCCGACATCGCCCTGAACGGGGATCGCCGACCCGCCCATGGCGTGGATATCCGCGACCACCGCCTCTGCGGCTTCGAGGTTTGCCACATAATTCACGGCGACCTGCCAGCCGGCAGCGCCCGCCATGCGGCAGACGCTGGCGCCGATGCCGCGGCTGCCGCCGGTGACGAGAAGAACGGGCGCTTCCGTCATGCGGCACATCCCTTGCGCTTGAGCACGTCCCACGGCGCAACCTTGGCCTTGCCCTCGTCCCACAGCGTCGAATAGCGCAGGGAGGGGCCGAAGCCGGCGAGCAACAGCGTTTCGGCCGCCGTGGCGCCCTCGGCGGGCAGCAGGTCTGCTCCACCGGACCCATCGAGCGTATAGATCACGCCTTCCCAGACGGTGCAGGCGGCGATTTCCTCGCCGGTCACGTCGCCTTCCGGGCAATTGTGCATGACCATGCCGTTGGAGCGCGCGGGATCGTCGCCGGGCATCACGATGCCGTCGAGCACCACGCCGCTTGAGAGCACCTTCACCTTGAAATGATGGCTCGTCGCGGCAGCACTCGACCCGACCGGTTCGAAGGTCAGCTCATAGCCCCCGTCGCGATCCGCATAGATCGCGCGGTCCTGCCGGCACTCCGCCGCAGAGGCGGCGGTCGCGGCAAAAAGTCCGGCGACGACGAGGGCGGTGCGCATGGCTCAGTGGGCCTTTTCCGTGGCGAGCTTGATGCCGAGCGCGATGAAGACGAGGCCGCTGGCGCGATCGATCCACTGGCTCATGCGCGAGAAGGCGGCCCGCATGCGCGGGGTCGTCATGAACAGCGAGACGCCGACGAACCAGGCGATGAGGCAGGAGGCCATGACGAGCCCGTAGCCGAACTTGATAGCGATCGGCGTATGGGCACTGACGACGGTCGAGAAGATCGACAGGAAGAAGAAGACCGGCTTGGGGTTCAGCGCATTGGCGAGGAAACCGAGACCGAAGGCGCGCAGCGCCGACTGCTCGCCCTTGCCGTCCTCGTTGCCCTTCACCGCCTCGACGGACATGTCCGTCTTGCCGGCACGCAAGGCCTTGATGCCGATATAAATGAGGTAAGCGACGCCGCACCACTTCACGATGTTGAAGAGGTAGATCGACTGGGAAATGATGAGGCCGAGGCCGAGGATCGTGTAAGTGACGTGGAACATCAGCGACGTGCCGACGCCGAAGGACGTGATGATCGCCGCGCGCCGCCCATGCACGATCGACTGGCGCATGACCATGGCAAGGTCGGCACCCGGCGAGACGATGGCGAAGGAAAAGATCGCCATCAACGAGGCGAGTTCCAGGAAATAGCTGCTCATGGGATACCTGTCTCCTAGAAGATGACCACGCCCGCCATGACCGCGAGGCCCACCAGCGCGACGAGCCAGACAATCGAACGGATATAGGGAATGCCTGCCAGATAGAGCGGAAGATAGACGAGCCGGGCGATAAACCACAGCCAGGCGCCGGCCAGTCCCCAGCCCGCCGGATCACCCGCGATGGCAAGCGCCAGGGCGAGGGCGACGAAGCCGGGATAGGTTTCCCGGAAATTGGCCGACGCGCGGCCAGCGCGTCCGGCAAGCTTGCCTGTCGGCTCCCGCCCGCCATCCCGCGGGCCGGCATTCCAGGCGGAACCGAGTTCACGCGTGGAAAGCACGCCCTGGAGCCCGATATGGAAGACGAGCAGCGCCACGCTCAATGCCAGAAGCACGAGCATGGGCGAAGACGCTGACGCTGCCGCCTCCATGGCTATCCCCTTTTAGAGATCGAGAACGAGGCGTTCCGGATCTTCCAGGCTGTCCTTGACGCGGACCAGGAAGGTCACGGCTTCCTTACCGTCGACCATGCGGTGATCGTAGGAAAGCGCCAGATACATCATCGGACGGATGACGATCTGGCCGCCGACGACGACCGGGCGCTCCTGGATCTTGTGCATGCCGAGGATGCCGGACTGCGGGGCATTCAGGATCGGCGAGGACATCAGCGAGCCGTAGACACCGCCGTTCGAAATGGTGAACGTGCCGCCCTGCATGTCGGCCATGGAGAGCGCGCCGTCACGGGCGAGCTTACCGAGGCGACCGATATCCTTTTCGATTTCGGCGATCGACATCTGGTCGGCATCGCGCACGACCGGAACGACGAGGCCCTTGTCCGTGCCGACGGCGACGCCGATGTGGCAGTAGTTCTTGTAGATGATGTCGGTGCCGTCGATCTCGGCGTTGACAGCCGGCAGTTCCTTCAGCGCGTGCGTCACGGCCTTGGTGAAGAAGCCCATGAAGCCGAGCTTCACGCCGTGCTTCTTCTCGAACAGGTCCTTGTAGCGGTTGCGCAGGTCCATCACGGCCGACATGTCCACCTCGTTGTAGGTGGTGAGCATGGCGGCGGTGTTCTGCGCGTCCTTGAGGCGGCGGGCGATCGTCTGGCGCAGGCGCGTCATCTTCACGCGCTCTTCGCGCGGCGCATCAGCCTCGGAGGAGGCAGCACGGGCGACAACCTTCACCGGCTCGGCAGCAGCGGCCGGCGTCGAGGCCGTAACACCCTTGGCGACAGCGGCGAGCACGTCGCCCTTCAGCACCTGGCCGCGCTTGCCGGAACCATCGACCTGGTCGGCGGAGATATTGTTTTCGGCGAGCAGCTTGGCGGCCGAGGGTGCAGCCGGCATGGAAGACGCAGCCGCGGCGGGCTTGGCTTCGGCAGCCGGAGCGGCCGCAACCTTCTCGACCTTTTCGGCGGCGGCAGGCGCGCTGGCACCGGCGGAACCGCTCGCAGAGATCTGGCCGAGCAGGCCGCCCGGCTCGACCGTGTCGCCGGCATTCGCGACGATTTCCGACAGGACGCCAGCGGCCGGTGCCGGCACTTCGATCGTCACCTTGTCGGTTTCGAGCTCACAGAGCGGCTCGTCGGCCTTGATGACGTCGCCGACCTTCTTGAACCAGGTGCCGACGGTCGCTTCGCTGACGGATTCTCCCAAAGTCGGGACGCGGATTTCGGTAGCCATGAGTGTTTTCCGTTCGTTGTATCTTTGTCGCGGTTACGGAGTGCTAGGGCGGGATCAGCCGCCCAGCGCGTCCTCGAGGAAGGCGGCGAGCTGCGCGAGGTGCTTCGACATCAGGCCCGTTGCAGGCGACGCCGCGGCCGGACGGCCGGTGTAGCGCACGCGCTGGTACTTGGCGTCGATATGGGCGAGCACCCATTCGAGATAGGGGTCGATGAACGCCCAGCCACCCATGTTCTTGGGCTCTTCCTGGCACCAGACCATCTCGGCATTGCGGAAACGCGACAGCTCGTTGATCAGCGCCTTGGCCGGGAACGGATAGAGCTGTTCCAGGCGCAGCAGGTAGACATCGTCGATGCCGCGCTTTTCGCGCTCTTCCAGAAGGTCGTAGTAGACCTTGCCCGAGCACATCACGACGCGACGGATCTTCGCGTCCTTCTGCAGCTTGATCGGGCCGTCCTTGATGACCTCCGCATCGTCCCACAGCAGGCGGTGGAACGAGCTTTCGCCCGCCATTTCCGACAGCGAGGAGACGGCGCGCTTGTGGCGCAGCAGCGACTTCGGCGTCATCATGATCAGCGGCTTGCGGAAGTCGCGCTTCACCTGGCGGCGCAGGATGTGGAAGTAGTTCGCCGGCGTCGTGACGTTGGCGACCTGCATGTTGTCCTCGGCGCACATCTGCAGCCAGCGTTCGAGGCGGGCGGAGGAGTGCTCCGGACCCTGGCCCTCATAGCCGTGCGGCAGCAGGCAGACCAGGCCCGACATGCGCAGCCACTTGCGTTCGCCCGACGAGATGAACTGGTCGAAGACGACCTGCGCACCGTTGGCGAAGTCGCCGAACTGGGCTTCCCAGAGCGTCAGCGCATTCGGACGGGCCAGCGAATAGCCATATTCGAAGCCGAGCACGGCCTCTTCCGAGAGCATCGAGTTGATGACCTCGTAACGGGCCTGCGTCGGCGCCAGGTTGGCGAGCGGGATGTAGCGGTCTTCGGTCTCCTGGTCGTAGAGAACCGAATGGCGCTGCGAGAATGTGCCGCGTTCGCAATCCTGGCCGGAAAGGCGGATCTTCGTGCCCTCGACGCAGAGCGTGCCGAAGGCAAGCGCTTCGCCCATCGCCCAGTCGATGCCCTCGCCCGTCTCCACCATCTGCATGCGGTTGTCCATGAACCGCTGGATGGTCTTGTGGGCCTTGAAACCTTCCGGGATCGTCGAGATCTTGCGGCCGATTTCCTTGAGCTGCTTCATCGGCACCGAGGTCTTGCCGCGGCGCTGTTCGTCCTGGTTGTCGGCCGAGCGCAGGCCCGACCAGGCACCGTCCAGCCAGTCGGCCTTGTTCGGCTTGTAGGACTGGCCGGCCTCGAACTCCTGTTCGAGATTGGCGCGCCAGTCGGCCTTCATCTTCTCGAATTCGCCTTCACTGATCACGCCCTCGGCAATGAGGCGCGCGCCATAGATGTTGACGACCGTCTTGTGGGCGCGGATCGCCTTGTACATCTTCGGCTGCGTGAACGCCGGCTCGTCGCCTTCGTTATGGCCGAAGCGGCGGTAGCAGAACATGTCCAGCACGACCGGCTTGTGGAACTTCATGCGGAATTCGGTGGCGATCTTGGCGGCGTAGGTCACCGCTTCCGGATCGTCGCCGTTCACATGAAAGATCGGCGCCTCGATCATCTTCGCCACGTCGGAGGGATAGGGCGAGGAGCGCGAGAAGGCCGGGTTCGTGGTGAAACCGATCTGGTTGTTGATGATGACATGCACCGTGCCGGCGACGCGGTGACCGCGCAGGCCCGACAGGCCGAGGATTTCGGCCGTCACGCCCTGGCCGGCAAAGGCGGCATCGCCGTGCAGCAGCAGCGGCATGACCTGGGCGCGTTCAAAGAGCGGGATGATGTCGCCCTCGAAGACCTTCGCCATCTGGTCCTGCTTGGCGCGGGCCTTGCCCATGACGACCGGGTTGACGATCTCAAGGTGAGAGGGGTTCGCTGTCAGCGACAGGTGCACCTTGTTGCCGTCGAACTCGCGGTCCGAGGAGGCGCCGAGGTGGTACTTCACGTCGCCGGAGCCTTCGACTTCGTCCGGCGCGTAGGAGCCGCCCTTGAACTCGTGGAACACGGCGCGGTGGGGCTTGGCCATCACGTTGGTCAGAACGTTGAGGCGGCCGCGATGCGCCATGCCGAGCACGATTTCCTTCAGGCCGAGCTGGCCGCCGCGCTTGATGATCTGTTCGAGCGCCGGGATCAGCGCTTCACCGCCATCGAGGCCGAAGCGCTTGGTGCCCTTGTACTTGACGTCGATGAACTGCTCGAAGCCTTCCGACTCGATCAGCTTCTGCAGGATGGCCTTCTTGCCCTCCGGCGTGAAATCGACACCCTTGTTCTGGCCTTCGATGCGCTCCTGGATCCAGCCCTTTTCTTCCGGGTTGGAAATGTGCATGAACTCGACGCCGATCGTCGAGCAATAGGTGCGCTCGAGGATATCGACCATCTCGCGGATCGTCGCGTATTCAAGGCCGAGCACGTTGTCGATGAAGATCTTGCGATCAAGATCCTTGTCCTCGAAACCATAGTTCGAGGGCGAAAGCTCGTGATAGTCCTCGACGGGTGCCGCGATGCCGAGCGGGTCGAGCTTGGCATGCAGGTGGCCGCGGGCGCGGTAGGCGCGGATCATCATGATGGCGCGCACCGAGTCGCGCGTCGCCTGGTTGACGTCGGCCTGGTTGACGGGCGCGCCGGTCCGGACCGCGGCGGCTTCCGCCTTGGCCTGGACCTTCTTCTCAAGCACCTTCTCGACGACGCCCCAGTTGCCGTCGAGCGCCGAGACGAGCTCGCCATTGGCCGCGATCGGCCAGTTGGCGCGCTTCCACGAGGCGCCCTTGGCGGCCTTCACGATGTCGGAGGGCTGGTCTTCCAGCGCCTTGAAGAAGGCCTGCCACTCTTCGCCGACGGAAGCGGGGTCCGCCTCATACTTCGCGTAGAGCTGTTCGATATAGGCCGCGTTCGCCCCGTCAAGGAAGGACGTGGCGAGAAATTGTTCGTTGGCGTCTAGTCGTGCCATGGTGTTTCGCGGGCGCCGCGCCCGCCTCCCGAACGATCGTGTTGACCGGGCTTTCCCCGGATTGCCGCCCGCCGCAGGCCTGTCCGCCGCGCGCCGGGAAGAGACGGATCGGCCGGCATTTTCAGCCGGCCCACCCAGTGTTGATGTTTCAGCCCTTCAGGACTTCGACCAGCGTCTTGCCGAGGCGGGCCGGCGAGGGCGACACGCGGATGCCCGCGGATTCCATCGCCGCGATCTTGGATTCCGCGTCACCCTTGCCGCCGGAAACGACAGCGCCGGCGTGGCCCATGGTGCGGCCCTTCGGAGCGGTGCGGCCCGCGATGAAGCCGGCCATCGGCTTCTTGCGGCCCTTCTTGGCTTCGTCGATGAGGAACTGCGCCGCATCTTCTTCCGCCGAGCCGCCGATTTCGCCGATCATGATGATGGAGGTCGTGGCGTCGTCCGCCAGGAACATCTCCAGCACGTCGATGAATTCGGTGCCCTTGACCGGGTCGCCGCCGATGCCGACGGCCGTGGTCTGGCCGAGGCCTTCGTTGGAGGTCTGGAACACCGCTTCATAGGTAAGCGTGCCGGAGCGCGAAACAATACCGACCGAGCCCTTGCGGAAGATCGAGCCCGGCATGATGCCGATCTTGCATTCTTCCGGCGTCAGGATGCCCGGGCAGTTCGGGCCGAGCAGGCGCGAGGAGGAGCGGTCGAGGCGGGCCTTGACGCGCACCATGTCGGCAACCGGGATGCCTTCGGTGATGCAGGTGATGAAGGGGATTTCCGCTTCGATCGCCTCGATGATCGCGTCCGCGGCGCCTGCCGGCGGAACGTAGATCACGGAGGCGTCCGCGCCGGTCTTTTCCTTGCCTTCGGCAACCGAGGCGAAGATCGGCAGGCTTTCACCCTTCGAGCCGGTCCAGGTTTCGCCGCCCTTCTTCGGGTGGATGCCGCCGACCATCTGCGTGCCGTAATAGGCGAGCGCCTGTTCGGTGTGGAAGGTGCCGGTCTTGCCGGTCAGGCCCTGAACGAGGACCTTGGTGTTCTTGTTGACGAGAATCGACATGAGGTCAGGTCCTTCAATTAGCCGTTGATCGCGGCGACGATCTTCTTGGCAGCATCATCCAGATCGTCAGCGGCGGTGATCGCCAGGCCCGATTCGTTCAGGATCTTCTTGCCAAGCTCGACATTCGTGCCTTCGAGACGAACGACCAGCGGAACCTTGAGGCCGACTTCCTGCACGGCCGCAACGACACCCTCTGCGATGACATCGCACTTCATGATGCCGCCGAAGATGTTGACGAGGATGCCCTCGACCTTCGGGTCTGCCGTTATGATCTTGAAGGCAGCCGCGACCTTCTCCTTGCCGGCGCCGCCGCCGACGTCGCAGAAGTTCGCCGGCTCCTTGCCGTAGAGCTTGATGATGTCCATCGTCGCCATGGCAAGGCCCGCGCCGTTGACCATGCAGCCGATATTGCCGTCGAGCGCCACATAGGCGAGATCCCACTTGGAGGCCTCGATTTCCTTGGCGTCCTCTTCGGTCTCGTCGCGCAGCGCCTTGACGTCGTCGTGGCGGAACAGCGCGTTGCCGTCGAACGACACCTTGGCGTCGAGAACGCGCATGCGGCCGTTCTTCATGACGATCAGCGGGTTGATCTCCAGGAGGCTCATGTCCTTCTCGACAAAGGCCTTGTAGAGGATCGGGAAGAGCTTTTCGGCGTCGGCCTTTGCTTCGCCTTCGAGCTTCAACGCCGAGGTGAGCTTCGCCAGGTCGTCGGCGGTGACGCCGGCTTCCGGGTTGATCGCGACGGTGAGGATCTTTTCCGGCGTGTCATGGGCGACGGCCTCGATGTCCATGCCGCCTTCGGTCGAAACGACGAAGGCAACCTGGCCGACGGAGCGGTCGACGAGCAGCGAGAGGTAGAGTTCGCGGTCGATATCGGCGCCGTCCTCGATGTAGAGGCGATTTACCTGCTTGCCGGCCGGGCCGGTCTGCGCGGTGACGAGCGTGTTGCCGAGCATTTCCTTGGCATGGGCCTTGGCCTCCTCGATCGAGAAGGCGAGGCGCACGCCGCCCTTGGCGTCGGGGCCGAGTTCCTTGAACTTGCCCTTGCCGCGGCCGCCGGCGTGGATCTGGCTTTTGACCACGTAGAGCGGGCCGGGAAGCGACTTCGCAGCCGCCTCCGCCTCGTCGGCGGAGAAGATGGCAACGCCTTCGGCAACCGGTGCGCCAAAGCTCTTCAGCAGAGCCTTGCCCTGATATTCATGAATGTTCATGGGGAAAATCCTGTCCTGATGCCGGGATTACTTCAGCGAAGGCGCGATGTTGATGCAGGCTTCGCAAAGGCCGGCGACGGCCGCGACCGACTTTTCGAAGGCTTCCTGTTCGGCCTTGTTGAACTCGACTTCGATGATGCGCTCGACACCACCCTCGCCGATGATGGTGGGCACGCCGACATACATGTCCTTCACGCCGTACTGGCCGGAGAGATAGGCCGCGCAGGGCAGGACGCGCTTCTTGTCCTTGAGGAAGGATTCGGCCATCTCGATCGCCGAAGCGGCCGGGGCGTAGTAGGCCGAGCCGGTCTTGAGCAGGCCGACGATTTCGGCACCGCCATCACGGGTGCGCTGGATGATTTCTTCGAGGCGTTCCTTGGTGACCCAGCCCATCTTGACGAGGTCGGTCAGCGGGATGCCGCCGACGGTGGAGTAGCGGGCAAGCGGCACCATCGTGTCGCCATGGCCGCCGAGAACGAAGGCGGTGACGTCCTGGACGGAAACCTTGAATTCTTCCGAGAGGAAGAGGCGGAAGCGGGCCGAGTCGAGCACGCCGGCCATGCCGACGACCATGTTCTTCGGCAGGCCCGAGAACTTCTGCAGCGCCCAGACCATCGCGTCGAGCGGGTTGGTGATGCAGATGACGAAGGCGTTCGGGGCATACTTCTTGATGCCGGCGCCGACCTGTTCCATGACCTTGAGGTTGATGCCGAGCAGGTCGTCGCGGCTCATGCCGGGCTTGCGGGCAACGCCAGCGGTGACGATGCAGACGTCCGCGCCTTCGATGGCGGCGTAGTCGCTGGCGCCCGTCAGCGAGGCATTGAAGCCTTCGACCGGCGAGGACTGGGCAATGTCGAGGCCCTTACCCTGCGGAATGCCGTCGGCGATGTCGAAGAGGACGATGTCGCCCAGCTCCTTCAGGCCGGCGAGATGCGCCAGCGTACCACCGATCATTCCAGAACCAATAAGTGCGATCTTCTTGCGGGCCATGAAAGCTTCCTCTTGCTCCGATCAACAGGCCCCCAATGTCGCAATTGCGGGACCTTTCGGCGCAAGGGCTTACGCTTGTCAGGTTAAAAATTCAACACATACTTTTGCATCGAAGATTTTCAATCGGTTAGATGCAAAAATACTTACGTAAACGTAAGAATTTCTGTCACGCTTTCGTCACGTCATCGCCATATCGGGCGGTGTGATCTGCGAGATATTCCGTGCTGCGGATCTCGATAAGGCGCGAAACCGTGCGGTCGAACTCGAAACCCTCGGTGCCCTTGCGGGTCACCAGAAGCTCTTCCGGGGCGGCCGCTGCCGATGCGAACAGCCGGACGCGATGGTCGTAGACCGTATCGACGAGATTGATGAAGCGCTTGGTCTCGTTGCGCTTGTCGGCGCCGAGCAAGGGGATGTGGTCGACGAACAGCGTGTCGTAGTGCGAGAGGATTTCGAGATAGTCGGCAGCACCCAGCGGACGCTGGCAAAGATCGGCAAAGGAAAAGCGCGCCGCCCGGCCCGCCGCCTGCGGCACAGTTATGCTGCGGCCACGGAAGACGATCGTCTCGGCATCGACCGGCTTGCCCGCCACCTCGCGCCGCCAGGCCGCATCCATCGCCATGTCGGCTTCCGGCGTCAGCGGATAGCGGAAGACCGGCAGGCCGCTGTCCTTCTCCAGCCGGTAATCCGTCGGGGAATCCAGCGGAACGATCTCGACATATTGTTTCAGGAGATCGACGAAGGGCAGGAACAGGCCGCGGTTCAAGCCGTCCTTGTAGAGATTGTCGGGCTCGACATTGGACGTCGCCACCAGAATGCAGCCGCGTTGAAAAAGCTCGCCGAAGAGGCGGGACAGGATCATCGCATCGGCAATGTCCGTTACCGAGAACTCGTCGAAGCAGAGCAGGCGCGCCTCCTCGATCAGGCTCTCCGCCACCGGCGGCACGGGATCGGCCTGCTTGGTCTCGCCGGCCTTCAGCTTCTGGCGGTGCTTGTGGATGCGGTCGTGCACATCGGCCATGAACTCATGAAAATGCGCCCGGCGCTTGCGCTTCACCCGCGCCTGCTCGAAGAACATGTCCATCAGCATGGTCTTGCCACGCCCGACGCCGCCATAGAGGTAGAGGCCCTTGGGCGCACTGACGGTCTCGGGCTTGCGGGAGGCAAACAGCCAGCCGAGCGCGCTGGACTTGCGCGCGGGACGCTGGGCATGCAGGTCGAGCAGCAGCCGGTCGAACCGCGCCGCCATCGCCTTCTGCGCCGGGTCGGGCTTCAACTCGCCGCTCGCGACAAGGGCCTTCAGCCTATCCGAAACGCCATGGTCCGGATGTGTCGACCCGCTGTCCCAGTCCTTGCCCATGGGCGGAGGCTACCGTTTCGTGTCGGAGGACAAGGATCAGCGCGAGAGGCTGACGGGCTGGCCGGAATTGGTCGAACCGTCGAAGCGCGCATCCGCCGACTTGTAGAGGCGGGCGATCGCATTGCCGGCGCGGTCCTTCAGCACGACCTGCTTGCCGGCCACTTCCCAGGAGCCCATCGCCGTCAGTTCGCCGGCGCAACCGCGCGTACCGCCGCGCGAACCGCTGCCGAGATTGGTGAGCGTCAGGAACATGTCGCACGAGGACGGGCCGCTTGCCACGCGCCAGTTGCCGACCATGGATTCCTTGGTGACATCAAGCGCCGTCGCGGCTGCCGCATCACCCGTACCGGTGCCCGTCGCCATCGCCGTCTCGGTCGTCGGCTTTTCCGGGAACTGCGAGGTATCGGTCGTCGGATCGGGAAGCTGGCTCGACGAAACGGTGCCGACGGGTGCGGCTTCGAGCGGCGTGATGTTCTGCTGCGTATTGACGCTGTCCATGGACGAGGAGGTCCGCTGGCACCCGGCCAGAGCAAGCGCCATCATCAGCCCGCCTGCCACATGTACAATCCGCATGTCGATACTCCCGATATCTGCCCGATACTGCTGCCATGCAGCAATTTCCGCCGAATTAACGTGAATCGCCCGTACGAATCAAGATGAAACGGCCCGATTGATCGGGCCGTCTTTCACGTTTCGTGAACGGTCGGTCATATGTCAGAGCCGACGCTCGACCATCATCTTCTTGATCTCGCCGATTGCCTTGGCCGGATTAAGGCCTTTCGGGCAGGCCTGGGCGCAATTCATGATCGTATGGCAGCGATAAAGGCGGAAGGGATCTTCCAGATTGTCGAGACGCTCGCCCGTTGCCTCGTCGCGGCTGTCGATCAGCCAGCGGTAGGCCTGGAGGAGGACGGCGGGGCCGAGATAGCGGTCGCCGTTCCACCAGTAGCTCGGACAGGAGGTCGAGCAGCAGGCGCACAGGATGCACTCATAGAGGCCGTCGAGCTTGAGGCGGTCCTCATGGCTCTGCTTCCATTCCTTGGCCGGCGCCGGCGACACGGTCTTCAGCCACGGCTCGATCGAGCGGTGCTGGGCGTAGAAGTTGGTGAGGTCCGGAATGAGATCCTTGACCACAGGCATATGCGGCAGCGGATAGACCTTCACGGTCCCCTTCACCTCGTCCATGCCCTTGGTGCAGGCGAGCGTGTTGGTGCCGTCGATGTTCATGGCGCACGAGCCGCAGATGCCCTCGCGGCAGGAGCGGCGCAGCGTCAGCGTCGGGTCGATCTTGTTCTTGATGTAGAGCAGCGCGTCCAGCACCATCGGGCCGCAATCGTCGACGTCGATGTAGAACGTGTCGATCGACGGGTTCTTCCCGTCGTCCGGGTTCCAGCGGTAGATGCGGAACTCGCGGGTGTTCGTGGCGCCGTCCGGCTTCGGCCAGACCTTGCCTTCGGTCATCTGCGAGTTTTTCGGGAGAGCGAGTTCAACCATGTCCTGTTCTCCTCGGAATCAGTAGACGCGGGCCTTGGGCTCGATCTTCTTGGGATCGATCCCGTCCGCGATAAGGTCGGTGTGCACCGGGCGATAGTCGAGCGTCACGTCGCCCGCCTCGTTCACCCAGGACAGCGTGTGCTTGCGCCAGTTGACATCGTCGCGGCCGCCGAAGGGGCCGTCGACATAGTCTTCGCGGGCATGCGAGCCGCGGCTTTCCTTGCGCGCTTCGGCACCGTAGACGGTCGTGATGGCGTTCGCCATCAGGTTTTCCAGTTCCAGCGTCTCGACGAGGTCGGAGTTCCAGATCATCGAACGGTCGGTGACCTTGATGTCCGGCATTTCCTTCCAGATCGCCGTCATGCGCTTGCAGCCGCTTTCGAGCGATTCCTGCGTGCGGAACACGGCGGCGTCGTCCTGCATGGTGCGCTGCATCTTGTCGCGCAGGATCGCCGTCGGCGTGCCGCCATTGGCGTTCCTGAGGCGATCGAAGCGGTCCATGATCTTGTCGCAGGCGGCGATGTCGAGCGCCGGCACGGAGCCGACGCGGTCGATCACCTGGCCGGCGCGGATGGCGGCGGCGCGGCCGAAAACCACGAGGTCGATCAGCGAGTTGGAGCCAAGGCGGTTGGCGCCGTGCACCGAGGCACAGCCGGCTTCGCCGACCGCCATCAGGCCGGGCGCGATGCGCTCCGGGTTCTCGCTGTTGGCGTTCAACACCTCGCCCCAGTAGTTCGTCGGCACGCCGCCCATGTTGTAATGCACAGTCGGGAGCACCGGGATCGGCTCGCGCGTCACGTCGACACCGGCAAAGATCTTGGCGCTCTCGGAAATGCCCGGCAGGCGCTCGTGCAGCACGGCCGGATCGAGATGGTCGAGATGCAGGTAGATGTGGTCCTTGTTCTTGCCGACGCCACGGCCTTCGCGGATCTCCATCGTCATGCAGCGCGAGACGACGTCGCGGGACGCGAGATCCTTCGCCGACGGCGCATAACGCTCCATGAAGCGCTCGCCTTCCGAATTGACGAGATAGCCGCCCTCGCCGCGCGCGCCCTCGGTGATGAGGCAGCCCGCACCATAGATGCCGGTCGGGTGGAACTGCACGAATTCCATGTCCTGCAGCGGCAGGCCGGCGCGTGCGATCATGCCGCCGCCGTCGCCCGTGCAGGTATGCGCCGAGGTGGCGGAGAAATAGGCGCGGCCGTAGCCGCCGGTCGCGAGCACCACCATCTTGGCGGCGAAGCGGTGGATCGTGCCGTCGTCGAGGTTCCAGGCGACGACGCCGGTGCAGCGGCCGTCGGCCGACATGATCAGGTCGAGCGCGAAATATTCGATAAAGAATTCCGCATTGTTGCGCAGCGACTGGCCATAGAGCGTGTGCAGGATGGCGTGGCCGGTGCGGTCGGCGGCGGCGCAGGTGCGCTGCACCGGCGGGCCTTCGCCATAGTTCTGCATGTGCCCGCCGAACGGCCGCTGGTAGATCTTGCCCTCTTCGTTGCGCGAGAAGGGCACGCCGTAATGCTCAAGCTCATAGACCGCCTTCGGCGCTTCCATTGCGAGATACTGCATGGCGTCGACGTCGCCGAGCCAGTCGGAACCCTTGACGGTGTCGTAGAGGTGCCACTGCCACGAATCCGGCGTCATGTTCTGCAGCGAGGCCGCGATGCCGCCTTGGGCAGCGACCGTGTGCGAACGCGTCGGGAAGACTTTCGTGATGCAGGCCGTCTTGAGGCCCTGTTCGGCCATGCCGAGCGTGGCGCGAAGGCCCGCGCCGCCGGCGCCGACGACGATAACGTCGAAGGAATGGTCCACATAATTATAGGCCTTGCCGTTGGCCGCCGGGGAGGAGATCGCTGCCATGATGGATTATCCTGCGAAGGCGATTTTGAGGACGGCGAAAAGACAGAGCCCGCCGACCAGGATCGCGAAGAAGGTGTTGAGCATGAGAAGGCCGATCTTGATGCCTTGCGCATGCACGTAGTCCTCGATGATGACCTGCATGCCGAGCTTCATGTGGATGAGGCCGGAGACGACGACAAGGCCCATGAGGACGGCGACGATCGGGTTCGAGAGCGCTGCGGTCACTTCGGCGTAGGAAGCGCCGTTGTAGCAGATCAGAAAGCCGATGAAGAAGAGAATGAGCGGAACGTTGGCGACGGCCGTCAGGCGCTGGCGCCAGAAGTGCTCCGTGCCGTCCTTTGCCGAGCCGAGGCCGCGAACCTTGCCGAGGGGCGTGCGCATGTCCATGGGGCTCTCCTCAGCGGGCCAGGGTGCCGATGATCCAGATCAGCACCGTCAGGGCGACGGCGACGACCGGGGTCACGATGGCAAGTTTGGTGGAAAAGTTCTTCTCGTAGCCATGGCCGAGGTCCCACATGAAGTGGCGAAGGCCGCCCAGCATGTGCTGCATCAGCGCCCAGGTATAGCCGAACAGCACGATACGGCCGATCAGCGAGCCAAAGAGCCAGTTGGCCCAGTCGAAATAGGCTTGCCCGGACGCGGCCGCGATCAGCCAGAAGGCGACGAGCACGGTGCCGAAATAAAGTGCAGCGCCGGTTATGCGATGCACGATGGACATGACCATCGTCGGAATCGGCTTGTAGACTTGGAGATGCGGCGAGAGTGGCCGGCTTCGAGTGACATTCGCCATCTGAACCTCACGGAACCCCGGAGAGCCAAAAACTGGACAAATTTTCTCCGGAATTGCAGTATGTTGTGCACAATGTAGTGATTGCGACGTTTAATCACCAGCGTGCGGAACCACAAGCCTCATTGCAGTGCAAAATGAATTTAATCGATTAGACGGCGTGCCTGAAATTGCGCCATTTTGGGACGCATTTCCAGCGTTAACGATATCGACGGAATCCATAACCAAATCCGTGACTTTTGCCCCTCGCTGCGCCATCTTGCCGTTAAGGATCTGTTAAGCGTAATCCGGAAGGCAGGACAGAATGACTCTGTTTTCAGCGCCCCATGCGACCAAAGTGCTCGTGCTTGCGGTCGCCCTTGTGGCAGGCGGCATGACGACCGCAAAGGCCGGCGACGGCAATTTCAACTCGGGCTGGTCGAACGGCAACGTCAGCGGCTACATGGTCACGCGCCGTGACCGGCATGGCCGCGACGGCTGGCGCCAGCGTGATCGCCGGTCATTCGACGATCGCCGCACCGAGCGGCATCGCGACCGCCACTGGCGCAACAAGGACCGGAATTTCTACGGCGGCAGCGTCGCAGCCTATAACGATCCCGGCAACGGCATCTATTTCTACTTCGACGGCGATTCCTATCCGCGCATCATCGAGCGACCCTACGCCGAAAGCCGCGGCCCGAAGGTCATCCATGTCGTGCCGGGCCTGAGCGCCTGCTCCTGGGAATCCGGCGTCTGCGTCGTCCGGCCCTAGAGCAATTCCAGCAAAAGTGCGGCACGCGCTTTTGCGTCCGGAATTGCGTAAAAACAAAGAGATAGAGCGTTTTCGCGATTCGAAGAAAAGCGAAATTGCTCTAGGCGAGGAAACGCCAGACCGTCGTTTTCTTCACTTCGCTGTCCTCCAGCGCCCGCGTGACCGGCACCGTATAGGTGGCGAGCGCTTCCATGCGCTCACGCGGGCAATAGGCCCGGCCGGGATCGCCGACGAGCACGGTGGCGCCGCGGGCGGCAAGCGCTGAAAACCACGGGATCAACACATCGGCAAAGCCGCGATCGTAGAAGACGTCGCCGGCAAGCACGACGTCCCAGCCCTCGTCCCGGCCGATCATGTTTTCGACGGTAGAGGCGAGTGCGACGCCGTTGAGGGCGGCATTCAGCCGGATCGCGGTCTCGCTCCACGGATCGATATCCGCCGCCAGCACGCTCGACGCGCCGGCAAGACGCGCTGCGATGCCGACGAGGCCGGAGCCGCTGGCAAAATCGAGCACCGACTTGCCGGCGACCAATGCGGAATGATCGAGCACATGGCGCGCCAACCCCTGCCCGCCGGCCCAGGCGAAGGCCCAGAACGGCGGCGGCAGGCCGATCGCCTCCAGCTCCTCCTCCGTCTTCAGCCACAGGTCATGCGCCTCGGTGGCGAGCCTCAGCGTCACCTCCGGCACATGCGGCGGCGAGAGCACGCCGGTATTGTCGCGGATGAAGACTTCGGGGTCTGTCTTCACGAAATCAGCGCGGCGGCTTGGACAGGCCGCCCATGCGGCAGACCTCCATCCACTCCTCCTCGGTCACCGGCTGCACCGAAAGGCGCATAGAGGTGACCAGCGCCATGTTGGAGAGTTTCGGATTGGCCTTGATGGCCTTCAGCGACACCGGCTTCGGCATGTCCTGCAATGCGCGGATATCGACGCAGTCCCAGCGCGGATCCTCGCCGGCCGTCGAATCGGGGTGCGACAGGGCGCAGACCTCGGTGAAGCCGACGATCTCCAGCCCCTCGTTGGAATGGTAGAAGAAGCCCTTGTCGCCGATCTTCATCGCCCGCATGTGGTTGCGCGCCAGATAGTTGCGCACGCCGGTCCATTCGGTGCCCGCAGCGCCGGCATCCTTCTGCATCTGCCAGGACCATTTGAAGGGTTCGGACTTGTAGAGCCAGTATGCCATGCGTCTCAGGCCTCCGGATTGTTGAAGACCCAGTTCCAGGCCTTCACCTCGACGGAGGCAAAGAGGCCCGCCTTGGCATAGGGGTCGTTGTCGGCGATCTGCCGTGCGTCCTCGATGGTCTCGGCCTTGACAACGACGAGGCTGCCGGTCGGCTTGCCGTCCTCGCCCAGGAACGGGCCGGCAAAGGCGAGCTTGCCGCCCGCATTGAGCTCGTTCAGGTAGGCGACGTGTTCCGGGCGCGTATCGAGGCGCACCTGGAGCGCGCCGGGCTTGTCTGCGCAGATGAATGCGAAAAGCATGAAACGATCCTTCCTTCTATTCCTGGGTGATCGGGCGCGTCATGAGCTGCCCGATGGCGGTCTTCACGTCGAGCGTGCCGTCGATGATGCGGGCGACCGCGTCGGTGATCGGCATGTCGATGCCCTTGTCCGCGGCAACGCCGGAGGCGACCGAGGCGGCAAAGGCGCCTTCCACAAGGTCTCCCGACCAGCCGGCGGCCGTGCCGTGACGGCCGAGCGCGATGCCGAAACGCAGGTTGCGCGACTGGTGGCTGGTTCCGGTGAGCACGAGGTCGCCAAGGCCGGAAAGCCCGGTCACCGTGGTGCCCTCCCCGCCATGCGCCGCAACGAAGCGCGACAGCTCCGCCAGCCCGCGCGAAATCAGGGCCGCCCGCGCCGAATCGCCGAGCCCCGCGCCCTCGACGATGCCACAGGCGATCGCCAGCACGTTCTTCAGCGCCCCGCCGAGCTGCACGCCGATCCGGTCGGTCGAGGGATAGAGCCGGAAGGTCGGCCCGGACAGCGCCTGCGCCAACGTCGCGCCGATCTCCGCGGTGCGCGCGGCAACGACCATCGCCGTCGGCAGGCCCTTGGCGATATCGGCGGCAAAACCGGGACCGGACAGCACTGCGATCTCGCGGCCGGGCAGTTCCTCTTCCAGCACCTCGGTCAGGAGGCGGCCGGTGCCCTTCTCCATGCCCTTGGCGCAGATGACGACCGCCGTGCCGGGTGCCAGCAGATGGGCAAAGGCCCGCGCCGCCTCGCGTTGCGCCTGCGAGGGCATGGCGAAGAGCACGATGCCGGCGCCGCGAACGGCCTCGACATCCGCGCTGAAGGCGAGCGCCTGTGGCAGGTCGATGCCCGGCAGAACCTTTTCGTTGCGCCGCGCGGCGCGCATGGCCTCGACGGCCTCGGCATTGCGGCCGATCAGCGTGACATCGCCGCCGCTCGCCGCAGCGACGCTCGCCAGCGCCGTGCCGAAGGCGCCAGCGCCGATGACGGCGATCTTCGGGGTCGTACTCATGCCTTGGCTCCCCGCTTGCCGGAACCGAGCATCGTCGCCGCCTCGCGGTCGAGCGGCCAGCGCGAGCGCGGCGCGACGGCAAGGTCATCCGGCGCGAAACCGGCCGCCATGCGCTCCAGCCCCGCCCAGGCGATCATCGCGGCATTGTCGGTGCAGAGCGCCAGCGGCGGCGCAATGAAGCGGAATTTGTTTTTATCGCAGAGTGTCTGAAGCGTCGACCGCAGCTCGGCGTTCGCCGCCACACCCCCGGCCACGACCAGCGCCGGCGTCTCGACAGTCGGATGGAGCCTGCGGAACCGTTCCAGCCCGCGGCCGATGCGATCCTTCAGCGTGCGCGACACGGCGCGCTGGAAAGAGGCGCAGATATCGGCGATGTCCTGCTCGGTGACGGGCTCGATCGACTGTGCCGCCTGGCGCACCGCCGTCTTCAGCCCGGAAAACGAGAAATCGAGTCGCGCCTCGCCGACGAGCGGCCGCGGGAAGGTGAAACGTTCCGGATTGCCCGTCTTCGCCATGCGCTCCACCGCCGGCCCGCCGGGATAGGGCAGGCCGAGCAGCTTGGCCGTCTTGTCGAAGGCTTCGCCCAGCGCATCGTCGATCGTCGTGCCCCAGCGCTCGTAATCGTCGACGCCACGCACCAGCACGAGCTGGGTATGGCCGCCGGAGACGAGCAGCATGAGATAGGGAAAGGAGAGCCCGTCGGTCAGCCGCGCCGTCAGCGCATGGCCTTCCAGATGGTTGACCGCATAGAGCGGCTTGCCTGTAGCCCGCGCGATCGCCTTGCCCGTCATCAACCCGACGATCAGCCCGCCGATCAGCCCCGGCCCGCTCGTTGCGGCAATCGCATCGACATCCTTCAGCGACCGGCCGGAGCGCAGGAGCGCCTCGGAGATCAGGCTGTCGAGCGCTTCCACATGGGCGCGCGCCGCGATTTCCGGCACCACGCCGCCATAGGCGCTGTGCTCTTCCAGCTGGCTCAGCACCACCTCGCCGAGAATTTCGCCCCTGCCATCCGCATCGCGCAGCACGACGGCCGCGGCGGTCTCGTCGCAGCTCGTTTCGATGCCGAGAATGGTCAATTGGGACGACATGAAGCACTAGGATTGATTGCGGGCGGCTTTAAAGCCGGTTACGAGACATCCCGGTAACAACGGATCAAGGCGGATGCAAACAAAACCTTTCAGGATCGGTACGCGCGGCAGCCCGCTGGCGCTCGCCCAGGCCCACGAGACCCGCGCACGCCTGATGGCCGCCCATGGCCTGCCGGAAGAGATGTTCGAGATCGTCGTGCTCTCGACGAAGGGCGACCGCATCACCGACCGTTCGCTGGCGCTGATCGGCGGCAAGGGCCTGTTCACGGAAGAGATCGAGGCGCAACTTTCCTCCGGCGAACTGGATTTCGCCGTGCATTCCTCCAAGGACATGCCGACGAAGCTGCCGGACGGCCTCTATCTCTCCGCCTTCCTGCCGCGCGAGGACATGCGCGACGCCTTCATCGGCCGCTCCGCCGCCCGCCTGCTGGATCTGCCTGAGGGCGCCACCGTCGGCTCGGCGTCGCTGCGCCGCCAGGCGCTCATCAAGCGTCTGCGGCCGGACCTCAACGTCATCGTCTTCCGCGGCCAGGTCGAGACGCGTCTGGCCAAGCTCGCCGAAGGCCAGGCGGATGCGACGCTGCTCGCCTATGCCGGCCTGAAGCGCCTCGGCAAGCTCGACGTGCCGACGGAAATCCTCGACCCCGTGTCCTTCCCGCCGGCCCCGGCACAGGGCGCGATCGGCATCGAAAGCCGCATCGGCGATGCGCGCATCGATGCGCTGCTGTCGGCCATCGACGACCGGCCGACGCGCGCCGCCGTCTCCTGCGAGCGTGGTTTCCTCGGCACGCTCGACGGCTCCTGTCGCACGCCGATCGCCGGTTACGCGACCGTCGAGGGCGAGCACCTCCAGTTCCGCGGCATGATTCTCACGCCCGACGGCAGCCAGTTCCATGAAATCGAAACGAGCGGCCCGGTAAGTGACGCCGAGCGGCTCGGCGCAGCGGCGGGACAGGCTATCCGCGACAAGGCGGGAGCGGATTTCTTCGAAAGCTGGGGCTGATCCGTGCGCGTTCTCGTTCTTCGCCCGGAGCCCGCAGCCACCCGCACAGCGCGCAAGCTCGTGGCCCTGGGCCACGAGACGGTCCTGCTGTCGCTATCCAAGCCGGAACATGACATCGACGCGGTGAAGGCAGCGCTTGCCCAGCGCCATTCGGCCATCGCCATCACCAGCGCGGAAGTGGCGCGCCTCTTCGGCAAGATCGGCGACGACCTCGACCGCCACTTGCTGACCACCATCTTTTCCGTCGGCCAGGCTTCGGCCCATGCCGCGGAAGAAGCAGGTTTCCGCACCGTGCTCACCCCCGGCGGCGACGGCAAGGACCTCGCGGAGATGATCGTCGCCCATTGCCGCGATTTCGGCATGCCCGCCGAGCCGATCCTCTATCTCGCCGGCTTGCCGCGCGCCCGCAGCTTCGAAACCCGACTGACGGAAGCGGGCATTCCGTTCCGCACCGTTGAAGCCTACCGCATGGTGCCGATCATCCCCAGGCGCACGGCGACGGAGACAGCCCTGCTGCGCCCGGTGCCGGATGCCGTGCTGTTCTACTCGCGCGAAAGTGCCCGCGCCTTCTTCGAACTGCCGCCGCTCGCCGAAATCCCGGAGCGGTTCCTCTCGACGCTGATGCTCTGCATGAGCGCAAATGTCGCAAAGGCCGTGCCGCAGCGTTTCGCGGCGCTGACGGTCGTCGCCTCCTCGCCCAACGAGGAAAGCCTGCTCGACCTGCTATAGCCGCAAGTGCCGGCGGATGAATCTGCCGCCGGGGTCTTTCCCTCGCCGCCTTCCCTGTCTAGGTTTAGTGCAGTGCACATGAATAGCAGGAGGTCGCCATGGAACCGGAAACCCCGTCCCGTCGCAAGAAAGCCGGTGACGAACCCGTGACGATCGACCTCGAAGCCGTTCCGGCCTCCGTCAGCAACGAGGCGCTTGCCGCCGAGGAAAAGCCGGAAGCCGACGTAGCTGCACCGGACGCCGAGCCCACGGAAACGACGACGACCGACACGGAAACCGTGACCGAAGAGACCGTCGCCGCCGAGCCCGAACCTATCGTCGAGGAAAAGCAGGACCCGGTGGAGCCCGCCCGCGCGACCTATGAGGAGCCGGTGCGCGCGCAAACACCGCCGCCACCGCAGAAAAGCAATGCCGGCACGCTTGCCGCCAGCATTCTCGGCGGCCTGATCGTACTTCTCGGCGCCGGCAGCCTGCAATATGGCGGCTACCTGCCCGCACTCGGCCCCGACCGTGCCGGCGATGCCAGCGCCGTCTCCGCCCTTTCCAACGAGGTCGAGGCGCTGAAGACCCGCCTCTCCGAGGCCGGCACAGCAAGCCCGGTCAATCTCCAGCCGATCGAAACGCGGATCGCCGCGCTCGAAAAATCGACAGCCGAAGGCACGGGCGCGACCGCCGCCGCCCCCGAAGCCGTCACCAAGCTCGAAGGCGACGTGACGCGGCTGACGACGGAACTTGCGGCCCTGCGCGAGGCCATTGCGGCCGTGAGCTCGACCGAAAGCCAGCTGACCGAGCGCATCGCCGCCGCCGAACAGAAACTCGACGAACCGCGCAGCGACATCGCGATGGCGCGCGCCGTCGCCGCAAGCGCCCTCAAGACCGCGATCGACCGCGGCGGTCCCTATCTCGCCGAACTGGAAGCCTTCGCCAGCATCTCGCCGGACGACCCGTCCGTTGCGGGCCTGCGCGAACAGGCCGCCATCGGTGTGCCGTCGCGCTCGGACCTGGTGCGTGATTTCCAGAAGACGGCGGATGCCATTCTGGACGCCGTGCACCAGCCGGACGGCGACCAGGGCGTCTTCAACCGCCTGATGTCGAGCGCCGCCTCGGCGATCCGCGTGCGCCCTGTCGGCACCGTCGAGGGCGATTCGCCCGAGGCGATCGTCGCGCGCATCGAGACCAAGCTGCAGAACGGCGACTTCAAGGGCGCGCAGATCGAATGGCAGACCCTGCCGGAGGTGGGCCAGACCGCGGCAGCAGACTACAAGCGCACGCTCGACCAGCGTGTGGCCGTCGAAGGCCTGATCGGCGCCGTCGTTTCCGGCGCCATGAACGGCACCACGACCACCGGCAACCAGGGCTGAGGAGAAAGACTTCATGATTCGCATTCTGGTCTTCGCCCTCTTCGTTCTGGCTCTCGCCGCGGGCTTTGCCTGGCTTGCCGACCGTCCCGGCGAACTCTCCATCATCTGGCAGGGCCAGCGGGCCGATATGAGCCTGATGGTCGCCGCCACGCTCGTCGTCTCTCTCATCGCCGCCGTCATGTTCACCTGGTGGATCGTGCGCGTGGTCTGGACCTCGCCGCACTCGATCCAGCGGTTTTTCCGCGCCCGCAAGCGCGACCGTGGCTATCAGGCGCTCTCGACCGGCCTGATCGCCGCCGGCGCGGGTGACGCCGCCGGTGCCCGGAAAATGCTGGGCCGCACCAAGGGCCTGCTGAGTGCCGATCAGGAGCCGTTGATCCACCTGCTCGAAGCACAGGCTGCGATGATCGAAGGCCGCTACGACGACGCGCGCAAAAAATTCGAGCTGATGGCCGACGATCCGGAAACCCGCGAGCTCGGCCTGCGCGGCCTCTACCTGGAAGCCCGCCGCCTCGGCGCCAACGAGGCTGCAAGGCAATATGCCGAGCGTGCCGCCGAAAAGGCGCCGCAGCTTCCCTGGGCGACGGAAGCGGCCCTCGAATACCGCTCCGAAGCCGGCGACTGGGACGAGGCGCTGCGGCTGCTCGGCGATGGCCGCTCCGGCTCGGCCGAGGAGAAGAAGGCGCATGCCCGCCGCCGGGCCGTGCTGCTCACCGCGCGTGCCTCCGCCAAGCTCGACGCCGACCCGAAGGGCGCGCGCGACGATGCCCAGCACGCGCTGAAGCTCGACGAGAATTTCGTGCCGGCCGGCCTGATCTCCGCCAAGGCCTATCTGCGCGAAGACAACCTGCGCAAGGCCGCCTCCATTCTCGAAAAGCTCTGGAAGGCGACGGCGCATGGCGACGTGGCGAAACTTTACGTGCGCGCCCGCAGCGGCGATTCCGCGACCGACCGGCTGAAGCGCGCGGAAAAGCTCGAATCCATCCGGCCGAACAATGCCGAGGCGCTTTATGCCGTCGCCGAGGCAGCGCTGGAGACGCGCGACTTCGCCCTTGCCCGCACCAAGGCAGAAGCCGCCGCGCGCCTCTCGCCGCGCGAAAGCGCCTTCCTGCTGCTCGCCGATATCGAGGATGCCGAGACCGGCGACCAGGGGCGTATCCGCCACTGGATGAACCAGGCGCTGAAGGCGCCGCGCGATCCGGCCTGGACGGCCGACGGCATCACCGCACCGGAATGGCGCGCCATCTCGCCCGTCACCGGCCGCCTCGACGCCTTCGAGTGGAAGACGCCGGTGAGCGAGCTCCAGGGGCCGATCGAGGAAGGCTCCACCGACAGCGTCGACGAGGCGATCCGCACCCTGCCGCCGCTCGCCATCGAGGCGAAGCCAGCCGTCAGGATCGAGCCGGTCGAGACGAAGGAAGCCGAAAAGCCGGTGGTCGTCGCGGCCGTCGTCGAGCCGGCCCCGGTGAAGGAAATCATCGTCGCGGAAAAGGCGAAGACAAAGCCGGAAGCCGTGGTGGCCGAGGAGGAGGAACGACCCTTCTTCGGCCTTCCGGACGATCCAGGTGTCAAGGAAGGCGCCGTCAAACGGGACGGCACGAGCGGTTTCCGCTTGTTCTGAGACCGCGTCCGGCAAAACAACGGTTTGCTGGACGTGATGGGCATGCTCAAAGGGCTTGAGGGTAAACGGGGCGACAATCAATGTTCGAACGCTTGCAGCAGTTTCTGGCGAGCCTTTCCGGTGGCGAGAGCAAACCGGCCTTTGCCGCCGACGACCCGCGGGTCGCCGTCATCGCGCTCTGCATCCAGGTGATGGAGGCGGATGGCAAGGTGCTGGAGATCGAGAAGAAGGCGCTGCGCGCCCGCTTCAAGGAGCTCTATGGCGTCGACGAGGCCGAGCTCGATGCGCTCGTCGTCGCCGGCACCGATGCCGAGAGCGAGGCGATCGACTTCTTCCGCTTCACCTCGGAACTGAAACGCCAGCTTTCGGAGGACCAGCGCGTCGACCTGATCGGCCTGCTCTGGGAAATCGTCTATGCGGATGGCGAGAGGAGCGAGATGGAGGATCACGCGATCTGGCGCATCGCCGACCTGCTCGCCGTCTCGGGCCGCGAACGCATCATGAAGCGGCAGCAGGTGGCCGAACGGGTGGGAGCCGTGGGGGAGAAAGAAGGAGAGGACGAAGCCTGAGCCATGCTCGATTTCCCCCGTAAACCGCGCCGCAGGCCGCCCGTGCTGGTCGTGCTGCACCAGGAGACCTCCAGCCCCGGCCGCGTCGGCCAGATCCTGCAGCAGATGGGCCATGCGCTGGATATCCGCCGCCCCGTGCTCGGCGATCCCCTGCCCGCCACGCTGGAGCACCATGCCGGCGCCGTCGTCTTCGGCGGACCGATGAGCGCCAATGACGACGAGCCCTATGTACGCGAGGAGATCGACTGGCTGTCGGTACCCCTGAAAGAGAACCGCCCCTTCCTCGGCATCTGCCTCGGTGCGCAGATGCTGGTCAAGAATCTCGGCGGCAGGGTGTTCGGCCATGAAGAGGGCTGGACGGAAATCGGCTGGTATCCGTTGAAGGCGACGGAAGCCGGTACCGCGCTGCTGCCCTGGCCGGAAATGGTCTACCAGTTCCACCGCGAAGGTTTCGACCTGCCCTCCGGCGCAACATTGCTCGCGACCGGCCATCATTACGAAAACCAGGCCTTCCGTTATGGCGACAAGGCCTGGGGCATCCAGTTCCACGGCGAGCTGACGCTCGCCATGATGCATCGTTGGGTCGTGCGCGGCGCGCATCGCTTCGAGTTGCCGGGCGCGCAGGTGGGTCGCGCCCATCTCGATGGCCGCCTGCTGCACGATGCGGCATTGCGCCTCTGGATGACGTCCTTCCTCGACCGCATCTTCCACGAAGACTGACGGCAATTAAACATGTTGGCGGCGCATCCGGCGCGCGGCCTTGCTGGCTGCGCCCGCAATGGCTACATGTCAGCACGAAACCAATTGGAGACATCAATGATAGCGGTCATCAACACCCTATTGTTCATCATCAACATAGCGTGGTTCCTGGTGATCGCCTCGGCGATCTTCTCCTGGCTCTACGCCTTCAATGTCATCAACGCGAACAATCAGGTGATCGCGACCATCGGCCGCTCGCTCTACCAGCTGACCGAGCCGATCTACCGCCCGATCCGCCGCATCCTGCCGAATTTCGGCGGCGTCGATCTCTCGCCGCTCGTCGTGCTCGTCATCCTGTTCTTCCTGGAACAGGTGATCCGCACCGTGCTGGCACCGGCGCTGCTTTCCTAACCTTGGGGCAGTAGCCAGAAAAAGAAAATCCTCCGGATCGCTGGCGACCCGGAGGATTTTGTCGAACGGTACGAAGCGCTGGGAGCGCTTACTTGCCTTCGTTGTAGCGGGCGACGGCTTCGAGGATCATCCTCTTGGCGACGTCGACATCCTGCCAGCCGGCGATCTTCACCCACTTGCCGGGCTCCAGATCCTTGTAATGCGTGAAGAAGTGCTCGATCTGCTTCAGCGTGATCTCCGGCAGGTCCGTGTAGTTGGCGACCTTGTCGTAGCGGCGCGTCAGCTTCGGCACCGGCACGGCGATGATCTTTTCGTCCTTGCCGCCATCGTCTTCCATGACCAGCACGCCGATCGGGCGCACATTGATCACGCAGCCCGGAACAAGCGGGCGCGTGTTGGCGATGAGCACGTCGATCGGGTCGCCGTCTTCCGACAGCGTGTGCGGCACGAAGCCGTAATTGCCCGGATAGGTCATCGGCGTGTAGAGGAAACGGTCGACGACGAGCGCACCGGCTTCCTTGTCCATCTCGTACTTGATCGGGTGGCCGCCGACCGGCACCTCGACAATGACGTTCACGTCGTCCGGCGGGTTCTTGCCAACGGAAATCGCATCGATACGCATGGAGGGGCTCCCTGAACTGCGGTGGTTTGTTTGCGGGCTTCCTAATGCGAATCCCGTTGCAGCGCAACATGACTTTCGCCGGGGGCCGAATAGACCGACCCCGTCCGCCGTCTCCAAAACGACCCGGAGGATTACAGATGCGCCCGATACACCTCGTTCTCGCCGCCGCCCTTGCCGCCGTCTCGGCCACGGCTGCCAAGGCCAATGAAAGCACCTATACGGAGCGCAATCTCGACGCCTGCGAGACCCTTTCGGAAACCGACGAAGGCCCGAGCGTTACACTGAAATGCGCCGGCTACAAGAATCTGGCCGTCTATTTCAAGGAAGGCGACCTCCGGCAGAGCCAGGCCTATGGGCCGATCGGCAAGGTCTGGCTGGATGAAGCTTTCGAGAGTTTTGGTCCGTTCAATCACACCAATGCGAAGGTCGAATGGCGGCTCGGCGCGGATGGGGCGCCCATCGCCACCATCGTGCGCTGGTTCGTCTCCGATCCGGAAACGACGAGCGACACCACCACGCGCTACGGCCAGGTCCTCGTCGTCTCGACGGTGGCCACGGCGGAAGATCCGACGAGCTGCGTCGTCGGTTATGTCGATGCGCTGGAGAACAAGGATGCCAACACGCTTGCCCGCACGGTAGCGGACGAAGAGGCATCCGGCTTCATCTGCAACAAGAGCGAGCCGCAATGGCATGGCGCGCGCGGAAAACTCGCCGGGGAGCCGATGCGCTATCTGCCGGAAAAAACCGAATAGGTCTTCGGCTAGCGCCTGCCGTTATCGACAGGCTTCAGGACCAGACGAAACCGACCTTCTTCAGTTCCTTCTCGCCGAAATTTTCCATGCCTTCGGCAATGTCACGCCCGCCGGCGGAGCGGAAGAAACGGTCTGCGTGCTCGCTGTCCTCCAGGCACCAGACGATCATCCCGTTGCAGCCGAGCGACTTCAGCAGGCGCTGCGCCTCGCCGAAGAGCAGCCGGCCAAGGCCGATGCCCTGATATTCCGGGCGAAGGTAAAGCTCGTAGATCTCGCCTTCCTGCGGCAGCGCACGGGCGCGGTTGAGGCCGAGCGTGGCGTAACCGGCCACGGTGCCGGCCACATCGAGCACCAGAAGCGTCGCGGGACCGCGCGTCGCCTTGCGCCACCAGGTCTCGTTCCGGCGGTCGACCATCTGGATCAGCGGTTTGTGCGGAATGAGGCCGCCATAGGCCTGCAGCCACGACACCCGATGCGTTTCGGATATCGCGCGCGCGTCCTGCGGCTCGGCGCGCCGCACATCGATCGACAGTGTTTTCATAACACGACTCTTATTCCGGCACCGATTCCACCGGAATCCCGCGGCAGGAGAAGTCTCTCTTTCCCCACAGGCGAGTTCCGTATGGCACACGGAAAAGTTAACGCTTTTTTAACAAACGTCACAAGTCGTAAAACGATGGCACACACATGAAAAACCCCGGTGCAGGCACCGGGGTTCAAAATGTCTCGTTTCGGAAAGAAGCGCTTATGCCGCGCCGGCGGCACGCTGCTTGTCGAATCGCTTGCGGTCGTTGGCGTCGAGGAACATCTTGCGCAGACGGATCGACTTCGGCGTCACTTCCATCAGCTCGTCGTCCTGGATCCACGACAGGGCGCGGTCGAGCGTCATGCGGATCGGCGGGGTCAGCTTCACGGCTTCATCCTTGCCGGCGGCGCGGATGTTGGTGAGCTGCTTGCCCTTGAGCACGTTGACCTCGAGGTCGTTGTCACGGGTGTGGATGCCGATGATCATGCCCGCATAGACCTTTTCGCCCGGCTCGATGATCATCGGGCCGCGGTCTTCGAGGTTGAACATGGCATAGGCGACCGCTTCGCCCGACGCGTTCGACAGCAGCACGCCATTGACGCGGCCACCGATCGCACCCTTGTAGGGCTGGTAGTCGTGGAAGAGGCGGTTCATCACAGCCGTGCCGCGCGTGTCGGTCAGGAGTTCCGACTGGTAGCCGATCAGGCCGCGGGTCGGCGCCAGGAACTTCAGGCGAATGCGGTTGCCGCCCGACGGACGAAGCTCCGTCATCTCGGCCTTGCGCTCGGACATCTTCTGCACGACGATACCCGAATGCTCTTCGTCAACGTCGACGACGACTTCTTCGATCGGCTCCATCGTGGTGCCGTTCTCGTCCTTGTGCATGACGACGCGCGGACGCGACACGGCCAGTTCGAAGCCTTCGCGGCGCATCGTCTCGATCAGCACGGCGAGCTGAAGTTCGCCGCGGCCGGAGACGTAGAACGAATCCTTGCCTTCGGCCTCTTCGATCTTCAGCGCGACATTGCCTTCGGCTTCCTTGAACAGGCGGTCGCGGATGACGCGGCTCGTCACCTTGTCGCCTTCGGTGCCGGCAAGCGGGCTGTCGTTGACGATGAAGGACATGGTGACGGTCGGCGGGTCGATCGGCTGCGCCTTCATGGCTTCGCTGACCGAGGGATCGCAGAACGTGTCGGCGACGGTGCCCTTGGAGAGACCGGCGATCGCGACGATGTCGCCCGCATGCGCTTCATCGATCGCCGTGCGCTCGATGCCGCGGAAGGCGAGGATCTTCGAGATGCGGCCGGTTTCGATGAGCTTGCTGTCCTGGCCGAGAACCTTGACGGCCTGGTTCGGCTTGATCGAGCCGGAATGGATGCGGCCGGTGATGATGCGGCCGAGGAAGGGGTTGGCTTCGAGGATCGTGCCGATCAGGCGGAACGGGCCTTCGGCGACCGTCGGCTCCGGAACGTGCTTCAGCACGAGGTCGAGCAGCGGCGCCATGCCTTCGTCCTTCGGGCCTTCCGGGTTGACGTTCATCCAGCCGTTGCGGCCCGAACCGTAGAGGATCGGGAAGTCGAGCTGCTCGTCGGTGGCATCGAGATTGGCGAAGAGGTCGAAGACCTCGTTCAGCACTTCCTCGTGGCGGCCGTCCGGACGGTCGATCTTGTTGATCGCGACGATCGGCTTCAGACCGACCTTGAGTGCCTTGCCGACCACGAACTTGGTCTGCGGCATAGGGCCTTCCGAGCTATCGACGAGAACGATCGCGCCGTCCACCATCGAGAGAATGCGCTCGACTTCGCCGCCGAAGTCGGCGTGGCCGGGGGTGTCGACGATGTTGATGCGAACGCCCTTCCAATCCACCGAGGTCGCTTTGGCGAGAATGGTGATGCCGCGTTCCTTTTCGAGGTCGTTCGAGTCCATCACGCGTTCGGCGACGCGCTGGTTTTCACGGAACGAGCCGGACTGCTTCAGAAGCTCGTCAACGAGCGTGGTCTTGCCATGGTCGACGTGCGCGATGATCGCGATATTGCGGATGGACATGGTATAATCTCTGAGGTTCGGGGCGCGCAGGGTATGAGGGCGCCGTCTTCAATGGCCGGGCTCTTACATGTTTTTCCGCAATTGCGAAAGGGGCGGGACGCAACTCTGTTATCCTTCCGGCTCAAGGCTCGCTCGGATGCCACATCTCACGACGTGCGCGCCGGCGGCAGCGTGACCCGCCAGAGCTCCTGATCCTCCCGGTCCATCAGCCGCACCGTCATCTCCTCGCTCGCCCCATGGATGTCGACGAGGCCGAAAAATTGCAGGCCGGCGGACGGCGGAAGATTGCTGTCCACGCCGCCCTTCGACGACTTGATGAAGCGGACTTCCGGGCCGAAGGTGCTGTCGAGCGGCTTCGGGCCGTATGTGCCGGAATGCAGCGGGCCGGAGACGAATTCCCAGAACGGATTGAACTCCTGGAATTTCGCGCGCGACGGGTCGTAGTGGTGCGCGGCGGTATAGTGGACGTCCGCCGTCAGCCAGACGACATTGTGGATGGCATTGTCGCGCATGAAGGAGAGCGGGTCCGCGATTTCCCGCTCGCGCGCCGCGGGCGGGCCGTTCAGGCCGTCCGCCACGCCCTCGTAGCCGAGACTGTTGGAATAATCGTCCCAGATGACGAGGCCGAGCGGCATGTCGCAGGCGATCACCTTCCAGACGGCCTGAGAGGCCGCAAGCTCGCGCCGCAGCCAGTCCGCCTGCCGCCAGCCGAACAGGCCGTTCTCCGTGCCGCCCTGGTTGGGGCTGCGATAGGAGCGCAGGTCGACGAAGAACACGTCGAGCAGCGGGCCATAGGCGACCTTGCGGAAGATGCGGCCGGGCTCGGTGGGGAAATAGCGGATCGACGTCATCTCGTGGAAGGCGCGCCGCGCGCGCGCTTCGTAGACGCCGATCTCCTTGTCCGGATAACGCCGGTCGCCGGTGAGGTCGCTCGATTCCGACCAGTTGTTCAGCACCTCGTGGTCGTCCCACTGGAAGAAGGTCGGGCACTGGCTGTTGAAGGCGAGCAGGTGGTCGTCCAGCAGATTGTATTTCCACTGCCCCCGGAATTCTTCCAGCGTGCGCGCCACATTGCGCTTCTCGTCGGTGACGATGCGGTTCTTCCAGACCCCACCATCGCGCAAGGGGATTTCGTCCGGGATCGGGCCGTCCGCATAGACCGTATCGCCCGAATGGATGAAGAAATCCGGCTCGTGGCGCAGCATCGTCGAATAGGTCTTCATGCCGACATCGTCGATGCCCCAGCCCTGCCCGGCGGTATCGCCCGACCAGACGAAGCGCACCGACCGATTGCGCATCGGCGCCGTGCGAAAGCGCCCGACGATCGGCTCGGAGACGAGATGGCTGGAATAGGGGTCGTTGGCCGTGAAGCGGTAAAAAATGTCCTGGTCCGGCAGCAGACCCTGCAGCATTGCCTTGACCGTGTTGTCGGACGTCCCCAGCGCCTTCTGCACCGGCATCCGGGCCGCATTGGTGAAACTGTCGGTGGTCGAATATTCGAGCATCACCTCCGCCGGCCGGTCGATGCGCGCCCAGACCACGCCGGAGGAACAATCGACGTCGCCGGACTGCACGCCGTGGGAGAAGGCCGGACTGCCATGCCGCCGCGCATAATAGGGAACCGCCAGCGCAGAGGATGTGGCCAGTGCGCCGGCCCCCGCAGTCAGAAGAAACGAGCGCCGCGTCAGCGTCTCGGGAACAATCGCCATGCCACCTCCGGCCTGACCCGCGAATCGAAACGCCAGGCGGGCAGACCATGAGTCTTCGCCATGTCAGTCCGGTAACGGGAGCATGACGTTTCGCCAAAAGTTCGGTGACGGGAGGATGACGGCACGAGGTGGCGCGGGCAGTTGCCAGCCGAAGCCACCGCTCCCACGCCGCAGGTTTCTGGCCACAGCCGCAGCCTCTCCTCCGTCATGGTCGGGCCTGACCCGACCATCCACCCACCGGCACGCCGTGGATGTGGATCCTCGGGTCAAGCCCGAGGATGACGTTGGCGGGTGCGAGACGACCTTCGCAAGAGAAGGCGGCCCGTCAGGCCGCCAACCCCTTCTTCTCAAGCATCGCTTCCGGGCTCGGCAGCTTGCCGCGGAAGGCCTTGTAGGCGTCTTCCGGGTCGACGGAGCCGCCGACTGCGTAGATGTAGGTCTTCAGCCGTTCGGCCATGGCCGGATTGAAGGCGTCGCCGGTCTCGGTGAAGGCGGCAAAGGCGTCGGCGTCGAGCACTTCCGACCACATGTAGGAATAGTAGCCGGCCGAATAGCCGTCACCGGAGAAGACGTGCTGGAAGTGCGGCGTCGCGTGGCGCATGACGATGGATTTCGGCAGGCCGATCTTTTCCAGCACCTCCGCCTGCACCGCCATCGGATCGTCCACCGGACCGCGCGTATGAAACGCCATGTCGACCAGCGCCGAGGAGGTGAACTCCACCGTCGCAAAGCCGGAGTTGAAGGTGCGGGCGGCCAGCACCTTGTCGAGCAGCGCCTGCGGCATCGCCTCGCCCGTCTGGTAATGCACGGCATAGCGCGTCAAAATTTCCGGCACGGTCAGCCAATGTTCGTAGAGCTGCGAGGGCAGTTCGACGAAATCGCGCGACACGCCGGTGCCCGAGACAGAGGGATAAGTGACGTCGGAGAGCATGCCGTGCAGCGCATGGCCGAATTCGTGGAACAGCGTGCGGGCATCGTCGAGCGACAGCAGCGCCGGCTTGCCTTCGGCGGGCTTCGCAAAATTGCAGACGTTGTAGATGATCGGGATTTCACCCACCGTACCATTCTTGAGCGGCAGGCGGTGCTGGCTCTGGTAGGAGCTCATCCAGGCGCCCGAGCGTTTTGACGAGCGGGCGAAATAATCGCCGAGGAACATGGCGACGAGCTTGTCGTTGCGGTCGCGGATCTCGAAGACCCGCACATCCGGATGATAGGCCGGAACGTCCTTCTTCTCGATCGCATGGATGTCGAACAGGCGTTCGGCGACATCGAAGCAGGCCTCGATGATCTTTTCGAGCTGGAGATAGGGTTTCAGCTCGGCCTCGGAGAAGTTGAATTTCCGGGAACGCTGCTTTTCCGCATAATAGCGCCAATCCCAGGGCATGACCTCGTGGTTGCGCCCCTCTTCTGCGACGAGGGCGGCAAGCTCCGCCTCCTCCTCGCGCGCCCGCGCCACGGCCTTTTCCCAGACCTGCATCAAAAGCCCGTTCACCGCCTCGGGCGTCTTCGCCATCGTATTGTCGAGCTTCAGCGCCGCGAAATTCTCGTAGCCGAGCAGCCCGGCCTTTTCGGCGCGCAGCGCCAGCGTCTCCTTGACGATGCCGCGGTTGTCCGTCGCCCCCTCGTTCTCGCCGCGCGCCACCCAGGCCCTGAAGGCCTGCTCGCGCAGGTCGCGCCGCGCCGAGGCGGTGAGGAACGGCTCGATGATCGAGCGCGACAGCGTCACCGCATAGCGCCCGTCATGGCCGCGTTCGCGCGCAGCCGCCGCCATCGCGTCCTTCAGGAAGTCCGGCAGGCCTTCAAGCGCATCGCCCTCGTCGAGATAGAGCACCCACTCCTTCTCGTCGGCGAGCACGTTTTGGCCGAATTTCGCGCCGAGCCCGGCCAGCGTCTCGTTGATCGAGGACAGCCGTTCCTGCTCGGGCTTTTCGAGCTTGGCGCCGGATTTGACGAAACCCTTCCAATGCCGCTCCAAGACCCGGGTCTGCTCCAGCGAAAGCCCCAGGGCCTCCCGGCCTTCCCACAGCGCATCGATGCGCTGGAAAAGCGCGGCATTGGTGCCGATCTTCGAATAGTGCCGCGACATTTTTGGCGCGATCTCGCGTTCCAGCGCCTGGATCACGTCGTTGGTGTTGGCGCCCGCCCGGCTCCAGAACAGCGCCGAGACGCGGGAAAGCTCATCGCCGGCGGTTTCGAGCGCGACGATCGTGTTCTCGAAGGTCGCGGGCTCCGGATTGCCGGCGATCGCGTCGATCTCCGCCTCGTGCGACGCCAGCGCCGCATCGAAGCTCGCCGCGAAGGCCTCGTCCTTGACGAGATCGAAACGCGGCAGGCCGTTGAGGCCGGTCCATTCGACGAGGGCGGGATCGATGCGCGTTTCGGTCATGGGGCTGGTCCTTCCTGGCAAATCATCGTGCGGCGAATATAGGAAGGGACAGGGGCATTGGTACAGAGCGCCCACCAGAAAATACGGGAACCGGACGCGCCTGTCCGCGTTTGGACGATGTGGCGCCCTGCCTCTTGACGCGGAAGGCAACTTCGGAGAGAACAGCCCCATCCGCGGCCTTTGACTTGGGTTGCCGCGGGAACCCTGGTGCCGGGCCCCTCTGGCGAGAGTTTTTACGGCGCTCTCGTGATGTCGGTACCGCCAGCAATTAGCCGGCGGATTCATACGCACATGAACATCCTGACCATGCCTTACCCGCATGCCCGTTGTGGTATGCGCAAACTCGTTTCTTCCTTCACCGTGGCTTCCAGCATGGAGGCGCTGTCATGATCGGCAACGGCGAAGGCAAGACCACCCTCTCCTATCTCAAATGGGCATTAATCTCGACCGGCATCGGCCTGGCGCTCGGCGCCTGGCTCGGCTGGCAGACGACCGGAACGATTTCCGGCATGGCGACCGTCTTCTTCATCTGCGCCGTTCTCGCGGTGCTGGAGATTTCGCTCTCCTTTGATAACGCCATCGTGAATGCCAACAAGCTCAAGGACATGACGCCGGTCTGGCAACGCCGGTTCCTGACCTGGGGCATCCTGATTGCCGTCTTCGGCATGCGCATCGTCTTCCCGCTGCTGATCGTCGTCATCGCCGCCGGTATCGGCCCGATCGATGCGCTCATCCTCGCGGCCCGCGAGCCTGCGGAATATGCCCGCATCATGAACGACGCGCATCTGCCCATCGCCGCCTTCGGCGGTACCTTCCTGATGATGGTCGGCCTCACCTACTTCTTCAACCATGAGAAGGATGTGCACTGGATCGGCTTCATCGAGAAGCACATGGCTCGGTCTGCGACCGTCAAGGGCATCGAGATCGCCTTCGTTCTCGCGCTCATCATCGGTTTCTCGAAGCTTCTGGAACCGGCAGAGGCCAACACCTTCGTGCATGCGGCGGTCTACGGCCTCCTCACCTTCCTTGCAGTGGAAGTGATCGGCGGCCTGCTCGATGCGTCGCAGAAGGCGATGTCGGAAGCGGCCAAGGGCGGCCTCGGCGCCTTCATCTATCTGGAAGTGCTGGATGCCAGCTTCTCCTTCGACGGCGTCATCGGCGCCTTCGCGCTGACGCAGAACCTCTTCGTCATCGCCATCGGCCTCGGCATCGGCGCCATGTATGTGCGCTCGATGACCATCATGCTGGTGGAGAAGGGCACGCTGGCCGAATACCGCTACCTGGAGCACGGCGCGTTCTACGCAATCCTGATCCTCTCGGTGGTCATGTACTGCCAGACGCTGGTGCACATTCCGGAGGTCATTACCGGCCTTGGCGGCGCCACGCTCATCGGCATCTCGCTCTGGTCCTCTATCCGCTACAACAGGCGCGAGAAGGAAATGGGGCATCACAGCGCCCCGCATGCCGGCGACCGCGTCGCGGCACAGCTCGGCGAGAATGCCTAAGAAATCTCAGCCGGCCGTTTCGACGGCCGGCTTCTTCTTTCGAGCAGAAGTAACCCCGAAATACAGAAGGCCCGCTGGTCTTGCGACCAGCGGGCCTTTTCATTGGGAGAATTCGCTGACCCGCGTTAGACGCGCGGGAAATCGGCAGGGTTGATGCCGAGGGTCTTCAGGTCGCGTTCCTTCGGGCGGCGGTGCCCTTCGACTGCCGCGGCGGCTGCATTGGCAGCGCTCAGTACGGCGAAGGCCCGGCCGAAGAAGCCCTGGGCGAAGGAGTTGCGGAGGGTGGTCATTTGGATTGCTCGCTTTCTGTTTTAGCTTACGAGCAGAAGATGATGCTTCAGGCCCGAAAGAACAACAGACGGATTGTCAGGCCAGCCATGCAAATGATGCAGGCCGGAAACGAGGTTTCCGGCCTGCATGTTTTCAATCGTTAAAGAACAGTATCAGTCTTCGTTCGCCGCAAACTGCGAGAGAACTTCGCCCTTGCCGCGCGCCCTGAGGATGAGCGGCACGACGACGGCGAGAACCGCGACCGCGAAAAGCACGGCGGCGATCGGCGACATGAAGAGCGATGTGACGTCGCCCTGGCTGATCGCCAGCGCGCGGCGCAACTGCTGTTCCGCCATCGGGCCGAGGATGAGGCCGACGACGACGGGCGCGATCGGATAGCCGAAGATGCGCATGGCAAAGCCGAGCAGGCCGAAGGTCAGCAGCATGCCGAGCTCGAACACCGACGGATTGGCGCCGATCGTGCCGAGCGTCGCAAACAGCAGGATGCCGGCATAGAGCCAGGGCTTCGGGATGGTCAGAAGCTTCACCCACAGGCCGATCAGCGGCAGGTTCAGCACCAGCAGCATGAAATTGGCGATGAGCAGGCTGGCGATGAGGCCCCAGACGAGCTGCGGATTGGTCGCAAACAGCAGTGGACCGGGCTGGAGGCCGTATTGCTGGAAGCCGGCGAGCATAATCGCCGCCGTCGCCGTCGTCGGCAGGCCGAGCGAGAGCAGCGGTACGAGCGTACCGGCAGCGGACGCATTGTTCGCCGCTTCCGGACCGGCGACGCCCTCGATGGCGCCCTTGCCGAACTCATCCTTGTGCTTGGAAAACTGCTTTTCCGTCGAATAGGAGAGGAAGCTCGCGATGTCGGCGCCGCCGGCCGGCATGGCGCCGATCGGGAAGCCGATGAAGGTGCCGCGCAGCCAGGGTTTCCAGGAGCGCGCCCAGTCCTCCTTGCTCATCCAGACCGAGCCCTTAACCGCCTCCACCTTCTCGGGGATGCGGTCGCCCTGACAGGCAACGTAGAGCGTCTCGCCAATGGCGAACATGGCGACGGCAAGCGTCGTCACCTCGATGCCGTCGAGCAGGTCGGGAATGCCGAAGGAAAGCCGCGCCTGGCCGGTCTGCTGGTCGATGCCGATGACGGCAAGGCCGAGGCCGACGAAGAGGGCGGTGAGGCCACGCAGCGTCGAATCGCCGAAGGCGGCCGACACGGTGACGAAGGCGAGCACCATCAGCGCGAAATATTCACGCGGGCCGAAGGAGAGCGCGAATTTCACCACGAAGGGCGCGATGAAGGCGAGGCCGAGCGTCGCGATGAGGCCGGCGACGAAGGAGCCGATCGCCGCCGTCGCAAGCGCCGGTCCGCCGCGCCCGGCGCGCGCCATCTTGTTGCCTTCGAGCGCAGTGACGACCGAGGCGCTTTCGCCCGGCGTGTTGAGCAGGATCGACGTCGTCGAGCCGCCATACATGCCGCCGTAGTAGATGCCGGCGAACATGATCAGCGAGCCTGCCGGATCGAGCTTGTAGGTGACGGGCAGCAGCAGCGCCACCGTGAGCGCCGGGCCGATGCCGGGCAGAACGCCGACGGCGGTGCCGAGCGTGACGCCGATCAGCGCATAGAGCAGGTTCATCGGCTGGGCGGCGATGGCGACGCCCTGCAACAGGAATTCGAAAGTACCCATCGGTCAGGTCCTCAGAAGAACAGGTGCTCGAGCGGCCCGGCGGGCAGCGAGAGTTGCAGGAAGCGGCCGAAGATGATGAAGACGACGAAGCTCAGCGCGATGCCGATCGGCAGCGATATCCAGAGCTTGCGCCGGCCGAAGCCGAAGGCGGTAAGCGCGAAGAGCACGCCCGTCGCGATGGAAAAGCCCGCGGTCTTGAGCAGCAGCATCTGCGCGGCAAGGCCGGCGACGATCATCACGACCGGCTGGATCTCGACGGGCTCGCGCTCGGGAAAATCGCCGCGCCAGGCTTCGAAACCTGTCCAGATGGCGAGCAGCGCCAGGCCGATGGCCACGACATGCGGCACGGTGGCGGGGCCGATGCGGGAATAGTTGCTCATTTCCGCAAGCCGCCCGGCATCCCACCAGATCACGGCGGCGAGGATGAAGAGGACCGGTGCGATGACCAGCGCCGCCCGATCAGGGCGGCGCTTTCCGTGTGAGGACGGGACCTCGCTCATTTGACGAGCCCGATATCCTTGAGGATGGCTTCCGTCGAGGCGACATCCTTGTCGAGCTGTGCCTTGAAGGCGTCACCGGCGAGATAGGTATTCTGCCAGCCCTTGGTCTTCAGGGTTTCCTTCCAGGAGTCGGAATTGACCGCCTTCTCGATGTCGGCGTTGATCGCGGCGACCTGCTCGGCCGAAAGGCCGGGAGCAGCAGCTACCATGCGCCAGTTTTCGACGACGACGTCAAGGCCGCCTTCCTTGATGGTCGGGGCGTCGATGCCTTCGATGCGCTCGGCGCTGGAGATGGCGATCAGGCGCAGCGTGCCGGCCTTCACCTGGGCTTCGAACTCGCCGTAGCCGGAAATGCCGGCGGTCACCTGGTTGCCGAGGATCGCGGCGAGCGCTTCACCACCGCCCGCATAGGCGACGTAGTTGATCTTGGTCGGGTCGACGCCGGCCGCCTTGGCGATCAGGCCGACGGCGATGTGGTCCGTGCCGCCGGCCGAGCCGCCAGCCCAGGAAACCGCGCCCGGATCCGCCTTGAGCGCGGTGACGAGGTCCTGCATGTTCTGGATCGGCGAAGCGGCCGGAACGACGATCGCTTCATATTCGCCGGTGAGGCGGGCGATCGGCGTGACATCCTTGAGGGTGACCGGCGACTGGTTGGTGAGGATCGCGCCAACCATGACGTAGCCGCCGATGATGAGGGCGTTGGCATTGCCGGAATTCTGGCTGGCGAACTGGGCAAGGCCGATCGTGCCGCCGGCGCCCGGAACGTTGATCACCTGGACGCTGCCGGAGATCTTTTCATCCTGCAGGACCGTCTGCAGCGAGCGGGCCGTCTGGTCCCAGCCGCCGCCGGGGCCGGCCGGTGCGATGATCGAATAATCTGCGGCGAAGGCCGGCAGCGCCATGGCGCCGGCGATAAGGGATGCCAGGAAGAAATGTTTCAAGAGTGTGTCCTCCATCAGGCGCGGCTGAAATCCGCGCGTCGTTGCTTATGGGGGGAGGAACGGATCGGCCGCGGGCAACGCGAACAGGGTTCGCGGGCGCGATTTCGGCTGAAGTCTCCTCCCAGGTCTTCCGTCCGCCTCCACGGACGATAAGAGCCCTAAACCAGCACAAGAAGCTGACATCTACCTGACATGGTAGCGCACGAACCGGAATTGTCGAGCGCCAAGGCCATTATTGCGTGCGCAGGACCTCGTTCCAGCGCGCAATCAGCCGCGCGCGCTTCACCTGGTCGAGATAGACCATGAGGCCCGGGCTTACCGGCACCGGCTTCAACTGCGCGCCGAGCAACGCGCTCATCGTGCGCGCCGTGTTGGAGCCGGAGACCTCCGGGCTGACGGCGGCGATCTGCAATTCGCGCGCCATGATCGTCTGCCCCTCCTTCGACATGAAGAAGGCGAGGTAGCGCCGGCCGAGTTCGGGAGACGCCGCCGCCTGCGGCACGAGGCCGATGCGCGACATGACGACGGTATAATCCTTCGGCAGCACGATGCCGACGTCGGGATGGCGCGACGCCCAGTCCGCGGCGTAGGAGCCGAGAATGTTGTAGCCAAGCACGAAACGCCCGTCGGCGACGCGCTCCAGGATCGCCGAGCTCGTGGAATAGAGTTTCACCCCGGCCGCGCCCATCGCCTGGATCACCGTCCAGATATCGCCGAACTGCTCCTGGTCGCGCGCCATGAAGAGGAAGCCGACGCCGGAGCGCTCGATGTCATAGGTGCCGATGCGGCCATAGACCTTCTCGCCCTGGCGCTTCAGGTATTCGACGAACTCCGCGCGCGAGGCCGGCGGCTTCTCGTCCTTGAAGCTCGGCTTGTGGTAGACGAAGACGGCGGGCTCGAAGGTCAGCGCATAGGCGGTGTTGCGCCAGTTCGCCCATTGCGGCCAGCGGTCGCTCATCGGCAGGTCGCTGCGCTGGGCGTAACCGTCATTGCTGAGCTTCACCTGCAGGTCCATCGCGGAGGAAAAGGCGAAGTCGGCGGTCTTCTGGCCGGCATCCGTCTCGCGCACGATGCGGTCGTGCACCTCGCCGGTCAGCATTTCGTCATAGCGCACCGCGACGTCAGGATTGGCCTCCTGGAACCCCTTGATCATCGGCCGGGCGAGCGGCTCGTCGAGCGAGGAATAGACGACGAGCACCGGCGCATCCGCATTGCCGTCATGCGCCGGAAAGAAGGTCGGCTCGGCAAGAGCGGAAAGGGGGGCCGCAAGCAGCACAAGAAGGGTGAGGACAAGACGCATGAGATGACCTTGCCAAAGCGGACGCCCGTTCACAAGTGCACCTGCCGCCGTTAGACTTGGCCCGGGAGGACGAAACGACGTGCGCATTCTACTGGTCGAGGACAACGAAGCGCTCGCGGACGGCCTGTCCGCGATCCTCAAGGGCACCGGCCATGCCGTGGACGTGGTGCGCGACGGCGCGTCGGCGGACGCGGCAATCGCATCGGAAAATTTCGACCTCGTCATCCTCGACCTGACGCTGCCGGAAATGGACGGCCTCGACGTGCTGCGCGCCATGCGCGCCCGGAAAGACAAGGCATCCGTGCTGATCCTGACCGCGCGCGGCGCCCCGGAGGAGCGCGTGCGCGGCCTCGATCTCGGCGCGGACGACTACATGATCAAACCCTTCGACATTTCGGAATTCGAGGCGCGGGTGCGCATGCTGCTGCGCCGCCAGGCGGGCCTGCGATCCTCGGCCATCACCTATGGCGGCGTGGCGCTCGACCTAAACTCGCGCACCTTCTCCGCCGAGGGCGCGCCGCTCGACATCCCGGCCCGCGAGCTCGGCCTGCTCGAAATCCTCTTCATGCGCGCCGGAAAGGTGGTGGCCAAGGAGGCCATCATGCAGTCGCTCGCCGCCTTCGACGACGATCTTTCCGCCAATGCCATCGAACAATATGTGAGCCGGCTTCGCAAACGCCTCGCGCCGCACGGCCTGACGGTGCGCACCGCCCGCGGCATCGGCTACTACCTCGACAAGGCGCCCGCCGCTTGACCCTCTTCCCGGCCTCCTCGCTCCGCCGGCGCCTGCTCCTATGGCTGCTCGTCTCGACGGCGGTGATCGGCATCGTCGCGCTCGTCGACACCTACCGCGAGGCGGTGAAGACCGCCAACACCGTCTCCGACCGCGTGCTCGCCGGCTCCGCACTCGCCATCGCCGAACGCGTCGTGGTGACGGAGAACGGCAGCCTGGAAGTCGATATTCCCTATGTCGCGCTGGAAATGCTGACGTCCGCCGCGCAGGACCGCGTCTTCTACCGCGTCGACGGCCCGCCAGGCCAGTTCATCACCGGCTACCAGACCCTGCCGACCATCCCGGACATGCAGGGCCAGTCGATCGGCTTCGAGGATGCGACCTTCCGCGGCGAGCCGATCCGCATCGCCGTCTTGCAACGCTCGGCCTCGACCGGGATCAACTCCGTGCCCTTCGCCGTGACGGTGGCGGAAACCACCATAGCCCGCCGGCAGCTGGCCCAGGCCATCCTGCTGCGCTCGGCGCTGCGCCTCGCCTTCATGATCGCCGGCGCCGCCACCATCGTCTGGATCGCCGTCACCGTGTCGCTGCGCCCGCTCTACCGCCTCAGCGACGCCATTTCCGAGCGCAATCCGAACGACCTGCACCCGATCGAGCAACGCGTGCCGAGCGAGGTGCAGGGCGTCGTCGATACGGTCAACTCCTTCATGGTGCGCCTGCAATCCGCACTCGATGCGTTGCGCCACTTTTCCGGCAATGCCAGCCACCAGCTGCGCACGCCGCTCGCCATCATCCGCACCCAGCTCGCGCTCGCCAGTCGGGCCGCGACACTGGAGGAGGCGCAGGAGGCGGCCCGCAAGGGCGACGCCGCCGTGGCGCATGCCGAACGCATCCTCGCCCAGCTTCTGCTGATGGCAAAAATCGACGCCGCCGGCTCGAACGAACCGCAAAAACCGCCGCCGATCGACATTGCGGCCCTCGCCCAGCAGCTCACCGCCGACCGCGTGCCCGCCGCAGCCGAGGCCGGCATCGACCTCGGCTACGAGGGCGAAGGGCCGGCGCTCGCCCGCGCCGAGCCGCTGCTCTTCGGCGAACTCCTTCGAAACCTCATCGAAAACGCCATCGCCTATGCCGGCCGCGGCGCGGAGGTGACGGTGAGCGTACGCGAGGCCGCGGATGCCGTGCTGCTCACCGTGGAAGACAACGGCCCCGGCATCGCGCCGGAGCGCCGCGGCCTCGTGCGCCAGCGCTTTTCGCGCGGCGAACACCGCGATGCGCCGGGGATGGGCCTCGGCCTGCCGATCGTCGAGGAGATCGCGGCGCTGTTCGATGCGTCGATGGTGCTCGACGACGGCGCGGACGGGCGGGGCCTCAGGGTGACGATCCGCTTTCCCGCCGCCGGCGTTTAAGGCTTGCGCCAGCCGAGCAGGCCGGGCGCCGCATGCCAGACCGCCTGCACGGCAAAACCCATGAAGAGCAGGCCGGACATGCGCACGATCGCCAGTTCATGGCGGCGGTAGAAGCGGCGCACCAGGCTGGCGCCGATGATCGCGACCATGATGATGTCAGCCAGCAGGAAGCCGAAGAACGAGACCGCGAGCAGGGCCGGCAGCGCATCGAAGTCGAGCGCGTTCGAGGAACTGGCGAGCAGCGCCGTGAAGGTCGCGAGCGCCACCGGATAGCCCTTTGGATTGGTGAGGCCGAAGATCAGCCCGCGGCGCAGCGGCCGCTCGACCGTCATCAGCGCAGCGCCGTCGGTCCGCGGCCTTGCCCGGAGCGCCGACCAGCCGATCCAGGCGAGATAGAAGCCGCAGAGCAGCCCCAGCACGTCGAACACCATCGTGCCGATCGTCTTGGCCCCGGCGATGGCGACGAGGGCCAGCGACGACCAGATGAGATCGCCGACAAGATGCCCGCCCATGAAAAGCGCGCCCGCCTTGCGCCCCTGCCCGGCGCCGATGCCGAGAAGGGCGAGGAAGGCCGGCCCGGGGATGAGCACGTAAAGCAGGGCAGCTATGAAAGCGCCGGACAGCATTGAACCGGTCATGCGAAAATCCCCTTGAATCTCCAGGCACTTCAGTCTGCGCCGCGGCTTTCGTCAAGATCGGCTGCCCAGGAATTTGTCATTTCGCAAGGCAGCCATGCATTGCGGCCGGGGCTGGGCTGTTGTCCGCCACGGCAATGCATAGTAAGTTAAACTTACAATAGCCAGAAAGCGATCATGTCCCCTCGTCCCGATCCCGACGCCCTCGGTTTCGTCCTTATCGACGTTGCCCGTATGTTGCGCAGTGCCTTCGAGCGCCGCATCGCCACCGCCGGCCTCGGCCTCACGCCCGGAGAGGCGCGCACCCTGGTGCGCATCGCGACGCTGGAAGGTAGCCGCCAGCTCGACATCGCCCAGCGCATGGGCATCGAGCCGATGACGCTCTCCACCTATCTCGACCGGTTGCAGAGCCTCGGCTTCATCGAACGCCGCCCGGACCCGGCCGACCGCCGCGCCAAGCTGATCTTCACCACGCCAGCCGCCGACGAGCCCATCGCCAATATCCGCATCGAGCAGATCGAGCTGATGCAGCATGTGACGAGCGGCATAGGCGAGGCGGAGCTCGACATCATGCGCGGCCAGTTGAAGCGGCTGCGGGCCAATCTGGTGGCGCTGGAGGAAGACAGTTCGGCACTGGCGCTCGTCAAGGAACCGATCCTGTGACTGCGCCACGCATGAGCGAACGGCGCACGAGCATCATCGCCGCCTTCCTCGTGGCCCTCGGTCCCGTCTCCATGGCGCTCTACACGCCGGCCATGCCGGAGCTGGTGCACGCCTTCGCCTCGACGGAATCCGCAATCAAGCTGACGCTCTCGGTGTATTTCGCCGGCTTCGCCCTGTCGCAGCTCGTCTCCGGCACCATGTCGGACGTGCTCGGCCGGCGCAAGACGACGCTGATCTTCATGGTCATCTACCTCGCCGGCAGCCTGATGGCCGCCTTCGCGCCCAGCGTCGACGTGCTGCTGGCCGGTCGCCTTATCCAGGGCATCGGCGCCTCCGTCGGCATGACCGTCGCGCGCGCCATCGTGCGCGACCAGTTCACCGGCACCGAGGCCGCCCGCATCATGAACATGGTCGGCATGATGCTCGCCATCGGCCCCGCCGTCTCGCCGACGCTCGGCGGCTTCGCGCTCGGCCTGTTCGGCTGGCAGTCGATCTTCTTCCTGATGGTCGGCTTCGCGCTGATCGCCTGCGGCGCGGTCTATGGCTTCATGGCCGAAACCACCGTGCCGGACCGGGCCAAAGGCCATATCGGCCCCATCCTGCGCGGCTATCGCGAGCTTGCGACGAGCAGCCGCTTCGTCTCCGCCACGCTCGTCATGGCGGGCGCCGTCGGCGCGCTTTACGGCCAGGCGACCATGCTGCCCTTCGTGCTGATCGGCAAGGTCGGCCTGACGCCCACCCAGTTCGGCGTCGGCATGCTCATGCAGTCGGGCTTCTTCTTCGCCGGCACGATCTGCGTGCGCCTTCTCATGCGCAGCACGGCGCCGGCCCGCCTCGTGTTCCCCGGCCTCTGCTTCATCGGCATTGCCAGCATCCTGATCGCCGGCACCTCGCACCTGATGGTGCCGAGCTTCCTCAGCGTCATGGGGCCTGTCGGCATCTACGCCTTCGGCATCGCCTTCGTCATGCCCTACATGATGACCGCCGCGATGGAGCCCTTCCCGCACATCGCAGGCTCCGCCTCGGCCGCCATGGGCTTCATCCAGATGGGCGCCGGCTTCATCGCCGGCCTCGTCGCCGCCGTCATCGGCCTCCCCCTCTTCGCCTTCGGCACCATCATCCCGGTCATGGGCCTCATGGCGCTGCTCGCCTACGCCTGGTACCGCACGGTCTGCCTGCGCGACGGCCAACTCGCGACAGAGCCGGCCGAATAACAAAAGGCCCGCTGCCGTCCCCGGCAGCGGGCCTTTTTGATACGTCGTCCGATCAGCCGCGGCGGTTGCGGGCTGCGAGGGTGCGCAGGCGCAGCGCGTTCAGCTTGATGAAGCCGGCGGCGTCCTTCTGGTCGTAGGCGCCCTGGTCGTCCTCGAAGGTGACGAGCTTGTCGGAATAGAGCGACTTATCCGATTCACGGCCGGTGACCATGACATTGCCCTTGTAGAGCTTCAGCGTCACTTCACCCTCGACATGCTCCTGGCTCCGGTCGATCAGCGCCTGCAGCATTTCGCGCTCCGGCGAGAACCAGAAGCCGTAATAGATGAGCTCCGCATACCGCGGCATCAGGTCGTCCTTGAGGTGTGCCGCACCCCGGTCGAGCGTGATGCTTTCGATCGCGCGGTGCGCGGCCAGCAGGATCGTGCCGCCGGGCGTCTCGTAGACGCCGCGCGACTTCATGCCGACGAAGCGGTTTTCCACGAGGTCGAGACGGCCGATACCATTGTCGCGGCCGTAGTTGTTGAGCGTCGCCAGCAGGGTGGCCGGCGACATGCGCACGCCGTTGATCGAGACCGCATCGCCGCGCTCGAAGCCGACCTTGATGGTGGTCGCCTTGTCGGGAGCCGCTTCCGGCGAAATCGTGCGCATATGCACATATTCCGGTGCCTCGACAGCCGGGTCTTCCAGCACCTTGCCCTCGGAGGAGGAGTGCAGCAGGTTCGCATCGACCGAGAACGGCGCTTCGCCCTTCTTGTCCTTGGCGACCGGGATCTGGTGCTGCTCGGCGAATTCTAGCAGGTGCGTGCGGCTCTTGAACGACCAGTCGCGCCACGGCGCGATGATCTTGATATCCGGGTTCAGCGCATAGGCCGAAAGCTCGAAGCGGACCTGGTCGTTGCCCTTGCCGGTCGCGCCATGCGCGATGGCGTCGGCGCCGGTCTTGGCGGCGATCTCGATCAGGTGCTTGGAGATCAGCGGACGGGCGATCGAGGTGCCGAGCAGGTAGACGCCTTCATAGACCGCGTTGGCACGGAACATCGGGAAGACGAAATCGCGCACGAATTCCTCGCGCACGTCCTCGATGAAGATCTCCTTGATGCCGAGCATCTCGGCCTTCTTGCGCGCCGGCTCCAGCTCTTCGCCCTGGCCGAGGTCGGCCGTAAACGTCACGACCTCAGCGTTGAGTTCGGTCTGAAGCCACTTCAGGATGATCGAGGTATCGAGGCCGCCGGAATAGGCGAGCACGACTTTCTTCACGTCTTTGTATGATGCCATGATGATGAGGTCCGTTGCATGGAAAGGAACTGCGGCAACCCGCAAGGCCCGGTGTCGCGGCACTTTTAGCGAGATTGGCGCGTGACGCAAGGGTGGCGCCCGACGCGTCGTGACGCAAGCCAAATTTGACAGCGCGCCATCGCAACCCATATTCGCCTCAGTGAACCATGGAAGGGGTGACCCATGACGAACATCCAAGACATCATCAAGGAATCCAATGTCGCCGTCATTACGGGCGGCGCTTCCGGCATCGGACTGGCCGCTGCCCGGCGCTTCGCCGAGGCCGGCATGTGCGTCGCCATCGCCGATCTCGACGCCGACCGGCTGGGCGAGGCGCGCGCCGAACTGGAAGCCATCGCCGGCGAGGCGAATGTCATGGCGGTGGAGACGAACGTCGCGCACCGCCATGAGCTGGAGGCGCTGGAACGCGCCGTTCTCCAGCGCTTCGGCCGCGTGCATGTGCTGATGAACAATGCCGGCATCCAGCCGGGCACGTCGATCTTCAGCGCCGAGGCGAACTGGGACCACATCCTCACCGTCAACCTGATGGGCGTGATCCACGGCACGCAGACCTTCGGCCCCAACATGCTGGCCCATGGCGAGCCGGGCCTCATCATCAATACCGGCTCCAAGCAGGGCATCACCACGCCGCCCGGCAACCCCGCCTACAATGTCTCCAAGGCCGGCGTGAAAGTCTTCACCGAGGCGCTCCAGCACGAGCTGCGCAACACCGAGGGCGCGAAAATTTCAGCGCACCTGCTGATCCCCGGCTTCGTCTTCACTGGCCTCACGAGAGGCGACCGCACGGAAAAGCCGGATGCTGCATGGACGGCGGCGCAGACCGTGGACTTCATGATGGAAAGCCTGGAGCGCGGCGATTTCTACATTCTCTGCCCCGACAACGACGTGCCCCGCGCGCTCGACGAGCGGCGCATGGCCTGGGCGATCGGCGACGTCATCGAAAACCGCCCGCCGCTCTCGCGCTGGCACGAGGACTATGCAGAACCGTTCCGGGCCTTCGTCGAGGGCGAATAACGCCCATCACAAAGCTTGATTGGTATTTTGCCGGAAGCCGGACTAGGGATTTCGCATCCCCTCCGGCTTTCGAGACGCACCCTCATGGATGTCCTGCCCACCCTCCCGACGCTTCTCGCCTTCACGGCCGCGAGCCTGCTGCTCGCCGCCACGCCTGGCCCGGACATGACGCTCTCGATCAGCCGGGCGCTCTCGCAGGGCCGCGGCCCGGCGCTCTTCGTGGTGGTCGGCACCAGCCTCGGCATCGTCGTGCACACGCTGCTCGTCGCCTTCGGCATTTCGGCGCTGATCACCGCCTCGCCGACCGCCTTCATGATCCTGAAGACCGGCGGTGCCGCCTACCTGCTCTGGCTCGCCATCCAGGCGATCCGCTACGGCTCGAATTTTTCGGTCAAGACGGCCGCCGGCCCCCGCGGCACCGCGTTCTCCAACATTTCCAGCGGCTTCTGGGTGAACCTGCTCAATCCGAAGGTCATCATCTTTTTCATGACCTTCCTGCCGCAGTTCATCTCGGCCGGCGATCCGGATGTCACCGGCAAGCTGATCTTCCTCGGCCTGCTCTTCATCGTCGTCGGCATCCCGGTCAACATCCTCGTCATCTTCGCCGCCGACCGGCTCTCCACCTGGCTCCAGCAGAACCCGAAAGTGCTGCGCGGCATCGACTACACCTTCGCCGGCGTCTTTTCGGTTTTCGCGATGAAGATTTTTCTCACGCAGGCGAAGTGAGGGCGGTCAGACCCCGTAGCGGTAGCGCCCGGTGATCTTGTAGGCAAAGAGCACATCCTCAAGACGCGCTCCGGCACCGATATTGTGCACGACAAGCGGCCGGGCGCCGTCGGACGAACGCGCGTCCGCCACGATGCCGATATGCGGCAGGTTGCCGGGCAGCATCTGCGAGACGATATCGCCCGGCAGGTAATCCGCGCCATTCTCGCTCACCGCCAGTGCGGCACCCGCGCGCTTGAAGAACGCTTGGAGGTTGGGCACCCGGCGATGGTCGATGTTGCGGTCGGTCTTCTTGAGGCCCCAGAGGGCCGGATAGGCGGAGAAGGCCCGCCGCATGTCCTCGTGCACCAGCACCTGTAGGTCGATGCCGAGCCCGTCGCGATAGGCGCGCACGAGCACATCGGTGCACACGCCCCGCTCCCGCGGCACGTCGCCGCCGGGATAATCGAGCCGGGAATAGGCCGCATCATAGGTCAGCGTGACGCCGACCTGTTTTCGCGCCGCCGCAACGAGCCGATCCGCCGCCCCCGCCTCTGCCCGCAAGAGCGACGGCAGCGCAAGCACGAACCCGGAAGACAGGCCACCAGCCAGCAGCGTACGGCGAAACAGCATGAACATCCCCCAAATCCGACAGAAGAAAGCTGCTGCCGGATTCGGGCGCTTTGTGGGCGTCAGCCGATCAGCAGCGCATCGTCGTCGAGCGTCTGGCCGCGCATCTTGCGGAACATGGCGATCAGGTCTTCGACCTGCAGCGTCTTGCGGCTGTCGCCCGAGACGTCGAGCACGATCTCTCCGCCATGCAACATGACGGTGCGGTGGCCGTAATCGAGCGCCTGTCGCATCGAATGGGTCACCATGAGTGTGGTCAGCTTGCGCTCGGAAACGATCTTCTGCGTGAGAGTCATGATGAACTCCGCCATGCCCGGATCGAGCGCGGCGGTATGCTCGTCGAGCAGCAGCACGTCGGAACCGGCAAGCGTCGCCATGACCAGCGAGACCGCCTGCCGCTGGCCGCCGGAAAGCAGGTCCATGCGGTCGCGCATACGATTTTCGAGGCCGAGATTCAGTTCGGCAATGCGCTCGCGAAAATGCGCGCGGCGTTGCGGGCCAAGCGCCGAGGAAAGGCCGCGCCGTTCGCCACGGCGGGCGGCGAGTGCGAGGTTTTCCTCGATGGAAAGGGCGCCGCAGCTTCCCGTCAGCGGATCCTGGAAGACGCGGGCAACGCGGCCGGCGCGGGCGGCCGTGCCCTGGCGGGTGACGTCGGCGGTGCCGATCTTCACCTGGCCCTCGGTGGCGATGACGTCGCCGGCCAAGACGCCCAGCAGCGTCGATTTGCCGGCGCCGTTCGAGCCGATGACGGTGACGAACTGACCTTCTTCAATGGTGAGGCTGACGCCGTTCAGCGCCTGCTTCTGCAACGGCGTGCCCTTGCCGAAGGTGACCTTGATGTCGGAAACGGAGATCATCAGGCTGCTCCCCCGCGACGAAGGCGCGGCAGCACGAGCGCCACGGTGACGAGCAGCGCCGTCACGAAATTGAGGTCGGAGGCCTGGAGCCCGAGTATATCGGACGAGAGCGCGAGCTGGATGGCGATGCGGTAGAGGATCGAGCCGAGCACGCAGCCGATCAAGGCCATCAGCAGGCCGCGGGTGCCAAACAGCGTCTCGCCGATGATGACCGCGGCAAGGCCGACGACGATGGTGCCGACACCGGAGGTGACGTCGGCAAAGCCGTTCGTCTGGGCAAAGAGCGCGCCGCCGAGCGCCACCAGCGCATTGGAGAGCGCGATGCCGAGATAGATCTGGCGGTTGGTATCGACGCCCTGTGCGCGAGCCATGCGGGCATTCGCCCCGGTTGCGCGCATCGACAGGCCGGCATCGCTTTCCAGGAAGCGCCAGACCACCACGACGGCGACGAGCACGAGAATGCCGACGAAGAGCGGGCGAACGTAAAAATCACGCAAGCCCAGGCCGAAGAACGGGCTGATCATCGTATCGGCATTGATCAGCGCGACGTTCGGCTTGCCCATGACGCGCAGGTTGACCGAAAAGAGCGCGATCATCGTGAGGATCGAGGCGAGCAGGTTGAGGATGCGGAAGCGCACGTTCAGCATTGCCGTCACCAGGCCCGCGCCGGCACCGGCCACCATGGCGACCGCCGCCGAAAGCCAGGGATTGACGCCCGCGATGATCAGCACCGCCGTGACGGCCGCACCGAGCGGAAAGGACCCGTCCACGGTCAGGTCCGGAAAATCCAGCACGCGGAAGGCAAGGTAGACGCCGATCGCCACGAAGGCATAGACCAGCCCCAGTTCGACGGCACCCCAGAAGGCAATCAGGCTCACGGCTCGGCTCTCTCTTTTCAACCGTTCCGCGCCTTGGCGCGGGAGGGGTCTTTTTTAACAGATCAACCGCTACCGGGCGATCCGGCAGCGGTTGAACCCGATTTGGACTGTCCGGCTGACCGGCGGATTATTCGATGACGCGGGTCGCGCGGCCCACGACGGCTTCCGGCAGCGTCACGCCCATCTTGGTGGCGGCGGACTTGTTGACGACGAGGTCGGTGCCGGCGGCAACCTTCACGGCGATATCGCCCGGGTTTTCACCCTTGAGGATGCGCACGACGATCTCGCCCGTCTGGCGGCCGACGTCCTTGTAGTTGAAGCCGAGCGCCGCAATGGCGCCGCGCGAGACGGAATCCGTGTCGGCGGTGAAAAGCGGGAGTTTGGCTTCTTCCGCAACGGCGACGGCACCTTCGAGCGCCGAGATGATCGTGTTGTCCGTCGGGATGTAGATCGCATCGGCACGGCCGACGAGCGCACGGGCAGCGCCCTGCACTTCGGCAGACTTGGTGGCGGCGGATTCGACGACCGTCAGGCCGGCCTTTTCGGCTTCCGTCTTCAAGACGGCGAGCAGCGACACGGAGTTCGCCTCACCGGAATTGTAGAGGAAGCCGATCGTCTTGGCGTTGGGCAGGATTTCCTTGATCAGCGCCAGGTGTTCGGCGACCGGCGACATGTCGGAAAGGCCCGTGACATTGCCGCCCGGCTTGTCCATGTCCTTGACGAGCTGCGCGCCGAGCGGGTCGGACACGGCCGTGAAGACGACCGGAATGTCGCGCGTCGAAGAGACGACGGCCTGCGCGGAAGGAGTGGAGATCGGCACGATGACGCTCGGCTCTTCGCCGGCGAACTGGCGGGCGATCTGCGCTGCCGTCGCGGGGTTGCCCTGCGCCGATTCGTAGAGGAAGGTCAGGTTCTCGCCTTCCTTGTAGCCGGCGGCTTCCAGCGCTTCCTTGACACCGTCACGGGCGGCATCGAGGGCCGGATGTTCGACGATGGCGGTCACGGCAACCGTGACGTCTTCGGCCTTCGCAGGCAGCGAAATCGCGAGCGTGGCCGCAAAAGCGAGCAGAAGTTGACGCATGGAGGATCTCCCTAGAATGATTTTGGCCAGTTTCTAGGCAAAACGGGCCTTCAAATCAATTCTCGGAATCCGCTTCTTCGATCACAATTTCTGATAGGAAGCTGCGGCAAAACGGCCTCAGTCGTCCTCGCCATGGCCGACGATCATCATCGCCTCGAAGGCCATGCGATCGACCTTGCGCATGCGCTCGGATTCCGATTTCAGCTGGCCGCAGGCGGCGAGGATGTCGCGGCCGCGCGGGGTGCGGATCGGCGAGGCATAGCCGGCCTGGTTGATGAAATCGGCGAAACGCTCGATCTGCTCCCAGTCCGAACACTGGTAGTTGGTGCCCGGCCAGGGGTTGAACGGGATCAGGTTGATTTTTGCGGGAATGCCCTTGAGCAACTGGATGAGCAGCTTGGCGTCTTCCAGCGAGTCGTTCACGTCCTTCAGCATCACATATTCGAAGGTGATGCGCCGCGCATTCGACAGGCTCGGATAGGCGCGGCAGGCGTCGAGCAGTTCCTTCAGCGGGTACTTCTTGTTGATCGGCACCAGCATGTCGCGAAGGTCGTCGCGCACCGCATGTAGCGAGATCGCCAGCATGACGCCGATTTCCGAGCCGGTGCGATAGATTTCCGGCACGATGCCGGAGGTCGACAGCGTGACGCGGCGGCGCGAGAGCGACAGGCCGTCGCCGTCGGTGGCGATCAGCAGGGCCGTCTTGACGCTTTCGAAATTGTAGAGCGGCTCGCCCATGCCCATCATGACGATGTTGGAGACCTTGCGGCCTTCGGCGGGCGCGATCATGCCGGCCGGCGTATCGCGGTCCGGGAAATCGCCGAGCCGGTCGCGGGCAAGCAGCAGCTGCGCGAGGATTTCCTCGGCCGTCAGGTTGCGCACCAGCTTCTGCGTGCCGGTATGACAGAAGGAGCAGGTGAGCGTGCAGCCGACCTGGCTGGAAATGCACAGCGTGCCGCGGCCCTCTTCGGGAATATAGACGGTCTCGATCTCGACTGGACGGCCGGCACCGCGCGGCGGGAAGCGTAAGAGCCACTTGCGCGTGCCATCGGCCGAAACCTGCTCCTCGACGATCTCCGGACGGGCGATCGTGAAATGCTTCTTCAGCATTTCGCGCATGTCCTTGGAGATATTGGCCATATCGTCGAAATCGGAAACGCCGCGCACATAGAGCCAGTGCCAGAGCTGGCTGACGCGCATCTTCACCTGACGCTCAGGAATGCCCTTTTCGGCCAGCGCCCGGCCCATATCCTCGCGCGAAAGGCCGATCAACGACGGCGTCTCAGTGGCCGGAAGGGTGCGGACCACCGGTGCCTTGACCGGCTCGGCCGTGTTCAGAAAATCCATGCTTGCCATCGGCTCATCCTCAGGAACAGGAAACGCCGGCGCAGGCTTTTGCGCCGCAAACGGTTCATGCTCGACAAGAAGTTCATTGCGGGCCGCTCAGCGCCGCTCGATGCAGCGCGAAGCCCAGTTGCCGGCCCTTTAGCATTGTTCCGACAGAAAGTCACCTGCCTTGCCGGTCGGCGCAGACCTCGCGCAGGCAGGCCCGCAGCCATTGGTGCGCCGGGTCGGCATCCATGCGCGGATGCCAGAGCATGGAGACGGTGAATTCCGGCACGTCGACCGGCAGGGCGAAGCTTGCCATGCCCTCGCGAAACCGCGTCGTCGAGCGGTCCGACACCTGCGCGATCAGGTCGGAGCTTCGCGCCAGCGTCACGGCTTCGGAGAAGCTTGCGACGGTGACGGCGATGGTGCGTTTGAGGCCGATGCGCTCCAGGGCCTCGTCCACGGGGCCGCGCTCGCGCCGCCCCCGCGACACCACGATATGGTCGCCCTGCGCAAAACGTTCCGGCGTCATCGGGCCGTCCAGCAGCGGATGCCCCTGCCGCACGACGCCGATGAAACGGTCGCGAAGAAGCGCCTGCGCCCGGACCTCCGGTCCCGTCGTGCCGCCGATCACGCCCGTTTCGATGTCCACCACGCCGTCGCGCAGCGGCGTGCTCTCCTTGTCGGGTTTCGGCACGAAGCGGAGCTTGACCCCGGGCGCCTCGCGCAGGACGCGCGCCAGCAGCGCCGGCCCGAACGTATCGACGAAACCCTCGCGGTTGCGCAGCGTGAAGGTGCGCTCAAGGCTCCCGAGGTCGAGGATTTTGGCCGGTCGCAGCAGCATTTCCGCCTCCGCGACGACCCGACCGACCGCGTCGCGCAGCTCCAGCGCCCGCGGCGTCGGCACGAGGCCGCGCCCGGCGCGCACGAGCAGCGGATCGCCGGTCACGTCCCGCAGGCGCGCCAGCGCGCGGCTCATCGCCGAGGGGCTGAGCCGAAGCCGCTGCGCCGCGCGCGCGACATTGCCCTCGGCCAGCAGCACGTCGAGCGTGACGAGAAGGTTGAGATCGGGTCGAGACATGGCGCGATCCTACCACGCCCGCGAAAAGATGACATGGCGTCAAACGCACGAATAGAATGCAAATGATGCGCGTTCCGCCATCTCTCGCGAAGGCCTATCTGCTTCTCAGGAAACCGCAAGGAGCAGACGATGAACGACATGCAAATCCCAACGGCAAAACGCAGCAGGGCGGGTGCGCTCGCTGGCCTCTCGCTCTGCATCCTTTTGTCCTCGCTCGGCACCAGCATCGCCAATGTCGCCCTGCCGACCCTGGCGGATGTGTTTTCCGCCCCCTTCCAGCAGGTCCAGTGGGTGGTGCTCGCCTATCTTCTGGCCAGCACCGTGTTGATCGCCAGCATAGGCCGTCTCGGCGATCTTCTCGGCCGCCGCCGGCTGCTTCTGGCGGGCCTGGCGCTGTTTTCCGCCGCCTCGGCGCTCTGCGGCCTCGCACCCTCGCTGCCGCTGCTGATTGCTGCCCGTGCCGCTCAGGGGCTTGGCGCCGCCGCCATGATGGCGCTCGCCATGGCCTTCGTCAGTGAAACCGTGTCGAAGGAGCGTATCGGCAGCGTGATGGGCCTGCTCGGCACCATGTCCGCCGTCGGCACGGCGCTTGGCCCCTCGCTGGGCGGGCTGCTGATCAGCGGCTTCGGCTGGCCAGCCATCTTCCTCGTCGCCGTGCCCTTCGGCCTTGTCGCTTTTTTGATGGTCAGGCACTTCCTGCCCGCCGACCGCGGCGCGGCCACGGTCGGCCGCTTCGATCTCCTCGGCACCGGCCTGCTGGCCGCGACCCTCTCGGCCTATGCACTGGCGATGACGGCGGGCCAGGGCCGGCTCGGCGGCGTGAACGCCGCCCTCATCGCCATATCGGCCGTCGGCGCAGCGCTCTTCGTCCTTCGGCAGCGCCGCGCCGCCTTTCCGCTGATCCGGCCGGCCGCCTTTCGTCGCCCGGGTTTTCCCGCGAGCCTCGCGGCCAACGTGCTCGTCGCGACGGTGATCATGGTGACGCTGGTCGTGGGACCGTTCTACCTGTCCCGCACGCTCGGCCTCGGCCCGGCAGAAGTCGGCTTCGTGCTGGCGATCGGTCCCGCGGTTTCCGTGCTGACCGGCTTTCTGGCCGGGCGCCTCGTCGACCGTTTCGGCGCTGCCCCCATGGTCGCCGCCGGGCTTGCCACCATGGCGACAGGCGCCGTGGCCATGCCGGTGTTTTCCGCGCTCGTCGGCCTACCCGGCTATATCGCGGCGATTATCGTGCTGACGCCCGGCTACCAACTGTTCCAGGCCGCCAACAACGCCGCCGTCATGACGGGCATTGCGGCGGATGAACGGGGCGTCACCTCGGGCCTGCTCAACCTGTCGCGCAATCTCGGCCTGATCACCGGCGCCTCGCTGATGGGCACGGTCTTCACGCTGGCCGTCGGCACGAAGGACGTGGCGGGCGCCGGCGGCCCGGCCGTGGAGACGGGCATGCATGTGACATTCGCCGTGGCCGCCGCCCTGCTGCTCGCGGCACTGGCGCTCGCCGCACCCGGCCTGAAACGCGCCGCCGCCTGACAACCGCACAAACAAAAAGGGCCGGCGTGATGCCGGCCCTTTTTGTTTCAGGAGTGGATGCCTCAGCGGCAGCCTTCGATCTGCTTCAGCGCCGCCGAGATGCCGGAGAGCGAATAGGAATAGGCCGTGCCCGTGCCGCGGCGCGATTTCGCCTGCACCTGCATGTCCTTGCCGCTCTTCATGGCATTGACGAGGGCCGGCTCTTCGGCAGCGTTTTCCACCCAGGCCGAGTTGCCCTTGGTGAACATCACGAAGGTGCGGCCGTCAATGACGACGTTGACCTTGGAGTTTTCCTGCAGCGGATAGCCCATCATCGCCTGCGGCTCGTAGCTGATGTTCTGGCCCGGGCGCTGCGAGACGAGGAAGAACACGTCGCCGTGGTCGACGCCGGCCGGGTTCTTTTCCTTCGGCACGGAGAGCACGTAGCAGACCTTGCCGCCGTTCGCCTGGTAGGAATAGGCGCCCCAGGCGTTGAACTGCTGAATGCGCGTCGGCGATTGGGCCGAGGCAACGCCAGCGGTCGCGAGAACGAGGGCGAGTGCGGTTGCGAGCTTTCTTACGAACATGTTTTCCTGCCGGTTGTCTTGCCTGTGGTTTGCCGACCGAAGGCGGCGCCTTCGATGCCGGTGTCGGCCATGCATGATGACGATTTAATTCATTTTGACTTAATTCAGGTTACCAAACCGTCAACAGGGGCCATTTTACTCAGGGTTACCGCGCCGCACCGGGACAAATTTGCGTCGAAATCCCGCCGCTGCCTTCAGAAGAAAGGCGGGCGTCCCCAGTCCCCTTTTGGTGAGATAGAAACCCGTCGAAATCATTTAAGGCACAAGGAATAGGGCAAGAATTTGACTTGCGCTACCGCGGGTGGAGCGACGATCGGCAGGCGGCCGGATTTACCGGGCGTGCTGCCCGTCCGGCTCGTCCGCCATGGCCTTGTCGGCGGCCACATAATGGTCCTCGCGGATATGGCCGCGGATCGCCGCAAAGGCGGCCGTCAGCACGGCGATGTCATCGGAAAAGCCGACCAAAGCGAAGAAATCCGGCACGCCATCAAGCGGCAGCACGAAATAGGCGAGCGCCGCCAACAGAATGCCGCGAACCCGCGTCGGCGTGCGGGAATCCAGCGCGCAGTAGTAGGCGGCCACGAGATCGCGGGAGAACGGAACCTGGCGCATCGCGCGCTTCAGGACCGGCCAGAACCGTCGCTTCACGCGGCTTTCCTGGTGCTCCTGCTCGTCCTCGTCTCCCGGCAGAAGGATCTCGCCGATCTTCACATCATCCATGCATGGCCTCCTTCAGGTGGCAATGCCGGAAAAGCCCGGCGGGAATCATATGGGAATGCCTTCACGCGCCTTCAACTCTTCGTGCGTTCGCCCGCAGCCTTGTCCATCGCGGTCGCGAGCTTCACGTCGAGCTCGGTCAACCCTCCCGCATCATGGTTGGTGAGCCGCACCTCGACGCGGTTATAGACGTTGAACCATTCGGGGTGGTGGTTGAATTTTTCCGCGGCCAGCGCCCCTTCGGTCATGAAGCCGAAGGCCTCGCGAAAGGTCTTGAACTTGTATTTCTTCTCGATGGCGATGCCGTCGTCCGAGCGGGTCCAGCCGTCGAGACCTGCCAGCGCTTCGGAAATCGCCTCTTCGCTCAGTTTTTCCTGTTTCATGGCGCCCTCTCCTTTTTCCAATCCTACCATATGAAAACGGCGCCCGAAGGCGCCGTGTTCCTTGTTCGCGAAAAAGGCTCAGACGAAGAACTGGCCGCCGTTTGCCGAAACGGTGGAGCCGGTGATGAAACCGGCATCGTCCGAGGCGAGGAAGACGACGATGCGGGCGATCTCCTCCGGCTCGCCGAGGCGGCCGACCGGGATCTGCGGGATGATGCGCTCGTTCAGCACCTTTTCCGGAATGGCGCGCACCATTTCCGTGCCGATGTAACCGGGGCAGATGGCGTTGACCGTGATGCCCTTGGCGGCACCCTCCTGGGCGAGGGCCTTGGTGAAACCGAGGTCGCCGGCCTTGGCGGCGGAATAGTTCGCCTGGCCCATCTGGCCCTTCTGGCCGTTGATGGAGGAGATGTTGATGACGCGGCCGAAGCTGCGGTCGCGCATGCCGGTCCAGACCGGATGCGTCATGTTGAAGAGGCCGGTGAGGTTGGTGTTGATGACGGCGCCCCACTGGTCGGGCGTCATCTTGTGGAACATCGCGTCCTTGGTGATGCCGGCATTGTTGACGAGAATGTCCACCGGCCCGAGATCGGCCTCGACCTTGCCGATGCCCTCGACGCAGGCCTCGTAGCTCGCAACATCCCACTTGTAGACCGGGATGCCGGTTTCCGCCTTGAAGGCGTTGGCGGCGTCGTCATTGCCGGCATAGCTCGCAGCCACCTTGTACCCGGCCGCCTTCAGCGCCACCGAAATGGCGGCACCGATGCCCCGCGATCCGCCTGTTACCAATGCTACCCTGCTCATGTGGCTCACTCCCCTTAGTTTGTTTTCGAGTCGACCCGTCGCCCCGTTGCCACGCAGGCGGCGGGTCATGGCAAAGCAGATTGTAAGCTGATGCTTACATGCTCTCTACGCACATCGCCACGCCCATGCCGCCGCCGATGCACAGCGTGGCAAGACCCTTCGAGGCGCCGCGGCGCTTCATCTCGAACAGCAGCGTGTTGAGGATGCGGGCGCCGGACGCGCCGATCGGGTGGCCGATGGCGATCGCGCCGCCGTTGACGTTGACGATCGAGGGATCCCAGCCGAGGTCCTTGTTGACCGCGCAGGCCTGGGCCGCGAAGGCTTCGTTGGCTTCCACGAGGTCGACGTCGCCGATCTTCCAGCCGGCGCGCTCCAGCGCCTTGCGGGACGCCGGGATGGGGCCGGTGCCCATGATCTTCGGATCGACGCCGGCGGTCGCCCAGGAGACGATGCGGGCGAGCGGCTGGATGCCGCGGCGCGAGGCTTCGGCTTCCGACATCAGGAGCGCTGCGGCGGCGCCATCATTGAGGCCGGAGGCGTTGGCGGCGGTCACGGTGCCTTCCTTGTCGAAGGCGGGGCGCAGCTTGCCCATCGAATCGAGCGTCGCGCCATGGCGGATATATTCGTCGGAATCGACCGACACGTCGCCCTTGCGGCCCTTGACGATGAAGGGGACGATCTCGTCCTTGAAGCGGCCTTCCTTCTGGGCGGCCTCGGCCTTGTTCTGCGAGCCGACGGCGAAGACGTCCTGCTCCTCGCGCGAAAGCTGCCACTGCTTGGCGACGTTTTCGGCGGTGATGCCCATGTGGTAGCCGTAGAAGGCGTCGGTCAGACCGTCCTTGATCATCGTGTCGATCATCTTGAAATCGCCCATCTTCACGCCGCCGCGCAGATGCGCGCAATGCGGCGCCATGGACATGGATTCCATGCCGCCGGCAACGATGATGCTGGCGTCACCCGTCGCGATCTGCTGCATGCCGAGCGCGACGGCGCGAAGCCCCGAACCGCAGAGCTGGTTCATGGTCCAGGCGGTCGCTTCCTGCGGAATGCCGGCCTTCATGGCGGCCTGGCGGGCCGGATTCTGGCCTTCGCCGGCCTGCAGCACCTGGCCGAGGATCACCTCGTTCACTTCGCCAGCCGCCACGCCTGCGCGCTCCAGAACCGCCGAAACGACCGTCGCCCCGAGTTCGTGGGCAGGCGTATTGGCGAAAGAGCCGTTGAAGGATCCGACCGCGGTGCGGGCGGCGCTGGCGATGACGATGGATGGGGTGCTCATGGTGGTACGTCCTCAGTTCTATCGACCGGTGGTCGGCCTTGGAACCGGGCTCAACGCGCGAACGACGCGAGCCCGGCGGTTCTCCCGGTATCAAAACTGGCAAAGCGGGAGGGGAGAGTCAAACGGGATATCCGGCGCCGCTAAAATTTCATCAAAGCGACGCGCAGCATAAAAATCCATGTTGCGCAGCATTCCTCGCCGCATCGCACAATTCGATTGTCAGGTCGCGACTTTTTGCGGATACTCGACAGGATCAAAAAAGAAACAGGAACACGGGGATGAGGAGACCCTAATGGCCCGCAACGACGGTCAGATCGTCATCAAGAAATATGCGAACCGCCGCCTCTACAACACCGGCACGAGCACCTATGTGACGCTCGACGATCTCGCGGTCATGGTGAAGAAGGGCGAGGAATTCACCGTGCAGGACGCGAAGTCCGGCGACGACATCACCCATTCCGTGCTGACGCAGATCATCTTCGAGCAGGAATCGAAGACCGGCAACACGCTCCTGCCGATCTCGTTCCTGCGCCAGCTCATCTCCTATTACGGCGACCAGATGCAGATGGTGGTGCCGAGCTATCTCGAGCACTCCATGCAGGCCTTCACCGACCAGCAGTCGCAGATGCGCGAGCAGATCAACAAGACCTTCGGCGATACGCCCCTCGGCAAGAACCTGCAGGTGCCGATGGCGCTGATCGAGGAAACGACGCGGCGCAACACGGAACTGTTCCAGCAGGCGATGAAGATGTTCTCGCCCTTCGCCAATGCCGCGCCGGCGAAAGAGACCCGCAAGGCCGAGCCGAAGGATCTCGACGAGCTGAAGGAACAGCTTCGCGCGCTCCAGACGAAGCTCGATAATCTAAGCTGAGAGAAACGGGCTGGCGCGGGGTCTCCCCGCGCCGCGTCAAAGCCCGATCGAGACGTCGCGGCCGGCCGTTCGGATCGACACGGCAAAGCCCGCGATGACATCGATGAAGGTGATCGTCATCAGGATGAAGAAGATCTGCGTCGCCGCGCCCTGCACCAGCAGGAACTCGACGAGGAAAACTACGAACAGCACCATCGACAGCATGTGATCGAGCAGCGCGCGCGAGCCCGGCCGCGTGGCCTTCAGGATTTCCACGAAGAGCAGCACCAGCGCGATGAAGATGAGCAGGTCGCCGAAGGCCATCGTCCAGGTCGTGCCGGACAGCATGTTGACCGCCAGCACCTCGCTGTCGAGCACGGCGACACCGCCCCCGCCGAACAGGCCGGCCATGGCGACGTTATAGAGGGCGAACGGAATGATCAGCAGCGGGATGGCAAAAAGCATAGGCGACGCTCTCCTCTGGCCGCTCCCTGACGAGCAAGCCTTCCGGCCCTCTTAGCCGAAGTTTCGGCACAAGAAAATGTCGTGCGGGACGGAACGGAGCAAATGGCCTGAAAAGAAAAGGGCCGGACGAGCCGGCCCCTGATCTCAGCTGATGCCGAAAACGCAGATTATGCGCTTTCCTTCGGCGTCAGAACCTGGCGACCGCGGTACATGCCGGTCTTCAGGTCGATGTGGTGCGGACGGCGCAGTTCGCCCGAGTTCTTGTCTTCGACGTAGGTCGAACCCTTCAGAGCGTCTGCGGAACGGCGCATACCGCGCTTGGACGGGCTCGTTTTTCTTTTCGGTACAGCCATTTCACTAACTCCACTTATCGGGCAAACACATCCTCAGGCCACCGGACGGGCGACAGGGACATGTCTTTATCTCGGAAATTGGGCCGGCTTATACACAGCAAAACCCTGCTTGACCAGACCCCGGCCTGATTTTTTCGATTCTCTCGCTCAGGCTTCGTCTTCCGGCACGATCCACGGTTCGGCCAGGGCCGCCGCCTGCCACTTCTGCCAGGCCGGGTGCGCCTTCATGCGCGCCATGTAGGCCCGTACCGTTTCGTCCGTGGTCAGGCGATAGATTTCGAAGCGATTGACCACCGGCGCATACATTGCATCCGCCCCGGAAAAATCGCCGAACAGGAACGGCCCGCCGGAGCGCGCCAGCAGCCCCTTCCAGATCGTCTCGATGCGCGCAACGTCGTCCATGACGCCCTCGGGCAGATCGATTTCCGCCGGCGGGCGGCGGATGTTCATCGGGCAGGCACCGCGCAGCGCGCGAAAACCGGAGAGCATTTCCATCGAGATCGACCGCGCCTCGGCTCGCGCCGTGCGGTCCTTCGGCCAGAGTCCGGCCTCGGGAAAAAGCTCGGCGACATATTCGATGATCGCCAGCGATTCCCAAACCCGCACCGCGCCATGGTGCAGCACCGGCACGCGGCCCGTCGGCGAGATCGGCTTGAATTCGGGGTTGCCGGCGGGAAAATCGAAGGGGATCACATGATCCGTGAAGGCGATGCCCGCCGCTTCCATGGCGATCCACGGCCGGAAGGACCAGGAGGAATAGTTCTTGTTGCCGAGATAGAGGACGAGGTCGGACATGGTCTTGTGGCACTCCGTTCAGGTGCGGCGGACCGTAAGCATTCAGGCAGACAAGCGCCAATGAAAAGGCCTGAAGTCACTCATAAAGGCACTTGATATATTCGCCGGAGCGGGTGGCGCGCCGCTCGATCAACCGGGCGAGCCGTTGCAGGCCGCGGCCCGGTTTACCGGCATTGCGCTCGTAAGGGTTGGGCAACGAAACGGCCAGCAGCGCCGCCTGCCGGCGCGAGAGTTTTGCGGCCGGCACGTTGAAATGATGCTGCGCCGCCGCCTCGATGCCGTAGATGCCCGGACCCCATTCTGCGATGTTGAGATAGATCTCCATCAGCCGCCGCTTGCTCCAGATGAAGTCCGCGGCGACCGCCAGCGGCAGTTCCATCGCCTTGCGCAGGAACGAGCGGCCGTTCCAGAGAAACAGGTTCTTTGCCGTCTGCATCGGGATGGTGCTGGCGCCCCGCGTCTGTTCGCCGGCCAGCGCCTCGTTGACGACAGCGCGCATCTCGCCCCAGTCGACGCCGCCATGGCGGCAGAACTGCCCGTCTTCGGACATCATCACCGCCTGCACGAGATTGGGCGAGATCGCGTCGAACTCCACCCATTGCCGGTCATAGCCGCGAAGGAGCGCCAGATCGCGCAGCATCAGCGTCGAGACCGGGCGGACGAATTCGATCGTGTAGAGCAGGATCAGCACATAGGGTAGCGCGATGAAGGCCAGCACGGCAAGGACGATACGTCGCCAGTTCCGGCGCAGCCGGCTCATCCAACCGTCCCTCTCACCGGCTTCCGCCTCCGTATTGACCGTATCTGCGCGTGTTTCCGGTACGATGTCCAAGAGCCGGCGTCCGTCCTTCCGTCGTTGCGCCTTCATACCGTCCCGGCTCGCCAAAAACCAGTGCGCGCCGCGATTCTTTGAAGCACCCCGGGCATTGCCGTTGCGTCGACCGGGAGCCCATGCCAAAGAGCGGCGATGAGCGAACGTTATCAGGAATTCCAGTCGCACCTCAGGACCAATGCCGAAGCGGTGGAGGCGCTGCTGGCGGCGCTGCTCTCCGGCGCCGTGCAGACGGACGAGATCGCGCGGCCGGAACGCCTGCTCGCTGCCATGCGCCACGCCGTGCTCAACGGCGGCAAGCGCCTGCGTCCCTTCCTGGTCATCGAGACCGCCGCCCTCTTTGCAAATGTCGAACGCGAGACGGCGCTGCGCATCGGCGCGGCACTCGAATGCATTCACTGTTACTCGCTGGTGCATGACGACCTGCCCGCCATGGACGACGACGACCTGCGCCGCGGCCAGCCAACCGTGCACGTCGCCTTCGACGAGGCCGCCGCCATCCTTGCCGGCGACAGCCTGCTGACGCTCGCCTTCGATATCGTCGCAGCCCCGGAAACGCGCCTGCCCGATGCGACCAAGGCGGCGCTGGTGCTGGCGCTGGCGCGTGCTGCCGGCATCGGCGGCATGGCCGGCGGCCAGGCGCTCGATCTTGCTGCGGAGACGGTGGCGCCGGACGAGGACGGCATCGTCACGCTGCAGGCGATGAAGACCGGCGCGCTCTTGCGTTTTGCCTGCGAGGCCGGCGCGATCATCGCGGGCGCCCCGGACGGAGACCGGCTGACGCTGCGCCGCTATGGCGAGACGGTCGGCCTCGCCTTCCAGATCGCCGACGACCTTCTCGACCTCACCGCGGATGCGCAGACGATGGGCAAGGCGACCGGCAAGGATGCCGAACGCGGCAAGGCGACGCTCGTGTCACGCCGCGGCCAGGCCTGGGCCGAAAATCGTCTGCGCGAGCTTGTAACGGAGGCCGAGGCGCTGCTTGCGCCGTTCAGCCATCGGGCCGATATCCTGATCGAAACCGCCCATTTCATCGCAAATCGCAGGAATTGACCTCATGAGCAAATTCTGGTCGCCGATCGTCGCCACGCTCAAGCCCTATGTCGCAGGCGAGCAGCCGCGCATTCAAAACCTCACCAAGCTCAACACCAACGAAAACCCCTACGGCCCCTCGCCCAAGGCGATCGCCGCCATGCAGGCCGCCGTCGCCGACAGCCTGAAGCTCTATCCGGACCCCTCCGCGCTGGCGCTGCGCCAGTCGATCGCCCGCTTCTACGATGTCGACGCGGACCAGGTCTTCGTCGGCAACGGCTCGGACGAGGTGCTGGCGCATGCCTTCGTAGCGCTGCTCAAGCATGAGAAGCCGCTGCTCTATCCGGATATCACCTACAGCTTCTACCCGACCTATTGCCGCCTGTTCGGCATCGAGGCCGTGGAAATCCCGCTGAAGGACGATTTCACCATCGACCTTGCCGACTACGACCGCCCCTGCGGCGCCATCATCCTGCCGAACCCCAACGCCCCCACTGGCATCGGCCTGCCGCTTGCTGCCATCGAGAAGCTGGTGGCCGAACACCCTGACCAGCCCGTGGTGGTCGACGAGGCCTATATCGACTTCGGCGGCGAAAGCGCGGTCCCGCTGACGAAAAAATACGACAACCTGCTCGTCGTGCACACGCTGTCGAAATCCCGCTCGCTCGCCGGCTTGCGCGTCGGTTACGCCATCGGCCAGCGCCCGCTGATCGACGCGCTGGAACGGGTCAAGGACAGTTTCAACTCCTACCCGCTCGACCGCATCGCCCAGGCCGGCGCCGCTGCCGCCGTCGACGACCGCGCATGGTTCGACGAGACCCGGGGCAAGGTCATCGAAACGCGCGAACGCGTCAGCGGCGCGTTGCGCCAGCGCGGCTTCGAGGTCCTGCCGTCGCAGGCAAACTTCGTCTTCGCCCGCCACCCGGCCCACAGCGGCGAAGCGCTCGCCAAGGGCCTGCGCGAACGCGCCGTGCTGGTGCGCCACTTCGCCAAGCCCCGCATCTCGGATTTCCTGCGCATCACCATCGGCACGCCGGAGGAATGCGACCGCCTGATCGCCGCGGTCGAGGAAATCGTCTGAGGCCGCAAGCAAGCCCCCTCTTCCTTACCGGACGAGGGGGACATGTGGTGCAATTCCTCTGCTTGGAGCGCGTGAAACGATCCGTTATCGTCGATCGAAATCCACCGGTGGACCATGACCGATCTCACGCCCTACCTTCCCCAGCTCGCCGTCGCATGGCTCGCCTATTTCATCGCCACGGCTTCGCCGGGGCCGGCGATCATCGCCATCATCGCGACCTCGATCAGCCAGGGCCGGCGGGCGGGGCTGGCGCTCGCCTCGGGCGTGCTGACGGGCTCCTATGTCTGGGCGATCCTGACCGTCTCCGGCCTCTCCGCGCTGATCCGCACCTATGGGCAGGCGCTCATCGTGCTGAAGGTCGTCGGCGGCTGTTACCTGCTCTGGCTCGCCTGGAACGCGTTTCGCGCCGCGCGCAGGAGCGAGGAAGTCTATCGCGCGCAGATGGCGGCGCTTCCGGCCCTGTCGCCGCGCCGGCAGTACCTCAAGGGGCTCGGTATCCACATCACCAATCCGAAGGCGATCTTCAACTGGATCATGCTGACGTCGCTCGGCATGCCGCCGGGCGCGCCGGGCGGCGTTCTGGCGAGTTTCATCGCCGGCTGCATGGTGATCGGGATCGCCGTGTTCCTCGGCTTCGCGCTGGTCTTCTCGCTCGGCCCCGTGCACCGGGCCTATCTGAAGTCGCGCCGCGCCATCGAAGGCGTCATGGCCGCCCTCTTCGCCTTTGCCGGCTTCAAGCTTTTGACGACACGGCTCTAACTACTCAGCGGCAGCCTGCCCCTGCCCGTAGCGCTTCTCGATGTAATCACCGACGAGCGTCTCGAAGTCGCCTGCAATGTTGGTGCCGCGCAGCGTCATCGCCTTCTTGCCGTCGACATAGACGGGCGCGATCGGCAGTTCGCCCGTGCCGGGAAGCGAGATGCCGATATCGGCATGTTTGCTCTCGCCCGGCCCGTTGACGATGCAGCCCATGACCGCAACCTTGAGGCCCTCGACGCCCGGATATTTTTCCCGCCAGACCGGCATGTTCTTGCGAATGTCGTCCTGGATCTTCTGGGCGAGTTCCTGGAAGACCGTCGAGGTGGTGCGCCCGCAACCCGGACAGGCGGCGACGACCGGCAGGAACTGGCGGAAGCCCATGACCTGCAACAGTTCCTGCGCCACCTGCACTTCACGGGTACGGTCGCCGCCGGGCTCGGGCGTCAGCGAGATGCGGATCGTATCGCCGATGCCTTGCTGCATGAGGATGGCGAGCGAGGCGGACGAGGCGACGACGCCCTTGGTGCCCATGCCGGCTTCCGTGAGGCCGAGATGCAGCGCATGGTCGGAGCGCGAGGAGAGCATCGCATAGACGGCGATGAGGTCCTGCACGTTGGAAACCTTGGCCGACAGGATGATGTGGTCGCGCGCCAGGCCGATCTCCTCGGCAAGTTCTGCCGAGAGCAGCGCCGACTGGCAGATCGCCTCGCGCATGACCTGCTGGGCGGTCAGCGGGAAGCCCTTCGCCTGATTGTCGTCCATCAGCCGGGTCAGGAGTTCCTGGTCGAGCGAGCCCCAGTTGACGCCGATGCGCACCGGCTTGTCGTAGCGGATCGCCGTCTCGACGATCGCGCCGAACTGCCGGTCCTTCTTGTCCTTGAAGCCGACATTGCCGGGATTGATGCGGTACTTTGCCAGCGCCTCCGCGCAGGCCGGATGGTCAGCGAGCAGCTTGTGGCCGATATAGTGAAAATCGCCGACGAGCGGCACGTCCAGGCCGAGGCGCAGCAGGCGCTCGCGGATCTTCGGCACTGCGGCCGCACTCTCGTCGCGGTCGACGGTGATGCGCACGATCTCCGAACCGGCGCGATGCAGCGCCGCCACCTGGGCCACCGTACCGTCGATATCCGCCGTATCGGTGTTGGTCATCGACTGCACGACGACTGGCGCGCCGCCGCCGACGAGCACGCCGCCGACATCGACGCCGACGGACCGGCGCCGCGGCTTCGGTTCAAAATCGAAGGAAAAGGACATGGGAGAGCCTCTTGCTCGAAACGTGGCCGCGATCGGCTTGGGCGCGATCGGCTTGAGAACGCGCGGCCTTTGCCCTCAGGTGGATCAGGAAACGGGCCTTGTCAACCTTCAGCGCGGGGACGCGCGACGATTTGATCGCCCCGCGCCCCTCCCGATCTCAACGATGATCGCGCACATCCGCATGCACCGCATGGTGCGCGAGCAGCAGCACGACGATGAACAGTACGGGCATCATGGCGAAGATGATCGCAAAACCCGTATGCTCGGCGATGAAGCCGATCACGGAGGGCGCGAAAAGCGAGCCGGAATAGCCCATCACGGTCGCAACGGAGAGCGCCACGCCCTGCGCGAAGCCCGGCAGGTTGCCGGCGGCGGAAAAGGCGATCGGCACCATGTTGGAAATGCCGACACCGCAGATCGCGAAGCCCGCCATCGCCACATAGGCATTCGGCGCCGTGCCGGCGATCACCATGCCGATCATCGCCATGATCGTGCAGAAACGCAGCGTCTTCACCGCGCCAAAACGGTCGCGCACATGGTCGCCGGCAAAGCGCATGACGGCCATGGTGAGCGAGAAGGCCCCGAAGGCGAAGCCGGAGAGCCCCAGCGTCGCGCCGAGCTCGTCGCGCATGTAGAGCGCGCCCCAATCGAGGATCGCGCCTTCCGGCACCATGGAAAACAGCGCCATCAGGCCGATCAGCCAGGGCAGCAGCGTCGTCGGCAGGCGCACCTTCTGGCGCTCGTCGTTCGGATGCGGCGCATCGTGCAGCACGAACGGCCAGATGACGAGAAGGGCCGCGGCGCCGATCACGGTGAGCAGGCCCGCATGCCCCATGACGCCGAGCGCCTCGATGAGGAAACCGCCGGTCGCCGCGCCGATGAAGGCGCCGAGGCTCCAGAAGGCGTGGCAGGACGACATGATGGCGCGCCGCATCGACTTCTCCACCTCGACGGCGTTGCCGTTCATCGCAACGTCCATCGCCCCCATCAGCCCGCCGAAAAAGAAGATGGCGACGGCGCCGACCGGGATGTTCGGGGCGATCGAGAGCAGCAGCATGGTCGACAGAAACAGGATCGTCGCCCCCTTCACCGTGCGCGTCGTGCCGAAATGGGCGATCAGGAAGCCGGCGATCGGCATCAGGACGAGCGAGCCGATGCCGAAGAACATGATCATCAGCCCGAGCCCGGATTCGGAGAGCCCCAGGCGCGTGGCGAATTCCGGGATCTTCGTCGCCCAGGCGCCGGCAAAGGTGCCGTTCAGAAGGAAGAGGCCGGAAACGGCGAGCCGCGCGGGCGGAAAATAGGTCTTGGCGAAGGATTTGCCTTCGAGGGCACTTTCGGGCGTCGTCATGGGAATTCCATTTCAGGGAAGCTGGTCGGGCGGCGCTCAGCCGGCCCGTATGATGTCGATGCCGGCCGCGGCAAAGGCTGCGGCCTCCGTCTCGTCCGCATCCGCCTCGATCACGGCGCGCGCCACCCGCGACAGCGGCACGACCGAATAGGGGGCTGCGGTGGAAAGCTTGTCGTTCGTGACGGAGATCATCACCGTCCCGCTGCGCGAGGTGAGGAAGCGCTTGAATTCGGCATCCTCGAACGAGTAGCAGGTGACACCCGCTTCCCGCTCGATGCCGCAGACGCCGAGCACGAGGATGTCCGGCCGCAGCGCTTCGGCATCGCGCATCGCCTTGGCGCCGACGACCCCGCCGACGCGCGGATCGACCAGGCCACCGAGCTGGATGGTAGGTATGTCGCGTTCGAGAAGAGCGGCGGCGATGGCCGGCGCATTGGTGGCGACCGTCAGGGCGGCACCGGCGGGCAGAGCGCGCGCGAGGGCGAGATTGGTGCTGCCGGCGTCGAGGAAAACATTCGATCCCGCGGGAAGGAGCCCGGCGGCCGTGCGCGCCAGGGCGGCCTTGCTGTCGCCCGCAATCCCGATGCGCTCGCTCATCGAGGTCAGCGACTGGGAAATGCGCAGCGCCCCGCCATAGACCCGGCGGCAGAGGCCGGACGCGGCCATCTCGCGCAGGTCCCGCCGGATCGTGTCTTCCGACACGCCAAGCTCCAGCGCCAGCTCCGCCGCGATCACCCGCCCCGAAAGGTCGAGCCGCGTGCGGATCAGGTCCTGCCGTTCCCCGAGGAGTAGTTCCTGTCCTGACATCATCCGTCCAAATCATGCATGATTGCGTGACAATGCGCACAAATCGGCAAAGCATTCAAGGAGGAGGCGTTCACGTTTGATGACCGGCACAAACAAAAACCCCGCCGTTTCCGGCGGGGTTTTGTCGATCAGCTTATCCAGCCTGCTTTATTCGCGGTTGCCCAGGAAGCGCAGCAGGAACAGGAAGAGGTTGATGAAGTCGAGGTAGAGCGTGAGCGCGCCCATAATGGCCTTGCGGCCGGCCACGACGTCATCGTCCGCGTCAAAGTACATTTCCTTGATCTTCTGGGTATCCCAGGCGGTGAGGCCGGCGAAGACCAGCACGCCGATCGCGGAGATCGCGAAGTCGAGCGCGGACGACTGCAGGAACAGGTTGACGAGCGAGGCGATGATCAGGCCGAACAAGCCCATGATCAGGAACGAGCCCATCGCGGAAAGGTCCCGCTTCGTCGTGTAGCCGAACAGCGACAGTGCGCCGAAGGCGGCGGCGGAGACGAAGAAGGTCTGCGCGATGCTGGCGCCGGTGTAGATCAGGAAGATCGACGACAGCGACAGGCCCATCAGGCCGGCATAGATCCAGAAGGTCGTCTGCGCGGCGCTAACGCTCATCGTGTGGATGCGGAAGCTCAGGAAGAATACCAGCGCGAGCGGCGCCAGCATCACGACCCACTTCAGCGGGCTCACATAGATCGCCTGGCCGAAGGCGGTCAGCTGGCCATCGGCGAAGGCTGCCTGCGAGGCGCCGAACGCCACGAGGCCGGTGATCGCGAGACCCAGCGCCATCAGGTTGTAGACCCGGAGCATATAGGTGCGCAGGCCCTGGTCGATGACGGCGCCGGCCTGGGCACCGGCATTCGCCGTTCGGGTCTGGTAGTTGCGGAGATCAGCCATGTTGTCCTCTTGGTTCAAGCCCCATGTCCTATACGGTGTCGGTCTCCCGGTTATTCGCTCCGATCGTTCGGGGCGCGCTTGCGGGGTCCAGGCAACCGCTGCGGGGCTCCAGCTTGCCTGTGGTAAATATGAGCATGAATTGTGTCTCGCACAAGACCCGCGACCCCAACGGGAACGCGGGTCCTGCCAGCGTCAAAGTTCGCGCAGCACCGGCGCCGCCTTCTGTCCCAGAATGCGCCAGGTGCCGGCAAGGCCGATGCCGACGGTCATCACCAGCGCGGTCACCACCGTCATGACGGCGACATCCGGCAGGAAGCTCGACGGCAGCGTCATGATCCGGCTCACCACGAACCAGGCCGCCACCCCGCCGGCAAAGAGCGCGAAGACCGCGGTGGCAAGCCCCAGCATCAGGTATTCGTAGCTGAAGGCGCGGATCAGCGTCGCGCGCGTGGCGCCCAGCGTCTTCAGCACCACGGCATCGTGCACACGCGCCCGGTTGCCGGCCGCAAGTGCGCCGGCAAGCACGAGGATCGAAGCGATGAGCGCCACGGCTGCCGCCGCGCGGATCGCCGTCGCGAGCTGTCCGACCAGCTCGTTGACAACGTCGAGCGCATCCTTGACGCGCACGCTGGTGATCGTCGGGAAGGCATTGGTGACCGCCTTCAGCGTCGCGGATTCCTGTTCGGCGGTGGCGCCCGGATCGATCATCGTCGCCAGCCACGCATGCGGCGCGCCGGCAAAGGTGTTCGGCGAGAAGACCATGACGAAGTTGATCGACAGCGATTCCCACTCGACATTGCGGAAATTGGCGATGCGCGCCGTGATGTTGCGGCCGAGCACGTTGACGGTGATCTTGTCGCCGATCTTGAGGCCGAGCTCACGGCCCTCTTCCGCCGCGAAGGAGACGAGCGGCTCGCCGGAATAATCCTCCGCCCACCATTGCCCCTCCGACAGCGTGGAATTTTCCGGCGTGCGCTTGGCATAGGTGATGCCGCGGTCGCCGCGCAGCACCCATTGGCCTTCCGGCGGCACCTTGACCTTCGCTACGTCGACGCCGTTCAACTCCATGACGCGGCCGCGCAGCATCGGCACCTCGACGATCTTGCCATCCGGCATGTTCGCCTTCAGAACGTCGCGGAACCCGTCGAGCTCGGTGCCCTGGATATCGACGAAGAAGAAGTTCGGTGCGCGTTCGGGCAGGTTGCCGGTGAGTTCGCGGCGCAGGTTGCCGTCGATCAGCGTCAGCGTGACGAGCAGCGCCAGACCGAGACCAAGCGACAGCACGACGGAGGACGTAAGCGCGCCGGGGCGGTGGATGTTGCCGACCGCCAACCGCAGAGCCGGCGAATTGACGCGCGGGCTGCGTTTCGCCAGGTCCGTGATCAGCATGGCGACGAGGCGCAGCACGACGAAGGCGAAGGCGATCGCGCCCAGGAAGACGAACGCGATGTAGCGGTCGTAAGCCGTGAAGATCGCCAGCCCCGCAAGTGCTGCGAGGAAGACGGCCGCGCCCAGCACATAGGGCCAGCTCGGCAGGCGGCCGGCCTCGAAACCCTGCTCGCGGAACAGCGCCGTCGCCGGCACCTCGCGGGCGTGGCCGAGCGGCATGATGGCGAAAGCAAGCGCCGTCAGCAGGCCGAAGACGGCGGCCAGCAGCAGCGCCGAAGGATAGAGTGTCGCCTCCGCCGGCACCGGCAGCACGCCTTCGAGGAACTGCATCGCCACCATCGGCATCAGGGCGCCTGCGACGAGGCCGATCATGATGCCGACCAGGGCGATCAGCGCAATCTGCATGAGATAGACCAGCGCCACCAGCGAGGCGGGCGCGCCGAGGCATTTGAAGGTCGCGATGACCGAGCGCTTGGAATCGAGATAGGCGCGCACCGCATTCGCCACGCCGACGCCGCCGACGATCAGCGCCGTCAGGCCGACGAGCGTCAGGAACTGCGAGAAACGGGTGATGTTGGCGGTAAGCGACGGGGCCGCACTGTTCGAGGTGCGGATCGACCAGCCGGCCGTCGGGAAGGCCTTGTTGGCGTCCGTCCGGACCTTCGCGAGGGACAGATCGGCATCGGCAAGCCGCACGCGATAGGCGTTTTCGACGAGGCTGCCGGTCTGTACCAGGCCGCTCGCCTGAAGGGCCTCTTCGGACAGCATCAGGCGCGGCGCGAACCCAAAACCTTCCGAGACGGCATCGGGCTCGCGTACCAGCGTCGCCGTCACCTTCAGCCGCGCGGTCCCGAGCAGGATTTCGTCGCCAACGGCGATGCCGAGCCGGTCGAGCAGCAGGGGCGCAACGACGGCGCCATAGGCCTCGCCCTCCTTGGCAAAGAGCGCGGAGGAGGGTTGCTGCGGGCTGGTTTCCAGCGTTCCGTAAAGCGGATAGGCGCCATCGACGCCCTTCGCCTCGACCAGCGTCTGGTCGGACCCATCCGGCAGGCGCGCCATGGAGCGCAGCGCCGATGACAGGGAGACGTCGCCTAGCCCCTGAAAGTGTTTCAGTTCTTCCGGCGTGGCGAAGCGGTTGTTGAACTCGAAGCGCACGTCGCCGGCCAGCAGGCTTTGCCCCTGCGAGGCAATCGCCTGCGTGATGGCACTCGATACCGAATTGACGCCGGCGATCGCCGCCGTTCCGAGCGCGATACAGGCGAGGAAGATGTAGAAACCCTTGAGGCCGCCGCGCATTTCGCGCGTCGCAAGGCGCAGCGCCAGCGGGACCTGCCGGAGGACCTTGCCGATCCTCATGCCGGCACCGCCGCGGCAACGGCTGCGCGGGCGGGTGCGGCGCCGGACACGATCTCGCCGGAGCGCATGGCGACCTGGCGGCCGCAGCGGGCGGCGAGCGACGGATCGTGCGTCACCAGGAGCAACGTCATGCCGCGCTCGGCCTGTTTGGAGAACAGCAGGTCGGCGATCTGCCGGCCGGTCTCGGTGTCGAGATTGCCGGTCGGCTCGTCGGCGATCAGCAGTTTTGGCGAGGGGGCGAGCGCACGGGCGATCGCCACGCGCTGCTGCTCGCCGCCGGAAAGCTGGCCGGGATAGTGCGACAGGCGCTCGCCGAGCCCGACCGCCGTCAGTTCCTGCCGGGCGATCTCGAAGGCATTGCGCACATTGGCGAGTTCCAGCGGCACCGCGACGTTTTCCAGCGCCGTCATGTTGGGAATGAGGTGGAAGGACTGGAAGACGATGCCGATATTGCGGCCGCGGAAATCGGCCACCTGGTCCTCGTTCATCCGGTGCAGCGGCGCCCCGTCGATATGGATTTCCCCGCCGTCCAGCCGTTCGAGACCGGCGAGCACCATCAGCAATGTCGACTTGCCGGAACCGGACGGGCCGACGATGCCGACCGATTCACCCGCATCGATGGCAAGGCCGATTCCCTTCAGCACATGGACCGAGGCGGCCGCCCGGCCGAGGGTGAGATCGGCATTTTTGAGATCGATGATGGTTTTGGCCAAGGAATTCTGCCCTATATGTTCTTCTAACAACTGGAATGCCAGCAATCTAGGAACACCAATATGGCGTTTAAAGCGACTCTCGGATTTTTCGCCGCGCTTGCGATCACAGCTTTGTTATCCGCGGGCGCCGCGCGGGCCGAGCCCGTCAAGCTCGTCGGTTTCGGCGATAGCCTCATGGCCGGCTACCAGCTTCCCGCCGCGGACGCCTTTCCGGTGAAGCTGCAGGCGGCGTTGCGCGAGAAGGGCTACGAGGTCGAGATCGCCAATGCCGGCGTCTCCGGCGACACCAGCTCGGGCGGGCTTGCCCGGCTCGACTGGTCGATCCCGGACGGCACCAAGGGCGTGATCCTCGAACTCGGCGCCAATGACGCGCTACGCGGGATTGCACCGGAAGAGACGGAAAAGAACCTCGACGCCATGCTGACCCGCCTCAAGGAACGCGGCATCGCGGTGCTGCTCGCCGGCATGATGGCGCCGCCGAATATGGGCCCCGAATATGGCGAGCGCTTCAACGGCATCTACCAGCGGCTGGCGCAGAAACACGGCGCGACGCTCTACCCGTTCTTCCTCGACGGGGTCGTGACCAAGGCGAACCTGCAATTGGAAGACGGCATGCACCCCAATACCGAGGGCGTGGACGTCATGGTCCAGACGATGCTTCCGACAGCGGAGACTTTCCTTAAATCCATCACGGCAGGGGAGTAGTTTTCGCGGGTGCGAAATAAGGGTTGCGCAAAAAACGGTTGCGTGATTCGCTGATGTCACATTCCAGTAGGGAGAAGTCGCATGCCGAGACTTTTCGTAGCCCTCGAAGTGCCGCGCAACGCGGCCATGAGCCTCTCGCTTCTGAGAGGCGGCCTTCCCGGAGCCCGCTGGATAGACGTCGAGAACTTCCACATAACCCTGCGTTTCATCGGCGATATCGACGGCCGCACTGCCGACGAGGTGGTCGACAGGCTCGACCGCATCGAGCGCCCGGAATTCCAGCTGGCGCTTTCCGGCATCGGCTCCTTCGGCTCGAAGAAGCCCCATTCGGTCTTCGCCGGCGTCACGCAGGCACCGGAAATGTACGCCCTCCAGGGGGAAATCGAGCGCATCTGCCAGCGCCTCGGCCTGCCCGCAGATCCGCGCAAGTTCACGCCGCACGTCACGCTCGCGCGCCTGCGAAACTCCCGTCCCGAAGAGGTCGCCCACTACCTCACCGGCCGCGGAAACTTCCACACCAGCGCCTTCACCGTGAACCGCTTCGTGCTGATGTCCTCGAAGGAATCCGTCGGCGGCGGGCCTTACCTCACGGAGGAAATCTTCCCCCTCTACGAATCGGGCGGGAGCTGGGACGGGGCGGAATTGCACGACCATCCGGTTTGAGCGGTCTATGAATGTCAAAAAAAGCTGGGGTATGAACCCCAGCAAATTAGGTTTATCGGAATGATGAGAGCGACTTATGTCGCTATCGTCTAGCGGCTGCGATAATGGCCGCAAACGAATTCAAAGCGACCAAAACGGAAGCGCATATAGGCATTGATCCATACCATAGCGTTTTCCTCTTTTCAGGAAGCGGGCCTTGAAAAGAGGCGACAGAAGTGCGATTCTTCGATTGCTATGGTCAAAGAAATCGCGAGGCCTTGCCGCCTCTTATCGATTGCTTGGTCATCTAAGCCGCCTTTCCCGTTGCAGCGGGTCTGGCGGCTTTTCATTAGTCTCCCCTCTGATGCCAATGGCCAGAGCGCGAGGGGCTATACAACTTTGGCATCCATACCAGTCGACCTTTGTTGGCGGCGATTCGCATCAGCATAATGACTCGTCTCGCGATATCGTTCAAGACGTGGAGTAACCACTATTGCTAAAAATGACTTCTATCGTATTCTATGACTGAGAAACCAAGAGGTCACCATGTCGAATGTCCCGCCGAGCAAGCCAATTCGCAGTCCGTCGTATCCAAGCATGTCTTTAAAAGACGCGGTGGATGCGGTCGAAAAAATCGAGCGCCCCTATCGATCCTCCGCCATCGACAGGACACAAGCTGCTAAACTCATTGGCTATTCTGGCTTGAGTGGGCCGGCGAACAAAGCACTCGCTGCACTAGCATCTTTTGGTCTTCTAGAGCGTGCCGGAAAAGGAGAGACGCGAGTTACTCCACGTTCCAGGGCGATCTTGCACGCGAGTAACGACCGAGAGAGAATTGACAACCTGTTAGCCGCGGCTTCGGAGCCGGATTTGTTCCGCGAATTGCGTGAGCGATTTGATGGTATTCCAATTCCGCCGATAGAAGGAGTCATCACTTATCTTAACAGGCAGGGATTTAACCCAACTGCTGTTCGGCCCGCCGCTCGCGCCTTTCTCGATACCATGTCGTTTGTCGAGGAACTAAGTAAGAGCGGAAGTCAAGAAACCAAGAAAAATGAAGACGTGAACGCTTTTAAATCAAAAGGAGAAAGCATCGAGAATTCTTTTGGCGGCGCGGCGGTCGGCGATCTTGTCCAGTGGGAGTCTCAAGGTGCTCTTCAGTTCCCCAAGCCGTTGCGCGTCCGCTTTGTATCGGAAGATGGGAATTGGGTTGCGGTAGATGGGAGTCAGACAGGTATCCCAATGAACGAAATTCTCGTTGAAGCTAAAGGGTCAATTCAACACGCTCCACCAATAATTCCCTTTCAAGCGGAAGAAACGGCGCCGGCACCTGAATCTGGTGAGGTCGAATGGATGCGAAATCGTTTAGGCAGCGAGACGAATGTGAGACTCCTAGTTAAAGGAGTAATAGGCCCAAAAGAGATAGGAAAATTAATCCGGTTACTCGAAGCGCAGAAGCTGGTCCTAGAAGAAGACTAATAGCGAGCATAAGTCCACCACTTGGAACAAACCCTGAATCCGCCCGAGTCAGCGATTCGTCGCCGATTCGTTCCGCGACTGTTCCAATAAGCCTGCGAACGACCGGGAAAAGCGCTCACTTTCGCCTTGCCCCTTGCCATTGCCGCCCCCGATGGGCATCTGTTGCCTGCCGGACGTGTCCGGCCGATGTTGAAACCTGCCGGGACGTGACTTGTCGCAAGCACCCATGATCTTGAGCGGCCGCGGGGTCACCGCGGTGCTCGGCCCGACCAATACGGGCAAGACCCACTACGCAATCGAGCGCATGGTGGCACATGAGACGGGCGTTATCGGCCTGCCTCTGCGCCTGCTCGCGCGCGAAGTCTATACGCGTCTTGTCGACAAGGTCGGGCAGCACAATGTGGCGCTCGTCACGGGCGAAGAGAAGATCACGCCGCATATGGCGCGCTATTCGGTCTGCACCGTGGAGGCCATGCCGCGCGAGACGCGCGCCTCCTTCGTCGCGATCGACGAGGTGCAGCTTGCCGGCGATCTCGAACGCGGCCACATCTTCACCGACAGGGTGCTGCATCTGAGGGGTCGCGACGAAACGCTGCTGCTCGGTGCCGCCACCATGAAGCCGATCCTGGAGCAGCTCCTGCCCGGCATCCATGTGATCGAGCGCCCGCGCCTGTCGCAGCTCTTCTATGCCGGCTCCAAGAAGATCACACGCCTGCCGCAGCGCACCGCCATTGTCGCCTTTTCGGCGGACGAGGTCTATGCGATCGCCGAGCTCATCCGCCGCCAGCGCGGCGGTGCCGCCGTCGTGCTCGGCGCGCTCTCGCCACGCACCCGCAACGCCCAGGTGGCGCTCTACCAGGAAGGCGACGTCGAATATCTGGTCGCCACCGACGCGATCGGCATGGGCCTGAATCTCGACGTCGACCATGTCGCCTTCGCGCAGGACCGCAAGTTCGACGGTTACCAGTTCCGCAACCTCAACCCCGCCGAACTGGCCCAGATCGCCGGCCGCGCCGGCCGGCATCTTCGCGACGGCACCTTTGGCGTGACGGGCCGCGTCGATCCGTTCGACGACGAGCTGGTCAAGCGCATCGAGACGCACCAGTTCGATCCGGTCCGCGTGCTGCAATGGCGCACCACCCGCTTCGACTATTCCTCCTTGCAGGCGCTGCGCCAGTCGCTCGACGCGCCGCCGCCGATCGGCGGGCTGACGCGCGCACTGCCGGCCGTCGACCAGCAGGCGCTGGAACATCTGAGCCGCTACCCGGACGTCCGCGAGCTCGCGACCGCCCCCGAGCGCGTGCAGAAACTCTGGGAGGCCTGCGCGCTTCCCGACTACCGCCGCATCGCGCCCGCCCAGCACGCAGACCTCATTTCCACCCTCTATGCGGATCTGGTAAGACGTGGCACGGTTAACGAAGACTTCATGGCCGATCAGGTGCGCCGCGCCGACAGAACCGATGGCGAAATCGACACGCTTTCGGCGCGAATCGCCCAGATAAGGACATGGACCTATGTGTCGAATCGGCCCGGATGGCTTGCCGATCCGACACACTGGCAGGAAAAGACGCGGGAAATCGAAGACCGATTGTCCGATGCGTTACATGATAGGTTGACGAAACGCTTTGTTGATCGCAGGACATCTGTGCTCATGAAGCGCCTGAGAGAGAATGCGATGCTGGAAGCTGAAATCAGTGTGAATGGCGATGTCTTCGTAGAAGGACATCATGTCGGGCAGTTGGCCGGTTTCCGGTTCACGCTCGTCTCCGGAACGGAAGGTCCCGATGCGAAGGCCGTGCAGACGGCTGCGCAGAAGGCGCTTGCGCTGGAGTTCGAGGCTCGCGCCGCGCGCCTGCATGCCGCCGGCAATGCCGATCTCGCGCTCGGCTCCGACGGCACCGTGCGCTGGCTCGGCGATCCCGTCGCCCGGCTGTCGCCGAGCGACCACGTCATGCGTCCGCGCGTCATCCTGCTCTCCGATGAGCAGTTGACCGGCAATGCGCGCGACCACGTCGCCGCCCGCATCGAGCGTTTCGTGAACCACCACATCGCGACCGTGCTGAAGCCGCTCGACGATCTTTCGCGCGCGGAAGATCTCCAGGGCCTCGCCAAGGGTCTCGCCTTCCAGCTCGTCGAGAACCTCGGCGTGCTCTTCCGCCGTGACGTCGCGGAAGACGTGAAGTCGCTCGACCAGGAAGCCCGCGCCTCGATCCGCAAACACGGCATCCGCTTCGGCGCCTACCACATCTTCATGCCGGCGCTCTTGAAGCCCGCACCGGCCGAACTCATCACGCTGCTCTGGGCGCTGAAGAACGACGGCCTCGACAAGCCGGGTTATGGCGATCTCATCCCGGTGCTGGCCGCCGGCCGCACCTCGGTCGTCACCGATCCGAGCTACGAGCGCGCCTTCTACAAGCTCGCCGGCTTCCGGTTCCTCGGCAAGCGCGCCGTGCGCATCGACATCCTGGAGCGCCTGGCCGACCTCATCCGCCCGCTCCTGCAGTGGAAGCCGGGCACGACGCGTCCGGACGGCGCCTATGACGGCCGCCGCTTCATGGCGACGACCGCCATGCTCTCCATCCTCGGCGCGACGCCGGACGACATGGAAGAAATCCTGAAGGGCCTCGGCTACCGTGCCGACAGCCTGAAGGCGGAAGAGGTCGCAGCCTTCCTCACCGCGCAGGCACCCGCTGCCGCGACGGCTGTCGAGGCAACGGCCGATGCGCCTGCCGAAACCTCCGACGAGCACGACGCCGACGCGGCGGATGCCGAGGGCGAAGCCGCAGCCGCGGAAGCACCGGCAGCCGAAACCGCCGAGGCACCGGCCGCTGTGGAAGCGACCGCGGAAGAAGTAGCCGTCGTCGACGGCGAACCGGTCGAAGCCAAGCCCGTCCTGCTCTGGCGTCCCGGCTCGCGCCACGACAACCAGCGCCAGGGCGGCCACCGCCACGGCGGTGAGCGCAACAGCGAACGCCAGGGCGATCGCCAGAACCAGGGCGACCGGCAGAACCAGGGTGAGCGCCGCGGCGGCGACCGTCATCGCGGCCAGCCGGCCGGTGGCGAGCGCGGCGAACGGCGTGAAGGCGGCCGCGGCGGCCGTCCCGACCAGGCCAAGGGCCCCCGCGACGGAAAGCCGCAGGGCGGCAACCGTCCGGACCGCGGCGAGCGCAACGACCGTAACGAGCGCGGCGGAAAGCCGCAGCAGGCGAAGTTCGAGGCCCGGCCGCCCCGCAAGGAGAAGCCGATCGACCCGGATTCACCCTTCGCCAAGCTGGCAGCGCTCAAGGAGCAGATGAAGAAGTAAGCCTATGGCACGCGACGAGGAACAGCCGGCAGGTCAGGCGCGACAGCGCATCGACAAGTGGCTGTTCTTCGCGCGGCTGCGGAAATCCCGGTCACTCGCGGCAAAGTCCGTGGAAGCCGGCGATGTCCGCGTCAACGGCGCCCCCGTCCGCCAGCCGTCCCACGCCTTGCGCATCGGCGACGTCGTCACGGTGTCGCTCGACCGCCACGACATGGTGGTCAAGGTGCTCCAGCCCGGCGAGCGCCGCGGACCGTACGAGGAAGCCCGCCTTCTCTACCAGGACATGACGCCGCCGCCCCTGCCGCGCGAGGAACGCTCGCTTTTCGAGCAGGCGACGCGCGAGCGCGGCACCGGCCGACCGACCAAACGGGAGCGCCGCGAAACCGACCGTTTGCAAGGTTTTCCCGGCGACGACGTCGATTAGAATTCTATACCTCGCAAGCGCCCGGCGGCGCATGTATTACGCTTGCAAAGCGCCTCTAAAGCCTTTACCTCAGCCACCGGACGGCCCTCGATGTGCGGGCGGCCTCCTGTCCGGCAAGCCGATCGCGTCATGGGTTCTGCGGTGACGGACCGTCCCGTTGTCGCCGTCTTATGACGATTCTGGAGTAACTCATGACGTATGTCGTGACCGACAATTGCATCCGCTGCAAGTACACGGACTGTGTCGAGGTATGCCCCGTCGACTGTTTCTACGAGGGCGAGAATTTTCTGGTCATCCACCCCGACGAATGCATCGATTGCGGCGTCTGCGAACCGGAATGTCCCGCCGAGGCGATCAAGCCGGATACCGAGCCGGGGCTCGACAAATGGTTGAAGATAAACGCTGATTTCGCCACTGTCTGGCCCAATATCACGATCAAGCGTGATGCCATGCCGGAAGCCAAGGAGATGGACGGCGAAGAGGGCAAGTACGAGAAGTACTTCTCGGCCGAACCGGGCCAGGGCGATTGATCGCCGCGTAAGGCGGCAACCGAAGCTGGGGAAAAAAGCCTGCTCTCATCAAAAGGCGATGGGACAGGCTTGATGACCCATGCGAAGCAAATTATTGATTTCGGCACTTTTTTGTGATAGGGTCTTCTTACTGATCCACATCGCGGCATTTTGCGTGCCCGAACACCACCACGAAAGCAAACGATCCCTCAACGCCGCTCACCTCCCATAGGCAGCTCCGGTTGCTCAAATGTGAACGCGTCGCAGGGACTTTTTTTGCGCATGGCGGACGGACCAGTGGTGACACCGAGAGGTGCCCCCCGTCTTTCCCGGGTCCCCAGACCCACCCGGCCCATGGGCCGGGAGCGTAACAGGGAGTATTTGAACAGAATGACGACCCCGCAGAAGAAATCTTCCACGCGCCACGGCTTCAAGACCGGTGAATCCATCGTTTATCCCGCTCACGGCGTCGGCCAGATCGTCGCCATCGAGGAGCAGGAAGTCGCCGGCATGAAGCTCGAGCTTTTTGTCATCGATTTCGAAAAGGACAAGATGCGTCTCAAGGTGCCGGTTGCCAAGGCCGTTTCCATCGGCATGCGCAAGCTGTCGGAGACCGATTTCGTCGAGCGCGCGCTGAAGGTTGTCCAGGGCAAGGCTCGCGTGAAGCGCACCATGTGGTCGCGCCGCGCGCAGGAATATGATGCCAAGATCAATTCGGGCGACCTGATCTCGATCGCCGAAGTGGTCCGCGACCTGTACCGTGCCGAAAACCAGCCGGAACAGTCCTATTCCGAGCGCCAGCTCTATGAAGCCGCCCTCGACCGCATGGCCCGCGAAATCGCCGCCGTCAACAAGATGTCGGAAACCGAGGCCGTTCGCCTCGTCGAAACCAACCTGAGCAAGGGTCCGAAGCGTGGCAAGGCCATCGAAGAGGACGACTCGCAGGACGAAGCGGCCTGATTTAGGGCACTCTTCGGTTTTTTAAAGCCCGGCTGGAAACAGCCGGGTTTTTTTGTGGAACTTTTTTGCGGCGCACCCGTTTCGCAGACCGAGGACGACCGGCTCTTCCGGCGGCCGCGGGGGTGGCGCAAACCACTTTATTTTCTCGAAAGCCGCTTTCGGGCAATCCGTCGGTCCACCTGAAACGTCATCGTCATATCAGGCGTCGAGGAGATTACGCCTCTTCACGCCGGTTCGGTTCACGTGGAGACACTCGCCATGGCTACGACGACCGCAGACCGCCGCATGATCAAGCTCGCCATGTCCGCTCCCTATCTTGAAAGGGACGAGGAACAGGCGCTGGCCCAGGCCTGGAAGTACGACAAGGATCAGGAAGCCCGCAACCGCATTGCCATGGCCCATATGCGCCTGGTCGTCTCCATGGCGGGCAAGTTCCGCAATTTCGGCCTGCCGCTCGGCGATCTCGTGCAGGAAGGCTATATCGGCCTGCTCGAGGCCGCCGCCCGCTTCGAGCCGGAGCGCCAGGTGCGCTTCTCCACCTATGCAAGCTGGTGGATCCGCGCCTCGATCCAGGATTATGTGCTGCGCAACTGGTCGATCGTGCGCGGCGGCACCAGTTCGGCGCAGAAGGCGCTGTTCTTCAATCTCCGGCGGCTGCGCGCCCGGCTCGCCCGCGGCGATACGCACCTGACCAGCGAGGCCATGCACCAGGAGATCGCCGTGGCGCTCGGCGTCAGCACCGCCGACGTGCGCACCATGGACGCCCGCCTCTCCGCCTCAGACGTCTCCCTCCAGGCGCCGATCTCATCCGCCGAGGGTGAAGGCTCCAACCGCATGGATTTCCTCACCAGCGACGCGCCCCTTCCCGATGAACAGGCCCTCGACAGCATCGACGGTGAACGCCGCCATCATTGGCTGCACGCGGCACTCGGCCAGCTCAACGAGCGCGAGATGAAGATCATCCGCGCCCGCCGCCTGGCGGAGAACGGCGCGACGCTGGAGGAACTGGGCTCCCTGCTCGGCATTTCCAAGGAACGCGTGCGCCAGATCGAGAACCGGGCGCTGGAAAAGCTGAAGGCCGTGCTGATAAGCAAGACCACGGATTTCGCCTACGCTTGAGGCGCGTTGCCGATGGGTCCTCGGGTCAAGCCCGAGGATGACGGAGGGGAGGATTGCCCAGCAAGTCTGGCGAGGCTCTCCGTAAGGCAAGGTCGGTTAGCGGCTCCGTGAGCAGCACTCTATCCGTCATTCCCAAACATCTCAGAAAACTCCGTCATCCTCGGGCTTGACCCGAGGATCCACGGTCTGGCGCCATCCGCGCGCGCCAACTACTCGCTGATAATCTTGAACTTTTCGCCCGGCCGCACCGTGCTGGTCACCGTCATCGCGTTGATCAGCCGGAACAGGTCGAGCTTGCGGTCGGTGCCCATCATGCGCCCGGCAAGCGAGGCGACGGTGTCGCCGGCGCGTGCCGAGATGACGCGGACCCTGAGCGGCTTCAGCGAGGCGACTTCCGGGGCCGTCAGCTTGCGGAACGAGGCCCTGAGGGTGGCAGCCGTCGGCTCCAGCGACTTCGAACCCGCCGGCACGGCCGTCAGGAAGCGGTAGATCTGGTCGTCGATGCGCACCACCGTGACGTCGAAGTCCCAGCGGTCGGCGGCAGCCTTGGCGGTGGCGCCCTCCAGCCCGTTGATCATGATCGGCTGGATGGTTTCCGGCCGCAGCCCCGTCACCCAGCCGCTCGAAATATAGTTGACCAGGTCCTGCTTGCGGCTGTCGGCCACACCGTCGAAGCGGATCGCCACGTCGCCCGGTCCCGTCGCAAGCACCGCGTCGGCCTTGTTGTCGATCTGGAACCCGGCCGGCACGTCGAAGCGGATGCCGAGCTTGCCGTGCAGGAAGGTCTGGCCGCGCACATAGCCCTCTTCCGGCGCATCGCCGTAGAGCAGGCCGTCGATGCCGGCGAGGTAATAGTCGCGGCCGCGATCGCCGTTCGTGCCTTCCGCGCCGAAGGCGCGCGCATGGAGGCGCGCAAGCTCCACGCGCTGAGGCGCGTTCGGGTGGCTCGACAGGAAGTCGAGGCTCTGGTCGGAATCGGGATCGACCGCGGTGAAGCGCGCATAGGCGGCCATGGAATCGAGGAAGCGCGCCGCCGCATAGGGGTCGTAACCCGCCTCGCCCAGCATGCGCACGCCGATGACATCGGCCTGGAGCTCCTGGTTGCGCGAGAAGGCGGCAAGCCGCAGTTTCCCGCGCGCCAAGGCCTGTTTGCCGGCAATGTTGCTGGAGAGCACTTCGGCCACCACGCGGCTCGCGATGACCTCCGCCTCTTCCTTCTTCTGCCGCTCGATGCCGTGGTTGGCAGTGACGTGCGCCATCTCATGCGACAGCACGGCCGCCACTTCCGAGGCGTCATTGGCGAGTGCCAGCAGGCCGCGCGTCACGTAAAGATAACCGCCCGGCAGCGCGAAGGCGTTGATCGCCGGCGAATTCAGGATGGTGATGCGGTAGGACTGGTTCGGGTTTTCCGAGACGAGCGTCAGCGCGCCGGCAATGCGCGCGACGAGCCGCTCTGTCTTGGCGTCCTTGTATTCGCCGCCATAGCTCGCCACGATGCGCGGATGCTCGCGCGCACCCATCTGGGCGCGCGGATCGTTCTTCTGCACCTCTTCGACGATCTGCGGATTGGAAGAGGGCGAGATCGTCGGCTCATAGGTCTGCTCGATGATCGACTGGCAGCCGGACAGCAGCATGCCGGCAAGCACCAGCGCCGCGACAGGTCTCAAAACCCCGCGCCCGGATACCATTGCAGCTTCCTGCGTTGCTTTCGCCATCTCTTCTGCCCACAGCCCTAAAGGGTCCACGTCCGAACCGCAACCCTTAGGTGCAGTCGAAACACCCATGTTCGCGCCTTCGAATGGATGAGATAGACGCACCATACCCGGCCGGCAACTCCCGATTCGACAAACGGTTCCCTTGTGGCTCCGGTGACACAGGGGGGCGTCCAAATTGTGGCGGGGTGGCGGGGCAAAAACAGCCCCAGCCCGCTAAATCGCGGAATGACCGAGGAATTTTGCAACGGCTGGTGGATGCCGGCTCACGAGGAATTCATCCGCCGGCGCATCGAGCAGGATCACGCCGGCCTCCAGGAACATCACCCGGTCGGCAAGCCGGCGGATATCCTCCGGCTGGTGGGTGATGAAGAGCAGGGTGCTTTTCGTCTCGGCGCGAAGCTCCGAGAGCAGTTTGGCCATGTCCGCCCGCATGGCCGGGTCGAGGGCCGCGAAGGGCTCGTCGAGCAGGAGGATCGGCCGGCGCCGCACCAGCGCGCGGGCAAGCGCCACCCGCTGCCGCTCGCCGCCGGAAAGCGAGCCCGGCATGCGCCGCTCGTAACCGCCAAGCCCGACGCGCGACAGCGCCGAAAACACGCGCTGGCGCGCCGCCGTATCGAGCTTCAGCCCCGGATCGATGCCGAGCCCGACATTTTCGGCAACGCTCAGATGCGCGAAGAGATTGTTGTCCTGGAAGATGATCGAGACCGGCCGCTCCGCGGGATCGCGCGCCGCCATGTCCTGACCGAGCAGCGCGACCGTGCCCGTCGCCGGTTTCTGGAAGCCGGCGATCACGTTGAACAGGGTGGACTTTCCCGCACCCGACGGGCCTGCGACGGCGACCGCGGCACCGGCGGGAATGGCGCAGTCGAAAGCGAGCCGCTTCTCGTCGAAACGCACGGTGACGTCGGAAAGGCGGATCGCGGTATCAGGCATCGGCGGCAGGTCTTTCGGTCGTTCGGTCGACTGCGGTCGAGGGCAGCGTCAGCAGAAGGCATATCACGCCGAGGATTAGCGCGATGCCCGCGGCATCCGCCGTGCGATAGCTCGCCATGCGGGAGAAGAGCAACCAGGGCAGCGTCACGAAACCATCCGCACCGAAGATGGCGACGGCGCCGAGGTCGCCGAGCGACAGCGCCATGGCGAAGGCGAAGGCGGTGAGGAAGGGTTTCTTCAGCGCCGGCCAGTCGATCCATCGCAGGCGATGCATGCCGGTGACGCCGAGGCTCAGCGCCAGCCGCGCGGTGCGCGACAGGTGTGTGCGATAGGCGGGCTCCAGCACACGCACGACGAAGGGCAGCGCCATCAGCGCATTGATGACGGTGATGATGGCGGGCGCGAAACGCCCGGTCTCGCCGAACAGGCGCAGCACCAGAAACCAGCCCGTCGCGACGACGACCGGCGGCACGAGCAGGATCAGCGAGCCTGTGGCCGGCAGCGCCCGGCCGATCAGCCGCGTTGTAAGGCCGGCATCGCCGGTCTCGGCAAGGCGTGGCACGAGCACAATGGGCAGCGCAATCGCAAGGCTGAGGCTGGCCGAGGCGAAGGAGATGGCGAGGCTGGTGAACAGCGCCCTCTGCAGCAGCGGATCGACCGCCAGCCGGCCAAAATCCGCGGAAAGGCCGGAGGCGAGGGTGGCCGCGAGCGGGGCCGCGGTGAACAGCGTGAAGGCGAGGATGACGAAACCATCGGTCACGCGCCGCCGGCGACCATCGAAACGGCGGATCGCGCGGCCCGCCGTCACCCCCTCGTCCGGCGGCCTGCCGAACAGCGAGATCAGCCAGAGCAGCGCCGCCGTGACCAGGATTTGCAGGAAGGCGAGCAGCACGGCGCGCTGGGGATCGAAATCGAAGCGCAGCGCCTGGTAGATCGCCACCTCGATGGTGGTGGCCGCAGGCCCGCCGCCGAGCGTCAGCACGATGGTGAAACTCGTCGCGCAGAGCATGAAGACGAGGCCCGCGATGCCCGGCAGCACGCGGCGGATGACCGGCCATTCGATCAGCCGGAAGACCGCACCATTGCCCATGCCGAGATTGGCCGAACTCAGCCAATATTCCGGCGGAATGCGATCGAGGGCGGCAAGCAGGAAGCGCGCGGCGAGCGGCAGGTTGAAGAAGACATGGGCGATCAGGATGCCGGTGAGGCCATAGACGCTGACCGGGTTTTGCAAGCCACCGAGCCGTAAAAGATCATTGACGACGCCCTGCCGCCCCCAGATCTCGATGACGCCGAGTGCGGCCACCAGCGCCGGCAGGCCGAGCGGCACGACGGAAAGCCGGATGATCCAGACCCGCCCCCAAAAATCCCGCTGCCGGGCGAGCGCCCGGGCAACAGGAATGGCGAGTATTATAGAAAGCAAGGTCGACAGCGTCGCCTGCAGCAGCGTGAACTGCGCGACCCGCCAGATATAGGCGTCGAAGAGCGGCGCACCGCCCCCGCCGCCCGCATGCGCCAGAAGCACGGCCGTCGCCGCGCCGACGAAGACGAGCACGACGCCGAGGGCAAACCCCCCGGCGACGCGCAGCGTCCGGCGTTCGGCGCGGGCGAAGAACATCACCTTATTTGGCGCTCATGGCGGCGAGCCATTCGTCGATCCAGGCCTTGCGGTTGGCCGCGACCTCGTCCGACGACATCAGGAAGGTCTTTTCCGGCTTCACCAGCGCGTCGAAGGCGGCAGGCAGCGGGTCCTTGGTCTTGCCGGCCGGCATCATCCAGTTGGTTTCCGGAATGATCGACTGGAAATCCGGCCCGGTCATGAAGGTCAGGAACTGCCGCGCAAGATCCTTGTCGTCGGAAGTGCGCGTCAGGCCGGCCACTTCGATCTGCACATAGTGCCCTTCGGAGAAGGCGGCCGCCTTGTAGCGCTCGGTGTTTTCGGCGATGACGTGATAGGCCGGCGACGTCGTGTAGGACAGCACCATCGGCGCCTCGCCCTTGGTGAAGAGGCCGTAAGCCTCCGACCAGCCGGGCGTGACCGTCAGCACGCGATCCTTGAGCTTGCCCCAGGCCTCACCGGACTTGTCGCCATAGACGGACTTCACCCAGAGCAGCAGGCCGAGCCCCGGGGTGGACGTGCGCGGGTCCTCGATGACGATTTTCTGCGCCGGATCACCCTCGACCAGCTCCTTCAGGCTCGTCGGCGGCGTCTTTATCGTCTCGGTGTCGTAGATGACGGCGAAATGGCCATAGTCGTAGGGCAGGAACGTGTCGTCGGAAAAGCCGCCCGGCACCGTCAGGCCTTCCGGCGACAGACCATGCGCTTCGAAGAGCCCGGTCGCCTTCGCCTCGGTGATGAGGTTGGTGTCGAGGCCGAGCACCACGTCGGCCTTGGTGCCCTCACCTTCGAGCTTGAGGCGCGTCAGGAGCTCGACGCCATCGGCGACGCCGACCCATTCGACCTTGCAGCCGCAGGTCTTGGCGAAGGCTTCAGCCACCTTCGGCCCCGGGCCCCATTCGGAAACGAAGCTCTCATAGGTATAGACGGTCAGCGTCTTTTCCTGCGCCAGCGCAGGCAAGGCGAAGGAAACGGCAAGGGCCGCGATCGAGGTGAGGAATGTCTTGCGCATCGGCGCCTCCCTAGTCTGTTCACAAACTTCTGTTCACAAAACGGGAATAGGGCGCTGGAATGTGCCGTCTAATCCCTCCGCCGGTACGAGCCGGATCAGGTTCTTCGGGTTGGCGGAACCGCCTCTCAGCCAGTGGGTCGAAAACCCGCGTGGCACCCCGTTAGAGCAAGGCAAGGCATAATCCCGCTTGCAGCGCGGCGCAAGAGGCAAGGCCCTGTTCCATGCGGAACAGCGCGCGGCGGGGCGATGTGGGAAAGTCTGATCACTGGATGAGAGAGGCTCATCCCTCAGAGATCAGGAGAAACTTCCATGCGCAAGATCATCATTTCCGCCGCCATCGCAGCCGTCGCCGCCATCTCCTTCGCCGCCCCCTCGCAGGCCGGCTATTACAGCTACGGCTACAAGCCGCATTGCTTCATCAAGAAGGTGAAGTCCTACGACTACTACGGCAACGTCATCATCAAGAAGATCAAGGTCTGCAAGTAAGCCTTCTTAACCCCGCTGACCTCCCCCAAGGCCCGGATGTCCCCTGCATCCGGGTCCTTTGCCGTTTGCGGTTACGACAGGCGTCCCGCCAAAATCTTTCCCTTTCTGGAGAACATGCGCTAAGGGCATCAGCCATGACCATGCCCGCACCGACAGACCCGTTCTTCGTCGTCCTCCTGGGAGGCGCGCTCCAGGCGACGCCGCGCCTTGCCGCGGATGTTGCGGGCGCGCGTTTCGTGGCGGCCGATGGCGGCATGCGCCACGCGGCGGCGCTCGGCGTGAGACCGGAAATCTGGGTCGGCGATTTCGATTCCACCCCGCCGGAGCTGCTGGACGCCTGGCCGGATATCGAACGCCAGCCCTATCCCGTCGCCAAGAACGAGACCGACGGCGCCATCGCCGTCTCCGTCGCCATCGAGCGCGGCGCGCAAAAAATCGTGCTGGCCGGCGCGCTCGGCGGCGAGCGCTCCGACCATGCGCTGATGCACCTCATCCATGCCGTGTCGCTGGAAGAGCAGGGTTTTGCCATCAAGCTCACCTCCGGCACGGAGGAGGCCTGGCCGCTCCTGCCCGGCACGCGCGAGATCGACCTGCCGAAGGGCAGCCTGTTTTCCGTGCTCGGCCTCTCGCCGCTTGCCGGCCTCGACATCGGCAACGTGCGTTATCCGCTGAAGGACTTTTCCTTGCCCTTCGGCTCGTCGCGCACCATTTCCAACGTCGCGGAAGGGCCGGTTCGCCTTTCGCTCGCCTCCGGCCGCGCGATCTTCATCGCCCGGCCCTATGACCTTTCAGGAGCCTGACCCTTGGCACCGCCCATCCTCAAACTCGACGATATCTTCCTGAGCTTCGGCGGCACGCCGCTGCTTGCCGGCGCCAGCCTGCAAGTCGAGCCCGGCGACCGCATCTCCCTTGTCGGCCGCAATGGCTCGGGCAAGTCGACGCTGATGAAGATCGCCGCCGGCCTGGCGGAAGCGCAGTCCGGCGAAGTGTTCCGCCACCCCTCCGCCACCATCCGCTACCTGCACCAGGCGCCGGATTTCGACGGCTACGAGACGGTCGCCGCCTATGCCGAAGCGGGCCTCGGCCCGAGCGACGATCCCTATCGCGTCACCTACCTGCTCGAACATCTGGGGCTGACCGGCGCCGAGCACCCGGCGTCGCTTTCGGGCGGCGAGGCGCGCCGCGCGGCACTCGCCCGCGTCATGGCCCCGGAACCGGACATCCTTCTGCTCGACGAGCCGACCAACCATCTCGACCTGCCGACCATCGAATGGCTGGAAGGCGAGCTGCAATCGACCCGCTCGGCCCTCGTCGTCATCTCGCACGACCGTCGTTTCCTCGAAAAGGTCTCCAACGCCACCGTCTGGCTCGACCGCGGCCAGTCGCGGCGGCTGAACCGCGGTTTCGGCCATTTCGAAGCCTGGCGCGACGAGGTGCTGGAGGCCGAGGAACTGGAACAGCACAAGCTCGGCAAGGCGATCGAGCGCGAGGAACACTGGCTGCGCTACGGCGTGACGGCACGCCGCAAGCGCAACATGCGCCGCCTCGGCGCGCTGCACGATCTGCGCTCGCGCTACCGCGGCCACAAGGGGCCACAGGGCAGCGTGCAGGCGAGCGCCTCCGACGCCCAGGAATCCGGCAAGCTGGTGATCGAGGCGGAAAAGATCACCAAGGCTTACGGCGAGCGCACCATCGTCGCGCCCTTCTCGATCCGCGTGCATCGCGGTGATTGCATCGGCCTCGTCGGCCCGAACGGCGCCGGCAAGACGACGCTGCTCAAGATGCTGACCGGCCAGCTCGCGCCCGACAGCGGCACGGTGAAACTCGGCACGAACCTGGAAATCGCCACGCTCGACCAGCGCCGCGAGAACCTGAACCTCGACGACACGCTCGGCCATTATCTCACCGACGGCCGCGGCGAGACGCTGCTCGTCAATGGCGAACAGCGGCATGTCACCGGCTACATGAAGGAATTCCTGTTCCAGCCCGAACAGTCCCGCACGCCGATCCGCAACCTGTCCGGCGGCGAGCGCGCGCGCCTCATGCTGGCGCGCATCCTGTCGCGCCCGACCAACCTCTTGATCCTCGACGAACCGACCAACGACCTCGACATCGAGACGCTCGACCTGTTGCAGGAGATCGTCGCGGGTTTTGCCGGCACCGTGCTGCTCGTCAGCCACGATCGCGACTTCCTCGACCGCACCGTGACCTCGACCATCGCGCCTGCCGATCCGGAAAACCCGGACGGCCGCTGGATCGAATATGCCGGCGGCTATACCGACATGATGGCGCAGCGCCGCGGCGCGATCGAGGAGAAGCGCCGGGCGGACAAGGCCGAGAAGGCGAAGACGGTCGACACCGCAGCGCCTGCGGAAGCAAAAGGCAAGGCGAAACTCTCCTACAAGCAGAAATTCGCGCTCGAAAACCTGCCGAAGGAGATGGAGAAGACGGAAAAGGAGATCGCCGCCCGCGAGGCGAAGATGGCCGATCCAGCACTCTTCACCAAGGATCCCGCCACCTTCAACAAGCTTGCCGCCGAGATGGAAAAACTGCGCGCGTCCCTCACGAAGATGGAAGAGGAATGGCTGGAACTGGAGATGCTGCGCGAGGAGCTGGAGGGCTGAAAAGCGGCCTGTTCCATGCGAAACAGCGCAGATAAGGGCGATGTGGGAAAGTCTGATCACTGGACGAGAGGAGCTCATCCGGTAACCCGAAAGAGATCAGGAGAGTCCCATGCGCAAGTTCATTATATCTGCAGTCGTCGCCGTCGTCGCTGCTGTTTCCTTCGCCGCCCCGTCCGAGGCCGGCTATTACGGTTACGGTCACAAGAGCTACGGCTGGAAGAGCCACGGCTACGGCCACCATGGCTACAACCGGCACTACCGCGTCAAGCGTCATTACGGCGGCTACTACGGCCACCGTTGGGGCGGCCACTGGGGCGGCAAGGTCTACTACAAGAAGCGCCACTACAACTACTACTAAGCGCTTGACGCTTTGAAGGAGCAAGGCCCGGATGCTACCCGCATCCGGGCCTTGCCCGTTTCCGGGGACGGATTGATTCGCACGGAAACTAGCGCTATCTAAAACGCTCGTGGTGATTTGGCCGGCCGGCTTGCAGCCACGTTAAACAAGTTGCTAAAGGGCCGCGCGAGGAAGACCTTACGTGGACCGGTTGCGACACTGTTGCGGCCGGTTTTTGTTTTTCGATCGAGTGACCCATGCCCATCAAGATTCCCGATACGCTTCCCGCCTTCGAAACCCTCGTCAACGAGGGCGTGCGGGTGATGACCGAGACGGTGGCGATCCGCCAGGATATCCGCCCCTTGCAGATCGGGCTGCTCAACCTCATGCCGAACAAGATCAAGACCGAAGTGCAGATGGCGCGCCTCGTCGGCGCCTCGCCGCTCCAGGTGGAGCTGTCGCTGGTGCGCGTCGGCGGCCACCGCGCCAAGAACACCTCGGAAGATCACCTGCTCGCCTTCTACGATACGTGGGAAGAGGTGCGGCACCGCAAGTTCGATGGTTTCATCATCACCGGCGCGCCAGTGGAGACGCTCGACTACGAGGACGTCACCTATTGGGACGAGATGAAGCGCATCCTCGACTGGACCGAGACCAACGTGCATTCCACGCTCAACGTCTGCTGGGGCGCGATGGCGGCGATCTACCATTTCCACGGCGTGCCCAAGCACACGCTGGAGGAAAAGGCCTTCGGCGTGTATCGCCACCACAATCGCAGGCCGTCATCCGTGTATCTCAACGGCTTCTCCGACAATTTCGAGGTGCCGGTCTCGCGCTGGACAGAGGTTCGCATTGAGGACATCCATGCGGTGCCCGGGCTCAACATCCTGCTCGATTCCGACGAGACGGGCGTGTGTTTCGTGCAGGAGAAGGCCGGAAACCGGCTCTACATCTTCAACCATGTGGAATATGATTCGACCTCGCTTGCCGACGAATATTTCCGTGATGTCTCGGCCGGCGTGCCGATCAAGCTGCCGAAGAACTATTTTCCGCACAACGACCCGTCGCTGCCGCCGCAGAACCGCTGGCGCGGCCATGCGCACCTTCTATTCGGCAACTGGATCAATGAAATCTACCAGACCACGCCCTATGATCTGGAAAACATCGGAACAGGAGCCCGACCATGAGCCGTGTCGTCATTCGCCCCCTGCACACCGACGATGAAGGCGAATGGCGGCGCCTGTGGACCGCCTATCTCGCCTTCTACGAGACGGTGCTACCGGAAGAGATTTTCGCCACCACCTTCGCCCGGCTGACGGGCGAGACGGCCGACGGCGAATTCCGCGGCCTTATCGCCACGCTGGATGGCAAGCCGGTCGGCCTGGCCCATTACCTCTTCCACCGCTCCTGCTGGACGGTCAACAATGTCTGCTACCTGCAGGACCTCTATGCCGATCCTGAGGTGCGCGGCTCCGGCATCGGCCGGGCTTTGATCGAAGGCGTCTATGCCAAGGCGAAGGAGGCGGGTTCGCCGGAAGTCTACTGGATGACGCAGGAATTCAACGCGACGGCGCGTCAACTCTATGACCGCATCGCCGACAAGACGCCCTTCATCATTTACCAGAAATCCTTCTGAGGGCGCCCTCCGAAAAGTATGATTTTTTCGGTTGCGGGTGACAGGGAAATTGCAGCAGGTTGCCGCGCGTTGAAAGCCGGCGGAGGAGAGGCAAGCGTGGGTGCAGGCAATGAAATCTTCGGCCGCCTGGAAAATGGCGCGGCGGTCGAGCGCATCACGATCAAAGGCGGCGGGCTCACCGCCCATGTGCTCACCTGGGGCGCGGTCATCCAGGACCTCCGGCTCGAAGGCCACGATGCACCGCTCGTCCTCGGTTTCGAAGACCTTGCCGCCTACCACGAGCATTCCCCCTATTTCGGCGCCACCCCCGGGCGCTGCGCCAACCGCATCGCCGGCGGCCGGTTCTCGGTCGACGGCCAGGACTACCAGCTCGAACGCAATGAGCGCGGCGTCACGCACCTGCATGGCGGCAGCGACGGCACCGGCCGGCAGAACTGGCACGTCGCCGGCCAGGGCGCCGACTTCGTCACGCTGACGCTGACCGATCCCGCTGGCCGCGCCGGTTATCCCGGCACCTGCGCCCTCACCTGCACCTATCGGCTCTCGGGCGATGGCGTGCTCGCCGTCACCTACGAAGCGACGACCAATGCGCCGACCCCGGTGAACCTCTGCCAGCACAGCTATTTCATCCTCGACGCCAGCACCGACGCGCTTGGCCACGAAATCCGCCTTCAGGCCGAGCATTACCTGCCCGTCGACGAAAACCTGATCCCGACCGGCGAGATCCGCCCCGTCGCCGGCACGCCATTCGACCTGCGCGACTGGACGCCGCTCCGCCGGCAGACCGAAGAAGGCGGCGTCGCCTTCGACCACAATTTCTGCCTCTCGACCGCGCGGCAGGCAAAACGCCCGGTGGCCGAGGTCCGCAGCCCCCTCTCCGGCATCACGCTTTCGGTGCTGACCACCGAGCCCGGCGTGCAGCTCTACACCGGCGCGAAGGTCGCCTCGCCCGTCCCCGGCCTCGACGGCCGCAGTTACGGCCCCTTCGCCGGCTTCTGCCTGGAAACCCAGACCTGGCCGGACGCCATTAATCACGGAAACTTCCCGAACGCCGTGCTCCGGCCCGGCGAGACGCTGCGGCAGGAAACCGACTACGTGTTCCGCAAGGGCTGAGGCAAGAAAAAGGGCCAGTTCTTCGCTGGCCCTTTCGCGTTCAGGCCGGCTGCGGCTGTGCTTCCGGCACCTTGGGTTCGCGGATCGTCACCACGGCGAGCGCGCCGATCAGGCAGAGCAGGCCGGCGATGAAGAAGGCCGGCAGGTAGGTTTCATAGGCCGTCCGGGTGAACCCGGCGCCCCAGGCGGCGAAGGCGGCGCCCAGCTGGTGGCCGGCGAAGACCCAGCCGAAGATGATGGGCGCCCGAGACCCGAAGCGATCGATAGTGAGCTTGATGGTGGGCGGCACGGTCGCGACCCAATCCAGCCCGTAGAACACCGCGAAGATCGACAATTCGAAATAGCTGAAGCTGGTGAACGGCAGGTAGACCAGCGAAAGCCCGCGCAGGCCATAATACCAGAACAGCAGGGTGCGGCTGTCGAAGCGGTCGGAAAGCCAGCCGGAGCCGATCGTGCCGGCAATGTCGAAAATGCCGATGATCGCCAGCATGCCGGCCGCCGCCACCGCCGCCATGCCGAAATCGCTGCACAGCGAGATGAAATGTGTCTGAACCAGCCCGTTCGTGCTGGCGCCGCAGATGAAGAAGGTTCCGAACAGTACCCAGAAGGTGCGCGTCTGCGCCGCCTCCATCAGCGCGGTGATCGGAGAGACCAGCATCGCCGAAAACGTCTGGCGCGGCGGCGGCGCCGTCGGCAGCCCGCCCGTCGCGCCATAGGGCGCAAGGCCGACATCGGACGGATAGTCGCGCATGAAGACGAGCACCGCGATCATCGCCAGGAACAGCATCGCGAGAATGACCGTCAGCGCCTCCCGCCAGCCGAGGCTTTCGGTCAGCGACGCCATCAGCGGCAGGAACACCAGCTGCCCGGTCGCCGTGCTCGCCGTCAGAAGGCCGACGACAAGGCCGCGCCGGGTGGCAAACCAGCGCGTGGCGATCGTCGCCCCGAGAACCAGCGCCGTCAGCCCCGTGCCGAACCCGACGACGACGCCCCACAGAAGCATGAGCTGCCACAGTTCCGTCATGGCGAAGGAGCCGAGGATGCCCGCGCCGATCAGAAGGAGTGCTGCGCTCGCCACCTGCCGAACCCCGAACCGGTTGATGAACGCCGCCGCGAACGGCCCCATCAGGCCGAACAGCACGAGACGGATGGCAAGGGCCGAGGAAATCTCCGACGTGCTCCAGCCGAATTCCTGCTGCAGCGGACCGATCAGCACGCCCGGCGTACCGAGGGCGCCTGCCGTCACCAGCATCGTCAGGAAGGTCACCGCCGCCACCACCCAGCCATAGTGAATGCCGCGCCGGGCACAGAAGCGCGAAAGCGCCGTCGTCCCGGCGAAAGACATGTCGTTCTGCATGAAACATCCAATCTACGGGTAGATACCCGCTTCAATGCCAAAAAATCACAGCAGGCTATTCAATTCCGTCAGAAGCGCCAGTTTTTCCGGCCCCAGACGCCCCGCCACATCGTCCTGGCAGGCCTGCCACAGCGGCACCGAAGCCCGAAGCGTCTCCACCCCCTGCTCGCTCAACAGCACCAGCGCCTCGCGATGATCGTCCCCCCGCCCGAACCGAACCAGCCCCATCCGCTCCAAAACCCGCACATTGCGCCCCAGCGTCGAACGATCCAGCTCCAGATGCCGCCCCAGCTCCGTCAAACTCACCGGCTGCCGCCGCTCGACATTCCTCAGCAGCGAAAACTGCGCAATATTAATCCCCATCGGCTCAAGCGCATCATCATAAAGCGCACTGAGCTTCCGATTGGCCATCCTCAAGCGATTGCAGTAGCAAGGTGCCGACATAATGCGGGTATATGCCCGAAATAACCTCGAAGTCAAGCGAGTTGCCCGGATGGCAGCGGCACCGAAGGCCAAAAACAAAAAAACCCAGCGAACCGAGGCTTCGGAACTTTGGAAAGAATAAAGCAGAAAAGAGAAATTCAAACGCTCGACCGCAAACTAGGCATCGTTCTCTAAACATTAAATTGCGATTTAGATATCAATCGCTACAGAAATCCCGTCGTGATCGCTGAGGGGCCGGCCGAGGCTTCGTCGGCTATATCCTTGACGTAAAGTCGCTCGGAAATGCCGGCTGCCCCCGATATGGCAGACAGGCTGATACTCAAGGCCTGGAACAGCACCTTGCGTCCAGATATCAAATCCAGCCAAGGCGTCCTCCAACTCTCCAAACACTCTTTCAGGTGAGCGGCGACGTGGAATACGCTGATTGAGGTCCCCGATGATTATTACAGGGTGCGAAGAGTTTGCCGTTCCCTGAATTCGCTTAAAACCGCGCAGGTACGTGACGTGATCTTCCCATAGTGCGCGATTGCGGTTGCCTGTCGTAACGTGGGCTCTTTCCCAAGGCACGCATACTCCCACCACTCGCACTGGGCCGAGACTGGTATCCGTTACGCCTTCGACGTACCTGCCCGATGACAGTTCGGCAGATCCGAAATCATCGATCTCGTGCCATGGATGCTTGCTCCATAGCGCGACCTTCCGTCTGCCGGGCGTGATCGGGTAGCCGTAGTCCGGCTGGCTAAAAATGCCGTGCCACCCGGTTCCCAGAAAGTCAGTGTACGACTCAGGGCAACAGACAATCTCTGGATCATCCGCCAGAAGCCGTTCAATAATCTGCTCGCCCGCCCATGACATGCGGCGGTGCCATTCGACATTCCAGCAGGAGATTCGCATCGATATATCCGTGGCGCCAATGAAGTTGTCCGACGCCATGATTGCATACAGAGTCGAAGCTGCGAACCTGTAACCGTGCGGTAACCGCGGCCAGAGGAGCCGTTTTCTGCCCGTTCCATTTCAACCGCGCCAAAAACACAAAAGCCCCGGCAACCGAGGCTTTGAACCATTAGGAAGAATGGAGCGGGTGAGGCGATTCGAACGCCCGACCCCAACCTTGGCAAGGTTGTGCTCTACCCCTGAGCTACACCCGCTCATCGTCGACGGCCTGGGGTAGTCGGTGGCCGAAGGTCGCTGCGTTGCGGCGACGGGCGCTATATCGCTCAAGCCCTTTCCAAATGCAACAGGGAAATGTCAGTTTTTGCAGAAAAAATCGCGATGACTTTCAAAGTCGCGGATTTTCAGGCGGTTGCGCGCGGGCGGCGGACGTCCTATCAGCGGGCAGGACCAAATCATGCCGGGACGCGCCAAATGACCGACACGCAGCCGAAGACCGACAAGGATCTTTTTCAGTTTCTCGATAGGCTCGGCATCGCCCACAGCACCAAGGAGCACGCGCCGGTCTTCACCGTCGCCGAATCGGTGGCGCTGCGCGACGAGATCCCCGGCGGCCATACAAAGAACCTCTTCGTGAAGGACAAGAAGGACAACTACTTCCTGATGACCGTCGAGGAACATGCGACGGTCGACCTGAAGACGGTGCACACGATCATCGGCGCGTCGAGCCGTGTTTCCTTCGGCAAGCCGGAGAAGCTGATGGAATATCTCGGCGTCATCCCGGGTGCCGTCACCGCCTTCGGCGTGATCAACGATGCGGGACGCCAGGTGAAGATCATCATCGACGCGGACCTGATGGCCTATGATACGATCAACGGCCATCCGCTGCGCAACGACGCGACGACCTCGATCGGCTCGAAGGATCTTCTGCGCTTCATTGAGGCGACGGGACACGAGCCGCTTGTCTTGAAAGTCACGTCCTGACATACGATTTGAGGGGCGGTACTTTCCGGGCCGGACACGAGGATCGCCGGACACGAGGATCGAAGGCGCGACGCGCGCGCCACAGGAGCAGACCATGAGTGCAAGCGACAACCCCTATGCATCGTCCTATGGCGGGCAGATGAACGTTTCGGCGAGCTATGGCGGCGGCGCGGCACCGGCGGCGGACGACAGCGTCAAGGACACGACGACGGCGAATTTCTCCCGTGACGTGCTGGAGGCCTCGCGCAAGCAGCCCGTGCTCGTCGATTTCTGGGCGCCCTGGTGCGGCCCGTGCAAGCAGCTCCAGCCGATCATCGAAAAGGTCGTGCGCGAGAGTGCCGGCCGGGTGAAGCTCGTCAAGCTCAACATCGACGACCATCCCTCCATTCCCGGCCAGCTCGGCATCCAGTCCATCCCCGCCGTCATCGCCTTCGTGGGCGGGCGGCCGGTCGATGGCTTCATGGGCGCCGTGCCGGAAAGCCAGGTGCGCGAATTCATCGACAAGGTCGCCGGCCCCGCGGGCGCCGACGAGAAGGCCGAGATCGAGGCGCTGCTTGCCGAAGCGAAAACCCTGTTCGACGCGGGCGACCTTGCGGGTGCTGCCGATCTCTACGGCGCGCTGCTGCAGGCCGATCCGGAGAACCCGCTGGCGCTGGCCGGCATCGCCGAATGCATGATCGCCGCCGGCCAGCCGGAAAACGCCCGCCAGATCCTCGCCAATGCGCCGGAAGCGGTTACCGCCGATCCAGCCGTCGTGGCGGTCCTCAAGAAGCTCGACCAGATCGAGGAAGCCCGCAAGCTGGGCGATCCCGCAGCGCTCGAACAGGCGCTGGCTCAGAACGCCGATGACCATGCGGCACGGCTGAAGCTTGCCAAGATCCGCAATGTCGAGGGCGACCGCCAGGCGGCGGCCGATCACCTGCTCTACATCATGAAACACGACCGCACCTTCGACGACGATGGCGGGCGCCGCGAGCTGCTGCAGTTCTTCGAGGTCTGGGGACCGAAGGATCCGGCGACGATCGCCGCCCGGCGCAAGCTGTCGTCGATCCTGTTTTCCTGAGGCTTTTTTGCCGCGGAATGGCACAGGTCCCTTGAGAAACGCCGCGCCTACCCCACATTGCGGGGAGGCGCCATGGCGAAGGGCGGGCGATGTTTCGCCGTGCTGCGGAATGGGCCGCGGAATGGGAAGGCAATGCCATGCATGTGGGTAATGCGCGTTATCTGAAGCCGGCGGACCTGCCTGAGGCCATCCCCGTCTTTCCGTTGACGGGTGCCCTGCTGCTGCCCGGCGGGCAGCTGCCGCTCAATATCTTCGAGCCGCGCTATCTCTCCATGTTCGACGACGCGCTCGCCTCGCACCGGCTGATCGGCATGGTGCAGCCGGTCTTCGGCGCCGACAAGGTGGACGATGCCTCAAGCGACACGCCGGCGCTCTGCCAGGTCGGCTGCATCGGCCGCATCACCTCCTTTGCCGAAACGGGCGACGGGCGCTATATCGTCTCGCTCACCGGCGTGTGCCGCTACCGGCTGTTGGAAGAGCGGCGCGACGACAAATCCTATCGCAGCTTCCACATCGCCCCCTTCATCACCGACCTGACGGCAAGTGACGACGAACAGAGCGTCGACCGCGATGCGCTGCTGGCCGCCTTCAAAGCCTATCTCGACGCCAACAAGCTGGAGGCGGACTGGGAGAGCGTGGAGCGTGCCAGCAACACCACGCTGGTCAATTCCATGGCGATGATGTCTCCCTATGGCCCGGCGGAAAAGCAGGCGCTGCTGGAAGCGCCGGACCTGAAGACGCGCGCGGAAACCCTGATCGCCATCACCGAGATCGTGCTGGCGCGCGAATACGGCGACGTCGATACGATGCTGCAATAGGGTGGCCGCGATGAATGCCAGCACCAGCCGGGTCGATCCTAAATTGCTCGAACTTCTCGTCTGCCCGCTGACCAAGGGGCGGCTGAGCTACGATGCCAAGACCGGCGAACTCATCTCCGAAAAAGCGAAACTCGCCTATCCGATCCGCGACGGCATTCCGATCATGCTGATATCGGAAGCCCGAGAAATCAAGGATTGAGTGCCGGGTGCCGGCAAAAGCCTGGCAACCTCTCCTCCGTCATGGTCGGGCTTGACCCGACCATCCATGCCGCGGGTGGCGTGTGGCAATAAGCCGTCAATCAGATCGGCTGACCGACAAGCATGCGCGGATGCCCGCTGCCGGAGGTGCCTTCGGCCTGGCGGATGAAGAAGGATTTGAGACCGGGCAGGCGATCGACCACGCCGAGGCCGACATCGCGCAGCACGCGCAATGGCGTCACGTCGTTGGAGAACAGCCGGTTCAGCACATCGGTGGTGATGCCCATGCGCACCGTATCGAAGCGGCGCCAGGTCTCGTAGCGCTCCAGCACCGACGTCGCGCCGATATCGAGGCCGAGGCGATCGGCCTCGACGATCGTTTCAGCGAGCGCCGCCACATCCTTGAAGCCGAGATTGAGGCCCTGGCCGGAAATCGGGTGGATGCCGTGCGCGGCGTCGCCGGCGAGCGCGAAGCGTGGGCCGACAAAGGCGCGCGCCAGCGTCAGGCCGAGTGGGAAGGCGCGGCGGCCACCAGCGACCTTGAGAGGGCCGAGCTTGTGGCCGAAGCGGCGCTCCAACTCTTCCTCGAAAACCAGGTCGTCGCTTTCCACGAGGCGGCGGGCATCCTCCGTGCGCTCGGTCCAGACGAGCGAGGAGCGGTTGCCGGTGAGCGGCAGGGTGGCGAAGGGGCCGGCGGGCAAAAAGTGTTCTTCCGCGGTGCCGTCATGCGGGCGCTCGTGCTCGACCGTGGTGACGATGCCGGACTGGCCGTAGTCGAAATGCACGGTCTTGATGCCGGCCATGTCGCGCAATTTCGAGCGCACGCCGTCGCAAGCGACGAGCAGGCGGGTCTGGCGTTCGGAGCTGTCGGAGAGGCGCACGGCCGTCGCGTGCAGGCCGGTGGCAAAACCCTCCGCGGAGGTCGACCAGCGCACAGCGATGCCGAGGATCTCGGCCTGGCGCAGCAGGCTGCCCGTCATGGCGCGGTTCGGCACCATATGGGCGAAGGGCTGGCCGTCGTCGCCGGAGCCGGCACCTTCGAAGGTGAGGAAGACGGGGCGCACCGGATCGGCCGTGCGCGAATCGGTGATGACCATGCGGCGGATCGGTTCCGCCTCCGGCGCGATCTCGTTCCACACGCCAAGCACGTCGAGCAGGTTGCGCGCGGCCGCCACGATCGCCGAGGCGCGCTCGTCCTTCTGCCAGACATGGTCCGGCGCGCCGTCGACGACTTCGACGGCGAGATGCGGTGCGGCTTTCTTGATGGCGACGGCGAGCGACAGGCCGACATAACCGCCGCCGGCGACAAGCACGTCGAGCATGGTGCCTTCAGACATGGTCTTCTCCTGGCCGCTTGAGGTCTCCTGCCCCTCTATATAGAGGAGGAAGTACCGTATTCCTACCTTGGGGAGCCACGTCCAAATGTCGCGCCAGCCCGCCAAAAACCCCGCCATGGACCTCCTGCTGGAGACGCTCGACCTCGAACGGCTGGAAACCCGGCTGTTTCGCGGCAAGAGCCCGCAGGTCGGCTGGCAGCGGGTGTTCGGCGGGCAGGTGATCGGCCAGGCGCTGGTCGCCGCGACGCGAACGGTGGAGAAGGAAGGCCGCTTCGTGCATTCGCTGCACGCCTATTTCGTGCGGCCGGGCGATCCTTCCGTGCCGATCATCTACGACGTGGAAAACATCCGCGACGGCGGCTCCTTCGCCACGCGGCGGGTCGTCGCCATCCAGCACGACAAGCCGATCTACTTCATGACCGCCTCCTTCCAGGACGACGAGCACGGTTTCGAGCACCAGGCGCAGATGCCGGACGTGCCGCAGCCGGAAAACCTGCTCGGCGAGGCGGACCTCAAGGAACGCTTCATGACCGAGGCGCCGGACCATATCCGCGCCTACTGGCAGCGCCCGCGGCCGATCGAGCTGCGCCCCGTCTCGCTGGACCATTATTTCTCGCGCGACAAACTGGAACCGCGCCAGAACATCTGGGTGCGCACCACCGGCCCGGTGCCGGCCGAGCGCCACCTGCAAGCCGCGGTGCTCGCCTATCTCTCCGACATGACGCTGCTCGACACTTCGCTCTTCGCGCATGGCACCTCGGTGCTCGATCGCACCTTGCAGGTCGCGAGCCTCGACCATGCCATGTGGTTCCACCGCCCGCCGGTGCTGGACGACTGGCTGCTCTACAGTCAGGACAGTCCCTCGGCCTTTGGCGGGCGCGGCATGACCCGTGGCGCAATTTTCACCCGCTCCGGCACCCTCATTGCCTCCGTCGCCCAGGAAGGGCTGATTCGGAAAAAGGCAACTGACTAAATTTTATCCATTATTCCAATAGCGCCTATTTTTTGACCATCTGCGCTGGTGAAATTTTGCGCCGCAGCATGGCGCGTATTTTTATTGCAATCATTTCAGCGGATTAGAGACGCCGTTCGAATCTGGCACGCCCCTTGAATGTGTAGCTCTCAGTCGTTGCGGCGAAGGTTGCCAACGGCAAGGAGAGATGGCCCCGGCTGGGGGAACAAGCACGAAGGATGGGAAACCAGATGAAAATTGTGATGGCCATTATCAAGCCGTTCAAACTCGATGAGGTGCGCGAGGCCCTCACCACCGTTGGCATCCAGGGCCTGACCGTGACGGAAGTGAAGGGTTACGGGCGCCAGAAGGGGCATACGGAAATCTACCGCGGCACCGAATATGCCGTCAGCTTCCTGCCGAAACTGAAGATCGAGATCGCCGTGCCTGCCGACCTCGTCGACAAGGCGGTCGAGGCGATCGCGTCTGCCGCCAAGACCGGCCAGATCGGCGACGGCAAGATCTTTGTCTACTCCATCGACCATGCCGTGCGCATCCGCACCGGCGAAACCGATTCCGAAGCGCTCTAAGCAACCGGCATATTCAGGGAGCATTTTCAAAATGTCGTCATTCAAGCCTTCTCATACCCTCGCCCGCGTGGCTGCTGCCACCACGGCCATGCTTGCGCCGGTTGTCGCTTTCGCGCAGGAAACCGCGCCCGCCGCCACCGAAGCCGTCGCCGCAGCCCCCGTTCCGGACAAGGCGGACACCGTCTTCATGTTCCTGTCGACGCTGCTCGTCTTCTTCATGCTGATCCCGGGTCTGGCACTCTTCTACGGCGGCCTGGTGCGCGCCAAGAACATGCTGTCGGTCCTCATGCAGTGCACCGTCATCGGCGCCATGATGATGATCATCTGGGTCGTCTACGGCTATTCCTTCGCCTTCGGCGGCTCGACCAGCGCCTATTTCGGCGGCTTCGCCAAGATGTTCCTGTCGGGCGTGACCGTCGATAGCACGGCTGCGACCTTCTCCGACGGCGTCGTCATTCCGGAATATATCTTCATCCTGTTCCAGATGACCTTCGCCGCGCTGACCCCGGCGCTCATCATCGGCGCCTTCGCCGAGCGCATCAAGTTCTCGGCCGTCCTGCTCTTCACGGCACTCTGGGCCACCTTCGTCTACTTCCCGATCGCCCACATGGTCTGGGACGCCAACGGCCTGATCTTCGGCATGGGCGCCCTCGACTTCGCCGGCGGCACCGTCGTGCACATCAATGCCGGCGTGGCAGGCCTCATCGGCGCGATCATGGTCGGCAAGCGTACCGGCTTCGGCAAGGACATGATGGCTCCCCACTCCATGACGCTCACCCTCGTCGGTGCCGCCATGCTGTGGTTCGGCTGGTTCGGCTTCAACGCCGGCTCCAACCTTGAAGCTTCGGGCGGCGCGGTTCTCGCCACCGTCAACACCTTCGTCGCAACGGCCGCCGCAATCCTCGCCTGGTCGCTCGTCGAGACCTTCACCCGCGGCAAGGCCTCGCTGCTGGGTGCGGCTTCCGGCATGATCGCCGGCCTCGTCGCCGTCACCCCGGCCGCCGGCTCCGTCGGTCCGTTCGGCGCCATCGTGCTCGGCCTCATCGTCTCGCCGGTCTGCTACTTCTTCGTCGCCGTCGTGAAGAACAAGTTCGGCTACGACGACACGGCGGACGTCTTCGGCGTACACGGCATCGGCGGCCTCATCGGCGCGCTCGGCACCGGCATCTTCACCGCCCCGTCGCTCGGCGGCACGGGCGGCGCCGATTTCTCCATCGCCTCGCAGTTCATGACGCAGCTCACCGCCGTCGTCATTACCATTGCCTGGTGCGGCATCGTCTCGGCGATCCTCTACAAGGTGGTCGACATGATCGTCGGCCTGCGCGTCACCGTCGAAGCCGAGCGCGAGGGCCTCGACCTCTCCTCGCACGGCGAAGCGGCCTACCACTCCTAAGGGCTTCGCGGCGGCTCCAGCAGCCGCCGCAAAACGTCCCGTCGCGGCCATAGGAAACTATGCCGCCCTTGGCCCGGACCCAAAAAGTCCGGGCCTTTTTCGTGTCCGAGGCCGAAACCGGGGTCACGAAAGCGGCATGGTTAACATGCCATTAAGGCTTCCTTCGTAGGGTTCACAGTCAGGCACATCCGCGAATCGCGCGGAATCGGTGCGGTTTTCCTTGGACGGACTATAGGCTGTAACCATGAGCAGAAGCATCTCGGCAGGACTGGATAACCGTCACGACCGCTTCGTTCTGTCGGCATTCGTCTGGCGACAGTTGCAGATCCTGTTCGGGCTCTGCACTTTCCTCGGCCTCGCCTTCGCGGTCGCCGCACTCTCCACCTGGAACGTCTCCGATCCGAGCCTCTCCTATGCCTCGAGCGGCGCACCGGCCAACATCCTCGGTTATCCCGGCGCCGTCTTCGCCGATATCTTCATGCAGTTCTTCGGCATTGCCAGCGTCATCGCGCTGCTGCCGGTCGTCGCCTGGGGCCTGGCGCTGATCAGCGGCCGGCGCTTCAACCGCGTGCCGCAGCGCGCCGGCGCCTGGCTCGGCGGCGCCATTCTCGCCTCCGCAGCGCTTGCCTGCGTGCCCGCACCGGTCACCTGGCCGCTGCCGACCGGGCTCGGCGGCGTCTTCGGCGACATGATCCTGCGCTTCCCCGCCCTCTTCACCGGCGCCTACCCGACCGGCCTCTTCGCCAGCATCCTCGGTGGCATCATCGCCATCCCCGCCGCCTGGCTGATGGTTTTCGCCGCCGGCCTGATCGGCTCCGTCACCATCGAGGACGAAGAGGATTTCGCTCCCGTTCCCACACCGAGCCGCGCGCGCACCATCGCCGAGGAAAACGAGGACGACGACGACCGGGAAGGCCCGCTCACCGTTTTCGCCGGCGCCATGACGCATGCCTGGTACACCGGCCACGCCCGCATGCGCCGCCTCTTCGGCCTCGCCAACCAGCGCCGCAAGGCGCGCGGCATCGAGCAGCCCTATGATTTCAACGAGGATGAGTTCGGCACGCTGAACGAGCCGGTGCGCGCCCGCACCCCGACCCGCGGCGCCAGCGAGCGCGTCGAACCGTCGCTGGACGGCCGCCGCGTCGTCGCCGCCCCGCCGATGGCCGGCGACGAGGACGACGACCTGCCCTTCGACAGGGACGACGAACCGATGCGCCGCCCGAGCGGCATCCTGCCGGATGACGATGCGGACGACGTCGCCGCCGACTGGGCGCCGCGCCGCGCCCCGGCCCGCCAGCCGCTGCCGGCCACCACCGCCCGCGTCGTGCCCCCGGCCGCCCGGCCCAAGCCCGGCCAGCGCATCGAGCGCGAGGCGCAGACCTCCTTCGTCGGCCCGGACGGTTTTGCGCTGCCGCCGATCCACCTGCTCGCCGAGCCGAAGGGCCAGGTGCGCGACACCACACTTTCCGCCGATGCGCTGGAGCAGAACGCCCGCATGCTGGAAGGCGTGCTGGAGGATTTCGGCGTCAAGGGCGAGATCATCCATGTCCGCCCCGGCCCGGTCGTCACGCTCTACGAACTGGAGCCCGCGCCCGGCATCAAGTCATCGCGCGTCATCGGCCTTGCCGACGACATCGCCCGCTCGATGAGCGCGATCGCCGCCCGCGTCGCCGTCGTGCCCGGCCGCAACGCCATCGGCATCGAACTGCCGAACCAGAGCCGCGAGACCGTCTATTTGCGCGAACTCATCGCCAGCCGTGATTTCGAGACTTCGAAGGCAAAGCTCGCCATGGCGCTCGGCAAGACGATCGGCGGCGAGCCGGTCATTTCCGACATCGCCAAGATGCCCCACCTGCTGGTGGCCGGCACCACCGGCTCGGGCAAGTCCGTCGCCATCAACACCATGATCCTCTCGCTGCTCTACAGGCTGAAGCCGGAACAGTGCCGCCTGATCATGATCGACCCTAAGATGCTGGAACTCTCCGTCTATGACGGCATCCCGCACCTGCTCTCCCCCGTCGTCACCGATCCGAAGAAGGCCGTCGTGGCGCTGAAGTGGACGGTGCGCGAGATGGAAGAGCGCTACAAGAAGATGTCGAAGATCGGCGTGCGCAACATCGACGGCTTTAACAGCCGCGTCGAGCAGGCGCTGGCCAAGGGCGAGCAGATCAGCCGCACCGTGCAGACCGGCTTCGACCGTCAGACCGGCGAGGCGATGTACGAGACCGAAGAATTCGATCTCCAGCCGATGCCCTATATCGTCGTCATCATCGACGAAATGGCCGACCTGATGATGGTCGCCGGCAAGGACATCGAAGGCGCGGTCCAGCGCCTCGCCCAGATGGCGCGCGCCGCCGGCATCCACGTCATCATGGCAACGCAGCGCCCCTCGGTCGACGTCATCACCGGCACGATCAAGGCCAACTTCCCGACCCGCATCTCCTTCCAGGTGACCTCGAAGATCGACAGCCGCACCATCCTCGGCGAACAGGGCGCCGAACAGCTGCTCGGTATGGGCGACATGCTCTACATGGCCGGCGGCGGGCGCATCCAGCGCGTGCACGGCCCCTTCGTCTCGGACGGCGAAGTGGAGGCCGTCGTGGCGCATCTCAAGACGCAGGGCTCGCCGCAATATCTCGATGCGATCACCCAGGACGACGACGAGGATGGCGAGGGCGGCGGCGGCCCGGCCGGCACCGCAAACCTCGAGGATTCGGACGACCCCTACGACCAGGCCGTGGCCGTGGTGCTGCGCGACGGCAAGGCGTCCACCTCCTATATCCAGCGCCGCCTCGGCATCGGCTACAACCGCGCCGCCTCGCTGATCGAGCGCATGGAGAAGGAGGGGCTGATCGGCCCCGCCAACCACGCCGGCAAGCGCGAGATCCTCGTGCCGACGGAAGAGTAAATTTCGGAACGACGGCCGGGAACGGGGCGCCGTCTGCGGCGTTCCGCCCGCAAGTTCCGCGTCAGGGCCGGATGCCATTATGGCGCCGTGTTTGGCCCGCATGACACGCAGATGAAGGAGACCAACATGATCCCATCCGAGAAAGGCCACGCGACCGGCATGCTGACCCGCCGTGGCTTCACCTGCCTGATGGCCTTCACGCTCGCAACCGGCCTTTCGGCGCTGGCGCCCGCCGATGCCTCGGCGCAGGCAAGCGGCGCCGCCCAGAAGATCGCCGACCACTTCGCCTCCGTGAAGACGATGATCGGCGAATTCGTGCAGTTCGGCCCGCGCGGCGAACAGACCGGCGGCAAGTTCTACATCAACCGTCCGGGCAAGATCCGCTTCAACTACGAAGAGCCCTCGCCGATGCGCGTGATCGCCGACGGCAAGTCCGTCGTCATCGGCAACCGCAAGCTCAAGACCTGGGATATCTACCCGCTCTCCAAGACCCCGCTCAACCTGCTGCTCGGCGAGAAGATCGACCTCTCCGCCAAGATGGTGCGCAACGTCAAGGAAGAGGCGGATCTGACCACCATCGTGCTCGGCGACCGCAACATGTTCGGCGATTCAACCATCACCATGATGTTCGACCCGAAGACCTACGACCTGCGCCAGTGGACCATCACCGACGCGCAGGGCAAGGACACCTCCGTCATGATCTTCAACGTCAAGACGGGCGTCGCCCTCGACGAGAAGGTCTTCTCGATCCCCTATGACGAAGTCCGCAACAAGGGCGCGAACTGAGAAAGCCGTTTCCGTTTCGTCATGCATGCGCTAAGACGCCCCGGACAGATTTCCGGGGGCAGGCATGGCACTTTCGATTGCGACGTGGAACATCAATTCCGTGCGGCTGCGCATGCCGCTCGTCGAACATTTCCTGACGACCTTCTCACCGGATATCCTGTGCCTGCAGGAAACCAAATGTCCGAACGACCTCTTCCCCTTGAAGCCGCTGAAGGCGCTCGGCTACGAGCACATCGTCTTTCACGGCCAGAAGGGATATCACGGCGTGGCGACAATCTCCCGCCTGCCGCTGACCGAGATCGTCGAGCGGCGCGACTATTGCGGCGTGGGTGACGCGCGCCACATCTCGGTCGTCTTCCATCACCGCGGCAAGTCGATCCGCCTGCACAATTTCTATGTGCCGGCCGGCGGCGACGAGCCGGACCGTACGATCAACCAGAAATTCGGCCACAAGCTCGATTTTATCGAGGAGATGAAGCTGCTGCACGCCGAGGCAGAGGCCGGCATCTCGTCGATCCTCGTCGGCGACCTCAACATCGCGCCCTTGGAGCACGACGTCTGGTCGCACAAGCAGCTCCTGAAGATCGTCAGCCACACGCCCATCGAGACCGAGGGCCTGATCGACGTGATGACCAAGGGCGCCTGGGTCGACCTGATGCGCCGCAAGGTGCCCGCGCACGAAAAGCTCTATACGTGGTGGAGCTACCGCTCGGCCGACTGGGTCGCCGCCGACAAGGGCCGCCGCCTCGACCACATCTGGTCCTCCGCCGACCTCGAACCGCACCTCACCGATATCAAGGTGATCCGCGAAGCCCGCGGCTGGGAACGGCCGTCCGACCACGTGCCGGTCATTGCGGAATTCGATTTCTAGGCGAAACGCCCCGCGAGGCTGCGCATCTCGCTGATCATCGCCGCGAGGTTTTCGCGGATGCGGGCGTCGACGAGCACGGCAACGTCCGGATATTCCTCCAGCATGCGCCGGAAGAGCGGGCGGTTGATGCGGATGACCTCGCTGTCTTCGGTCGCCACGGCCGTATATTTGCGCTCGACGGCGGAAATCATCGCGAGTTCGGAGAGCAGCGTGCCGGCCTGCGCCGTGCCTTCGTCACGCGTCGAGCCGTCGCGAAGGGTCGAGGTGAGGCTGAAAGCACCGGAGGCGACGACGAAGCCGCAATCGGCGGACGTGCCCTCGCGAAACAGCGTCTGCCCCTCGACCAGCCGCCGGCGCTCGGCGCCAAAAGCCATCAGCCGCAGCTTGTCGTCGGCGAGCCCGGCAAAGAGCGGCACGCGGGAAAGCAGGGCGATGTCGTCGCTGAGAGCCACGGTGGGCATCCCTCCAAAAGCAATTCCGGGAAGGTAAAAACCTTACGGTACGATCTTGTAACCGCCGTTCTCTGTCACGAGAATCTCCGCATTGGAAGGGTCCCGCTCGATCTTCTGGCGCAGACGGTAGACATGGGTCTCCAGCGTGTGGGTCGTGACACCGGAATTGTAGCCCCAGACCTCTTCCAAGAGCACGTCGCGCGTCACCACCTTCTGGTCGGCGCGGTAGAGGTAGCGGATGATCGCCGCCTCCTTCTCCGTCAGCCGGATCTTCTGGCCGTTTTCGAGCGTCAGCAATTTCTGGCCCGGCTTGAACGTATAGGGGCCGACGGTGAAGGTGGCGTCCTCGCTGCTCTCGTGCTGGCGCAGTTGCGCGCGGATGCGCGCGAGCAGCACGGCAAAGCGGAACGGCTTCGTCACATAGTCGTTGGCGCCGGCTTCCAGCCCGAGGATCGTGTCCGAATCGGTATCGTGCCCGGTCAGCATGATGATCGGCGCCTTGAAGCCGCCCTTGCGCAGCAGTTTTACAGCTTCGCGCCCGTCCATGTCCGGAAGGCCGACATCCATGATAAGCAGGTCGATCTGGTTGGCGCGCGCGGTCTGGATGCCCTTGCCGGCCGTCATTTCCTCGAGCGTGGAGAATTCCTCGTAAAGCGAAAGCTGCTCGACGAGCGTCTCGCGAAGGTCGTTGTCGTCATCGACAAGAAGGATGGTGCGGGATGTCATGCTTTACCTCTCGGCATTCCTCTGAAAGTAAGGGAACTGGCGCTTTTGGCAAGCCCGTCCATGGCTTAGCCAGTCAAGTTGCCACAAGGCGCGAATATGGCGGAATGACATGAGCCGGATCACATCTCCTAAACATTGCGTGAAGACCATCCTCGTGCGCCCCGCGCCGGGCCGGAAGACCCGCGCCATCGTTCAGGTCGGCCCCTTGCGCATCCCCGCCGCAATCGGCCGCACCGGACGTACCAGCGTCAAACGCGAAGGCGACGGCGCCACCCCCACTGCGGCCATGCCGCTGCTCTCCGGCTTTGTGCGCGGCGACCGCGTGGCCCTGCCAGGAACGACCCTGCCCTTCCGCCGCATCCGGCCCTCCATGCTCTGGTGCGACGAGGCGAGCCATCCGAGCTACAACCGCCTCGTACGCGCCCCGTTCAAGCCGAGCCACGAAGAGATGCGCCGCGCGGACGAACTCTACGACATCTGCCTCGTGCTCGACTGGAACGTCACCTCGCGCTGCCGCAACAAGGGTTCGGCGATCTTCTTCCACCTGATCCGCCCCGGTTACGAGCCGACGGCCGGCTGCGTCGCCATCGCGAAGCGCGACATGCTGCGCATCCTGCCGCACCTGCGCCGCGGCACGGTCGTGCGCGTGCTCTGACGATTTTGCCGCGCGGCGGGCTGAAATGCTGCGCTGCGGGACCTATATCAGCCTCGACCGTCGCCGGGCTGCAAGGCGCCACGGGAAACCCGTCCGGGTTCAAGCACGCCACACCTTTTTCACGGAGAGATTCTGATGAGCGATCAACCGACAATCCTGTTTCATGATGGCAACAGCATTCCCCAGATCGGCCTCGGCGTCTGGCAGACCCCGAACGACACGGCCGTGACCGCGGTCAAGGCGGCGCTCGACAGCGGCTACCGCCATGTCGATACGGCGGCGATCTACGAGAACGAGCAGGGCGTCGGCGAGGGCATCCGCGCCTCCGGCGTCGACCGCGCCGAAATCTTCCTCACCACCAAGCTCTGGAACGGCGACCAGGGCCATGATGCGACGCTGAAGGCCTTCGACGCCAGCCTGAAGCGGCTCGGCACCGACTATGTCGACCTTTACCTCATCCACTGGCCGGCGCCCAAGCGCGGCCAGTTCGTCGACACCTGGAAGGCCTTCATCCAGCTGCAGAAGGAAGGCCGCGCCCGCTCGATCGGCGTCTCCAACTTCTATCCCGAACACCTCCAGCGCCTGATCGACGAGACCGGCATCACCCCGGTGATCAACCAGATCGAGCTGCACCCGGATTTCCCCCAAACGGAAACCCGCGCCTACCACGAAAAACACCGCATCATCACGGAATCCTGGAGCCCGCTCGGCCAGGGCACGCTGCTGACAAACCCCGTCGTTGCCGGCATCGCGGCAAAACACGGCCGCACGCCGGCCCAGGTCATCACCCGCTGGCACATCGACAACGGCCTGGTGGTCATCCCGAAATCGGTGACGCCGTCGCGCATCGCGGAAAACGTCAAGGTCTTCGACTTCAAGCTCGACGATGAGGACATGGCAACCTTCGCCGGCCTCGAAAAAGGCGGCAAGCGGATCGGCCCGGACCCGATGACGGCAAGTTTCTGATCCTGCAATAAGTGGCACCGGTTGTTGGTTGACCGCCGGAAAAGTCCACCGCCCTCTCCTCCGTCATGGTCGGGCTTGACCCGACCATCCATGCCTCACCCGCGAATGGATCCTCGGGTCAAGCCCGAGGATGACGTCGGGGGTGGGGCGACCTCTGTCATCGGGCTCAATTAGGCCAGCGTCTTCGGCGTGACGAAGGCTTCAAGCCGGCCCGAGCCGGGCGCGACATCCGCCCAGCGCTCATGATCGAAGGTGATCACCGCCAGCCCCGCCGTCGGGTATTTCGTCCGCAACCGGCCGAGCGCCTCCGCCTCGCCCTGTTGTGCCAGCAACACAGCCAGCTCTTCGAAACCCGGATTGTGCCCGATGACCAGAAGCGTGCCGCTCTCGTCCGGCGCCTCGTGGATCGCAGCGAGGATCGCCGCCGGCGCGGCCTCGTAGATCGACGGCACGGTACGCGATGGGCAGGGCCTCGCAAAGGCCGGCGCGACCAGCGCCCAGGTCTCCTGCGTGCGCCGGGCGGATGACACCAGCGCGAAATCCGGCTCAAAGCCCCCGGCGGCCATATGGATGCCCATGCGCGGTGCGTCCCGGCGGCCCCGGTCGCCGAGCGGCCGGTCGTGATCCTCGACGCCATCGGGCCAAGCCGATTTTGCGTGGCGCAGGAGGAGAAGGCGTTTCATGGAAATCTCCTTCAAACGAAAAGGCCGGCAAACAAAAAGGCCGGGAGCATGCTCCCGGCCTTTTATCACAACGCCAATGCAGCCGTGATCATTTCCATTCGCGGATATCGACGAAGTGGCCGGCGATCGCGGCGGCGGCGGCCATGGCGGGCGACACGAGATGCGTGCGGCCCTTAAAACCCTGGCGGCCCTCGAAATTGCGGTTCGAGGTCGACGCGCAGCGTTCGCCCGGCTTCAGGCGGTCGTCGTTCATGGCGAGGCACATGGAGCAGCCCGGCTCGCGCCAGTCGAAGCCGGCTTCCTTGAAGATCTTGTCGAGGCCTTCGCGCTCCGCCTGTTCCTTCACGAGGCCGGAGCCCGGAACGATCATGGCATCGACGGTGGAGGCGACCTTCCGGCCCTCGACGACGGCAGCGACGGCGCGCAGGTCCTCGATGCGGCCATTGGTGCAGGAGCCGATGAAGACGCGGTCGATGGCGATGTCGGTGATCTTGGTTTCCGGCTTCAGGCCCATATAGTCGAGCGCGCGCCACTTGGAGGAGCGCTTCGTCTCGTCTTCGATCTCGTCCGGGTTCGGCACGACGCCCTGCACGGAGACGACGTCTTCCGGCGAGGAACCCCAGGAGACGATGGGCGGCAGGTTGGCGGCATCGAGCACGACGACGCGGTCGAAATGCGCGCCTTCCTCGGTGTAGAGCGTCTTCCAGTATTCCAGCGCCATGTCCAGCGCCTTGCCCTTCGGCGCGCGCGGCTTGCCCTTGATGTATTCGAAGGTCTTTTCGTCCGGCGCTATGAGGCCGGCGCGCGCGCCGCCTTCGATCGTCATGTTGCAGATCGTCATGCGGCCTTCCATCGACAGCGCACGGATCGCCTCGCCCGCAAACTCGATGACATGGCCGGTGCCGCCGGCGGTGCCGATCTCGCCGATGATGGCGAGGATGATGTCCTTGGCGGTAACGCCCGGCGGAAGCTGGCCGTCGACGCGCACCAGCATGTTCTTCGCCTTCTTCTGGATCAGCGTCTGGGTGGCCAGAACGTGTTCCACTTCCGACGTGCCGATGCCATGCGCCAGCGCGCCGAAGGCGCCATGCGTGGAGGTGTGGCTGTCACCGCAGACGATGGTCATGCCCGGCAGCGTAAAGCCCTGCTCGGGGCCGACAATGTGCACGATGCCCTGGCGCACGTCCTTTTCGGAGTAATATTCGACGCCGAATTCAGCCGCATTGTTGGCGAGCGCCTCGACCTGGATGCGGCTTTCCTCGTTCTTGATGCCCTGGGCACGATCCGGCGAGGTCGGCACGTTGTGGTCGACGACGGCGAGCGTCTTTTCCGGCGCGCGGACCTTGCGGCCGGCCATGCGCAGACCTTCGAAGGCCTGCGGGCTCGTCACCTCGTGAACCAGGTGACGATCGATGTAAAGAAGACAGGTTCCGTCTTCCTGGCGGCTGACGATGTGATCGTCGAAAATCTTATCATAGAGGGTACGGGGTGCACTCATGGCTCTTCATCCGCTTGGCATGTGTTGGGGTACTGGAAATCGGCGAGCGCGGGGCTCGCAAGGATCGCAAGCGATCAGGCTAGGCGGCTGGTGAGCGCCCCGAAGACGCGCGCAAAGAAGCGTGCCGGCAGGCGCTTGTGATCCTGCAGCACGACGACATGCTTTTCCGTGCATCCGAACTTGGATTCCATGGCCCGCATATAACGATTTTTGCGGCGCTCGGCAAGTTGCCGGCCGGCACCGCCGTTTACGCTCTTCCTAAAATTTCCCGCGCGCCGCCTTGCCGCAGCCCCGAATTTTTGACACTCGGTATACGTATCCGGCTAAGCGTCGGCTTGAGGGGACTTACATGAAGACGATTACCTGGCGCGACCGCGCGCGCTACCAGTTCGACAAGAGCATGGCGGCGGGGCCAATCGCGCTGATCGGCTGGCTTGCGGTCATCTCGCTGGTCGTCATCCTCGTCGCCGGCCTGTTCCTCGCCCTGACCGGCATCAAGCCGGATGGCGGCGAGCCCGTGTCCTTCATCGAAGGCGCCTGGGAATCGCTGATGCGCACCATGGATGCCGGCACGATGGGCGGCGATGTGGGCTGGAGCTTCCGCGGCGTCTCGCTCGCCGTCACCGTCGCGGGCATCTTCGTCTTCTCCGCGCTGATCGGCGTGTTGAGTTCGGGTCTCGACGAGAAGCTCGACGAATTACGCAAGGGCCGCTCGCATGTGCTGGAGAAAGACCACACGATCATCTTCAACTGGTCGCCCTCGATCTTCGACGTGATTTCCGAGCTGGTGATCGCCAACCAGAGCCGCCGCAACCCGCGCATCGTCATCATGGCCTCCAAGGACAAGGTGGAGATGGAGGACGAGATCGCCGACAAGATCGCGGACCTCGGCAACACCCGCATCATCTGCCGCAGCGGCGACCCGACCGACCTCTACGACGTCAACATCGTCAACCCGCAGGCCTCGCGCTCGATCATCGTGCTGTCGCCGGAAAGCGACTATGCGGATTCGCAGGTCATCAAGACGGTGCTGGCGCTGGTCAACGACCCGGAGCGGCGCAAGGAGCCCTACCGGATCGCCGCCGAGATCCGCGATGCCAAGAATGCCGAGGTCGCCCGCATCGTCGGCGGTTCCGAACTGCAACTGGTGCTCGCCGACGAGCTGATCTCGCGCATCGTCGTCAGCTCCAGCCGGCAGGCCGGCCTTTCGGCCGTCTATACCGAACTGCTCGATTTCGACGGCTCGGAAATCTACGCCGTCGAGCAGCCGGCACTCACCGGAAAATCCTTCGGCAATGCGGTGATGGCCTATGACACGTCGACGCTGATCGGCATCTGCGACACCGACGGCGTCGTGCACCTCAACCCGCCGACGAACCGCATCATGCTCGCCGGTGAACGGGCGATCCTGATTGCCGAGGACGACGCGACGATCAAGCTCAGGACCGCGGAGTTCGAGGTCGACCGCGAGATCGTGCGCCCGCGCGTCAACCGCGAGCCGGGGCCGGAGCGCACGCTGCTGCTCGGCTGGAACCGGCGCGGGCCGATCATCACGCAGGAACTGTCGCGCTACGTCGCGCCCGGCTCCGAGCTGATGATCGCCGCCGACACGCCGGAATTCGAGGCGGATGTCGCCAAGCTCCAGTTTATCAAGGAAAACCTCTCCGTTCGTTGCACCGTCATCGATACGTCGAACCGCGCGGCCCTCGATGCGCTCGACGTGCCCGCCTACGACCATGTGCTGGTGCTCGGCTACAGCGACCATATGGCCGCCCAGCCGGCCGACACGGCAACGCTCGTCACGCTGTTGCAGCTTCGCAAGATCGCCGACGCCGCCAACCAGCATATCGGCATCGTCAGCGAGATGATCGACGTGCGCAACCGCAACCTCGCCGCCGTCACCCGCGCCGACGATTTCGTCGTCAGCAACAAGCTGGTGAGCCTCATGCTGGCGCAGGCCTCGGAAAACGAGCTGATGGCGCAGATCTTCGACGAGCTGCTCGACGAGGACGGTTCGGAAATCTACATGCGCCCGGTGACGGACTATATCGCCATCGACCGGCCGGTGAATTTCTACACCGTCAATCTCGCGGCCCTCATCCGCGGCGAGGTGGCGCTCGGCTACAGCCACGCGAAACGGGCAGGGCACGATCCGCGCAACATGGGCGGCGTCGTGGTCAATCCGGTGAAGTCGGAAAAGGTGACCTTCGATCCCTCCGACCGCCTGATCATCCTCTCCCGCACGTAAAAATTTCAGGTCCGCCGCAGGCGCTTTTCCAGGCCGCGCAGGCCGAGCGAAAGCCCGATCGTCAGGATGAGATAGACATAGGCGACGATGGAATAGGTCTCGAAGAACCGGAAGGAGCCGGAGGCATAGACCTTGCCCATCTGCGTGATATCGGCGACGCCGAGCACGGAGACGAGCGAGGAATCCTTGACCATCGCCACGAAATCATTGCCGAGCGGCGGCAGGATGACGCGCACCGCCTGCGGGAAGACGACGAGCCGGAAGCGCTGGAAACGCGACAGGCCGAGCGCCTTGGCCGCCTCGATCTGCCCTTTGTCGACGGACTGGATGCCGGCGCGAAACACCTCGCCGATGAAGGCGGAATAGCCGATCATCAGCGCGATGATCGCCCGCCACATCAGCGAGACGTCGCGCACCTGCATCGGCTCGACAAGGCCGGCACTGACAAGCGGCGAGATCACCAGATTGACCAGCGCCACCAGCGCCGGCGCGCCGACGAAGGCGATGTAGAACAGCAGCACGAGGATCGGCACACCACGGATCACCTCCGTGTAGAAGCGCGCGACCTGGCGCAGCACCTTGCTGTCCGACAGCGCCATCAGCGCAAGGCCGAGGCCGGCGAGCGTGGCGAGCAGGAAGGCGACGAGGGTGACGAAGATCGTGACCCACAGCCCCTTCAGCACGATGCCGAAGACCTGAGCGTAGAGATCGTTGGCGACGATCACGCCGGCAAGCGCGAGCGCGATCACGGCAAGGACAACCAGCCACCAGGGATAGTCGCCCTTTGCCGCGTCAGAGGAAACGGGAGCCATGCGCCCGCTACTGACCCATCTTGTAGTCCAGGAACCACTTCTTGTTGAGCGCCTCCAGCGTGCCGTCGGCCGTCATGGCGGCAATCGCGGCATTGACCGGTGCGACGAGATCGGAGCCCTTCGGGAAGATGAAGCCGAAATCCTCCGTGCCGAGCGGCTCGCCGACGACCTTGAGCTTGCCGCCCGAGGCATCGACATAGCCCTTCGCCGCAACGCCGTCGGTCAGCACCAGGTCGACGTCGCCGGCCTGGAGCGCCTGCACGGTCGCGCCAAAAGTCTCGAACAGCTTGATGCGCGGGTTCTGCTCGTTGCCGTCGAGGATTTCGTAGACGGCGGTGTAGAAGGGCGAGGTGCCGGGCTGGGCGGCGACCAGGCCGTCCGTCAGCGCCGCGAAGGATTTGGCATCCTTGAAGCGGGCCTCGTCGCCGCGCACCAGCATGAACTGCTGCGAGCGCATGTAGGGCGCGGAGAAATCCACCTTCTCCTTGCGGTCGTCCTTGATGGTGATGCCGGTCATGCCGATATTGTACTGGTTGTCGGAGACGGCCTGGATCATCGCGTCCCAGCTGGTGTTCTGGTACTCGACCTTGAAGTTCAGCCGCTTGGCGATCTCGTTCATCGCGTCATATTCCCAGCCGATCTGCTCGCCGGTCTTCGGATCGACGAATTGCAGCGGCGGGTAGGCGTTCTCCGTCACGACGACGACGGACTTGCCACCGAGATCGGGCAGGTCCGCGGCGAAGGCGACGGCGGGCATGAGGGCGGCGGCGGCAAGGCCTGCAAGGACGGCGCGGCGGGAAAACATCGGCTTCAAGCTCCTGGATTGTGGCGGCGGAACACTGTCACAGGAGCAGGCAGCGAGGCAAGCATGGCGCTTGTGCGCAACCGCCTTTCCCGAAAACAAAAAGCCGCCGGCCAGGGCCGACGGCTTCAATAGATACGTGCGGCTGCCGGATTATTCGGCGGCGGCTTCTGCAGCCTTTGCGGCTTCGGCAGCTTCTGCTGCAGCGGCCTTCTCGGCGGCTTCTGCTGCGGCCTTTTCAGCGGCGAGCGCCTGGGCGGCTGCGACCTTCTCGGCTTCGAGACGGGCCTTTTCCTCGGCAACGGCGGCGCGCTCGGCGTCGTTCAGGTTGCGGGCGCGCGTGCCGGTGTTCTCAACGATACGAGCCGACTTGCCGCGACGATCGCGCAGGTAGTAGAGCTTGGCGCGACGGACCTTACCGCGGCGGACGACTTCGACGCCTTCGACGAGCGGCGAGTAAACCGGGAATACGCGCTCGACGCCTTCGCCGTAGGAGATCTTGCGAACGGTGAAGCTCTCGTTGATGCCGCCACCCGAACGGGCGATGCACACGCCTTCATAGGCCTGTACGCGGGTACGCGAACCTTCCGTCACGCGGACGTTGACGCGGACGGTGTCGCCCGGGGAGAATTCCGGAAGCTGGCGCTTGGCTTCGATCTTCGCTGCCTGTTCGGCTTCGAGCTGCTGGATGATGTTCATCGGTCTAACCTTCTGGTTTTTCTGAAACAGCCAGAGCGCTCGACTGTCACCTTACAAGGTCATGCCTCTAAGGTTAGCCCGTTACCGGGCGGAGCGGATTCGCCATTCTTTGCTTGCAGGTCGGCTGGGTAATCCCAAATCCGTGCGGGCCAATACACCAATCGAACCTGCTTGTCATCCCCACGGCCGAAAGAATCCGCCCGAAAGAGCCGGTTTTCGGCCCTTGCCCGCCTTTCACCGCCACGCTATCACGCGGGACAGGGAGAAGCGGCACGACCATTGCCGCCGGGAGTATCATGTCCATAGCCGATGCCATACTGCTTTTCGTCGCCGGATTCCTGTCCGGCGTGGTCAATGCCATTGCCGGCGGCGGCACCTTCCTCACCTTCGGCGCGATGACGCTGACCGGCCTGCCGCCGATCGTCGCCAATGCCACCTCCTCGATCACCCAGTTTCCAGGCTACGTCACCTCCTCGCTCGCCTATGCCAAGGAGATCCGCGCGGACTGGCGCGAGGCGGCGCTGCTCGGCGGCATCTCGCTCGTCGGTGGCCTCGCCGGCGCGCTGCTGCTGCTGTCGCTCGACAACCCGTCCTTCCGCGCGCTGGTGCCGTGGCTGCTGCTCGCCGCCACCATCATCTTCGCCGCCGGCCCCTATCTCAAGCCGAAGACGCTGCACGCCGAAACGCCGGTCTCGCCGCTCGGCTTCGTGGGACAGTTCCTGACCTCGATCTATGGCGGCTTCTTCGGCGCCGGCATGGGCATCATGATGCTTGCCGTGCTGGGCCTCACCAAAGGCGGCGACTACCACCGCCTGAACGCGCTGAAGAATTTCCTGGCCGTGGTGATCGCCGCGGTCGCCATCATCGTCTTCGCCAGCGGCGACGTGGTCGGCTGGCCACAGGCGGCCGTCATGGTACCGGCCGGCGCGCTCGGCGGCTGGTCCGGCGTGTGGGCGGCGCGGCGCGTGCCGCAACCGGTCATCCGCGGCCTGGTGGTCGCGGTCGGTGCGGCACTGACGGTCTATTATTTCGTGACGGGCTGAGCGTCGAGTAGGTCCGGCCGGCGCTCGCGCGTCAGCTTTTCCGCCTCCTCGCGCCGCCACCGGTCGATGGCCGCGTGATTGCCGGAGGTCAGCACGCCGGGAATTTCCTGCGCTTCCCAGACCTGCGGCCGCGTATAATGCGGATGCTCCAGCAACCCGCCTTCGAAACTCTCGTGCTCGCCGGACAGCGCATTGCCCATGACGCCGGGCAGGATGCGCACGATCGCGTCGAGCAGGATCATCGCCGCCGGCTCGCCGCCGGAGAGAATATAGTCGCCGATCGAAACCTCTTCGAGCTGCCGCCCGTCGATGACGCGCTGGTCGACACCCTCGAACCGGCCGCAGACCACGATGGCGCCCTCGCCGGCCGCAAGCTCGCGCACGCGGGCCTGCGTCAGCGGCCGGCCCCGCGGGCTCATCAGCAGGCGCGGGCGGTTGTCTCCCTCGGAAGCATGATCGATGGCGCGCGCCAAAACATCGGGTTTCAGCACCATGCCCGCCCCGCCGCCCGCCGGCGTGTCGTCCACGGTGCGGTGGCGGTCTGTGGTGAAATCGCGGATCTGCACGCAATCGAGCGCCCAATCCCCGCGCGCCAAAGCCTTGCCGGAGAGCGACTGGCCGAGCAGGCCCGGAAACATTTCCGGGTAGAGCGTCAATATGGTGGCGCGGAAAGCCACGTCATTCCCCGCCGTCTTCTTCGGGCGGGCGGCGGCGCCGGCTGCCCGGCCCGTCCTTTTCCTCTTCTTCGAGGCCGGCGGCAATCGGATCGATCACCAGGCGCCCGCCATCGACGTCGATTTCCAAGACGGCTGCCTCGGAAAACGGAATGAGCACCGGCCGCTTGCCGGGGCCTTTCAGCTCCAAGAGGTCGCCCGCGCCAAAATCGAAGATGCCGGTCACCGTGCCATGGCTGCGGCCCTCGGCATCGACGGCCTCCAGACCTTCGAGATCGGCGTAGAAGAACTCGTCTTCGTCGAGCTCCTCGTCCGGCAGGTTGTCGCGCTCGATATAGAGGTCGGTGCCGTTCAGCGCCTCGGCGGCATTGCGGTCGTTGATGCCGCGGAACCGCACGACGACGACGTTCTTCGCCTCGCGCACCTCCAGCACCTCGAAGGCGCGGCCGTCATCCGTGTGGAGATGGCCGTAATCGCCGATCGCCGTCGGGTCGATGGTGTAGGATTTCACACGGACTTCGCCGCGCAGGCCCTGGGCCGCGCCGACAGTGCCCATGAGGACGGGATTTTCCAGTTTCACCATGGTTGCTTCCGTGCGTTCCTTGAAACTTCAGCTGCGCGAAATCGCTTTACGATGTTCCGCGTCGTGCTCCAAACGAAAACGGGCGGCATGAAACACGCCGCCCGCTTCAAAAGAATGTCGCCGTCGATTATTCGGCGGCAGCAGCAGCGGCGTCTTCTTCCTTCTGCTTCTTCTCGGCAGCGCGCTCGAGCGCCTTCTTGCCGGGCTTTGCCTTTTCCGGGTTGCTGCGGGCTTCGCGCTTCACGACGCCGGCTTCGTCCAGGAAGCGGGCGACGCGGTCGGTCGCCTGGGCGCCCTTGGAGAGCCATTCCTTGATGCGGTCGGCGTCGAGCTGCACGCGGTTGGCGTCGTCCTTGCCGAGCATCGGGTTCCACGAACCGACCTTCTCGAGGAAGCGGCCGTCACGCGGCGAACGGGCGTCGGCAACGACGATCTGGTAGTACGGACGCTTCTTGGAGCCACCGCGGGCGAGACGAATTTTCAGTGCCATGTCATTTCTCCTTGGATAGATGGGACCGCCTGTTTCAGGCGGTATTCTGGTTTGCGCCGCTGTGTTCAGCGGCAATGGCTTCGTGGTGCCGGATCACCTCGTGGATGATGAAGTTCAGGAACTTCTCCGCGAAATCCGGATCCAGATTGGCATCCTTCGCCAGGCGGCGAAGGCGCTCGATCTGGTATTCCTCGCGCGCCGGGTCGGCCGGCGGCAGTTCATGCATCGCCTTCAGCACGCCCACCGCCTGGGTGCAGCGGAAGCGCTCGGCGAGCATATGCACAAGGGCAGCGTCGATATTGTCGATCGACTGCCTGTATTCGGCGAGCTGATCGCGGACTTTTGGCTCAATCATATCCAGCGCTCCAGTGCATTTTCGATTTGCCGCTGTTCAATACGAAAGAACTCACGCGCAGCTCTGCCCAAACGGTCATACGCCTTGGACAGCTCCGCAAAATTTCCGTTTTCGGCATTTAGTGAAACCGGAAACAGGGAGTTTTTTAATTCTTTGTGATGTTCCTTCGACATATCTAGCATCAAGTCAATGTATTCCATAAGATACGCAATTCTTACGGAGTCTATATTTCCAGTTTTAAACTTGGACGTTTCTGAAAAAATACTCGCAATCTTATCTCTCAAGTCCAAAAGCCAAGCATTTTTTATTTCAGAAACACGCTTCTTTCCCGCAAGGCGGAAACTCTGAAACGAAATCAGCGCAGCGAGAGCAGCAAAAAAAGTTGCTGCCAATTGTAGATAGATGGCCATATTATCTATCTCACTTCTTCTTCGGCAGGCCGGGAAGGCCGGGCAGGCCACCAAGACCCGGAAGACGCCCGCCGCCGAGGCCCGGAAGACCGCCGCCGCCAAGGCCCGGCATGCTGCCGGGCTTGATGCCGGCCGCTTCCGCCTGCTTGGCGAGCGCTTCGAGCTGCTTCGGATCCATCTTCGACAGATCGGGCATGCCGCCCATGCCGCCGCCAAGGCCGCCGAGGCCCATCTTGCCGGCAAGGCCGCCCATCATCTGCTTCATCATGCCGCCGCCCTTCTTGCCGCCCATCATCTTCATCATGTCCGCCATCTGGCGGTGCATCTTCAGAAGCTTGTTGATGTCGGCCGCATCCGTGCCGGAGCCGGCGGCGATGCGCTTCTTGCGGGAATGCTTGAGCAGGTCCGGATTGGCGCGCTCGGCCTTGGTCATCGAATTGATGATGGCGATCTGGCGGCCGAAAAGCTTGTCGTCGAGGCCGGCGGCGGACATCTTGTCCTTCATGCCGGCCATGCCGGGCATCAGCCCCATGATGCCGCCCATGCCGCCCATCTTCTGCATCTGGCGCAGCTGGTCGGCGAGGTCGTTCAGGTCGAACTTGCCCTTGGCCATCTTGGCGGCCATGGCGGCCGCCTTCTCGGCGTCGATATTTTCCGCCGCCTTCTCGACCAGCGAGACGATGTCGCCCATGCCGAGGATGCGGTCGGCGACGCGGCGGGGATGGAACTCTTCCAGCTCGCCCATCTTTTCGCCGACGCCGATCAGCTTGATCGGCTTGCCGGTGACGGCGCGCATGGAAAGGGCCGCGCCACCGCGGCCGTCGCCGTCCATACGGGTCAGCACGAGGCCGGTAATGCCGACGCGGTCGTCGAAATTGCGGGCGAGGTTGACGGCGTCCTGACCGGTCAGCGCATCGGCGACGAGCAGGATTTCATGCGGATTGGACTTCCGCTTGATCTCCGCCATCTCGATCATCAGCGGCTCGTCGATATGGGTACGGCCGGCGGTGTCGAGGATGACGACGTCATGGCCGCCGAGCTTTGCGGCCTGCACGGCGCGCGAGGCGATATCGGTCGGCGACTGGCCGGCGATGATTGGCAAGGTATCGATGCCGGCCTGGACGCCGAGCTGGCGCAACTGCTCCTGCGCGGCCGGACGGCGCGTATCGAGCGAGGCCATCAGGACCTTCTTCTTGTCGCGCGTCTTCAGCCGGTTGGCGATCTTGCCCGAGGTGGTGGTCTTGCCCGAGCCCTGGAGACCCACCATCATGATGACGACGGGGGCGGCCGCATTGAGGTCGATCGACACGCCCTCGGAGCCGAGCATCGAGATCAGCTCGTCATGCACGAGCTTCACGACCATCTGGCCGGGCTTGATCGACTTCAGGATTTCCGCGCCGACGGCCTTTTCGCGCACCGCGTCGGTGAAGGAGCGCACCACTTCCAGCGCCACGTCCGCTTCGAGCAGCGCACGGCGGACCTCGCGCAGCGCCGCCGAGACATCGGCCTCGGAAAGCGCGCCACGGCCTGTCAGTCCATTCAGAATGGAGCCAAGGCGGTCCTGGAGTGTTTCAAACATCACGTCATCCTTCTTGTTTCCGCAGGTAGCGGAAACGTCGGTGCCATCGGTGACAAAAACAAGACGCAAAGCCAAAAAGCACCCGAGGGCGCATCGCGCTGTCGGGTGTTGACCTCCGGGATCTGTTTATACCGCTATGGGTCCCGGTCGGTGGCTTCAAGTCGTCTCACTTGTCGCAGATGGCGCGGCTTAAACCCCATCGGGGCCGGAAAGTCAAGGACATCGGGCAAATCCGACCCGTCGTCACATTTCCGCGAGCCCGCGGCGACCCGTTGCAGCAAAGGGTGCGGACGCTTATCTTCCGTCCATGAACCGTCGCAAGTTTCTCAAATGGTCCGGTATAGGCGCTCTCACGATGCTCGCGGGCGGCGCGTTTGCGAGCCGCAGCCTGGCGGCGAACCGGTATTATGACGGCCCGGTCAGCGACCATTTCAACGGCACGCATTTCTTCAATCCGAACGGCGAGGAGCCGAACAATTTCTTCGAGCTGATGCGCTGGCAATTCGGCGGCGGGCGCGCGGCCTGGCCGGCCGATTGGCCGAGCCCTTTTCCGCCGGCCGTGCCGGAAGCGCGTGTCGAGGGCGATCGCCTCGTCGTGACCATGGTGGGCCATGCCGCCCTGCTGATCCAGACGGCCGGGCTCAACATCCTGACCGATCCCGTCTGGAGCGACCGGGCGAGCCCCTTCTCCTTTGCCGGGCCGAAGCGCGTCAATCCGCCGGGCATCAAACTTGCCGACCTGCCGAAGATCGACGTGGTGCTCGTCACGCACAATCATTACGACCACCTCGACCTCGCGACGCTGGAGGCGCTGGCCGAGCGGGACAATTGCCTGATCTTTACGCCGCTTGGCAATGACAGGATCATGGGACCGGTCGTCGGCGAAGGGCGCATCACGACCATGGACTGGGGCGGCAGCACGCCCCTGTCCAACAATGTGACGCTCCATTGCGAGCCCTGCCATCATTGGTCGGCGCGCGGTCTCGGCGATCGGCGCATGGCGCTGTGGTCGGCCTTCCTTATCGAGACGCCGGGCGGCAAGATCTACCATATCGGCGATACCGGCTTTCACCAGGGCATCAATTACCGGGCGATCCGCGAAAAACACGGCGCCATCCGCCTCGCCAACCTGCCCTTCGGCGCCTACGAGCCGCGCTGGTTCATGCGCCCGCAGCACCAGAACCCGCACGAGGCTGTGCAGGGCATGGTGGCATCGGGTGCCGCCTATGTGGCAGGCCACCATTGGGGCACCTTCCGGCTGACCAACGAGGGCGTGGACGAACCGCTGGCGGCGCTCGAAACCGCCCTCGACGCGGCCGGCATCGCGCGCGAGCGCTTCCGCGCATTGAGGCCCGGCGAGGTCTTCGAGGTTCCCGCCGCCACGGCCTGATGCAAGACACTGGAAATCCGCGGACTTTTCCGCCATATAGCCCCCAAAGGGGCCTTTCGGCCCGAGACGGGCAGACGTGATGACAGAAACGGTCGATTTCGCGAAGATGAACGGGCTGGGAAACAAGATCCTGGTCGTGGACATGCGTGGCCGCAGCGATGTCGTGACGCCGGCTGCGGCCATCGCCCTCAACGCCGATCCCGCCACCCGTTTCGACCAGATCATGGCGCTCCATGATCCCAAGGTCGACGGCACCGATGCCTGGATCGACATCCTGAATTCCGACGGCTCGAAGGCGCAGGCCTGCGGCAACGGCACGCGCTGCGTCGTGCAGGCGCTTGCCGCCGAGACCGGCAAGAAGATCTTCACCTTCCAGACCGTCGCCGGCATCCTCAACGCCGTCGAGCACGAGGACGGCACGATCTCGGTCGACATGGGCAAGCCGATCTTCGAATGGAACCGGATTCCGCTCGCCGAGGAATTCTACGACACCAGCCGCATCGAATTGCAGATCGGCCCGATCGACGCGCCGATCCTGCATTCGCCCTCCGTCGCCTCGATGGGCAACCCGCATGCGGTGTTCTGGGTCGACCGCGACGTGATGTCCTACGATCTCGAACGCTTCGGCCCGCTCCTCGAAAACCATCCGATGTTCCCGGAGCGCGCCAACATCACGCTGGCGCAAGTCACCTCGCCCACGTCGATGACGACCCGTACCTGGGAGCGCGGCGCCGGGCTGACGCTCGCCTGCGGTTCCGCCGCCTGCGCCTCCGGTGTCAGTGGCGCGCGCACCGGCCGCACCGGCCGCAAGGTGGCCATCACCGTCGCCAGCAGCCCGAACCGCGGCACGCTGCAGATCGAATGGCGCGACGACGACCATGTCATCATGACCGGCCCCGCCGAATGGGAATGGTCGGGCACGCTCGACCCCGCCACCGGCGCCTTCCGCCGGGACGATGCCGAGGCGGCCGCCCTTTGAGCGGCGTCGAGGTCATAACCTTCGGCTGTCGGCTCAACACCTACGAATCGGAAGTGATGCGCGCGGAAGCCGAGAAGGCGGGGCTCAACAATGCCGTGCTGGTAAACACCTGCGCCGTCACCGGCGAGGCCGTGCGCCAGGCCCGCCAGGCGATCCGCCGCGCGCGCCGCAACAATCCGCATGCCCGCATCATCGTCACGGGCTGCGCCGCGCAGACGGAGAAGCACACCTTTGCCGAAATGCCGGAAGTCGACGCCGTGCTCGGCAACGAGGAGAAGCTGAAAAGCGCCGCCTACCGGGCGCTGCCGGATTTCGGCGTCTCGGCGGAAGAGAAGCTGCGCGTCAACGACATCATGAGCGTGCGCGAGACCGCGCCGCAGATGGTGAAACTCATCGACGGCCATGTGCGCGCCTTCGTGCAGGTGCAGAACGGCTGCGACCACCGCTGCACCTTCTGCATCATTCCCTATGGCCGCGGCAATTCCCGCTCCGTGCCGATGGGCGCCGTCGTCGAGCAAGCCCGAAAGCTCGTCGAGGGCGGTTACTCCGAAATCGTGCTGACCGGCGTGGACGCCACCAGCTATGGCGCCGACCTGCCGGGCAAGCCGAGCCTCGGCCAGCTCGCCAAGTCACTGCTGAAACAGGTGCCGGAGATTCGCCGCCTGCGCCTTTCCTCGATCGACAGCATCGAGGCGGACGATCACCTCTGGGACCTGATCGCCGACGAGCCGCGCTTCATGCCGCATCTGCATCTCTCGCTCCAGCATGGCGACGACCTGATCCTGAAGCGCATGAAGCGCCGCCATTCCAGCGCCGACGCCGTCGCCTTCTGCAGGCGCGTGAAAACCCTGCGCCCGGAAACGAGCTTCGGTGCCGACATGATCGCCGGCTTCCCGACGGAAACGGAAGAGATGTTCGCCAATGCCGCGCGCCATGCGGAGGACTGCGGCATCGCCCACCTGCACGTCTTCCCCTACAGCCCGCGCGCCGGCACGCCCGCCGCCCGCATGCCGCAGCTCGACCGGGCGCTGGTCAAGGAGCGCGCCAGCCGCCTGCGCGACGTTGGAAAACGCCTGCACGAGGCCCATCTCGACGGGATGGTCGGCAGCACGCAGGAAATCCTGGTCGAGAACAACGGCCTCGCCCATACCGAGAATTTTACGCTCGTCGACGCCGCGGGTCTAAAACCCCGTGCGCTTGTGCCGGTGACCATCACCGGCCACAATGGAAAACACCTGACGATGCGGCCAGCGATCCTTGCCGGCACCGCCTCCCTTCGCAACTAGCGGACACATTTCATGGCCTTCGGCTTCATCAAGAAGATTTTTACATTCGGAAAAGACACCGCCGCCGAGCCGGAGACGGAGGCGCCGCTTGCCGAGCCGCACGTCGTCGAGACGGTGCCGGAACCGGTTATCGAGACGCCGAAGACAGCCATCATCGAAGAGCGCGATGCCCTGCTTGAAGAAGCGGAAGCCGCCAATCCCGAGGCGCCCCATCATGTGCCGGCCGAAGCCGAGCCGGATATTTATCCGCTGCCGCACGCCCCCGCACTGCCGGTCGCCGAAGACCCTGTCTCGCCGGCTGAAATCGAGACGGCCGGTGGGCCGGCAGATGATAACATCGCTCCGGAAGCCGAAGCGATCGAGGAACAGGCTGCCGCGCCGGTAGAAGAGGTCATCGAAGAAGAGCCTGCTGTTCCGGAAGAAGCGGTCGCGGAGCCGGTCGCAGAAATTGTTGAGGAAGAACCCGCGCCAGCGGAAGACGAGATCGCGCCGGTGGAGGAGACGCTCGCCGAAGCCGAAGACCCCGTGCTCGAAGAAGCGGCACGCATCGAGCCAAAGGCCGAAACGCCGGTCCTGCCGAAGGGTTTTGCCACCGCCGAGCGCACGCCGGTCGAGCAGGTTACCGCACAGCAGCCGAAGCGCACCTGGTTCCAGCGCCTGCGCGAGGGCCTGTCGCGCACCTCCTCGCAGCTGACGGGCCAGATCACCAGCCTCTTCACCAAGCGCAAGCTTGACGACGCGACGCTGCAGGATCTCGAAGACCTGCTGATCCAGGCCGATCTCGGCGTGGAGACGGCGCTACGCATCACCGACACGCTCGCCTCCGAGCGCTACGGCAAGGACGTGACGGGCACCGACGTCTCGCGCATCATGGCCAGCGAGATCACCAAGGTTTTGTCGCCGGTCGCCAAGCCGCTGGAACTCGATCTCAACCACAAGCCGCACGTCATCCTCGTCGTCGGCGTCAACGGCACCGGCAAGACGACGACGATCGGCAAGCTCGCCGCCAAACTCTCCGGCGCCGGCCTGAAGGTGATGCTCGCAGCCGGCGACACTTTTCGCGCGGCGGCGATCGAACAGTTGAAAATCTGGGCGGAGCGCACCGGCTCCGACATCGTCTCGTCCAAACTCGGTGCCGATGCCGCTGGTCTCGCCTACGAGGCCTACGAACAGGCGAAGCTGAAGCAGAGCGACGTGCTGATCGTCGATACCGCCGGCCGTCTTCAGAACAAGACGGAACTGATGGCGGAGCTGGAAAAGATCGTGCGTGTGCTCGGCAAGCTCGATCCGGACGCGCCGCACACCGTTCTCCAGACGCTCGACGCCACCACCGGGCAGAACGCGATGAACCAGGTCGAGATTTTCCGCAACGTCGCGGGTGTCACGGGCCTGATCATGACAAAATTGGACGGTACGGCCCGCGGCGGCATCCTTGTGGCGATTGCCGCCAAACACAAGCTGCCGGTCTATTTCATCGGTGTCGGCGAAGGGATCGACGATCTCGAACCCTTCGAGGCCAAGGATTTCGCGCAGGCGATCGCAGGAGTTGAAGCATGAGCAAGGCAACGCTGGAAGTGCCGGCCAAGGCCGAGGAGAAGGTCAGCCCCCTCCTCAAGATGGTGCTGGAGCTGGGGCCTCTCGTCGTCTTCTTCTTCGCCAATTCCCGCGGCGAATGGCTGGCCGCACAATTTCCCGTGCTCGCCGAAATGGGCGGCCCGATCTTCATCGCCACCGGCCTCTTCATGGCCGCGACCGCACTGGCGCTGATCGTCTCGTGGATCCTGACCCGCACGCTGCCGATGATGCCGCTCATCTCCGGCATCGTCGTCTTCGTCTTCGGCGCGCTGACACTCTGGCTGCAGAACGACACCTTCATCAAGATGAAGCCGACCATCGTCAACACGCTGTTCGGCGCCATCCTGCTCGGCGGGCTGTTTTTCGGCAAATCCCTGCTCGGCTACGTCTTCCACGCCGCCTTCAAGCTGACGGACGAGGGCTGGCGCAAGCTGACGCTGCGCTGGGGCCTGTTCTTCCTCTTCCTTGCGGTGATGAACGAAGTGGTCTGGCGTTCCTTCTCGACGGATTTCTGGGTCGCCTTCAAGGTCTGGGGCACCATGCCCATCACCATCCTCTTCACGCTCTCGCAGATGCCGCTGATCATGCGCCATTCCATCGAGCCGCCGGAAGAGGGCAAGGCGCCCTGAGCCTCAGCTCACAGGCGCGCCGAGCGCCTTTTCGATGGCCGGAAAGAGCCCGTTCTTGAGGCTGTTCTCGTCGAACGGGCCGACCTTCTTGTAGAGGATCGTGCCGTCCGGGCCGACGAGATAGGATTCCGGAATGCCGTAGACGCCCCAGTCGATCGCCATCTTGCCGACGGGATCGAGGCCGATGGCGGAGAACGGATTGCCGAGTTCGCCGAGGAAGCGCAGCGCGTTCTCGCTGCCATCCTTGTAGTTGACGCCCACCACATTGAGGCGCGGGTCCTTCGAGAGCGACAGGATGACCGGGTGCTCCTGCCGGCAGGGCACGCACCACGACGCCCAGAAATTGACCAGCGTCAGCTTGCCCTTGGCGCCTTCCGCGGTCAGCGCCGGCATCGGCAGACCATCCTTTACGGCGCCGGCGAGCGGCTCCAGATCACGCCACGGCGCCTTGGTACCGATCAGCGCGGAGGGGATTTCGGAAATGTCGCGGCCGGAATTGAGCTGCGTCCAGAAGATCAGCGCAAGGCCAAGGAAAATCGCCAGCGGCAGAGCGGCGAGAATGACGCGCGTGCGGGTGCCCGTGCCTTCGGCATTGCTTTCCGTCTCGCTCATCGGGCGTCCTCGGTGCGTGCCGAGCGGCGCCGCACGCCGGCCGCTTCCAGCCGTTCGAGCTCGCGATGGCGGCTGCGATGATCGAGCCAGACCCAGAGGATCAGGCCGATGCTGACGGAGAAGGCGGCGATATAGGAGGCCGTGACGTAGAAGGCGTGGCTCATGCGGCATCTCCCTCGCGGCCGGCGGCGCGCGCGGCATGGCGGCGCAGCACGGCGATGCGGCGGCGCAGGATTTCGTTGCGCATGGCGAGAATGTGCAGCGTGAAGAACAGCAGCGTGAAGGCGATGGCCATGACGAGCAGCGGGCGCAGGAACTCGGCCGAGATCGTCGGGCCATCCAGGCGGATGACGCTCGCCGGCTGGTGCAGCGTGTTCCACCATTCCACGGAAAACTTGATGATCGGGATGTTGACGAAGCCGACGAGGATCAGCACGGCGCTGACCTTGGCGGCCCGCGTCGGGTCGTCCATGGCGCGGTTGAGCGCGATCAGGCCGAGATACATCAGGAACAGCACGAAGACGGAGGTGAGCCGCGCATCCCACACCCACCAGGTGCCCCACATCGGCTTGCCCCAGAGCGAACCGGTGATGAGGGCGACGAGCGTGAAGCAGGCGCCGATGGGGGCGGCGGCCTTGGCGGAGACATCGGCCAGCGGATGGCGCCAGACGAGCGTGCCGAGCGCGGACAGCGCCATGACCGTGTAGCACATCATGGCAAGCCAGGCGGCCGGCACATGCACATACATGATGCGCACCGTCTCGCCCTGCTGGTAATCGCCCACCGTGGTGAAGGCGAGATAGAGCCCGACCGCGAACAGACAGATCGTCAGCCCGGCAAGATAGGGCCAGACGATGGCGACGAGCGCCAGAAACCGCGTCGGGTTGGCGAGATCGCTGAATTTGCGGATGGCAAGGCTCGGTTCGCTCATGATGGTTCTTTAACGTGTCAGCCCGGCATCTTCAATTGATCTGCCGCAATCACATTCGTGTCAGTCACTCGAAAGCCGGAGCGCCGCAGCCGCCGCGACCGGCCCGATGACGGCGAAGAGCAGGTTGAGGGCGACGAGAATGAGGAACGGCGGCAGGAAGGGCGCCGGCTCCTGGATCGCCGCATAGACCGCGCTGACGCCAAAAATCAGCACGGGAATGGCAAGCGGCAGCACGAGGATGGAGACAAGCAGCCCGCCCCGCGGCAGCGCCACGGCGATCGCGGCACCCGCGGCACCGATGAAGGTGATGGCGGGCGTGCCGGCGAGCAGCGTCAGCGTGGTGGCCGCGATCGCCGTCTCGTCCATGTTCATGAACAGGCCGAGCAGCGGCGCGGCGATGACGAGCGGCAGGCCCGTCGCGAGCCAGTGCGCGATGCATTTGACGAACACCGTGAGCACCAGCGGCGTCTCCTGCATCAGGAGCAGGTCGAGCGAGCCATCCTCGCGTTCGGCCTGGAACAGCCGGTCGAGGCCGAGCAGCGAGGCAAGCAGCGCGCCGATCCAGAGGATGGCCGGGCCGATGCGGGCGAGGAGATTGAGATCCGGGCCGACGCCGAAGGGAATGACGGCGACGACGGTCATGAAGAAGAGCACACCGATGAGCGCACCGCCGCCGGCGCGGACGGAGAGCTTGAGGTCGCGCGCGAGGAGGGCGATCATGCCTGCATCCTCGGGCGTTGCGGACGTGGCTCCCCCCCCTCTGCCCTGCCGGGCATCTCCCCCTCAAGGGGGGAGATTGGCTGGGTGCGAAGGCACTCCCTCTTCCACGACGTACGCGATGGGTGAGACGTTTCCGCGATTCGATCTCCCCCCTTGAGGGGGAGATGCCCGGCAGGGCAGAGGGGGGTCGCGAAGCGCATCACCACACATTCTCCATCACACCCGCAAAACCCGTCATCCGCAGTTCCCGCGCCTCCAGCCCCAACGGCTGATGCGTCGCGGCAATCGCGATGCCACCGCAGCCAAGATGCGCCGTCACCAGCCCCGCAAACATCGTCTCGGCCGCCACATCCAGCGCCGCCGTCGGCTCATCGAGGATCCACACCGGCCGCCAGGCGACCAGCAGTTTGGCCATCGCCATGCGGCGCTGCTGGCCGGCCGAGAGATAGCCGAACGGAAGGTGCGCGATGCCGCCGAGGCCGACTGATTCGACCGCCTCGTCGACATCCACACCCGCCCCCCCGGGAAAATCCCCGAAGAAGTCCTTCCAGAAGGCCAGATTCTCGTCGACGGTAAGCTCCCGCTTCATCGCATTGCGGTGGCCGAGATAGTGGCAGGCCTCGCCGAGGCGCTCCACCGGGTGCGGTGCAGCAAGCAGCTTCGCCGTGCCGGATTCCGCCGGAAGCAGACCCGCCAGAACCCTCAGCAGCGTCGACTTGCCGGACCCGTTCGGCCCCTTGACGACAAGCGCTTCGCCGCCGGCGATTTCGAAGGAAATATCTTGGAAAATCAGGTCTTCGCCGCGCGTGGCGCTCAATCCCTCGGCGACGAGCCGCATGGCTGTTCACTTTCCTTTTACGACCTTGGTCGCAACGCAAAAAAATTGTCCCGATTTGCCTATAAGCGCTCTGGAACGTTTGGTGGAAATTATCTATAACGCCCGCAACACGCCAGCGGTCGGCGTGAATTTCATCCAAGCGCCGAACACGGGAATGATTCTCGCGTACGGACAGCGGAAATGGCCGCACCCGCATCCCATTCGCGCTCAACGCGCACGGGCGTTCGTACGTCAGTTTTCTGGCGACCAGACGGAACGGGGTATACAGTGTCCAAATCCCTAGACAGCTTCAATTGTCGTTCGACCCTTACGGTGGGCGACACCGACTATGTGTATTACAGCCTGCCCAAGGCCGAGGCGAACGGCCTCGCGGGCGTCTCGAAGCTCCCCTACTCGATGAAGGTGCTTCTGGAGAACCTGCTGCGCTTCGAGGACGGCCGGTCGGTTACGAAGGAACACATCCTTTCCGTCGCCGAATGGCTCACGAACAAGGGCACGGTCGAAAACGAGATCGCCTATCGCCCGGCCCGCGTGCTGATGCAGGACTTCACCGGCGTTCCCGCCGTGGTCGACCTTGCGGCCATGCGTGACGCGATGGTGTCGCTCGGTGGCGACCCGGAAAAGATCAACCCGCTCGTTCCCGTCGACCTCGTCATCGACCATTCCGTCATCGTCGACGAATTCGGCACGCCGACCGCCTTTGCCCGCAACGTCGAGCTCGAATACGAGCGCAACGGCGAGCGCTACCGCTTCCTGAAGTGGGGCCAGCAGGCCTTCAAGAATTTCCGCGTCGTTCCTCCGGGCACCGGCATCTGTCATCAGGTCAATCTGGAGTATCTGGGCCAGACGGTCTGGACCAAGGAAGAAGACGGCGAGATCATCGCCTACCCGGATACCTGCGTCGGCACCGACAGCCACACGACCATGATCAACGGCCTCGGCGTTCTCGGCTGGGGCGTGGGCGGCATCGAGGCGGAAGCCGCCATGCTCGGCCAGCCGGTCTCCATGCTTCTGCCCGAGGTCATCGGCTTCAAGCTGACCGGCAAGCTCAAGGAAGGCGTCACCGCGACCGACCTCGTGCTGATGGTCGTGCAGATGCTGCGCAAGAAGGGCGTGGTCTCCAAGTTCGTCGAATTCTTCGGCCCCGGCCTCGACAACATGACGCTCGCCGACCGCGCGACGATCGGCAATATGGGCCCGGAATACGGCGCGACCTGCGGCTTCTTCCCGGTCGACGGCGAAACAGTCAACTACCTCACCATGTCCGGCCGCGAAGAACAGCGCATCGCGCTGGTCGAAGCCTATTCGAAGGCCCAGGGCATGTGGCGTGACGGCGACGGCGCCGACCTCGTCTTCACCGACACGCTCGAACTTGACCTCGGCGACGTCGTGCCCGCCATGGCCGGCCCGAAGCGCCCGGAAGGCCGCATCCCGCTGGAAAACATCGCCTCCGGCTTCGCCGGCTCGATGGACACCGACTACAAGAAGCCCGGCCAGCTTTCGAACCGCTACCCTGTCGAAGGCACCGACTATGATATCGGCCACGGCGACGTCGCCATTGCCGCCATCACGTCGTGCACCAACACGTCCAACCCGTCGGTGCTCATCGCTGCCGGCCTGCTCGCCCGCAACGCGGTCGCCAAGGGCCTGAAGACCAAGCCGTGGGTCAAGACGTCGCTCGCACCGGGATCGCAGGTCGTCGGTGAATATCTCGCCAAGTCCGGCCTGCAGGAAGATCTCGACAAGCTCGGCTTCAACCTCGTCGGCTTCGGCTGCACGACCTGCATCGGCAATTCCGGCCCGCTGCCGGCGCCGATCTCCAAGACGATCAACGACAAGGGCCTGATTGCCGCCGGCGTTCTCTCCGGCAACCGCAACTTCGAAGGCCGCATCTCGCCGGACGTGCAGGCGAACTACCTCGCCTCGCCGCCGCTGGTCGTGGCCTATGCGCTGGCCGGTTCCGTCCAGAAGGACCTCACCAAGGAGCCGATCGGCGACGATCAGGACGGCAATCCCGTCTACCTCAAGGATATCTGGCCGACCTCGCAGGAAATCCAGGAATTCATCCTGAAATACGTCACCCGCGCGCTCTATGCCGCGAAGTATGCCGACGTGTTCAAGGGCGACGAGAACTGGCAGGCCGTGCAGGTGCCGGCGGGCCAGACCTATGCCTGGGACGACCAGTCGACCTATGTGCAGAACCCGCCCTACTTCGTCGGCATGGGCAAGACCGGCTCGGGCCTCAAGAACATCGAGGGTGCCCGCGTCCTCGGCCTGTTCGGCGACAAGATCACCACCGACCACATTTCCCCGGCCGGTTCGATCAAGGCGGCATCGCCTGCTGGTGCGTACCTCACGGGCAACGGCGTCGCCGTCGCCGACTTCAACCAGTACGGCACGCGCCGCGGCAACCATGAAGTGATGATGCGCGGCACCTTCGCCAACATCCGCATCCGCAACCACATGCTCGGCCCGAACGGCAAGGAAGGTGGCTACACGATCCACTATCCGACCAAGGAAGAGATGTCGATCTACGACGCGGCCATGAAGTACAAGGCCGAGGGCGTTCCGCTCGTCATCTTCGCCGGCGTCGAATATGGCAACGGCTCGTCGCGCGACTGGGCGGCCAAGGGCACCAACCTCCTTGGCGTGAAGGCCGTGGTGGCGCAGTCCTTCGAGCGTATCCACCGCTCCAACCTCGTCGGCATGGGCATCGTGCCCTTCGTCTTCGAGGACGGCACGACCTGGGCGACGCTCGACCTCAAGGGCGACGAAGTCGTCACGATCGACGGCCTCGAAGGCGACATCAAGCCGCGCGAGAAGAAGATCGCCAGGATCACCTATGCCGACGGCACGGTGAAGGAGGTTCCGCTGCTTTGCCGCATCGATACGCTCGACGAGGTGACCTACATGAACAATGGCGGCATTCTTCAGACCGTTCTGCGCGATCTCGCCGCCTGATCGTTTTCAGCGTCAAAATGCGAAATGCCGGGGCCAAAACCCCGGCATTTTTCGTTTTCCGGAGCGTTTTTCTCAGCTATGAGTCTCACTCCATCGTGACTTCCTGTTGAACCGGCAAGCGCGTATGACGGGCTCAAATGGCTGGCCACCCGCCGCCACTCCATTGGAAATGATCATGCCGAGACCGCACATACTGGAATGTCTGGCGATCCTGCTTGCGCTCGGAGCCGGCGCAGGGGCTGCACATGCCCAGGAATCCGTCACCAAGCAATCCATCAAGCCCAAGGGTGTCGTCGAGCTCTTCACCAGCCAGGGCTGCTCCTCCTGCCCGCCGGCCGACAAGGCGCTCGCCGCGCTGGCGCAGGAAGGCGAGGTCGTCGCGCTCTCCTACCATGTCGACTACTGGAACTATCTCGGCTGGGCTGACACGCTCGCCTCCAAGGACAATACCGACCGGCAATATGCCTATGCCCGCATGTTCGGGCGCAGCGGCGTCTACACGCCCCAGGCCGTGCTGAACGGCCGCGAGCACATCAACGGCGCCGATATTTCCGGCATCCGCTCGCGCATCGGCGCCATGCCGAACGAGGGCAAGGGGCTCAACGTACCGGTTGATGTCGAGGTGAAGAACGACGAGCTGCGCATCCGCGTCGGCCCCGGCGAGGGCAAGGCCAATATCGTCATCGCCTATTTCGAGCGCGAACGCACGATCGACATCGACAAGGGCGAAAACCGCGGCAAGCGCGTCAACTACTGGCACGCCGTCACCGACATGGAAACGATCGGCATGTGGGAAGGTAAGGAGACCAACCTGGTCCTGCCGGCCGACATGCTGAAGAAGAAAAAGAAATCCGGCGGCTGCGCCGTGCTTTTGCAGCGCATGCGCACCGCCGATACGCCGGGCGCCATTTTGGGTGCGACCGTTTTGACGGGTGATAAAGCTTCGCGATGAATGTCTTTCCCCCTTGGGGGGAGGTCCGGTCCGGCTTCTTCGAGGGGCTGGGGCTTGAGGGTTCGAAGAAAGACGGACCGGACCGAGACGAAGCTACCGGCAACGGAATACTGGGCAACTTCGACAGACGCACCCCGACAATACCTGCTTCCCGCACAAGGCAGCAGGCAGGTAGAGGCTGCGACTGGCGGACTTTCTCCCGTAAATTGGGCGTCTGTTTGTCTGAATTGCGGCGAGAAGGATTTTTGCGAAAACGCAAGTCTTCGCCCATCCGCCTTGCATTTCCGTTTTGGTCAGGCACACTGTCACCCAGCCGTCACAGACGAGGTGCGGAGATTCGATGACTGATCAGCCGGATTTGCAGGCTTCCAATGTCGTGGTCGACCTTAGGGAATATAAGAGCAGCCGGGATCCGCTGCCTGTAACCTTCCATCGACGGGAGCTCGATGCAATCCTCTGGGTCTACGGCCGGATGGTCGGCGAAGGGGAATGGCGCGACTACGCAATCGACCATATGCGCGACAAGGCGGTGTTTTCCGTCTTCAAGCGCTCGGGCGAAATGCCGCTCTACCGCATCGAGAAAAACCCCAAGCTTGCCGCCAAACAGGGCGCCTACAGCGTCGTCAACCAGCACGGCACCATTTTGAAGCGCGGCCATGAGCTCAACCAGGTGCTCAAGGTGTTCGACAAGGTGCTGCGGCTGATCGAGACGTGATTCAGGCCATCGTCCCCGGATAGGTCGCCGAAGACGGCTCGGTTTCCGCGCCGTCGCCCAGCGCGCGCTGCATGAAGACGGTGTCGAGCCAGCGGCCGTGCTTGAAGCCGGTGGCGGTCATGCGGCCAGAATGTTCGAAACCCGCAGCCGCGTGCACGGCGATCGAGGCCGGATGGGCGCCGCCGATGACGGCCACCATCTGGCGGAAGCCGAGCTCCGTCGAGCGGCGGATCAGTTCCGCCAGCAGCGCCTTGCCGACGCCCTTGCCGCGCGCTTCCGGCGCCAGGTAGACCGAATCCTCGACGAGCCAGCGATAGGCCGGCCGCGTGCGGAAGGCCGACGCATAGGCGTAGCCGAGGATGAGCCCGGTCTGCTCGATGGCGACGATATAGGGATAACCCTTGTCGGTGATCGCCTGGAACCGCGCCGCCATCTCGTCGAGCGAGGGCGGGTCGATCTCGTAACTCGCCACCCCGTTCAGCACGGATTCGCGGTAGATTTCGGTGAAGGCGGCAATGTCGCCGAGGTCGGCGGTGCGAATGACGAAGCTCATGGAAAGCCTGCATATTCCGGATATGGGATGGGCGTCCATCCCATATCCGGGTTTGGCTTTCAAGCGACGTTTGACGTATCAGGCACCGTAAACGATGAGCAGGTCCTTGGCGTCGATCTGGTCGCCGGCCTTGACCAGCACCTCCGAGACCGTGCCGTCCTTCTCCGCATGCAGCGCCGTTTCCATCTTCATCGCCTCGATGGAGAGCAGTACGTCGCCGGCCTTGACCGCCTGGCCGGCCGAGACCGAGACCGTCGAGATGACGCCCGGCATCGGCGCGCCGAGATGGGCGGCATTGCCGATGTCCGCCTTGCGCCGCGCCGTTGACGTCGCCGCGCGGTTGCGGTCCGGCACCTTGATGAGGCGCGGCTGGCCGTTCAGCTCGAAGAACACTTTTACCATGCCCTGCGCATCCGGCTCGCTCTGCGCCTGGTGCAGGATGACGAGCGAGACGCCCTTTTCCAGTTCCGGCGACAGTTCCTCGCCCGGCGACAGGCCGTAGAAATAGGCGGGCGTCGGCAGAACGCTCACCGGACCATAGGTATCGGCGGCGAGCGCATAATCGGTGAAGACCTTCGGATACATCAGGTAGGAGGCGAATTCGAAATCGTCGACCTTGCGCTCCAGCTTCTCCTCGACCGCCTTGCGCTCGGCGTCGAGATCGGCCGGCGGCAGCAGCGAGCCCGGCACCGCGGTATAGGGTTCCTCGCCCTTCAGCGCCTTCTTCTGCAGTCCTGCCGGCCAGCCGCCCGGAGGCTGGCCGAGATCGCCCTTGAGCATGGAGACGACCGATTCCGGGAAGGAGACGTCCTTGGCCGGGTTTTCCACGTCGGCGACGGTGAGGTCCTGCGAGACCATCATCAGCGCCATGTCGCCCACCACCTTGGAGGACGGCGTCACCTTGACGATATCGCCGAACATCTGGTTGGCGTCGGCATAGGCCTGGGCCACCTTGTGCCACTTGGTCTCAAGCCCGAGCGAACGGGCCTGTTCCTTGAGGTTGGTGAACTGGCCGCCCGGCATTTCATGCAGGTAGACTTCGGAAGCCGGCCCCTTGAGGTCGCTTTCGAAGGCGGCGTACTGGAAGCGCACGGCCTCCCAGTAGAAGGAGATGCGGCGGATCCATTCGGGATCGAGGCCCGGATCGCGGTCGGTGCCCTTCAGTGCCTCGACGATCGAGCCGAGGCAGGGCTGCGAGGTGTTGCCGGAGAGCGCATCCATCGCCGCATCCACCACGTCGACGCCGGATTCGACGGCGGCAAGCACGGTCGCAGCCGCAATGCCCGACGTATCATGCGTGTGGAAATGGATCGGCAGGTCGGTGGATTCGCGCAGCGCCTTGAACAGCACGCGCGCCGCCGCCGGCTTCAACAGACCCGCCATGTCCTTCAGCGCGATCATATGCGCGCCGGCCTTTTCGAGGTCGGCGGCGAGCGCGGTGTAATATTTGAGGTCGTATTTCGGGCGGGCCGAGTTCAGGAGATCGCCGGTATAGCAGATCGCCGCCTCGCAGATCCGGTTCTCCTCCGCCACCGCCTCCATCGAGACGCGCATGTTGTCGACCCAGTTCAGGCAGTCGAACACCCGGAACACGTCGATGCCGCCCTTGGCCGCCTGGCGCACGAAGTATTTCACGACATTGTCGGGATAGTTCTTGTAGCCGACGCCGTTGGCGCCGCGCAGCAGCATCTGGAGCAGCAGGTTCGGCGCGCCTTCGCGCACGCGGGCGAGACGATCCCACGGGTCTTCCGTCAGGAAGCGCATGGAGACGTCGAAGGTCGCCCCGCCCCAGCATTCGAGCGAGAAGAGCTGCGGCAGCGCGCGGGCATAGGTGCCGGCGACACGGGCGATATCATGCGTGCGCATGCGGGTGGCGAGCAGCGACTGGTGGCCGTCACGCATCGTCGTGTCGGTCATCAGCACGCGCGTCTCGCCACGAACCCATTCGGCGAATTTCTTCGGGCCGAGTTCGTCGAGCTTCTGCTTGGTGCCAGCCTGGATCGTGCCCTCGATGAAGGGCACGACGGGCTTGGCGACATCCGCCGGCGGCTTTGGACGGCCCTTGGCCTCCGGATGGCCGTTGACGGTGACGTCGGCGAGATAGGTAAGCAGCTTCGTCGCACGGTCCTGGCGCTTCACCTGCTGGAACAGCTCCGGCGTCGTGTCGATGAAGCGGGTCGTGTAGGTGTTGTTGCGGAACTGCTCGTGGCTGATGATCGCTTCAAGGAAGGTCAGGTTCGTCGCAACGCCGCGGATGCGGAATTCGCGCAGCGCGCGGTCCATGCGGGTGATCGCCTCCACCGGGTTCGGCGCCCAGGCCGTGACCTTCACGAGCAGCGGATCGTAGAAACGGGTGATGACCGCGCCCGGATAGGCCGTGCCGCCATCGAGGCGGATGCCGAAGCCCGAGGCCGAGCGATAGCCGGTGATGCGGCCATAGTCGGGAATGAAGTTCTGTTCCGGGTCTTCCGTGGTGATGCGGCACTGGAGGGCGTGGCCGTTGAGGCGGATGTCCTCCTGCGCCGGCACGCCCGATTCCGGCGTGCCGATCGCCTCCCCGTCGAGGATGTGGATCTGCGCCTTCACGATGTCGATGCCGGTCACGACTTCCGTGACGGTGTGCTCGACCTGGATGCGCGGATTGACCTCGATGAAGTAGAATTTGCCGGTATCGGCATCCATCAGATACTCGACCGTGCCGGCGCCGATGTAGTTCGTGGCACGCGCGATCTTCAGCGAATAGTCGGCAAGCTCTTTGCGCTGCGCCTCGTTGAGGTAGGGTGCCGGTGCACGCTCGACGACCTTCTGGTTACGCCGCTGGATGGAGCAGTCGCGCTCGAAGAGATGCACGACATTGCCGTGCGTATCGCCCAGCACCTGGCTTTCGACGTGGCGGGCGCGCTCGACGAGCTTTTCGAGATAGACCTCGTCCTTGCCGAAGGCGGCCTTCGCCTCGCGCTTGGCTTCCGTCACCTCGCGCAGCAGGTCCTTCGGGTCGCGGATGGCGCGCATGCCGCGCCCGCCGCCGCCCCAGGAGGCTTTCAGCATGACGGGATAGCCGATGCTTTCGGCAAGCCGGTGGATCTCATCGGCATCGTCCGGCAGCGGATCGGTCGCCGGCACGACCGGAACGCCGACGGAAATCGCCAGGTTGCGCGCGGCGACCTTGTTGCCGAGCTGGCGCATCGTATCGGGCCGCGGGCCGATGAAGATGATGCCGGCAGCATCGCAGGCATCGACGAATTCCGGGCTTTCGGAAAGAAGGCCGTAGCCGGGATGGATGGCATCGGCACCCGAAAGCTTGGCGACGCGGATCACCTCTTCGATCGACAGGTAGCTTTCGATCGGCCCAAGATCACGGGAAAGATGCGAGCCGCGGCCGATCTGGTAGCTTTCATCCGCCTTGAAGCGGTGCAGTGCCAGTTTGTCCTCTTCCGCCCAGATCGCCACCGTTTTTATGCCGAGCTCGTTGGCTGCGCGGAACACGCGAATGGCGATTTCGGACCGGTTGGCGACAAGGATCTTGGAAATGGGCAAGTCGGACTCCTCATGACTTGAAAACGGGAATTGCTGCACCCGCGAAGAGAATTATTAGCGGCTTATTTTCAAAGTTCAATTTTGGAGTCGTCATCCGGCAAAAGAATTGCGCCGTCGAGGCTCAGGAAACGAGCCCGAGCCGGAAAGCGATGGCGACCGCGTGGTGCCGGTTGCGCGCACCGAGCTTCTCCTGGATGCCGTTCATGTACCAGTCGACCGTGTGGCTGGAAATGCCGAGTACGCGGCCGATGTCATGCGAGGTCATGCCCTCGGCAAGCAGGCTTAGCGCCTCCATTTCGCGCCGCGTCAATTCCACGTCGACGATGGCGGAAAGCCGCGCCGCCGCTTCCGGATCGGCCGCCAGCAGCAGTTTCCAGTAGAGTTGCCGGGCGATGCTGTCGAAAAGCCCGATCTCGACGCTTTCCAGCTCGACCGGCCTGCCGCCGAGGCTGAGGCTGCCGAGCAGGCCGCGCCGGCCGTGCACCGGGAACATGTAGCCGTCCTCCAGCCCGTTCTGGCGCGCATCCACCATCATGCGCTCCATGCGCTTGCGGTGCGGGCTGAGGCGGAAGGCGCCGAGCGTGTCGCGCCAGCGAAACCCCGCCTGCGCATGGCCGAGGTAACGCACGGTCGGATCGACCTGCATGTAGCGCTTGCGCAGATAGGTTTCGGGCCAACCCTTGGGCCAGCGGCCGGCGAGCAACAGGCTCGCCGGGCTCTCCACCGGCTTCGGCGCCTGGATGAGACCGTAATAGTCGAAGCCGTAATGCGACAGCAGACGTTCGAACTCGGCCGTCGTCTCTTCCCGGCCCCGCAATTCGTCGATCAGCGCAAGAAACTGTACCAGCAGGTTGATTTTCATATGCCCTGCACTTTATGCGCCCATTCCATATCCAGAAGAAATGAAGCTGGCCCTCTTTCGACCAGTCATGTCCCATTCATGTTGCCCCGCATACAATTGGCAGGATCGCATGATGAAAATCAATCGGCTAAGGGACGTCGTGACGCGCAAAACTGAAAATCACGCAACATTTCATGTGAGTCATGAAATTTGCACGTCGTTCACGAACTTTTGCCCCTTCCGCTGATTAACAGCGCACTGCAAAGAAAACGGGTGCTTTCGCTGCACCGCACAACAGGTATCGCCGGAAAGGCCTTATTCCGTGTCTTTGTTTCAGGTCTATGCAAGAGCTCTCAGTTATCTGGGGGTCTACAAGATTCGTGTGGGTTCGGTGGTTGTGGCCAATATCGTGCTCGCGGTCATCACCATTGCCGAGCCGATCCTCTTCGGTCGCATCATTGACGCCATCTCCTCCAAGGGCGACGTGACGCCGATGCTTCTGATGTGGGCGGGCTTCGGCCTGTTCAACACCTTCGCCTATGTGCTCGTTGCCCGCGAGGCGGACCGCCTGGCCCATGGCCGGCGCGCGAGCCTTCTGACGGAAGCCTTCGGCCGCATCATCTCCATGCCGCTCTCCTGGCATAGTCAGCGCGGCACCTCCAATGCCCTGCACACGCTGCTGCGCGCCTGCGAAACGCTGTTCGGCCTCTGGCTCGAATTCATGCGCACGCACCTCGCCACCGCCATCGCGCTGGTGCTGCTCATTCCCACCGCCTTCGTGATGGATTATCGCCTGTCGCTGGTGCTGGTCGTGCTCGGCGTGCTTTATGTCATCATCGGCAAAGTGGTGATGAACCGCACCCGCGAGGGCCAGGCCTCGGTCGAAAACCACTACCACACCGTCTTCTCCCATGTGTCGGACTCCATCAGCAACGTTTCGGTCGTGCACAGCTACAACCGCATCGAGTCGGAGACACGCGAACTGAAGCGCTTTGCCGAACGCCTGATCAATGCGCAGTTCCCGGTGCTCGACTGGTGGGCGATCGCCAGCGCCCTGAACCGTATCGCGTCCACGATTTCGATGATGACCATCCTCGTCATCGGCACGGTGCTGGTGCAGCGTGGCGAAATCCGCGTCGGCGACGTCATCGCCTTCATCGGCTTTGCCGGCCTGCTCATCGGCCGCCTGGACCAGATGAAAGCCTTCGCCACGCAGATCTTCGAGGCGCGCGCCAAGCTTGAGGATTTCTTCACGCTGGAAGACGCCGTCAAGGACCGCGAAGAGCCGTCCACGGCCGGCGAACTCGGCGACGTCAAGGGCAGGGTCGAATACCGCAATGTCTGCTTCGACTTCGCCAATGCCACCCAGGGCGTGCGCGATGTCTCCTTCACCGTCGAGGCCGGCCAGACCGTCGCCATCGTCGGCCCGACGGGTGCCGGCAAGACCACGCTGGTCAACTTGCTGCAGCGCGTCTACGAGCCGCGTTCCGGCCAGATCCTCATCGACGGCGTCGATATCGGCACGGTGACGCGCAAGTCGCTGCGCCGGTCGATCGCCACCGTGTTCCAGGATGCAGGCCTGCTCAACCGCTCTATCTCCGACAATATCCGTCTCGGCCGCGAGGGCGCGACGCAGGAGGAAATCGAGGCTGCTGCCGAGGCGGCAGCGGCAAACGACTTCATCACCTCGCGCCAGAGCGGCTACGAGACCCATGTCGGCGAGCGGGGCAACCGCTTGTCCGGCGGCGAGCGCCAGCGCATCGCGATCGCCCGCGCGATCCTCAAGAACGCGCCGATCCTCGTGCTCGACGAGGCGACCAGCGCGCTCGACGTGGAGACGGAGGCCCGTGTGAAGTCGGCGATCGACCAGCTTCGCCGCAACCGCACGACCTTCATCATCGCCCACCGCCTGTCGACGGTGCGCGAGGCCGACCTCGTCGTGTTCATGGATCACGGCCAGATCGCCGAGATGGGCACCTTCAACGATCTCAGCCAGAGCAACGGCCGTTTTGCCGCCCTGCTCCGGGCAAGCGGCATCCTGACGGACGACGACGTGCGCAAGAGCCACACCGCCGCCTGATCGTCATCATCACTTCGGGGCATCGCCCCCTTCGACCGGCAGGGCACGCATGCCCTGCCGTTTTGCGTTGGGGCCGGTGATGGAGGCCTGCCAGTCGAGGTAGCGCGCATAGGCGAAATGCAGCGCGATGCCGGCGAGCGTATAGAGCGTGCCGAGGATCGGGTTCTTGCCGGTCACGAACATCAGCACCTGCCCCGCCATGGCGAGGATCGTGCCGAAGATGAAGACCGCCAGCGAATGCCGCCCAACCGCCACCAGCGGATGGCTGATCGGCAGGGCCGCCCAGTTGGATAGAACCGGGATCGTCGCCACGAGGTAAGCGCCCGCCAACACATGCAGCAACCGCGTCGTCGACAGGAACGTCTTGTCGAAGCCCGTCAGCACCGCCGGCAGGCCGTAGGAGAAGTCGATGTTCCACCAGGCGAGCACGACCCACAGCATCGAGACCACGAGATAGGTGGCCGAGAGCGCCAGCAGCACGGGATTGCGCGAAAAGCCCTTGGCCTTGGCGCGCAGCACGCCGACGAAGCCGATGACGAAGAGGAACTGCCAGGACAGCGGGTTGAGGAACCAGTAGCCGTCGTCGAGAAAATTCGACGGCGCGATCCGCCAGATCCCGGCGCAAAGCCAGATCGTGCCCGAGACGGCGATCAGCAGGCGTACGCTGCGCTGGTAGAGCCACAGGAAACCCGGCAGCATCAGGAACAGCATGGCATACATGGAGAGGATGTTGTTGTAGCCGAACTGGTGGCCGAGCAGCACCATGCTGACGACCCCCTGTTCCGTGCGGTCGACGACGGCGCGCAGGTTGATTTCCGACAACAGGTCCGGTCGCGAGAACCACAGCGCGCCGCCTGCGAAGATCGCGAAGGTGATGACGCTCGTCATGATATGCGCGACATAGAGCGTCAGCGCGCGGCGCAGGATGCGGAGGGTCACCGCCAGCCGCTCGCCGACGGCAAAACGCCCGCCATAGGCAAGCCCGACCGACACGCCGGAAATCAGCACGAAGGCTTCCGCCGAATCGGAAAAGCCGAAATTCTTGTGCGTCAGGTGTTCCAGGTACTGGCCGGGAACGTGGTTGACGAAGATCGTCAGGAGGGCAAGCGCCCGGAAGACGTCGAGGCGCGTGTCGCGTGTCTGCGGCACGACGCCCCCCGGTCCATGTCTGTCAGTCATGTCTGCTCTGGTCCACGATGGGGGTGGATCAGACCAAATAACCCTCGTTTGAAGATTTGATGACAGTTCCGTTCACACTTGCTTGCCATCCACCGTCGCCGCCCCGCTCGACGCGGATTTCCAGCGTGCGGCCATCGAGAACGAGTGTCGCCTCGTAGCCGTTCCAGGCCGCGGGCAGCACCGGCTCGATGAAGAGACGGCCGCCCTCCCGGCGGATGCCGAGAATGCCCTCGACTGCCGCCCGGTAGAGCCAGCCGGCCGAGCCCGTATACCAGGTCCAGCCGCCGCGCCCCGTCCGCTCGCCTTCGCCATAGACGTCGGCTGCGACGACATAGGGCTCGACGCGGTAGAGCTCGGCCGCCTCCGGGTTTTTGGCGTGGTTGACGGGGTTCAAGAGGTTGAAGCAGGTCCAGGCGTCCTCGGCCCGGCCCTGGCGCGCCAGCGCCAGCACGACCCAGGTTGCGGCATGGGTATATTGCCCGCCGTTTTCCCGCACGCCCGGCGGATAGGCCTTGATATAGCCGGGGTCCTGCGGGGTCTCGATGAAGGGCGGGGTGAACAGGCGGATGATGCCGTTTTCCCGGTCGACGAGTTCGGCCATGACCGCATCCATCGCCTGGCGCGCGCGGTCCGCATCCCCCTCGCCGGAGAGCACGCTCCAGCTCTGCGCGATGGAATCGATGCTGCATTCGGCATTTCCGGCCGAGCCGAGCGGCGTGCCGTCATCGAAATAGCCGCGGCGATAATAGGCGCCGTCCCAGCCGACCGTTTCCAGCGCCTGCCGCAGGCGGCCGAGATGGCCTTCCCAGAGATCGGCGCGGCCGTGATCGCCACGCGTGCGTGCGATCGGGATGAAACCGCGCAGCGTGCCGGCGAGGAACCAGCCGAGCCAGACGCTCGTGCCGCGGCCGGCTTCGCCGACCCGGTTCATGCCGTCGTTCCAGTCGCCGCCGAGCATCAGCGGCAGGCCATTCTCGCCGGTACGCTGAAGCGCGAGATCGAGCGCGCGGGCGCAATGGTCGTAGAGCGGCGCCTCTTGCGCCGAGCGGCCCGGCTTGAAGAAGGCATCGTGCTGGCCTTCGGCGAGCGGCTGGCCTTCGATGAAGGCGAGCCTTTCGTCGAGCACCGAATTATCCCCGGTCACCCGGCAATAATATTCGACCGCATGGGCCAGCCACACCACGTCGTCGGAGATGGCGGTGCGCACGCCGGCGCCGCTGTCCGGCAGCCACCAATGCTGCACGTCGCCTTCGACGAACTGGCGCGCGGCGGCGTTGAGAATCTGCCCGCGGGCGAGTTCCGGACGATGCAGGATGAAGGCCAGCGTGTCCTGCAACTGGTCGCGGAAACCATAGGCGCCGCTCGCCTGGTAGAAGGCGGTGCGCGCCAGGATGCGGCAACCGAGCGCCTGGTAGGGCAGCCAGTCGTTGACCATCCGGTCGAGGGCGGCATCCGGCGTCTTGACCTGCAGCGTGCCGGTAAAATCGTCCCAATAGCCGCGAACCGCCTTCATGACCGTGTTGAAATCGGCCGTTCGGCTCTTGTCCGCAAGCATCCGCGCACTGTCCGCATCCTCGGTGTCGCCGAGCACGAAGATCAGTTCGCGCTTCTCGCCCGGCTTCAGCGTGATGTCGACGGCGAGTGCCGCGCAGGGATCGCCGATGCCGTCGGCGGAACCGGAGAGCGCCTGCCCGCTGACCACCGCCCCCGGCAGCACGATATCGCCGCCGCGGCCGATGAATTCGCGGCGCTTGGCGGTAAAGCCCGCAAGCGGCGCATCGACGGCGAAGAAGCTGGTCCGGCCGGCGAAGTCGAAGCTGTACGGGTTGGTCGCAAAGAGCGCGCCGCCCTCCTCGTCATGGCTGGTCAGCACGAAGGGCGCGGTCTTTGCCGCATTGTTGCCCATCACCCATTCGACATAGCCGTAGACCGTCAGGCTGCGCTCCGTCTCGCCGGTGTTCTTGACGACGAGGCGAGAATATTTGACCGGTTCCTCGGCGTCGACCGTCTGCACGAGATCGAGCTCGATACCGTCCTCCCAGCTGCGGAAGGCGCTGTAGCCGAGGCCATGCCAGGTCTCGAACTTCACCGTCGGCTTGCGCGACAGCGCAGCGAACGGCGTCATCACCGTGCCGCGATCGCGATCGCGCACGTAGAAGGCCTCGCCCGGGCGGTTGACCACCGGGTCGTTGGTCCAGGCCGTCAGCTGGAAATCGCGCGAATTGCGGCTCCAGGTGAAACCGGCGCCCTCGCCCGAGACGTGGAAGCCGAAATGCTGGTTGGAGATGACGTTGATCCACGGCTGCGGCGTCGCTTCGCCGCCGCGCAGCCGCATGGCATATTCCCGGCGCTCGCCGTTGAAACCGCCAAAACCGTTCCAGAAGGTCAGGCCCTCGCCATCGATCGTCACCGGCTCGCCGGCGGGGGGTGCCGCGGGCTTCGGCAAGGTCGGATCGGCCTTGGTCTCCTCGTCGCCGCGCGGCGTGGAGAACAGCGCGACCGTGCGGGCAATCTGGTCCGAAAGGGAGCCGTTGCGGGCATGGAAGACGGCGCGCGCCGTGGCAAGCAGCGCCTGCCAGGTGGAGACCTCCATCAGGTCGCGGCGCACGGCGAAGATATGCTGGCGCACGCCATCGGACTGCCCGCGCATGCGCAGGTTCTCGCACATCTGGTCGAGCGCGTGCTGCATGTCCTGCGCATAGGAGGAGGCGCGTTCGTTGAGGATCACCAAGTCGGCCGTCACGCCGCGGTGGCGCAGATATTCCTGCGCGCGCAGTGCCTCGCGGGCGACATCGAGGTCTATATCGTCATTGATGCGCAGAACGAAGATCGGGAAGTCGCCCGAAATTGCCAGCGGCCAGAGCGCCGACTGGGCGGTGAGCCCCGTCTGGATGGTGCCGGTATCGGCGCGCAGATGCATATCCGGATAGATCAGGTAGCGGCCGAGCATCTGGAAGCTTGCGGCCTCCTGCGAGGTTACGCCGACATGACGCATGTGGACCTGCGAGCGCGTCCAGGCATGGATCATTTCGTGGTTGAACACGTCCGGATGGCGGTAACGGTCGATCGCAGCGTCCGCCTCGGCGCGGCTGGGCGCCGCGATGGTCCAGAAGATGACCTTGACCTTCTTGCCCGCCGGCACGCGCACGACGCGGCGCAGCGCCATGACCGGATCGAGCGTGAAGCCGTCCGTGCCGGAAAGCTGCGCGCCGGCGTCGAAGGCGGCAGCCGTCGTCAGCGAGCGGCCGCGGCCGATGAAGCGGCGGCGATCGGTCTCGATCTCTGTGCGGCGCGAGGGGCCGGCATTGTCCACGATGAGATGGGCGATCACCATGTCCGGTTCGTTCGGATTGCGCTTCTGGCGCTCGGCGCGGATGACGTCGCCGCGCTTGCCGATCTCCGTCTTGATGAACATCTTCGAGAACATCGGATGGGCGCTGTCGGCATCATCCGTCGAGATGACGGGCTCCATATAGGAGGTCACCTCGATGAAGCGGTCCTCGGTGCCGGTGTTGAGCAGCGTCAGGCGGCGGCCTTCGGCATCGTGCTCGGTGGCGACGATGCATTCGACCTCGCTCGTCAGCGTGCCGACGGTCTTGATGAACTCCGCCTTGTCGTCGCCGAACTGGGTCTTCGTGACCTCGCCCTCGATGCGCTTCGGCTCGGCGGTCGCGGACCACCACTCGTTCGTCGCAGTATCGCGCAGGAACAGGAAGGAACCCCAGCGATCCTCGGTCGGATCGGGCTTCCAGCGCGTGACGGACTGGCCGTTCCAGCGCGAATAGCCGGCACCGGTCGCCGTCAGCATCACGGCATAGTGGCCGTTCGACAGGAAGACGGTCTCGCGCTCCTTGTTGAACGGCTCCTTGATGATGCGGATTTCCGGGCGCAGCAGGTCGGCCTGCGTGCTGCCGACGGTCTCCGGCTCGCGTTTGGCGTTGATGACCGGAATGTCGCGCGGCGCCTTTTCCTGGAGCAGCAGTTCCGCCGCCTCAATGACGGGGTCGGCGTGGAAACGTTCGCGCAGCGCGCCGTTGAAGACGACATTGGCGACCGCGGCGATCGACATGCCATGATGGTGCGCCATGTAGTTGCGCACGACGGCGCAGGTCTTGCCCTCCGGCACGCGGGTCGGCGTGAAATCCACGGCATCATGGAAACCGTAGACGCCGAGTGCACCCAGCTTGCGCAGACGTTCGAGGTTGTCGAGCGCCTCCTTCGGCGCATATTGCGCCGCCAGCAGCGAGGCGTAGGGCGCGATGACGGCATTCTGACCAAGGCCGCGCTTCAGGCCGAGCGTCGGCACACCGAAATTGGTGTACTGGTAGGTCAGCTCATGGTCGCGGGCGTTGAAGGCTGCTTCCGAAATGCCCCAGGGCGTGCCGAGACGGCGGCCATGGTTCATCTGCTCCACCACGACGAGGTTGTTCGTCTGGTTCAGGATGCCGCCCTGGCGCTCCTGCATGACGAGCGGCGGCATCAGGTACTCGAACATCGAGCCGGACCAGGAGACCAGCGCGCCGCGCGAGCCGACCGGCACGACCGGACGGCCGAGCTTGTACCAGTGCTCGGTCGGAAGATCGCCCTTGGCGATGGCGAAGAGGCTGGTGAGACGTGCTTCCGAGGCGAGCAGGTCGTAGCAGGCCTCGTCGAGCTCGTTGGTCTCGACGCGGTAGCCGATCGAGAGCAGCCGGCGCTCCGGCCGGAACAGGAAGCCGAAATCCATCGAGAAGGCGATGTCGCGCGAGCGGTCGCGCAGCACGACCAGGCGGTCGCGCAGCGGCTCGATGCTGCCGAGGTCGAAGACGCTGTCGGCAATATGCGCCTCGCAGGTCGCAACCAGCGCACCCGCCCATTTGACGAGCTCGCCACTCTCGGCCGACTTGATCTCGTGGTCGAGGTTGACGATCAGCTTGTTGACGTCGCGCGCCAGCACCGAAAGGTTGATGACGCGGATGGAGGCGAATTCGTGCTCGCGCTTGACGGCGGCGAGCGCATTCTGGAAGCCGGCGATACGCTCCTCGATGAGGCGGCGCAGCGGCCGCACGGTCTTGCGGTCGTCCGGCAGTTGCGCCAGCGTTTCCGAAAGGATCGAGGCGACGTCGCCGATGCCGTCTAGGCTGCCCTGCAGATGCGCCGACGGCGCCTCCGCCCATTCGCGGCACATGGAGGAGATGGCGATGAGGTGGCCGGCGAGGTTGCCGCTGTCGACCGCCGAGACATAACGCGGCCCCAGCGTTTCCAGCGTGTTGGTGCGATACCAGTTGTAGAGATGGCCACGATATTTCGGCATGCCGTCGATGGTGGCGATCGTCTGTTCGAGACGGCGTACCGTCTCCTCAAACGAGATCCAGCCGAAATCGCGCGCGGAGATCACCGACAGCAGGTAGACGCCGACATTGGTCGGCGAGGTGCGCTCGGCGAGCACCGGCTGCGGCGTTTCCTGGAAATTGTCCGGCGGCAGGTAGTGCTGCTCGGCGGTGACGAATTCCTCGAAATAGCGCCAGGTGCGCCGCGCGATCTTGCGCAGTTCACTCGCCACATAGTCGGAGACGACGAGCTGGTCCTCGGTCTCCGCCGTCTGGCTGACATACCAGGCGATCATCGGCGAGAGCGCCCAGACGAGCGCGAAGGGAATGCCGATATAGGGAAGCCCGGTATCCGAGATCATGGCGAGCGCCACGGACAGCACCGCCAGCGCCGGCGCCTGCCACATCGACTTGTAATGGGCGAGGATGCCGCCGCGCGCGGCACTGTCGGCCTGCGCGGCCGTGCGCCATTCCAGCATCAGCTTGCGGCTGACCATGGTGCGATAGAGCGAACGCACGATCGCATCCGCCATCAGCGCCGCCGAATGGGCGATGAAGGCGATGCGCAGCGCCACCTGCGCATTGGCCGCGCGGATATCGGAGAAGACGCGGTGCACATGGGCGCGCGCGACGATGTCGTTGCGGCGCGGCATGACGCCGGAGATCAGCGACAGCGTCGGGGCGACGAAGAGCAGGAAGATCAGCACGAGCTGCCAGATCAGCGCCTGGCGCGGCTCCATATAGTACCAGCCCATGACGGAGGCGACGAGCCAGCCGATCGGGATGAGGCTGCGGCGCAGGTTATCGTACATCTTCCAGCGGCCGAGCATGGAAATGCCGCTCGACGGGCCGAAAATATAGGGCAGAAGCTGCCAGTCGCCGCGCGCCCAGCGATGCTGGCGCGAGGTTTCGACGCCGTAGCGGGTCGGGAAATCCTCCACCAGCTCGACATCCGTCACCAGGGCGCAGCGCGCCAGCGAGCCTTCGAGAAGGTCGTGGCTGAGCACCGAGTTCTCCTCGATGCGGCCCTTCACCGAGGCCTCGAAAGCATCGACGTGATAGAGCCCCTTGCCCGTGAAGGTGCCTTCGCCGACGAAGTCCTGGTAGACGTCGGACACGGTGAAGACATAGGGGTCGATGCCGCGGTCGGCGGAGAAGATGCGCTGGAAGGTTGAGGCTTCCTTGCCCGTCGTCAGCGAGGGTGTCACGCGCGGCTGCAGGATGCTGTAGCCGGCGGTGACCTCGCCCTTGTCCGCGTCGATGACCGGACGGTTGATCGGGTGGTGCAGCTTGCCGACGAGCTTCGTCACCGCATCGCGCATCAGGCGCGTGTCGGAATCGAGCGTCATGACGTATTTCACGTCCGCCGGCACGATGTTGGCGCCCGGCAGGAAGGTCGTGTCGCCGTCACCGCGCAGAAGCAGGTTCAGCTCGTGCAGCTTACCGCGCTTGCGCTCCCAGCCCATCCAGCAGCCTTCGGACGGATTATACAGGCGGCGGCGGTGCAGCAGGTAGAAGCGCGTGCGGCCGTCATAGGCGTAGCGCGCCGAAAGGGTGGCGATCTCGCGCTTGGCATAGTCGAGCACGTCGAGATCGGCGGGAGTCTCCTCGGACGAGCTGTCGGCCCAGTCGCTGAGCAGCGAGAAATAGATCTCGCCGCGCGGATTGGCGAGATAGTGGACTTCGAGATTGCGCACCAGCTCGTCGACATGGTCGCGCTTGGAAATCAGACAGGGCACCACGACGAGCGTGCGCGCATCCTCGGGAATACCGTCCTTGAATTCATAGCCGACGAGGCGCGACGGCGTGACGAAGAAGGTGACGAGCGTGTTGAACAGGCCCGTCGCCCCTTCGGAGGCCGGCAGCGCGAAGAGGATCAGCATGATCAGCCAGGCGCCGTCCGGAATGTCGAGCTGATCGAGGAAATAATAGACCGCGATCATCGCGAGCAGCGTCAGGATGATGTTCGGCCCGGCAATGGCGAACCAGTCGAGCCGGCGCCCGAAGCGCACGACGCGCTGGACGATCGAGGGGCTGTAGTCGATGCGCTTTTCGAGCAGCTTGCGCTTCTTGCCGACGAGGAAGGAGGCGACATTGGCCTGATATTCCGGATCGTCCGCATGGGCCGCGGCATCTTCCGCCGTCATGGCCAGCGCGATCTCGGTCACTTCCAGCTCGGTCTTGCCGGAGCGGCGGGCGAAACGCTCGATCGTGTTGCGGTATTTGTTGCGCGAGCCGAAATCGAGGTCGCTATAGTCCGAACCCTGCCGCAGCGCCTCGTCGAGACGGCTCACACTTTCGAACCAGACCGGCCATTCCGTGTCGTCCACCGAGCGCAGGCTCTTGATCAGCGAGCTCATCGTCACATTGCCGGAGGAAAGCCGGTTGTTCTCCGCGACGATCAGTTCTTCGAGATCCGTGCCGCGGCTTTCGATCTTGCGCTCTAGCCACTGGATCACCGCGCCGGAGGCCTGGAGGCCGTCGCGCAGGCGATAAAGAAGCTGGATGACGAAGGTATTGTCCTCGACGAAGCTCTCCATCGACTGGAGATGCGCGATGCACTTTTCCGGATCGTTGAGGCGGATCAGTTCGTCGGCCACTTCGTTCGCCTTGAACCGCATTTTTCGCGAGCGCTCGACGCGGCTCGATATGCGCCGCAGGTTTTCGAGCAGCACGAAGCGAATGAAGGAGGGCAGCGCCCAGAGTTCGCCGATCTTCAGCGCGTCAAGCTTCTGGAAGCCCTGCACGAAGGACGTCAGCCCCTCATGCGAGACGCCGCTATGGGTATGCGCGACATAGAGCCAAGCGAGCGCCAACGTACGCGGCACCACCTGCCCCTCGATCTGAATGGTCGGGAGCTGGCGATAGAACCGCCGCGGGAAGTCGCGCCGGACCTCCTGGATCGCCTCTTCGACGACATAATAGTTGTCGAGCAGCCATTCGGCGGCCGGCGTGATCTGTGCGCCCGCTTCGACATCCTTGGCCGTCGCCTGGTAGACGCGAAAGATTTCCTTCTCGTTTTCCTTGTGCCGGGCACGGAATTCGAAGGGCTGGAAGCCGGGCAGCGCCGCGGTCTTGTCGCGCGCCAGCGCTTCACCGCAATCGGCGAGCTCCTCCAGCGACAGATAGGTGGCGCGGATCGAATCGTTATAATCGATCTGCTTGGCGTCGGCGTCGCGCGAAGGGGCTTGCGGCGTATTGTGAAGGGGCATGTTTCTGATTCTGGATCCGGCCATATGGAACCATCCGGCAACGGCCTTTGCGCCGAACGGTTTGTTGCGGGCAGGCTTCATCTCGGTGCCGCGATCAGCCATGAGACCATACGGCGCCCGGATGGCGCGAATGGAATGGACATGGCTCAGGCGACACGCTGCTTGGCATCCTGGCCGCGTGGTGCATGAAAACGGCATTTTTTAGCCGCAAGGACAGAGACTTGCAACATGTCAACATGACCGGATGGCGCAGCATCGACCCTCATTTGTGGTTTTGGTGAATCGCAAGACCCGGATGGGGCCGCACGAGCGCATAGGACAGGCGGATGCCAAATGCATGACATGGGGAAAAGTTCCGCAGCTCTTGCCAACGCCGATCCCGCCATTGACTTGGCGGCGCCGCCACGCCAGCTTGGCGCCGTCAGGGTCTTCCGAGTCGAAACGGCTCGGAGGCTAAGAGGGAAGCCGGTGCGATGCTCCAGATCGAGCACCAAGACCGGCGCTGCCCCCGCAACTGTGAACGGCGAGTTTCTGTCGAAGGATGCCACTGGTTTTTACACCGGGAAGGCGAGACAGGGGCGACGACCCGCAAGCCAGGAGACCTGCCCTGACAGCTGTAACGTCCATGGGCGGGGTGTCCCAAGGGTGCGCCTGCTCCCGCATGCGTGCGTCCGGTCATCCCCCAATTCACCGATTGGGGAAACAATGCTTGCCAATACCGACCACGGCCTCTCCGGCACCGGAAAGCCGGAATCCATCTTCATCTCCTGGCTGCTCTGGCAGCCGCGCGGCGCCGATCTTGCCGTCGAAGCCCTGAAGGAAGTGCGCAAGCTCGCGCGCTACGAAGGCATCGATCCCGATATCGTGCGCCTGAGGGCGCTGTTCGCTTCGCTTGCCGGCGCGGGAGGTGCGGTGCACTGACGGCTTAACGCATAAAGACATATTGACATAAAGATATCTTTATGTGATCTCCGGTGTAGTATGATGATGACACCGGAGGGCTTTGCCATGGCCAATTCGCACCTGGACACCCTGTTCGGCCCAGAACTGCCACGCCGCGACGGCAGCGAGGTTCTCGCCGCCCTGCAGGCCGCCGCCCGCGAGCGCATCCTGGTGCTCGACGGCGCCATGGGCACGGAAATCCAGACCCTGAAGCTGGTGGAAGACGATTTCCGAGGCGACCGCTTCGGCGACTGCGCCTGCCACCAGCAGGGCAACAACGACCTCCTGACGCTGACCCAGCCCGGCGCGATCGAGGACATCCACTACCGCTACGCGCTTGCCGGCGCCGACATCCTCGAAACCAACACCTTCTCCTCCACCACCATCGCCCAGGCCGATTACGGCATGGAGGACATGGTCTATGAACTGAACCGCGACGGCGCGCGCCTTGCGCGGCGCGCCGGTCTGCGCGCGCAGGAAAAGGACGGCCGCCGCCGCTTCGTCGCCGGCGCCCTCGGCCCGACGAACCGCACCGCCTCCATTTCGCCGGACGTCAACAATCCCGGCTACCGCGCCGTCACCTTCGACGACCTGCGCACCGCCTATGCCGAGCAGGTCCGCGGCCTCATCGACGGCAGCGCCGATATCATCCTGATCGAGACGATCTTTGACACGCTGAACGCCAAGGCCGCGATCTTCGCCACCCGCGAAGTCTTCGAGGAAAAGGACATCCACCTGCCGGTGATGATCTCCGGCACGATCACCGACCTTTCCGGCCGCACGCTCTCCGGCCAGACGCCGGAGGCTTTCTGGAACTCGGTGCGCCACGCCGACCCCTTCTCCATCGGCCTCAACTGCGCGCTCGGCGCCAATGCCATGCGCGCCCACCTCGCCGAAATCTCCTCCGTCGCGCAAACCTTCGTCTGCGCGTATCCCAATGCCGGCCTGCCCAACGCCTTCGGCCAGTATGACGAGACGCCGGACGAGATGGCCGCCCAGATCGAAGGGTTTATGCGCGATGGGCTCGTCAATATCGTCGGCGGCTGCTGCGGCTCGACACCGGATCATATCCGCGCCATCGCAGCCGCCGCCGCGCGCCACAGCCCGCGCGAAATCCCCGACATCCCGCGCCACATGCGCCTCTCCGGCCTCGAACCCTTCACGCTGACCGACGCCATTCCCTTCGTGAACGTGGGCGAGCGCACCAACGTCACGGGCTCGGCGAAATTCCGCAAGCTGATCACCGCCGGCGACTATGCGGCCGCCCTCGACGTCGCGCGCGACCAGGTGGCGAACGGCGCGCAGATCATCGACATCAACATGGACGAGGGCCTGATCGATTCCGCCCGGGCCATGACGGAATATGTCAACCTCATCGCCGCCGAACCGGATATCGCCCGCGTTCCCCTGATGATCGACTCGTCGAAATGGGAGGTGATCGAGGCCGGCCTGAAATGCGTGCAGGGCAAGCCGCTGGTCAACTCGATCTCGCTGAAGGAAGGCGAAGAGGCTTTCCTGCACCATGCCAAGCTCGTGCGCGCCTATGGCGCCGCCGTCGTCGTCATGGCCTTCGACGAGACCGGCCAGGCCGACACCAAGGCGCGCAAGGTGGATATCTGCACCCGCGCCTACAAGCTGCTCACCGAAGTCGCCGGCCTCGCGCCGGAAGACATCGTCTTCGACCCGAACATTTTTGCGGTGGCGACCGGCATCGAGGAACACGACAATTACGGCGTCGACTTCATCGAGGCGACCGGCGAAATCACCTCCACCCTGCCGCATGTCCACATTTCCGGCGGCGTCTCCAACCTCTCCTTCTCCTTCCGCGGCAACGAGCCGGTGCGCGAAGCCATGCACGCCGTCTTCCTCTACCATGCCATCCAGGCGGGCATGGACATGGGCATCGTCAACGCCGGCCAGCTCGCCGTCTACGACACGATCGAACCGGACCTGCGCGAGGCCTGCGAGGACGTGGTGCTGAACCGTCAGCCCAAAAGCGGCGGCACCGCCACCGAACGCCTGCTGGAAATCGCCGAGCGCTTCAAGGGTGCTGCCGGCAAGGAAGCCAAGGAGCGTGACCTCGCCTGGCGCGACTGGGGCGTCGAAAAGCGGCTGGAGCACGCGCTCGTCAACGGCATCACCGAATTCGTCGAGGCCGACACGGAAGAGGCCCGCCAGAACGCAGAACGCCCGCTTCACGTCATCGAAGGTCCGCTGATGGCCGGCATGAACGTCGTCGGCGACCTTTTTGGCGCGGGCAAGATGTTTCTGCCGCAGGTGGTGAAGTCCGCCCGCGTGATGAAGCAGGCCGTCGCGGTGCTGCTGCCCTACATGGAAGCCGAGAAGCTCGCCAACGGCGGCAGCGGTGAACGCCAGAGTGCGGGCAAGATCCTGATGGCGACCGTGAAAGGCGACGTGCACGATATCGGCAAGAACATCGTCGGCGTCGTGCTCGCCTGCAACAATTACGAGATCATCGACCTCGGCGTCATGGTGCCGGCAACGAAGATCCTCGAAACGGCGAAGGCCGAAAAAGTCGATATCATCGGCCTGTCCGGCCTCATCACCCCTTCGCTCGACGAAATGGTGCATGTCGCGACCGAAATGGAGCGCGAAGGCTTCGACATCCCGCTCCTCATCGGCGGCGCCACGACCAGCCGCGTGCACACGGCCGTCAAGATCCACCCGCGCTACGACCGCGGCCAGACCGTCTATGTCACCGATGCCAGCCGCGCCGTCGGCGTGGTCGGCAGCCTGCTGTCGGCCGACATGAAGCCCGGCTACGTCGAGACGCTGAAGGCGGAATACCGCAAGGTCGCCGACGCCCATGCCCGCAGCGAAGCGGAAAAGCAGCGCCTGCCGATCGCCAAGGCCCGCGACAACGCCTTCAAGGCCGACTGGTCCGCGTACCAGCCGAAGACGCCATCCTTCCTCGGCACGCGTGTCTGGCAGGATTGGGACCTCGCCGACCTCGCCCGCTATATCGACTGGACCCCCTTCTTCCAGACCTGGGAGCTGAAGGGCGTCTATCCGAAAATCCTCGACGACGAGAAGCAGGGTCCTGCCGCCCGCCAGCTCTTTGCCGACGCCCAGGCCATGCTCCAAAAGATCATCGCCGAAAAATGGTTCACGCCAAAAGCCGTCATCGGCTTCTGGCCGGCAAACAGCGTGGGCGACGACATCCGCCTCTTCACCGACGAGGCGCGCAACAGGGAGCTCGCCACCTTCTTCACGCTGCGCCAGCAGCTCTCCAAGCGCGACGGCCGTCCGAACGTCGCCCTTTCAGACTTCGTCGCCCCGGTGGACAGCGGCAAGCAGGATTATCTCGGCGGCTTCGTCGTGACCGCCGGCATCGGCGAGATCGCCATCGCGGAACGTTTCGAGCGCGCGAACGACGACTACAACTCGATCCTCGTCAAGGCGCTCGCCGACCGTTTCGCCGAAGCCTTCGCCGAGCGCATGCACGAGGTCGTGCGCAAGGAACTCTGGGGCTACGCGCCGGACGAAACCTTCGCCCCGACGGACCTGATCGGCGAACCCTATGCCGGCATCCGCCCCGCTCCCGGCTACCCCGCCCAGCCCGACCACACGGAGAAGACGGCGCTCTTCCACCTGCTCGATGCAGAGAAGAAAATCGGCGTGACGCTGACGGAAAGCTTCGCCATGTGGCCCGGCTCCTCCGTCTCCGGCCTCTACATCGCCTCGCCCGAGAGCTACTATTTCGGCGTCGCCAAGGTGGAGCGCGACCAGGTGGAGGACTATGCGCGCCGCAAGGGCATGTCCGTGATGGAGGTCGAGCGCTGGCTCGGCCCGGTGCTCAACTACGTGCCCGCGCCGTCGATGGCCGCCGCCGAATAATCACTCGCCGCGGCCACGGAAACGGCGCTGGTAGGCGGGATCGTAGAGCGAGCTCTCGCGAAAATCCTCCGCGGCCAGCGTCCGGCCGACGAAGATCAGCGCCGTGCGCTCGATCGGCTCCTCGGCGACCTTTGCCGCGATGTCGGACAGCGTGCCGCGCACCACGCGCTCATCGGGCCACGAGGCCTTGACGACGATCGCCACCGGGCAATCGGCGCCATAGAGCGGCGTCAGGTCCTCGACGACCTTGTCCAGCGCGTGGATCGCCAGATGAATGGCAAGCGTCGCCCCCGTCGCGCCGAAATTTTCCAGCGTCTCGCGGTTCGGCATGGGGGAAGCGCGGCCCGACACTCGGGTGAGCACCAGGCTCTGCGCGACCGCGGGAATGGTAAGCTCCCGGCCAAGTGCCGCAGCGGCCGCGGCAAAGGAGGGCACGCCCGGCGTCATCGTGTAGGTCAGCCCATGTTTTTCCAGCCGGCGGATCTGCTCGGCAACGGCGCTCCAGACGGACAAGTCGCCGGAATGCAGCCGTGCCACATCCTCCTCCGCTTCCGCCGCACGCAAAAATTCCGCCTCGATCTCGTCGAGCGAGAGCGGCGCCGTATCGACGATGCGCGCACCGGGCGGGCAATATTGCAAAAGCTCCGGCGAGACGATGGAGCCGGCATAGAGGCAGACCGGGCATTTGCCGATGAGGTCACGCCCGCGCACGGTGATGAGATCGGCGGCACCCGGTCCGGCGCCGATGAAATGGACAGTCATGGCTCAATCCTCAATATGTTTAGCCGGCTTCACCCAGCGCCATTGCATGACCGGCATGGCCGGCCGCCAGCCCGTCATGTTTCCAACGGGCAATGCCCGCGCGATATCGACACGGATCAACGAGCCGCCGAGCCGCGCATGATGCGCAAGAAGCACCGCCTCCATCTCCGTCGTCACCGCATTGGCGACAAACCGGCCGCCGGGTTTCAGGCCGCTAAGCGCCGCCTCCATCACCCCCGCCTCGCTACCGCCGCCGCCGATGAAGATGGCATCCGGCGCCGCCAGCCCGGCAAGCGCGCCCGGCGCCACACCCTCGACCACCGACAGGCCCGGCACACCAAAATTCTGCGCATTCCGCCGGATGCGGGCGGCACGCTCGGCATGGCCCTCGATCGCAATGGCGCGCAGCGACGGATCGGCCAGCATCCACTCGATGCCGATCGAGCCCGACCCGGCACCGACATCCCACAGCAGTTCGCCGCGCTTCGGCGCAAGGGCGGAAAGCGTCAGCGCCCGCACCTCATGCTTGGTGATCTGGCCGTCATGCTCGAAAAGCCCGTCGTGGAGCCCCGGCGTAAAGGCCAGCACCCGCGCGTCAGCCCCGGCCGCGACCTCCACCGCACAGACATTCAGCATGTCCGCATCCACGAGGGAAAACCGGTCCGCCCGATGGCTGCTCACCCGCTCCCGCGCGCCGCCGAGCGCTTCGAGAACGGTCATCGCCGAGCCGCCAAAGCCGCTTTCCGCCAGCAGGACCGCCAGTGCCGCCGGCCCGTCGCTGTCGGAGGTCAGCGCCAGAATCCGGCTACCGGGATGCAGGTGCGGGCGGATAAGATCGACCGGCCGCCCGTGCAGCGAGACGCAGACCGTATCCTGCAACGCCCAGCCCAAGCGCGACGCCGCAAGGCTGAAAGCCGAGGGCGCGGGAAAGACGCACATCTCCGCCCGCGCAATGCGCCGGGACAACGTGACGCCAACGCCATAAAAGAACGGATCACCGGACGCGAGCACGACGATGGGTCGGCCCCGCGCCGCGAGCACCGCCTCGACGGAGCGCTCGAACGGGCTCAACCACACCTGCCGCGCCCCGCGGATCGCCGCATCGGCAAGCTCCAGATGCCGCGCGCCGCCGAAAACGATCTCGGCCGCACCGATCGCAGTCTTGGCCTCGTCACCGAGACCCGCTAGACCATCCTCGCCGATCCCGACGATGGAAAGCCACGGGGCGGCCGAAAGGGATTGATCAGGCGTGGACAAGCAACGCATCCTCATTTTGGGCGGCACGACCGAGGCCCGCGATCTTGCAAGCCGGCTTGCCGAAAGGCCCGACCTTGCCGTCACGCTGTCGCTCGCCGGCCGCACGCTCGATCCTGCCCCGCAACCCGTGCCCGTGCGCACCGGCGGTTTCGGCGGCGTGGAGGGCCTTTCCGCCTATCTCGATAACGAAGCCATCGATCTCCTGATCGACGCCACGCATCCCTTCGCCCGGCAGATTTCCGCCAATGCCCACGCGGCGAGCCACACGACCGGCGTGCCGCTGCTGCGGCTGGAACGCCTCGGCTGGGACGAGACCGAAGGCGACCGCTGGACGCGCGTCCCCTCGACCGATGCGGCCGTGGCGGCCTTGGGCGACGAACCCCACCGCGTGCTGCTGGCGATCGGCCGGCAGGAGGCCAAAACCTTCGATACCGCGCCGCAGCACCACTATCTCGTGCGTAGCGTCGATCCGGTCGATCCGCCGCTGGACGCGCCGCATGTCGAATATCTGCTCGCCCGCGGCCCCTTCGCCGTGGAGGCGGAGGTCGCCCTTCTGCGCGAACACCGCATCGACGTGATCGTCAGCAAGAATTCCGGCGGCGACGCCACCCATGGCAAGATCGTCGCCGCGCGCATTCTCGGCCTGCCCGTCGTGCTCGTCGATCGAGCCGAAGACGGCAAAGACCACCGCGCCGAGACGGTCGAGGACGCGCTGCGGCTTGCCGATCATCTGCTGGCATCCTTCAGGAACCGCGGCGTATAGACGAGATCCGCCAGGCCAGGGCGCGCAATGACCCGCGTTTCCGGTGAGCCGATGACCACGCAGGTCGCCATGTCGGCGCGCTCCGCCTCCGCCTCGCCGATCGGCATGACCAGTATGCGCTCATCCAGTCGCCCGGCGGCACGGCCGAAGATCACCGGGGTCTCGGCGGGCAGAACCTCGCGCAGGATTTCAAAGGCACGGCCGAGCTGCCAGGGCCGCGCCTTGCTGATCGGATTGTAGAGCGCGATGACGAGCCCGGCTTCCGACACCATCCGCAACCGCCTCTCGATGATCTCCCAGGGTTTCAGGTTGTCCGATAGCGAGATCGCGCAAAAATCATGGCCGAGCGGCGCGCCGATGCGGGCTGCCACCGCCAGCATGGCGGTGACACCCGGCACGACGACGAGATCGACCGACTTCCAGTCCACCGGCCCGGCATCAATCGCCTCGCAGACCGCCGCCGCCATGGCAAAAACGCCGGGATCGCCGCCCGAAACGACGCAGACATTCACCCCCGCCGCCGCCCGCTCAAGTGCTGCCTGCGCCCGATTCAGCTCCTCGCGATTGTCGGAAGCCACCTTGATCTGGTCCGGCCTCAGATTCAGCCGGTCGATATAGGGGAAATAGCCGAAGAATTCCGTCGAAGCCTCGACGGCGCGCAGGGCTTCCGGCGTCATCTGGTCCGGATTGCCCGGGCCGGTGCCGATGACGAAGAGTTTTCCGCTCATTCGCGCCCGCTCCAGCCCGGCACGAGCACCAGCGAGAAATAGGGCGCCACGTCATCGAGCTTTTCCGAAAGCCGCATGGATTTGCCGACCGGCGTGGTGCCGCGCTCGACATAGACCGCCTCGCCGAGCCGGCCGGCATTGGACAGCGCGCGGCGGATTTTCGGCAGGTTGCGGCCGACCTTCATGATGACGGCAGCCTCGGTATCGACGAGCCGGCGCGAAAGCTCCTCCTCGCCCATCGTGCCCGGCAGCACGGAGAGCACGTCGTCGCCCTGCACGATCGGCAGGCCCGACAGCGACCAGCAGCCGGACATCGCCGTGATGCCGGGGATGACCTCCGTCGGGAATCTGTCGGCCAGCCGCACATGCAGGTGCATGTAGGAGCCGTAGAACATCGGGTCGCCTTCGGAAAGAATCGCCACCGTTCGCCCGGCTGCGAGATGTTCGGCGACCGCTGCCGCGGAGGCATCGTAGAAGGCCGTGATCTGGCTCTTGTAGTCGTCGTGGTCCTTGTGGATTTCCGTCGTCACCGGATAGTAGAGCGGCAGCTCCACCATGCCGGGCTTCAACAGGCCCTCGACGATCGCCCGCCCGTTGCCCGTGCGGCCGGCCTTGGCGAAATAGGCGAGCACATCCGCCTCGCCGATCGCCCGCACCGCCTTCAATGTCAGCAGTTCCGGATCGCCCGGCCCCGTGCCCACGCCAAAAAGTCGTCCCGTCACCGTCGCCACCATGTTCATAGTCCCGGCCTCGCCAGCGAATTGAGCGCGGCCGCCGTCATGGCACTGCCGCCGAGGCGGCCGCGCACGATGGCATAGGGCACGCTATAGGAATTTTCCGCCAGCGCATCCTTGGATTCCGCCGCCCCCACGAAGCCGACCGGCATGCCGAGGATCGCCGCCGGTTTCGGCGCGCCGTCGCGCAGCAGTTCGAGCAGGTAGAACAGTGCCGTCGGCGCATTGCCGATCGCCACCACGGAGCCCGCCATGCGATCGAGCCAGAGCCGGATGGCGGCCGCCGAACGTGTGTTGCCGCTTTCCGCGGCAAGTTCCGGCGTGCGCGGATCGCGCAGCGTGCAGATGACGTCATTGTTCGCCGGCAAACGCGCCGCCGTCACGCCGCGCGCGACCATTTCGGCATCGCAGAAGATCGGCGCGCCGGCCTGAAGGGCTGCGCGTGCGGAGGCGACGAAATCCGGCGAGAAGACGAAATGCGGCGCCGCCTCGACCAGGCCGGCGGCATGGATCATGCGCACGGCGACATCGGCCTCCGCCTCGGAGAAGCGCGACAGATCGGCCTCCGCGCGGATGATGGCGAAGGATTTTTCATAGATGGCGTTGCCATCCTTGATGTAGTCGTACTCGGTCATGTGAGGCCTTGATATGCGGAAGCGAGGGTCGCGGGCGCGGTGCGGTCGAGCAGGCTCTTGGCCGTCTCGTTTTCCGCACGGCGCACGCGCAAGAGGGTGCCTATACGCTGGATCGCGGGCTCCAGCGTTTCGGGGGAAACCGTTGCCTCAGGGGCGTCGCCAGCCCGTCCGGGCGCGACGAGGCCGATGCCGGCCGCCGTGCCGCAAAGCGTGACGGCGGCGCTGGCCGGATGGGCGCAGCCCTTCGGGCAACCGGAAATGTGCACGTCGACGGAGCCATCCAGCAGGGCGTCCGCATGCGCCACCAGGGCATCGGCCGCCGCATGGGTATCGAACGTGCCGGAAGCGCAGCCGGCGGCCCCGGCGCAGATCGAGATCGCGCGGCCCGGCGCATCGGCCGAGCTCCAGAAACCTTCGCGATCCGCATGCGCCCGCGCAGCGGCAAGCGTCGCCTCGCAGAGGCCGCGGACCAGAAGCGTGCGATGCGGCGCAAGGCGGAATTCCACGGCACCGCAGGCGGAAAGCCCGTCCAGAAGGGCAGCCAGATGGTCGGCATGCATCTGGCCATAGGCGGGCGCAAGGCCGAGCACGATTTCGCCTCCGATGTCGTGAAGGCCAAGCGGATGCCGCGACGATGCGGCGGGAAGAGCGAGTGGTACCTGACCGGCACCCAGCGCCGCGCGATCGAGGTCGCGGCCGCGCGCGGCCGGTCCGATGGCGGCAAGGGCTTCGACGACCGTCATGGTGCCGGCGATGACCGCTTCCGGAGAGAGCAGGGCCACGGCCTTCGCGGTCGTCCGGTCTCCGCCCACCGAGAGCCGCCAGGCAAACCCCTCCGCCTGCGCAACAGCATCGAGCCGGATATCGGCAACCATGTCGGCAAGGGAGATAAGCCCGCCACCATCGACGACGATGGCGAGTTTTGGCGCAAGCCGGAGCCCGGCGCCCGTTATGGCGTGACGAAGCGTTTCGGCAACCGGCGTCGCATCGGCGATTTCGGAAGGGTCAACGCCCGCAAGCGGCGGCACCTCGATCGCGACACCCGTTTGCGGCACGATACCGGCGGCGGCGAGGCCTGTTGCAAGGCGCGGCACCGTATCCGCGCTCAGGCCCCGAAGCTGGAAATTGCCGCGCGCGGTGATCTCGATCAGCCCGTTGCCATGTTCGCGCGCGAGATCGGCAAGCGCATGCAGGTCCTTCGCGGAAAGCGCTGTCGCGACAGGCCGCAGGCGCACCAGCAGGCCGTCACCCGTCTGCATCGGCGTCGCAATGGATGGACAGGCACCACGGCGGAGGGCGGTGCGTTCAAGGGCAAGGGTCGCCGTCATGCCGCGCCCTCCTCGCTCTCGGTCGCCGGGCGGCGGATCAGGTAGGTGTCCATGATCCAGCCGTGTTTTTCACGCGCATCGCGACGGGTGTCGCTGATGGTTTGCGATATCTCGGCGAGCTTGCCGGAGAGCAGGATTTCGTGCGGCGTGCCGAGATAGGCGCCCCACCAGATGTCCGCCTCCGCATCCTCCACCGTGCGAAAGGCCTGCATGCCATCCAGCATGACGAGCGCGTCGCGCGTCCCCTCCGGCCAGCCTTCGGAAAGCCTGCGGCCGGTGGTGATCTGCACGGGAAGACCGATGCGGTTCAGCGCGATGCCGTGGCTGGCGCAGAGCGCCTGCACGCTGGTGATGCCGGGAATGACCTCCGTCTCGAAAGCGACACGCCCGGCGGTGCGGACATGCTCGACGATGCGCAGCGTGCTGTCGTAAAGCATCGGATCGCCCCAGACGAGCAGGCCGAGCGTCTCGTCCTCGCCGACCGCATTCAGAAGCGTGCGCTCGTAGACGGCGGCGATGGCGCGGTGCCAGTCGTGCACGCCGTCCTCATAGGAACCGTCGGCGCGGCGCACCGGCACGGCATAGTCATGGATGCGGCAGGCGGGGTTGGTCAGGAATCGGTCGCAGATCTCGCGGCGCGCGTCGGCGAGAAAGGCCTTCTCGTCGCCTTTGGTCGGTATGAGGAGCACATCCGCCCGGTTCAGCGCATTGATCGCCTGAACGGTCATGTGCTCGGGATTGCCCGCGCCGATCCCGATGACCAGTAGTTTTCTCAAATTCCGTCTCCCGTGCGGCATCCGCTCCCGGTTTGCGGCCCGATTTGGGTCCCGCACCCCTTCCTAATCCCAAAAGCCGGCGGAAAACAGTCCCCGAAACGCGTCCTTTGCCGGTCTTTTTGAGACCTAAGCCGCTGCGCGGCTCGTGAGGTAGGCGCGCGGCGACGCGCCCAGCATGCGCTTGAACATGGTGGTGAAGGCCGGCACGCTCTCGTAGCCCGTGTCGAGCGCCACGCGCGTCACCGGCTCGCCGGCGGCCAGCCGCGGCAGGCAAGCGAACAGACACGCTTGTTGCCGCCAGGTGACGAAGCTCACGCCCATCTCCTCGCGAAAGAACCGCGTGAAGGTGCGCCGGCTCATGTTGAGGTGTCTTGCCCAGTCGTCGATCTTCGCCGTCGGCGACGGCTGCTCGACGAAATCGCGGCAAAGCTCGGCCAGCCGCCCGCTTGCCGGAAAGGGCAGGCCGAGCCGGCGTTCCGGCAGGCGGCCGATCTCGTCGAGCAGCAGCGCCATCACCAGTTCCGCCCGCCCGCGCTCTTCGGGAACCGGCCCCTGCCGCACCGCCTCGGTGATAAGCTGGCGGGCAAGATCCGTTACCTCCAGCACGGCCGGCTCCAGCGAGGCCGCCAGCCCTTCCGGCGAATAGATATAAACCGACCGCATGCTGACATCGCTGTACATCTCGACGGAATGTTCGAGCCCGCGCGGGATGAGCAGCGCATGGCCGGGCGGGATCATCCAGCGCCCGCGCTCCGTGCCGACCAGCACGACGCCGGCAAAGACGCAGAGAAACTGCGTGCGCCGGTGGCGGTGCGGCGGCACGACATAACCGCCCGGAATCTCCGAACTGCGGATGAGAACGTCCTCGTTGGACTGTTCCATCTGCGAATGCGTGCGGATGTGATCGTCATCGAGCGCCCGCAGGCGCTCCTGGGTGAGTTTTTCCATCTTTGGCCCACTCGCGTAAGAAATGGACCTCAGCACAAAAGCAGGCCGCAGGCAATCCTTGTATGAGAGCGGCAAAAGTCGCCATACCGGGCGGATCATTCGAGGCCATTATGTCCACTGTCGTTCCCGCAGCGCCCCGGGCCGCTGCCAGCACCACCTATTCCATCATCGTCGCCGTCAGCGTCTGCCACATGCTGAACGACATCATGCAGTCGCTACTAACGTCGCTCTATCCGCTCTTGAAGGAAAACTACGCGCTCGACTTCGTGCAGATCGGCCTGCTCACCATGGCCTTCCAGGTCACGGCATCGCTCTTGCAGCCGGCCGTCGGCATCGTCACGGATCGCTGGCCGATGCCCTTCTCGCTGCCGGTCGGCATGGGAAGCACCTTCGTCGGCCTCATCCTGCTCGCCTATGCGCATTCCTTCCCCATGCTGGTCTTCGGCGCCTGCCTGATCGGCCTCGGCTCGGCGATCTTCCATCCGGAATCCTCGCGCGTCGCGCGCCTTGCCTCGGGCGGCCGCCACGGCCTCGCGCAGTCGATGTTCCAGGTCGGCGGCAATGCCGGCACGGCGATCGGCCCGCTGCTCGCCGCCTTCATCGTGCTGCCCTTCGGGCAGACGAGCGTCGCCTGGTTCTCGGCCGTGGCTTTGGTCGGCATGGTCCTGCTCACCTGGGTCGGCAACTGGTATGCCGGCGAACGCCGGCTTGCCGCCGGCCGCCCGGCCGTCAGCCGCGAACTGCCGCTGGCGCGCGGCCGTGTCATGTGGGCCTTCGCCGTGCTCGTTCTGCTGACGACCACGAAAAACGTCTACCTCTCCAGCCTTTCCAGCTACTTCACCTTCTACACGATCGAGAATTTCGGCCTCGGCGTGCGCGATGCGCAGCTCATGCTGTTCCTCTTCCTCGGCGCGTCCGCCGTCGGCGTCTTCATGGGCGGCCCGATCGGCGACCGGTTCGGCACGCGCTTCGTCATCTGGTTCTCGATCCTCGGCGTCATCCCCTTCGCGCTGCTGCTGCCCTATGCCAACCTGTTCTGGACGGGCGTGCTGACCGTGCTGATCGGCCTGATCTTCTCCTCGGCCTTTTCCGCCATCGTCGTCTTCGCGCAGGAGCTGGTGCCGGGCCGCGTCGGCATGATCGCCGGCATCTTCTTCGGTTTCGCCTTCGGCGCCGGCGGCCTCGGTGCCGCGGTCCTCGGCGGCTTCGCCGATACACACGGCATCAACTTCATCTACAAGATCTGCTCGTACATGCCGCTGCTCGGCATCCTGACGATCCTGCTGCCGCGCCTGCCCGGCAAGCATTGAGACACAAAAAAACGCCCGGCTTCCACCGGGCGTTTTTCATTTCAGGAGAACCTTAAATCCGCGCCCCGGCAAAGTGCGCGATCTGCGCGCCGAGCTCGTAATACCCCTCGCGCACCGACCGGAAGGACTGCGCCTCCGGTTCGCTCACCGGCAAGGGCAGGTCCTTTTCCGCGATCTCGCCGGAAACGAGCTGCGCCAGCGTGCGGCCGAAGACCGTGCCCGGCGCGATGCCGCGGCCGTTATAGCCGGAAAAGCCGATGACATTCTCGGCGAGGCGGTGGAAGCGCGGCAGGTTGTCCGCGGTCATGCCGATCTTGCCGTACCATTCCGCCTCGAAGGCAATGTCGCCGATCTCCGGAAACAGCTTTTTCAGCGCGCGCCGCGCCCAGGCCTTGTGGATGCCCGTGCCGGTGCCGCGCAGCGCGCCGACGCTGCCAAACACCAGCCGGCCGCGCTTGTCGAAGCGGAAGGAGGAGAGGATCTCCTTCGTATCCCACGCCCCCTGCTTCTCCGGCAGGATCTTCGCCTGCATCTCGGCCGAAAGCGGCACGGTGGCGAAGTTGAAATAGGGCAGGTGCAGCAGCTCGGCGCGCACCTCGTTCCAGGGTGCCACCGTATAGGCGTTGGTGGCGACGACCACCCAGTCCGCAGTGACAGAACCGCGCGCGGTGTTCACCGTCCAGCGCTTTCCCGTCCGCTCCGCGCCCGTCACCGGGCTTGCGGTGAAAACCCGCGCCCCGGCCGCAATCGCCGCCCGCGCCAGGCCGCGGGCATAGGCGAGCGGCTGGATCGTGCCGGCGCGCAGGTCGAGCAGCGAGCCGGCATATGCGTCCGTGCCGACCTTCACCGCCGTCTCGGCCGCATCGAGCAGCCGCACCGGCGCGCCGCGCCGCGCCCATTGCTCGGCGCGCTGCTTCAGTTCGTCGAGGCCGGACTGGCCGACGGCGCAATGCAGCGTGCCGACCGGGTTGATCTCGCAGTCGATGCCGTGTTTCTCGACGAGGTCGAACACCGCGCGCGGCGCATTGCCGAGAAGCTCCAGCAGCCGGCCGCCATGCAGCTCGCCCAGCACCCCCGGCAGCTCGTCCGGCATCACCCACATGCCGGCATTGACGAGGCCGACATTGCGCCCCGAGCCGCCATAACCGATCTCCGCCCCTTCGAGCAGCACGACCCGCGTGCCGCGCTCCGCCAGGTGCAGCGCCGTCGAAAAGCCGGTGTAACCGCCGCCGACGATCACCACATCCGCCTCCGCCTTTCCGGAAAAGGCGACGGTTTCGGGTGCGGGCGGAGCGGTCATCTCCCAAAGGCCATGGGAGCGCGGGTCGTTGAGCATGGGCGTCTGTCTTTTCCGGAGGAGAATTTTCTGGCCGCACCATCGGCGATGCGGCACCGGGACTAAAGCAAAAATTGCGAACGGGGTCATGCCCCATCCGCATGACACCCCTGCTCAGGGAACTTCCTTGGCAATCCACGCGCGAAAAGCCTGGCTAAGCGGGTTTTCCAGTTTCCCCTCCGGCAGAACGAGGTAGTAGCTGTTCTGCGTTTCCATCGGCCGGTCGAAGACCACCGCGAGCCGGCCGCTCGCCAGTTCCTGCTCGATGAGATAGCGCGGCAGCAGCGCGAAGCCGAGGCCTGCGACCGCCGATTCGATGACCATGGCGAACTGGTCGAAACGGTGGCCGCGATAAGCCGTGTCCGACGCGCCGCCATTCAGCTCGAACCATTGCGCCCACAATTTCGGCCGTGTCGCGAGATGCAGCAGCGGCGCGGTCTCCAGGTCCTTCGGCTCGGACAGGTTCCAGGATTCCAGCAGCTCCGGGCTTGCCGCCGGCAGGATGACCTCGCTGCACAGATAGGAACAGGCCGCGCGCGCCCAGACCGGCTGGCCGTAATGGATTGCCAGGTCGAAATTCTCCTCGTCGAAATCGAAGGGGGCGGAGCGCGAGGCGATGTTGACGATCGTGCCCGGATGCTGGGCGAGGAAGGCTGGAATGCGCGGCGTCAGCCAGCGGCTGCCGAAGGTCGGCAGCGTCGCGATGGAGAGGCTGTGCTCGGAGGAGGCGGATGCCATGGCGCGCAGCATGGTCTCTTCCGTCTGGTGCAAGAGCTTGCGCACCTCCGGCAGGAAACGCCGTCCGTCCTCCGACAGCACGACGCGCTGGCGCACGCGCTCGAACAGCAGCACGCCGAGCTGTTCCTCCAGGTCCTTGATCTGCCGGCTGACGGCGCTCTGGGTCAGGTTCAGCTCGTGGGCAGCCTGCGTGAAGCTGCCATGACGCGCGGCGCATTCGAACGCCTGCAGCGTGGTGACGTCCGGGATCAGCCTTCGACTGAGCTTCATTCTTTCCTCGCATCAACATAGTCAGAACGGTCGCAATCGCTCAAGGAAACGATCCGGTATGATCCGTTTTGAGAATGAACAGGGCCTCCCCCCTTGTAAAGCAATTCCAGGAAAAGTGTGAAACGGTTTTCCGTCCGGAATTGCGTTAAACAGATGAGACCGCTTCCCATGAAAGCAAATTCGCACGTTTCCGCTGATAAGATCCGCTCGGATTTCTCCGCCGCCATGTCCGCCATGTACCGGGACGAGGTTCCGGCCTATGGCACGCTGATGTCCCTCGTCGCCAAGGTGAACGCGGAAACGCTCGCCGCCGATCCCCATCTGAAGGATCGCCTGGAAGCGACCGATTCTCTCGACCGCATCTCCGAAGAGCGGCACGGCGCCATCCGCCTCGGCACGCGCGAAGAGCTCTCCATGATGCGCCGCGTCTTCGCCGTCATGGGCATGTTTCCGGTCGGCTACTACGACTTGTCGACCGCCGGCGTTCCCGTCCACTCCACCGCCTTCCGCCCGGTCGGCGCGGAAAGCCTGAGCCGCAACCCGTTCCGCGTCTTCACCTCGCTGCTCCGTCTCGATCTGATCGCCGACGAAATCCTGCGCAATGAGGCCGCCGAGGTGCTTGCAGCGCGAAAAATCTTCACCGACGAAGCCGTCGCCCTCGTCGAGAAAGCGGAGCGTGAGGGCGGCCTCGACGCCGCCGATGCCGCCCGCCTTGTGACCGAGGTGCTCGAAACCTTCCGCTGGCACGACCACGCCATCGTCAGCGCCGACATGTACAAGCGCCTGCACGATGCGCACCGTCTGATTGCCGATGTCGTCTCCTTCAAAGGCCCGCACATCAACCACCTGACGCCGCGCACGCTCGACATCGACAAGGTGCAGGCCCGCATGCCGGAAGAGGGAATCGCGCCCAAGGCCATCGTCGAAGGCCCGCCCACCCGCACATGCCCGATCCTGCTGCGCCAGACCTCGTTCAAGGCGCTGGAAGAGGCCGTCTCCTTCATCGGCGCCGATGGCAACTGGCAGAAGGGCTCGCACACCGCCCGCTTCGGCGAGATCGAGCAGCGCGGCGTGGCGCTGACGCCAAAGGGCCGCGCCCTCTACGACAAGCTTTTGAACGACACCCGCGCCCGCGTGCGCCCGGCCGCCGATGGCTCCAACGCCACCGAATACGAGGCCGCGCTTGCCGACGTCTTCAAGGCCTTCCCGGACGATTGGGACGGCATCCGCAAGGCCGGGCTCGGCTATTTCAGCTACTCGCTGACCGAAAAGGGCAAAAGCGTCTCCGGTCGCAAGGCCGATCTCGAAACCGCCATCGAAGCCGGCCTCATCCGTTTCGATCCGATCGTCTACGAGGACTTTTTGCCGGTCAGCGCCGCCGGCATCTTCCAGTCCAACCTCGGCGACGACGCGGCGCAGGATTTCGTCGCAAGCCCCAACCAGGTAATGTTCGAACGGGATCTCGGCGCGACGGTGCTCGACGAATTCGCCCACTATGCCGGCATCCAGCGCGCCTCGCTTGAAATGTGCCTCGGCATCGTCAACATGGCGGCCGCTGCGGAATAAGGGACAAGCCGATGGTCAAGGCACGCCATATCGAAACGCTGAAAAGCCTGCTCGGCGAGAAGGGTCTTCTCACCGCGCCCGGCGACATGGCTGCCTACGAGACCGGCGCGCGCTACGACAAGGGCCGCGCCGCCTTCGTCGCCCGCCCGGCCTCGACGGAGGAAGTTTCCGCCACCGTTTCCTATTGCGTGAAAAACGGCATCGCCCTCATCCCGCAATCCGGCAATACCGGCCTCGTCTCCGGCTCCACGCCGGATGCGAGCGGCGGCCAGGGCGTGCTGAGCCTCGACCGCCTCACCGCGCCGTTCGCGCTCGACCGGGTGAACCGCACGGTCAAGGCCGGCGCGGGCCTGCGCCTTTCCGACCTCAACGGCAAGCTGGAAGAAAGCGGCCTGTTCTTCCCCATCGACCTCGGCGCCGACCCCCGCCTCGGCGGCATGATCGCCACGAATACCGGCGGCTCCCGGTTCCTGCGCTACGGCGACGTGCGCCGCAACACACTGGGCCTGACCGTCGTGCTCGCCGACGAGGCTGGCACCGTGCTCGACCTCTCCTCCGGCCTGCGCAAGAACAATACCGGCGTCGACTGGAAGCAGCTCTTCATCGGCACCTCCGGCGCCTTCGGCGTCATCACCGAATGCGTGCTGAACCTCGAACCTTCGCCGAAACAGTCCGCAACCGCCCTGCTCGTGCCCGCCTCGGACGAACAGGTCGCGACCCTGCTCGTCGCCACGGAAGACGCGCTCGGCAGCTACCTCTCCGCCTTCGAGGGCATGTCGGGCAACGCCGTGCGCGCCGCCCTCGACCATGTGCCGTCGCTGCGCAATCCCTTCCAGGGCGGCATCGTGCCGGATTTCGTCATCCTCGCCGAAATCTCCCGCTCCAATCAGCCGCGCGAGGGCGAGCAGCCGCTCGATGCCGTGCTGGAAGAGGTGCTGGCCGCGATCTGGGAGCGCGAGGACGCCCCGCTCGCCGATGCCTTCGTCGGCCCGCCGCACGAGATCTGGGCGCTCCGCCACGCGCTGTCGGAAGGCGTGAAACATAGCGGGCGATTGATCGCCTTCGATCTGTCCTTCCGCCGGGGTGACATAATGCCCTTCCTTGCCCATATGAAGGCGGACATGCCGGATCACTTCGAAGACGTGACGATCTGCGATTTCGGCCATATCGGCGATGGCGGCGTGCACTTCAACCTGGTCGTGGCCAAGGACGATCCGCGGCTCGACGATCCCGATTTCGAGATGGACCTGCGCGACTGGGTCTTCACCGTCGCGGTCGAACAATTCGGCGGCAGCTTCAGCGCGGAACACGCCATCGGCCGCAAGAACCAGGCCTTTTACGACAAATACACCCCGGACGACCTGCGCAAGCTGGCGGCCGGGCTGAAGACCATCACCTCGCCGGGCCTCCTCGGCGCCATGACCTTTTAATAAGACACCAGGGAGAATACCCATGACGAAAGTCGACGTGAAACAGGAAACCGCAGCCCTTCTCGACAAGCTCGGCGTGCCGCGCAGCGCCTGGGAAGGCGGCGACATGGCCTCCTACAGCCCGGTCACCGGCGAGGAGATCGCCAGGCTGAAGACCGTCTCGGCCGCCGACGCCGCCAAAGCGATCGAAGCCGCCCATGACGCTTTCAAGGAATGGCGCCTCGTGCCCGCCCCCAAGCGCGGCGAGCTCGTGCGCCTGCTTGGCGAGGAACTGCGCGCCGCCAAGGCCGATCTCGGCCGCCTCGTCTCCATCGAAGCCGGCAAGATCACGTCGGAAGGCCTCGGCGAAGTGCAGGAAATGATCGACATCTGCGATTTCGCCGTCGGCCTGTCCCGCCAGCTCTACGGCCTGACCATCGCCACCGAGCGCCCCGGCCACCGCATGATGGAAACCTGGCACCCGCTCGGCGTCGTCGGCATCATCTCGGCCTTCAACTTCCCCGTCGCCGTCTGGTCGTGGAACACGGCGCTGGCGCTCGTCGCCGGCAATTCCACCGTCTGGAAGCCCTCTGAAAAGACCCCGCTCACCGCTCTCGCGTCGCAGGCGATCTTCGAGCGCGCGCTCGCCCGCTTCGGCGAAGCCCCGGCAAACCTGTCCCAGGTCCTCATCGGCGACCGCGCCATCGGCGAAGTCCTCGTCGACCACACCAAGGTCGCGCTCGTCTCGGCCACCGGCTCCACCCGCATGGGCAAGGAAGTCGGCCCGCGTCTCGCAAAGCGTTTCGCCCGCTCGATCCTCGAACTCGGCGGCAACAATGCCGGCATCGTCTGCCCCTCGGCCGATCTCGACATGGCGCTGCGCGCCATCGCCTTCGGCGCCATGGGCACCGCCGGCCAGCGCTGCACGACGCTCCGCCGCCTCTTCGTGCATGACAGCGTCTACGACCAGCTCGTGCCCCGCCTGAAGAAGGCCTATACCAGCGTTTCCGTCGGCAACCCGCTGGAAACCTCGGCCCTCGTCGGCCCGCTCGTCGACCGCCAAGCCTTCGACGGCATGCAGAAGGCTCTCGCAGCCGCCAAGGCCGAAGGCGGCACTGTTACCGGCGGCGAACGCGTCACCGAAGCCGGCAAGGAAACGGCCTATTACGTGAAGCCCGCGATCGTCGAAATGCCGAAGCAGGCCGGCCCGGTTCTCGAAGAGACCTTCGCGCCGATCCTCTACGTCATGAAATATTCCGACTTCGACAAGGCGCTGGAAGACCATAACGCGGTCGCCGCCGGCCTTTCCTCGTCGATCTTCACGCTGAACGTCCAGGAAGCCGAGCGCTTCCTCTCGGTCGACGGCTCGGATTGCGGCATCGCCAATGTCAACATCGGCACATCCGGCGCGGAAATCGGCGGCGCGTTCGGCGGCGAGAAGGAAACCGGCGGCGGCCGCGAATCCGGCTCCGACGCCTGGAAGGCCTATATGCGCCGCGCCACCAACACGGTGAACTATTCGAAGGCCCTGCCGCTCGCCCAGGGCGTCTCCTTCGATATCGAGTAATCGGCCATGACCGTTGCAAGCAAAATCGAGGAGGCGGGCTTCCAGCCCGCCTCGCGCATCGCCGCCATCGGCGTCTCAAAGATCCTGCAGATCGGCGCCCGCGCCTCTGCGATGAAGAAGGACGGCCTGCCGGTCATCATCCTCGGCGCCGGCGAACCCGATTTCGACACGCCGGACAATGTGAAGGAAGCCGCCAAGGCCGCCATCGACCGCGGCGAGACGAAATACACCGCCCTCGACGGCACGCCGGACCTCAAAAAGGCGATCGCCGAAAAATTCCGACGCGAAAACAACGTCGACTACGCGCTCGACGAAGTGACCGTCGCGACCGGCGCCAAGCAGATCCTGTTCAACGCCTTCATGGCGACGATCAATCCGGGCGACGAGGTGATCATCCCGACGCCCTACTGGACCTCCTATTCGGACATCGTGGAAATCTGCGGCGGCGTCCCGGTGCTGATCCCCTGCGACGCCGAAGCGGGCTTCCGCCTCAAGGCCGACCAGCTCGAAAAGGCGATCACGCCCAAAACCCGCTGGGTCCTCCTCAACTCGCCGTCCAACCCCTCGGGCGCCGCCTACAGCGAGGCCGACTACCGCCCTCTGCTCGACGTGCTGCTCCGGCATCCGCATGTCTGGCTGATGGTCGACGACATGTATGAGCACATCGTCTATGACGGCTTCCAATTCGTCACCCCCGTCGCCATCGAGCCGCGCCTGAAGAGCCGCACGCTGACGATCAACGGTGTCTCGAAAGCCTATGCCATGACCGGCTGGCGCATCGGTTATGCCGGCGGCCCGAAAGCGCTGATCAAGGCCATGGCCGTGATCCAGAGCCAGGCGACCTCCTGCCCCTCCTCCGTCAGCCAGGCGGCTTCGGTCGAGGCGCTCAACGGCCCCCAGGACTTCCTCAAGGACCGTCAGGCCAGCTTCAAGCACCGCCGCGACCTCGTCGTCTCGGCGCTGAACGCCATCCCCGGCCTCGCCTGCCGCACGCCTGAGGGTGCCTTCTACACCTTCTCCGGCTGCGCCGGCGTGATCGGCAAGACGACCCCCAAGGGCAAGCGCATCGAGGCCGACAGCGACTTCACGGATTACCTGCTCGAAGTCGCCCATGTCGCCGTCGTGCCCGGCTCCGCCTTCGGCCTCTCGCCCTTCTTCCGCATCTCCTACGCCACGTCGGAAGCGGAGCTGACCGAAGCGCTGAAGCGCATCGCGGACGCCTGCGCAAAGCTCGCCTAAACCGCGACCCATGCAAACAAAAACCCGCCAGCAGCCCGTCTGCGGCGGGTTTTTCCTTGCGCCGAAGCATCCCGCTTGACCCGTGCCCTGGGGCCGGCCCCATAGAAGGGCGGTTCATGACAAGCGAGGTGATTCGTGCGCAATTCCGCTCCCCACCTGAACCCCTCCGAGGCGGCAAGACGGCTCGGCATATCGGCAAAGGCCCTGCGGCTCTACGAGCGCCACGGGCTGCTCGCGACCCCGCGCACCACCGCCGGCTGGCGCGCTTACGGCCCACAGGAAATGGCCCGGGCCGACGAAATCGTCGCCCTGCGCAGGCTGGGCCTCAGCCTCGCCCAGGTCAAGCGCGCGCTCACCGGCGATGCCGACAGCCTAGACCTGGCGCTTGCAACGCATCAGGCCCATTTGGAACGCCAGCTTCACCAGATCGCCGAAACCGTCAGGTCCGTGCAGGCGACACGGGCAAGCCTCGCCGCCGGAACGGCGCCCGCCATGACGATCGCCGGCTTGCTGCCGAAGGCGACGATTGCGCTGGATCTTCCCTGGCCCTGGGGCGGCGAGCGCTTCGAACTCCCGCACCCCAAGCCGATCACCTACATCACCGGCCCGCTCGGAAGCGGCAAGACCCGGCTGGCGCATGCGCTGGCCGAAACGATCCCGCACGCCGCCTTCATCAGCCTCGATCGGCTGGACGATGGCTGCGCGGCCGCGATGGCGCGGCTTGAGGCCGATCCGGCGCTGAAAGCCCGGCTCGAACCGATCCTCCTCTGGCTCGCCGAAGAAGGCGCGACCGCCTCACCGGCCCTCACGGCACTGCTCGTCACCCTGGAGGCCGCCAAAACTGCCACGCTTGTCATCGACATGGTCGAGCAGGGGCTGGACCAGGCCACGCAGGAGGCGGTGCGATCCCATCTGCGCAACCGGCGCTTCGACGGACCGCCGCTGTTCCTGCTCACCCGGTCGTCCTCCATGCTCGATCTCGACGATATGACGGCCGATGAAAGCATCCTGTTCTGCCCGGCCAACCACGACGTGCCCTTCCTCGTCGCGCCCCATGCGGGCGGGCGCGGCTACGAGGCCGTCGCCACTTGCCTGGCGACACCCGCCGTCCGGTCGCGAACCGAGGGCGTCATCGCCTGGCGGCCGAACGTCGCCTGACCGCAAAAGAAAAAGGGCCTCTTGTGAGGCCCCATTTTTATGGTTCGCGCCCTTGCCGGGCATCTCTCTTCCCCGCGGAGTATGCCGCAGATGACAAAACGCCCCGGACGATGCCGGGGCGTCTGAAAGAGGTTTTTCGGCTCAGGCAGCGCGGGCGCCGTGGTTTTCCTGGGCGTAGTAGTGGCCGAAACGGTTGGCGAGGAAGGCTTCCAGCGCAATTTCTTCCTGGCGGACAAAACCCTCGGCGCGCAACGTGCCGTCGGCGAGCATGTCGAGCACGGCGCAGATCGAGCCGGCCGTCGTGATCTGGATGGCGGAATGCAGGACGCCGGCGATCGGCGCGCTGTAGACCTTGTTGGCATAGGTTTCCTGGATCAGGCGGCCGCCCTTGCGGCCCGAAACGGTTACGAAGACGATGACGACGTCCTGCGTGGTGGTCGGCAGGGCGTTCTCGAAAATGTCCTTGAGCACTTCGCGGCGATGGCGCAGGCCGAGGTCGTTCAAGAGCGCCTTCATGATGGCGGCGTGGCCGGGATAGCGGATCGTCTTGTAGTTCAGCGTGCGCACCTTGCCCTTCAGCGATTCGCAGAGCGTGCCGAGGCCGCCCGACGTGTTGAAGGCTTCATAGGTGACGCCGTCGAGCGAGAACTCTTCGCGCTCTTCAAGCGCGGGAACCTCGATCAGCGCGCTTTCGACGATCGCTTCGCAGGGCTCGATATATTCGTTGATGACGCCGTCCGTGCTCCAGGTGAGGTTGTAGTTCAGAGCGTTGGAGGGGTACTGCGGCAGGGCGCCGACACGCATGCGCACGCTTTCGAGCGAATCGAAGCGGCTGGCGAGGTCGTTGGCGACGATGGAGATGAAGCCCGGTGCCAGGCCGCACTGCGGGATGAAGGCGGTCTTGGCGGTTTCGGCGATACGCTTGACCTGGCGGGTGGATTCGACGTCTTCCGTAAGGTCGAGATAGTGCACGCCGGCAGCGGCTGCCGCTTCAGCGATCGCGACCGTCAGGTGGTACGGCGCGGCGGAAAGCACGGCGAACTTGCCGGTCAGCAGGTCCTTCATGGCGGCAGCGTCGGCAATGTCGACGACCTTGGTCGAGACGGCGGCGTGGCGCTCGACGGCGGCAAGCTGCTCGTCCGAACGGTCTGCGACGGTGACGCTGTAATCCCCGCTGTGAGCCAGCATGCGCGCGATGGTCGAGCCGATCTTGCCTGCGCCGATGACGACGATGTCCTTCATGTGATTTCCCTCCGGCATGAATTGATGCGCTTATTTTGCCGGCGGGCGGTGTCGATTTAAAGCGCCATACCTGGCATAATACATCATCGATATCGGCAGAATGACGACGGATATGAGCATAACGACGCTAGCCGCCAAGGATCGCGAGCTTCTCGCCATCCTCAGCGAAAACGCCCGCGAACAGACCGCGACCATCGCCCGCAAGCTCGGGCTGTCGCGCACCACCGTTCAGGCAAAGATCGACCGGCTGGAGCGCGACGGCGTGATCGCCGGCTACGGCGTCAAACTCTCCGACGCCTACGAGAGCGGCATGGTGAAAGCCCATGTGCTGATCACCATCGCGCCAAAGACGCTGGCCCGCATCACGACCGAACTGCACGCCATCTCCGCCGTGCGCACGCTGCATTCCGTCAGCGGCAGCTTCGACCTGATCGCCATCGTCGAGGCAACATCCATCGCCGAACTCGACCACCTGATCGACCGCATCGGCGAAATCGAGGGCGTGGAACGCACGCTGTCGTCGATCATTCTGTCGACGCGGATCAGGCGGTAGGTGATTACCTGCTGCCTCAACGACCTACAACCACGACCCGCAACCTCTCCTCCGTCAGGCGATGAACCGCTCCGGCCGGTACGGACCGATGTTGATGACGGTGCGCTCGCCCAGCATCTTCTCCGCCAGAACGCGCCCGGTGATCGGCCCCAGCGTCATGCCGTGATGGGCGTGGCCGAAGGCGAACCAGAGGCCGGAATGGCGCGGGGCCTTGCCGATGATCGGCATCATGTCCGGCGTGCAGGGGCGGCAGCCCATCCACGGCTCCTCGTCGCGCCGCTCGGCGAGCGGGAAGAATTCGCGTGCCACCTTTTCCGCCCGGCGCAACTGCACCGGCGTCTTGCGCGTATCGCGCTTGGCGAATTCGGCGCCGGTGGTAAGCCGGATGCCGCGCTGCATGGGCGCCAGGAAATAGCCGCGCTCGGCATCGAGCACCCAGTTGTTGAGATGCGCGCCCTCTTCCGCGCCATAATGCATATGGTAACCGCGCTTGACGGCGAGCGGGAAACGGTAGCCGAGCTTGCGCGTCACCGTATCGGCCCAGGGGCCAAGCGCCACCACCACTTCCTTGCCTTCGAGCGGGCCTTCGGGCGTGGCGATGCGCCAGCCCTCGCCTTCCAGCACATGTTCGATCGTCGCCGCATCGCCCGATTGCAGCGTGCCGCCGAGCGACTGGAAATAGGCGAGGTAGCGCTTCATCAGGCTCTGCGGATCGAGGATCGACCAGGGGTCGGTCCAGCGCAGGCCGCCGGTGAGTTCCGCGCGGATGGAGGGTTCGGCAGAAGCCACATCCGCCGTCGTCAGCTTCTGGTGGTTGACGCCGAAATTGGCGGACAGTTTTTCCGCATCCGCATAGGCCGCATCGCGCGCCTTCTCCGAACGGAACACCTTCATCCAGCCATCCTTGCGGATGAGATCGTCGGCACCGGACGCCGCGATCAGGTCGGCATGTTCGGAAATCGAGTTCTCGATCAGCGGCGCATAGAGATGGGCGATGCTCTGGTGCTGGCGGAAGCCGGAATGCCACCAGTAGCGCGCCAGGAACGGAATGATGCCGGGAATGGCCGACGGGTGGTAATGCGCATCGATCGTGTTGTTCAGCGCATAACGGAACAGCGCGCCAAAATCGTGCGGGAAACCATAGGGGAAGACGCCCTCGCGCTGGATCAGGCCGGCATTGCCGTAGGAGGTCTCTTCCGCGGCACCGCGGCGATCGACGAGCACCACCGACTTGCCGCGCCGTGCCAGATGGATCGCGGTCGAAATGCCGATCACGCCTGCGCCGAGAACAATGACATCCGTCTTCATGTGCTGCCCCTAGTCCACATTCACGTCCCTGATCCATTGCATGGCCCGAATGCGGGATGCAAGCCGCTTGCTTGCGGCAAAGCGCCTTGACGCAGGCGGCCGGGGCGATAGCCTCGCGCCACGACGAGAGACCCGAAAGGACACGGCATGCGCTTTGGCACGGCAAGCGAACTCTGGCGCTACCCGGTCAGTTCGCTGACGGGCGAACGGCTGCAAACCGCCGACCTCGACGACACCGGCATTGCCGGCGACCGGCAATGGGGCCTCTTCGACGCGGACAGCGCCGCAGTCGCCGCACCGGAAACCGAACGGCGCTGGCGACCCGTCCCGGGCCTTCAATCCCGCTTGGGCGCCGACGGCCCCGAGATCAGCCAGGATGGCACAACATGGCATCCCGTCCCCTCGCCGCCCGCCGACACAGCGGCATCGGATCATCTCGGCTTTCCCGTCCGCTTCCGGCCCTTCGGCGAGGCGGGCACCGCACCGCGCTACGATCGCGGCCACCTGCACATCCTCACCACCGCATCGCTCGCGCGCCTGCAAGCCCTGCTGCCGACGGCGATCATCGACATCAGGCGCTTCCGCCCGAACATCCTCGTGCAAACCGACGACAACGACATCGATTTCGTCGAACAGCGGCTCATTGGAAAAGCATTGCGGATCGGCGACGCGACCGTCGAAATCACCGAGCCCTGCACCCGCTGCGCCTTCACGGCGCTGGGCCAGCCCGGCATCCCCTTCGACAAGGATGTCCTGCACACCATCGCCAAACATGGTGGCGGCGGTTTCGGGGTGCTGGCGAAGGTGGTCGGCCCGGGCCGCATCAGCCGCGGCGATGCCGTGACCGCGGACTAAGCGACCGACTGCCCGGCAAGCCGCAGCAGGTTCTCGATCGCCGCCCGCTCGAAGCCGCCGATGCCCTCGGAAATATCGGCCTTGATCGCCGCCGCCACGGCATCCTCGTCGCGCTTGCGCAGCGCCTCGATGGCCTCCACATGGCGATCGACGAAATAGAGCTGCGCGACATGTTCCATGGCGATGCCGAGGAAGGGGCCGAGCTGGAGCCAGATGCTCTCCACCATCGGCATGATCACCTGCTCGGGATTGGCGCTGTAGAGCGTGCGATGGAATTCCTGGTTCAACAGCAGCGCCGTCGCATTGTCCTTGCGCCGGATCGCCTCGTCCTGCGCCTTGTCGATCTCGGCCAGCCGGTCGATGCGGCGTTCGGTGATATGCGGCACGGCGCGGCGCGCCGCATGCTGCTCCAGCACGGAACGCAGAGAAACGAGCTCGCCGAACCGGTCCGCCGTCATGCGCGGCACCATGATGCGGCGGTTGTCGAGCACCCTCAGCGCCCCTTCGGAGCTCAGCCGGCGCAGCGCCTCGCGCACCGGCGTCGGACTGCTTTCCATGGCTTCGGCAATGCCGCGGATGGTGAGTGATTCGCCCGGCCGGATCGAGCCCACCATGATCGCCTGACGAAGCCGACGGTGCGCATATTCATGCGTCGTCATGCCGTCCGGCCGGTCCAGCGGCTCAAGCGCCAAATTGCCCAATCCATCCCTCCTGTCACCGGCTTGCGGATGTTATCCTATCCCTCGAAACAGGTTCTAGCAGCTTGACCGGCGACAAGAAAGTGTGCATATTTTCGAAATGTGATCACAAAAATAATTATGTGATATGGAAAAAACGATGACCCCGAGCGAAGAATCCAACTGGCTGATCACCGCCGACGGCGTGGAGAGCATTCAAGCCGTCGTCTGCGACCTGAACGGCATCCTGCGCGGCAAGCGCGTGCCCGTCGGCCAGGCGGAAAAGGTGCTGAAGGGCGGCATCCGCATGCCGCTGTCCATCGTCGGCGTCGATGTCTGGGGCGAGGACATCGTCGGCTCCAGCCACGTCTTCGCCTCGGGCGACATGGACGGCATCTGTGCCGCCACCGGCCGCGGGGCTCTTCCGGTGAGCTGGACGCTGAAACCCTCCGCCGTCGTGCCGCTCTGGCTGTTCAAGGAAAACGGCGAGCCCTTCCTCGCCGACCCGCGCCAGGCGCTCGCCAACATCGTGCGGCAATATCACGAGCTCGGCCTGCGCCCCGTTGTCGCCTCCGAGATGGAATTCTACCTGATCGACGCCGAGCCCGACCATGCGCAGCCGCCGATCTCGCCCTATACCGGCAAGCGGCTGGATTCCGACGCCATCCTGTCGATCGACGAGCTCGACGATTTCGGCCAGTTCTTCTCCGACGTCTATGCGGAATGCGAGCGCCAGAACGTGCCGGCGGATTCGGCCGTCGCCGAAAACGGCATCGGCCAGTTCGAAATCAACCTCATGCATTCCGACGATCCGTTGAAGGCCGCCGACGACGCGCTGTTCTTCAAGCGCATCGTCAAGGGCATCGCGCGCAAGCACGGCTTTGCCGCCACCTTCATGGCAAAACCCTACGGCATGCGCTCCGGCTCCGGCATGCACATGCATTTCAGCCTGATCGACGCCGACGGCAACAATGTCTTCGACGATGGCAGCGCGGAAGGCTCCGACATCATGAAACACGCCGTCGCGGGGCTCACGCGCGGCATGGCGGAATCGACGCTGCTCTTCGCACCGCATTTCAACTCCTACCGCCGCCTGCGCCCCGATACCCACGCGCCGACCTCCGTCTCCTGGGGCTACGAGAACCGCACCGCCGCCATCCGCATTCCCGGCGGCAGCAACAAGGCGCGCCGCATCGAGCACCGCGTCGCCGGCGCCGACGCCAACCCCTATCTCGTCATGGCCGGCATCCTGGGTGCGGCCCTCGTCGGCATCCGCAACAAATGGGAGCCGCCGGCACCGGTCTCGGGCCGCGCCTATCTCTCGCAATTGCCGCGTATCCCCTCCGAATGGGGTTCCGCCGTCACCGCCTTCGAAAACGGCTCGATCGTCTCCGAAATTTTTGACGCGGATCTTCGCTCCATGCTGATCGCCTGCAAGCGGCAGGAAATCGCCGGTTTCGCCGAACAGGTGACCGACTTCGAATTCAGCGCCTACCTGGAAATCGTCTGATGGCCACGAATGAATCCTATGCCGGCAACGGCACCTATCCTGACAGCTACTACGCCGCCTCCCGCAACATCGTGCGCACGCCGAAAGTGCTCGAAGGCGCGGTGACCGCCGATGTCGCCGTGCTCGGCGCCGGTTATTCCGGCCTGTCGACCGCCATCCACCTCGCCGAAAAGGGCTACAAGGTCGTGGTCGTCGAAGGTGCCGGCATCGGCTGGGGCGCCTCGGGCCGCAATGGAGGCCAGATCGTCAACGGCCTCAATGCCAGCCTCGACACCATCAAGCGCCGTTACGGCGATCAGGCTGGAGCCTTCGTCGGCGGTCTCGTGCAGGAGGGCGGCAAGATCATCCGCCGCATCGTCTCGCAATACGACATCGATTGTGACATGAAGGTCGGCAACATCTACGCCGCCTATACGCCCGCCCATATGAAGGACCTGGAGCACAAGAAGGCGCTCTGGAAGAGCTATGGCATGGACGACCACCAGATGCTCGACAAGGCGGCGATCCGCAAGCTCGTCAACACGGATGCCTATGTCGGCGGCATGCTGGACACAACCGGCGGCCACATGCACCCGCTGAACCTCACGCTCGGCGAGGCCAAGGCGCTGGAATCGCTCGGCGGCGTGATCTACGAACAGTCGCCCGTCACCCGCGTCGAGCACGAGGCCGAAAAGCCGGTGATCCACACGGCCAGGGGCAGCGTGACAGCCAATGTCGCCGTGCTCTGCGGCAATGCCTATCTCGGCCATGTCGTGCCGAAACTCGTCTCGCGCGTCATGCCGGTCTCCACCCAGATGGTCGCGACCGAGCCGCTCGGCGAGCGCGCCGACGCGCTCATCCCCTCCGACATGTGCGTCGAGGACGTGCGCTACATCCTCGATTATTTCCGCCTGTCGGCCGACAAGCGCATGATCTTCGGCGGCGGCACCGTCTATGGTGGCACCGACCCGGCGGACGTGCGCGCAAAAATCCGCCCGAACCTCGAAAAGGTCTTCCCCTCGCTGAAGGGCGTGAAGATCGATTACGCCTGGAGCGGCAATTTCGCCCTCTCCTTCTCCCGCGTGCCGCAGATGGGCAAGATCGGCAAGAACACCTATTTCGCCCACGGCTACAGCGGCCACGGCGTCACCGGCTCCCACCTCTTCGGCCGCATCCTCTCGGAAGCCATCGACGGCGACCTCTCCCGCTTCAGCCAGTTCGAAAAGTTGCCGTGGATCCCCTTCCCCGGCGGCCGCATGTTCCGCGCCCAGTATTCGACCATCGGTTCCTGGTGGTATCAGTTCAAGGATGCCTTCGGGCTGTAGTCAGCGTAGATACCCCCCTCTGCCCTGCCGGGCATCTCCCCCACAAGGGGGGAGATCGGCAAGAGGCCTGAACAGCGCCCAAACTCTACCCTCTGTGATGGGCGGGACGTTGCTCCATCCAATCTCCCCCCTTGTGGGGGAGATGGCCGGCAGGCCAGAGGGGGGTTCTCCGCACCATTCCGAAAAATTTACCCTCCCCATTTTCCCCATCCCCAAAACCTCGCCTATCCTGACCATCCTTCCGCCGCCGGACGGATCGCGTAACGTGTCGATGCGGGCGGGAGGAGGCGCTTTCGTGGATAGCCGGTACGTGCGGCAGCAAGCGGAAGAGGCGTGGGACGCGCTGTGGGGATAATCACCCTGTGGCGTGAAAGGCTTCCCCCTTCCCCGGGTCGCGGGGTCGGTTTGGGTCCGCCATGCAAGCGGTCTGGCTCATCGCCAGCCGTGCAGCGAAGCTTTCACCACGCCTGAAGGAGGCGAGACCACCTCCGAAGGACGCCTGGGGCCGCGCGAAAGCGAAGCCACCATTTTTCAATTCCCAGAGGCAACGCTTTCGCGCGGCTCTCCGGACGGGATATTCTGTGAACCCGGTGGGCACCCCTGCGGGCCGTCCCGCCATGCGCGGAAGGACGGCCATGCGGAGGCGATTATCAGCCCATGCGCTCGGAAGCGTAGGAGCCGGGGCTCGGCGGGAAGACGATGGTCTTGTTGCCGTTCATGAAAACGCGGTGGTGGATATGGGCGTGCACCGCGCGCGCAAGAACCTGGCTCTCCACGTCACGGCCGATCGAGACATAATCCTCCGCCGACTGCGCATGGGTGATGCGCGCGACGTCCTGCTCGATGATCGGACCTTCGTCGAGATCCTCGGTAACGTAGTGCGCCGTGGCACCGATCAGCTTCACGCCGCGCTCGAAGGCCTGCTTGTAAGGGTTGGCACCTTTGAACGACGGCAGGAACGAGTGGTGGATGTTGATGATTCGGCCCGACATCTTCTTGCACACGGCATCCGACAGCACCTGCATGTAGCGGGCGAGCACGATGAGCTCCGCGCCGGACTGCTCGACCACTTCCATCAGCCGGGCTTCGGCCTGCGGCTTGTTCTCCTTGGTCACCTTGATGTGGTGGAAGGGGATGTCGTGGTTGACGATGACCTTCTGGTAATCGAAGTGATTGGAGACGACGCCGACGATGTCGATCGGGAGCGCGCCGATCTTCCAGCGGTAGAGCAGGTCGTTCAGGCAATGGCCGAAGCGCGACACCATGAGCAGCACCTTCATGCGCTCGTCGCTGTCGTTGAAGCGGTAGGTCATCGCGAATTTCTTGCCGACGGCAGCAAAGCCGGACTTGATCTCCTCCTCCGACACGCCTTCCTGCGAGAGGAACGTGAGGCGCATGAAGAACAGGCCCGTCACCAGGTCGTCGAACTGCGAACTGTCGGAGATATAACACCCCTTCTCGGCGAGGTAGCCGGTGATCGCGGCGACGATGCCGCGGGTCGATTGGCAGGATACGGTCAGCACATGGCTCTTCATCGGTTCCATCTCGCGTTCGGCCGATGCTGGGGCAAGCATCGGCGATCCCCTTCTCATGCGGCCGCACAAGCGGCATGGCGCATATTTCAGGCCGCTCGCGCCAGCGCAAGCCCCTGCAATGACGAGAAGCTACGCCGCCTCTTGCAAGGAATCCCTCCGGTTCGCGACATCCAATGCGTCGAAAATGCCAAGAGACCGGCCCTCGCCTGTTTGCGACGCCGGGAAAGGCTCCGCCATGAGGGGTGCGGCGCGCCGATTCTTTCAGCAATGCAAGGCCGCCGAAAATCCATCTGGACACTATTATGGACACATGTTCTATAAAATGGACAGATTCGACAGGAGCCCGCCATGCATCTTTCCATGTGGACCTACCCCTGGGACATCCAGGACCAGGGGCTGGAGGCCTTTGCCGCCGAGCTTTCCGGCCGCGCCGGCCTCAACACGGTGAGCCTTGCGACCTCCTACCACGCCGGCCGCTTCCTGCAGCCGCGCAGCCCGACGCAGAAGGCCTATTTCCCGGAAGACGGCACCGTCTATTTCCGCCCCGACGAAACGCTCTGGGAGGATAAGACCATCCGCCCGCTGATGGCGCAAAACGTCGCCGAACGCGGCGATATGCTAGCGGCGCTGACGACGGCGCGCGAAAAAACCGGCCTGAAGGTCTCGTGCTGGACGGTCTGCCTGCACAACAGCCGCCTCGGCATGCTGCACCCGGACCACGTCACCCGAAACGCCTTTGGCAACGCCAACTATTACAATCTCTGCCCATCGAGCCCGGCCGCACGCGACTATGTCGTCACCCTCGTGCGCGACATCACGACGAATTACAAACCCGACATGCTGGAGCTCGAAAGCCCGAACTTCATGGGTTTCGCGCACGAATATCACCACGAAAAAGACGGCGTCGGCCTCAATGCCGAGGATGATTTCCTGCTGTCGCTCTGCTTCTGCGACCATTGCACCGCCCGCGCCGAAAAAGCGGGCGTGCCGGTGGAAGGCGCCCGCAGGACGGTCGCCCGCTTCATCGCCGAACTCTGCGAGCGGGCCGTGCCGGAGAAACAGTTCCCGGATTTCCCCGAAGCCGGCATCGACGCCTTCCGCGACCACCCGGACCTGCACGCCTTCCTCGCCTGGCGCAGCGAGCCGGTGACGCGCCTGATCGGCGAGATCAAAGCGGCCGCAGACCCCGCGACCCGCATCGTGCTGATCGACCTCAAGGACGGCTGGCTCGGCGGCATCGATCTTGCAGCCGTGGGAGACCTCTGCGACGGCGCGATCCTCTGCTGCTACGACATGACGCCGGAGGCCGTCGGCGAGGTCATCCGCACCGGCCGGGCCGCGCTGGGTGAAGAAAAATTCCTCGGGCTCGGCCTGCGCGTCTTTTACCCCGAGGTCGGCGAGCCGGCGATCCTCGCCGCACGCGCCAAGGCCGCCATCGACGCGGGCGCCGATGGCGTGAATTTCTACAATTACGGGCTCATCCCGGCCAAACGTCTCGACTGGGTCAAGGAGGCCGTCGACGCGATCAGCCGGTGATCGGCTCGGCAACCTGGATCAGGCAGTCGCCGGCCTGGCTGTCGCAATGCAGGCGATGGGAAATGACGATGCCGCCTTCGGCAAAGTGCAGCGCCTCTTCCGCCTGCTCCAGCCGTTCGAGATCGTGATACCAGCCGGCAAGATCGCCCGCCGAAACCACCGCCCCCAGCGCCACCGCCGGCTCGAACCAGCCGCGCCGGCTGGCATAGATGCCCTGGCTGTGGCGGGAAAGCGAAAGCAGTTGCAACGCTTGCGGCGCCGGCAATGGAGCCCGCGACAGAACCGGCACTTCGACAAGGCCGAGAGCAACCAGCAGCCGGTCGATTGCAGCAGCCGTGAAGGCCATCGTCTCCGGCGTCACCGTGCCACCACCGCCGAATTCGCCGGAAAGGCCGATCGTGCCGGCCCGGCCCGCAGCCCCCATCGAGGTCGGCGCCGTCGGCCCGTTGTCCGCGATGAAGGCATGCGAGGCCCCCATCGCCCGCATCAGCGAAACCGAGCGCTCGAAACGCGCGGCATCCGCCTGCCGCTCGATCAGCGTGCAGGGCAGGTGCGCCATGGACGTGCCGCCCGAATGCAGGTCGAGCACCACGTCATGCGCCGGGAAAAGCGTGTGTTCGAGGAAATGCGCCATCCGCGCCGTCGGCGTGCCGGCCGGATCGCCGGGAAAGGCCCGGTTGAGATTGCCACCATCGAAAGGCGAGCAGCGCTTCGCCGCCATCACCGCCGGCAGGTTGGCCATCGGCAAAATGGTGACGGCGCCGCGGATCTTGTCGATATCGAGCAAACGCATCAGCCGCCCGAGCTGGAGCTCGCCCTCATATTCATCGCCATGGTTGCCCGCCATCAGCAGCACGCTCGGCCCTGCGCCGTTCTTCAGGCGCAGGATCGGGATGCGGATCTGATAATAGGGCGAACGGTCGACCGAATAGGGAATGGCTAGATGCCCGGCCAGCCGGCCATCCTGCGCAAAATCGATCGGATTGACGATGCCACTGTGCATTTGCGTCTCCCGTCAGAGGGCGGCGACGGCGGTCATTTCGACGCGCAGGTCCGGGTCCGCCAGCCGCGCCTCGACGCAGGCCCGCGCCGGCGGATTTTCCGGGTCGATCCAGGCATCATAGACGCCGTTCATCGCCTCGAAATCGACGATCGCCGGCAGGAAGACGTTTACGGCGAGCAGCTTCGAGCGATTCGTGCCGGCTTCCTTCAGGAGGGCGTCGATCTTGCCAAGCACGTCGCCCGTCTGGCCCTCGATGCCGGCCTTGCGGTCTTCCGCGACCTGGCCGGCAATATAGACGAGCCCACCGAAGCTGACGGCCTGGCTCATGCGCGAGCCCTTCTGGTAGCGTTGGATCATGGGGGAATTCCTTTCTGCTTGGGAAGATCAGCCGAAGCTGGTGAGATAGGCCGTCGTGACCGTGTGGTCGGGATCGAGGCCGTAGAGAATGGCGTGCCGGTCAAGGCAGGTGCAGGGATGCGAAATGCCGAATTCGACCACGTCGCCAATGCGGACGCCATCGCCGGCAAGCTGCACGAAGGCGTGCTGGTCGTTGAGGCGCAGCACCTCCGCACCGGTAAAATCGCCAAGCGGTGCACCGTCGCGATAAAGCGCAAGCGGTCGCGGCAAGCCCTGGTCGATCGCGACATCGCGCAGGCCCATGCCGCAGATCGCCAGCCCCGGCTCCGGCAGGGAGAGGACTTCCGCCCAGACCCGCAGCGCCGGCTGAAAGCCTTGCGCGGCCGAGATCGTTTCCCCGCCGACGCGGAAACCGCCGCGATCATCGAGGCCGGCAAGCCCACGCTCATAGACGCCGTGATCGTGGAAGAAGATCGCCCCGCTGCGCAGCACCAGACGGCAGGCGGGATCGGCCGCGACGGCAGCAGAAAGCCCGGCGACCACCCGGTCAAAAAAGACCGAGCCGCCGGCCGTCAGCAGAAGCGGGCGCTCCGGGCCGATGCGGGCACGAACCTGCGGCAGGAAGGCCGCGGTCATCGCCATCAGCGCATCGATCCGGCGCAGGGTTTCCGCCGCATCCGCGGTGGCGGCAGCGCCTTCATAGGCGGCGATGCCGCTCAGCCCGAAACGGGTCGTCTCCGTCGCGAGGATCGCGTCAAGGATATTGCCCGCGGCCTCAAGGCTGCGCGCACCGGCACGACCGGCGCCAAGCTCCACCAGGAGCCCGAGCGGCGGCAGGTCCTGCCGTTCCTGCCAGGCCGCCCGCAAGGCTTCGACGAGGGCAACGGAATCAACGAATATATGCAGCTCCGCTTCGGGATAGGCGGCAAGCAGGGAGGCCAGCCGGCGCGCCGCAGCGGTGCCGCCGATCTCGTTGGCAAGGATCAGCCGGCGCTGGCCGGCCTTCAGCAGCACGGCGGCTTGGCGGATATCGGCAACCGTCGTGCCCCAGGCGCCGGCGGTGATGAGAGCATCGGAAACACCCACCGACATCGGCGTCTTGGCATGCGGCGCGATCTCGACGGCGTGGTCCTTCACACAGGCCATCATCAGCGCGACGTTTTTCGCAAAAGCCTGCCGGTCAAGCGAGATCAACGGCAGCGCCATCATCCCGTCATAGGGTTTCCACCCCTGCCCGCCGATCGCATCGAGCGACAAGGGCGCGTGACCCGGCGGAAAACCGCGGATGCGGTCGTCGATCAATGGGCCGTTCGTTTGCAGGTCAGACATGCATTTCTCCTCTGACCGCCTCGGCAATTCCGAGGCGGTAGGTATCGTTGGCGGTCGCGAAGAACAAAGCGCGCTGCTCCGCAAGCGAGAGGGATGCGGCCACGGTGCGGAAGACGCCATAGACCTCGTCGAAGGAGGCATGCAGCCCGGCGACCGGGAAATCGCTGGCGAACATCGCGCGTGCCGGGCCGAAACAATCAAGACAATGGTCGATCACCGGGCGCAGGCTTTCGAGCGTCCAGTCATTGTCATAGGCGACGAGGTCGGAGATTTTCAGCCGCACGTTCTCTTCACGCCCGAGTGCCCGCAGGCCGCTGCGCCAAAGGGCCATGCCCTCATCCGTGCGATCGATCGGGCTGCCACAGTGGTTGAGCACGAAATGCGTTTCCGGAAAGTGCGCACGAGGTCGAGCGCCTCCTCCATCTGCCAGGGAAAGAGCATCAGGTCGAAAACGAGGCCGAGGCGGGAGAGATGGGCAAGCCCCTCCCGCCAGGCGGGATCGGCCATGCGATGGGCGCGTGGCGCAAAGCTCTTAGCCGGGTCAGGATGCCAGCTGACGATATCGCGGATGCCGACGACGTTGTGGTTTGCCGCTTCGGTCTCCAGCAGGCGTATCGCATCCGGGCCATCGAGGGGAACCCGGGCGACGTAGCGGTGGGCAATGCCGGTGCTGCGGTCGAAGCCATCGAGCCAGCGGCTTTCCTCCAGCGGATGTGCGTCCGACCAGCCGGCCTCCACATGCACGGTGGTGACAACATTCTGGCGAGCCGCATCGGCCCGATAGTCCTCGATGCCATAGTTGCGCAGGATCGGCGCGAGGCCGCCGGTGGCCTCCGCCTTTTCGAGCCACGGATGACGCTTCAGCGCGAGGTCCCAGAGGTGGTGATGCGGGTCGATCACCGGGCCGTCATAACGTGCCATCATCGCCGCGCCTCGCGGCCGGAAATGAGGAGAAGCGCCAGGATCAGCGTGCCGAACATGATCGACCGCCAGCCGGGCGAGGCGTTGACGACGGTGATGAGGGCGGTCGTGGTGACGAGCAGAATGGCGCCCGGAATGGTGCCGGCATAGGTGCCGCGCCCGCCGAGAATGGAGGTGCCGCCGAGCACGACGGCGGCAATCGACGTCAACAGATAGGGATCGCCGATGCCGACATAGCCTTGGCGATTCATGCCGAGCACCAGAATGCCGGCAAGCCCTGCGAAGAAGCCGGACAGCGCATAGAGGACCAGCGTGTTGCGCGTGACGCTGACGCCGGAAAGCCGGGCGGCCAGCGGATTGGCCCCAAGCGCCAGGAAGCGCGCACCGATCGGCATGCGGTGGATGAGCAGCAGCACGACGGCCGAAACGACGAGCCACAGTATGACGCCGGCCGGGATGCCGAGCGGCCGCGCCTGTCCGAGCAGGATGACCGCCGGATTACTGACGGTGACGGCGCTGCCGCCGGCCACGATGACGAGCAGGCCCTGAAGGAACGTCGCCATGGCGAGCGTCATGATGATCGGCGGCACGCGGAGATAGGCCGCACCCGCGCCGTTGAGGAAACCGATGCCGGTGGCAATCGACAGCGCCAGCGCGATGCCGACGAGGCCGGTCGGATCCCAGGCGGGCGAGATGAGCGGCAGCAGGATCGCCGTGACGGTGATGACGGCGCCCACCGAGAGATCGATGCCGCCCATCAGGATGACGAGCGTCTGGCCGGCGGCCGCGATGCCAATGACGGCAGCAAGCTCCAGCAGGTAGCGCAGATGGCCATAGGCGCCGAAACCGCGCAGCGTCAGGCTCGCAACGAGCCAGACGAGCGCCACCAGAAGGAAGGTCAGCAGCGGCGGATTGCGGAAAAGGGATTTCACGGCATTCATCGCCTCGCCCTCCCCTTTGCAAGAAGCTCCGGCACCGCGATGGCGCCGACAATGATCAGGCCCTGCGCGATATATTGCGCGACGGGCGGGAAGCCGAGGAAGAACATCACGTTGATCATGACAGAAAGCAGCAGGCTGCCGCAGATCGCGCCGCGCATCGTGCCCTTGCCGCCAAGGAAGCCGACGCCGCCGAGCACGGCCGCGGCAATGGAGTTCAGCGTGAAGGGCGTGCCGATGACCGGATCACCCGACCCCGTCTGCGCCGCGACGAAGAGGCCGGCAAGGGCCGCCAGAAGGCCGGATAGGGCGAAGGCGACGATCTTCACCCGCTCGACCGGCACGCCGGAGCGGAAGGCCCCGATCGGGTTATCGCCGGCCGCGTAGATGCCGAGGCCGAGCGGTGTCGCGAGAAACGCTTTCCAGGCGAGCACGATGACAACGAGCAGGAGGAAGGCGACGGGCGTGTGGCCGGCGAGCGTGGTCGACAGCCAATCCGGAATAAAGCCACCGGGACGCGGCAGCAGGATGAGCGCCACGCCGGTGATGATGAAGGAACCGGCGAGCGTGACGATGATCGCCGGCAGCCGGAGATGGGCGACGATGGCGCCGGTAACAGCGCCGATCGCGAGACCCGCGAAGGCGACGGCGAGAATGCCGCCGGGCACGCCGAGTGCGGTTCCCATCGTGGTTGCGGCGATCACCGCGCCGAGGCTGACCAGCGGCCCGATCACCAGCGTGATGCCGCCATTCAGCATGAGCAGCGCCTGCGCCATGGTGACAAGCGCCAGCGGGAACCAGTTCTGCGTGAACTTGGAAAAGCCACCGACGGAGAGAATGCCCGGGAAGAGCACCGCATAGAGAATGAGGAAAGCGGCGACGACCAGATAGAGGCCACCGAGGCTGCGATTGCGGCGGCGCTGGATCGCGCCGTAGAGCCAGCCGAAGGATGAAACAGCGCTCATGCGGCGGCTCCCTGCGTGTTGACGCCCATGGCCGCGCCGACGATCGCCTCTTCGCTGATCGCGTCGCCGACAAGCGCTGCCGCAACGCGGCCTTCGCGGAGCACCACGACGCGGTCGCAGAGATGTACGAGCTCCGGCGTATCGGAACTGGCGAGGATGACGAGCCGCCCTTCGGCGGCGAAGGTGCGCAGCATCAGGTAGATTTCGCGCTTGGTCTCGATATCGACGCCGCGCGTCGGATCGTTGAGCAGCAGGACGGAAGGATCGAGCGGCAGCCATTTGGCGAGCGCCACCTTCTGCTGGTTGCCGCCGGAAAGCGCCTGAACCGCGCGGGCGACGTCGCCCTTAATGGTCAGCCGGCGCGCCAGATCGGCGATCAGCTCGGCCTCCGCACCCCGATCGCGAAAACCGCCCCGGGCAAGGCGGCCGAGCGAAGGGAGGATGAGGTTGGAGGCGATGGAATGGGGCAGCACCAGCCCCTCATGCTTGCGGTCCGCCGGCACATAGACAATGCCCGCAGCATTCGCCTCGCCGACATGGGCGGGCAGCGCGGCTTTGCCGGAAACTTCGGCCTTGGAGGCCTTGGCGGGGATGGCGCCGTAGAGACCGAGCAGCAGGTCTTCCTGCCCCTGCCCGACGAGCCCGCCAATGCCGACGATTTCACCGGCGCGTGCGGAAAAGCCGATATCGCGCACGAGGCCCGCCGAAAAATTCTCGACGCCGATGCGCGTCGCACCGGGATTGGCGGCCGGGCGCGGCGGGAAGAGATCGCCGGTCTCGCGGCCGACCATCAGGCGCACCAGCCCCTCGCCGTCGATGCCGGCAAGCGACTGGTCGGCGGTGACGCCGCCGTCCTTCAGCACCGTGACGTGGGAGCAAAGCGCCTGCACCTCGTTGAGGCGGTGGGAAATATAGAGAAGGGCGGTGCCGCGATCGCGCAGCGTCCCGATCAGCCGGGCGAGAATGCCGGCCTCGTGGGCGGAAAGCGAGGAGGTCGGCTCGTCGAGGATCAGCACGCGCGGCTTGCGGAACAGCGCCTTGGCGATCTCCACCATCTGGCGGCGGCCAAGGGCCAGGTCCGCCACCGGCATGTCCAGCGGCTCGGTGAGGCCCACCATATCGCAGACGTCGCGCACGCCGCGATGAAGCGCCCGGTAATCGATGAGGCCGAACCGGCGCGGGAAGGCGCCGAGCCCGATATTTTCGGCAATCGACAGGTCCGCCGTGAGGCTCAGCTCCTGCTGCACCACGGCGATACCGGCCGCGCGCGCGCCGGCCGGGCTGAAGCGCCCGACCGGCTTGCCATCGACGGAAATCGTGCCGCTATCCGGTTGGAGGGCGCCGGAAAGCAGGTTGATCAGCGTGGATTTTCCGGCACCGTTCTCGCCCAGCAGGGCATGCACCCTGCCAGGATGAAGGGCGATATCGACGCCCTTCAGAACGGGATTGCCAAAAAATCCCTTGAACACCTGCCGGGCTTCCAGCAGGGGTTTTTGCTCCGTCATCACGGCATCCTTCACGCGAATTACTCTACCGGATTATTGGGCCAGCAGCTTGTCGAACAGCGCCTTGTCGTAATCCGAGTAGATATAGCCGTCGGCCGGGAAATCGGCGGCGCGGGCGAGATAGCCGTTGATCGTGCTGTCGTCGATGACCGGCAGCGGCACCTTGATGAAGGCCGGCACGTCCTTGCCTTCCAGCGCCTGCACGGCTGTATAGACCGAAAGCGCGCCAAGCCAGTTCGGCTGCATGGTGGCCCAGCCCTTCAGGCCCTTTTCCTTCCACAGTTCCAGGAACTGGCGGGCGTTCTCGCCGCTCGTCGGCACCTGTTCGCGGCCCTGGCGATCGAAAGCCATGACGGAGCCGGCCGAAAGGGCGCCGCCGAGCGACAGCACGCCGTCGATTTCCGGATTGGCGAAGAGCAGGCTGGTCATTGCTTCCTGCGCGGGGGCGACGTTGTATTCCGTGTTCGTCTCGGTGATGACTTCGAGGCCCGGATTGGCATCGAGCACCGGCTGCGCGCCCTTGCGGCGGTCGTCGCTGACGGAAATGCCGGCGGGGCCGTTCATGATGATGATCTTGCCCTTGCCACCGAGCTGCTCGACCATCCATTTGGCGGCGGTGGCGCCCCATTCGTTGGAATCGGTGTTGATCTTCGCCGTCACCTTGTCCGTGTTGACGAGACTGTCGAAGTTCACGACGGCGATGCCCTTGTCACAGGCATCCGAAATCACGCGGTCGAGCGCGTTGGAAGAGCCGGCGATGACGACGATGGCGTCGACATTGGCGTCGATCATCGACTGGATGTGCTGGATCTGCGTCTGCGCATTGCCCTGCGCGTCCGTGATCATCAGGTCCTTCACGAGGCCGGCCTTCTTCAATTCCTCCACTTCGGCCGAAATCGTGCCTTCCGTCTGCTTCATCCACGTCGGCACCGAATAGATGTTCGCCCAGCCGACCGTATAGGGTGCTTTGCGGTCGCCCTTGATGCAATTGGCAGCGGCGGACGCGGTGCCGGCGGAAAACACAAGGAGCGCCGTGGCGGCGGCAGCGCCCGCGAGGAGGCGGCGGCTGTTCTCAAGATTGTTCATTGTCGATCCCCTTTTTTGTGCGGCAGCAGGAACGGGCTTGCCATCCGTCTTTGTCCAATATAACGTACAGATGATCTAAATACTGGACGACGCGATCTTATGCCGTTTTTTCCGCCTCGCAAGAGGGGTGCGGAAATTTCGCGCTGCGGGAGCGCAAGCATGCGGATTGACAGATGTCACGGGCGGCGTGAGAAGCGTGGACGGGACGAAAAGGCAGGGACCGACGGGAATGGATGCAGTTCTGGATGAAGCAGCCGGCAAGCGCGCCCGCGGTCTCGACCGCGCCTTCGAGATCCTCGATTTCCTGCGCCAGAAGCGCCAGGCGCTGAAGCCGAACGAGATCGCCGCGCAGATCGGCGCGCCGCGCTCATCGGTCTACGAGCTGGTGAACCTGCTTCTGCGCAACGGCATCCTCGAATTCACCGGCGGCGAGGGCCGCGTCTATCTCGGGCGCAAACTCTATTTCCTGGGTGCTGCCTACGAGAACCATTTCGACTTCACCCGCGAATGCGAGGCGGTGCTCGAGCGGCTGGCCGACGAGACACGCGAGACGGCACAGTTCTGCATGCTGGATGGCAACAAATACACGGTGGTGCGCATGCGGGAAGGCGCCCGGCCCTTCCGCATCTCGACGGATATCGGCCAATCCGTGCCGATCCCGTGGACGGCCTCCGGCCGCCTGCTCGTCGCGCATCGGACGGATGAGGACATTCTCGCTTTCATCCCGTCGCAGGATTTCCGCCTGCCAAGCGGCGAATGGCTTGATCCCCAGCACTTCCTCGCCGAAGTGCGCCAGGCCGAGCGCGAAGGCTTTTTCACCTTCAACAGCATCGTCGACAGTTTTACCCACTGTTTCGCCGTGCCTGTGATGGATGAAGAAGGCCACGCGGCCGCAACGCTCTGCCTTGTCACGCCGCGCGACGACGGCCTTGCCAACCGGGACCGCTATCTCGCCCGGCTGAAGGAAGCCGCGGCCAGCCTAAACCACGCGCCGACGCGGCCAAAACGCGGCTGACTCGCAAATCAGTTGGATAGCCAGCTATCGATTCCAAAAGCCGCGGCGCGTCCGGTGGCAAAACAGGCCGTGAGCAGGTAGCCGCCGGTCGGCGCTTCCCAGTCGAGCATCTCGCCCGCGACGAAGACGCCCGGCAGCGCCTTGAGCATATAGGCCGCGTCGATCGCATTGAAGCGAATGCCGCCGGCCGACGAAATCGCCTCGGCAATCGGCCGTGGCCGCACGAGCCGGATCGGCAGAGCCTTGATCGCCGCTGCCAGCGCCTCCGGCGTCATGGTGGAAACATCGGGGAAACATTCGCGCAGCAGCGCCGCCTTGACGCCGTCGAGCCCCGCCCCCTTGCGCAGCCGGCTGGAAAAACTCGCCTTGCCGCCCTGGCGTGCAAGATCACCGGCAAGGCGCTCGATGGCCCGCCCCGGCGCCAGATCCAGCACGAGCGTCGCAATCCCGTTCTGCTCCAGCGCATCACGCAAGGTGGCGGCATGGGCATAGATCAGGCTGCCCTCCACACCCGACTTCGACACGACGAACTCGCCGGGAATGGCACCCGCCGCCGAATGCGCCATGACACCCTTGACCGGCGCCCCGGCAAATCTTTCGACGAAAAACGGTGACCAATCCACGTCGAAGCCGCAATTGGCCGGACGCAAGGGCGCGATCCCGACGCCCCTTTCCGCAAGCGTATCGACCCAGGCCGCATCTGAACCAAGCCGCGGCCAGCTCGCCCCGCCGAGCGCCAGAAGCACCGTATCGAATTCCATCGTCGTCATGCCTTCCGACGTCTCGACGAGAAGACCCTCCGGCGCAAAACCGTGCCATCGGTGACGCACGCGGATATCGACGCCCTGATTTTCCAGCCGCGCCCGCCAGGCGCGCAGCAGCGGCGAGGCCTTCATGACGATCGGAAACACGCGGCCGGACGTGCCGACGAAGGTTTCCGTGCCAAGCCCGAGCGCCCAGGCCCGCAGATCCTCCGGCGTGAAGGCATCGATCGCCACGCGCAGATGCTCGTTCGCCGCGCCAAAACGGGTGACGAAGCGCTCATAGGCTTCCGAATGGGTGAGGTTGAGACCCGACTTGCCTGCCAGCAGAAATTTGCGCCCGATCGTCGGCATCGCCTCCAGCACGGTCACCGCGTGGCCGCGCGCCGACAGCATTTCTGCCGCCATCAGCCCGGCCGGCCCGCCGCCGACGATCCCGATGCGCCGCTTGTCCATTCCGCGTCCCGCCTTGAAAACCCTGGCCGTCCTCATAAATCGTCTGCGGCGGCTCCGCCAGCCGTGTATGGTCGCGCGAGACGTGAAGGAGACGGACATGGACATCAAGCGCAACGGCACCAGCCCCTCGACGCCCGGCCCGGCGGATTATTTCACCGGCAAGGTGCGCCTCGACACGCCCTTCAAGGCAGAAGCGCCCGGACGCGCCGGCGGCGCGATCGTCACCTTCGAGCCGGGTGCCCGCACCGCCTGGCACACGCATCCGCTCGGCCAGCTCGTTATCGTCACCGCCGGCCTCGGCTGGGCGCAGCGCGAGGGCGGGCCGATCGAGGAAATCCGCCCCGGCGACGTCGTCTGGTTCCCGCCCGGCGAAAAGCACTGGCACGGCGCCACCGACAGGACCGCCATGACCCATGTGGCCATCGCCGAATCGGAAAACGGTTCGCCTGTGACCTGGCTGGAGCAGGTGACGGACGAGCAATATCGCGGCGCGGCCTGACGGTCAGGGCGCCGCGTATTTCCGCGTGAAGGGAATGCCGTTGAACGTGTGCGTGCAGCAGGCACAGCGCGGCTCCATATGCTCGACGCGCAAATCCGGATCGACCAGCAGCAGCCGGTTTTCGGCATCGACGAAGAGCCCGCTGTAATAGGAACTCTCGCCGATCCGCACGAAGGACTTTTTCTCCGCCTCCGAGCGCGCCACCATCCAGGAAATCGGCTCCACTTTGTCGAGCCGCGCCACTGCCTCGGCATGCACACCATCCCACTCCTCACCGACGCGGGAAAGCAGGAATTTGAAGAGCGGCGTATAGTCGAGCCCGTAGCGCTGCCCGCTGCGCATGGCGCCCTCATGCACGCGATTCTCTCGCTGCATTCGCGCTTCCGGTCAGGCTGCCCGCCCGGATTCATAGCGCAAATGGCCGCAAGCGTCAGCCCGGAACGCCCGGTGCCTCATGGCCGGTCTGGGCGACATATTCGACGTAGCCGCCCGGATATTGATGCACGTCGTCACCGTTCAATTCGAGCACACGGTTCGACAAGGCGCCGAGGAAATGGCGGTCGTGCGAAACGAAGAGCATGGTGCCCTCGTATTCCCCCAGCGCCTTGATCAGCATTTCCTTGGTGTCGAGATCGAGATGGTTCGTCGGCTCGTCGAGGATCAAGAAGTTCGGCGGATCGAACAGCATCGCCGCCATCACCAGCCGCGCCTTCTCGCCGCCGGAGAGCACCCGGCACCGCTTTTCGACATCATCGCCGGAAAAGCCGAAGCAGCCGGCCAACGTGCGCAGCGGCCCCTGCCCGGCGCGCGGAAACTCGTTCTCCAGCCATTCGAACACCGTCATCTCGCCGTCGAGAAGATCCATCGCATGCTGTGCAAAATAGCCGACCTTGACGCTGGCCCCGATCGTCACGCTGCCCTCGTCCGGCGTGGCGGCACCGGCGACGAGCTTCAGCAATGTCGACTTGCCCGCACCGTTGACGCCCATCACGCACCAGCGCTCGCGGCGGCGGATGAGAAAACTGAAATCCTGGTAGATCGAGCGGCTGCCATAGGCCTTGTGCACGTTCTTGAGATTGACCACGTCCTCGCCCGAGCGCGGCGCTGGCTGGAACTCGAACATGACCGTCTGGCGCCGGCGCGGCGGCTCGACGCGCTCGATCTTGTCGAGCTTCTTCACCCGGCTCTGCACCTGGGCGGCATGCGAGGCGCGCGCCTTAAAACGCTCGATGAATTTTATTTCCTTGGCGAGCATCGCTTGCTGGCGCTCGAACTGCGCCTGCTGCTGCTTCTCGTTCTGCGCGCGCTGCTGCTCGTAGAAGCCGTAGTCGCCGGAATAGGTCGTCAGCGACCCGGCGTCGATCTCGATGATTTTCGTGACGATGCGGTTCATGAACTCGCGGTCATGCGAGGTCATCAAAAGCGCGCCGTCATAGCCTTTCAAAAACTGCTCCAGCCAGATCAGGCTTTCGAGATCGAGATGGTTGCTCGGCTCGTCGAGCAGCATGACATCCGGCCGCATCAGCAAAATGCGGGCGAGCGCCACACGCATCTTCCAGCCGCCGGAAAGCTTGCCGACGTCACCGTCCATCATCTCCTCGCTGAAGCTCAGCCCCGCCAGAACCTCCCGCGCCCGGCTCTCCAGCCCATAACCATCGAGCTCCTCGTAACGCGCCTGCACCTCGCCATAGCGCTCGATGATCGTATCCATCTCGTCGAGCCGGTCCGGATCGACCATCGCCGCCTCAAGTGCGTGCAGTTCCGCCGAGACCGTGCTCACCGGCCCCGCCCCGTCCATCACCTCGGTGACGGCGCTACGCCCCGCCATCTCGCCCACATCCTGGCTGAAATAACCGACAGAAACATTCTTCTCGACCGAAACCTGCCCCTCGTCCGGCTGCTCCTGGCCCGTGACCATGCGGAACAACGTCGTCTTGCCGGCCCCGTTCGGCCCGACCAGCCCGATCTTCTCCCCCCGGTTCAACGCAGCGGACGCCTCGATGAACAGGATACGGTGGCTGTTGGACTTGCTGATATTCTCGATGCGGATCATGAAAAAACGGGCCTCGTCGTGTCCCGCGCCCTATGCCATGACGCAGTGCACAAAGTCCATGCGGCAAGCCGGCAAATTCATGCAGTGATGGCGGGAAGATATGGCGGAGAGGGTGGGATTTGAACCCACGATACCCTTGCAGGTATGCCGCATTTCGAGTGCGGTGCATTCGACCACTCTGCCACCTCTCCGCATAGTCGGTCGGCGCCCTTCGACGCGGGGCGGTACATAGCGGGTGTGGGACGGGCTTGCAAGGGGGATCGCCCGAGGAATGTTCATCTATTTGTCACGGTGACGGAAATTCCCTTGACAGTTTTCATCGCCTCACCTATTGCGCAAGGTGCAGTGGCATAGGTCTCACTTGTGCCGCGACGCTGGTTCTTTGTGCCATGCCTTATTGGTATTCCGCAAGGAACCGTTTGAGCCGGCGATGCGCCAATGCATCGCCATTCCGAGCGACTGATAAAAAGACGGCCTTGCCTTGACGGGCAAAGAGCCGGCACGAACATGAAAGGATATAAAATGTTCGCAGTCATCAAGACCGGCGGTAAGCAGTACCGCGTGGCCGCCAACGACGTTCTGACGATTGAAAAGCTGTCGGGCGACGCTGGTGCAAAGATCGAATTCACCGAAGTGCTGATGGTCGGCGTTGGCGCCGATGCCACGATCGGTGCGCCCTTCGTCGAAGGCGCCATCGTGACGGCCGAAGTCGTCGAGCATGGCCGCGCCAAGAAGGTCATCGCCTTCAAGAAGCGTCGTCGCCAGAACTCGAAGCGTTCGCGTGGTCATCGTCAGCACAACACGACTGTCCGCATCATCGACATCGCAGCCGCCGGCAAAGCGAAGAAGGCTTCCAAGAAGTCTGAACCCGCAGCCGAAGCAGCAGCCGAATAATCCGGACAGGTAAAGGAGAACTCCCATGGCACACAAGAAAGCTGGCGGTTCCTCGCGCAACGGTCGCGATTCCGAGTCCAAGCGCCTTGGCGTGAAGAAGTTTGGCGGCGAAGCCGTCCTCGCAGGCAACATTATCGTCCGCCAGCGTGGCACGCAGTGGCATCCCGGTGCCAATGTCGGCCTCGGCAAGGATCACACGATCTTCGCACTTACGGCTGGCAATGTGAATTTCCGTACGAAGGCCAACGGTCGCGTTTACGTGTCTGTCGCCCCGAAAGCGGAAGCAGCGGAATAAGCCGGTAGCGCTCTAAAACAGCCGGCGTCTCATTGACCCGGCTGACGCTACAGGTTCAGGCCTGAAGAAAAAAGGGGAGATGGGGCAAGACCCATCTCCCCTTTTTGCTCTGGAGGACTGAGCCATGCAGACCGAATTGTTGCGGGACGACCAATCAAGGTCTCCCAAGGAAAGGCTGAGGCCTGAACGGCCAAGGACCGATTGCCCGATCTTACTGTCGCCGCGGCTCGTCATGAGAGCCCCGCACGAAGACGACATCGACGCCCTTGCCCATCTCGCCAACAACGCCAATATCGCCAACATGGTCGCCCGCATGCCCCACCCCTATACGGTGGCGGATGCCGCCGATTTCGTGCGACGCACACGCGCCGGCGCGATTGGCAAGTGCGTCTATGCCATTACCAAAGCCGACAACGGCGCCTTCCTCGGTTGCTGCGGTATCGAGCCGCATGAGGACGGACGCACCGTCGAGCTCGGCTATTGGCTGGGCGAGCCCTACTGGAACCAGGGTTATGTCACCGAGGCGGCCCACGCGCTGATCGACATGGTCTTCCGCACCCGCGATGTCGAGCAGATCGACGCGCGGTGCCGGGTCATGAACATCCCCTCGCGGCGGGTCATCCAGAAGTGCGGCTTCCAGTTCCAGGCGACCGGCATGGTGCAGAGCCTCTCGGTCGGCGGCATGGTTCCCGTCGAATGGTACAGGCTCGACCGCAAGACCTGGGTCTCGCTGAAGAGCTGGGGAGGGATGCGATGAACGCCATGCAGACCCCGATGAACGTCGAGCGCAGCACCGGCCCCGGTGCCTGCCCGACCATCACGACCCCGCGCCTGGCGCTGCGCCCGCACCGCATGTCCGATGCGGATGCGATCGCGCAGTCGCTCGGCGACTTCCAGGTCTCGCGCATGCTGGCCCGCGTGCCGGCACCCTATGATCGGCAGGATGCGAGCGAATGGCTTTCGATCGCCACCACCGATCTCTACGAGGGCTGGGCGCTCGCCATCACCGCGGGAGACGACGTGCATATCGGCTGCGTCGTCTTCGAGCGGCGCGGCAACGGATGGGAACTCGGCTACTGGCTGAACCGCTTCTATTGGGGGCGGGGCTATATGAGCGAGGCGGTGCATGGGGCGACGGCACGGTTCCTCATGCGCATGCCGGGCACGGACATCCACTCCGGCATCTTCGCCGACAACCTCGCCTCGCTGCGGGTGCAGGAAAAGACGGGCTTCCGCATCACCGGCTGCAGCGACGTGTTCAGTGTCGCCCGCGGTGCCATGGTTCCGCATATCGAAACGCGGCTGGAGCCGGGCGATTTTCGCCCGGCGGCGCCGAGGCGCTAAAACAGACCGGGGCGGAGCGATCCGCCCCGGTTTTCCAGGGTCCGTTTCCCCACCCACCGACGTCATCCTCGGCCTTGAGCCGAGGATCCATGCCGCGGGTGGGACGTGGATGGTCGGGTCAGGCCCGACCATGACGGAGGAGAGGGTTTCCCGGTTTTAGAGCGGGGCGACGATGAAAAATTCAGCCCGTTTCACTCACGAAAGCTCGAACCAGACCGGCAGGTGGTCGGAGCCGAAGGCGGTCTCGTCGACCCAGGCATCCGTCAGCCGTTCGACGAGGCCGTGGCTGAGGAAACAATAGTCGAGGAAGAGGCGGTCGGCGTGGTTCTTGGGATCGATCCAGCTGTAGCTTGCGGCGTGTCGCTTGCCGAGGCCGGCCAGTGCATCGACCGGATGGGTGGCGCGGATCTGGCGGCCGTAGAGCGCATCTACGCTGCCGGCCATCTCGTCATATTCCGGCGATTCCGGCACCATGTTGAAGTCGCCCATCAGCACGTAATCCTCCGGCACCGGCGGTTCGGCAAGGCCGAATTCGTGCGCACCGGAAATCGCGCCGCCCTCGAAACCATAAAGCTGGGCGCGATCCTTGAGATAGCGGATCTGCGCGATGCGCTCGTCGCGGTGGACATGGTCGAGATGCGTGGAATAGACGCGGATGGCGCCCTTCGGCGTGGCGATCACCGCTTCGGTCGCGCCGCGCTGCAGGTTCAGCTTGTCGAGCGTTCGCGTGCGCGGAAGCAGGATCGTGCGGGTCGAGAGGATCGGCCAGCGCGAAAAGATCATGTTGCCGAACTGGAAGCGGCGGTTGACCGCGCGGCCCTGCTCGATCGCCGAGCCGGCGTCGAGATCGCAGGCCGCACCAAAGACGGAATAATGCGTGGCGAGCAGCGTCTGCAATTCCGCGACCATGTCGACATGGCCGTTGCGGTGAAAATTGCGGGTCACTTCCTGGAGCGCGATGATATCGGCACCGTGAATGCTGGACACGATGCGCGGCAGGTCGAACCGATCATCGAGACCGATGCCATACTGGACGTTGTAGCTGACGAATTTCACGATAGTCTTTGACCTCTCAGGCAAGCGGCTATATCGAAGACGGCACTATTAGAAGACGAGAAAAGCGAACGGCGAGCCGATGAAATTCCTGGACGAAGCAAAAGTCTATATCCGGTCCGGTGACGGCGGGGCAGGGGCTGTCTCGTTCCGTCGCGAAAAATTCATCGAGTTCGGCGGGCCGGACGGCGGCGACGGCGGGCGCGGCGGCGACGTGTGGGTGGAGGCCGTCAACGGCCTTAACACGCTGATCGACTTCCGCTTCCAGCAGCACTTCAAGGCCGCGACCGGCACGCACGGCATGGGCCGCAACCGCACGGGCGCCAATGGCGACAGCGTGACGCTGAAAGTGCCGGTCGGCACGCAGATCTTCGAGGAAGACAACGAGACGCTGATCATCGACATGGTCACCGAGGGCCAGCGCTTCAAGCTTGCCGCCGGCGGCAATGGCGGCTTCGGCAACACGCATTTCAAGTCCTCCACCAACCAGGCGCCGAACTGGGCCAATCCGGGCCTGGAGGGTGACGAAAAGACCATCTGGCTGCGGCTGAAGCTGATCGCCGATGCCGGTCTCGTCGGCCTGCCGAATGCGGGCAAGTCCACCTTCCTCGCGACCTGCACGCGCGCCCGGCCGAAGATCGCCAACTATCCCTTCACGACGCTGCACCCCAACCTCGGCGTCGCGACGATCGACGGCGGCGAATTCATCCTTGCCGACATTCCGGGCCTCATCGAGGGTGCGCATGACGGCATCGGGCTCGGCGACCGTTTCCTTGGCCATGTCGAGCGCACGCGCGTGCTGCTGCACCTCGTCTCCGCCCAGGAGGAGGATGTCGCCAAGGCCTACAAGACGGTGAAACACGAGCTTGAAGCCTATGGCGGCGGCATCACCGACAAGCCGGTGATCGTGGCGCTGTCGCAGATCGACCTGCTCGACGAGGACGAGTTGAAGAAGAAGACCAAGGCGCTTCAGAAGGCGAGCGGCCAGAAGCCCTACCAGATTTCTGCCGTCGCCGGCGTCGGCATGACGAGCACGCTCCGGGCGCTGCGCGACATCATCGTTGAAGCGAAGAATTCCGGATCCGACGACTGAGATGACGAGACACCGCAAACCGCTCGGAAAATACCGCCGGATTGTGATCAAGATCGGCTCGGCCCTGCTTGTCGACCGGGCGAGCGGCCTGAAAAAGGCGTGGCTTGATGCCATGTGCCAGGACATCGCCGCGCTCAGGGCCGGCGGCACTGAGGTGCTCGTCGTCTCCTCCGGCGCCATTGCGCTCGGCCGTTCCGTGCTGAAGGTGCCCTCGGGGGCGCTGAAGCTGGAGGAAAGCCAGGCGGCGGCGGCCGTCGGCCAGATCGCGCTGGCGCGCGCCTGGTCGGAAAGCCTTTCCACCGACGGCATCGTCGCCGGCCAGATCCTGCTGACGCTCGGCGATACGGAAGAGCGGCGGCGGTATCTCAACGCGCGCGCGACGATCAACCAGCTCTTGAAACTCGGCGCCGTGCCGATCATCAACGAAAACGACACGGTCGCGACGACCGAAATCCGCTACGGCGACAACGATCGCCTTGCCGCCCGCGTCGCCACCATGACGGGCGCCGACCTGCTGGTGCTGCTCTCCGATATCGACGGCCTCTATACGGCACCGCCGCATCTCGACCCCGACGCACGCTTCCTCGAAACGATCGACGCGATCACGCCGGAGATCGAGGCGATGGCCGGCGGTGCCGCTTCGGAATTGTCGCGCGGCGGCATGCGGACGAAGATCGATGCCGGAAAAATCGCGACGGGTGCGGGTTGTGCCATGATCATTGCGTCGGGCAAGGTCGACCATCCGTTGCGCGCGGTTGAAGAGGGCGCACGGTCTTCGTGGTTTGCGCCTTCCGGATCGCCTGTAACCGCGCGCAAAACCTGGATTGCCGGGCAGTTGCAGCCGGCGGGGCGTCTCGAAATCGATGCCGGCGCGGAAACGGCGCTCGCCTCGGGCAAAAGCCTGCTGCCGGCCGGCGTGCGCGGCGTCTGGGGTTCGTTTTCGCGCGGCGACACCGTCTCGATCTATGGTGCGAACGGGCGCGAGATCGCCCGCGGGCTTGCCGGCTACGATGCCGACGAAGCGCGCCTGATCGTTGGGAAAAAATCGGCGGAAATCGCCGCCATTCTCGGTTATGCCGGCCGCGCGGCCATGGTGCACCGGGACGACCTCGTGGTGACCGGCCGTTCGGCAGCGCCGCTTGCCGAGGCGGGAAGGGATGTGAGCCATGCTTGACCAGGCCAAGAAAACCGACATCGACAGCCTGATGGCCGAGATCGGCCGCAACGCCCGCGCCGCCGCCCGGCCGCTGGCGATTGCGACCGCCGAGCAGAAGAACCGCGCGCTCGAAGCGATGGCCGCGCAGATTTTCGCGAACCGCGACGCCATTCTCGCCGCCAATGAAATCGACCTCGCCAATGCGAAGGAGAGCGGCGTCGCCGGCTCCTTCATCGACCGGCTGACGCTGACGGCCGAGCGCATCGAGGGCATCGCTGCGGCAATCCGCGATATCGCGGACCTGAAGGACCCGGTTGGCGACGTGATCGCCGAATGGGACCGGCCGAACGGCCTGCATATCGAGCGCGTGCGCACGCCGCTCGGCGTCATCGGCGTCATATATGAAAGCCGGCCGAACGTCACGGCCGATGCCGGCGCGCTGTGCCTGAAGGCCGGCAATGCCGTGATTCTCCGCGGCGGATCGGACAGCGTGAATTCATCGCAGGCGATCCATTCCTGCCTCGTCGCGGGCCTGAAGGCTGCCGGCCTGCCGGAACATGCGATCCAGTACGTGCCGGTAACGGACCGCGCCGCCGTCGGCGCCATGCTGTCCGGCCTCAATGGCGCCATCGACGTCATCGTGCCGCGCGGCGGAAAAAGCCTCGTCGCGCGCGTGCAGAGCGAGGCGCGCGTGCCGGTTTTCGCCCATCTCGAAGGCCTCTGCCACATCTATGTCGACAAGTCCGCCGACCTGGAGATGGCCAAAAGGATCGTCGTCAACGCCAAGATGCGCCGCACCGGCATCTGCGGCGCGGCGGAAACGTTGCTGGTCGACCGCGCCATTGCCGACACGCATCTGGCGCCGCTGGTGGAGGGCCTGCGCGCCGCCGGCTGCGAGGTGCGCGCGACGGCGGAAATCCTCGTCCGCATTCCGGGTCTCATCGCCGCCACCGAGACGGACTGGTCGACGGAATATCTCGACGCCATCATCTCGGTCACCCTGGTCGACGGCATTTCCGGCGCGATCGAGCATATCAACCGCTGGTCCTCCGCCCACACCGAGGCCGTCATCGCCGACGACCCGGCCGTCGTCGAACGCTTCTTCACGGAAATCGACTCGGCGATCCTGCTGCACAACGCCTCCACGCAATTTGCTGACGGCGGCGAGTTCGGCATGGGCGGCGAGATCGGCATCGCGACGGGAAAGATGCATGCGCGCGGCCCCGTCGGCGTCGAGCAGCTCACCTCCTTCAAATACCGGGTGCGCGGCACCGGACAGGTGCGGCCCTGAAGTGACGCCGGACGCCATTGCAGACCGCTATTTGAAAATGCCGCATGTCGAAAAGGGCATGGCGGTCGGCCTGTTCGGCGGCTCGTTCAATCCACCGCACCAGGGCCACGCGCTCGTCGCCGAAACGGCGCTGCGCCGGCTCGGGCTCGACCAGCTCTGGTGGATGGTGACGCCCGGCAACCCCCTGAAGGACCACCGCCAGCTGGCGCCGCTTGCCGAGCGCATCAAGCTCAGCGAGGCGATCGCGCCCAGCCCGCGGGTGAAGGTGACCGCCTTCGAAAAACGCCTCGGCCAGAGTTATACGGCAAAGACCCTGGAGCGCGTGCAGGCGCTGAACCGCGGCGTCCACTTCGTCTGGATCATGGGCGCCGACAATCTCGGCACCTTCCACCGCTGGCAGAACTGGCAGAAGATCGCCTGCACTTTCCCGATCGCTGTCATCGACCGCCCCGGCTCGACGCTCTCCTACCTCTCCTCCCGCATGGCGAAAACCTTCGACTATGCCCGCGTCGACGAGGAGGATGCGATGAGCCTACCCGGCCGGCGGGCACCGGCCTGGACCTTCATCCATGGGCCGCGTTCGGCGCTGAGTTCGACCGCCCTGCGCGACCGCGCGGCCGTAGAGAAAACCATCCCTCAGAAGTGACGTCTTGAAACTGGCATGCATTGATGCCTACATTTACACTGTACCGGTAAGGTAATGCCGGTACGAGACGTGCTGTCCTGTTACCCAGAAAGGAACGAACCTGACAACAGTGCACGCAAAGGGAAGCGCCCGCAGCGTCTTCTCGAAAGGCCCGGGACGTGGCGACGATGCCGCCGACCGCGCGCTTCAACTGGTCCTCGCAAGCCTCGAGGACTCCAAGGCAGAAGATATCGTTACCATCGACATTGCCGGAAAATCAGCACTGGGCGACTACATGGTGGTCGTGTCCGGACGCTCGAACCGTCACGTCATGGCGATTGCCGATCACCTCATCTCCGATCTCAAGGACGAAGGCCTGGGCAATGCCCGCGTCGAAGGCCTGGAGGCTGGCGACTGGGTGCTGATCGACGCAGGCGATATCATCATCCACGTGTTCCGGCCGGAAGTCCGGGAGTTCTACGCCATCGAACGGATGTGGGCGACTCCCGAGATCGAGGACGGCACCGTCCATTAACAGACGCCGGACGCCTGTCCGGTGAGGAAAAGCGGGTGCGCGGCTTGAGCGCACTCACGAACGGACAGGGTTTGGGCGATGCGGGTTGGACTTTTCGCGGTTGGACGGCTGAAGGCCGGCCCTGAGAAGGATCTTGCGGCCCGCTATCTGGACCGTTTCGCCAAGGCCGGCCCCGCCGTCGGCCTGGAGCTCGGCAAGCTTGTCGAAGTCGGCGAAAGCCGCGCCGGCAATGCGGAGACGCGCAAGCGCGAGGAAGCGGTCCTGCTGGAAAAGGCGCTGCCCGACGGCGCCGTGCTGATCCTGCTCGACGAGCGCGGCAAATCGCTCGATTCGCCCGCCTTTGCCGACCTGATCGGAAATTTCCGCGACGGCGGAAAACGCGACCTGATGATCGCGATCGGCGGCGCCGACGGGCTGGACCCCGCGCTCTACAACCGTGCCGACGCCACGCTCTGCCTCGGCAAGCTCACCTGGCCGCACCAGCTGGTGCGCATCCTGCTCGCCGAGCAGCTCTACCGCGCCGTCACCATTCTCTCCGGCCACCCCTATCACCGCAGTTAGAGCATTTCCGCACTTCTTCGAATCGCGAAAACGCTCTCTTTCTTTGTTTTTACGCAATTCCGGACGCAAAACCGCTGCACACTTTTGCTGGAATTGCTCTACGCGCAATCGTCACGCAAGGCTGAGCGCGCAGGGTGGCAGAGGCCGTATTTTTGGCGCGGTTTGTTGGCCAAGTGTTTTGCGGCAGCGGGATTTCTTGGCGAAACCTCCAAATCAGCATAGAGCGTTGGGGGAACGGACGTTCGGGAGACGATGAGGAAAGCCGGCACAGTCAATCCGGGTGAGGGGGTCAGTCGCCTGCTGCGACCGGCCTTGCTTTCGGTCGTCCTGTCGCTGACCCTTGTTTCCCAGCCCATCGCCGCCGAGCCCGTCGAGGGAAATGTCGCGCTGGAAAAGACCGGCTCCCTGCCGAAGGTCGAGCCAGATCCAGCCGCCGCTCTTGCACTGCGTCGTGACAGCACGCGCCGGGAGCTCGAAACGCTGTCCCAGTCGATCACGGTTTCGAGCGAGAAGACGAAGGAGCTGGAAGCCGAGATCGCCACGCTCGAAAAATCCCGCCAGAGCCTGCGCGATGCTATCGTCAAGTCGGCCGCGATGCGCAAGGACATGGAAAACAAGATTCTTGCCGGCGAAAAGCGGCTGGAAGGCATGCGCGAGCGCGAAGCAGGCGTGCGCGCCTCGCTGCACGAGCGGCGTGGGCTTTTGGCGGAAGTTCTCGCCGCCCTCCAGCGCATGGGCCGCAATCCGCCGCCGGCGCTGCTCGTCAAACCCGAGGATGCGCTCTCTTCCGTGCGCAGCGCCATCCTTCTGGGCGCCGTCGTGCCCGGCATCCGCAAGGAGACCGAGGAACTCGTCGCCGATCTCAAAGAATTGATGGACGTCAAGACGGATATCGACCGCGAGCGGACCGACCTTGCCCAGGCGATGCTGCTGCGTGTCGAGGAGGAAAAACGCTCCGAATTGCTGGTCGCCCAGAACGAGGCGCTGACGGCCACGAACAGCCGCACATTGGCCGCGGAACGCCGGCGCGCCGAGGAGCTTGCGGCCCGCGCCACCAGCCTGGAAGGCCTGATCGGCAGCCTGGAGCGCGACATCGGCTCCGTGCGCGATGCGGCCGCCCTGGCGCGCACCAAGGAAGAGGAACGGCGCAACCAGACAGACGCCGAACGGGAGCGGGCGAGGGCGCTCGCGCGCGACTCGGTGCCCGACAAAAACCGCATTGCTCCGGCATATGAATTCTCCGAACTGCAGGCAAAACTGGACTTTCCCGTGGCCGGCGACGTTCTGCGCCAATTCGGCGAAGCAGACGGCACCGGCCATGATTCGCAGGGGCTGACGCTCGCCGCAAATCCCGGCGCGCTGGTCACCGCCCCTTCGGATGGATGGATCGTCTTTGCCGGCACGTTCCGCAGTTACGGGCGCATGATCATCCTGAATGCTGGGGAGGGCTACCATCTTGTGCTCTCCGGCATGGACCGGGTGAGCGTGCGAGAGGGTCAATTCGTCGTGGCGGGAGAACCACTTGCCGTGATGGGTGAAAAAAGGGTCGCGAGTGTCAACGCTTTGACGCTGGAAACAGACAAGCCGACACTTTACATTGAATTCCGAAAGAACGGAAAACCGGTTGATTCCCGGCCGTGGTGGTCCGCAAAAAATTCTGGAAAGGCACGCAATGATACGTAGGGCTTCACTTGTGATCGTCGGTGCACTGATGGGTGCGACCGCCATGAGCGTCATCAACACGGCGACATTGCCTGCCGAAGCTGCCGGCTCGTCAACTTATCGTGAGCTCTCCATCTTCGGAGACGTCTTCGAACGCGTGCGCGCGCAATATGTGACGCCGCCGAAGGAAGACCAGCTGATCGAGAATGCCATCAATGGCATGCTCACCTCGCTCGACCCGCATTCGTCCTACATGAATGCCAAGGACGCCGACGACATGCGCACGCAGACGCGCGGCGAATTCGGCGGTCTCGGCATCGAGGTCACGATGGAGGACGAGCTCGTCAAGGTCATCACCCCGATCGACGACACGCCGGCCGCCCGCGCTGGCGTTCTCGCCGGCGACTTCATTGCCAAGATCGACGGCGCGGACGTGCGCGGCCTGAAGCTGGAAGAAGCGGTCGAGAAGATGCGCGGCGCGGTCAACACGCCGATCAAGCTGACGCTGATCCGCAAGGGCGCCGACAAGCCGATCGAACTGACCATTATGCGCGACATCATCGCGGTGCGCGCGGTCAAGTCCCGCGTCGAGAACGATGTCGGTTACCTGCGCGTCATCTCCTTCACGGAAAAGACCTATGACGACCTCGAAGCCGCGATCACCAAGATCAAGGAAGAGGTTCCGGCCGACAAGCTGAAGGGCTACGTGCTCGACCTGCGCCTCAATCCGGGCGGTCTGCTCGACCAGGCGATCAATGTCTCCGACGCCTTCCTGGAGCGCGGCGAGGTCGTCTCGACCCGCGGCCGCAACGAGGACGAAACCCGCCGCTTCAACGCGACGCCGGGCGACATCACCGACGGCAAGCCGGTCATCGTCATGGTCAATGGCGGTTCGGCCTCGGCGTCGGAAATCGTCGCCGGCGCGTTGCAGGACCTGCGCCGCGCCACCGTGCTCGGCACGCGGTCCTTCGGCAAGGGCTCCGTCCAGACCATCATCCCGATGGGCGACGCGGGCGCACTGCGCCTGACGACGGCGCTCTACTACACGCCATCGGGCAAATCGATCCAGGGCACCGGCATTACGCCGGACATCACGGTCGAACAGCCGCTGCCGGCCGAGTTGCAGGGCAAGCTGGAAGCCGCCGGTGAATCCAGCCTGCGCGGCCACATCCAGGGCCAGAGCGAAACGCAGGAAGGCTCCGGCTCCTCGGCCTATGTGCCGCCGGAAGCCAAGGACGACCTCCAGCTTCAGTATGCGCTGGAACTGCTGCGCGGCCAGAAGACGGACAAGGCCTTCCCGGCCAATCCGGAAAAGGCGGAGCTGAAGAAGTAAGCCGCTTGCTCCTGGCCCGTCACCGCACGGGCCAGGATTTCTTCTTGCACCTTCTGGCCAGCACGGACTGACCTTGGGCACAGACATTCACGCACCTCTCGGCCAGGACCGCAAGGCAAGGCCAGGACCGGCAGGACCGTCGCGGTTCTCCGCCGGCAATGTCGTGTTTGCCGTGGCGATCGCCGGCATGCTCGGCTTTTCCGGCTGGACCGCGCTGGCTCCCACGGGCCTGCGCACCGCGCCAATCACCGTGCCCGCGGAAGACGCCTCCTCCGAGACGACGACTGACACCAGGCCCGACCAGAAGACGGCCGAGGCGAAGGACGGCGTGCGCCGGACGACCGGCCTTTCCGGCGTGCGCGTCGAGGAGACGCTGACCGACGACGGCAATGTCGTGCGCAAATACACGCCGGGCGCGCGCGACGGCACCGGCCCACTCATCATCGAGGCCAACCGCATCGGCCAGGATGCGCGCTCCGCCGCCTTCCCCAACGAAGACCTGCTGGAAGAGACCTCCGACGGCAAGATCCCGATCATCGGCCTCGATGGCACACGGCCGATGGACCAATACGCCCGGCCATGGTCCGGCGCACGCGGCACGCGCATCGCCATCGTCGTCGGCGGGCTCGGCCTCAGCCAGACGGGCACGCAGCGCGCGATCCGCGAGCTGCCCGGCGAGGTGACGCTGGCCTTTGCCGCAAGCGGCAACAGCCTGCCGCGCTGGATGCAGGAGGCACGCCGCAACGGCCACGAAATCCTGCTGCAAATGCCGCTGGAACCCTTCGACTATCCGCAGAACGACCCCGGCCTCTACACGCTGCGCACCGATTTCGGCGAGACGCAGAACCTTGCCGAACTGCACCGCGCCATGGCGCAGATCACCAACTATACCGGCATCGTCAATTTCATGGGCGGCCGCTTCCTTTCCGACGCCGATGCGCTGGAGCCGGTGATCCGCGATGTCTCCGGCCGTGGCCTGCTCTTCCTCGACGACGGCAGCTCGGCGCAGTCGCTGTCGGGAACGATCGCCGGTGCCGTCGAGGCGCCGCATGCCTTTGCCGACCTCCAGCTCGACGCCGACCTTTCCCGCGACGCGGTGCTGAAGAAACTCGACGAGCTGGAGCGCATCGCGCGCCGCAACGGCACGGCGATCGGCATGGCTTCTGCCTTCGATGAAAGTGTGGACGCGATCCGCGAATGGTGCGAGGAAGCGCAGGGCCGCGGCATCGAGATCGTCGGCGTCGCGTCGCTTGCAGCCGTTCCCGCCAAAAAATAGGAATTTTCGATGGGCAAGGATAAGGACAAGGTGGTTCAGGCCGAGGACCTGCCCTACCGCCCCTGTGTCGGCATCATGGTGCTGAACGCGGACAACAAGGTCTGGGCCGGCCGGCGGATTCCCGTCGGCAATTCCGAATATGACGGTTCGCCGCAGCTCTGGCAGATGCCGCAAGGCGGCATCGACAAGGACGAGGATCCGCTGGCCGCCGCCCACCGCGAGCTCTACGAGGAAACCGGCATGAAGAGCGTCTCGCTCCTCGCCGATGCCGGGCGCTGGATCAACTACGACCTGCCGGCCCAGCTCATCGGCATCGGCCTCAAGGGCAAATATCGCGGCCAGACGCAGCGCTGGTACGCCTTCCGCTTCGAAGGCGACGAAAGCGAGATCGCCATCAACCCGCCGCCGGGCGGCCACGAGCCGGAATTCGACGCCTGGGAATGGAAGGCGATGCAGGACCTGCCGGGGCTCATCGTGCCCTTCAAGCGCAAGGTCTACGAAGAGGTCGTCGCAGCCTTCGCGCACCTGGCGCCCTGACAAACAAAAATCCCCGGCAAGGCCGGGGATTTTCCATTCCGGATGGCGCGGATGCGCCCTTATTCGGCTTCGTTTGCCGGTGCGGCGTTGAGCTGGCCGTATTTTTCCTCGCCGAGCTTCTTCAGAAGGTCGATTTGGGTTTCGAGGAAGTCGATATGGCCTTCCTCGTCGATCAGCAGCTCTTCGAAAAGCTTCATGGTGACGTAGTCACCGGCGTCATGACAGATGTCGCGCGACTTCTTGTAGGCCTTGCGGGCGTCATATTCGCCGGCGAGGTCGGCTTCCAGCACTTCCTTGACGTTCTGGCCAATGCGAAGCGGTGCGACGGTCTGGAGGTTGGGGTGGCCTTCGAGGAAGATGATGCGGGCGACGAGCTTGTCGGCATGCTGCATCTCTTCGATCGACTCGGCACGCTCCTTCTTGGCGAGAAGCGTGTAACCCCAGTCCTCCAGAAGGCGGTAGTGGAGCCAGTACTGGTTGACAGCACCCAGCTCGAGATAGAGCGCTTCGTTAAGCTGCTCGATGACTTTTTTGTCGCCTTTCAAGGTCCGCTCTCCTGTTTTCTTCATGGAATTGTTTGAGGCGGATCATGAAATCAAATATCTCGTCGTCCGTCGAGTGGCGGCCGGCGTGGTACTGCTCGGTTGTGCGGATGATGATGTCGACGACGTTGGGGAAACAGCCGCAACAGCGGCCCCGCTTCTGCATCGCGTGATAGACTTTTGCAGGCACGATGAGCTGCCAACAGTCCTCGTCGAGGAGCTCGTTGATCACGTCGACAATTTCACTATCGGTTATGAAGTTGCAGCTGCAAACCAGCATTTCGTCTTGCCTGTCATACGCAAAGCACTGAGTTTCCGGCATTAAGCAAAAGGCGACCTTTGCTGTCAAGAATGAACAGGTCAGCCTTGCTGACTCATGAATTTAGAGTCATTCTAAACTTGATTATAAATATCGTCTTTTCAGAGGGTTACAGTTCGCTGACATGTCAAAAAGACTTCGAACGGTGCGGCAAACTGACCGATCACATTTTATTGCAAAAGTCGCTTTCGACGAGGATTTTCCCGAAACCCTCCGATTCCGTCCCCTGCCGGCCCAAACCTCGAATCGTCGGGCGAACCGCCCCATTTACGCATAGGATGCAGGCGGGGCATGCAAATTCGACCCTCGAAAAACGCTGGAAATCGTCTATATGACGGGCAAAGGAGAGCCCATGGCCCGCATAGACCAGACCGATGATTGGCGGACGCGCCACGCCCCGACGATCAGCGCGTTCGAATCGCTGGCGCTCGAAGCCTATGGCCATCTGCCGGAAGAGTTCCGCGCGCTGACCGGCAATCTCATCATCGAGATCGCCGAATTCCCGAGCGACGACGTCTTCGAGGACATGGCGCTCGAAACACCCTTCGACCTGCTCGGCCTGTTCGAGGGCCGCGGCATCAGCGAACGCTTTACGGTCGAGACCGGTGAAATGCCGAACCGCATCACCCTCTACCGCCGCCCGATCCTCGACTACTGGGCAGAGAACGAGGAAACCCTGGGGGACATCATCACCCACGTCCTCATCCACGAGATCGGTCACCATTTCGGCCTGTCGGACGACGATATGGAACGCATCGAGGCCAGCGCCGAGATCGCGGCGGGCTGAGCCGGACAACGTTTATCGACCAACGGCGCCCCACCCACGACGCCATCCTCGGGCTTGACCCGAGGATCCACGCGGCACCCTGGCCATGGATGGGTCGGGTCAAGCCCGACCATGTCGAAGGAGAGGCGGGGGCGTGGCGGCACCGTGTTTTGTTTCGCGCTTACTGCTCGGAAAGCTTGATGTCTGGCGTGTATTCCTTGCCCGGCACATCCTTCACCACTGCCTGGCCGCACTGCATCAGCTTCGTTTCGGCATTGTAGGCATAGGTCGGCGAGCCGTGCAGGTCCCAGCCCTTGTTCAGCGCCAGCGTCACCTTGTGGCAGAACGCGGCATCGTCGGGGCCGGTCAGGAAGCGGTAGACTTTCATGCTTTCTTCTTTCTCTCGTTGATCAGGTCGGCCTTGGCGAGCACGCGCCCGGCCTGTTCGGCGTGGAGTTTCTCGACCATGCGGCCGGCGAGTTCGACGACGGCCTTGCCGGCATTTTCCGGCGCGTCGAAGGCCGCGACGATAGCCAGCGCCTCGGCGGCTTCCGCCTCCGTCACGCCGAAGGCTTCGTTGGCGATGGCGATCTGGGTCGGGTGGATCAGCATCTTGCCGTCGAAGCCCATCTGGCGGCCCTGCCGGGCTTCCGCTTCGAGGCCGTCCGTATCGGAAAAATCGTTGAAGACGGCGTCGATGACATCGAGCCCCGAGGCGCGCGCCGCGATGACCACCTGAAGCAGCAGCGGCACGAGGAAGGGACGGCCGGGAATATCGGCAATGCCGGTTTCCTTGCGCAGGTCGTTGAGGCCGACGACGAAACAATCGAGCCGGCCGCCATGGGTGCGGCCCGTCTCGGCGATTTCGGCGAGGTTGAGCAGGCCGGCGGCCGTCTCGACCATCGCCCAGAGCCGCGGTCCCTCGTCGGCGCCCGCTTCGGAAAGCCAGTCGGCAACGGTGAGCACGTCCTGCGGCGCCGAGACCTTCGACAGCAGCACCGCGCCCGGCATGCAGTCCAGCACCGCTTCGAGGTCGAGCGCGCCGTCCGGCCCGTCGAGCGGGTTGATGCGGATAACATATTCGTGAGCGCCCGACCGGTCGAGGCCCTGGAAATGGGCGACGAGGGCGGCCCGCGCCTCCGCCTTCTTCTCCGGCAGCACGGAATCCTCCAAGTCGAAGATGATCGTGTCGCAATCGAGCGTCGCGGACTTGGCGAGTGCGCGGGTGTTGATGGCGGGAACGCTCAGCACCGAGCGGCGGAGAGCGAGCGGATGATGGTGCGGTGTCCTGTTCATCCGTCCTTTTTGCCGCGCTTTGTCGCAGCCGGCAAGCACTACCGGTTTCGGCCTTGCAATGGACAAAATCGACCCCCACATTCGTCTCTACAGAAAGGGCAAAATCCCATGCAGCGCATACGCTCCATCGTCTTCACCGTCCTCACCATGCTGATCGCCGGCGCGACCTTCCTGTTCGCCGCCTCGCTCGGCCTTGCCATCGCCGGCATCATAGCCGTGCTGATGCTCGGCAGCATGCTCGCAGGCAAGCTCCAGCCCCGTCCGGTCCGGGCGACGGCCCGCGCGCGTAACGACCGCGCCGCCCCCGGCCAGCGCGAACCGCGCATCTGGAACGACGGCCGCGGCACGATCATCGATCTCTAGGCCGCATTCCCTCCTTCAAGAGTCACCGGGCGCAGACCGCGCCCGGCTTTTGCGTCTGGTCGCCCGGCTGTTCGGAAGATTCTCCTTCAAATTCCGGGAAAACTGATCTAAACGCTTGGCGAAACCGACATCACCGTATTCCGAGGGTCTCCGCATGGAAAAGTTCGTCAAGCTGACCGGCGTCGCCGCGCCGCTTCCCGTTGTCAATATCGACACGGACATGATCATTCCCAAGGACTACCTGAAGACCATCAAGCGCACCGGCCTCGGCAAGGGCCTCTTCGCCGAAGCGCGCTTTCATGAAGACGGCAGCGTCAACGAAGATTTCGTGCTGAACAAGCCCGCCTACCAGAACGCCACGATCCTGGTCGCCGGCGACAACTTCGGCTGCGGCTCCTCGCGCGAGCACGCACCATGGGCGCTGCTCGACTTCGGCATCCGCTGCGTCATTTCCACCAGCTTCGCCGACATCTTCTACAACAACTGTTTCAAGAACGGCATCCTGCCGATCGTCGTCAGCCAGGACGACCTCGACAAGCTGATGGACGATGCGAGCCGCGGCTCGAACGCCATCCTGACCGTCGACCTCGAAGCCCAGGAAATCACCGGTCCCGATGGCGGCCGCATCACCTTCGACATCGACGCCTTCCGCCGCCACTGCCTGCTGAACGGCCTCGACGATATCGGCCTGACGCTGGAAAAGGCGACCTCGATCGACAGCTACGAAAAGCAGACCGCCTCCTCGCGGCCCTGGGCCTGAGCCGATGCGCCGGCTGATCTCGTCCGGCTCTGTCTTCGAGGTTAAGGCGGGCTATTCGCGCGCCGTCGTCCAGGGTGACTGGTGCTTCGTGTCCGGCACGACCGGCTACGACTACACCACCATGACGATGCCCGAGAGCGTTGAAGAGCAGACGCGCCGCTGCCTCGCCACCATCGGCGAGGTTCTGGAGGAGGCCGGCTTCTCCTTCGCTGACATCGTGCGCTGCCACTATTACGTGACCGACGCCGCTTTTGCCGACCGGGTCTTTCCGATCCTCGGCGAGACCTTCGGCCGGATCCGCCCTGCCGCCACCATGATCGTCTGCGACCTCATCCGGCCGGAAATGCTGATCGAAATCGAAGTCACGGCGCTCCGGCAAAACTGAAACGTTCGCGCAAAAATCTTTCGTCCCGGCGATTTTCCTTGAACGGAAGTTGCGCTAAGAAGCGCGCGACCATTCCATGACATCAAGGAAAATGCCATGACAGCGCGTACCCTCCTTCTCCTGCCCGGCGACGGCATCGGCCCGGAAGCCATGGCGGAAGTCCGCAAAATCATCGCCTATATGAATGCCGAACTCGGCGCCGGCTTTACGACCGACGAAGGCCTCGTCGGCGGCTCGGCCTATGACGCCCATGGCGCGGCGATCTCGGAAGGCGACATGGAGAAGGCGCTTGCGGCGGATGCCGTGCTGTTCGGCGCCGTCGGCGGCCCGAAGTGGGATGCCGTTCCTTACGAAGTCCGCCCGGAAGCCGGCCTGCTGCGCCTGCGCAAGGACCTGAAGCTGTTTGCGAACCTGCGCCCGGCGATCTGCTACCCGGCGCTCGCCAACGCCTCCTCGCTGAAGGCCGAACTCGTCGAAGGCCTCGATATCCTGATCGTGCGCGAACTCACCGGCGGCGTCTATTTCGGCGAGCCGAAGGAGATCATCGATCTCGGCAACGGCCAGAAGCGCGGCATCGACACGCAGGTCTACGACACCTACGAGATCGAGCGCATCGCCGGCGTCGCCTTCGAACTCGCCCGCACGCGCGGCAACCGCGTCTGCTCGATGGAAAAGCGCAACGTCATGAAGTCCGGCGTGCTCTGGAACCAGGTCGTGACGGAAACGCACAAGCGCGCCTATTCCGACGTGCAGCTCGAACACATGCTGGCCGACGCCGGCGGCATGCAGCTCGTGCGCGCGCCAAAACAGTTCGACGTCATCGTCACCGACAACCTGTTCGGCGACATGCTCTCCGACGTCGCCGCCATGCTGACCGGCTCGCTCGGCATGCTGCCGTCCGCCTCGCTCGGCGCGCCGGATGCCAAGGGCCAGCGCAAGGCGCTCTACGAGCCCGTGCACGGCTCGGCGCCGGACATTGCCGGCAAGGGCATCGCCAACCCGATCGCCATGATCGCCTCCTTCGCCATGTGCCTGCGCTACTCTTTCAACATGGTCGCGGAAGCCGACAACCTCGAAAAGGCGATCGCCGACGTGCTCGACAGCGGCGTGCGCACCGGCGACATCATGTCGGAAGGCAGCCGCCAGGTCGGCACGACCGAGATGGGCGACGCCATTCTCGAAGCGTTCAAGAAGCTCTCGGCCTGAGACCACTATCTTCACTGGAAAGGCTCCCGGCGCAGGTGCTCCGGGAGCCTTTTTCGTTTGCGCTCCCTTGAAATGCCGGCTGCCGCCAACACATGGAAGCGACGCTGTTTTCAAAGGATGACCATGAACCGATCGTTTGCGACCTCCTCGCTCTGGATCCTCGCCACCACCGTGCTGCTCGTCGTGGCCCTCGTGCCCTTCGATCCCACACTGTCCCAGCGCGCCCAGGGTCTTCCGGGCGGCGTCGTCACCTTCAACCAGCGCATCACCGATTTCGGCACGTTCAGCTGGATGATCTACGGCTCGGGCCTCGTCGTCATCCTCGCCTATATCGTGCACCGGGTCAGCCGCAACGAGACGCTGGCAGGTCGCGCTCGCACGGCGCGGCGGCTGTCGCTCTATTTCCTCGTGACGATCGGCGCGACGAGCGCCCTGGTGCATCTCTTCAAGCTGATCGTCGGGCGCGCGCGGCCGGAACTCTTCTCCGAACTCGGCGCCTACAGCCTGACGCCCTTTGCCTATGACAATCTCTATGCGAGTTTCCCGTCTGGCCATTCCGCCGCGGTCGGCTCGTTTTTCGGCGCATTTTCCATGCTGGCGCCGCGGCTGCGGCCGCTCTTCCTTGTCGGCGCGCTGATGATCGGCATCTCCCGCGTCATCGTCGGCGCGCATTATCCGAGCGACGTCGCCGCCGGCCTGCTGCTCGGCCTCTGGACCGCCGTTGCCACCGCCTTCGTCTTCGCCCGCCAGGAATGGCTCTTCCGCTTCAACGAGCACGGCTGGCCGCTGCCGAAAGCCCTGCTGCCACCCAAGCCCCAATAAAGAACCCGGCCCGTGTTACCACGAGCCGGGTCCGCCATGAACAATCGGAAGGGGGAGATCAATCCATGGCGTGGATGTCGCGGTCCTTGGTTTCCGGCAGGAACAGGAGACCGATGACCAGCGTGATGCCGGCGAACACGATCGGATACCAGAGGCCGTAGTAGATATCGCCCTGGGCAGCGCTCATCGCGAAGGCCGTTGCCGGAAGCAGGCCGCCGAACCAGCCGTTGCCGATATGGTAGGGCAGCGACATGCCGGTGTAGCGGATGCGGGTCGGGAAAAGTTCGACCAGCAGGGCGGCGATCGGGCCGTAGACCATCGTGACGTAGATCACGAGGACCGTCAGCACGGCGATGGTCATGATCCAGTTCACGTTTGCCGGATCGGCGACCATGGTGAAGGCACCGCCCTTGTCGACCGTGTAGACCGCCATCTCGGTGACGCCAGCGGCTTCTTCGGCCGTCAGCAGCTTGGCGGTGACGAGGTCGGCAGCGGGCGTCGTCGCCTTCTCGCCGGCGCGGATCGCGGCGGCATCGAGCGCGAGTTCCGGGTTGGCTGCGACGAAGGCGTCGAGCTTGGAGTCCGGCACCTTGATCGCGCCGCGCACCAGCGGGTAACCGCCGGCCTGCAGGGCAAGGTTGGTTTCCTTCTGGAAGGCAGCGTCGAGCGCCTTGGCCTGGTCGGCCGAAGCGATGGCGTCGTAGCTGTTGATCGTCTTGTCGCCGATCTTGACGGTCGCAGCCGTGCCGGCAGCCGCCGTGGCGACGACGTCATAGGGCACCGAGTTGCGGGTCAGGAACGACGTCGCGATATCGCACGAGGTGGTGAACTTCGCCGTGCCCGTCGGGTTGAACTGGAACTTGCAATCGCCCGGGGCGGCGGTGACCGTCGCACGGATCGATTCCTGCGCCTGAGCGAGCGCCGGGTTGCCGGCCCAGGTCATGGCCTTGAACAGCGGGAAGTAGGTGAGCATGGCGAGCAGCAGGCCGGCCATGATGATCGGCTTGCGGCCGATCTTGTCCGACAGCCAGCCGAACAGCACGAAGAAGCCGGTGCCGATGAGCAGCGAGCAGGCGACCATGATATTGGCCGACTGGCCGTCCACCTTCAGTACGCCGGTCAGGAAGAACAGCGCGTAGAACTGGCCGGAATACCAGACGACGGCCTGGCCGACGACGGCACCGAACAGCGCGAGCAGCGCGATCTTGGCATTGCGCCACTGGCCGAAGGCTTCCGTCAGCGGTGCCTTGGAGCCCTTGCCTTCTTCCTTCATCTTCGCAAAAGCCGGCGATTCGTTCATCTTCAGACGAATCCAGACGGAAACGCCGAGCAGGATGGCCGAAAGCAGGAACGGAATGCGCCAGCCCCATTCGGCGAAGGCTTCCTTGCCGAGAATGAACTGGACCAGCAGGATGACCACCAGCGAGAGGAACAGGCCGAGCGTCGCCGTCGTCTGGATCCACGAGGTGAAGTAACCGCGCTTGCCGTCCGGGGCGTGCTCGGCGACGTAGGTCGCGGCACCGCCATATTCACCACCGAGCGCCAGGCCCTGGAGCATGCGCAGGATGATCAGGATGATCGGAGCGGCGATGCCGATGGTGGCGGCACCGGGCAAAAGGCCGACCACGAAGGTCGAGAAGCCCATGATCAGGATGGTGACGAGGAAGGTATATTTGCGGCCGACGAGGTCGCCGAGGCGGCCGAACACCAGCGCGCCGAACGGACGCACGAGGAAGCCCGCAGCAAAGGCCAAAAGCGCGAAGATATTGCGCGTCGTTTCAGGATACTGGCTGAAGAAGGTGGCGCCAATATAGATCGCCAAGGAACCGTAAAGGTAGAAATCATACCATTCGAAAACAGTGCCGAGCGAAGAGGCGAAGATCACCTTCTTCTGCTCGCCGGTCATGGGCGTCGATTTGGCCGCGCCCACTGTCGAAACATTTGCCATTTCATTGTCCTCCACAAAAACGGCGTGTCGGGCAGCCCATGATCGTCCGGAGTTTCTCCCTTAAAACCCAGGACAGGGTGCGCCTGATTGGAAGGATGGCAGAAAAAGAACTGTGACAGCAGCGCTGCTTTGGGCTTATGACTTTGGGTGTACGACTTTGGTCGAAGATGAGACGTCTTCGCCGAAGCGCCGCTTTGCGCACGCGCAAGGCTTGACTCTTCGTGAGATGAGCGTATTCAGCACCCACGCAAAGGAACCGCCATGTCCCGCCTTGGTCTCACCATCGCCAGCATGATCGATCCGGCCTTCAACGCCGGACGGGTTCGCCATTGCGCATCCATTTCCAAAACAACGGCCAAAACGACGACGAAAACCGTCTGACGTCTCTGGCCCACCGCTCTCTCCCCGGTATGGCCGGGGACCGAAACCCGCGTCGAGGCCGGCGGGTTTCCCTCCAGAACCCGCGGAGAGACAGAGAAAGAGAGCATGAGTATGGGTTTCAAGATCGCAATCGCCGGCGCGACCGGCAATGTCGGCCGTGAAATGCTGAACATCCTGGCCGAGCGCGGCTTCCCGGCCGACGAAGTCGTGGCCCTTGCGTCCAGCCGTTCGCTCGGCACCGAAGTCTCCTTCGGCGACAAGACGCTGAAGGTCCAGAACCTGGAAAACTACGACTTCTCCGATACGGACATTTGCCTGATGTCGGCCGGCGGCACGGTTTCCCAGAAGTATTCGCCGAAGATCGGCGCCAAGGGCTGCGTCGTCATCGACAATTCCTCGGCCTGGCGCTACGACGCCGACGTTCCGCTGGTCGTTCCGGAAGTGAACCCCGACGCGATCGCGATGTTCACCCGCAAGAACATCATCGCCAACCCCAATTGCTCGACCGCCCAGCTCGTCGTCGCGCTGAAGCCGCTGCATGACCGCGCCACGATCAAGCGCGTCGTCGTCTCGACCTATCAGTCCGTTTCCGGCGCCGGCAAGGAAGGCATGGACGAGCTCTTCCAGCAGACCCGCGCCGTCTTCGTCGCCGATCCGGTCGAATCGAAGAAGTTCACCAAGCGCATCGCCTTCAACGTCATTCCGCACATCGATTCGTTTATGGAAGACGGCTACACGAAGGAAGAGTGGAAGGTTCTGGCCGAAACCAAGAAGATCCTCGACCCGAAGATCAAGGTGACCTGCACGGCCGTGCGCGTGCCCGTCTTCATCGGCCATTCCGAATCGGTCAACATCGAATTCGAAAACGAGATCACGGCGGACGAGGCCCGCGAGATTCTGCGCGAGGCGCCGGGTTGCCAGGTCATCGACAAGCACGAGAACGGCGGCTACATCACGCCGTACGAATCGGCCGGTGAAGACGCCACTTACATCTCGCGCATCCGCGAGGACGCGACCGTCGAAAACGGCCTCAACATCTGGGTCGTTTCCGACAACCTGCGCAAGGGTGCCGCGCTCAACGCCATCCAGATCGCGGAACTGCTCGTCGCCCGCGGCCTGATCAAGGCGAAGAAGCAGGCTGCCTGATCACGGGAGCGGACGGTAAAATTGGAGTGTTTCCGCGTTTCTGGCAAATGTGGCAACGTTCCGGTAACCAATTTTAAATAAAAGTCCCGGTTGTTCCGTTTGAGAACGATCGGGACTTTGCTTTGAACCATGCCGGCGGACAGGCCGGAACGGCTTCACGGCAAGGTGCGATGACAGGAACGGCGGGGCATGGCATGCTCCCGCAGCGGAATTTGACTTAGATCACGGGGTTTTTCATGGGCATGACACGGAGCGTGGCCAAGGTGCTGGCCGCAATGATCGCCACGGCAGCGGTGCCGGCGGCGGCTGAAGCTGCCAAGTGCGGCAACGATGCAGGCGGTTTTCCGGCCTGGGTAGAGGCATACAAGGACGAGGCCGCCGGCCGCGGCATCAACCGCGCCACGCTCGACAAGGCATTCGCTAATGTCAGCTATGCCCGCGCGACGATCCGCGCCGACCGCGGCCAGAAGAGTTTCAAACTCTCCCTCGAACAGTTCATGCAGAAGCGTGGCGGCCAGGCGATCATCCGCCGCGGCAAGGGCCTGAAGAAGCAGAACGCGGCGCTGTTCGAGCGCATCGAGGGCCGTTACGGCGTGCCGGCCGGCCCGCTCTTGGCCATCTGGGGCATGGAAACCGGCTTCGGCGGCTTCCTCGGCAAGGAACACACGATCTCGGCCGTGGCGACGCTCGCCTATGACTGCCGCCGTTCGGAATATTTCACCAACCAGCTCAACGCCACGATGCAGCTCGTCCAGAAGGGCATTCTCTCGACGTCCGCACGCGGTGCTGCCCATGGCGAAATCGGCCAGACGCAGTTCCTGCCGGCAAACGTGCTGAAATATGCCGTCGACGGCGACGGCAACGGCCGCATCGACCTCGTCGGCTCGAAGGCCGACGCGCTCGCTTCCACCGCAAACTTCCTGCGCGGCCACGGCTGGAGCGCCGGTGGCGGCTACCAGCCGGGCCAGGGCAATTTCGGCGCCCTGCAGGGCTGGAACGCAGCGAGCGTATACCAGCGCGCGATCGCCATCATCGGCGCGGAAATCGACGGCGAATAATCGCCGGTTCCCTCTCTTTTGTCATGGTCGGGCTTGACCCGACCATCCAGCCGCGAGTGCCGCGTGGATCCTCGGGTCAAGCCCGAGGATGACGTTGGAGAATGAGGTGAAGCTATCGGCAAGTCAGAACCCGGCGGGAAACCAGGCCGGGTTTTTCTTTACGTGCCGGGGCGCACGAAATCGCCGGTCTTGGCGTCCATGATCCAGAGCTCGCCGGTCGAGATGTCGAACCACGAGCCATGCAGCTGCAGCCGGCCCTTTTCTTCCAGGATGCGCACGCAGGGGAAGGTTCTGAGATTGGCGAGCGAGTTGCGGATCGAGACGCGCTCGAGCGCGCGCTGGCGTTCCGCCTGCGTCAGGAGTTCGGCACCCTGGATCTGTTCGGCGACAGGCCTTAGCATGCCCATCCACTTGCCGATGAAGTCGCCGGGCGAGAGCGGCTCGGCATCGAGCGCGAGCGCTGCCGAAATACCGCCGCAGCGGCCATGGCCCATCACCACGATATCGCTGACCTTCAGCGACTGCACGGCGAATTCAAGCGCTGCCGACGTCGAGTGGTACTGCCCGTCCGGCTCATAGGGCGGCACGAGGTTGGCGACGTTGCGGATCACGAAGAGTTCGCCCGGTCCGCTGTCGAAGATCGTCTCGGGTGCTGCCCGGGAGTCACAACAGGCAATCACCAGCGTCTTCGGCTTCTGGCCGGTCTCGGCCAGCGCCCGGTAGCGCGCCGACTGTTCGGCATAACGGCCGGACATGAAATTGCGGTAGCCATTCAGAAGACGGTCGGGAAAGCTGTTCATGGTGTCAAAATACCCCCGTGCAAACGATCTGCCGGATGAGGCCCCATCCGGATGTGCATAAACCACTCCGCACGGGATGGCGCAAGACGATTCAGGGCCGTTTGGTCTGCGCCGGATGCAGGAGGCGGCGCATGTGCACCATGGCCATGGGCGTGGAAATGCTGCCGGCATCCTGTTCCAGCGTCAGCTCGTCGGCACCGCGCTTGGCGGTGCGCGCGACGATCTCGAAGACGCTGGCCGTCGCCATCATCAGCGCCCGTTCTTCCGCCAGGCCCTCCATCAGCCGGGAGAGGAAGATCGCCGAAAGCAAGTCGCCAGTGCCGTTCGGCGGGTTGGGCACGAGGCGGTGTTCCGCCAGAAGCGCGCTGCGTCCGGAGAGATAGAGATTGCCCGTGCTGCCCGCCATCAGCGGCAGCGAGGAGGTGACCAGCATGCGCGACGGGCCGAGCGACAGCGCCGCCTCCATGACCGCCGCATTGGTTTCCAGCGGCGCGCCGGAAAGCCAGGCCAGCTCGAACCGGTTGGGCGTGGCGATCGAGGCGAGCGGGATCAGCCGGTCGCGGATCGCCACCGCCGTTTCTTCCGCGATATAGAGGCCGCTCTCATCGCCGCAGACCGGATCGCACATATAGAGAAGGTCCGGATTTTCCGCCTGGAGCCCAGAAACGAGGCGCGCCACGGAAGCGACCTGCGCGGCACTGCCGAGATAGCCCGACAACACCGCCTTCACCTCGCCGCGCCAGGGCGCGCGCAAAAGGTCGGAGATCATCGCGTCGAAATCTTCCGCCGAGATCGCCACGCGGGTCGATTTTCCGTGTCCCGGATGCCAGGGCAGGATGACCGTCGGCAGCGCCCAGACCGGGTGCCCGAGCGTCTCGAGCGCGAAGACGGCGGCGCGGTTGCCGACCGTGCCGCGCACCACATGGCTCGAAATCACGATGACCGTGCCCTTGTCGCTCTCGTTCATAAGCCGGCTCCCTTTCATCCCGTCGAGTGATGACAAGGGGGTCCAAGCCTGTCAACGCCTGCCCTGCCGTTCGCCCCTTGCGTGACACCGCCGATCGCCCCGCGCGGCCGGTTTGTGACGTCTTTTCGTCAAAAAAACAGGAATTCCTGGGCGAAACGACAGTGTAACTGACCTATTCCGGACAAAATCGATTGAATTTTCTGACGATTCCACAAATTTCGTCGCAGGTATTTTTTCTTCTGCTAACGTCCGGCCATCGGATTCGAGGGAGAATTCCATGGGTGCCCGGACCAACGTGAAACGAGAAAAACACATCGAAGCCGCAAAGGCTGCTGCTGCCGCCCTCGGCGCAAAGACACTGAACCCCGACATCCTGTTCGGGCGTGCCAGCAAGGACGACATCGAGCTTTATACCGGCCCGATGCTGGCGGTTGCCGCCGCCCATGCCATGGCCGAAATCGAGGCCTGGGACGGTGCGACGCCGCGCGTCACCGTCACCACGCTGCCGGAGGTTCGCCCGGAGGGCGAACCCGTCTCCGTGCTCTCGGTCACCGACCGCAACCAGCCGTTCCTCTACGATTCGGTGATGGGCGAAGTGACGAGCACACACCGCGACATCCACCTCGCGGTCCACCCGATCCTCGTCGTGACCCCCGGCGAAACGCCGAAACTCTTCTCGCCGGACGAGGAAAGCGACCCGGCGCACCGGGTCAGCCATATCGAGATCCACCTGTCGGAACTGGCACCGGGCGAGGCCGCCTTGCTCGTCGAGCGCGTGAACACTGTTCTGAACCAGGTCCACCAGGCCGTCGACGACTGGCCGGCCATGGTGGAAAAGCTCGACAGCGCCATGGCCGACATGGAGCGTTACGCCAAGGCCAAGGCCGACAAGGATGAAGCGCTCGCCTTCATGACCTGGCTGCGCGGCAACAACTTCACCTTCCTCGGCATGCGGGAATACAGCTATTCCGGCAAGGGCGAGCAGGCGACCGTGGAGCGCGGCGGCGAAGGGCTCGGCATCCTGTCCGACCCCGACGTGCGCGTGCTGCGTCTCGGCAAGGACGCCGTGACGACGACGCCGGAAATCCTCGAATTCCTCGAAGGCCCGGACTTCCTGATCGTCACCAAGGCCAATGTGAAATCCCTCGTGCACCGCCGCGCCTATATGGATTATATCGGCCTGAAGCGGTTCAACGAGAAGGGCAAGGTGATCGGCGAACTGCGCATCGTCGGCCTCTTCACCTCCACCGCCTATACGCATGCCGCCGGCCAGATCCCGCTGCTGCGCTCCAAGGTGGCTCAGGTCATCGAGCATTTCGGCTACGACCCGAAGAGCCATTCCGGCAAGATGCTGATCAACACGCTGGAATCCTATCCGCGCGACGATCTCTTCCAGATAGACACCGGCCTGCTCGCCACCTTCTGCGAGCAGATCAACGAACTGTCCGACCGCCCGCGCATCCGCGTGCTGCCGCGCATCGACCGTTTCGACCGCTTCGTCTCCGTCATCGTCTACGTGCCGCGCGAACAATATGATTCCGACGTGCGCGAAAAGATCGGCAACTATCTGAAGTCGGCTTACGATGGCCGCGTCTCCGCCTATTACCCGGCTTTCCCGGAAGGTGGGCTTGCCCGCGTGCACTTCATCATCGGCCGCTCCGGCGGCAAGACGCCGCGCATTCCGCAGCCGAAGCTGGAACAGGCCGTGCGCGAGATCGCCACGCGCTGGACCGACCGCTTCGAAACGCTCTCCGGCGGCGATGGCCTGCGCCTCGTCACCGACCGCGGCTACCAGGAGGACTTCACGCCCGCCGAGGCCCATGCCGACCTCGCCCTCATCTCGACGGCGACGCCGGACAACCCGATCCGCATTTCCTTTTACCGCAAGGCCTGGAACACCGACCTCAGCACGGTCGAGCTGAAGATCTTCCATGCCGGCGAGCCCGTTTCGCTGTCGCGCCGCGTGCCCCTGCTGGAAAACCTTGGCTTCAACGTCGTCAGCGAACAGACGCATGATCTCACGGTCGCCGGTTTCGACGGGGAACAGCGCCGCGTCATCCTGCACGACATGGAACTCAAGCATCGCGACGGCATCGAGATCAATCTCGACAAGCTGAGCCCGATGCTGGAGGAAGCGTTTCTGGCGGCCTGGCATGGCGAGGTCGACGACGACGCGCTGAACCGCCTCATCCTGACCGCCGGCATTTCCGCCCGCGAGATCATGGCGCTGCGCACCTATTCGCGCTACCTGCGCCAGACCGGCATTCCCTATTCGCAGGGCTATATCGCCGATACGCTGAACAAATACCCGCCGATCGCCACCAACCTGTTCCGCCTGTTCAAGACGCGCCTCGACCCGAAGTTTTCGGATCGCCAGCGCGAGAAGAAGAACGGCGAGACGGCCACGGCGATCGAAGAGGCGCTGGCAAACGTGCCGAGCCTCGACGAGGACCGGATTCTCCGCCGCTACGTCAACGCCATCCAGGCGACGCTGCGCACCAACTATTTCCAGCGCGACGCCGACGGCAAGCCGCGCAAGACGCTGGCGATCAAGCTCGATCCGAAGGCGCTGGACGGCCTGCCGGAGCCGCGGCCTTTCCGCGAGATCTTCGTCTACGGCGCCGAGGTGGAAGGCGTGCACCTGCGCTTCGGCAAGGTCGCCCGCGGCGGCCTGCGTTGGTCGGATCGCGCGCAGGACTACCGTACGGAAGTGCTGGGCCTGGTAAAGGCGCAGCAGGTGAAAAACTCGGTCATCGTGCCGGTCGGCGCCAAGGGCGGCTTCTATCCGAAGCAACTTCCCGCCGGCGGCAGCCGCGACGCCATCTTTAAGGCCGGCACCGAGGCCTACAAGACCTATATCCGCACGCTGCTCTCCGTCACCGACAACATCGTCGGCCAGGACGTCGTGCCGCCGGCCGATACGGTCCGCCTCGATGGCGATGATCCCTATTTCGTCGTCGCCGCCGACAAGGGCACGGCGACCTTCTCCGACACGGCGAACGGGTTGGCGCAGGAAGCCGATTTCTGGCTCGACGACGCCTTCGCGTCGGGCGGCTCGGCCGGCTACGACCACAAGAAGATGGGCATCACCGCCCGCGGCGCCTGGGAAACCGTCAAGCGCCACTTCCGCGAGATGAATATCGACATCCAGAAGACGCCCTTCACCGTCGCCGGCGTCGGCGACATGTCGGGCGACGTCTTCGGCAACGGCATGCTGCTCTCGCGCAAGATCCGGCTCGTGGCCGCCTTCGATCACCGCGACATCTTCATCGATCCGAATCCGGATACCGATACGTCCTTCGCCGAACGCCGCCGCATGTTCGCTCTGCCGCGATCCAGCTGGCAGGACTATGACCGTTCGGTGCTCTCCAAGGGCGCGATGATCATTCCGCGCACGGAAAAATCCGTGACGCTGACGGCGGAAGCCATGGCGGTTATCGGCATCGACAAGGCCAAGGCGACGCCGTTCGAGATCATGACGGCGATCCTCAAGGCGCCGGTCGACCTGATGTGGTTCGGCGGCATCGGCACCTATATCCGCGGCCAGAACGAGACGGACGCCGAAGTCGGCGACCGCGCCAACGACCCTATCCGCATCGTTGCCGACGATCTTCGTGCAAAAGTGATCGGCGAGGGCGCTAACCTCGGCGTCACCCAGCGCGGCCGCATCGCCTTCGCCATGAAGGGCGGACGCTGCAACTCGGATGCCATCGACAACTCGGCCGGCGTGAATTCGTCGGACGTCGAGGTCAACATCAAGATCGCGCTCGCCTCCGCCATGCGTGACGAGCGGCTGACGCGCGCCAAGCGCAACGTGCTGCTCGCCTCGATGACGGACGAGGTGGGCCACCTCGTACTGCGCAACAACTACCTGCAATCGCTGGCGATTTCGCTGACGGAAAAGCAGGGCGCCGCCAACCGCGCGCCGCTGACGCGCCTGATGGACCGCTTCGAGGCCGCCGGCCAGCTCAACCGCAAGGTCGAGACGCTGCCCGACGACCGCACGGTCGCCGAGCGCTACCAGGCCGGCAAGCCGCTGACCCGGCCGGAGATCGGCGTGCTGCTCTCCTATGCCAAGCTCGTGCTGTTCGACGAACTCGTGCACACCGGGCTGCCGGACGAGCCCTATTTCGAGCCGACGCTGATCAGCTACTTCCCGGCGAAGATGCAGAAGACCTATGGCGACGACATCCGCTCGCATCGCCTGCGCCGCGAGATCATCGCGACGATCCTCGCCAACGAGGTGATCAACCGCGGCGGCCCGGCCTTCATCAATTCCTTGACCGACGGCACCGGCTTCGGCCCGGCGGATGCCGTGAAGGCCGCCGTCATCGCCCGCGATGGTTATGGCCTCGCAGCCCTCTATGCCGGCGTCGACGCGCTCGACACCCTGGTGGCAGGCGCGGTGCAGAACGAGCTCTATGAGGAAATCGGCCGCATCTACGCCACCGTCACCAGCTTGCTGCTGACGACCGGCGCCGTGTCCGGCCCGCTGGACCAGGCGGTGCACAAGCTCAAGCAGGCCCTGAAGCAACTTCGCCCGCAGCTCTCGACGCTGATCTCGGAAGCGGCCGGCGACGAGGCGCGCCGCAAGGCCCATGCCTATGAGGACGAGGGCGTGCCGGCGGAGCTGGCGGAGGAGATCGCCACGCTCTCCATGCTGACCTTCGTGCCGGAAGTGATGCTGATCGCATCGGCGACCGGCGACACGCTGGGCAAGACGGCGCAGACCTTTGCCGGCATCAGCGCGGCGCTCAATATCGGCCGGCTGCTTTCCGCGGCAAGCCGCATCCCGACCGGCGATCTCTACGAGTCGCTCGCCCTGCAGCGCAGCCTCACCGACATCGCCAATGCCCGCCGGGATCTCGCGAGCGTCGTGCTGACCGGCCACAAGGGCGACAAGGCGCCGCTTGCGACCTGGCAGCAGGCAGACAAGGAACGGCTCGCCCGCGTGACGGCAAACCTCTCGGCGCTAACCGAAACGGGCGAAGCCACGCTCGCCAAGGTGAGCGTCGCCGCCGGCATCCTGAGCGACCTTGCACAGGCACGGTCGAAGTGACAAAGTCCCGTGCCGGCTGATGGAGCGAAGGCTCCGTTAGCCGGCATCGGACGGGCGCACAGTCGTCGCCCCCGCGAATTGGAGGGGCGATGACGATCGCGACGGAAAGCCGGGAGCCGCGCACAAGCCGGGCCGGCATCACGGGCTGGATGCTGTTCGACTGGGCGGCGCAACCCTTCTTCACGGTCATCACCACCTTCATCTTCGGCCCCTACCTCGTCTCGCGCCTCACCGAGGACCACGCCGCAGGCCAGGCGGCCTGGAGCTATACGCTCACGCTTTCCGGCATCCTGATCGCGCTGCTCGCCCCCATCATGGGCTCGATTGCCGATGCCTCCGGCGCGAGAAAGCCCTGGATAGCTGTCTTTGCGGTGATCAAGATCCTGTCGCTCGCCGCACTCTGGTATGCCGCACCGGGCTCGGGCCTGCTGTTCGCCATGGCGATGATCGTGCTGGCGACAGTCGCGGCCGAATTCTCCATCGTTTTCAACGATTCGATGATGCCGCGTCTCGTGCGTCCGGAGGATGCCGGCCGCATCTCCAACATCGCCTGGGGCCTCGGCTATCTCGGCGGCATGATCGTGCTGATCGCCGTCGTCGCCCTTCTCGCCGCCAATCCCGAGACCGGCAAGACGGCAATCGGCATCGCGCCGCTCTTCGGCCTCGACGCTGCCGCCGGCGAGGATGCCCGCATCACCGGGCCGATCTCGGCACTCTGGTATCTCGTCTTCATCCTGCCGATGTTCTTCTTCACGCCGGACCAAGAGAAGGGTTTGCCGATCGCCGCCGCCGTGCGCGCCGGCCTCGCCGACCTTTCCGCAACGCTGCGCGATCTCAAGAAGAAGCCCGGCATCCTGCGCTTCCTCATCGCCCGCATGATCTACCAGGACGGCGTCAACGGCCTCTTGGCGCTGGGCGGCACCTTCGCCGCCGGCATGTTCGCCTGGCAGACGTTCGAACTTGGCATCTACGGCATCATTCTCAACGTGGTGGCGATCGGCGGCTGCCTCTATGCCAGCCGGCTGGACAAGCGCCTCGGCTCGAAGACCGTCGTGGTGGTGAGCCTCGTTTGCCTGACCATCGCCACCGTCGGCATCGTCTCCACCGGTCCCGGCTTCACCCTGTTCGGCCTGATCCCGCTGCCGACCGCCGATTCCGGCGGCCTGTTCGCCACCGCTGCGGAAAAGGCCTATATCCTCTACGGCCTGTTGATCGGCGTCGCCTTCGGCCCAGTGCAGGCCTCCGCCCGCTCCTATCTCGCCCAGAGCATCCATCCGGATGAAGCAGGCCGCTATTTCGGCCTCTACGCCCTGTCCGGCCGCGCCACGTCCTTCCTCGCCCCGCTCTCCGTCGCCCTCATTACCACCGCAACCGGCTCCGCTCGCATCGGCATGATGGCGCTGATCGCCTTCCTCGTCGTCGGTTTCCTGCTCCTGCTGCGCACGCCCTATCCGGCCAACAAGGCCTGAAACGCAAAACGCCCCGCAAGCGGGGCGTCAGCTTCATGACAACCTTGCCGCACCCCCAACGTCATCCTCGGCCTTGAGCCGAGGATCCACGTCTCGTCCGCTGCGGTGGATGCTCGGGTCAAGCCCGAGCATGACGGAGGAGGGGTTGCGGTTAACGCCGGCGTTTTAAACCCGGCGAAGAATCCGGCTCAATGCCGGAAGTGGCGCATGCCGGTGAAGACCATGGCGACACCGGCCTCGTCGGCGGCGGCAATCACGTCCGCATCACGCATCGAGCCGCCCGGCTGGATGACGGCCGTGGCACCCGCGGCAATTGCCGAAAGCAGGCCGTCGGCGAAGGGCAGGAAGGCTTCCGAGGCGACGGCCGATCCGCGCGTCAGCGGCTCGGCAAGGCCCATCGCCTTGGCGGCATCCTCGGCCTTCAGGCCGGCGATGCGGGCCGAATCGACACGGCTCATCTGGCCGGCGCCGATGCCGGCGGTCTGGCCATCCTTGGCATAGACCACGGCATTCGACTTGACGTGCTTGGCGACCTTGAAGGCGAACTTCATGTCCACCAGTTCCTGCGTCGTCGGTGCGCGCTTGGTGACGACCTTCAGCTCGAGATCCTCGACCATGCCGTTATCGCGGCTCTGCACGAGCAATCCGCCGGAGACCGTCTTGGCGGAAAGGCCGGGCGTGCGCGGATCGGGCAGGGCACCGGTGACCAGCAGGCGCAGGTTCGGCTTGCCGGCGATGACGGCGCGCGCCTTCTCGTCCGCATCCGGCGCGATGATCACCTCGGTGAACAGCTTGACGATCTCTTCCGCCGTCTCGCCGTCGAGCGTCGAATTGAGCGCGATGATGCCGCCGAAGGCCGAGACCGGGTCGCAGGCGAGCGCCCTTGCATAGGCATCCTTCAGCGTCTTGCCGGTGGCCACACCGCAGGGATTGGCATGCTTGATGATCGCGCAGGCCGGGCCGTTTTCCGGCAGGAACTCGGCGACGAGCTCGAAGGCGGCGTCGGTATCATTGATATTGTTGTAGGAAAGCTGCTTGCCCTGCAGCAGCGTCGCCGTCGCCACGCCGGGACGGTTCTCGCCGGTGACGTAGAAGCCCGCCTTCTGGTGCGGGTTCTCGCCGTAGCGCATCTCCTCCTTCAGCACGCCGCCGAGCACGCGGTGGCGCGGCATGGCGATGTCGAGCGCTTCGGCAAACCAGTTGGAAATCGCGGCGTCATAGGCCGCCGTGCGGGCATAGGCCTTGGCCGCGAGACGCTGGCGGAAGGCATAGGAGGTCGAACCGTCGGCGAGTTCCTCGATGAGGGCAGGGTAGTCCGCCGGATCGGTGACGATGGTCACATAGGCGTGGTTCTTGGCGGAGGCGCGGATCATCGCCGGGCCGCCGATATCGATGTTTTCGACGGTCGTCGGGTAGTCGCCGCCCTTGGCGCGCACCTCTTCGAACGGGTAGAGGTTGATGACGGCGAGGTCGATCGCGCCGATGCCGTGCGCCTTCATCGCCTCAACATGTTCCGCATCGTCGCGGATCGCCAGCAGGCCGCCATGCACGGCGGGATGCAGCGTCTTGACGCGGCCGTCCATGATCTCCGGAAAGCCCGTCACCTCTGAAACGTCGGTCACCGCGAGGCCGGCGTCGCTGAGTGTCTTGTGGGTGCCGCCGGTCGACAGCAGCCGCACGCCCTTTTCGGCCATTGCGCGGGCGAGATCGACGATACCGGCCTTGTCGGACACGGAGAGCAGCGCCGTGCGGATGGCGACGCGATCGGGGGCGGGGATTTTCTTGGAAATGACGGCCATGGGGCGCTCCGTTCTGCGGCCCGGGAGGGAGGGGCCGGATGGTCATGCGCCCCGTTATCACAGGCGCGCCCGCGAGAAAACCGCGAAACGTCCTGACCTCTCAGCGTTGTCGCGCCAGCGACCATTGAATTTCCGCCACCCTGGCCAGCGGCATGGTGAGCGTCAGCTGGCGCGAGGCGCGCACGCCGGAGGGATCGGCGAAAAACACGTCCTCCTCCTCCTCGACCGGCACGTCGACGCAGGTCAGCGCCCAGGCCTCGCCATCCACCGCGATGAGCCGCGTCTCGTTGGCGGAGACCCGGTACAGCTGGATGGTCGGGTGGATGTGGAAGCGCACCACCGCCGTGCCCTTCTCGATGGCGCCGTCCGGGTCGCTCGGCTTGTAGAAGCGCTCCCGGCCGCGGATTTCGCTGCCCGTCGCGGCGACGAGGATGTCGCGCTCATAGAGCAGGCCGAAGCGCTTGAGGTAGCCGTCATGCGTCGCCGTCACGCTGTCGGCGCCGGACTGGCGCTCGGCGCGCGACACATCGACCTTGGAAATGCCGCCGACGACGATCGGGCCTATGAAGCGCGAGGTGGAGATGCGTGCGGAGGACGTGTCGTTGAGCGTCGCGACCGAATGGGCCGCCGTGGTGCGCGACAGTTGTCGCAGCGCCTCGCCGGCAAAACGCGGCCTGCCGGAATTGACGATGAAGCGGTTCTTTCCGGAAGACATTTCGAGGGACAGCGCGCCAGCGGCGGCGGTTGCCGAAAGATCGACCGAGCGCGGCACGCCGGTATCCATCAGCACGACCGTCTCCTTCACCGCCAGGCGATCGTAATTGCTCGACGGCAGGGCCTTGAAGGGCGCGCCGCCGGTCTCGTCGTAGCGCAGCGCCGACATCAGCTCGTGCGCCAGCGTATAGGTCGCGCCGTTGAAGAGGGCGAGTTCGCCGCCCTGGTGGCGGAAGAAGCGCAGCGCCGGATAGATGCGGTCGATGCAGGGAATGAGCTGCGCCGGCATGTCATGGCCGAGATTGACATAGGTCTGGCGCAGCGGCAGCAGGTCGAGCAGCACGTCGAGCGCTGCCCGCGGATTGCGCGAGCAATGGCCGCCATCGGGAAGGATCTGCCGGTCGAGTTCCTCATCGAGATGGCGTGCGGCCTTGCGCATGCGCGAGGGGGAGGCCGGCATGGCGATGGAGGCCATGGCGAGCGCGATGCGCACCCGCAGCCGCGGCTCGCCGTCGCGCGTCGTATCGGCGACGTGGCGAAGGTAACGCACCTGGAAGGCGAGGCTCTTCAGGAAGCGGCGATAGAAGGGGTAATCGGCATCCTTCAGCACGACCGGCGAATGGGAGAGCCACGCAATGATGCGCTGCGCGGCGACATCCGGCCGCCAGGCCAGCCCGCCGATGTAACGGCCGTGGCTCTGCAACCAGTCATCGACGATGAAGCGGGCCGTCAGCGCCGCCTTTTCCGGATCGACCAGGCGCATATGGCGCAGCCAGCCGAAGGAATGCAGGCGGACGGCGAATTCTTCCGAGGGAAGCTCCAGCGCGAAGGGTGATTCGCCCTCGCATTCGAGAATGCGCCCGGCGAGCGGAAAGCGCCCGCCGACGATTTCTTCGCCGGCGAAGAGATCGGCCGGATGCAGGTCCGTCGGCGCAACGATCAGCCGGTCCGGCGTGCCGCCGGAAAAGCGCATGGCGCTGATTCGCCCCAAGGCAAGCCTGCGCGAGAAACGGCGCCAACCCTCACGCATATACAGATAGAGTAGCCGCTGCCTGTCGGAAAGCTGCATGGTTAACGAATGCCTCCTGAACCTATAGGTAGGCTGAGGAGGCAAGCGGCGTCAATTCATCGACTGCTGATGGGCTGTTGATGACTTCGGAAGCATTTCGGGACGATTTTTCCAGCTCAGCCGCCATGGCGAAGCCGTACGGCGTAAAATCCGTCCACGCCGCCGGCATGCGTGTCCGTCGCGGGCAGCATGGCGGGCGTGGTGCGGAATTCGCCGCGGGGGGAGATCGCCGCCTCCAGGCCCGGCCAATCGGCGGCATCGACAGGATCGATCCGCCAGGCCGGATTGTCGGCGAGAACGCGGGCGATCATCTCCTCGCCCTCGATCGGATCGAGCGAGCAATTCGAAAACACCAGCTCGCCGCCGGGCTTTACGAGCGTCAGTGCATGGCGCAGCAGGCGCTCCTGCAACCGGGCGAGCTTTTCGATATCCTCCGGACCCTTGGTCCAGAGCACGTCGGGATGGCGGCGGATCGTGCCGGTGGAAGAGCAGGGCGCGTCGAGCAGCACGGCGTCGAACAATTCGTCCCGCCGGTAATCCGCCATATTGGCTTCCACCACGGTCGCGGAAAGACCGAGACGCTCCAGATTGCCGGCGAGCCGCTTCAGGCGGTTGGCGGACTGGTCGAGCGCGGTCACCACGGCACCTGCCGCGGCAAGCTGCGCGGTCTTGCCGCCGGGCGCGGCGCAAAGATCGGCGACACGTTTGCCGGCAAGGTCGCGGAAGAGTTTTGCGGGCAGGCTCGCCGCCGCATCCTGCACCCACCATTCGCCGGCCTCGAAACCTTCCAGCGCCGGAATGGCGCCCGAGGCGACGGGCAGGCGGACGGAGCCGGTGGGCAGCACGAGGCCGCCGAACCGCGTGGCCCAGCCGTCCGGATCGGATTTGACTGTCAGGTCTATGGTGGAGGGTTGGAGCAGCGCGTCGTTGATACGCGCGGTGTGCTCGCGGCCGTAGATGGCGACGAGACGCTCATGGAACCAGGGCGGAATGACGGGGACCGTGCGGGTGGCCGTCAGATGCGAGGCCTTTTCGCGTGCCAGGCGCCGCAGCACGGCGTTGGTGAGGCTGGCGAAGCGGCGGTTGCGCGGGTCGATCTGGGCCTGTTCGACCGCGAGATCGACGGCGGAATGGTCCGGCACGTCGAGATAGAGTATCTGCGCCGCGGCGACCGTCAGTACATGGTGCAGCGCGCGCGCGCCCTCCGGCAGCGGTGTGCCGACCAGCGTGTCCATGATGGCATCGATGCGCGGCAGGTGCCGCAGCGCCGTGTTGAGGATGGCGCGGACCAGCGCGCGGTCGGCATCGTTGAGCTGCCGGTAGGCCGGATTGCCGTTTTCGAAGTCGAGCATGCCGTCGAGCGGCGTCCTGCGGTCCACCACGGCCGCAAGGATCTTGGCGGCGGCCTGGCGGGCGCGCAGGCCGGGCTTTTCCGGATAGCCCGCATCCGCCTCGGGCGCCTTCGGCCCGCGGCCGCCGGCATTGCGTTTCGGATGCGCTCTGTGTTTCGTTCTGTCGTCGTTCAAGACCAGGGACCTTTGGGTGGTTCGGAACCACCGCGTCCCCAGCCCGTCGTCGGAACGGAGCGCGATTTGCGGACGGGATTATCAGCCCGGACCGGCTCCGTCGAGCGCGCTTGCATGCCGCGGGCCATTTCCTCGAGCGCAGCGATGCGGTTTTCCGTGTTCGGATGGGTCGAAAACAGGTTGTCCATGCGCTCGCCCGACAGGGGATTGATGATGAACATATGCGCGGTCGCGGGATTGCGCTCGGCATCGTCGTTCGGCACGCGGCCCGCCGCGACGGCGATCTTCTTCAGCGCCGAGGACAGCCAGAGCGGATTGCCGCAGATCTCCGCGCCGCGCTTGTCGGCGGAATATTCGCGCGTCCGGCTGATCGCCATCTGCACCAGCATGGCGGCAAAGGGCGCGACGATCATCGCGATCAGGACGCCGATGAAGCCGAGCGGATTGTTGTTCTCCCGGTTGCCGCCGCCGAAGAACATGGCGAAGTTGGCGAGCATGGAGATCGCGCCGGCAATCGTCGCCGTCAGCGTCATGGTCAGCGTGTCGCGGTTCTGGATATGCGCCAGTTCATGCGCCATCACGCCCGCGACCTCCTCGTAGCTCAGCGCCTGGAGAAGGCCGGTGGAAGCGGCGACGGCGGCATTCTGCGGGTTGCGGCCGGTGGCAAAGGCGTTCGGCTGGTCGCTGTTGATGACGAAGACGCGCGGCATGGGCAGGCCGGCGCGTTTGGCGAGGTCGCGCACGATGCCGTAATATTCCGGCGCGGACCGCTCATCGACCTCCTTCGCGCCGTACATGGACAGAACCATGCGGTCGGAATTCCAGTAGGAGAAAAAATTCATGGCGATCGCGACGAGAAGCGCGATCATCATGCCGCCCTTGCCGCCGATGAGCAGGCCCACGCCCATGAAAAGCGCCGTCATGAAGGCGAGAAGCATGGCTGTGCGAACGATGTTCATACGGTTACGGCTCCTGTTGGGTCTCTTGGCCCGATTGCTCTTCCCCTGTTGTCAAGGGAGTGTTTCACGTGAATCAACGCTTTCCACAGCGTCGTCACGCTTCTATATGATGGTAAGCGAACAGGAATTCTTCAATATCCGGGAAGGATGCCGATTTTCATGCAGAACGACAACGACAATCATTCGGACGGCCGGAAAGTGCTTCCGCCCGCAGCCCAGCGCGCCCTCCAGGAAGCCGAGGAACGGCGCAAGGCCGAGAAAACCGCCGAGCCCGCCCCCGAAATCGGCGGCCGCGGCGGCGCCGACCCGGCGCGCTTCGGCGACTGGGAAATCAAGGGCCGGGCGATCGATTTCTGAGCGGTGGAATCCGGCTCATGATAATGTGACTCTCACCGGAGCCAGCTACCTCTCCCTCGTCATGGTCGGGCTTGACCCGACCATCCACCCCCACCCGCCGCATGGATCCTCGGGTCGAGCCCGAGGATGACGGAAGAGGGGAGGAGACGATTTTCCTGAAAACAACCATTCAACGAAAACGGCGGCCAAAGGCCGCCGTTTTGTTTCATGCCGGTTGGCTCGCTCAGCCGGCGGCCTTGTTCTGCCGGTTGGCGATCAGGTCGTCCACGACGGCGGGATCGGCGAGCGTCGACGTGTCGCCGAGTGCGCCGAAATCGTCCTCGGCGATCTTGCGCAGGATGCGGCGCATGATCTTGCCCGAGCGGGTCTTCGGCAGGCCGGGCGCGAACTGGATCTTGTCCGGGGTCGCGATCGGGCCGATCTCCTTGCGCACATGCTTGACGAGATCCTGGCGCAGCGCATCGTTGCCCTCTTCGCCGGCCATCAGCGAAACGTAGCAATAGATGCCCTGGCCCTTGAGGCTGTGCGGATAGCCGACGACGGCGGCTTCGGAGACCAGGTGGTGCGAGACGAGGGCCGATTCGATTTCCGCCGTGCCGAGGCGGTGGCCGGAAATGTTGAGCACGTCGTCGACGCGGCCGGTGATCCAGTAATAACCGTCCTCGTCGCGGCGGCAGCCGTCACCCGTGAAATATTTGCCCTTGTAGGTCGCAAAATAGGTTTCGACGAAGCGCTTGTGATCGCCATAGACGCTGCGCATCTGGCCCGGCCAGCTATCGGTGATGCAGAGATTGCCGTCGGCGGGGCCTTCCAGCACATTGCCCTCGTTGTCGACGAGCTCGGGCTTGATGCCGAAGAAGGGACGTGTCGCGGAGCCAGGCTTCAGGTCCGTCGCGCCCGGCAGCGGGGTGATCAGGATGCCGCCGGTCTCCGTCTGCCACCAGGTATCGACGATCGGCGAACGGCCTTCGCCGACGACGTTGTAATACCATTCCCAGGCTTCCGGGTTGATCGGCTCGCCGACCGAGCCGAGCAGTCGGATCGACGAGCGCGACGAGCGTTTCACGAAAGCATCGCCGGCGCCCATCAGCGCGCGGATCGCCGTCGGCGCGGTGTAGAAGATGTTGACCTTGTGCTTGTCGACAACTTCCCAGAAGCGGCCGGCATCCGGAAAGTTCGGCACGCCTTCGAACATCAGCGTGGTGGCGCGGTTCGCCAGCGGCCCATAGACGATATAGGAATGGCCGGTGACCCAGCCGACATCGGCGGTGCACCAGTAGACGTCGCCGTCCTGATAATCGAAGACGTATTTGTGTGTCATCGAGGCATAGACGAGGTAGCCGGCCGTGGTGTGCAGCACGCCCTTCGGCTTGCCGGTGGAACCGGACGTGTAGAGGATGAAGAGCGGGTCTTCCGCCTTCATCTTTGCCGGCGGACAATCGCGCGGCACGGTCAGCACTTCCTGGTGGTGCCAGAGATCGCGGCCGGGCGCCCAGCCGGTCTTGCCGCCGGTGCGGCGCACCACGAGCACCTTGTTGACGATGACGTGCTGCTTGGCGGCGATATCGATCGCCGTATCCGTGTTTTCCTTGAGCGGGATCGGCTTGCCGCCGCGCACGCCCTCGTCGCAGGTGACGACGAAGGTCGATTCGCAATCGACGATACGGCCGGCCAGCGCATCCGGCGAGAAGCCGCCGAACACCACGGAATGGATGGCGCCGATGCGCGCGCAGGCGAGCATCGCATAGGCCGCTTCCGGGATCATCGGCATGTAGATGGTGACGCGGTCGCCCTTCTTGACGCCGTGTTTCTTCATCACGTTCGCCATGCGGCAGACGTGCTCGTAGAGTTCGTTATAGGTGATCTTCTTGTCGATATAGGGATTGTCGCCTTCCCAGATGATGGCGACATCGTCGCCATGCGCCTTGAGGTGGCGATCGATGCAATTGTAGGAGACGTTGGTGATGCCGTCCTCGAACCACTTGATCGGGACCTTGCCGTTAAAGGACGTGTTCTTGACCTTGGTATAGGGCTTGAACCAGTCGATCCGCATGCCGTGTTTGTCCCAGAAACGCTCCGGGTTCTCGACGCTCTCGCGATACCATTTCTGATAGGTATCGTTGTCGATCAACGCACGGTTCTTCGCGGATTTCAGGACCGGATAGGTCTTTGCGGACATTCATGCCTCCCTTGACTGCGCATGCGCGGGAAGCCGCATTCTCCTTCGGCCCCGCACCTCCTGCGCCATACATATCAGGTCAAATCACCCGGGCAATTAGACAAAGGTCATTTGTCTCTTGAAGAATTGCATTTCTGCGACAGTGGCGTTATAGAGGGCCGAATTCCCGGAACATAGTGGTTAACTACCCCACGACCCGCGACACCGGCGCGGACGGACAGAAGGACTATATGCATGGCTCAGCAGCTCCTCATGCCAAAGGCGACCGCGGTCTGGCTGGTCGACAACACGGCGCTGTCGTTCGACCAGATCGCCACATTCTGCAAACTGCATCCGCTTGAAGTGAAGGCGATCGCCGACGGCGAATCGGCCCAGGGCATCAAGGGTCTCGACCCGATCTCCACCGGCCAGCTTTCCCGCGAGGAGATCGCGCGTGCGGAAGGCAACCCGTATCACAAGCTGAAACTTTCCGAACCGAAGGTTCGCGTGCCGGAATCCAAGCGCAAGGGCCCGCGTTACACGCCGGTCTCCAAGCGCCAGGACCGCCCGAACGCCATTCTCTGGCTCGTGCGCAACCATCCGGAACTGAAGGATGCGCAGATCTCGCGTCTCGTCGGCACGACCAAGTCGACGATCGAGCAGATCCGCGAACGCACCCACTGGAACTCCGCCAACCTCGCGCCGATGGACCCGGTAACGCTGGGCCTCTGCTCGCAGATCGACCTCGACCTCGAAGTCGAACGCGCCTCGAAGGGCCGCCCGCTGCCGACCGCCGCCGAACTCGGCGCGACGCTGGAAGCCGCCCGCGAAACGGAAAAGCTGCCCTACAGCACCGATGTGGAAGAGGAGAAGGAAATCGACGCCGATGCCGTCTTCGCCAAGCTCAAGTCGCTGAAGTCGGCAACGCCCGACGAGGACGAAGACGAGCGCTTCTAAGCGCCGCTTCATCGCAGATCATAAACCGGCCGCCCAAAGCGGCCGGTTTTTTTATTTGGGAACCTACCAACCCCACAACGTCATCCTCGGGCTCGACCCGAGGATCCACCGGCTCGCGCGGAGTGCTGGATGGTCGGGTCAAGCCCGACCATGACGGAGGAGAGGGATGTGGGCACCGGAATCCTCAGCCAATCCGCCGCGTCGACAGGACGTCCGCGATCTCGTCGAGAATGGCCGGATCGTCGATCGTCGCGGGCATCTTCCAGTCCTGCTTGTCGGCGATCTTCTGCATGGTGCCGCGCAGGATTTTTCCCGAGCGCGTCTTCGGCAGGCGTTTCACGCAAAGCGCCGTCTTGAAGGCGGCGACCGGGCCGATGCGCTCGCGCACCAGCGCGATCACCTCCTGCTCCACGAGCGATGATTCACGTGAAACACCGCTCTTCAAAACGAGGAAGCCCGCCGGCAACTGGCCCTTCACCGCATCGGCGATACCGATGACCGCGCATTCGGCGACGTCCGGATGGCTGGCGCAGACCTCCTCCATCGCCCCCGTCGAAAGGCGGTGGCCGGCGACATTGATGATGTCGTCCGTGCGCGACATGATGAAGACGTAGCCGTCCTCGTCCACATAGCCGGCATCGGCCGTCTTGTAATAGCCGGGGAACTCGGCAAGGCAGGTCGTGTGGAACCGCTCGTCGGCATTCCAGAAGGTCGGCAGACAGCCCGGGGGCAGGGGGAGCTTGATGGCGATGTTGCCGAGCGTGCCCGACGCCACCTCGTGGCCGGCATCGTCCAGCACATGCAGCTCGTAGCCCGGCATCGGCACGGTGGGCGAGCCGTGTTTCACGGGCAGGCGGTCGAGGCCGAGCGGGTTGCCGACGATCGCCCACCCCGTCTCCGTCTGCCACCAGTGATCCACTACCGGCACGCCGAGCACGGCCTCCGCCCAGCGGATCGTCTCCGGATCGGCACGCTCGCCCGCCAAAAACAGCGCCCGCAGGCTGGACAGGTCATGGCGTTTCACCAGCAGCCCCTCCGGATCCTCCTTGCGGATCGCGCGGAACGCCGTCGGCGCAGTGAAGAGCACGGAGACCTTGTACTCCTCCACAACCCGCCAGAAGGCCCCGGCATCCGGCGTGCCGACCGGCTTGCCCTCGTACAGCACCGTCGTGCTGCCGTTCAGAAGCGGCGCATAGACGATGTAGGAATGGCCGACGACCCAGCCGATATCGGAAGCCGCCCAATAGACTTCGCCCGGCTCCACGCCGTAGAGCGCCCGCATCGTCCAGGCAAGCGCCACCATATGCCCGCCATTGTCGCGGATGACGCCCTTGGGCTGGCCGGTCGTGCCGGATGTGTAGAGGATATAGAGCGGGTCGGTCGCGGCGAGTGACGCGCAGGGGATTTCCCGCCCCGCGGCCCGCGCTGCCGCCAATGCCGCTCCGAGATCGACATCGCGCGTATCGTGAAGCTCCGCGGCCAGCTCCGGTCGTTGCAGCACGAGGCAATGATCCGGCTTGTGCCGCGCCAACGCGACCGCCGTATCGAGCAACGGCTTGTAGGCGACCACCCGGTTCGGCTCCACGCCGCAGCTTGCTGTGACGACGAGTTTCGCCGTCGAATCATCGATGCGCGCCGCCAGCTCGCTCGCGGCAAAACCACCAAAGACCACCGAATGGATCGCCCCGATGCGCGCGCAGGCGAGCATCGCGAAAATCGCCTCGGGGATCATCGGCATGTAGAGAATGACGCGGTCGCCCTTCGTGACGCCATGATCGACAAGCACGGCCGCCATGGCATTCACCTGCGCAAGCAGGTCGGCATAGCTGTAGCGCGCCTTGCGGCCCGTCACCGGACTATCGTAGATCAGCGCCGCCTGATCGCCGCGTCCCGCGGCCACATGCCGGTCGACGCAATTGTGACAGGTATTGCCCACGGCATCGGGAAACCAGCGCCCATAGACGCCCTGCGCGCCATCGAAAATTTCCACCGGCTCTGTGAACCAGTCGATCGCCCGCGCGGCCTCCGTCCAATGCGTCCTGTGGTCGTCCTTCCAGGCCCGGTAGGTTTCGGCATAAGTTTTCGGCATCGTTTCCTCCCACCCGACCGCGAAACGGCCGGTTTCTCCTCGGGAGAGAATAGGGAAGGGCGCGCGATGCGCAAAGCCAGACGAAAGCCTGAGACGGCGGGGCCGCCGTCTTGCGCTTCGTCAAGCCGAAGGCACGGTCAGCGCGTCCCGAAGATCGCCGAGCCGACGCGCACGCTCGTTGCGCCGAGACCGATGGCAACCTCGTAGTCGCCCGACATGCCCATCGAGAGCTTTTCGAGGCCGCAGCGTTCAGCGAGTTTCGCCAGCAGCGCAAAATGCGGGCCGGGATACTCGTCCGCCGGCGGAATGCACATCAGCCCCTCGATCGAAAGGCCGAGTTCGTCGCGGCAGAGGGCAACGAAGGCAACCGTATCGTCCGGCGCAATGCCGGCCTTCTGCGGCTCAAGGCCGGTATTGACCTGGACATAGAGCCGCAGGCTGCGCCCCTGCCGCGCCATCTCGGCGGCGACGGTGCGCGCGATCTTCTCGCGATCGACCGTCTCGATGACATCGAACAGCGCCACGGCCTCGGCCGTCTTGTTGGATTGCAGCGGGCCGATGAGGTGCAGCTCGATATCCGGCGTCTCGGCGCGAAGACCCGGCCACTTGCCCTCCGCCTCCTGCACGCGGTTCTCGCCGAAGACGCGCTGGCCGGCCTCAATGGCCGGACGGATGGCGTCTGCATCAAAGGTCTTCGAGACCGCGACCAGCGTCACCGCCTGCGGCTCCCGGCCGGCCTCGATGGCGGCCTTGCGCATGCGGTTGCGAACGTCTTCGAGACGGTCCTGCAGGTCCATGGTCATTCTCCCTTCGGCATCATGCTCCGGACCTAGCCAAAATGGCGCCGCTTGCCAAGCCGCGGGCGATGCGACAGAGCCCCGCGGAGCCCACAAAACTTGACGCTTCGGCGGTTTCATGATGAAGGTCTCGCCACTATATTCGCATGGGCGAACCGCCCTCCAAGACTCCCAAAAGACTTCCGGAACATCAAAGACATGGCCACCGAACGTTACAATCCGCGCGATGCCGAACCCCGCTGGCAGGCAAAATGGAACGAAGAAAACGTCTTTCTGACCAAGAACGACGATCCGCGCGAAAAGTACTACGTGCTTGAGATGTTCCCCTATCCGTCGGGCCGCATCCATATGGGCCATGTGCGCAACTATGCCATGGGCGACGTGGTCGCCCGCTACAAGCGTGCGCGCGGCTTCAACGTGCTGCATCCGATGGGTTGGGACGCCTTCGGCATGCCGGCCGAAAACGCCGCCATGCAGAACAAGGTTCACCCCAAGGGCTGGACCTACGAAAACATCGCGACGATGCGCGGGCAGCTGAAATCCATGGGCCTGTCGCTGGACTGGTCGCGTGAATTCGCCACCTGCGACGTCGAATATTACCAGCGCCAGCAGCACCTCTTCCTGGATTTCCTGGAAAAGGGCCTGGTCTACCGCAAGCAGTCCAAGGTCAACTGGGACCCGGTCGACCATACGGTTCTGGCCAACGAACAGGTGATCGACGGCCGCGGCTGGCGGTCCGGCGCGCTGGTCGAACAGCGCGAACTCACCCAGTGGTTCTTCCGCATCACCGATTTCAGCCAGGACCTGCTCGATTCGCTGGACACGCTCGACCAGTGGCCGGAAAAGGTCCGGCTGATGCAGAAGAACTGGATCGGCCGCTCGGAAGGCATGCTGATCCGTTGGGAAATCGCCGAAAGCGCCGGCCTCACGGGCGAAAAGGACGTCACCGTCTACACGACGCGTCCCGACACGCTGTTCGGCGCCTCGTTCCTGGCGATCTCCGCCGACCATCCGCTGGCCAAGGACGCCGCCGCGCAGAACCCCGACATCATGGCCTTCTGCGAGGAATGCCGCCGCGCCGGCACCTCGCTGGCCGCCCTCGAAACCGCCGAGAAGAGGGGCATGGACACGGGCATCCGCGTTCGCCATCCCTTCGACGCGAATTGGGAATTGCCGGTCTATGTCGCGAACTTCGTGCTGATGGATTACGGCACGGGCGCCATCTTCGGCTGCCCCTCCGGCGACCAGCGCGACCTCGACTTCGCCCACAAATACGACCTGCCGGTCGTGCCCGTCGTCATGCCGAAGGACGCCGACGCTGCGACCTTTGCGATCGGCGACGAGGCCTATGTCGGCGACGGCGTGATGATCAATTCCCGCTTCCTCGATGGTCTCAGCACCGAAGATGCCTTCGAGACCGTGGCGAACCGCCTGTCGGCCGTGACCCTCGGCAATGCGCCGCAGGGCGAGCGCAAGGTGAATTTCCGCCTGCGCGACTGGGGCATTTCGCGCCAGCGCTACTGGGGTTGCCCGATCCCGGTCATCCATTGCGACGATTGCGGCTTGGTTCCCGTGCCCAAGGCCGACCTGCCGGTAAAGCTGCCGGACGACGTCACCTTCGACAAGCCCGGCAACCCGCTCGACCGGCATCCGACCTGGCGCCACGTCGCCTGCCCGCATTGCGGCAAGGATGCTCGGCGCGAGACCGACACGATGGACACCTTCGTCGATTCGTCCTGGTATTTCGCCCGCTTCACGGCACCCTGCGAAAACAACCCGACCGATCCGGCCGCCGCCAATGCCTGGCTGCCGGTCGATCAATATATCGGCGGCATCGAGCACGCGATCCTGCACCTGCTCTACTCCCGCTTCTTCACCCGCGCCATGCAGATCTCGGGCCATCTCGACGTCAAGGAGCCCTTCAAGGGCCTCTTCACCCAGGGCATGGTGGTGCACGAGACCTATAGCCGCGGCGAAGGCGCCAAGCGCGAATGGGTGACGCCCGCCGAAATCCGCATCGAGGAACTGGACGGCAAGCGCCGCGCCCTGCACCTCGAATCCGGCGAAGAAATCGCCATCGGCTCGATCGAGAAGATGTCGAAGTCGAAGAAGAACGTCGTCGACCCGGACGATATCATCGCCTCCTACGGCGCCGATACCGCCCGCTTCTTCGTGCTCTCCGATTCCCCGCCGGACCGCGACGTCATCTGGTCGGAAGCCGGCGTCGAAGGCGCACACCGCTTCGTCCAGCGCGTCTGGCGCCTGGTGTCGGAAGCTGCCGTCGCCCTGAAAACCGCCGAAAGCCGTCCGGGCACAGAGGGCGATGCGCTCGCCGTCTCGCAGATCGCACACAAGACGCTGAAGGCCGTGCAGGCCGACTACGACAAGCTCGCCTTCAACAAGGCGGTCGCGCGCATCTACGAATTCGTCAACGCGCTTGCCGCCCCGCTGGCAACCGCTGCCGCCGGCAAGGCCTCGCCCGAGCTCGCGTCCGCGCTGTGCGAGGCCGTCGGCATCCTGATCCGCATCGTCGCCCCCATGACCCCGCATCTCGCCGAAGAGTGCTGGCGGGAGATCGGCGGCGCCGGCCTCGTCGCCACATCCGGCTGGCCGGCCTACCAGAACAGCCTGGTTGCCGATAACGAGGTCACGCTGCCGGTGCAGATCAACGGCAAGAAGCGCGCGGATTTGACAATCGCCCGCGATGCGGACCAGAGTGCGGTCGAAGCGGCCGTGCTGGCGCTCGAAGCCGTCCAGGCCGCGCTCGCCGGCCAACGTCCCAAGAAGATCATCGTCGTACCGCAGAGGATCGTGAATGTTGTTGTCTGACGGAACCGGCCTCTCGCGGTTTGCCAAGGCGCTTGCCGGCCTCGCCATCCTCGGCGCGCTCGCCGGCTGCCAGGTGCGGCCGCTCTATTCCACGGGAAGCGGCACGGAAGGCAAGCTCGCCTCCGTGTCCATTTCAGAAGCGAACGACCGCGTGGAACAGAAGGTTCGCAACGACCTGATCTTCCTCCTCGCCGGTGGCGCCGGCGAGCCGCAGAACGCGACCTATCACCTCGAAATGAACGTCACCGTCCGCAACATTGGCGTGCTCATCGACGTTGCCGACGATATTCCGCGCGCCGGACGCATCGTCGTCGCGGCAGACTATAACCTCGTGAAGACCGACTCCGGCGAAACGCTGGCCTCCGGCAAACGCTCGTCCGTCGCGCTGGTCGATTTCCCGGTACAGGAATTCGCAAAGCTGCGCGCCGTGCGAGATGCGGAAAACCGCGCCGCACGCGAATTGGCAGAGCTGATCCGCGCAGACGTCGCCGCCGCTCTCGGCCGTCGCTGAGCCGGCTATGGCAGAGGTCAAGTCGCACGAATTCGATGGTTTCCTGAAGCGGAAGCCGCTGCCCGTACGGCTCTTCCTTATCTACGGCCCCGATCGCGGCCTGGTTTCCGAACGGGCCGCGGCACTCGCCGCCAACAGCGGCGTTGATCTGGCCGATGCTTTCTCCGTCGTGAAACTCGACGCCGGCGAAATCGGCAACCAGCCCGGCCGCCTTATCGATGAGATGAACGCCATCGGCCTCTTCGGCGGCGATCGCCTCGTCTGGATCCGCAATGCCGGCAGCGAAAAAGGCCTCGCCGACGCGCTCGAAATCCTCGCCGGCATGCCCACCGGCCCTTCCACGCTCATCATCGAGGCCGGCGACCTGAAGAAGGGCGCTGCGCTGCGCAAGGCGGCCGAAACGAGCAGCCAGGCCGCCGCCATAGCCTGTTACGCCGACGACGGACGCGCCTTGCAGGCCCTCATCGACCAGGAACTCGCCACCGAAGGCCTGCGGATCTCCCCCGCTGCCCGGGAACGCCTGGTGGAGACGATCGGCGGCGACCGGCTCGCCTCCCGCAACGAAGTCCGCAAGCTCGCCCTCTATTGCCGCGGCAAGGAGCTGATCGAGGAACTGGATGTCGAAGACATCGTTGGCGACGCCAGCGCAATTTCGACGGACGACGCCATAGACGCGATCCTCAGGGGCGACCGCGACGGTTTCATGCACGCGATCCAGAAGATCGTCTCCTCAAAGACACCGATCTTCCTCGTCTTGCAAGGCTGCCTCAGGCAATTCCAGCTTCTGGAGCTGATGCGCGCCGAAATGGATGAAAAACGGGCGCCCGCGGCGCAAGCCATGGCGACGCTCGGCCGCCATCTTCATTTCCGGCGCAAGCCGATCATCGAAAATGCCCTGAAAACCTGGGCCGGCCCCGCCATCCGCCGTGAAACCCAGCGCCTGCAAGCCGCTATCCTGCAAAGCCGGCAACGCCCGGCATTGGAAGATACGATCGCCATGCAGACCATGCTGGCAACCGTGCTGCAATCGGCCCGGCGCTGAATCCGGCTAAGGACTTTTAGCGCCGTTCCAGAAGTCGGCAGATTTCCTCAAGCTGCTCCAGCGTCTTGTAGGCGATGCGCAGATGGCCACCGCTGCCCTTGTGGTTCACGGATACATCGAGACCGAGAACGTCGGACAGCGTGCGCTCCAGCGCCAGCGTGTCGGCATCCTTCTCGTCCTTGCGCGCGTTCTGGCCGTGGTTCGGATCGGTCTGTGCCTTGATATCGTTTTGGGCAAGCCGTTCCGCATCGCGCACAGACATGCCCTTTGCGACAACCGCCTTGGCCAGTGCAATCGGATCCGACGTCGGGATGAGCGCGCGCGCGTGACCGGCGGAAAGCGTTCCCGAGGCGAGCATTTCACGCACTGGTTCCGGCAGCTTCAGCAGGCGCAAGCTGTTTGCCACATGGCTGCGGCTCTTGCCGATAATTTCGCCGAGATCGTTCTGCGTGTAACCGTGGTCGGCGATCAGGAGCTCATAGCCCATCGCCTCTTCCAGCGGATTGAGGTCCGAGCGCTGGACGTTTTCCACGATGGCGATTTCGAGCGCTGTACGGTCGTCCACGTCACGAATGATGACCGGGATTTCGATCAGCCCGGCGAGCTGCGCCGCCCGCCAGCGCCGCTCCCCAGCGATAATTTCAAAACGATTGTCGGCAATGGTGCGCACCACAACCGGCTGCACGATCCCGTGCTGACGGATGGACGATGCCAGGTCCTGCAGCTCCGACTCGTCGAAATACCGCCGCGGGTTACGCGGGTTGCGGCCGACGAATTCGATCGGCACTTCCCGGTCCGGATTGAGCGCCGGGCGCGCGCCGACATCGGCGGCCGGAAGCTGGTCCATTTCACCGATCAGGGCTGCGAGGCCGCGGCCGAGACGCCGCTTTGAGTTGTCATCGTTCATCGGTTCTACTCACGGATACTGAATTCAGGCCGCCTTACGCTGCCTCTCACGCTGGATCACCTCGGAAGCAAGCTGAAGATAGGCCTGGCTTCCGGCGCATTTGAGGTCATAAAGGATCGCCGGCTTGCCATAGGACGGCGCTTCGGAGACCCGCACATTCCGCGGAATGAGCGTATGATAGACCTTCTCGCCGAGATGCGTGCGCACGTCGTTGACGACCTGCTGCGCCAGATTGTTGCGCGAGTCGAACATGGTGAGCACGATGCCCTGGATATCCAGGCGCGGATTGATCGTGCGGCGCACCTGATCCACCGTCTCAAGCAACTGGCTGAGACCCTCCAGCGCAAAAAACTCGCATTGCAGCGGCACTAGAACGGAATGTGCGGCAGCAAGGGCGTTCATCGTTAGAAGATTGAAGGACGGCGGGCAATCGACGAGCACGTAAGAGTAAGACAGCGCCTCTTCGGAGGCTAACGCCCGCTTCAGACGGAAAACGCGGTCATTCTGCTGCGCGATCTCCATCTCGACTCCGAGCAGGTCCATGGTCGAAGGGATAATCGAGAGGTTCGGCACAGCCGTCTGCAAGACCGTTTCAGCAACACCGTGGCTACCGATTAGCAGATCATAGGAGGAAAACTCGCGGTTCCGGCGATCGATACCGAGACCAGTGCTGGCATTGCCCTGGGGATCCAGGTCGACGATCAACACGCGCTCACCGATCGCGGCCAGCGCGGTCGCCAGATTGATCGCGGTCGTCGTTTTGCCGACGCCGCCTTTCTGGTTTGCAATGGTAATGATTCGGTTCTTTTCGCCTGCCATGGACATCCGCCGATCACTAAATTGTTCGCGAGAGCTTCGAAAGTTCGAGCACAACGGAATCCGGCTCGACAATGCTGGCATGTTTTACCAGATCGAATCTCCACCGACCAAGCGCTTTATCGATCTCCCGTTGGTAATCCCGGCCTTTGTGAAGAAAAAACCGCAAATCGGCATTCCGCTCCGCCCAGGGCAGCCCGAAATCCATCAACAGGTCGAGGTCGGCAAGCGCGCGGGCAGATATGGCATCGCAATGCGCAATCGCCACCGGCGCATCCTCGATGCGAATCGCATGGACGGATGCGCGGGCGCCGGTTTCCAGAATGGCGGTGCGAAGGAAAGCGGCCTTCTTGTTGTTGCTCTCGACCAGATGAACCCAGCCATCCCCTGAGCCTGAGAGCAGAATGCCGGTAACAATCCCGGGAAAACCCCCACCACTCCCCAAGTCGACCCAGGTTCGCGGACCTGGGCAAAGCGAAGAGATCTGTAAGCTATCGACAATATGGCGGCTCCACACCTCTGAAAGCGTGGATGGCGCAACCAGATTGATGGCCTTCGCCCATTTCTGGAAAAGCGCAACAAAGGCGCTCAACCTGTCCACAGTTTCACGTGAAACATTCAGGCCTTTCAGTTCCGACGGCAGACGGTTCATGGGTGTGCAACTCGCTGAACCGTTGCAGGGAGGCGTTTAAGATAGGCAAGCAAGAGGGTAAGCCCTGCAGGCGTCATGCCGTCTACACGTGCGGCCTGAGCAAGATTCGAAGGCTTCGCCGCCGCGAGCTTCTGCCGCAGTTCGATGGAAAGACCCGGCAAGGTGCTGAAATCGAAATCGTCCGGAATTCTCCGCCCCTCCTCGCGCCGCGCCTCCGCAATATCTGTTTCCTGGCGATTCATATAGACGGCGTAGGCTGCTTCGATCTCGATGGCGTCACGAACGCGCCGCGAAAAGCGCCCAAGCTCGTCCCACACGTCAGTCAGTCGCGTGTAATCGATGTCAGGGTAGGCGAGCAGCTCATAGGCGTTCCGACGTACGCCATCCTGGTTGATCTTCAAGCCGTGACCCGCCGCCTCATTCGGCGACAATTTGAGATCGTGGAGCTGCTCGCGGGCCAATCCCATGTCTTCGGACCATTGGCTAAACCGTTGCGTTCGTTCGGTGCCTACGATGCTCAAATTCATACCGACGGGAGTCAGCCGGACATCCGCGTTGTCGGCGCGCAGAGAAAGACGATATTCCGCGCGTGAGGTGAACATGCGATAGGGCTCGGTCACCCCACGCGAGGTGAGATCATCGAGCATGACACCGATATAGCTTTCGGTCCGGCTGAAGACATGGCCGTCCGCACCCGAAGCGCGTCGCGCAGCGTTCAAGCCGGCGACAAGCCCTTGTGCCGCGGCTTCTTCATAACCGGTCGTGCCGTTGATCTGACCTGCCAGGAAGAGGCCAGGCTGCCGTTTGACTTCTAGCGTGGCCGACAATTCGCGCGGATCGACGTGATCATATTCGATCGCGTAGCCCGGTTGCAGGATGGTAACGCGCTCCAGGCCCGGGATTGTGCGAATGAACGCATCCTGCACGTCAGCGGGAAGGGAGGTCGAAATGCCATTGGGATAGACGGTGTCGTCGTCGAGGCCTTCCGGCTCCAGGAAAATCTGGTGACCGTCGCGTTCGCCGAACTTGACGATCTTGTCTTCGATCGAAGGGCAGTAGCGGGGGCCGACACCTTCGATTTGGCCGGAATACATGGCGGATTTGCCGATGTTTTCCTCGATAATGCGGTGAGTAGCTGGCGTCGTTCTCGTCACGCCGCATTCGATCTGCGGCGTGGTAATACGATCCGTCATGAAGGAGAACGGCACAGGGTCTTCGTCCGCCGCCTGGCGCCCTACCGCATTCCAATCAATGGTGCGGCCATCGAGCCGGGCCGGCGTGCCGGTCTTCAGGCGTGCCAATTTGAATCCGAAACGTTCAAATGTTGCAGAGAGCCCAAGTGACGGCTCTTCGCCCACGCGGCCGGCCGGAATCTTTTCGTTGCCGATATGAATGAGTCCGCGCAGGAAAGTACCAGTGGTGATCACAACAGCGCCACAGCCGAGACGCCGGCCGTCCTTCATCACAACGGCACCAATCGTGCCATCCTTGATTTCGAGATCGAAGACATCACCTTCGATCACGTCCAGGCCAGATATCGCCGCAATTTCGGCTTGCATCGCCTCGCGGTAGAGCTTTCGGTCAGCCTGGGTTCGGGGACCACGGACTGCCGGGCCTTTGCGGCGGTTCAGCAAGCGAAACTGGATGCCGGCACGGTCTGCCACCCGCCCCATCAAGCCATCCAAGGCATCAACTTCGCGAACGAGGTGGCCTTTTCCGAGACCACCGATCGCCGGGTTGCAGGACATCACGCCGATCGTCGCCGCCTTGTGTGTGACCAAGGCCGTCTTGGCGCCAGCGCGGGCAGCCGCTGCGGCAGCTTCGACGCCCGCATGGCCGCCGCCGACAACGACAACATCATAGTTCTTTATCATCATGTTGGACCTACCTGTTTCACGTGAAACGCTCAAAGCGACTCGTGTACGTTGTGATGTTTCACGTGAATCATTTGCCTATGCAAAATTCTGAGAAGATGACGTCGAGTAGATTTTCTACATCGACGCGTCCTGTTACGCGACCGAGAGCTTGTGCTGCCAAGCGAAGATACTCCGCTTGCACGTCCAAGCCCGATTCCGCAGACCCCAAAGCAAGTAGTATCTGTTCCCGAGCCATGGTGAGGTTCAGCGCATGCCTCTGTCGGGTTGGAAGCGCTAGGGCACTGCCGGCCTCAAGATCCGGCAGATGCCGGCCGAGGAGATCCAGCAGTTGTGGTATGCCTTCACCCGTTCGTACGGAGATAATAACATCGGCATCGGATTTTGGCCAAGATGCATCTCGCGAATCAGCCTTCGTTTGGACGCGGACAACGGGGACGTCATGGCCTTGAACAAACTCATGCCAATCCGGTTTGTGCTCCGCAGACAGTAAAAGGACCAGATGGGCTTCGGTCATCGAGAGCTGCGTCCGGCGAATGCCTTCTCGTTCAACAATGTCGTCGGTTTCTCGCAGTCCGGCCGTATCGTGGAGTCGTACGGCGAAACCGGCAAGATCGAGATCGACGTCCAGGACGTCGCGTGTGGTTCCCGGTACGTCAGTGACAATGGCGATGTCGCGTTTCGCCAGATAGTTCAGCAGGCTCGACTTCCCGGCATTGGGCGCGCCGACGATGACGACTTTCAGTCCGTCTCGCACGATTTCTCCGGCACGTGCTTCGGCGAGATGGTTAAAGATCTCTTGATCGAGTGTCTGCATGTCGTGCCAGATCTGGCTTGCGACAGAGCCGGGGATGTCGTCCTCGTCAGCGAAATCCAGTTCGGCCTCGATCATCGCGCGGGCATGCGTCAAACGTTTCGCCCACGAATCGTAGAGTCGGGAGAGCCCGCCGGATGCCTGTTCGGCCGCGAGGCGGCGTTGCATTTCGGTTTCAGCGGCGATCAGGTCGGCGAGGCCTTCGACCTCGACCAGATCCATGCGGCCGTTCAAGAACGCGCGGCGGGAGAATTCGCCGGCTTCGGCAGCGCGCAAACCCTCCATGTCCTCCAGGGCGGCCAGAACGGCTTTTACAGTCGCACGACCGCCGTGAATCTGGAGTTCGGCGCAATCTTCCCCGGTAAAGGAATTGGGCGCGGGGAAAAACAGGATGATGCCGTCGTCGAGTTTTTCGCCGTTGCGGTTCCGAATCAATTGCAGCGATGCGCGTCGTTCGGGTGGAACACGCCCACAAAGAGACTGGATTGCCTGGACGCTCGCCGGGCCGCTGAGGCGAATCACGGCGACACCGGAGGGCAAGCCGCCGCTCGACAGAGCGAAAATCGTATCGGAGGTGTTCATAGACTCAACATTCCGGGTACGAATCGATTCTTCTGTTTCGGGACAGAATCGACTTTCTTTCATGAAACGAAAATGGTCCCGTCTTGCAACGGGACCATGCGGTTAAGCAAAAATGAAGACCAAATTAGGTGTTCATGGAATCGAAGAAATCGCCGTTGCTCTTCGTCTGCTTCAGCTTGTCGATCAGGAACTCGATCGCATCCGTGGTGCCCATCGGGGACAGGATACGGCGGAGAACGAAAATCTTCTGGAGGTCCTGGCGCGGAACCAGCAGGTCTTCCTTGCGGGTGCCGGACTTGAGGATGTCCATTGCCGGGAAGATGCGCTTGTCGGCGACCTTGCGGTCCAGCACGATTTCCGAGTTGCCGGTGCCCTTGAACTCTTCGAAGATGACTTCGTCCATGCGGCTGCCGGTGTCGATCAGCGCTGTCGCGATGATGGTCAGCGAGCCACCTTCCTCGATGTTACGGGCGGCACCGAAGAAGCGCTTCGGACGCTGCAGGGCGTTGGCGTCGACACCGCCGGTCAGGACCTTGCCGGATGACGGCACGACCGTGTTGTAGGCGCGGCCGAGGCGGGTGATCGAATCGAGCAGGATGACGACGTCACGGCCGTGTTCGACAAGGCGCTTTGCCTTCTCGATGACCATTTCGGCGACCTGGACGTGGCGCGTCGCGGGTTCGTCGAAGGTCGAGGAAACGACTTCGCCCTTCACCGAGCGCTGCATGTCCGTCACTTCTTCCGGCCGCTCGTCGATGAGCAGCACGATAAGATAACATTCCGGATGGTTTGCCGTGATCGAATGGGCGATGTTCTGCAGGAGAACCGTCTTACCCGTGCGCGGCGGCGCGACGATCAGGCCGCGCTGACCCTTGCCGAGCGGTGCCACGAGATCGATGACGCGCGGCGACAGGTCCTTCGAGGTGGGGATTTCGAGTTCCATCTTGAAGCGCTCGTTCGGGTAGAGCGGCGTCAGGTTGTCGAAATGGACCTTGTGACGGATCTTTTCCGGATCATCGAAATTGATCGTGTTGACCTTGAGGAGCGCGAAATAACGTTCGCCTTCCTTGGGGCCGCGGATCGGGCCTTCGACCGTATCGCCGGTCTTCAGCGAGAAGCGGCGGATCTGGGAGGGCGAAATGTAGATATCGTCCGGACCCGGCAGGTAGTTCGCATTGGCGGAGCGCAGGAAGCCAAAACCGTCCTGCAGCACTTCGACGACGCCTTCGCCGATGATTTCGACCTCTTGCTCAGCCAGCATCTTCAGGATGGCAAACATCAGTTCCTGTTTGCGCATCGTGCTCGCGTTTTCGACCTCAAGCGATTCGGCAAAGGCGAGGAGATCGGTCGGAGTCTTGTTCTTGAGGTCTTGTAGCTTCATTTCGGCCATGAATGGTCCATGCTGGTGGTCGTCGGGATGGGAAAAGGCGTGCGGGTCAAGGACGAACTGCGCGGGGTCCGGTGCAGTCCACTGAACGAAGTCACATGCCACGAGAGATGAGATGCTCGGAAAATAGCTGTTCCGGTCGATGCTCGCAAGGGGGCTTGGGAATTTCGTCGGTTTTGTTGCAGACGGCCTCAGAACGGTTTGACGACGACGAGCACGACGATGAGGATCATCAGGAGCGCCGGCGCCTCGTTCCAGAAGCGCCACTGCCGGCCGGTCTTGGTGTTGCGGTCTTCGGCGAAGGCCTTTACGGCGCGGCCGTAATAGTGGTGGACGCCGGTGAGGAGCACGACGAAGGCGAGCTTGGCATGCAGCCAGCCGCCCTGGAAACCGTAAACCGACCAAGCGAGATAGAGGCCAAGCAGCCAAGCAAGGCCCATCGCCGGCTGCATGATGACCCGGTAGAGCCGCTGTTCCATCACCTTGAAGGTTTCCGACTGGGCGGAACCGACAGGCGCATCGGTGTGGTAGACGAAGAGGCGCGGCAGGTAGAGCAGGCCCGACATCCAGGAGATGACGGCGATGATGTGCAGCGCCTTGATCCACAGGTAGAGGTCATCCGGCGGATAAGCGATCAGGACGGCCGCCAGGAGGGCGAAAAGCGTGAGCGCGACGGCGGCGCGCAGCCGCGCGCGGCGCCCCGCACTTTCGCCCGTCTGCTTCTCGCTCACCGGGCTTCTCCACGCACCCGCGCCACGAGGCGGGCGACGTTTTCCGGATCGGCCTGCGGCGTAATGCCGTGGCCGAGATTGAAAATCAGCGGGCCGTTGCCGAGGGCTTGCAGGATGGCGTCGATGCCGTCGTCGAGCGCCGCACCGCCTGCAACGACCCGCATCGGATCGAGATTGCCCTGGATAGGACCGTCCTTCTGCAACTCCGCGGCGACGGAAAGCGGCACCGACCAGTCGAGGCCGATGGCGTCCGCGCCGGTCTGCTGCCGGTAGGATTTCAGGAGCAGGCCTGCTCCCTTGGCAAAGGCGATGATCTTGGCCTGTGGGCGGCGGGCTTTGACCGATGCGATGATCCGCTGCACCGGGCGCACGGCGAAATCGGCGAATTCCCGCTCGCCGAGAACGCCGGCCCAGGAATCGAAGATCTGCACCGCATCGGCACCTGCGTCGATCTGCGCAACCAGATAATCGGCCGAGAGTTCTGCGAGCACGTCGAGCAGGTGTGCAAAGGCGCGCGGCTCGCGATAGGCGAAAAGCCGGGCCGGCGCCTGATCGGGTGTGCCGTGACCGGCGATCATGTAGGTCGCAACGGTCCAGGGGGCGCCGCAGAAGCCGAGCAGCGCCGTTTCCTCGGGGAGGGTCCGGCGGATGCGAGAGACCGCCTCCATGACGGGCTGCAGGTGGTTTGCGACAGTGTCGCCCTTCAGGGCCAGGATGCCGTCGACGTCGATCGGATCGAGCCGCGGGCCATGACCCTCTTCGAAGCGCACGTTGCGCTTCAATGCATCGGGAATGACGAGGATATCGGAAAACAGGATTGCCGCATCGAAGCCGTAGCGCCGGATCGGCTGGAGCGTCACCTCCGTTGCCAGCTCCGGCGAATAACAGAGATCGAGGAAACTCCCTGCTCGTGCACGCACTTCCCGATATTCCGGCAGGTAACGCCCAGCCTGGCGCATCAGCCAGAGGGGAGGGGGAGAGACCGTCTTGCCATTCAGCACATCGACGATCTTCCGGCTTTTCACTGACACCGCAGGGTTCTCCCAATAAAGAAATAATCTCTTTTAAGAAGGTTTCTATTTCTTAGAGTCGGTGACTATCAAGGATTAAATCCTCTCCACAGGAAGCCGGCTTCCGCACACAGGCACCGGAAAAGTTCGTGGCTGTGTGATGTTTTCGGCAGCAAAACAGGGAAAACCGGATTCCATCCATGGAATCAAAACGATCCGGCGGCGCTCAAAAAAGCCTTCCTGTGGATGAGGTGTGGAGAAGCGCGACACTTTGCCCGTCGGTGAGTCTTATCCACATGGCCGCCCGATCCCTCTCCCGCTTTGCGCCATTTGTGGATAAATCGGCACTTGTCCTCTTGCCTCCGGACCCCTCCCGTTCTTAGCTCGTGGCTGTCCCGGTTCATCAACAGGGGGCGGAGGATATTGTGGAAAGCACCAAAAACTACTTCCATCTCCACCTGATTTCGGACTCGACGGGCGAGACTCTCATTGCGGCCGGCCGCGCCGTGGCGGCGCAGTTCCAGTCCTCGCAGGCGCTGGAACATGTCTATCCGCTGATCCGCAACCGCAAGCAGCTGATGCCCGTGCTCGATGCCATCGATGGCGCGCCGGGCATCGTGCTCTATACGATCGTCGACCGGGACCTGTCGCAGATCATCGACCAGCGCTGCCGCGAGATGGGCGTGCCCTGCGTTTCCGTGCTCGAACCGGTAATCGATCTGTTCCAGTCCTATCTCGGTGCGCCGTCGCGCCGCCGAGTGGGTGCGCAGCATGTGATGGATGCGGATTATTTCGCGCGCATCGATGCGCTGAATTTCACGATGGACCATGACGACGGGCAATTGCCGGCCGATCTGGACGAGGCGGATGTCATTCTTGTCGGCATCAGCCGGACGTCGAAGACACCGACGAGCATCTATCTCGCCAACCGCGGCATCAAGACGGCGAATGTGCCGATCGTGCTGGGCGTGCCGCTGCCCGACCGGCTGTCGAGCGCGACGAAGCCCTTGATCGTCGGCCTGATCGCCACGACGGACCGGATTTCCCAGGTGCGGCAGAACCGGGTGCTCGGCCAGGCGCAGGGCTTTCGCGGCGAGGATTATGTCGACCGGGCACAGATTTCCGAAGAGCTGAAATTTGCCCGCGCGCTCTGCACGCGCCACAACTGGCCGATCATCGATGTCACGCGCCGCTCGATCGAGGAAACCGCGGCGGCCATCGTTGCTCTTCGGCCCAAGCTCCGCTAACGCGGGGCGCATAATGGAGATCTCTCGATGAAGCCGCTGATCCTCGCTTCGCAAAGTCCCTTCCGGCGCATGCTGATGGAGAATGCCGGGCTGGCCTTCGAAACGCGGGCGGCCGAGATCGACGAGCGCGCGGTGGAAGCCGCGCTCGCCGTGCGCAATCCGACGCCGCCCCAGGTCGCCGAGGCGCTGGCGATCGAAAAGGCGCAGGATGTCGCGCACCGCTGTCCGGGCGCCCTCGTCATCGGTTCGGACCAGACACTTTCGCTCGATGGCCGGGTGTTTCACAAGCCGGCGGACATGGCCGAGGCGACGTCGCATCTGACGGCCATGTCCGGACGCACCCATGCGCTGAACTGCGGCATTGCGCTGGTGCGGGACGGTCAAACCCTCTGGAGCCATGTCTCGATCGCGCACCTCACGATGCGCCCGCTGTCCTCGTCTTTCATCGATCGTCATCTTGAGCGGGTCGGCGAGCGGGTGCTGGCAAGCGTCGGCGCCTATCAGCTCGAAGGGGAGGGCGTGCAGCTTTTCGAGCGGATCGACGGCGATTATTTCACCATTCTCGGCCTGCCGCTGCTTCCGTTGCTGGCTAAACTTCGCGAACTCGGTGCCATCGATGCATGATTCACGTGAAACATTCACCCGCAATGCCTTTGTTACCGGCTACCCGGTCAAACATTCCCGCTCGCCGCTGATCCACGGCTATTGGCTGGAAACCTTGCGTTTGGCGGGCTCCTACACGCGACAGGAGGTGAAGCCGGAGGATTTTGCCGGCTTCCTATCCCGGTTGAAAAGTGGTGAATCCGGCTTCGTCGGCGGTAATGTCACCATCCCGCACAAGGAGCTGGCGTTTCGCCTGGCCGACAAGCCAGACGCGCTGAGCGAGGAACTCGGGGCCTCGAACACGCTGTGGCTGGAGGAGGGCGCGCTTCATGCCACCAACACGGACGGCTTTGGTTTCCTCGCCAATCTCGATGCGACAGCGCCGGGTTGGGACAGGACGGACCGGGCTGTCATTCTCGGGGCCGGCGGCGCCAGTCGGGCGATCATTCAGGCGGTGCGTGACCGGGGTGTCGGCGAAATCCATGTGGTGAACCGCACCGTCGAGCGTGCTGAGGAGCTGGCCGCCCGTTTCGGGCTGAAGGTGCACGCCCATGCCATGCCGGCTTTGGCCGAGGTCTCGAAGGGCGCGGGGCTCTTCGTCAACACGACCTCGCTCGGTATGGACGGCGAGGCGGCGCCGGACTTCGATTTCTCGCCGCTGGCGGGCGGAGCGGTGGTGACGGATATCGTCTATGTGCCCCTGATCACGCCGATCCTTCGCCAGGCGGCGGAGCAGGGTTTCGCCACGGTGGATGGCCTCGGCATGCTGCTGCACCAGGCGGCGCCCGGCTTTGAAAAATGGTTCGGCACGCGGCCGGTCGTCGATGCGGCGCTGCGCCGGCTGATCCTTGCCGATATGGAGACGCATGCATGATCGTGCTCGGCCTCACAGGATCGATTGGCACGGGCAAGTCGACGACCGCGGCGATGTTCCATGATTTCGGTGTGCCGGTGCACGATGCGGATGCGACGGTGCACGACCTCTATCGAAGCGAGGCCGTCGCCCCCGTCGCCGCGCATTTTCCGGAAGCGCTGAAGGATGGCGTCATCGACCGCAAGGCGCTCTCTGCGGTTCTGGCGCAATCGCCCGAACGGTTCCGCGAGCTGGAAGCGATCATCCATCCGCTGGTGCGGGCACGGGAAAAGGCCTTTCTCGATGCCGAGCGGCAGAAGGGCTCGTCGCTCGTCCTGCTCGATATTCCGCTGCTCTACGAGACGGGCGGCGAGGCGCGGGTCGACAAGGTCGTCGTGGTGACCTGCGATCCGGAGACCCAGCGCCAGCGCGTGCTCGCCCGCCCGGGCATGACGGAGGAAAAGTTCGTGCTCATCCTGTCGCGGCAGATGCCGGATGCGGAAAAGCGCCAGCACGCCGATTTCCTTATCCATACGGACGGGGGACTTGAAGCGGCGCGCAAACAGGTGGAAGAGGTAATCAATACCCTGAAGGAACGGCACTGATGCGCGAGATCATCTTCGATACGGAAACGACCGGCCTCGACAGCAAGCTTGACCGCGTCATCGAAATCGGTGGCGTGGAGCTGGAAAATCATTTCCCGACCGGCAAAACCCTGCACCTCTATATCAATCCCGGCGACCGCAAGGTCCATACCGATGCACTCGCGGTGCACGGCATCACGGACGAGTCGCTGAAGGACAAGCCGATCTTCGCGGACGTGGTGGAGGCGATCCTGGACTTCTTCGGCGAGGCGCGCTGGGTGGCGCACAATGCCAACTTCGACATGGGCTTCATCAATGCCGAGCTCGACCGGCTCGGCCGGCCGCCGATCCTGCAGGAGCGGGTGACGGATACGCTGGCGCTGGCGCGCCGGAAACACCCGATGGGGCCGAACTCGCTCGATGCGCTCTGCCGGCGCTATGGCATCGACAATTCGCACCGCACGCGCCACGGCGCGCTGCTCGACTCCGAACTGCTGGCCGAAGTCTATATCGAGATGATCGGCGGCCGACAGGCCGCCCTTGGCCTCGGTTCGGCGGAAAGCGGCCGCAAGACGCTGGTCGAGACGGAAGACGAGGTCATCCAGCCGCTCGGCGTGCGGCCGAAGCCGCTGGCGCCGCGGCTGACCGAGGAAGAGCGTGCCGCCCATGCGGCCATGGTCGCGACGATGCGCGACAAGGCGATCTGGGCGAAATACGGCGACTGAAGCCAAAACGAATCAAGAGAAACTTGGCAAAGAAAAACCCCCGGCCACTGGGTAGCCGGGGGTTTTTCGTTGAAGTCGATGGGGCCTTAGTTGGCCTGGACCTTCGCCTTGACCTGTTCTTCGGCCATGCGCTGGGTGAACATCTGTGCAAAATCGATCGGGTCGATCATCAGCGGCGGGAAGCCGCCATTGCGGGTCGCGTCGGAGATGATCTGGCGGGCGAAGGGGAAGAGCAGGCGCGGGCACTCGATGAAGAGCACCGGCAGCATGTGTTCCTGCGGGAAGCCGGTGACGCGGAAGACGCCGCCATAGGCAAGCTCGGCGTTGAACAGCATCTTGTCGCCGTCCTTGGCCTCTGCGTTCAGCGAGAGGATGACGTCGAAGTCCGTTTCCGACATTGGGTTGGCATTGACGTTGACGCTGATATTGATCGCCGGGGCCTTGTCACGGGCCTGGAGCGACCGCGGTGCACCGGGGTTTTCGAAGGAGAAGTCCTTCACATACTGCGCCAGGATGTTGAGCGAGGGGCTCGCGGCGTTGTTCTCGGTTGCTGCGTCGGTCATGGAAAGATCCTCGGGGACTCTGGAAAGTCAGGCCATCTAGCATTTCAGCCCCGGCCTTACAACCCTTGGGCCTTCCGGCCGGCAGCCCTTTGCCCTCAGGGCCGGTCGTCGCGCTGGAAGTCGGTTTCGTCGAGATCGATCGTGCGCTGCGGGCCGGTTTTCGGCCTATTGTCTGGCCGCGCGCCGCCGATGTCGACCACGACCACGTTGCGCATCAGCCGGTTCCAGAGAAAGGTGCGCACCGGCGGTAGGAACAGTGCGAGGCCGATGATATCGGTGAGGAAGCCGGGGATCAAAAGCAGGATGCCGGCGACGACGATCATCGCCCCGTCGAGCAGCTCCTTGCCGGGCGCGCGGCCGGTCTGTGCCGATTGCCGCAGCCGGGTCAGCACGCCGAAACCCTGGATGCGCATCAGCACGATGCCGACGACGGCCGCAAGCACGACCAGCGACAGGGTGGAGAAAAGCCCGATCCGCCGCCCGACGAGGATGAAACAGGCGATCTCCGCGAGCGGCAGCAGAAGAATGAAGAAAGGAATAAGAAGTCTCAGCATGCCCCGTAATCTCGCACAGATTCGCGCGTGCCGATACTGGCGGCACGGTTTCGGCCGCTTTCACGTCATCGCCATTTGAATGATCGGTCTTTGCGGACTATATGGGGAAGGAACAAGAAAAACCAAAACGGCTGCGGATCGATAATGGGCTCATTCGACTTTGTAACGATTTTCTTCCTGGTGGCTGCGGTTGTCATCTTCCTGCAGCTGCGCAGCGTGCTCGGCCGGCGTACCGGCAGCGAGCGCCCGCCGTTCGATCCGTACTCCAAGCGCGAGACCGTCAGCGAGGCTGATTCGGCCGATCGCGGCAAGGTGGTCACGCTGCCGCGGCGCGACGGCTCGGACGAAGAGGAAAATCCCTACGCCTCCGTCGATGGCTTTGCCGCCCCCGGCACGCCCCTCAACGAGCAGCTGCGCTCGGTGGTCAAGGTCGATCCGTCCTTCAACCCGAAGGAATTCGTCAATGGCGCCCGCATGGCCTATGAGATGATCGTCGTCGCCTTTGCCGACGGCGACCGCAAGGCGCTGAAGAACCTGTTGTCGCGCGAAGTCTACGAGGGCTTCGACGCCGCCATCTCGGAACGCGAGAGCAAGGGCGAGGTCGTGCGCTCCAGCTTTGTCGGCATCGAGAAGGCCGATATCGTCAGCGCCGAGGTCAAGGACAGCGAAGTCAACGTGACGCTGCGCATCATCAGCCAGTTGATTTCCGCCACCTATGACAAGTCGGGTGCGCTGGTCGAAGGCGATGCGGAGACGGTGGCCGAGGTCAACGACCTCTGGACCTTCGCCCGCGACATCCGCTCGCGCGACCCGAACTGGAAGCTGATCGCCACCGAATCGGAAGGCTGAGCGGGGCCAAGCCATGGAGTATCGCCTGGTTCCGGCCCGGTTTTCGGCGCTTCCCGGCTGGGACGAGGACGACCCGACGCCGCTGATGGCGGCGATGGGCCGCTGTCGCGACCACATTCGCACCGTAAAGCCCTACAAGACAGGCTCGCTCGGCATCACCGCCGGCGAGCTTTTGGTGTTGCTGGATGCTGCGGCAGACGAAAAACCGGAAGGCCCGGCGGCGGTCCGCGCTTTCTTCGAAGCCCATTGCGTGCCGTTTCTGATCGAGAAGGCGGATGGCTCCGCCGGTTTCGTCACCGCCTTCTATGAGCCGGAAGTGTCGGTACGTGCCGCGCCGGATGCGGAATATCGCTATCCCTTCTATGCCCGGCCGGACGACCTGGTCGATATAGACGACGCCAATCGCCCGGCCGGTTTCGCGCCGGGTTTTGCATTTGCGCTGCAAAAGGCCGGAGAGATTGTCGAGCATCCGGATCGCGGCGAGATCGAGCGCGGTTATCTCGCCGGCCGCGGGCTGGAAATCGCCTATGCGCGCTCGAAGGTGGATGTGTTCTTCGCCCATGTGCAGGGCGCGGCAAGGCTCGTCTATCCGGACGGCGCGATGAAGCGCATCACCTATGCCGGCAAATCGGGCCATCCCTTCTCGCCGATCGGCAAGCTCCTGATCGATCGCGGCGAGATCGACGCCGCCACCGTCTCCATGGCCTCGATCCGCGACTGGCTGGCGCGGCATGAGGATCAGGTGGACGACGTGCTGTGGCACAACCGCTCCTTCATCTTCTTCAAGGAAGCCGCGGTTGACGATCCTTCGCTCGGGCCGATCGCCGCCGCCAAGGTGCCGCTCGTCGCCGGCCGCTCGCTGGCGGTCGACCGGCTGATCCATACGTTCGGCCTGCCCTTCTTCCTGTCGAGCGACAGCCTCACCCATATGGACGGCGGCAAACCCTTCCGTCGGCTGATGTTGGCGCTCGATACCGGCACCGCGATCGTCGGCCCGGCGCGCGGCGATATTTTCACCGGCTCGGGCGATGCGGCGGGGGCGCTGGCGGGCCATGTCCGCAATGCCGCGACCTTCCACATCCTCATCCCCACGGCGGCGGCGGAGAGATACCTCCATGCCGAAGGATAAGGCGCTCTCCAGCGAAGACCGCATCCTCTGGGGCAAGGTGGCGCGCAGCACGCGGGCAATGCCCGGCAAGCTCGATGCCTTGACGGAGTTCGAGGCGGCCTTCGTCGAAAAGCCCGAGGCGCAGAAGCCGCCGGAGCCGGAACTAAAGAAGAAGCCCGGCAAGGCGGCCGAGGGCATCGCGCTCACCCCGTCGCGTGACAAAGAGATCCGGCACCACCCGATGGAGCGCCCGGTCAAGCGCAAGATCGCCAAGGGGCACCTGGCGCTCGAAGCGCGTATCGACCTGCACGGCATGATCCAGAGCGAGGCGCACGGCTTCCTGCTCGGCTTCCTCATCAAGGCGCATGAGCGGGGCCTGCGCCATGTGCTGGTCATCACCGGCAAGGGCACCTCGCTCGGCAGCGACGGTGCCTTGAAGCGGGCGGTGCCGCTGTGGTTTTCGCTGCCGGAGTTCCGCCCGCTGATCTCCTCCTACGAGCCGGCGGCCCGCAACCATGGCGGCGAGGGCGCGCTCTACGTGCGGCTTGCCCGCCAGCCGGGGGAGAAGCGATGACGACACCCTTCGGCAAGGCTGTGCGGCACCTGCGTGACCGCAAGGGCGTCTCGCAGAAGGAGATGGCGCTGGCGCTCGGCGTCAGTCCGGCCTATCTTTCGGCGCTGGAGCATGGACGGCGCGGAACGCCGAGCTTCGATTTCCTCCAGCGCGTCGCCGGTTATTTCAACGTGATCTGGGACGAGGCGGAAGAACTTTTCCGCATTGCGCAGATTTCCGACCCGCGCGTCGTGGTCGATACGGCCGGCCTGCCGCCGGAATATACGGCCTTTGCCAACCGGCTTTCGGCTGAAATCGGCAGCCTGCCGCCCGAGACGGTGCGTCGCCTCGCCGGCATTCTCGAAAAAGCATGCAATTCCCGGGCAAAACCCCGTTGATCCCCTGAATTCTGCCGTGTTTACCCCCTCTCTGATTTGGAACTTCAGGGCAAAATCCCTATATTCGCAAGACCCGGAAAGCCGTGATTCGCCGCGCTTCCCGTCTTCCGCGACAACCTGGAAAGACTTCTGAATGACTGACACACCCGAGACCGAAAACGGCCCGGCCGAGTATGGCGCAGATTCGATCAAGGTCCTGAAGGGGCTTGATGCGGTGCGCAAGCGCCCGGGCATGTATATCGGTGACACGGATGACGGTTCGGGTCTGCATCACATGGTCTACGAAGTCGTCGACAACGCGATCGACGAGGCGCTGGCCGGCCATGCGGATATCGTGACCGTCACGCTGAATGCGGACGGTTCCGTGACGGTAACCGACAACGGCCGCGGCATCCCGACCGACATCCACAAGGAAGAGGGCGTTTCGGCGGCCGAGGTCATCATGACCCAGCTCCATGCCGGCGGTAAGTTCGACCAGAATTCCTACAAGGTTTCGGGCGGCCTGCACGGCGTGGGCGTTTCCGTGGTGAATGCGCTGTCCGTCAAGCTGAAGCTGAAGATTCGCCGCGCGGGAAAAATCCACGAGATGAGTTTTACCCATGGCGTGGCCGACAGCCCGCTGGTGGTGACCGGTGATTGCGGCAACGAGACCGGCACGGAAGTGACCTTCCTGCCCTCGTCGGACACGTTCACCAACATCGAATTCGTCTATTCGACGCTGGAGCACCGCCTGCGCGAACTGGCCTTCCTGAATTCCGGCGTGCGCATCCTGCTCACCGATCGCCGCCACTCGGATATCAAGCAGGACGAACTGATGTATGAGGGCGGCCTCGAAGCCTTCGTGCACTATCTCGACCGCGCCAAGAAGTCGCTGGTCTCCAAGCCCATCGCCATCCGCGGCGAAAAAGACGGCATCACCGTCGAAGTGGCCATGTGGTGGAACGACAGCTACCACGAGAACGTGCTCTGCTTCACCAACAACATCCCGCAGCGCGACGGCGGCACGCATATGGCGGGCTTCCGCGGCGCGCTGACCCGCCAGGTCGTCTCCTATGCCGATACGTCCGGCATCATGAAGCGCGAAAAGGTGACGCTGCAGGGCGAGGATTGCCGCGAAGGGCTGACGGCGGTGCTGTCGGTCAAGGTTCCGGATCCGAAGTTCTCCTCGCAGACCAAGGACAAGCTCGTCTCCTCCGAGGTTCGCCCGGTCGTCGAAAACCTCGTCAACGAGGCGCTCTCCACCTGGTTCGAGGAACATCCGTCGGATGCGAAAATCCTCGTCGGCAAGGTGGTGGAAGCCGCCGCCGCCCGCGAAGCCGCGCGCAAGGCCCGCGAACTGACGCGGCGCAAGGGCGCGCTCGACATCTCCTCGCTGCCCGGCAAGCTCGCAGATTGCTCCGAGCGTGACCCGGCAAAGTCGGAGGTCTTCCTCGTCGAGGGTGATTCGGCCGGCGGTTCGGCCAAGCAGGGCCGGTCGCGCGAAAACCAGGCCATTCTTCCGCTGCGCGGAAAAATCCTGAACGTCGAGCGCGCGCGCTTCGACAAGATGCTGTCCAGCCAGGAAATCGGCACGCTGATCACCGCGCTCGGCACGTCGATCGGCAAGGATGAATTCAACGCCGACAAGCTGCGCTACCACAAGATCATCATCATGACGGACGCCGACGTGGACGGCGCGCATATCCGCACCCTGCTGCTCACCTTCTTCTTCCGGCAGATGCCGGAGCTGATCGAGCGCGGCCATCTCTACATCGCCCAGCCGCCGCTCTATAAGGTGGCGCGCGGCAAATCGAGCCAGTACCTGAAGGACGAAAAGGCGCTGGAAGAGTACCTGATCAATGCGGGTCTCGACGATGCGACGCTGGAGCTCGGCTCCGGCGAGGTGCGCGCCGGCCAGGATATCCGCGAGCTGATCCAGGATGCGCTGCGCCTGCGCACGCTGATCGATGGCCTGCATTCGCGCTACAGCCGCTCGATCGTCGAACAGGCGGCGATCACCGGTGCCTTGAACCTCGAACTCAGCCATGACCGCGACGCCTTCGCCGCCAAGGCGCAGGAGGTGGCCCGCCGCCTCGATCTGATCGCCGAGGAGACCGAACGCGGCTGGACCGGTTCGGTTGCGACGGACGGCGGCCTGCGCTTCGAGCGCATGGTGCGCGGCGTCAAGGAATTCGCCCATATCGACATGGCGCTGATCGGTTCGGCCGATGCCCGCCACATCGACCAGCTGTCGGCGCGGTTCCTGGACACCTACACGGTGCAGCCGGTGCTGCGCCGCAAGGATGGCCAGGTGGAAATCACCGGTCCGCGCGCCCTGCTCGACGCCATCTTCGCCGCCGGCCGCAAGGGCCTGTCGATGCAGCGCTACAAGGGTCTCGGCGAGATGAATGCCGAGCAGCTCTGGGAAACGACGCTCGATCCGAACGTCCGCTCGCTCCTGCAGGTCAGGGTGCCGGATGCGACGGATGCCGACGGCCTCTTTGCCCGCCTGATGGGCGACGAGGTGGAGCCGCGCCGCGACTTCATCCAGGAAAACGCCCTCAGCGTCGCCAACCTCGACATCTGATCCAAAATCAAAAAAGAGCCGCCTCAGGGCGGCTCTATCGTTTCAGGGGTCAGGCGGAAAACCGGCCTTCGGATATGAACTCTTCGACCGCCTTGCGCCCGCTCGGCACTTCGCGCTTCATCAGGTCTTCCGGCAGCGTCTCCTTCGGCGCGATCTTGCCGATGGCGACCGCCGCCTCCACGCGAAAACCTTCCGGAACACCCAGAACGTCCATGGCCTTGGTGCGGTCGATGCCGCCCATGCCGTGGGCGTGGTAGCCCGCATGGATGGCCTGGAGGGCGAGATAGGCCCAGGCCGCGCCCGTATCGAAGGCATGGGTATAGGCCGGGCGCATCTCGCCGTCGGCATTCTTGCGGTGGGTCTGGGAGATGATCACGGCGAGCACCGCGGCCTTGTCCGCCCAGCGGCGGTTGCCCTCGTCGAGCGTCTGGTAGATCGTCTCGAAGGCGTCGGTGCCGCGATGGCCGTAGACGAAGCGCCAGGGCTGACCGTTGGCGGCCGAGGGCGCCCAGCGCGCCGCCTCGAACAGCGATAGCAGCGTCTCCTGCGGCATGGCCTCGCCGGTGAAGGCGCGCGGCGACCAGCGGTCGAGGAAAATGGGGTCGATGGCGTGATCTGCGGTGCGGCCGGTCTTTTCAGTCATTGCAGTCCTCGAATGTGGGTTTTTTCCGGGGCAACTCTAGACCCGGCGCCCGCCGGCGCGAAGCGGTAAAATCACCTCTCTGTCGCATTGTCGAACGGGGGGCGGAGGCAATATAACGCTTGGCGAACACGTCAGAACGGCATCGCGAAATGGGAGATATCCGATGAGCTTCAAAGACCCGAGCCTGCTTCGCCAGGCAGCCCTGGTGGGCACCCGCTGGATCGAAGCGGATTCGAGCGGCATAGCGGTGAAGAACCCCGCGACCGGCGAACTCGTCGGCTACGTGCCGAAACTGGGCGCGAAGGAAACCAAGGAAGCGATCGACGCCGCTGCCGCCGCCCAGAAGGGCTGGGCCGCCCGCACGGCCAAGGAACGCTCGGCCGTGCTGCGCAAGTGGTTCGACCTGATGATCGAGAACAAGGACGATCTCGGCCGCATCCTGACGATGGAACAGGGCAAGCCGCTGGCGGAAGCCACCGGCGAAATCGTCTATGGCGCAAGCTTCGTCGAGTGGTTTGCCGAAGAGGCGCGCCGCGTCTATGGCGATATCATTCCCGGCCACCAGAAGGACAAGCGCCTCCTCGTGATGAAGCAGCCGATCGGCGTCGTCGCGGCGATCACGCCCTGGAACTTTCCGAACGCCATGATCACCCGCAAGGCAGGTCCGGCCTTCGCTGCCGGCTGCGCCATGGTGCTGAAGCCTGCCTCGCAGACGCCGTTCTCCGCCATCGCGATCGCCATCCTCGCCGAACGCGCCGGCCTTCCCGCTGGCCTGTTCAGCGTCATCACGGGTTCGGCCCGCGAGATCGGCGCGGAGATGACCGCTAACCCGATCGTGCGCAAGCTCACCTTCACCGGCTCGACGGAAATCGGCGCCGAACTCTACAAGCAGTGCGCGCCGACCATCAAGAAGCTTGGCCTCGAACTCGGCGGCAACGCGCCGTTCATCGTTTTCGACGATGCGGATCTCGATGCGGCCGTCGAAGGCGCACTGATCGCCAAGTTCCGCAACAATGGCCAGACCTGCGTCTGCGCCAACCGCATCTATGTGCAGGACGCGGTCTATGACGCCTTCTCCGAAAAGCTCGCCACCGCTGTCGGCAAGCTCAAGACCGGCAACGGCTTTGACGAAGGCGTGGTGCTCGGCCCGCTGATCGACCAGTCGGCGCTGGAAAAGGTCGAGGAACACGTCTCCGACGCGCTGAAGAAGGGCGGTCGGGTCGTGCAGGGCGGCAAGCGCCATGCGCTCGGCGGCACCTTCTATGAAGCCACAGTCATCGCCGACGTGACGACCGACATGGCCGTCGCCCGCGAAGAGACTTTTGGGCCGGTCGCGCCGCTCTTCCGCTTCCAGGACGAGGACGACGTCATCGCCCAGGCGAACGACACGGAATTCGGCCTCGCCTCCTATTTCTACGCCAAGGAACTGTCGCGCGTCTTCCGCGTCGCCGAGGCGCTGGAATATGGCATGGTCGGCGTCAATACCGGCCTGATCTCCACGGCAGAAGCGCCCTTCGGCGGCGTCAAGCTGTCCGGTCTCGGACGCGAAGGCTCGAAATACGGCATCGAGGAGTTCATGGAAGTCAAATATGTCTGCCTCGGCGGTATCGCCTGAGCAGCATCCATTGTGAAGACCCGGCCGGCATCACGCCGGCCGGTTTCCGTTTTGAGAGGGAAAAGATCGTGGCAGCACCCAGAAACGCCTTCAAGGCAGCCCTTCGCGAGGGCCGGTTCCAGCTCGGGCTATGGGTGGCGCTCGGCAGCGCCTATGCCGCGGAAATCCTCTCGGGCAGCGGCTACGACTGGCTGCTGATCGACGGCGAACACGGCCCGAACGACATGCCGCTGATCAGCGCGCAGATCGGCGCGCTGCGTCATTCGCCGAGCCACGCCATGGTGCGCCCGCCGATGGGCGAGGCCTGGCTGTTGAAGCAGCTGCTCGATCAGGGTGCGCAGACCTTTCTCATTCCGATGGTGGAATCGGCGGCCGAGGCGCAGGCGCTGGTGCGCGCCGTGCGTTATCCGCCCCATGGCATTCGCGGCGTCGGCGCCGGCCTCGGCCGCGCGAGCGATTTCAACCGTGTGCCGGACTATCTCGCGACCGCCAATGACGAAATCTGCCTGATCGTGCAGATCGAAAGCCGGGCCGGCCTTGCCGCGATCGACGAGATCGCCGCGGTGGAGGGCGTCGACGGCCTGTTCATCGGCCCGTCGGATCTCGCAGCCGACATGGGCCTGCTCGGCGAGCCCGGCGCACCGGAGGTGCTGGCGGCCATCACCGATGCCTTCCAGCGCATCAAGGCGGCGGGCAAGGCGCGCGGCATCATGACCGTGTCGCTGCCGCAGGCCGAAATCTACCGCGATCTCGGTGCGGATTTCATGGCGATCGGCACCGACGTCACCTGCCTCGTCTCCGCGGCAGACGGCTTGCGCCGCCGCTTCCTCGGCGAGGAGAAGGCGGGCGAACGCAGCGGCTACTGAGCCGCCGCGATGGCCGTGAGCCTGGGCATCGGCACGTCCGGCGTCCAGGCCTTGAAGTCGACGATGCGGCGAACCAGTTTTTCCGCATGGTGGTTGGCGATCTCGCGCATGCGGTGTTCGAGAAATGGATTGTCGAAGCGCTCCAGCGTGGTCGACACGTAGTTTTCCGCCTGTTTGCCCAGGCCCCTGGCAGTAAAGCCCGGAATCACTTCCTCCCGATAGATCGTGAGAAGCCTCTCCCGAACACCGGCATCGCGAAGAATTGCCTTCACCGTCTCCTCCGCCGGCCGGTTCTCGTTCATCCAGATATCCGCCAGCACCGTATGGCCGAGATTGAGGATGTGCAGCTTGAGCTTTTCATAGGGCGTCAGGTCGTCAACGACCAGAACGTTTGCGTGTGTACACGGCACCGTCAGGCCCGGCTGGTTTTCGATCGCCCACAGCGCATAGGGTTCCGCAATCGCGCCGGCCGGCTCGATGGGCTCCGAAACGATGCGGTCGACCAGCGTATTCGCCCAGATCACCTTTTCCGATAGCCAGGCCGAGAATGCGGAATCCGGGTAACGATCGGCTTGCAACCCGAGCACGAGCCGCTTCAACACCTCTCCGTTTCGCGAGATGAGTTCGCAGGGCAGCATGGTCAGCGGGCGTCCGCCCGTCTGAAAGCGGGCATGCAGCAGCGCCAGCAATTTCCCCGGAAAGGAGGCCGGCACCGTGCCGGCGAGATCGACCGGCCCGATCCTGTAGCCGGTATCGCCGGTATTGGAGAGCACGACCTCGGCTTCGTCGCAGAAGACGCGGTTGATCTCGTCCCAGTCGCTCGCCGCCGAAAGCGTGCGTGCGACGCTGGTGACGCGCTGTTCGCGGTTGATCTCCCGTCCGTCCTTGCGCCCGCGCACGATGACCGGAAAGCCGCCCGGTGCCGCAAGGGCCGCAAGACGGCCGGCGCGTTCCGGCGAACCTGTCGTCTGGACGACGGTGATGCGGCCAAGCGCTTCGCCCTTCTCCAGCGCTTCGCCGACGAAAAGATCCGCATGGGCCTGCAAAAAGCGGCTGGTTCCGAATTGCAGGATGGGGGTTCGCATGGCTGTCTCGTCAGTTGATGGATTGCAGCAGGGTTTCGCGCGCCGATTTCAGGTGGCGCCGGCAGGCATCCTCGATCTGCGTGGGATCGCGTGAGCGCAATGCCGCGATATAGGTGAGGTGTTCCTCCATCGCCCGCGCATTGCGCTGGCGCGCATTCGTCTTGTTCCATTGGTAGTGATAGTGAAAGACGATGGCGATGACGTCGTAGAAATCGACGATGAAACGGTTCTTCGAAGCGCGGTGCACCAAGAGGTGGAAGCGCTCGTCGAGCTCGGAGAAATCCAGGTAACGATTTTCGATATCGCCGAGAATGGCGTGATGCACTGACTCGATCGCATCGAGTTCCAGCCAGGCGGGATGCTCCGCCGGCAGGCGCGCGAAGGCGGCGGCCGAGCGCAGCTCGAACATTTCGCGCACCTCCGTCAGTTCCAGCGCGAATTCGCGGGTAAACCCCTTCAGCACCCAATGGCTGTTCGGCCGCTTCTCGATAAGGCCGAAGCGGCTGAAGCGGATGAGGAATTCGCGCACGCTGGTGGTGCCGATGCCGATCTCCCGCGCCAGTTCCAGCTCGTTGATCTGCATGCCCGGCTCCGCGCCGCCGGCGAGAATCCGGCGCATGAAGCTGCGCTCGATGATTTCGGAGAGCGAATCCGTCTCTTCCGTCGGAAAATAGTCGGAGGCGAGCGGCTTGCGCAGCACGATCTTGCGGCGCTTCTCCCAGGCGAGCAGCCCGACATCTTCGAGCCGGGTCAGGATCGCGCGCACGGTCGTGCGGCTGACGCCGAGTGCGGCGCCGAGCTCGGGCTCCGAGGGCAGGCTTGCCGATTGCTCGAGCAGCTTGACGCAGCGATTGAAGGCGTCCTTGAAGACGTTGTTCTGTTTGGCCATGGGTGCCGCCGGTTCCTGGGATGTCGCGTCCCTTAATGGCTGATCGGGCAAATGACCAGGCGAGCACGCGCCGATATTCTCCCGTCTCCTTTTCGCATATTACCCATTGACGACGATCTGTCTATTGCCGATAAAAGACAAATGCCGGTGAGAGGACGCCGGCCGGGAGGATGCATGAAAACGCGGACCATCGGCAGGACGGGCCTGGCCGTGACCGAATATGGTTTCGGCACCGCAGCGCTTGGCGGGCTCTACCGGGCCTGCCCGCGTGATGTGGCGATGGCGACGCTCGATGCCGCCTGGCAGGAGGGCGTGCGCTATTTCGACACCGCGCCCTGGTACGGTTTCGGCCTGGCGGAGCGCCGCACCGGCGATTTCCTGCGCGACAAGCCGAAGGGCAGCTATGTGCTGTCCAGCAAGGTCGGCCGCATCATGGTGCCCGTTGCCGACGACAAGGTGCCGGCCTACGGCTATGTCGATCCGCTGCCCTTCGATGTGCGCTATGACTACAGCTATGACGGCATCATGCGCTCGGTCGAACTCAGCCATGCACGGCTCGGGCTGAACCGCATCGACATGCTCTATGTGCACGATATCGGCGTCTATACGCATGGTGCCGAGCGCAACGCCTTTCATCTGCGCGCGCTTCTCGACTCCGGCTTGAAGGCGCTGGAAGAGCTCAAATCCGCCGGCGCCATCAAGGCCTTCGGGCTCGGCGTCAACGAGGTGCCGGTCTGCCTGGACGTGCTGCGGCACGCCGATCTCGACTGCATCCTGCTCGCCGGGCGCTATACCCTGCTCGACCGTTCCGCGGCCGCGGAGCTTCTGCCGCTCTGCGAACATAAGGGCACCTCGCTGGTGGTAGGCGGCGTTTTCAATTCCGGCATCCTGGCGACGGGGCCGGTGGAGGGTGCGCATTTCGACTATATGCCGGCAACGCCGGAGGTGGCGGGCAAGGTCCGCGCGATGATGGAGATCGCGCGTGGGCAGCATGTGCCGCTCGCCGCACCGGCGCTGAAATTCCCGCTGGAGCATCCCGCCGTCGCCTGCGTGCTTCTCGGCACCGCGAAACCGGAGAGCCTTCACCGCAATATGGCGCTGGCGCGCATGACGTTCTCGAAAGACATTTATCCGGCTTTCGAGCCGCATATACTCGTTGCGCCGGAACTGGGAGACGACGCCGTCCGGCAATGATTTCGATCTGGGAGGATCGGCAGAACCATGTTGAAGGGTATTCATCCGCTGCTCGGGCCGGACCTGCTGCACGCGATCAGGACCATGGGCCATGGCGACGATATCGTCATCGCGGACGCGAATTTTCCGTCGAGTTTTCTCGGTCCTAATGTGATCCGGGCGGACGGCGTCGACGCGGTGTCGATCACCGAGGCCATTCTCGCCCATATGCCGCTCGATACCTTCGTGCCCGAGGCGGCCTGGCGCATGGAGGTGGTCGGCGATCCAGCGGCGGTGCCGGATATCTGCGTCACCTTCCAGGATCTCGTGCGTCGTCTGGCCGGAGACTTTACGGTGCATGCCGTCGAGCGCTTCGCCTTCTACGAGATGGCGAAGAAGGCCGCCTATATTGTCGCCACGACGGAGTTCCGGCTTTATGGCAATATCATTCTGAAAAAGGGTGTCGTGCACCCGCATGAGGTCTACCGGGTCTAAACACCTGCAGCCACCGTTTGGGAGGACGGATGGCGATGACTGGAATGCCTGAAAGGACACGGTTTTTTGCAAGCGATTGCTTGCTTGCCAAGGAGGGCAGGCGGGTATAGCGTGAAGCAATACTGTTTTTTATCGATAAAAGATCGAGTTGTCCGCTTCCTGCGACGCGATCGCACAAGCAACAGGGAGCACTAGAGAGGAGAAATCTGATGAGCATTGTAAGATCGCTTCTGTCTCGCCGCGCCTTTACGGCGCTGGCGGGTGCCGCAGTCCTCGCCACCATGGCCCCTGCCGCGTCCTTCGCGCAGGAGGTCACCATCCCGATCATCGTCAAGGACACCACGTCCTTCTACTGGCAGATCGTGCTTGCGGGTGCGCGCGCCGCCGGCAAGGATCTCGGCGTCAACGTGCCGGAGCTCGGCGCGCAGTCGGAATCCGACATCAACGGCCAGATCAGCATTCTCGAAAACGCCGTCGCGGGCGGTCCGGCCGCCGTCGTCATCTCGCCGACGGAGTTCAAGGCGCTCGGTAAGCCGGTCGACGAAGCGGCGAAGTCCGTGCCGATCATCGGCATCGACTCCGGCGCGGATTCCAAGGCCTTCACCTCGTTCCTGACGACGGACAATGTGCAGGGCGGCCGCATCGCCGCCGATGGCCTTGCCGCGGCGGTCAAGGCCGCAACCGGCAAGGAAGAGGGCGAGATCGCCATCATTACCAGCCTGCCGGGCGTCGGCTCGCTCGACCAGCGCCGTGAAGGCTTCCTGGATCAGATCAAGACCAAATATCCGGGCCTCAGCGTCGTGGCCGACAAATATGCGGATGGCCAGGCGACCACCGGCCTCAACATGATGACCGACCTCATCACCGCCAACCCGAACCTCGTCGGCGTCTTCGCCTCCAACCTCATCATGGCACAGGGCGTGGGCCAGGCGATCGCCGAAAACAAGCTCGGCGACAAGATCAAGGTCATCGGCTTCGACTCGGATGAAAAGACCGTCGGCTTCCTCAAGGAAGGCGTGCTCGCCGGCCTGGTCGTGCAGGACCCGTACCGCATGGGCTATGACGGTGTGAAGACGGCGCTGGCCGTCTCCAAGGGCGAGAAGGTGGAAACCTTCGTCGATACCGGCGCCAACCTGGTGACCAAGGAAAACATGGCCGATCCAAAGATCGACGCCCTGCTGAACCCGAAGATCTGATCGGTTTCACGCAGCGCGTTTGACGATCTCCCGCCCGGGCCGCATGATCCGGGCGGGACGCTTTCCACGCAGTCGGGAGGAGACAGCGATGAGCAGCCTTGAAGAGCTCAGCCATCGGCACGAAGACGAGGCGAAACTCGCCGAATCCGAAACGGTGCCGCGCGGCGCGCCGATCCTCGAACTGCGCGGGCTTCAAAAGAAATACGGCCTCGTCGAAGCGCTCAAGCCGGCGACGGTAACGTTCCTGGCGGGCGAAATCCACGCCATCGTCGGCGAAAACGGTGCCGGCAAATCGACGCTGATAAAGCTTCTGACCGGGGTTATCCGGCGCACGGCGGGCGAGGTTTTCTGGTGCGGCAAGCCCGTGCAGCTCGCGACCCCCACCGAAGCCATCAAGCGCGGCATCAATGCGGTGCATCAGGAGGTCGTGCTCTGCGCGCACCTCTCCGTCGCGGCCAACATGTTTCTCGGCGACGAGATGGATCGCTACGGCCTGATGCGCAAGGGCGCCATGGAGCGCGCGGCACAGGCCGTGCTCGACGATCTCGGCTTCCTTCTGCCGGCGGGCGCCCTGCTCGGCAGCCTCACCATCGGCCAGCAGCAGCTTGTCGCCACCGCCAAGGCCGCCATGCGCGGCATCCGTTTCCTCATCTTCGACGAGCCGACCGCCTATCTGACGCGCCAGGAATCCGCCCAGCTCTTCCGGCTCATTCGCCGGCTACGCGACCAGGGCGTGACCATCGTCTATATCAGCCACCGCATGGAGGAAGTCTTCGAGCTTGCCGACCGCGTCTCGGTCCTGCGCGACGGCACCCATGTCGGCACGCGCCTCATCAGCGAGACCAACGACAACGAACTGATCGCGCTGATGATCAACCGCACGATCGAGCAGATCTACCACAAGGAAAAGGTGCCGATCGGCAAGACCATCGTCGAGACGAAGGGGGTTTCGGGACCCGGCTTCGAGGATGTTTCTCTGACGGTGCGTTCGGGCGAAATCGTCGGCCTTTATGGTTTGATCGGTGCCGGGCGCAGCGAATTTGCGCTTGGCCTCTATGGTCGTCAACCGCTTTCGGCCGGCGAAGTTTTCTGGGACGGCAAGAAGGTCGACATCCGCAACGAACGCGACGCCATGGAGCTCGGCATCGCGCTGGCGCCGGAAAGCCGGCGCGACCAGGGCCTTTGCCTCAACCTGCCGATCGGCCTCAACATCAACCTGCCGATCTTCAAGCGGTTGAGTTCTGGGCTCGTGATCCGCAAGGGCGACGAGGCGGCGAATGCCGACCAGCAGATCCGCAACCTCAGCATCAAGACGCCGTCACGCCGCGTGCTCGCTTCCGCCATGTCCGGCGGCAACCAGCAGAAAATCGTCATCGGCAAGTGGCTCAGCCACGGCGCCCGGCTGTTCATCTTCGACGAGCCGACGGTCGGCGTCGATGTCGGCACCAAGGCGGAAATCTACCGCCTGTTCGGCGAGCTCCTGAAAAAGGGCGCCGGCATCATCCTCATCTCGTCCTATCTGCCGGAGGTCTACGAACTTTCCGACCGGCTGCATGTCTTCCGCGGCGGCCGGCTCGTCGCCAGCCACGACCACCGGGCGGCCTCGCACGAGGACGTCCTGACCCAGGCCATCGGCATTTAGAGCAATACCAGCAAAAGTGCGAAGCGGTTTTGCGTCCGGGATTGCGTGAAAACGTGCAGTGCCGCCGCGCCATAAAGGAGAAGAAACATGAGCGTGGAGACGACGACGGAAAATGCACCGGCACCGAAGAAGGGCACGAACATCCTGCTCGGCCTGACGCTGCTTGGCCTGCTTCTTTTCCTCTGGCTGCTGCTCGGCCTGTCGACCAATGCCTTCTGGTCGCCGAACAATATCAGCAACCTGCTGCGCCAGGGCGCCATGACCGCGATCCTCGCGGTCGGCCAGACCTTCGTGATCATCACCGCCGGCATCGACCTCTCGGTCGGCGCGATCGTCGGCTTCACCAGCGTCATCGTCGCCTGGCTGCTCCAGGCGGGCGTGCCGCTCTGGGCGGCGATCATCCTGACGCTGCTGATGGGGGTCGCGATCGGTGCCTTCCATGGTTTCGGCATCGTGCGCATGGGCCTGCCACCCTTCATCATCACGCTCGCCACGCTCACCTCGCTGCGCGGCATCGGCCTGCTCATCACCAACGGCTCGACGATCTCGATCAACCACGAGGGCTTCACCAACTTCTCGCGCACCGATTTCCTCGGCGTGCCGAGCCTGTTCTGGATGGTCATCCTGGTGGCGATCCCGGCCTTCGTTTTCCTGCACCTCTCGCGCTGGGGGCGTTATCTCTTCGCGGTCGGCTCGAATGCCGAGGCGGCACGGCTTTCCGGGGTCAATGTCAACCGCACGATCTACCTCGCCTATATCCTGTCTGCCACCTGCGCCGCCTTCGTCGGCCTGCTGCTCGCCTCGCGCATCGGCATCGGCAATGCCACGCAGGCGGAAGGCTGGGAATTGCAGGCGATCGCCTCCTCGGTCATCGGCGGCACCAGCCTGTTCGGTGCGGTCGGCTCGGTGCACGGACCGCTGCTCGGCGCCTTCATCCTGGCGACCATCAACAACGGCGCGAACCTCCTGAACGTCAATTCGTTCTGGCAGCGCATCATCACCGGCCTGCTGATCATCGTCATCGTCTATTTCGACCAGCTGCGCCGCCGCGGAAGCCGTTGAGATGAAGACAATCGTCTGCGTCGAGCCCGGCCGCCTGGAGGCGGTCGAGCGGGAGAATCCGGCTACGCTTCCGAAAGGCTGGGTGCGTCTCGCCATCAGCCATGTCGGCATCTGCGGCACCGACTACCATATTTTCGAGGGCAAACACCCGTTCCTCGAATACCCGCGGGTGATGGGCCACGAGGTTTCCGCCACCGTCGTCGATCCCGGCACGAGCGCATTTGCCGTCGGCGCCCCCGTCGTCGTCAACCCGTATTTGTCCTGCGGCACCTGCGTCGCCTGCCGGCAGGGCAAGCCGAACTGCTGCATGGCGATCCGTGTGCTCGGCGTGCATACGGATGGCGCCTTCTGCGAGGAGATCGTGCTGCCGGCGGACAATCTTTATCCGGCTGATGGCCTTTCCCTGGAAGCGGCCGCGACCGTCGAATTCCTGGCGATCGGTGCCCACGCGGTCCGCCGTTCGCAGGCGCCGGCCGGGTCTCGTGCGCTGGTCATCGGCGCCGGCCCGATCGGCCTCGGCACCGCGCTCTTCTCGCGTATCGCCGGCCATGCAGTGACGCTGATGGACACGTCCGCCGAACGCCTTGCCATCGCGGCCGAGCGTTTTGGTTTTACCAGCGGCATTCTGGCGGGAGACGCCGCTGCCGCGGCGGTATCCACGGCGACCGGTGGCGATGGTTTCGATGTCGTCTTCGACGCGACGGGTTATGCAAAATCGATGGAGGCGGCCTTTGCCTATGTCGCCCATGGCGGCGCCCTGGTGCTGGTCAGCGTGGTGAAGGACGAGATCCGTTTTTCCGATCCGGAATTCCACAAGCGGGAGATGACGCTGGTCGGCAGCCGCAATGCCACGCGCGCCGATTTCGAGCATGTCATCGCGAATATCCGCGCCGGCCATGTGCCGGTCGATGCGCTCGTCACGCATCGCACCACGCTCGACCGCGTCCCCGTGGACCTCGCTCGCTGGGCGACGGAAAAGTCGGGTCTCATCAAGGCCATTGTGCGCGTTGCAGCATAGGGCGGCGTGATCTCGTACTGGCTGGATTTGTTCATGTCCGCGAAAGGTCTGCGGCCTACCATGCTCTTGGACCGGTCGGTTCCGGTCTGTTGCTCCGCAGCGAAAACGTGTTAGTCTTTCGCACCTGCGGAAACCGGGATGATCCGGACGAGGCGGCCATTCCGGCCTGCACTGTCCAAGACGGGGTGTCGCGTTCAATGTATTATCAGCTCTATGAAATGAACCATGCGATGATGGCGCCCTGGCGCGCCGTCGCGGATCAGATGCGGATGGCGTTCCGCAACCCGCTCAATCCGGTCTCGCACACCTATTTCGGCCGGACCATGGCCGCAGGCTTCGAGGTCCTCGAACGCTCGACCCGGCGCTACGGCAAGCCTGAATTCGACCTCCCGACCACGCTCATCGACGGCAAGACCATTTCCGTGCATGAGAAGGTCGTCTGGAAGCAGCCCTTCTGCAATCTCGTGCATTTCGAGCGCTGTTTGCCGGCCGGCCACCGCCGCGATCCGAAAGTGCTGATCGTCGCGCCGATGTCCGGCCACTATGCGACGCTGCTGCGCGGCACCGTCGAAGCGCTGCTGCCGCATGCGGAAGTGCACATCACCGATTGGATCGACGCGCGCATGGTGCCGCTCTCCGACGGAACCTTCGATCTCGACGACTATATCGACTACGTCATCCAGATGCTGCATGCGCTGGGGCCGGATACCCATGTCATCGCCGTCTGCCAGCCGGCCGTGCCGGTGCTGGCCGCCGTCGCCGTCATGGAAGCCGATGACGATCCGCTGTCGCCCTCCACCATGACGCTGATGGGCGGGCCGATCGACACGCGCATCAACCCGACCGCCGTCAACAAGCTGGCGGAAGAAAAGCCGATCGACTGGTTCCGCGACAATGTCATCATGCCTGTGCCGTGGCCGCAGCCGGGCTTCATGCGCATGGTCTATCCGGGCTTCCTGCAGCTTTCCGGTTTCATGTCGATGAACCTCGACCGCCACGTCGTCGCGCACAAGGAGTTCTTCGCCCATCTCGTGAAGAACGACGGCGATGCGGCCGAAAAACACCGCGATTTCTACGACGAATATCTGGCGGTCATGGACCTGACGGCGGAATTCTATCTCCAGACGGTCGAGACCGTGTTCATGAAACACGCTTTGCCGAAGGGCGAGATGATGCACCGCACGCGTCCCGTCGATACGACGGCGATCCGCAAGGTGGCGCTGCTCACCGTCGAAGGCGAGAACGACGACATTTCCGGCGTCGGCCAGACCCAGGCGGCGCAGACCATCTGCACCAACATTCCGGACGACATGCGCATGCACTACATGCAGCCGGATGTCGGCCACTACGGTGTCTTCAACGGTTCGCGCTTCCGCAAAGAAATCGCGCCGCGCATCCTGTCCTTCATCGCCGAGCATGCGCGCAGCGAGAAGGCAAAGCAGGTGCCGCGCGTCATCAAGGGCGGAAAATCAGGCGCTGCCGCCTGATTTTCTGGGCCGCTTTCAGGCACTTGCCCGAATTTGCCGGGCATTGTCTTGAACGCGATCCGTGCTCTGCCCACATCGGAATCATCGGAAACCAGGGTGGTTTCCGCCGATCGTGAGGAAGATTGCACATGAACCAGTCAGCGCTTATCCGTCCGGACTGGACGCCTGCGACCATCGCCCTGATGGTGCTCGGCTTCGTGGTGTTCTGGCCCCTCGGCCTAGCCATGCTTGCCTACATCATCTTCGGCGATCGCCTGAAATCCTTCAAGAAAGACGCCAACGAAACGGTTGACGGCATATTCGCCTCCTGCCGCAGCAAATGGGGCGGCCGCCGCGGCGGTTCCTCTTTCCGCAGCGCCACCGGCAATGTCGCCTTCGACGACTGGCGCGATGCCGAACTGTCGCGCCTCGATGAGGAGCGCCGCAAGCTCGACGAGATGCGCGAAGAGTTCGATTCCTATGTCCGCGAGCTTCGCCGCGCCAAGGACCAGGAGGAGTTCGACCGCTTCATGCGCGAACGCCGCGCCTCCGGCCACGGCGACGTCCCGGGCTTCCCGGCGACGTGAGGCGTTGCCTCACCCCTCGTCATCCTCGGGCTTGACCCGAGGATCCACGCGGCACCCTCGGCATGGATGGTCGGGTCAAGCCCGACCATGACGAAAGAGGGGGCAGTGGATTCCCGACCGGCGCCTCGTGCGCCGGTTTTTCGTTGAGGCGTTTCAGTCAGGCCCGAATCGGCTATGAAAGGTGCCATGTTCTCCTCGCTTCGCAAGCCCCGCAAGGCCCTGAAGACGCCGCCTCCGCCGGAGACGCGCGAACTCGACGTCAATGGCCGGCGCCTGCCGCTGACCATCCGGCGCGACCTGCGCGCGACCCGGCTGACGCTGCGCATCGAGCCCGGCGGCCGCGCGCTGCGCATGACGGTGCCGAATGGCGTGCCGGAGCGCGATATCCGCGATTTCCTCGATCGCCATCAGGGCTGGCTGATGACGAAGCTCGCCAAGTTCCGCTCGACCAACGAGCTGGCCGACGGCGGCTATGTCATGATCCGCGGCGTCTCGCACCGCATCGAGGCGACGGGCCGGCTGCGCGGCCTGACGGAGGCCCTGATCATCGAGGACGAGGCGGTGCTGCGGGTCGGCGGCATGGAAGAAAGCATTCCACGCCGCATCAGCGATTTTCTGAAGAAGGAAGCGCGGCTGGAGCTCGATCGGCTGGTCGCCGTTCACGCCGGCCGCGTCGGCAAGCGGGTGAAGTCGCTGACGCTGCGCGATACCCGCAGCCGCTGGGGCTCCTGCTCGGCGGATGGCGCGCTCAGTTTTTCCTGGCGCATCGCCATGGCGCCGCCCCATGTGATCGATTACCTCGCCGCGCACGAAGTGGCGCATCTGCGCGAGATGAACCACAGCCCGGCCTTCTGGACGCTCTGCGAGCAACTCTGCCCCGGCATGGAAGACGCCAAGCGCTGGCTGAAACGCAATGGCAGCCTGCTGCACGCGGTGGACTTCGGCTGACGCAATTCAGAAGTCAGCGGCGGTCAGCGAGCGCGTCGCGGATTTTCTTGTCGGTATTGTACTGCCCGAGCGCATAGACGGCCCAGATCGCGGCCGGCAGCCAGCCGATCAGCGTGATCTGCAAAATGAGGCAGATAATGCCCGCAATCGGCCGCCCGATGGTGAAAAACACGAGGAAGGGCAGAAGGATGGCGATGATGAGCCGCATGGAGGTCTCCGGTCGATGTCTTTTGTGAATATGGGTCCGCCTGGCGCCCATGCAAGGGTGCCGGTTCGGTTGCCGGTTTCGGGCGATCCACCGCCGTCTTTCGGCTCGACTCTTCGGGAAAATCGTGCGACTTCCCTCCCCATGAAACTCGACATTAAAATCTGCGGACTGAAGACCGAGGAGGCCGTCGACAAGGCCGTTTCGCTCGGTGCCAGCCATATCGGCTTCATCTTCTTTCCCAAGAGCCCGCGCAACATCGAGCCTTCGGACGCCGGACGTCTGGCAGACCGCGTGCGCGGCCGCGTGAAAATCGTCGCCGTCACGGTCAATGCCGACAATGACACGCTCGACGAGATCGTCGACCAGCTCTCGCCGGACATTCTCCAGCTGCATGGCAGCGAAACCCCGGAACGCGTGCTGAACGTCAAGGCGGTCTATGGCCTGCCGGTGATGAAGGCCCTTTCGGTGCGCGATGCGGACGATCTGAAGAAGGTCGAGCCCTATATCGGTATAGCCGATCGCTTCCTGTTCGACGCCAAGCCGCCGGCGGGCTCGGAGCTTCCGGGCGGCAATGGCGTATCCTTCGACTGGACGCTGATGCATTTGCTTGACGGAAGCGTCGATTACATGCTTTCCGGTGGGTTGAACAAGGATAACCTCGCCGAGGCCATCGAGCTCACCGGCGCGCCGGGCATCGATGCCAGTTCCGGGCTCGAAAGCGCCCCGGGGGTCAAGGATCTCGGCCTGATCGAAGCGTTTTTTGAAGCGGCACGAAAAGCGGAACGCGAGACCGCCGTCGCAGGGAGAGGCAAGTGAACCAGTCACCCAACCTGAATTCGTACCGGGAAGGTCCGGACGAGGACGGCCGTTTCGGCATTTTCGGCGGTCGTTTCGTTGCCGAAACCCTGATGCCGCTGATCCTCGAGCTTCAGGAGGAATGGGACAAGGCGAAGACCGATCCCGCCTTCCAGGCCGAACTCAAGCATCTCGGCACCCATTATATCGGCCGCCCGAGCCCGCTTTATTTCGCCGAACGGCTGACGGAGCATCTCGGCGGCGCAAAAATCTATTTCAAGCGCGAGGAACTGAACCACACTGGTTCGCACAAGATCAACAATTGCATCGGCCAGATCCTGCTCGCCAAGCGCATGGGCAAGACGCGCATCATCGCGGAAACCGGTGCCGGCCAGCACGGCGTGGCCTCCGCCACCGTCGCCGCGCGCTTCGGCTTCCCCTGCGTCGTCTATATGGGCGCGACGGACGTTGAGCGTCAGGCGCCGAACGTCTTCCGCATGAAGCTGCTCGGTGCGGAGGTTCGCCCCGTCACCGCCGGCAGCGGCACGCTGAAGGACGCCATGAACGAGGCGCTGCGTGACTGGGTCACCAATGTCGAGGACACCTATTACCTGATCGGAACCGCCGCCGGCCCGCATCCCTATCCGGAGCTGGTGCGCGATTTCCAGGCGGTGATCGGCACGGAAGCCCGCGAGCAGATTCTCGAAGCCGAAGGTCGCCTGCCGGATATGGTGATCGCGGCCGTTGGCGGCGGTTCCAACGCCATCGGCATCTTCCATCCCTTCCTCGACGACAAGAGCGTCCAGATCGTCGGCGTCGAAGCCGGCGGCAAGGGCCTCGATGGCGACCTGCACTGTGCCTCGCTCACCGCCGGTTCGCCGGGCGTGCTGCACGGCAACCGCACTTACTTGCTGCAGGATGCCGACGGCCAGATCAAGGAAGGCCACTCCATCTCCGCCGGCCTCGACTATCCGGGCATCGGCCCCGAGCATGCCTGGCTGCACGAGATCGGCCGCGCCGAATATGTGCCAATCATGGACGACGAGGCGCTGGAAGCCTTCCAGCTTCTGACCAGGCTCGAAGGCATCATCCCCGCACTGGAGCCGAGCCACGCCATTGCCGAAGTCATCAAGCGCGCGCCGAAAATGGGCAAGGACCAGATCATCCTGATGAACCTCTCCGGCCGCGGCGACAAGGATATCTTCACCGTCGGCAAGATCCTCGGCATGGAGCTCTAAGATGACCGCACGCATGGACAAACGTTTTGCGGATCTCGCGGCCGTCGGCCGTCCGGCTCTCGTCACCTATTTCATGGGCGGCGATCCGGACTATGCGAGCTCGCTGGAGATCATGAAGGCGCTGCCCAAGGCCGGCTCCGACGTCATCGAGCTCGGCATGGCCTTTTCCGACCCCATGGCCGATGGCCCCGCCATCCAGCTCGCCGGCCAGCGCGCGCTGAAGGCCGGCCAGACGCTCGCCAAGACCCTCCAGATGGCCCGCGACTTCCGCCGGGAAGACGATGCGACGCCGATCGTGCTGATGGGCTACTATAACCCGATTTATATCTACGGCGTTGACCGCTTCCTCGATGACGCGCTCGATGCCGGCATCGACGGCCTGATCGTCGTCGACCTGCCGCCGGAAATGGACGACGAGCTCTGCATTCCCGCCGTCGCCAAGGGCGTCAACTTCATCCGTCTCGCAACGCCGACGACGGATGAAAAGCGCCTGCCGACCGTGCTGAAGAACACCTCCGGCTTCGTCTATTACGTCTCGATGAACGGCATTACCGGGTCGGCTTTGCCGGACCCGTCGCTGATCGGCGGTGCCGTCGGCCGCATCAAGGCGCATACGGCGTTGCCGGTCTGCGTCGGCTTCGGCGTGAAGACGGCGGAACATGCGCGCGCCATCGGTGCCGCCGCGGATGGCGTCGTCGTCGGCACCGCCATCGTCAACCAGATCGCCTCCAGCCTCACCGCGGATGGCAAGGCCAGCGCCGCCACCGTTGCCGGTGTCGAGACGCTGGTGATGAGCCTCGCCTCGGGCGTGCGTGCATCGCGCCTTGCGGCGGCGGAATAAAGTCCCCACATGGGACGGGATAAAACGGGAGTCTAGACCGTGAACTGGATCACGAACTACGTTCGGCCGAAGATCAACTCGATGCTCGGCCGCCCAAACCGGGATGTTCCGGAAAATCTCTGGATCAAGTGCCCGGAAACCGGCGAGATGGTGTTTCACCGCGATCTCGAAGAAAACAAGTGGGTCATCCCGGCTTCGGGCTACCACATGAAGATGCCGGCGAAGGCGCGTCTCAAGGACCTCTTCGATGACGGCGTCTACGAGTCCCTGCAGCAGCCCAAGGTAGCGCAGGACCCGCTGAAATTCCGTGATTCGAAGAAATACACGGACCGCCTGCGCGACAGCCGTACCAAGACCGATCTGGAGGACACGATCCTCGCCGGCGTCGGAAAGATGCGCGGCGTCAAGCTCGTCGCCGTCGTGCACGAATTCGCCTTCATGGGCGGCTCGCTCGGCATTGCCGCCGGCGAGGCGATCATCAAGGCCTTCGAGCGTGCCATCGCCGAAAAGTGCCCACTCGTCATGTTCCCCGCCTCCGGCGGCGCGCGCATGCAGGAAGGTATCCTCTCGCTGATGCAGCTTCCGCGCACCACGGTCGCGGTCGAGATGCTGAAGGAAGCGGGCCTGCCCTACATCGTCGTGCTCACCAACCCGACGACCGGCGGCGTCACGGCCTCTTATGCCATGCTGGGCGATATCCACCTTGCTGAGCCGGGTGCCGAAATCTGCTTTGCCGGCAAACGCGTCATCGAGCAGACGATCCGCGAAAAGCTGCCCGAGGGCTTCCAGACGTCGGAATACCTGCTGGAACACGGCATGGTTGACCTCGTCGTCAAGCGCCACGACATTCCCGACACGCTGGCCCGCCTTCTGAAGATCCTGATGAAGAAGCCCGCAACGGTGTCCTCGCCCGTCGTCGCGAACGGCGCCGTCGCCATCGCGGCGCAGTAAAAAGCCGCACCGCGCGAGGGCAGCATGTCGATGGTCACGGTCAGCGAAGCGGCAGCGGAGATCGAAAAACTTCTCGGTCTCCATCCCAAGGGGTTCGATCTTTCGCTGGACCGGATCACGCGGCTCCTGTCCGCGCTCGGCGATCCGCATCTGAAACTGCCGCCGGTCATTCATGTGGCCGGCACCAACGGCAAGGGCTCGGTCACCGCCTTCTGCCGCTCGATCCTGGAGGCGCAAGGCCTCAGCGTCCACGTCCACACGTCTCCGCACCTCGTCAACTGGCACGAGCGCTACCGCCTCGGCGTCAAGGGCGGCCGGGGCCAGCTGGTGGAAGACGCCGTGCTGGCCGATGCCGTGCGCCGCGTGGCGGAGGCCAATGGCGGGCAGAAGATCACCGTCTTCGAAATCCTGACGGCCGTCACCTTCGTGCTCTTTTCCGAGCGCCCGGCGGATGTGGCGATCATCGAGGTCGGCCTCGGCGGCCGCTTCGACGCGACCAATGTCATGCCGCGTCCCGCCGTTTGCGTCATCATGCCGATCTCGCTCGACCATCAGGCCTATCTCGGCGACCGTGTCGAACTGATCGCGGCGGAAAAAGCCGGCATCATGAAGCGCGGCGTGCCCGTCGTCATCGGCTACCAGTCGGAAGAGGCCGCGCGCGACGTGCTGATCGAGACGGCCGAACGGCTCGGCTGCCCGCATGCCGTCTACGGCCAGGATTTCATGGCGCATGAGGAATATGGCCGCCTCGTCTATCAGGACGAATTCGGCCTTGCCGACCTGCCGCTGCCGCGCCTGCCGGGCCGCCATCAATATGGCAATTCCGCCGCCGCGATCCGCGCCGTCAAGGCCGCGGGTTTCACCATCTCCGAGCACGCGCTGGAACTGGGCCTTGCCCGCGTCGAATGGCCGGGCCGCCTGCAACGCCTGACGGATGGCGCGCTGATGCGGCTTGCGCCGCGCGGCAGCGAGATCTGGGTCGACGGCGGGCACAATCCCGGCGCCGGGCAGGTCATTGCCGAGACGATGGCGAATTTCGAGGAACGCGATCCGCGTCCGCTCTTCCTCGTCACGGGCATGATCAACACGAAGGACCCGGTCGGCTATTTCGAGCCGTTCCGCGGCCTTGCCGAGCGCGTCTTCACCGTGCCGATCCGCGGCTCGGATGCCGGCCTCGATCCGGTGTCGCTCGCCGATGACGCGGCGCGCGCCGGCCTGGAGGTCGAGCCGCTCTCGACCGTCGCCGACGCCATCGCCGAAATCGGCCGCATTACCGAGGAGGACTCGGTGCCGCCGCGCATATTGATCGGCGGCTCGCTCTACCTGGTCGGCGATGTGCTTGCCGACAATGGCACGCCCCCCACCTGAAACGGAAAACGACCTGAAACGAAAAAGCCTGGCGCGAGGCCGGGCTTGAAGGGTAGTCCGTCGCGGCCGATCAGGCGGCGCTGGAAATCCAGGAAGAGAGCGCCGTCTTCGGGGCCGCACCGACCTTGATGTCGGCCACTTCGCCGCCCTTGAACATGGCGAGCGTCGGGATCGAGCGCACGCCGAACTGGGCGGCCAGTTCCGGGTTCTCGTCGATGTTGAGCTTGGCGACCTTCACCTTGCCGGCGAGTTCGGTGGCGATTTCTTCAAGCGCCGGGGCGATCATCTTGCACGGACCGCACCATTCAGCCCAGAAATCGACGACGACCGGCTCTGCGGAATTCAGAACTTCGGCCTGGAAATTGGACTGGTCGACTTTAACGGTAGCCATGAGGCTCTCCTTGAACGGTGATTGTTGTACAAGATGTGATGCCGCCGGCCTCCCGTTTCAAGGGCCGGCATCGCCCTTGCGGGCAATGGATCGTCCCGCCCGGTATCTCACTTTGAGCGCAGTTCGGCAAGGCTCGCTTCCATCAGGCCGGCATCGAGCCAATAGGTTTTCGCCGCTTCCGTATAGATCAGCCCGCAGCGGATCTCGCGCCCGGGATAGAGCGGGCCAAGGATCGCGCGGTAGATCGCGAGCTGCGCCCTGTGCTCGAACGGAATGTCCTGAAGAGATCCCGGCGGCACGCGGTTCGTCTTGAAATCGACGATCTCGACCGCCGTTTCAGTGACCGCCATGCGGTCGATCCGCCCGGAGACGGCAAAATCCCGACTGCCGAGCATCAGCGTGCCCATGATCGAGACTTCAGCCCGCGCCGTAGGGGAAAAGATCGTCGCCAGGCTCTCGTCATCGATCACCGCCAGCGCGGCATCCACCAGAGCATCGCGCGCACTCTTCGGCCAGGTGGCGGCCGCGCGCTCAAGATAGCGCCGCGCCGCTGCCGGACGGTCCGCAGGCTCGAAGGCCGGCAGGACTTGCAGGAAACGGTGCAGGATGCGCCCGCGCTCCAGCGCAAGGCCGGCCCCCGGAACGCTGCCTTTCTTTCCGAACAGCGCCGAGGGCACCAGAAGGTCCGCCGCATCCGCCTCGATCACCGCCGCCGCACCGGAGGGGCTCAGTGGCCGCGGCAGCGACTTCTGCGGCGGCAAGGGTTGCCCGAGTGCTTCCGGCAGCACCGTCTTCGCCTTGTCCTCTACACCCGCCATCGCGACCTCACCGACCGCCGCCGCACCCGCCTCGCGCCAGGCAAAACCTTGCCAGCTTTCGCCGGCCGTCGAAAACGTCGTTTCCACGCAGCGATCGCCATCGGCGGAAAGCGCGCCGGCGATCATCGGGTGCCAGGTGTCCTTGTTCTCCTGCCGGCCGCGATAGCCGCAGACGACCAGCCGATCGGCCGCACGCGTCATCGCGACATAGAGGAGGCGGCGATATTCCTCCTCGGCGCTCTCGCGGATGCGGTTCGCATCGACCTCGGTCAGCGCATTGCCAAGGTCCTTCAGCGGCAGCCATGCCGGCAGGCCGCAGGCAGGCGTCGAGAGGAAGCGGAGCTGCGGCATATGGCTGGGGCTAAAGGGTTTTGCCCCGCCATCGACGAGAAAGACCACCGGCGCTTCCAGGCCCTTCGCGGCATGCACGGTCATGATGCGGATTTCGCCGCGCGCCTTGTCCTGCTCGCGCTTCACCGTCGGCGCTTCCAGTTCCAGCGTCGAGACGAAGGCCTGAAGGCCGGGCAGGCCGTTTTCCTCCTGCTCCAGCGCAAAGGTCAGGAATTCGTCGATGATCTCGCCGGCCTCTGCGCCGAGCCGCGCGAGAAACGCCCGCCGCCCGCCGCCGGCACCGAGAATGCGGGCATAAAAATCGTGCACCGCCTGGCTGCGCGCATCGCGAATCACGCCGTCGAGCCGCTCGACGATGCGGCCGAGCGCCTCATCCGTCGCCGCCGCCTCTTTGAGCCGCGCCCAGAGGGTCTGTTGCTCCCCGCGGCGTGCGGCCAGCGCAAACAGCGCATCCTCGTTAAGGCCGAACAGCGGGCTTTTCAAAAGCGCCGCCAGCGAAAGATCGTCCTCTGGCAGCACGGCGAAGCGACCGAGCGCCATCAGGTCCTGCACGGCAATGTGTTTCGTCAGCACCAGCCGGTCCGCCCCGGCCACGGGCAGGCCGTGGCGTTGCTTCAGCGTGCGGGTCAGCGCGTTGACGAAGGCGTCGCGCTTGCGCACCAGAACGATGACGTCGCCAGCCGCCATCGGCCGCGCCTTGCCCTTCTCCGTCACCGTCTCGCGGCCGATCCATGCGGCCAGCGTATCGGCAATGCGCCGCGCCAGAACATTGATCGGCGCCTCCTCGGCCACCGCGTCGAAGGGCGCCGTCCAGTCCTCCTCGTCGAGGCCCGGCGGTGCGGCGATCACCTCCCAGATATCGACGGCACCGGGCTCGCGCCCGCGGTTGGAGGCGTGCACGATATCGCTGCCATCGGGTGTCAGCCCGCGCGCATTGGCGGCATCGAGAAAGACCCGGTCGACCGCCGACAGCACGTCGCGCGTCGAACGGAAGGAGAGCAGCAGGCGGATTGGGCTGAAGGCCGTGTCGGCAGCCAGCGTGCGGCGCGAAACTTCCCGGCCTTCCTCTGCAAAGCGTTCCGGCCGCGCGCCTTGGAAGGAATAGATCGACTGTTTTTCGTCACCCACCGCGAAGATCGTGCGCCCGGTCCCGCGCGCTGTTTCGCCGGCGAAGAAATCGTCCGTCAGCGCCTTGACGATCTGCCATTGCCGCGGGCTGGTATCCTGCGCCTCGTCGACGAGGATATGGTCGATGCCCTGGTCGAGCTTGTAGTGCACCCAGGCGCTCACCTTGTCGCGGGTGAGAAGCGTTGCGGTACGGTCGATCAGGTCGTCGAAATCGAGCAGGCTGCGCGCCCGCTTCAGGTCCTCGTAATCGCCGATCAGCCGCTCGGCGATGGTGAGCGCCGCAAGCGTGGCCTCATACATGCGAAACCGCCGTAGCCGGTCGTCGCAGGCGATCACATGGGCCTGCGCGGCTTGCAGCGCTTCTTCCATATAGGGCGCGCTGTCACGAACCTTTTTTGAGAAGAAGGAGCGCTCCAGGCTGCGCGGCGTACCCGTCGTCGTGAAGAAGAGATCGTAGAGTGCTGAACGCCGCGCTTCGGCATCCGTCAGCCGCATGATGCCACGCAAGCCGGCCGCAGAGGTTTTCACGGTCTCGCTGCCGAGGCTTTCCGCGGCGGCGAGATAAGAATCGAGTGTTGCCCCCTGCAAACCATCCAGCGGCCAGAAGGCGGCGAGAACGTGCTCGGCCGTCTCATGCGGCGCAAGCCCGATCTCGCGGCGCAGAACCGCCTCCACGCCACCCGCCCGCTCTGCAATGTCGAGAAATATGCGGATCGGCCCGCGGCTCGCCACGATATCGGAAATCAGCCGTTCGAGGCCGGTATCGTCGGCAATGTCGAGCACCGTGGCGAAAGCCCCGGCAAGACCCTGGTCGTCCTCGCTGGTCGTCGCGGTCAACAGCGTGCGGCGCGCATCGGCGAGCAGCACGGCCGCCGCTCGGTCGTCGAGCACGGAAAAGTGGCCGGCGACATTGGCCTCCAGCGGAAACTGGTGCAGCAGCGCTTCGCAGAAGGCATGGATGGTCTGGATCTTCAGGCCACCCGGCGTTTCGAGCGCCCGCGCAAAGAGGCGCCTTGCTTCCGCGAGCTTGAAGAGATCGGGCCGCTCGCCCTCGATCGCCGCGACCCGGTCGGACAGCTCGGCGTCCGACAGCGTCGCCCAATCGGCAAGCCGTTCGAAGACGCGGTTCGACATTTCGGAGGCCGCCGCTTTGGTATAGGTGAGGCAGAGGATGGCGGAGGGCCGGCAGCCGGCCAGCAGCAGCCGGATGACCCGCTGGGTCAGTACATGTGTTTTGCCCGAGCCGGCATTGGCGGAAACCCAGGCGGAACGGGCGGGATCCGACGCCGTCGCCTGTTTCTGCGATGTCCAGCTCAGCCAGGCGGCGGGATCGGCGGAGGCGGGTCTGTCCTCGTCAAGCATCGTCGCCCTCCTCGCCATTTTCCGCCGACGACCATTCGGCGACGCGCGCCAGATGGTCGTACTCCCCGCCATAGTCGCGTTCCTGCTCGGGAATGAGCCGGGACGCGAAGCCGTAGCGGCCTTCGATCAGGCCGGTCAGCAGCTTTTCCAGCTCTGTCAGCGATTCCTCGGCCAGGTCGGCCGCCGATTTCGGCGTCGCGTTGGCGGATTTGGCGTGTTCGTTGTTGACCTGCTCGGCCTTGAAGCGTTCGCTGGGTTTGAGGCGCACATAGAGAAGGTTCGCCGGCTCACGCAAGCCCGGTCCACGGAAGGCGCCACGCCGGATCGCCGCCGCCTCCAGCGCGAGCTGCGGATCGAGCAGCGCGCGGGCGACCTTCAGGGATGGGGTGCTGCCCGTCTTGTAGTCGAGAATGTCCGCGCTGCCATCCGGTAAAATGTCGATCCGGTCGGCGATGCCGGTAAGCCGGATGCCGGCCACCGAAAGGTCGAGCGAGGCCGGAACCTCCGTCAGGCTTTCGCGCACGTCGCCTGCGCGTTCGAGATGCCATTTGACGAAGGCGCGGGCGACGGCGGCAAAACGCGGGCGCCAGACAGCGTCGATATGCGGCGGCAGGGCGACGATGTCGAATTCCTCGTTCAGGATGCGGGTGACGAGGGAGAGCGGTTCGCCGGTCTTTTCCTCGCGCACGAAGCGGTCGACGATGCGGTGGTAGAGCGAGCCGCGCTCTGCCGGTCCAGGGTCGAGGTTGAAAGGCGCGATGGGATCGAGGCGCAGGATATGCCTTGCATAGATCGCGTAGGGATCGCGCCGCAGGCGGCCGATCTGGCTGAAGGAATATTTGCGTGGCTGGAGCTCGGCCGGCGGGCGTGGCGCCGGGCGGGCGGCCGTCGGCACGGAAGGACCCTTGTCGATAGCATTCGCCCAGTCGATGAAGTCCTTGCCGCGCCGGCGCAGGTCGGCCGCGAGCGTCGGTCCGCCGACGGCGATGAGGCGTTGCAGCCAGCGTGAGGCAACGGTCGGCGCGGTGCCATTGCGCAGCGCCCGAGTCAGCACGAGTTTTGGCGCGGCGGCCGCCATTTGCAGGTCGTGGCCGAGCTGGCCGATGCGCCGTTCCGGCGGCTCCAGGCCGATTTCCACCTTCATGATGCGCGAGAGGAAGGCGTCGTTCGCCGCCTGTCCCGGCCAGGTGCCCTCGTTCAGCCCGCCGATCACCACCGTGTCGACGCTCTGGAGGCGCGATTCGAGCGCGCCGAAAATGAAGACGCGCGGATGGCGCATGGAGCGCGGCTTGACGCTTTCGCTCGCCGCCAGCGCCTCGATGATGTCGCACCATTGCGGCCCATCGGCCTCGATCTGCCCGTCCGTCTCGATGACGCTCTTGAGCAGGTTCGCAAGGCTGTCGCCTGCCTCGCCGGACCACAGCGCCGCAAGGTCGCCGCGCTCGTCCACCGCCACCGCTTCCAGCGCGCGGCCGGTTCGCTCCGACCAGTCGGACAGCGCCAGCCTGGAGGAGAAGCGCCGTCCCGTGCGGCTTTCGTGAACGAGCACGCCGGTCAGCGGCTCGACGGCGGCTGCGACGCGTTGCGCGAGATCGCGGGCAAGAGGGATCGCCTGCTCCGGCAGGGCGGTGCGCCAGACGGGCGGATGACGGTCCTTCGCCTGTCGCTCCAGCGCGGCGTCGAGCAACGGTTCGAGCGTCGAAATATCGATCTCGGCGGTGCCGCCGCGCAATGCCGTCAGCTCCAGCGCGGTCACGGCGTCGCGCAGATCCGCGGCGGAAAGCCCGAAGCGGGTGAGGGGATGTTTCAGGAGGGCAACGAGCGGCACCGGATCGCCGGGCCGAAGTGCGGCCTCTACGAGCAGCCGCAGAAGCGTGCCCTGTGGTGTGGAGAGCAGCGGCGTGCCGGCCGAATCGTCCGCCTCGATGCCGAAGCGGGCAAGCTCCGCCGCCACCCGCCGGCCGAGCTTGCGGTCGGGCGTAATCAGCGCCGCCTGCGCGTCTTCGCCATCCTCCAGTGCGAGGCGCAGCGCGATGGCGATGGCGAGCGCCTCCTCCCGTTCATTGGCCGCCTCGACGAGCGAAACGTCGTGAAACGCCTCTGCCATGCGGCCGGCGTCGATCGTGCCGCGGATATCGCCCCAGCCCGATGTCGCCTGCGTCGGCAGGAAGGCGCTGGAGAGGATTTGCGTGCGGTATTCGAGGGAATCGGGCGGGGTGCCGAGCGGCTCGACATCGTTTCGCGTGCAGCCCATGCGGGCGAGCAGGCGGTGGAGGCCGTATTGCGGATGGCTGCGGGCGGCCGCGTCGGGTTTTTGCGCGCCCGCGCTGCCGGTCTGATGGCCGACGAGCAGCCATTGCGTATCCGACATGAAACGATCAAGCCCCGGCAGGATGACGACGCCGTTCGGCAGGTTTGCCACGGCGGCGATCAGCCCGGCCGTCGCGGGAATGGAGCCCGTCGAGCCGGCGATGATGACGGGACCGGTTGGCGACGCGTGGCGATAGCGCTCGGTTTCGGCATGCAGCGTCGCATTGCGCCGGAGCGAGGGCGAGGAGCGGTTGAGTTCGGTGAGCCGCGCCGGCCAATATTCGCTGGCGATTTTCAGGAACTCGGCGGTGAGCTGCCACCAGAGCGCATGGTTGGAGACGTCGAGATTGTCGAGCGCCGACCAGTCGAGCTCTTCCGTCTCCATAGCGTCGATGATCTCGGCGAGGTTGCGGGCGAGCCAGACGGCATCGGCCGGGCTTGCGGGTGCGACCAGCGGGCTTTCGGCATGCACGGAGGTGACGGCGGCCGGCAGGCGGTTGCGCCAGGCGAGCACGAGGCGGGCGAGCTCGATAAGGCGGGTCGGGCCGGAGAGCGGCTCGGCCATGTCGAGCAGCGCCGGCGCCACCTCGTCGAAGAAGCCGCTGTCGTCATCGGTCTCGCCGAGCGCGCGGATGACCGGCAGGATGGCCGAGCGGCCGCCAAGCAGGTCGACGAATTCCGAGCGCAGCACGCGGGCGGAACGGCGCGTCGGCACGTAGACCGTGACATCGGCCAGCGCCAGCGGATCGGCCGGATCATAGGTGAAGCCGGGCACGAGCCGGCCGTCGATGAGGGTCGCGGCCACCGTTTTCAGGAAGGGCAGGCTCGCCGGGATGGAATAGACGCGGCCGCCCCGGGCGCCCGTCACGCCGCCGCCTCGCGGTAGGCGCCGATGACGGCCTCCGCCTGGCCGATCGCCTCCGGCGTGCCGACGGTGATCCAGTGGCCTTCCAGCACGATGCCATGGAGCCGGCCCTTCTCGATCGCCCGGTCGAAATAGATGTTGAGGTTGAAGGCGTCGTCGGGCGCATCATCGAGCAGCGCCGGCATCATGGCGATGGCGCCGGCATAGACGAACGGCGTGCCGTCGCCCTCCTTGTAACGCGCGAGCCGCCCCGCCGCGTCCATGGAAAAATCCTTCTTGCCGTTGTGGCCGGTCGTGTCCTCCAGCTTCACGCAGAGCATCAGCATGTCCATGCGTTCGGGGTCGAAGGCCTCCACCAGCCGGTCGAGATTGCTCGGCCCCCCTGGCGTCTCGCCGATCCAGAACAGGTCGGCATTCATGACGAGCACGGGGTCGCGGCCGAGCAGTTTCAGGCCCTTGGCGAGGCCGCCGCCGGAATTCATCAGCTGGTCCGTCTCGTCGGAGAGGATGATTTCCGGCGAGCTACGCGTGGCGAGATGAGCGATCATCTGGTCCGCAAAGTGGTGCACGTTGACGACGGCGCGCTTGACGCCGGCCTGCGCCAGCGCATCGAGCCCGTAGTCGATCATCGGCTTTCCGGCGATCGGCACCAGCGGCTTCGGCATCGTATCGGTGATGGGGCGCAGGCGCGTTCCGAGGCCGGCGGCCAGCACCATGGCGTCTTCGATCTTCATCTGGTTTCCGCGCTTATGATTCGGTCGCGAGGATTCCAGCCTTTCTGCACCAGTCGCGCAAGGGGGCGAGATCGGGATGGCTGAGCGCGCGCTCCAGATTGCGGAACGTTCGCGGCATGTGGCGCATATAGGCGGGCTTGCCGTCGCGCTGCATCAGGCGCACCCAGAGGCCGATAAGCTTGCAGTTGCGCTGCGCCGCCATGACATGCCAGTCGCGCAGGAACCGTTCGCGGTCGAACCCGGCGTCTTTCCCGCGCAGCGTCAGATAGTGGTCCAGCACATCATCCGCCACGCCCTCCGGCATATCGACGCGGGCATCCTGCACCAGCGAGGCGACATCATAGGCCGAGGGGCCGATCATCGCATCCTGGAAGTCGATAATGCCGACCCGGTCGGTGCCGGTCGCCTCCGGCCGCCAGATGATGTTCGGCGAATGGAAGTCGCGTAGCAGAAGATTGTGCTCCGCGGCGGAAAGGCTTTCGATCAATGCATCCCAGATCGCGATATAGTCGCGGCGTTCGTCGTCGCTTGCCGGCGTGCCGCGTTTCCAGGGCAGATACCAGTCGGTGAGCAGGCTCACCTCGATCTGCATGGCATCACGGTCGAAATCCGGCACGGTATGGACGATGCCGTCCGCCACGGGGAGGTCGCGCTCGAAAGCCTGCCCATGCATATGCGCCAGGCAGGCTGCACTTTCGCGGTAGCGCTCCGCGATCGGCACGCCGTCTTCATCCAGCACGCCCGCGCTGCCGAGGTCCTCGATCAGCAGGATGCCCTGTTCGATATCCGTCTCATGGATGGCCGGCGCGCGAAGACCTTTTTCGACGAGGGAACGCGCAATCGCGATGAAGGGCCGTACATCTTCGGCGATATGGGCGATCTGCTGGTAATATTTGCCATGGGCGAGGATCGGGCCGGGCGTATGCCGCGGCGAATCCATCAGCACGAGGCGCTTGTCGCCGGTATAGATGTGCTCGTAGGCTCGAATGGAGGCGTCGCCCGTCAGGTGGCGACGAGTCGCATTTGGGTAGCCGGCTTCGTCGAGGAATGTGCGGATCGCCAGCGAGCGTTGAATCCGGGCGAGCGCCGGTGCCGGCCCGTCGATCTCCACGTGCCGACCGTCGCCCTCGTGCACGAAGCGCAACGCGATTTCGTCCGCCGGCAATGCGCCAGATCCTTTTTCCGGCCATTCCACCAGGCAGATGCCGTCGGACAGTGCCTCGTCGAAGCCCAGCTCGTCAATCTCGGCGGCGTCCGCGATGCGGTAGAGGTCGAAATGCGCGACGGGAATGCGCAGGTCGTAGCTCTGGACCAGCGTGAAGGTCGGGCTCGGCACCTCCAGCATCGCGTCGTCGGCGATGGCGCGGATTATCGCGCGGGCAAGCGTCGATTTGCCGGCGCCGAGATCGCCGTGGAGCGCGACATAGTCGCCGCGCTTCAGCGCCAGGGCAAGATCCTCGCCGAAGCGGATGGTGGCGGCTTCGTCGGCGAGAAAGAGGTCGAGCGACATGGACCTATTCCGCGGCGGCAAACGACGTCATCGTCGCGGAAGGCAGGCGGCAGGTGACGACCGTGCCGCGGCCCTCGTGGCTGTCGATCGTGACGCTGCCATGGTGCAGGCTGACGAAGCTCTCGACGATGGAGAGGCCGAGACCGGCGCCGCCATGGCGGCCATGGCTTTCGAAGCGGTTGAACACCGTCTTCAGCACGTCCTGCGGAATGCCCGGCCCGCGATCGGAAACGGTGAAGACGAGATCGCTGCCATCGCGCCAGCATTTCAGGCCTATGGCGCTGCCGGCCGGTGCGAAATTCGCGGCATTGCTGAGCAGCTTGATGAGGATCTGCTTCAGGCGCTGCTGGTCGGCGACGATCGTGCCGAGATTGTCCGGTGCCGTGATTTCCAGCGTCACCTGCGCCTCGTGCAGGCGGTCGGCGAACTGCATCGACACGTCGTCGAGCAGGTCCGTCAGGTTGATCTCGCTATAGTCGAGCTCCATGATGCCGGCATCGACGGTGGCGAGGTCGAGAATGTCGTTGACGATGGTGAGCAGCACCGCCGAGGACGTGGCGATGTGATCGACATATTCGGACTGCCGGTCGCTGAGCTCGCCCATGCTCGGCGTCTTCAGCAGGTCGGCGAAGCCGATGATGTTGGTCAGCGGCGAGCGCAGCTCGTAGGAGACGTGCTGCACGAAATCGTTCTTCAGCGCGTCGGCCTTGCGCAGCGCGTCGTTCTTTTCCGTGAGTGCGCGGCTGACGCGCACACTGTCGGTGATGTTGACGAAGGTCAGCATCGTCTGGGCGTTGGAGAGCGGAATCACCGCGAAATCGAGCACCAGGCCGGTGCGCAGCTCCAGAACGCCCTGGCAGGAGGGCCGTTCGTCGTCGAAGCTCGTAATGATATGCGCAAAGCGCTTCCAGCCGTCCGGCTTGTCATAGGAGGGCGCGCAGGCCTGCTCGATGGCGCGGATATGCGTGCCGGATTTCGCTTCCGCCTCGCTGATGCCCCAGAGCGCCCGGAAGGCCGGGTTGGAGAGGCGGATGCGGCCATCGGGGCTGAATACGGCGACGCCCTCGGCAAGGTGGTCGATGGTCTCGTCCTGCACCTGCACCAGCGTGTTGTAGCGGGTTTCGAGATCGACCTTTTCCGTCAGGTTCTCGAAGACCCAGGTGGCGCCGCCCTGCGGACGCGCCGTCGCGAAGACGCGCAGCGTCTGGCCGTTCGGAAGGTGCCAGAGGTCGGTCTGGGTATCGATCGCGCGGTAGACGGCGAGTGCCGTGTCCTTCCACTGTTTCCAGTTCAGCTGCTCGGGCAGTTTTCCTGCCGCGCGCAGCCGGTCGAGCAGCTCGCCATTGCCGGGCTTGCGCTCCAGGAAGGCCGTCTCGATGTCCCACATGCGCTGGAAGGCCTGGTTGTAGAATTGCAGGCGCTGTTCGCCGTCGAAGATCGCAACGGGGGTGGCGAGATGGTCGAGCGTCTCGGCATGGCTCTTCAGTGTGCGCACAAGCTCTTCGCGCACGGCCTCCACATCGGAGACGTTGATGGCGATGCCGGCGGAGCCGCTGGAGCTGCGCGCATCGACGACGTCGAAGAAGCTGCGGTTGCCGCTGACGACGGTCGAGACCTTGTCGTGGAAGGGCGTGTCATAGGTGCTGGACGCACGGATCTTTTCGCGCGCGATGGTCGGCAGCAGTTCGCGTCCCTCGCGCACCGCGCTTGCCGCATCCTTCGCCTCGACGGCCTCGGCATAAGCCTCGTTCACCCAGGCGAGCGAGCCATCGGCGGCGCGCTGCCAGACGGGAAGATCGATCTGGTCGAGCAGGCCCTGCAGCGTGGTCAGCGCCTGCACCAGCCGGTCGCGTTCGAGCTTCAGCTCGGCGGCCTCGGCGCGCAGATTGTTGAGGGCGACGAAACGCACGAAGGCCTGTCCGCCGGACACGCGGCCCTGCGCCTCGATGACCTCCTCACGGCTGGTCTCGATGATGAGGTCGAAACTCTGCGCTTGCGAGCGCAGCCGCTCGACGGCGCGCTCGATCTCGACGGCGGAATTGGATTTCAGCCAGCGGCCGAAGGCGAGGAAATCACGGTCGGCCTGCGGCGCGCCGGTTTCCGCCGGCAACTGGCCGAGGAATTCCGGCTTGTCGGAAAGGCCGTCCCACACGACGATGCGGCGGTTCTTGTCGCCGATCAGCGCCTGGAGGCGGGAAACGTTGTGGCGCGAATCGGCAAGATGCGCTTTCAGCTCGCGGTTTTCCGCTTCCATGCGGCCGCGCTGGCGGATCATCCAGATGGCGGAGACCATCGCCGCCGACATCACGCCGAGCAGCATGGAAACGGTGACGATTTCCGTCGTGGCGAGGTAGGGGCCGGCGGCATAAGCCGGGCCGGCAAACGCGCTCAGCGCCGAGCCGGCAGCCAGCACGCCTGCAAGACGGCGCGCGCCGCGGGCCGTTAACCATGTTTCGATTTTGTTCGTTCCGGCAGGTGCGAGGGAATGCACCATGCCCCGTTCCGGTACGGCAAAAGCCTGCCTGGAACGGCCTCGTTTCATTTCCGACATCATCCCCGGTATGTCTCCGTCCGTTTGCCGCCTGATCGACAAGACATCCCATCCGGCGCGTAAGGTCCGCATCTTCACGCCGAATCAATTGCTTAAGGATACTTGTTTCCCGAATCGTCGGGAAGGGACGCGCCCAAAAAAGAGGCGGCGCGCCTTGTCAAGCGCGCCGCCTCTAGATGTTGTGGATAATCCGGGTAAGGATCAGTACCTGTAGTGCTCAGCCTTGAACGGGCCCGTCGTCGTCACGCCGATATAGCCGGCCTGCTCGTCGGAGAGCTCCGTGAGCTTGGCGCCGAGCTTGGCGAGGTGAAGGCGCGCGACCTTCTCGTCGAGCTGCTTCGGCAGCACGTAGACTTCATTCTGGTAGGCGTTGCCCTTGGTGAAGAGCTCGATCTGGGCCAGCACCTGGTTGGAGAAAGAGGCGGACATCACGAAGGACGGGTGGCCAGTCGCATTGCCGAGGTTGAGCAGGCGGCCTTCCGACAGCAGGATCATGCGGTTGCCCTTCGGGAACTCGATCATGTCGACCTGCGGCTTGATGTTCGTCCACTTGAAATTGCGCAGCGACGCGACCTGGATCTCATTGTCGAAGTGGCCGATATTGCCGACGATCGCCATGTCCTTCATCTCGCGCATATGCTCGACGCGGATGACGTCCTTGTTGCCGGTGGTCGTGATGAAGATGTCGGCCGAGGACACGACGTCTTCGAGCTGCACGACTTCAAAACCGTCCATGGCGGCCTGCAGCGCGCAGATCGGGTCGATTTCCGTAACTTTGACGCGGGCGCCGGCGCCCTTGAGCGAAGCAGCCGAGCCCTTGCCGACGTCGCCATAGCCGCAGACGACAGCGACCTTGCCGGCCATCATCACGTCGGTGCCGCGGCGGATGCCGTCGACGAGCGATTCCTTGCAGCCGTACTTGTTGTCGAACTTCGACTTGGTGACCGAGTCGTTGACGTTGATCGCCGGGAAGGGCAGCAGGCCCTTCTGCTGGAGCTGGTAGAGACGGTTGACGCCGGTCGTGGTCTCTTCCGTCACGCCCTGGATGGCATCGCGCTGCTTGGTGAACCAGCCGGGCGTTGCGGCAAGGCGCTTCTTGATCTGTGCGAAGAGGATTTCCTCTTCTTCCGAGCCCGGGTTGACCAGGATGTTCTCGCCGGCTTCCGCGCGGGCGCCGAGCAGGATGTACATGGTGGCGTCGCCGCCGTCGTCGAGGATCATGTTCGTGAGGCCGCCATCGGCCCACTGGAAGATCTTGTCGGTGTATTCCCAGTATTCGGTAAGGGTTTCACCCTTCACGGCATAGACCGGGATGCCGGCAGCGGCGATGGCGGCGGCGGCGTGGTCCTGCGTGGAGAAGATGTTGCACGAGGCCCAGCGCACGTCGGCGCCGAGTTCGACCAGCGTCTCGATGAGAACGGCGGTCTGGATGGTCATGTGCAGCGAGCCGGTGATGCGCGCGCCCTTGAGCGGCTTGGCGGCGCCGAACTCTTCGCGGCAGGCCATCAGGCCCGGCATTTCGGTTTCGGCGATCTGAATTTCCTTGCGGCCGAAATCGGCAAGCGCGATGTCGGCGACGTGATAGTCCTGCGTGGTGGTCATGGAGGTCTCCAGCCTTCTGAGCAATTCCAGCAAAGTGTGAGCGGCTTTGCGTTCGGAATTGCGGAAAAAGAAAATGTTCTTCGCGTGGTGGCGCTTTCCCTATCAGGAAATGGCCGCTGGAGCAACATGATATAAAGAAGTCTTTATATCCTTATATCGACGCGAATCTACATTTCCTCGCCGAACCGGTCGGCGATCAGCGCGTCGAGCGCATCGAGCACCTGCTGGGCTTCGGCGCCCGTTGCTGTCACCTGCACGCAGCAGCCGGGGCTGGCCGCCAGCATCATCAGGCCCATGATCGAGGTACCGCCGACGGTCATGCCGTCCTTGGAGACCGTCACCTCCGCGTCGAAGCCGTCGACCGTCTGGACGAATTTTGCCGAGGCGCGGGCGTGCAGGCCGCGCTTGTTGATGATGAGAAGCTCTTTCGAGACGGTCATGGACGGCGGGAAACCTTATTTGCCGCTCAGCACGCGGCTGGCCACGTTGATATATTTGCGGCCGGCCTCCGACGCGTCGATCAGCGCCTTTTCCATGTTGTTCTCGCCGCGGATGCCGGCAAGCTTGATCAGCATGGGCAGGTTGACGCCGGCGATCACCTCGATGCCCTCGCCGGTCATCACGGAAATCGCAAGGTTCGAGGGCGTGCCGCCGAACATGTCGGTGAGGATGATGACGCCATGGCCCTGGTCGGCCTTCATGACCGCTTCCAGGATGTCCTGGCGACGCTGGTCCATGTCGTCCTCGGGGCCGATACAGACGGTCTCGATCGCCTTTTGCGGACCAACGACATGTTCAAGGGCGTGCCGGAATTCCTCCGCCAGCTTGCCATGGGTGACAAGCACCAGTCCGATCATCAGCAGTCGCTCCAGTTTCCCAACTCAAACGGACGGCGAATACCGCAACGCAACAATTCCGTCCACCGTTGGGGTGGCCATCATGTCAATGAAAAGGCCAAGTGCAAGCCCAAAATGCCTGATTTCGGTTTTTGACGGGGCTTTTGCGGTCAACTTTTGAGGATTTCCGGATGCAGTGCGGTCAATGTCGCGAAGGCGGTGCAACCCGGAAAGAGCGGTAGCCGCGTCAGAGGCAGGAAGACGGACGGCAGGACCTCGGCGGTTTCCCCCTCGGGCGGCAGGCGCTCGGCAAATGGCGGCTCCAGCGGGCGGATCGCACGGGAAAGCACGGCCGCCTCGATCGTCGCTACCTTGGTGATGCCGGCGCCCCGCACTTCCGCAAGCCCGGCAATGCTGGCCGGCGCCCGGGCGACGATACGCCCGCCCGTCTGGTGGATCAGGACCTGATCGTCGCTGACGAGCGCGGCAAAGAGACCGCGGCCGCGCGCCTCTTCGATGCAGTGCAGCGCGACAGCGCTTTTGCCGGCCCCGGAAGGGCCGAGAAAGAGAAGTCCCGTCGTGCCGACGACGATGGCCGTACCGTGCACGTTGGCGGGCGGCGTCATTTCTGGTTGCCGGTCGGCAGCGACAGCGTGAAGCGTGCGCCGCCGATGGTGCCGGTCGCCTTGTCGAGGATGTTTTCGGCCTTCAGCGTGCCGCCATGGGCCTCGGCGATCTGCCGCGAGATGGAGAGGCCGAGGCCGGAATTCTGGCCGAAACCTTCGCTGGCCGGGCGGTCGGTGTAGAAGCGCTCGAAGATGCGGTCGATGTCTTCCGCCTGGATGCCGGGGCCGTTGTCCTCGATCTGGATGAGGCAGCGGTCGTTTCGGCCACGCGACAGGCGCACGACGATGCGCCCGCCGGGGTCGGGCACGAAAGACCGCGCATTCTCGATGAGGTTGGTAACGATCTGGCCGATGCGCAGCTCGTAACCGCTGATCTCGAACTTGGTCTTCGGGTTATCCTTGCGGTCGACGACGAAATCGAGGGAGACCGTCTTCTTGCGGCTGTTGACCTGACGGGTAATGTCGATGATCTCGCCGAGCAGCTTTTCGAGGTCGACGGTGCGCGCATCGCTGCGGGCAAGCTCCGCATCGAGCCGCGAGGCATCGGAAATGTCGCTGATCAGCCGGTCGAGACGGCGCACGTCATGCTGGATGATGTCGAGCAGGCGCTTCTTCGATTCGTCCGTGCGGGCGAGCGGCAGGGTTTCCACGGCGCTGCGCAGCGATGTGAGAGGGTTTTTCAGCTCGTGGCTGACATCGGCCGCAAAACTCTCGATCGCGTCGATGCGGTCGTAGAGCGCCGTCGTCATCTGGCGCAGCGCGATCGAAAGGTTGCCGATCTCGTCCTGGCGCACGGAGAAATCCGGGATTTCCTCGCGCTCCTTTGCGCCGCGCCGCACGCGGATGGCCGCCGCCGAGAGCCGGCGCAGCGGATTGGCGATGGTGCTGGAAAGAAGCAGCGACAGCGCGATGTTGACGAGGCCGGCGACGCCCGCGACGCGCATGATGGCGAGGCGCTCGGCATGCACGATCTTGTCGATGTCGCCCGCCTGCGTGGAGAGCAGCAGCACGCCGAGCACGGCGCGGAAACGCTGGACGGGCACGGCGACCGAGACGATCAGCTCGCCCTTGTCGTTGACGCGCACGACGGCGCCGCGAACGCCCGTCAGCGCGTTCATCACTTCCGGATAGATCGAGCCGTCGCCGCCGGGCGCTTCCTTGTATTGCGGCAGGTTGCTCGGCTGGAGGATGCGGTTGAACCAGACGTTCATGCGCTCGATGAGGCTGGTGCTTTCCGGCTCGACCGGCGGCAGATCGAAGCGCAGCACCTGGCCCTGCGTATAGAGGTGGCGCGAATCGAGCAGCAGGTTGGCGTCGGTATCGTAGATGCGGGCGCGGGTGCGCGTCGGCGAGATGAGCCGTCGCAGCACGGGCGCGACTCGCTCCGGATTGATCGGGAATTCGAGATCCTCATCGTTCGGCAGCGGCGTGATGCTCTGGCCGGCCTGCAGTTCCAGCAGCTTTTCCGGATCGATGGTGATCGAGTTGGTGTCGACCGAGGCCGAGGCGGAGATGGCGCCCGCGATGATCTCGCCCTGGGTCAAAAGGCTTTCGACGCGCGCGTCGATCAGGCCCTCGCGGAATTGGTTGAGATAGAGGATGCCGGCGACCAGCACCACGAGTGCGACGAGGTTGAAGAACAGGATGCGGCGCGTGAGGCTGGAAAAGACCGCATTGCCGAAGATCCGGCGCGCCAGCGTGAAGGGATGCGTCCAGCGGCGGCGCAGCGAGCGCGGCGCGGGCCGGCCCTCGACGTCTTCACCATCCCTTTCCGGCGTTGTCTGCAACAAGCGGGTCTACCTCCATGCGCACGGCACGAGGCCGCCGACCGCGGCATGCCATTGCCGCCGCGGTTCATGCAAGCGAAATCGCGCCTCAGGCGGTCTCGCGAAAACGGTAGCCGACGCCGTAGAGCGTTTCGATCATGTCGAAGTCGGTATCGACCATCTTGAACTTCTTGCGCAGCCGCTTGATGTGGCTGTCGATGGTGCGGTCGTCGACATAGACCTGCTCGTCATAGGCCGCATCCATCAGCGAATCGCGGCTCTTCACGACGCCCGGGCGCTGGGCCAGCGAATGCAGGATGAGGAATTCCGTGACGGTGAGCGTCACCGGCTCGCCCTTCCAGGTGCAGGTGTGGCGCTCCTGGTCCATGACGAGCTGGCCGCGTTCCAGCGAGCGGGCCGCGATTTCGCCGGCCTTGGCCGCGTTGCCGGTGCCACCGGAGGCGGCGGCCGCCTCGCGGCTGGACGCCCGGCGCAGGATCGCCTTGACACGCTCGACGAGCAGGCGCTGCGAGAAGGGCTTGGTGATGAAGTCGTCGGCGCCCATCTTCAGGCCGAACAGCTCGTCGATCTCCTCGTCCTTCGAGGTGAGGAAGATTACCGGGATATCCGACTTCTGGCGCAGCCGCCGCAACAGCTCCATGCCGTCCATGCGCGGCATCTTGATGTCGAAGATGGCAAGATGCGGCGGGCGGGCGAGAAGCCCGTCGAGCGCCGAGGCACCGTCCGTATAGGTCTCGACCTTGTAGCCCTCTGCCTCCAGAGCGATCGACACGGATGTCAGAATATTCCGGTCGTCGTCAACGAGTGCGATCGTCTGCATCCTGCTAGTCTCCATATTCATCGGCGCCTTTCCCGACCTCGGATCGTCTTCCTGTCCTGGATGTGATGCGCCTCCTTGGGGGTAAAGGTGGAACAAATTGTGGCAAAGATAAAGGGAGACGTTTCAGCCGCGCCGGGCGAGTCATTTTTAAATCGATTATTCAAACGATTAAAAAAGTAACATAATTCTTTAAATCGATTAAATAATTGATATCATTGCCAAATTTGCATTTTCCTCTTGTCTTTGTGACAGTCCCGAATTAGCTTCCCGGAAAATCTACACCATTCTTGTCGCCTTGGAGGAAAACTGGACCATGCAGGAACTTGGCGTTCGCAACCCCGCTCAGGGGCTCACCGCGATGGGTATCCATACTAACGGCACGGTCCGGTACAACTTTGCAGCAGAGGCTCTTTACGAAGAGGCGCTCGGCCGTGGCGAAGCTGTCAAGACCGCGCATGGGGCGCTGCGTGCGCTCACCGGCCAGCACACCGGCCGCTCGCCGAAGGACAAGTTCGTCGTGCGCGACGAAAACACCGAAGGCGCCATCTGGTGGGACAACAACAAGGCCGTGTCGCGCGCGCATTTCGACGCGCTGCATGCCGACATGCTGGCGCACGCCGCCGACCGTGATCTTTTCGTGCAGGACCTGATCGGCGGCGCCGACGCCGACTATGCGCTGCCGACCCGCGTCGTCACGGAACTCGCCTGGCATTCGCTGTTCATCCGCAACCTGCTCATCCGCCCGGAAGAGGCGGATCTCGCGGGTTTCGCACCAAAACTCACTATTATCGACCTGCCGACCTTCAAGGCCGATCCGGAGCGCCATGGTGCGCGCACGGAAACCATGATCGCCTGCGACCTGACGCGCGGCATCGTGCTGATCGCCGGCACCTTCTATGCCGGCGAGATGAAGAAGTCGGTCTTCACCGTTCTGAACTGGCTGCTGCCGTCGGAAAAGGTCATGCCGATGCACTGCTCGGCCAATGTCGGCCCGGATGGCGATGCGGCCGTGTTCTTCGGCCTGTCCGGCACCGGCAAGACGACGCTGTCGGCCGACCCGAACCGCACGCTGGTCGGCGACGACGAACATGGCTGGGGCGAAAACGGCATCTTCAACTTCGAAGGCGGCTGCTACGCCAAGACGATCCGTCTTTCGGCCGAAGCTGAGCCGGAAATCTATGCAACGACGCAACGTTTCGGCACCGTGCTCGAAAACGTCGTGCTCGACGCGAACGGTGTTCCGGACTTCAACGACGGCTCGCTGACGGAAAACACCCGTTGCGCCTATCCGCTGGACTTCATCCCGAATGCCAGCGACACCGGCCGCGCGCCGCACCCGAAGACGATCATCATGCTGACGGCCGATGCCTTCGGCGTGATGCCGCCGATCGCGAAGCTGACGCCCGATCAGGCCATGTACCACTTCCTCTCCGGCTACACCGCCAAGGTCGCCGGCACAGAGCGGGGCGTGACCGAGCCGGAAGCGACCTTCTCGACCTGCTTCGGCGCCCCCTTCATGCCGCGTCACCCGACGGTCTACGGCAACCTCCTGAAGGAACTGATCGCCGAACACGGCGTCGATTGCTGGCTGGTCAACACCGGCTGGACCGGCGGTGCTTACGGCGAAGGCCGTCGCATGCCGATCAAGGCGACCCGCACGCTGCTGGCGAGCGCGCTCGACGGCTCGCTGAAGGACGCGCTGTTCCGTCGTGATGACAATTTCGGCTTCCAGGTGCCCGTCTCGGTGCCGGGTGTGGACACGAAGATCCTCGACCCGCGCTCGACCTGGGCAAACGGCGCCGCCTATGACAAGCAGGCCCAGAAACTCGTCGACATGTTCATCGCGAACTTCGAAAAGTTCGAAAACCATGTGGACGGCGGCGTGCGTGACGCGGCGCCTGGCCTGAAGATCGCGGCCGAATAAGGTTTTTTGCGATGATTCACGTGAAACCCGGTCCTCGCGGCCGGGTTTTTCGTTGTGCGCGCCGGCTTCCCGTTTTCCCGATCGCCCGCTAAAACGGCGTGGAAAGGAACATCCATGGCCAGCGACCCCCTCTATATCAAAAGCTCCATTACGATTGCCGGTTGGGAGCTGACCGAACAGTTCGTGCTGGCCGGCGGTCCGGGCGGCCAGAACGTCAACAAGGTCTCGACGGCGGTGCAGCTGTTCTTCGACCTGCGCAACTCGCCGTCGCTGGACGACCGGGTGAAGGCGAATGCCGAAAAGCTCGCCGGCCGCCGGCTTTCCAAGGAGGGCGTGCTGCTGATTGAGGCGAACCGCTTTCGCAGCCAGGAGCGCAACCGCGAGGATGCGCGCGAGCGGCTGAAGGAGCTGATCCTGAAAGCCGCCGAACCGCCGCCGCCGGTGCGCCGGAAAACCAAGCCGACGAAGGGTTCGGTGGAACGCCGGCTCAAGGAAAAATCGGGCCGTTCCGACGTAAAACGCAATCGGGCGAAGCCTGGCGGCGAATGATTGCCGCAACTTGGCCGTTTATGAATGAGAGTGAAACGAAACCTTTCCTTCGCGGAAAGGCTCTGCTTTAGTTCAAAAAAACAGACCAAAAAAATCGGGAGGTAGTCATGGGTCTCTTCAGCTTTATCAAGAACGCCGGCAAGAAGCTCGGCATCGGCGACGACGAAGCGCCGGAAGCGAGTGCGGTCAAGAAGGAGCTCGATTCCTTCGATCTCGGCACGCAGAAGGTCGAAGTCTCCGTCGAGGGCGACAAATGTGTGCTGAAGGGCGTGGTCGCCGACCAGACGGCCTTCGAAAAGGCGGTCATCGCCGTCGGCAACACGCTGGGGATTTCCAAGGTCGAAGCCGCCGATCTCAAGGTCGTGCCGGCCGATTCCGGCCTGAAGCTCGAAAAAATCGACCTGGCGGAACTCCTGAAGGTCTCCGCGCCCGCCAATGACCCGACCCTGCACACGGTCAAGAAGGGCGACAACCTCTGGAAGATCGCCGAGGCCTATTACGGCAAGGGCAAGGGCGCCAAGCACACCCTGATCTTCGACGCCAACCGTCCTATGCTCTCCCATCCGGACAAGATCTATCCCGGCCAGGTGCTTCGCATTCCGGACCTGGCGGAAGCGTGAGCCGCATTCGGCACGAGATTCGCCATGGCTGAGCGTGGCCTCGCCCCGGGGCTACGCTATTTCCCCGACCATTTCGATCGCCCGGCGCAGGAGGCGCTTGTCGCGGCCATAAGAGAGGTCGTGGCGGAGGCGCCGCTCTTCGTGCCGCGCATGCCGAAAACCGGCAAGCCGATGTCGGTGCGCATGACCAATTGCGGCCCGCTCGGCTGGGTGACCGACAAGGACAACGGCTACCGCTACCAGCCGACCCATCCCGAGACCGGCCGCCCCTGGCCCGCCATTCCCGATGCGCTTCTCGCCTTGTGGGAGGTGGTTTCCGGCTTTGAAAAGCCGCCGGAAGCCTGCCTCGTCAACTTCTACGATCCCGATGCCAAGATGGGGCTGCACCAAGACCGCGACGAAAGCGAATTCGGCGCGCCCGTTGTGTCCGTATCGCTGGGGGATCAGTGCCTGTTTCGCGTCGGCGGCGTTTCACGCAGCGATCCGACGCGGTCCTTCCGGCTGTCGAGTGGCGACGTCTTCGTCTTCGGCGGCGAGAGCCGGCTGATCTTTCATGGCGTCGACCGCATCTATCCCGGCACGTCGACGCTGTTGAAGAAGGACGGGCGCATCAACCTGACGCTTCGCCGCGTCAATCCGTAACCTTGGCCGTAAGCCGGCTCACAATTTGCGCAACGCCACCGTTTCGATGAGGTGGTTCTCGCCCTTCTGCAGGATCAGGTCGGCGCGCGGGCGCGTCGGCAGGATGTTCTGGTGCAGGTTCTTCAGGTTGATATTGTGCCAGAGGCCTTCCGCGATCGCCAGCGCAGCCGTCTCGCTGATCGTCGCGTAGCGGTGGAAGTAGGAATCCGGATTCTTGAAGGCGGTGTCGCGCAGCCGCATGAAACGGTCCACGTACCAGGTGTGGATCAGGCTCTCTTCCGCGTCGATATAGATCGAGAAATCGAAGAAGTCGGAGACCATCGGCACGATCTTGCCGTCGGCCGGCAGGTTGCGCGACTGGAGGACGTTGATGCCCTCGAAGATCAGGATATCCGGCCGGTCGATGGTGCGGAAGGCGTTCGGCAGCACGTCATAGGTCAGGTGCGAATAGGTCGGCGCCTTGACGTTCGGCTTGCCGGCCTTGATCGCCGAGAGGAAGCGCAGAAGCGCGCCGATGTCGTAGCTCTCCGGAAAGCCCTTGCGGTCCATCATGTCTTCGCGCTGGAGCACGGCGTTCGGATAGAGGAAACCGTCGGTCGTCACGAGGTCGACCTTCGGGCTCGACGGCCAGCGGGCGAGCAGTTCCATCAGGATACGCGCCGTGGTCGACTTTCCGACCGCGACCGAGCCCGCAATGCCGATGACGTAAGGCGTCTTCGCCTCGTCGGAGAGGCTGAGGAAACGCTTGCGCTGCTCGAACAGCATCTGCGAGGATTCGACATGGGCCGAGAGCAGGCGCGACAGCGAAAGATAGATGCGCCGCACCTCGTCGAGGTCGATCGGGTCGTTCAGCGAGCGCAGCCGCTGCACCTCGTCGCCCGTCAGCGTCAAAGGCGTGTCGGCCCGGAAATGCGCCCATTCGTCTGCCGAGAAGAAGCGGTAGGGAGAATAGTCGCGGTTGCCGAAATCGTCCGGAATATCCGCCTGGTCCTTGTCGCGCGCTGCCTGGATCATCAACTTTTCCGGCTGGCCTTCTCCACTAGGCCGGACTGGCTTGTACGCCGTTCCAGCTCCCCCATGACATCTTGTAGCGCCACGCCACCGATTTTCAATACGACCATCAGATGATAGAGCAAATCGGCCGTTTCGCTCGTCAAGGCGGCCTTTTCGCCCTCGATTGCGGCGATGACGGTCTCGACGGCCTCTTCACCGAGCTTTTTTGCCGCTTTTGCCTGCCCGGCCGCAACGAGCTTTGCCGTCCAGGATACGCTCGGATCGGCCTGCGAGCGGGCATCCACGATGCGCTCCAGATCGGCAAGGGAAAAATCGGTCATCGCTCTCTCCTCAGTCGAGCCGCATGGCAATGCCATGCTCCGCCATGTAGCGCTTGGCTTCGCCGACGGTATAGGTGCCGAAGTGGAAGATGGAGGCGGCGAGCACCGCCGTCGCATGGCCGTCGCGCACGCCTTCGACAAGGTGGTCGAGATTGCCGACGCCGCCCGACGCGATGACCGGCACCGAAACCCGGTCGGCAATGGTGCGGGTCAGCGCGATGTCATATCCGCCCTTCTGGCCGTCGCGGTCCATCGAGGTCAGCAGCAATTCGCCGGCGCCGCGCTCCACCATCTTTTCGGCAAAGGCGACGGCATCGATGCCGGTCGGCTTGCGGCCGCCATGGGTGAAGATTTCCCAGCGGTCCTCTTCGCCCTCGGCCGACACCTTCTTCGAATCGATCGACACGACGATGCACTGGTTGCCGAACTTGTCGGCGGCTTCGGCGACGAAATCCGGATTGGCGACGGCAGCCGAATTGATCGAGACCTTGTCGGCACCCGCGAGCAGCAGCTTGCGGATATCGGCGACCGCGCGCACGCCGCCACCGACGGTGAGCGGCATGAAGCAGTGTTCCGCCGTGCGCGCCACGACGTCGAAGATCGTGTCGCGGTTGTCGGCCGACGCGGTGATGTCGAGGAAGCAGAGTTCGTCGGCACCGGCCGCATCATAGGCCTTGGCCGATTCGACCGGATCGCCGGCATCGACCAGGTTGACGAAGCTGACGCCCTTGACGACACGGCCGTCCTTGACGTCGAGGCAGGGGATGACGCGGGCTTTGAGGGTCATGCGGCACCTCCCCGGATCACGGCGAGCGCTTCGGCCGGGTCGATCCGGCCGTCATAGAGCGCACGACCGGAGATCGCGCCTTCCAGCTTGCGGGCATCCGGCGCGACGAGGCGGCGGATGTCGTCCATCGAGGCAAGGCCGCCGGAGGCGATGACGGGAATGGAGACGGCATCGGCGAGTTCCAGCGTCGAGGCCCAGTTGATGCCGGCGAGAATGCCGTCGCGGTCGATGTCCGTGTAGATGATCGCGGCGACGCCGGCGCCCTCGAATTTCTTCGCGAGTTCGATCACGCCGAGTTCGGAGGCTTCCGCCCAGCCCTCGACGGCGACCTTGCCGCCCTTGGCATCGATGCCGACGGCGACCTTGCCGGGAAACTGCTTGCAGGCCTCGATCACAAGCGCCGGATCGCGCACCGCGACGGTGCCGAGGATGACGCGGGAAAGACCGCGCGACAGCCAGCTCTCGATATGATCGAGCGTGCGGATGCCGCCGCCGAGCTGCACCGGGTTCTTCGTTGCCTTGAGGATCGCGTCGACGGCCGAACCGTTGACGCTTTCCCCGGCGAAGGCGCCGTTGAGATCGACGACGTGCAGCCATTCAAAACCCTGGTCCTCGAAGGCTTTCGCCTGGGCGGCCGGGTCGGGATTGTAGACGGTGGCCTGGTCCATGTCGCCGAGCTTGAGGCGCACGCACTGGCCGTCTTTCAGGTCGATGGCGGGAAAGAGGATCATGTTACGGCTTCCAGCGCAGGAAATTGGTGATGAGGGCGAGGCCGAGCGTCTGGCTCTTTTCCGGATGGAACTGCGCACCGGCCTTGTTGCCGTTGGCGACGAAGGCGGTCATCGGGCCGCCGTAGTCGACGGTCGCGACCACGTCGTCCGGGTTTTCCGCGGCGAGATGGTAGGAGTGCACGAAATAGGCGTGCAGTTTCTCCGGTATGCCGTCGAACAGCGGGTGCGCACGCTTGCGGTCGAGTGTGTTCCAGCCGATCTGCGGGATCTTCAGGCTCGCATCGTCCGGCGTCATCAGCACGACGTCGCCCTTGATCCAGCCCAAGCCCTCGGTCGTCGTCTTTTCCAGGCCGCGCGAGGACATGAGCTGCATGCCGACGCACACGCCGAGGAACGGACGCGCCTTCGCCTCGACCGTCTCGCGCAAAGCCTCCACCATGCCGGGCACGGCATCGAGGCCGCGGCGGCAATCGGCATAGGCGCCGACGCCGGGCAGCACGATGCGGTCGGCGCTGGCGACGCGCTCCGCTTTGTCGGTCAGGTCGATCTCGGCGTCGATGCCGGCCTCGCGGGCGGCGCGTTCGAAGGCCTTGGTGGCCGAGCGCAGGTTGCCCGAGCCGTAGTCGATGATTGCAACGCGCATGTCAGCGTCCTTCCCCGAAACCGACCAGGCCAAGCATAGGAGCGTGCCGGCGCGTGGAGGTTTCCGATGCCGGCAGGGAAACGGTGTGACGTGTCTCCGGTTCGCCTGCCTTGATGTCCATGTAGTAGATCTCTTCCGCCGTTGCACGGTCGTCGGCCGATATGACGGCATCGACCGTCCAGCCCGCCCGCCTGAGACCGGCGACGATCATCGTGGGGCCTTCAAGCGCCACGAGAAGACTGGTCGCAAGGCAAATCCCGACGCCGGCAAAGCCGAAGACGGCATGCTCAGAGAGGACTGAACCCAGCGACTGTATGGCGAAGACAAGGGCTGCGGCCAGCCAAGCACGATGCCACAGCAGCCAGATGTACGGTAAAAAGAACGCGATCCACGAAAAATGATCACGGATGATCCGGGCGTTTTCGTCCTGGGATTTCGCACCCGGCGGTATCAGAAAGAGGAACGTGGCCATCGACAGGCCTCCAGATAAGCCGTGGTTAGGCCAGCGAACCCTTCGTCGAGGGAACGCGGCCTGCCTGGCGGGGATCGATCTCGGTCGCGGTGCGCAGCACACGCGCGACGGCTTTGAAGCACGTCTCCGAGATATGATGGTTGTTGGCGCCGTAGATGTTCTGGATATGCAGCGTGATGCCGGCATGCTGGGCGAGCGCGTTGAAGAATTCGCGCACCAGCTCGGTGTCGAAGGTGCCAATCTTCGGCGCGGAGAAAGCGACGTTCCAGACGAGGAAGGGGCGGCCGGAAACATCCACCGCGGCGCGCGTCATCGTCTCGTCCATGGCGAGATCCAGCGAGGCGTAGCGCGTGATGCCACGACGGTCGCCGAGTGCCTTGGCGATGGCCTGGCCGATGGCGATGCCGGTGTCTTCCACGGTGTGGTGATCGTCGACATGCAGGTCGCCCTCGGTCTTGATCTCCATGTCGATCAGCGAATGGCGCGACAGCTGGTCCAGCATATGATCGAAGAAGCCGACGCCCGTCGAAATGGTCGATGCGCCGGTGCCGTCGATGTTGACGGCGACCGATACGGAGGTCTCGTTCGTCTTGCGCGAAACGCTGGCGGTGCGGCTCATTGCAGTCTCCGGTAATTTTACCGCCGCTCCTTAACAGGGCTCTTCATAAAACGCCAGTCTGCTGAGGCTTTCGGGAGGCAGGCCAAAAGCGCTCTGCCGGTTGCCCGGCAGGCGGTATAGGCCCTGAAAGAACGAAGCCGGCTTTCGCCGGCACCATTCACTTCTTTTTTGTCGAGCTTTCGCTGTTCTTGACCTGCGAACCCAGCGTCGGCGCGGCCTTTTCGACGGCCTTGTCCTTCTTGGGTTTTCGGGTTTCCTTGTTGCTGCGGACCTGACCTTTGGCCATTGCCGTTTTCCTCCAGTTGATGGGAGACCATAACCCACGCATCGTGGAGAGAAATCAAGGCCTTTTTTGAGCCGTACAATCCCTGATCGACGGCGCTGCGCAAACCGACGCGGCGCCACGTTTGCAATTGCGCAAACGCCGCTTACATAGAGGACAACGAGGCCGCCTCGCTGGCGGCGACACGCCCGGGATGCCGGGCCTTTGCAGGTCTATCCAAAGGTCTATCGATGAGTGAACACAATCCTTACGCTTCCATGCACGCCACGACGATCATCACCGTCCGCAAGGACGGCAAGGTGGTCATGGCGGGCGATGGCCAGGTGAGCCTTGGCCAGACGGTGATGAAGGGCAATGCGCGCAAGGTGCGCCGTCTTGCCAAGGGCGACGTGATCGCCGGATTTGCCGGCGCCACCGCCGACGCCTTCACGCTGCTCGAGCGGCTTGAGGCCAAGCTCGAACAGTACCCCGACCAGCTGATGCGCGCCGCCGTCGAGCTTGCCAAGGACTGGCGGACCGACCGCTACCTGCGCCGCCTGGAGGCCATGATGCTGGTTGCCGACAAGTCCGTCACGCTGGCGCTCACCGGCAACGGCGACGTGCTGGAGCCCGAACACGGCACCATGGCGATCGGCTCCGGCGGCAACTATGCCTATGCCGCCGCCCGCGCGCTGATGGACACGGACAGGTCGGCCGAAGACATTGCGCGCCGCGCCATGCAGATTGCCGGCGACATCTGCGTCTATACCAACCACAATGTCGTGGTGGAGACGCTGGATGCCGCTTGATCCCGCCCGGATCGGCTTTTCTCCCGTGGGGGAGAAGCATTACCCGCTGCTTCTCGCGTGGCTGAACGAGCCGCATGTGCGGGAATGGTGGGGCGATCCCGACGAGGAAATCGGCTTCATCCGCGACATGGTGGAGGGCAGGGACACGACGCGTCCCTTCGTCATCACGCTCGACGGGGAGCCGGTCGGCTATATTCAAGTCTGGTTTCTCGGCCACCACCAGAACGAGGAATGGACGAAGGACAATCCCTGGCTCCTAGAGCTACCGCAGGAGGCCGTCGGCGTCGATCTGTCGATCGGCCACGCGGACAAACTTTCGCAGGGCATCGGCTCCGCGGCGCTCACCGCCTTCGTTGCCTATCTGCGTGGGCTCGGCCACGAGACCATCATCATCGACCCCGATCCCGCCAATACGCGCGCGGTTCGTGCCTATGCCAAGGCCGGCTTCCGGCCGGTTCCGCAACTGGAAGGCCGCACCGGCGCCGAGGCGCTGATCATGCAATTCGACCCGAAAGCGAACGAGACACCATGACCAACTTTTCCCCCCGCGAGATCGTCTCCGAACTCGACCGCTACATCATCGGCCAGCATGACGCCAAGCGCGCCGTCGCCATTGCGCTCCGCAACCGCTGGCGCCGCCACCAGCTGGAGCCGGACCTGCGCGACGAGGTGATGCCGAAGAACATCCTGATGATCGGCCCGACCGGCGTCGGCAAGACCGAGATTTCGAGGCGCCTGGCGAAGCTTGCCGGCGCGCCCTTCGTCAAGGTCGAGGCGACCAAGTTCACCGAGGTCGGCTATGTCGGCCGCGATGTCGAGCAGATCGTGCGCGACCTCGTCGAGGTCGGCATCGGCCTGGTGCGCGAGAAGAAGCGCGCCGAGGTGACCGCCAAAGCCCATATGAATGCCGAGGAACGGGTGCTCGATGCCCTCGTCGGCGCCACCGCCTCGCCGGCAACGCGCGATAGCTTCCGCAAGAAGCTTCGCAACAACGAGCTGGACGACAAGGAAATCGAGGTCGACGTCGCAGATAGCACGGGCGGCATGCCCGGCGGTTTCGAGATCCCCGGCATGCCGGGCGCCAATATCGGCGTGCTGAACCTCTCCGAAATGTTCGGCAAGGCGATGGGCGGCCGCACCAAGAAGGTGAAGACCACGGTCAAGGATAGCTACAAGATCCTGGTCGATGACGAATCCGACAAGCTGCTCGACAACGAGCAGATCCAGCGCGAGGCGATCCGCTCGGCGGAAAACGACGGCATCGTCTTCATCGACGAGATCGACAAGATCGCCGCGCGTGACGGCGGCATGGGCGCCGGCGTCTCCCGCGAAGGCGTGCAGCGCGACCTGCTGCCGCTGGTCGAAGGCACGACGGTCGCCACCAAGTACGGGCCGGTGAAGACGGACCACATCCTCTTCATCGCGTCGGGCGCCTTCCATGTCTCGAAGCCCTCGGACCTGCTGCCGGAACTCCAGGGCCGCCTGCCGATCCGCGTCGAGCTCAAGGCGCTGACCAAGGAGGACTTCCGCCGCATCCTGACGGAGACGGAGGCAAGCCTCATCCGCCAGTACAAGGCGCTGATGGAGACGGAAGGCGTCACGCTGGATTTCACCGAGGACGCGCTCGATGCGCTCGCCGACGTCGCCGTGCAGCTCAATTCCAGCGTCGAGAATATCGGCGCGCGCCGTCTCCAGACGGTGATGGAGCGGGTGCTCGACGAGATCTCCTTCGAGGCGCCGGACAAGCCGGGCAACAACCTCGTCATCGACGCGGAATATGTGCGCAAGCATGTCGGCGCGCTGGCGGCCAATACCGACCTCTCGCGCTACATTCTGTGACGTTTCGGCACCGGTGGCGGCAGATGCCGCCGCCGGTGCCGGATTTTTGACGGGAAGGGGCCTCGACAGCAACGGTGTCGCGGCCTAGGTCATTGCCACGCCTTGGCATCATTCCGACATCATTGCGTTGCATCGGTCTCGCGCCATTCGCCGATATTGTGATCAGACGGGAACCGGAACCGTGCGACAGCTCATCCCTGTGCTTGCCCTTGCAGCCACCCTTTTTGTCCAGAGCCAGACCGTGGCGCTGGCAATCGACGTGGTGCCGTCCGGCAACCGCAATGCCGAGCAGCCGAACATTCCGGGCGCCTCGGTGCGCCGCACCAAGGCGGGAAAGACCTCCTTCGATGCGAAATACGAGAAGGTGCGCGATCTTCTTGCCAATGACGGCGAGCTGACCGGCAAGATCAAGTCGGTGGCCGGCAAATATGGTATCGACCCCATCCACATGGTCGGCGCCATCGTCGGCGAGCACACCTACAATGTCGACGCCTATGACCGGCTGCAGAGCTATTATGTGAAGGCGGCGTCCTATACCGGCTCTTTCCGCTTCGCCTATGACGGCGAATCCGTCGCGGACTTTGTCGATCGCCCCGAATTCTCGAAATGCGCCGACAAGAAGGGCTCCTATTCGCTCTGGACCTGCCGTGAAACGGTGTGGAACCGGAGCTTCAAGGGTCGCACGGTCGGCGGAACGTCCTTCCCGAACAACCGCTTCAGCGCAGTGTTCTTCCAGCCCTTCTATGCCGGCCAGACCTTTGGCCTCGGCCAGATCAACCCGCTGACGGCGCTGACCCTGACCGACGACGTGGCGCGCATTTCCGGCTACGAGCGCCTCGACGAAGCCGATGCGGCCGGCGTCTACAAGGCCATCATGGATCCGGATATCTCGCTCGCCTATATGGCCGCCTCGATCCGCCGCTCGATCGACGCCTACAGGAAGATTGCCGGCGTCGACATTTCGAAGAACCCGGGCCTGACGGCGACGCTCTACAATATCGGCAACCCGGATGCCCGCGCCGCCACCTTCGCCGCCCGCCGCGCTTCGGGCGAGGCGACCTGGCCGGAAGAGAACTATTACGGCTGGCTGATCAACGACAAGCTGGAGGAGCTGCGCTCGCTGCTCTAACTTTCGCCTACCTGTCGGCCCAGTCTGTGCACGAGCCGAGCCCAAGGAGGCAGATCATGGACATGCGTCCCGAGCCGTTCGAACCGCCGGCGCCTATTCCGCGCACGGTGCCGCCGTCGAAGCTCGAGATCATCCGCACCGTGTTCCGCAATCCGCTGGAACTGTGGGGCGAGCCCTCCTATACGCTGCCCTGGATCATGACGAGTTTCTTCGGCGAGAAGACGCTGATCGTCAACGATCCCGGCCTCATCAAATACCTGCTCGTCGACAATGCCCAGAACTACAAGATGGCCGTGGTGCGCCAGCTCGTGCTGCGCCCGATCCTGCGCGACGGCCTGCTGACGGCCGAGGGCGCCGTGTGGCGGCGGTCGCGCAAGGCGGTCGCGCCGATCTTCACGCCGCGCCATGCCAAGGGTTTTGCCAGCCAGATGCTGGCGCAGTCTGAGAAATATGTCGAGAAATACGAGGGCGCCGACGGCATGGTCTTCGACATCGGCAACGACATGACGGAGCTTGCCTTCGCCATCCTCTCCGAAACGCTGTTTTCCGGCGAGATCGTCACATCGTCCAATAATTTCGCCGACGACGTGGACGATCTGCTGCACTCCATGGGCCGCGTCGATCCGATGGACCTCTTGCGCGCCCCCGCCTGGGTGCCGCGCATCACGCGGATCGGCGGCGCAAAAGTGCTCGGAAAATTCCGCCGCATCGTGCGCGATACGATGGAGATGCGGCAGAAGCGCATGGAGAGCGGTGCCGATAGTGCGCCGAACGATTTTCTCACGCTGCTCTTACGCGCGGCCGGGCCGGATGGGCTCAGCCTGGAGGAAATCGAGGACAATATCCTCACTTTCATCGGCGCCGGCCATGAGACGACCGCCCGCGCGCTCGCCTGGACGCTCTATTGCGTTTCCAACAGTCCGCATGTGCGCGACGCCATGGAAGCGGAGATCGACCAGGTGCTGGCGACGGGTGCTGATCCGGTGGAATGGCTGGAGCTGATGCCCTGGACGCGCGCCGCCTTCGAAGAGGCGATGCGGCTCTATCCGCCGGCCCCCTCGATCAACCGCGAGGCGATTTCCGACGACGTCTGGACGAGCCCGAAGGGCGAGCGGGTCGAGATCCCCAAGGATGTCACGATCCTCGTCATGCCCTGGACGTTGCACCGCCATTCGCTGCTCTGGCAGAAGCCGAGGGCCTTCATGCCGGAACGCTTCCTGCCGGAGAACCGCGACAGCATCCACCGTTTCCAGTACCTGCCCTTCGGTGCCGGCCCGCGCATCTGCATCGGCGCGACTTTCGCCATGCAGGAGGCGATCATCGCGCTCGGCGTGCTGATGCACCGCTTCCGCTTCGACATGACGGAGGATACGAAGCCCTGGCCGGTGCAGCGCCTGACGACGCAGCCGTCTAACGGACTGGCGTTGCGGGTGACGGCTCGTCGGCCCGCTTCTTGCCCTTCTTGATCGTCTTGATCGAGGCGCAGGTCGCGTCCGGGTTCTTGCAGGGCTGGTAGACGACGATCTCGCTGCCGCTGCCGTCGTCCCAGACGGCCTGCACGGCGATCGTCTGCGCCTCGCCGGGCTTCAGGCCGAGATAGAGCCAGTTCTGGCTATCGTCCGACGGCAGGTTGAAGGGCAGTTCCGGATCGCATTTGGCGAGCGGAAAACGCTGGTCGAGCGTTTCGGAATTGATCGAATAGCGGATTTCCGAGAGCCGGCAATGCATGGTCTGCAACGCCGTGAAATAAATGAGCTGCTGGTCGGCGAAGTTGCGGAACTGCACCCAGCCCGTCTGCTTGTTGGCATCCAGCATCGCCTTGTAGATCGAAACGGCCGGAATCTGCGCCTCGTACTGCTCTTCGTCCTCTTCCTGGGCGAGCGCCGGCAGGCTGCCGGCAAGAAGGGCCGCACCGAGAAGAAGCGCCGCGGCAAGCGGCTTTCGGCTGGAGAAATCGATCACTTGCAAGCTCCCCGTTCTTTCACCGCATGTCGCCGGTGGAATGGTGGCAATTGGTTCGGACATGCAATAACACCATTCTAGGCCGCTTTGAAAAGGCCTGGCAGGAAGTCCGGAAGAATTCTCGTGGCAGACCAGTTGTTACTCGGCATCGATACCGGCGGCACCTATACCGATGCCGTGCTCTACAGTGAAACAAGGGGCGTCATCGCCCGCGCCAAGGCGCTGACCACGCGCCACGACCTTTCGGTCGGCATTTCCGGCGCGGTGGAAGCGGTGCTGGCCGAGGCGAAGGCCCCGGTTTCCGCCATCGGCCTCGTGTCGCTGTCGACGACGCTCGCCACCAATGCGCTGGTCGAAGGCCAGGGCGGTCGCGCCGGCCTGGTGATGATCGGCTTCGGCCCGGAGGACCTGAAACGCGACGGGCTTGCCGATGCGCTCGGCAACGATCCGGTGCTGTTCTTGCCCGGCGGCCACAATGTGCACGGCAACGAGACGCCGCTCGACATGACGGCGTTGGACGAAGCCCTGCCGACCCTCTCGCAGAATGTCTCCTCCTTCGCCGTCGCCGGTTATTTCGCCGTGCGCAACCCGGCGCATGAAGTGCGGGTACGCGACCGCATCCGCGCCGTGTCGCACCTGCCCGTCACCTGCAGCCACGAACTCTCCTCCAAGCTCGGCGGCCCGCGCCGCGCGCTGACGACCCTGCTCAATGCCCGCCTCGTCTCGATGATCGACCGGCTGATCGGTGCCTGCGAGGATTATCTGGAACGCCGCGGCATCCATGTGCCGATGATGGTGGTGCGCGGCGACGGCGCGCTGATCTCGGCGGCCGAAGCGCGGCTCCGCCCGATCGAGACGATCCTCTCCGGCCCGGCCGCAAGCCTCGTCGGCGCGCGGCACCTGACGGGCCTTGACGACGCCGTCGTCTCCGATATCGGCGGTACGACGACGGATGTCGCGGTGCTCGACAAGGGCCGGCCGAAGCTCGACGCGGAGGGCGCCGTCGTCGGCGGCTACCGCACCATGGTCGAGGCGGTCGCCATGCGGACCTTCGGGCTCGGCGGCGATTCGGAGGTGCGCATCAACGATCGAGGGCTGAAGGCGAAGATCGATCTCGGCCCGCGCCGCTTCCTGCCCTTGAGCCTCGCTTCTGCGTTGCATCCCGACGCGATCATCCCCGTGCTGGAGCGCCAGCTGCGGACGCCGCATATGGGCCGCCACGACGGGCGTTTTGCCGTGCGCACCGGCGTGCCGGAGCGGCTGGCGAGTGGCCTCCAGCCGCAGGAACAGGCGCTTTACGAAAAGATCGGCGCGGTGCCGCTGCCGCTCGACGGGCTGCTCGTCACCACGCTGCAAAAGGCGACGCTCGACCGGCTGGTCGCCCGCGGCCTCGTGCATCTCTGCGGCATCACGCCGTCGGATGCCATGCATGTGCTCGGCGGCCAGGGCCAGTGGGACGCCGCCGCCGCCCGCCTCGGCCTGGAGCTTGCCGCGCGCACCAAGGACGGCACCGGCCGGCCGATCGCCGAAAGCCCGGAGGTTCTGGCACGCCTGCTGGTCGATCGGCTCACCCGCCAGTCGGCGGATGTCATTCTCTCCGCCTGCCTTGCCGATGACGGGGCGGCGATCGATCCGGCCAATTCCATCTCCATCGACCGCGCGCTGCATCGCGCCCCCGGCATCGTGAAATTCCGCATCGCGCTCGACCGGCCGCTCGTCGGCCTCGGGGCGTCTGCGCCGGTCTATTATCCGGATATCGCCGAGATGCTCGGCGCGCAGTCCTCCATTCCGGCCGATGCCGGCGTGGCGAATGCCGTCGGTGCGGTCGTCGGCCAGGTGCGCACGGTCGTGACGGTCTTCGTCACCATGCCGGACGAGGGCATCTTCATCGTCAATGGTGCGGGCGAAAGCGTGCGCCTCATCGACGAGGCTGCCGCCTTCTCGCTTGCCAAGGAACGGGCGATGACGGCGGCGCTGCATGCCGCCCGGGCCAATGGCGCGGACGAGCCGGTGGTGACGCTCGGCGAGGAGATCGACGCGCCCGAGGTGGAGGGCAACCGCAAGCTCGTCGAGGCGCGTTTTACCGCCACGGCAAGCGGCCGGCCGCGCATCGCGGAAGAGGCGTGAAACGGCCCAAAGGTATGATTTTATCCGATCGGGAATAAATTCTTTATGTCATTGCCGAATTGACTATGAATGAAAGCTCCGGAAAGTGACAGCATTCGGGATACTCCCCCATCGTCCCGTCATTCGGAGCCTTTTCAGATGACTTATACCGACAAAGCCGGTCTTTCGATCGACAGCGCCCTTCACGACTTCATCGTCACGGAGGCCCTTCCCGGCACGGGCGTGGACGCAGAACGCTTCTTTGCCGATTTCTCCGCCATCGTGCATGACCTCGCGCCGGAAAACCGCGCGCTGCTGGCAAAACGCGATGCGCTTCAGGAGAAGATCGACGCCTGGTATCGCGAAAACGGTGCGCCGTCGGACATGGCGGTCTATGAAGCCTTCCTGCGCGAGATCGGTTACCTGCTGCCGGAGGGCGGCGAATTCCAGGTGACGACGGAAAACGTCGATCCGGAAATCGCCAGCCTCGCCGGCCCGCAGCTCGTCGTGCCCGTCATGAATGCGCGCTACGCGCTGAACGCCGCCAATGCGCGCTGGGGCTCGCTCTATGACGCGCTCTACGGCACGGATGTCATCCCGGAAACGGACGGCGCGGAAAAGGGCAAGGGCTACAATCCGAAACGCGGCGAAAAAGTCATCGCCTGGGCCAAGGCGTTCCTCGACGAAGCCGCACCGCTCGCCGACGCCCGCTGGGCCGATATCACCGGCATCGAAGCCGGCGCGGAACTGCATCTCAAGGCAGGTGACCGTGCCGTCTCGCTGAAGCGCCCGGAGCAATATGCCGGCCATGCGGAGCACGAGGACTGGCGCCACGTGCTTCTCAAGAACAACGGTCTCGGCATCGAGATCCTCGTCAACCGCGACTGGGAGATCGGCAAGACCGATCCGGCCGGCATTGCCGGCGTCAACATCGAAGCCGCGCTGACGACGATCATGGATTGCGAGGATTCGGTCGCCGCCGTCGATGCCGAGGACAAGGTCCTCGTCTATCGCAACTGGCTCGGCCTGATGAAGGGCGACCTGAAGGAAAACGTCCGGAAGGGCGGCGAGACGATCGAGCGCAAGCTCTACAGCGATTTCACCTATACGGCGCCGGATGGCGCACCCTTCGAAGTAAAATGCCGCTCGCTAATGCTGGTGCGCAATGTCGGCCACCTGATGACCAATCCGGCGATCCGCGACCGCGATGGCAATGAGGTGCCGGAAGGCATCATGGACGCGATGGTGACGGCGCTGATCGCGCTGCACGACATCGGCCCGAACGGCCGCCGCAAGAATTCGCGCGAAGGTTCGATGTATGTCGTCAAGCCGAAGATGCACGGGCCGGAAGAGGTCGCCTTCGCGTCGAAGCTGTTCGGCCGCGTCGAGGCCGCCGTCGGCATGGCGCCGAACACCATGAAGATGGGCATCATGGACGAGGAGCGTCGCACGACGATCAACCTCAAGGAAGCGATCCGCGCCGCCAAGGAGCGCGTCGTCTTCATCAATACCGGCTTCCTCGACCGCACCGGCGACGAGATCCACACCTCGATGGAAGCAGGCCCGATGATCCGCAAGGGTGACATGAAGCAGGCCGCCTGGATCGGTGCCTACGAGAACTGGAACGTCGATATCGGCCTGGAATGCGGCCTGTCCGGCCATGCGCAGATCGGCAAGGGCATGTGGGCCATGCCGGACCTGATGGCCGCCATGCTGGAGCAGAAGATCGCCCACCCGAAGGCCGGCGCCAACACCGCTTGGGTGCCGTCGCCGACGGCGGCGACGCTGCATGCCACGCACTATCACAAGGTCAATGTCGCCGAGGTGCAGGCGGCGCTCCGGTCACGCCCGCGGGCAAAACTCTCGGATATCCTCTCGGTGCCGGTCGCCGTGCGGCCGAACTGGACGCCGGAGGAGATCCAGCGCGAGCTCGACAACAATGCGCAGGGCATCCTCGGTTACGTCGTGCGCTGGGTCGACCAGGGTGTCGGCTGCTCCAAGGTGCCGGACATCAACAATGTCGGCCTGATGGAAGACCGCGCCACGCTGCGCATCTCCGCCCAGCACATGGCGAACTGGCTGCACCACGGCGTGGTGACGGAGGCGCAGATCGTCGAGACGATGCAGCGCATGGCCGCGGTTGTCGACGGGCAGAATGAAGGCGACCCGCTCTACCAGCCGATGGCCGGCAATTTCGACGGCTCGATCGCCTTCCAGGCGGCACTGGAACTCGTGCTCAAGGGCCGCGAGCAGCCGAACGGCTATACCGAGCCGGTCCTGCACCGCCGCCGTCTCGAACTGAAGGCCGCAAACGCCTGATAAAATGGGCCTGGTAAAATAAAAAGAAGCCGCCGGATCGCTCCGGCGGCTTCTTCCTTAAGCGGATTTTTTCCGCTTACTGCTGGACGACGACGCGGGCACCCTGGCCGGGACGCACGCGCTTGTAGAGGTCGATGATGTCCTGGTTCATCAGGCGAATGCAGCCGGACGATGCGGCCGTGCCGATGGAGGCCCATTCCGGCGTGCCGTGCAGGCGGAACAGCGTGTCCTGGCCCTTCTCGTTGAAGAGATAGAGCGCGCGCGCGCCGAGCGGGTTCTTGAGGCCCGGTCCCATGCCGTCCTTGACGTAGCGCGCGACGTCGGGCTTGCGGTCGGCCATTTCCTGCGGCGGATGCCAGGTCGGCCATTCCTGTTTCCAGGCAATGTAGGCCTCGCCCTTCCAGGCAAAGCCCGACTTGCCGACGCCGATGCCGTAGCGCACGGCCTTGCCGCCGGGCAGCACGTAATAGAGGAAGCGGTTCGGCGTATTGACGATGATCGTGCCGGGCTTTTCCTTCGTCGCGTAATCGACGATCTGCCGGTGGAACTTGGTGTTCACGCGAGCGATCGGGATCGCCGGCAGAGCATAGCCGTTGTCCTCAACAGGGCCATAATCCGCGGTAAAGATAGCATTGGTTGCCACCTTTTCGCCCGGAAGGGACGTGGAGGAGGAGCATCCGGCGAGCGTGACGGCTGCTGCGAGGCCGCACAGAAGGAGGGCATTGCGGAAGCGCATGTGATTCTCTTAAATAGGGATTAAGAAGTTCCGAGACGCGGAACTTTTATCGACTATGGTTTATTTTCGATTAAACCTGTCAATGCAAGTCTGCACGCTCCAGTGCGGGCTCCAGGCAAAGCAAAAAGACGGGTGATTGTTTTTTTGCAACAATAGTGCCCGTCTACCCGCCGCTTTCGCCGCATCCGTGCCATGCCAAGCACGCCTGCGCGGCCCGTTCAATGGTCTTCTCGTCCGCTGGCCCGAAGCCGCACAGGAACCACCGGGCGCAGTTAACGGAGTCTTCCCGGAGCTGCGAATCAGGAGGCCGCCTTAACTTTTTCTCCCGCCGCAGAACCCGTCGGCCCGATTTCGCGATAAAATGCGATTCGCCGAGGTTGGACCCCATGACGATCGTCTCCATTCACAACGACAATCCGCTGCTCGACGGCCGCCAGTCGGACCGCGCCATGATGGTGCGCCGCGGCGTGCAGCGCATGCTGACGGAGATGCGCCATGCGGTGCTGCCCGAGCTGACGCTTGCCAGCGGCCGCCGCGCCGATCTGATCAGCCTGTCCGACAAGGGCGAGATCTGGATCGTCGAGATCAAGACGTCGATCGAGGATTTCAAGGTCGACCGCAAATGGCCGGATTACCGCCGCCATTGCGACCGGCTGTTCTTCGCCACCCACAAGGAGGTGCCGCTCGACATCTTCCCTGAGGATTGCGGCCTGATCCTGTCGGACGGTTACGGCGCGCATATGCTGCGCGAGGCGCCGGAACACCGCCTGCCGCCGCCGACGCGAAAGTCCGTGACCTTCGCCTTCGCCCGCGTCGCCGCCGGCCGCCTGCTGCTGGCGGAGTTTTCCATGGATGCCCGGCGCGACGGGCCGGACATGTCCGCGATCGTCTCGGGACGGCGCGACGAGCCCGCTTGAGGGTTACTTCGGCGCGCGCTTCGCCAGGATACGCTGGAGCGTGCGGCGGTGCATGTTGAGGCGGCGCGCCGTCTCCGAAACGTTGCGGTCGCACATTTCATAGACGCGCTGGATATGTTCCCAGCGCACGCGATCCGCCGACATCGGGTTTTCCGGCAGTTCCACCCGCTCGCCCGGCCGCTGCGTCAGCGCGGCGAAGATGTCGTCGGCGTCCGCAGGCTTGGCGAGATAGTCGACCGCGCCGAGCTTCACCGCGTTCACGGCGGTGGCGATATTGCCGTAGCCGGTCAGCATGATGATGCGCGTGTCGTCGCGGCGCTGGCGGATGGCGGCGATCACGTCGAGGCCGCTACCGTCGCCGAGCCTCAGATCGACCACCGCATATTTCGGCGGGTTGGTCTTGGCCTTGGCGATGCCCTCCGCCACCGATTCGGCGGTGTCCACGGTAAAGCCGCGCGTCTCCATGGCGCGCGCGAGGCGGCGCAGGAACGGGCCGTCGTCATCGACGACGAGAAGCGAAGGGTCCGGCCCGATATCGTCGGTCGCCGTGATGGGTGTATCGCTGTTTTCTGCCATTTTTCGTCTTCCAGGGCCGATTTTCGTCCATTCTTGATCAGGATCAGCTTATCACCCGTAAGATGAGGCGGGTAAAGTCATTTTGCACCCTTTGCCTCCATGCGCGCCCGCGGCCAATCGACCGACACGCGCGCGCCCGGCCGGTCGCCGGTGCGGTTGCCGAAGGTCAATTTGGCGCCCGAGCGTTCGAGCAGCGTCTTGGCGATGAACAGGCCGAGGCCCAGCCCGCCGGCCCGCTCGTCGCGCTGGCGCTTGGTGACATAGGGATCGCCGATGCGCTGGAGAATATCCGCCGCATAACCGTCGCCGTCGTCCTCAATGACGATCGTCACCCGCTCCGCCGTATGGCTGACGGTGATTGTCACCTCCTCGCGTGCATGGTCGACGGCGTTTTCCAGAAGATTGCCGAGGCCATAGAGGATGCCGGGGTTGCGGTTGCCGACCGGCTCGCTCGCCCGCTCGCCGTTTTCCACCAGGTTGAGCCGGATGCCGAATTCGCGATGCGGCGCCAGCACCTCTTCCAGAAGCGAGGACAGCGGCAGCACCCGCATATGCGCCTCGTCCTCGGCCGAAAGCGTGGTGAGCCGGCGGAGAATGTCGCGGCAGCGCTCGCTCTGGCTGCGCAACAGCTGCACATCCTCGCGAAACCGGTCGTCCGTGCCGAGCTCGCGCTCCATCTCGCGCGCCACGACGCTGATCGTGGCGAGCGGCGTGCCCAGTTCATGCGCCGCTGCTGCTGCGAGGCCATCAAGCTGCGACAGGTGCTTTTCGCGCTGGAGGATGAGCTCGGTCGCCGCCAGCGCATCCGAAAGCTCGGCCGCTTCGCGTGAGACGCGATAGGAATAGAAGGCGGCAAAGGCCGTGGTCGAGACAATGGCGAACCACAGGCCGGCCGTCAGGATCGGCGGAACGATGAGCACGGTGCCGGGAAACCACGGCAGCGGAAACGGCGTGAAGGCCATCGCCGTGATGCCGAACACCGAGAGCAGCCCGAGCGGCAGGCTGAAGCGGATCGGCTGCAGCGAGGACGAGATGATGACGGGCACGCAGACGAGCGGCGCAAAGGGATTGGCAAGCCCGCCGGTGATGAAAAGCAGCGCGGTCAGCTGGCAGAGATCGAAGGCGAGCAGCAGGAAGGCCGATGCCGGCGTCAGCCGGTGCGCCGGCGGAAAGCGCACCGCCAGGAAAAAGTTCACCGCCGCCAGGAGCGCGATCAGCACGGAGGCCGGCAGCAGCGGCAGCGGAAATTCGAGCCACAGCCCGACGACGATGACGGTGATCGACTGCCCGGCCACCGCCAGCCAGCGCAGCCGGATGATCGTCTCGAGGCGCAGGCGCCGGCCGGAGCCCTCGAAGTCGATATCCTGATAGAATGCCATCCCGCCGTCCTTTCCATGCTTTAGGTTTTTGTTTTTGCCGCATTATCCGACGCCGAAGCGATGCCGCTTCGGCTGGAAATGCTCTATCACGTGCCGCGCGGCTTGACGCGCGTCGTCGGCATGGCCTCGGCGGGGTCCTCCGGCCAGGGATGCCTGGGATAGCGCCCGCGCATGTCCGCGCGCACGTCCCGCCAGGAGCCCGCCCAGAAGCCGGGAAGGTCGCGCGTCGTCTGGATCAGCCGGTGCGCCGGCGATTGCAATTCGAGAAGCAGCGGCAGCCGCCCGCCCGCGACGGAAGGATGCTGCTTCAGCCCGAACAGTTCCTGCACGCGGATCGCCAGGACAGGCTCGTCGCCATCGTAGCGGATCGGGTGGCGCTGGCCGGTCGGCGCCTCGAAATGGGTGGGCGCCAGCCGCGCGAGATCGCGTTGCACCTCATAGGGCACCAGCGCCATCAGCCCGTCCTGAAGCCGTGCGGAGGAAATTTCGTCGATGCCGCGCGCCGTTTCCTGGAACGGCACGAACCAGGTTTCGAGCGCGGCGAGCAGCGCGTCGTCGCTTGTATTAGGCCAGGGTTCGCCGATCGAGCGATGCAGGAAGCCGATTCGATCGCGCAATTGCGCCGCCTCGCGGGAAAACGGCAGGACCTGGAGGCCGAGCTGGCGAACACCGTCGGCAAGCGCCAGCGCCGCCTTCGGCCCGCTCGGCCGGGGAAGGGGCGTCTCCTCAAGGATCATCGCGCCGAGCCGAACCACTTTTCGCGCCCGCACCTGCCGGCTGGGGCGGTCGAAGACGCACTGGTCCTCGCGCACGATCTTTTCCGCGAGCCCGGCTTCCACCTCGGCGCGGTCGATTTCGGCCGCGGCGAGAATGCGCTGGCGCCCGGCCTGCCCGGTCAGGTCGGCCACCACGATCATCTCCGCGCCGGCAAGCCGCTCGGTCTCCGGCAGCTCGGCGCCGCGTCCATTGGCCATGACGAACCGCCCCCGGCCGCCCCGTTGCAGGGCGACCCGGTCCGGAAAAGCATGCAGCAGCAGCGCGCCCGGCATGCTCGCCGCACTCCTCGTGGCCTTGCCGAAACCGTCCGCCATGCGCTGCGCCAGCCGCCGCGCGGCCTCCGCCCGTTCGCCCCGCTCGTTGGAAAAGCGCCGCAAGCGCTCCTCGATGTCGATGGCAGGGCCGCCGAGCCCCTGTTCGGTGAGCAGCACGGCAAGCCGCGCCGCCGGCACCTGTTCGCCATCCTGCGCCGCATGCAGGATCATCGCAGCCAGCCGCGGCGGCAGCGCCAACTCACGGATGCGCTTGCCGGCCGGCGTCAGCGCGCCGGTGTCGTCGAGCGCGCCGAGCAGGCGCAGCAGGTTGCGCGCCTCCTCCACCGCCGCTGCGGGCGGCTGGTCGACAAGGCGAAGCGCGGCGGGATCGCTCACCCCCCAATGGGCGAGGTCGAGCATGAAGCCGGAAAGGTCGCTCGAAAGGATCTGCGGCGGCGTAAAGGCCGGCAGCGCCGCCGTCTGCCCGGCATGCCACAGCCGGATCGCGATGCCCGGTTCCGTTCGCCCGGCGCGCCCGGCGCGCTGGTCGGTGGAAGCGCGCGACACGCGCACCGTCTCCAGCCGCGTGATGCCGGTCGCCGCCTCGAAGACCGGCAGGCGCTGGAGGCCGCTGTCGATGACGATGCGCACGCCGTCGATGGTGATCGAGGTTTCGGCAATCGACGTCGCCAGCACGATCTTTCGCATGCCGGCAGAGGTGGGCTGGATCGCGGCGTCCTGTTCCTTCTGGCTCAGGTTGCCGAAGAGCGGCACCACCGTCGTCTCCGCCCCGAACCGGCCGTCGAGCCGTTCCGCCGTGCGGGTGATTTCTGCCTGCCCCGGGAGGAAGGCGAGGATCGAGCCGCTCTCCTGGCGATGCGCCTCTATAATGGCGCGCGCCATACTATCCTCTATGCGCTCGCCGGCCGGCCGGTCCTGATAGCGGACGTCCACGGGAAAGGCGCGCCCCTCGCTGACGATCGCGGGTGGATGGTCGAGCAGCGCCGACACCCGCTCCACATCCAGCGTCGCCGACATGACGAGGATGCGCAGGTCCTCGCGCAGCGCCGCCTGCACGTCGAGCGCCAGCGCCAGGCCGAAATCCGCATCGAGCGAGCGCTCATGGAATTCGTCGAAAAGCACGGCGGCGATACCCGGCAATTCCGGATCGTCGAGGATCATGCGGGCGAAAACGCCTTCGGTCACCACCTCTATACGCGTCTTGGCGGAAATGCGGTTGTCGAGCCGCATGCGGTAGCCGACCGTGTCGCCGACTCGCTCGCCGAGAAGCGCGGCCATGCGGCCTGCCGCCGCGCGCGCCGCCAGCCGACGCGGTTCGAGCAGGATGATCCGCCCGTCATTCCGCCAGGCCTCGCCAAGAAGGAAGAGCGGCACCAGCGTCGTCTTGCCGGCGCCGGGCGGCGCGGAGAGCACCGCGCGCGTCCCCGCGGCAAGCGCTGCGCCGAGCGCAGGCAGCGCCTCGGTGACGGGCAGGCGCGGTAGCGTATCGATGACCGACGCCATTCCTAGAGAAACCCGTCGGTGAAAGTGGCGCCTATATAGAGGGCGGACATGCGTCTCTCCGGTCTCGTTTCCCTGCCTGAATAGCCCGCCGGCGGTGCCGAGAGAAGAGGCACATAAAGGCCGCGCGGGGAGCCGGAACGTCCGTCATGGTTTTGTCATGCGGTTTTACCGTTTGGACAAGATTTTTGCCGGTGTTTCGGTGCCGCCAAGACCATCGAGACGTTAACCAAACGAGAAACCTCTATCTTTTCAACACGTTGTCACTTTTTTGATTTTTCTTGTTTTGAGCTGTTGACGATCTCATGTGGGTGGGCTTATAACCCGCTCATCGAACGAGAGCGGCGGCGCTTCTGGCGGCCGACGAACTCGCTCCAAGGTTTCCTG